>CAWCVJ010000002.1:0-52575 GCA_963799065.1 Terriglobia bacterium
CCATCTGAACTGGATCCGGCCCGATGTTGTTATAGGCAGGGCCGGGAGCATAAAACGTGGGGTAGGGCAGGTGACCGAGGAGCATATCCTGCGAGAAGGCATCGAAGAAGAGTCCATAACCCGCGCGGAGTACAGTTTTTCCTTTTCCAGTCACATCCCAAGCTGCGCTGACTCTGGGCGAAAAGTTCTTGTGGTCAGGCTGGTACACATTCGATAAGCCGCCAGGACCGACTTGCTCGAGGTTGCCGGTGGTCGCGGAAGTGGGGATGAAATCAGAAAACAGGTTGTTCTTCTCTTTCACCGGCGCATAGTAATCCCAGCGCAAGCCGTAATTCAGCGTGAGCCGGGCGGTCGCCCGGAACGAGTCCTGGACGTAAAAGCCGTAACCATTTTGGCTCGTGTGGCGGCGGGTGTCGCCCGTGTAGTTAAAAAGGCCGAACGCGGACTCCTGAGGAGCCATTTCCAGCAAGCTCTCCAGGTCATTGAAACGGATTCTTCCACGGGAGTACTTGTCGAAACTCTGTTCGATGCTAGTGCGGTGGTATTCCCCACCGAACTTAATTTCGTGCTTGTTCACCTTCCACGAGAAGCTGTCCAGCAGCTGGTTGTTCGAATCGACTCGTTGACGCGGATCGCCCGAGGTCGCTCCGATCTGCGAAAAGAACCCTGAGGCACCGGTTGGGGTTGGTGCCAGCAGAATGATCGGCAGGCCTGAAGAGTTGCAGCCCCCGAAGGTGGTTGGCACGTTGCAGAAACCGATGGAACTGGGATTGAAGCTCTTATCCTCCGGGAAAAATCCTTCGGCAAAACGATTCCATCCGTAGCGCAGTTCGTTAACCGTCGTAGGTGATATGACCGTGACATATGAAATCGACACCAACTGCACGCGAGTGGGAGTAACCGTGTCGAAGCCGGGTAGCTGGCCGCCGGACGCATTCAGAGCCAACGGGAATTGCTGGGTACTGTCACCAAAGAAATAGCGGCCACTAATGTTGTTTTTCTGATTGAAGCTGTGGTCGATCTTAGCAATGAAGCTGCTGAGGTTATTGAATGAGGGTGCAATCGCGGTGTAGTCGGGAGCATAATTTCCGCTTGCATTGAAGCAGCCCCCATCGGTCGATGTCGATCCAGGAATATAGTTCGCAGGGTTGTGCGGAAAGAAATTCAAGATGGACGTGCCCACGGGGCTCACGGCTCCGCCGGCAGCCAAGACGTTCGCCGTCGCCTGAGAAATCTGAGCGGGGGTCGGCACACAGCCCAAACTGACCACGCCAACGTTCTCCCGCTGGCCTTCGTAATCGACAAAGAAAAAGGTGCGGTCTTTTACGATAGGCCCGCCCAGCGAACCTCCAAATTGATTGTTGTGAAAAGGCGCTTTGGGGGCTGACGTCGGATCGAAGTAGTTCCTTGCGTCGAGAGCGTCGTTGCGGAAGTACTCGAAAAGGCCGCCGTGCAAGGTATTGGTTCCGCTCTTGGTAACGATATTCACGATGCCGCCGCCGTTGCGACCGTACTCCGGCTGAAAATTGGAAAGCACGTTCATATCCGAGATCGCGTCTATAGGAAGAATCGCAGAAGGCGTTCCGAATACGCCCGCTTGGTTGATGGCCGGGTCATTGCGATAGCCGTCGTTCATATCGGTGCCGTCGAGCAAATAGTTGTTGGAGCGACCGCGAGCCCCGTTCATGCTGAACTCGCCAAACGAGCCTGGGGAATCCGTGATCTGGTCGGGAGACCCGGTGACGCCGGGGGTCAAGAAAATCAGCTTAGTGTAGTCGCGACCATTGATGGCTAGATCCTTGACGGTTTCTTGCGTGAGTACGCCGCCTAGGTTGGTCGAAGTGGTCTCGACCTGCGGCAGACTTTCGCCGGACACTTCAATTTTCTCGCTCACCTGCCCCGGTTTTAGCGATGCGTCCACGCGGCGCTCGCCGCCCACGTCAACCGCAACTTGCGTCGTCACCGCAGTCTCGAAGCCCTTTTGCGAGACGCTTACGCTGTAGGTTCCGATGGGCAACTCAGGCACGGCATAGGAGCCGTCGGCGCTGCTGGTGGTGACGCGTTCCTGGCCGGTATTGACGTTGCGTACGGTCACCATTGCGCCGGGGAGGACCGCACCGGTGTTGTCAGTCACCGTGCCAAGAATGGTGCCACGAAAGGTTTGCGCCGCCAACGATGAAGACATCGCCAAAAGACATATAAATGCGAGGATGATCCTCACTCTCATAATTCGCTCTCCCTGTGTGTTGAGTTTGAATACGCCAGCGACATTGCACGGCGGGGTGCAGTCAAAAAGGCTTCGTATTCCCGTGGGCGAAAGTGTAATCCCTATGGGCGGGAAAAGAAACAATAAAATAAGAACGAGGGCGCGCAATCCCGTTTCCCCTCGATGATGACTGGACTCTACCGCTCATCCCGATGAACTGTGTCGGGCGAAAAGGCCGGCACACAGACCGCAATATACTCGGCCCCGCCCGCAAGAGGGGTGGAATACTTCACCCACTCGCCGCCATGGGCGATGATCGCCTGCCCCTCCGAAACGTCGGTCTGGCCATCTTTATGCTGGACGCGCAGCGTGCCCTTGAGCACAATCGTGAACTCGTCGAACTCCGGTTTCTGGCCGGGCTCGCTCCAGCCCTCGGGGCTGCGCATGTGCGCAATGCTGGTGGCAGACGTCTTCGAGTTCAGGCGTCCAACATACTCATCGATCAGCTTGGGTTTGGTGCCGACACACGGAATGCGGGAGGGTTGGGAGATCAAAGTAGGCATGAAGTCATCCTACACAAGGCGGGCGCAGCGTCTCAACTCGTGCTCAGCGCGCGGCGGGCTCGCGGTTTGAGCGGTTGCAAGAGCACACTGACCGCGTTCTTACTCTTGGCTCCGCGCTTGCGTAGCCATTGCTTGAGTTGCCTGCGCGAGGCAAGCGAAAGGCCGGAGAAGAACATTCCGGCGCGGCCGTTGTCGTCGGACCAAATCACTTCGCCGGTGGCTTCGATCATCCGCGTGCCTCCAGGCAAGACGAAGCGCAAAGGCATCTCGCGCAGCGGGGGCAAAGGCTCGGGCGCCTGCAACGTCAATCCCTGCTCGCTAAGGTCCACGGCTAAAGCGGGCATAGCCACGATGCCACACTGTAAGTAAATGAGAACTTCCGTTTTCTGGCGGACGGACCTGCGGCGGTCGGCCCTGAGCAATGCGCGGGCAGCGCGCATCGATTGTTCCACCGGATCAAGCTCCAACGGCTTATACAGCACAAAATTCGCCCCCGCCTGAAAGGCCGCGCCCACGGAGACATCCGGGCCCAGCAGGGCAAAAAGGACGGGGCGGTTTGGCGGCGGAGTCATGCGAGCCAGCGCCGCGACCTGAGCCGCTCCGGGCAAATCGAAGTCCATCAGCAGCGCTGAATAATGTCCGCGCACCATGCGTTCCATCATGTCATTGGCCGAGTCGCAGACTTCGTGATCCATAGCGGCGTCGGCGAAGGCTTTGCCCAGGATCTTCAAACACACGGGTTGACGGCACAAGACGAGCGCGTTGCAGCTCCTCACTTTGCTCATATCCCCGGAGCTTACGACCGCAGTCAAGGTCGGTAAAGTAACACCTGTAATCGAGCGTTTGTTACTTCCCGGGCTGCGTCCCGCCTTGGATCTTGGCCCCACAACGAGAATTCACAGCTTTTTAATGATTTTTTCTTGCGCAAGCTCCGCGGTGTGATAGTCTCGCGTCCGATGACGCAACCGCCCTATGGGCGTCTCCCGACTTCTCACCCAGGCGAGCCTCGCCAGAATGAGCGCCGTCGGGGCCATCGCCATGCGGTGCGTCTCCCCGTCGCGATTCAAGTGGTGGCGGAGAGAACCGCGCCAGAAGCTAACGACGAGTCTCCCCACGGTACCGCTGAGACTCGCGACCTCAGCGCGAACGGAGTCTTTCTCTATAGCCGGAGTAGCATCGCGCCGGGAAGTTTGCTGGACTTAGTGCTCGTGCTTCCGGCGGAATTCACCGGGGGAGAAAAGAGCTGGGTATGCTGCCAGGCCCGAGTGTTGCGCGTTGAGGAGGAAATCGGGTCCGGTCACTTCGGAATTGCCGCCGCCATCGACCAGATCCAGCTCCTGCCGGAGCTGAACGGATAAGTGGCTGGGCGCTCACGAGAGAAACAGCACCCACATCTGGAGCTGGTCACAAGACTACGGAATCGCAACATCTTGAATGAGACTTTTTACCCCGCGGGCGTGACGCTGATATTCTCCTGCCATCAGCAAAGGCAGGGCGAGAAAGGGGCGTGCCCAGCGCTTTTTCTTCTTAATTTTCTCTCTTGTTTGCGCGAACCTTAGACAGAGTTCAGCCTCATGCAACAACTCATCGAGTTTCGCCGGCTTATCGAGAGGTAGGTGATTGTTTTTGATCTCATACAGGCGCGCGACCATGTCTTCCCAACCGCGGCGCCTTTCCCCATACTCAAAGGAACCGCCGTATATTTTCTTGACCACTTGCCACTGGTGCCAGAGGCCTCCATCCAGCTCGGCATCTCCGCCGGTATTGTTGCCATGCCGTCGATAATAAACGAGAGGGCGATTCACGGCTCGGGTCTCGCCTACGGCATAGGCGATGAAGCCCATCCAATGGTCATGCCCCCACTGTTTGGAAAGAGGCGAAAACGGTAGGATGTAGGGCTTCAGGCGGGAATGGAAAGCGACCGTCGGGCCGTTGAATCCCACGGCGCGGCCGAGCTGCCGCACGGTTTGCCGGGTTCCGAGATCGATGCTTTTTCGCTGTTCAAACATGGTATGCCCTGTCGGGCGCAGCTCGGCATCGGTCAGTTGCGCGTCGGAATAGGCTAGAACGACCTCGGGATTCTCGACGAAAACCTCGACCATGGTCGCGATCTTATCGGGAAACCAAACATCATCCTGATCGCTGAGAAATATGACGTCCCCGGTGGTCCGCCTCACCGCGCATTCGAAATTCTCCAGGTAGCCCCGGTTATGCCCGTTCTGAATAATTTGGATGACTTTCGGGTGCTTCGTCGCGATGCAGGCGACGCGGTTGAGCGTGTCATCGGTGGACGCGTCGTCGCTGATGATGACCTCATCGGGAACTCGAGTCTGGCTCAAAATGCTGGCCAGCTGCGCTTCGACGAACCGCTGGCCGTTAAACGTTCCCAGCGCCACGGAAACCCTAAGATTGTCTCGCTTCAAGATGCCGACTCCGGTTGGCTACAGCCTCGCAAAAAGGCCTGCAACGCAAGATTAGGGAAGCTTCCAAAGGCCCGAAGTTATCACATCTCTCCGGCCAGTGGGTGAGTGAATGGTGAATGGTTGGCCGCACAGCGAACGCGGACGCTCCCAGAAAGCGGCGAGAAAAAAATGCTGTCGAAATTTGAAATTCCTCTTTCTTTGCATCGAAAATAGTGCAATAATTAGGCCCTTTAAGTGCTGCGACTTTAGGTAATGATTTTCTAATCGCAGCGCCACCGCGGTTTTGCAGGGGTTTCTATGAGTTGGGACAAATTATCTGGAGGGGTTTTACGCGTTCTGACTCCTTTAGGGGCGCGTTACTTCCGGCCGTCGCTGCTACAGCGCATCTACCTGCTGTGGATATTTCGTAACTTTGAAGCTTTGCCAGCGAAAGTTCTGACTCCATCTCAACTTAATTTCGTCGAGGGCATTTGTCAGCAGGAGGCGCTGCCCTCGCTGCACCGGGATCAGTTCCTGGAGGATGCTCCGGTGATTGGAACGCTGGAGCAGCGTCCCCCAATGGACTCCCTGGGGCAGCGCAAGCCGAGTCATGGGGTTCGTCAGGCACGCTCGCCGCTGGCGGCCGATCAGAACGGCGCCTGAGGGGCGCGGCCATCATCCCCGAATATTTATCCGGGGCCGGATCCAAGGGCAAGAAATTACTCGCGCGACGGAGCGTCCTGCGCCGGCATCGATCCATTTTCCGCGCCTTGCGGGGCCGTCACATTTCCGCAACCGCCACCCACGTTCGCACTTCGTCCGCGTTCTTGCCGGCAGCTTCGGTAGGCTTCCATCTGCTGTGCGCTCACCAGGGATTCCAGCTGCTGGCGCTCGGTCTGATGAATCTGCCGCAACTGTTGCTGACGCTCTTGCGGGTTGAGCGCTGCATTGCTGCACACGCCTTGCACCTGGGAGCGTGCGTTCACTTCAATTTCGCGGCCCTGTTCCGCTACCGAGCGCGGGATGCCAGCAATCTGCCAGCAGGTCTGGCGATGCCCTCCGTATCTTGGGTTGACAGGAGAAGGGTGGGAGGGGTAAGTCGATGGTGCCGAGGAACTGGGCGCGGACGGAGCCGGCGCTGAACTATCCTGCGCAAAAAGTGATGGAACCGCCAGCGCCGCGAGCATAGCGATCAAGAATCCGACTGGCTTGAACGCGCGAGGGATAGTCATCCGCATAGAATCCTCCAACGACTTCACAAACTATAGCGCTTCCCGTAAGCCGGCGGCAGGGAAAAGAAACAACCGTGATAAACTCTAGGACAGTAACGGTTACCGACTTCCTGCTCCATCCGCAGAGCCCAAGCAGTTTGGGCCCCGAAGAGGGTTCCATCTGCACCGCAAGCCAGCAGGGATCTTCATCGCACTAACCGGGCGCGTAGCTCAATTGGCAGAGCAACTGACTCTTAATCAGTAGGTTGTAGGTTCGATTCCTACCGCGCTCACCACCTGTCCTGATCCTTATCTTGTGGGCTCCGCAGTTAGAACCCGCCAAAACGAACGTATCCCGCATTCAGCATAAGGTTTGTGCCTGGCGAATTTTCGGAACGCTCTTCCCGATTGCGGCTGCTTGAGGATGCGACTAGGCGGCTACAGGGGCTGCGGCATGGACGGTGCCAGGGAGTCGCTGCCGGCGCACTGTTCCAGTCAGAATCGTAGCTATGCAATAGGCTGCGCCCCCGCATGCGAGGGTGACATTCAGTCCAAAACGCAACGCGATTAGCATAGCCAATGCAGAACCCAATACGCTTGCCGACGCATTCATGGCCCACGCCCACTCGACAGAACTGCTTTCTGTCGACTCTCCGGCCGCATGGGTCGCCCGCAGCCCAGTGGGGAAAGGCATGCCCATGGCGAATCCCAGAGGAACCAAAAGGGCTGCGCTGATGGCCAATTTCACGATGAAGACTTGGCCGACGAGCGGCGGCAACAACGCAGGCAGCAGGAAAACATAGACGAACAGAATGGCCGCTATTGCGATCAAGGGCCACCGAACCAGGGAAAAACGGGGCAGCCACCAACGGGAGAGCAGGCTTCCGGCTCCACTAGAAAGCATGAGCAGAAAAACGACGACCGTCAGGGCATACGTCGGATGCCCAAGGAACAACACGAAACGCTGAATAAACGTGATCTCGACCAAAATGTACCCCAGCCCGATGGCCACGAAATAGCCCAGCGGTAAAAGTCCCTGTCGTCGACTGCCGGGGTTCACTGCGAGCGGAATGATGAGGAACGCTAGGACGGCGAGTACAGAAAGCGCAAGCACAATGCCTAGCACCGCGATACCAAGATTCGCCTCCCAGTCAATGCCCCGGTCCACGCTGCGATGCAGGATTTGCCCGAGCTTCAGAGTAAAGAAGAAGAAGGGCGCATCATCGGTGACAGGCGAAACGTTGAACTTATATTGCCGGGCAAAGGCAACAGGATCGTTTGAGCTAATTAATCGGGTGAAAGGATTGTCGGGCGGATTGTCCGGGAAATATTGCGCGACCACCTTGGCATTCGTTTGCAAGTAATTTTTCGCGATGACTTTTTCGTCAGACGTGAATGCGCTTCGCTTGGCAAGAACGAGGGTGCTAACACCCTTTTCTAAGGGCCCGTCGGAAACCACCATCAGATTTTGAGATGGGTTCGCCACTCCTAGGCGATGCAGGGCCTCAATCGCGACTGAAACCACACGCAACGCCTCACGGGGTTCCTTGAATTCCCAGCGTGTGACGGCAATCATTCCGTCGGGACGCAGGTGTTGAAAGTATTCCTCAAACGCTTGCACCGTATAAAGGTTGTTCTCCGTCAGGGCAAACGCACCTGCCGCACTGGAAGCCCAAGTATCTACCAAGGTCATCTGAACAACATCGAATTTGTCAGAGCTGCCCCGGATAAATGATCGACCGTCTCTGACATGGACGTCCACTCCGGGCAGGTCGTACAAATGGTGCGAGTAGTCCGCATAGCGACCCCTCATGATGTCGTTAACGATGATCGGATTAATCTCGATCCCAGTCACTTTTGGGCTGCCGCTTGCTAATGCGCGAACCAGGTCCCTTCCCCCGCCGGGACCAATAACGGCAAATTCGCCCTGCGGCCTAAGAGCGTTGACCATGCCCGTTGCCGAATGCATCAGCTTGTTCTGCATTTCCGGAGTCAAATGGTTCGGATCGACATTCATCAGCCGGGTAGAAGCATCGGAGTCGATAGCGATTCGTTTTGTGCCGTCTTGAGTCGTATCGACCTCCACCCGCGAAATAGAATTCCAGCGGCTGAACTCAAACCGGGCCGGGTCGCGATACGCGCCCTTGGCATACACCACATCAATGAAGGCGGGATGGATGCTGTTAATGACAATGAGCACCTGAAAAGCGGCGGCAAGAATGAGGCTCGCAAAACGCCAGGGTCGCTGACCTGCCCAAACGCCGCCCGCCAGAGCCATCACACTTGCTGCAAACAGGATGCTGTTGGGCGCGCCGATGCGGTCCAACAAAGGCACGGTGAGCAGGCAGGCCAGCGCGCCGCCAGCCAAGTCGGCTCCGTAAAGCCGCGAGATATTTTGCGTGTGTCGAGCGAACACAATCGAGAACAGCATTCCAGTAAGAGCAAAAGGAATTGTCGCCGCGACGTAGAGCAGGGCCATCCGGCGAAAACTGCCAAGACTTAGCTGCACGCTTACAGAGGTGTGCAAAGCCACTTCCAGAGCGAAAAAAATTGCGATCGCACAAAAGAAGCTCAGGCGTACCCCCAGTGAGCGCAGGTCCCAAACCAACAGGCGACTTCGTTGTAGATGTGCAAACACACCGCCGACTCCCATCCCCAGCAATGCAACGGAAACAGCCAAGAATGCGAAGTGATAGTAGAGGACCACGGAGAAAAGCCGGGTGAGAGACAACTCAAGCAGAAGCGCGGCGAAACTACTCAGGAATACTCCCAAGAACAAAGGGTCGCGGTCACGTCGCGGGGGAAACAGGACTTTTGTGTTTTGCAAAACCGCCGTCTCACTCATAAACCGTGTCTCGCGCCGCATACTGACGCCGCCCGCTGAGATGAGGGGGAAACGGTCATCTTCTTGCCTTAGTCAAGAAGCACACAAGATAGCATGCCGTCTATCTCCAATATGTGACCGGCAGATGAATTCTTGTTGAATAATAATGAGAGGGCCAATCGGCAGAGCCATTGAGTCCTCATCGCCAGGTTGTGGGTTCGAATTTGGTTTCAAATTGTCAAATGGCGCAACGGCTTATTCGCTCGGTTCGTCATCTAAAGTCGAGTTCGCTGTCCTACAACCATCTCTAGGATTAGCCTCAGGTATGAACGAATTCGGCGGAATAGATACCTTGAAAAAGTGGATCGTCGTGGCCATCCTCTCCATAGACATCTTGCCCGTGGGTGCGCAAGACGCTTACGCACAGGCGATAAATCAGTCACAAGCTTCCCAACCGCCTGCACAAAACGCTTCGCCAGCCGCGCCTGCCCTGCCGCCTCTGCAACTCGATAGCGACGCGGTACTGCATCACTTAAACCAACTGATCGGTTGGTATCGCCATTCCACGACCACCATCCCCGCGGTCGGCCTGCCCAGCGACGCGATCTATCAGGACAACGCGCAGACGCTCGCAGTGCAAGCGGTGCGCCTTGGCTTTCAAGCGGCAAAGGCGGAAGCGGCCGTGATCGCAGCTCAACGCAAGACCAACGGTGAAGCTTCCGGCGCAACCACTCAGCAACAAAATCTGGCGCAACTCCAGACCAAGACTTCCGCCCAGATCGACCAACTGCAAGCACAGATCGAAACCGTCAATGCACAGCTGGCAAAGGCATCCGCCGTGAAGCACGACCGCCTGATGTCACAACGGGACGCGCTGCAGGGGCAGTTGGAATTGCAGAAGGCACTCCTCGATGCGGTGCAGAAGATGGCGACCTTCGTCGAAACCAATGGCGAGAACGCCGGCGGGCTGGATGGCGGCATCAGTAAGTTGGCCAGATCGGTCCCGGAAGTTCTGAGCACGACCACGAATAGCAGCGCGACTTCAACCGCCGCGCCGCCAAAGGCAACCGCACCTGCCGCGCCCACCAAGAGTTCGCTGGCGAATTCTGGCGGCCTGATCAGCGAGGCCATCACTCTGTATGACTACATGACCGCCGTGCATCAGATTAACGAAATCGTCGAAGAGACGAGCGCGCTGCGCGACGTCGCCGACCAACTGCGCACGCCGCTGCGCACCGCGCTGCGCGCGACCATCCAGGAAAGCCAGACGCTCGCCGGACAGGCCTCGGCAACCGACACAAAGCAGCTTCTGGCGGAGAAGCAAAGCTTTCAGGAGCTGACGGACAGATTCAAACTGCTCTCCGGAGCCATGCTGCCCCTCAGCCAGGAAATCATCGTGCTCGATGACGACAAGATGAGCCTCGGCGAGTGGCGCGACTCCATCACGCGCGAATCGAAATATGCGCTGCGCTCGGTGCTATTGCGCGTGTTTGGAATTCTCCTGGCGTTGGGAGCGATTCTCGTTCTCTCTGAAATCTGGCGGAGAATCACTTTCCGCTACATTGCCGAACCGCGTCGGCGCCGGCAATTTCTGGTCATGCGCCGGGTGGTCATCGGCTTCCTCATCGGCGTTGTTTTAGTGCTGGGCTTCGTCAGCCAGTTCAGTTCTCTGGCTACGTTTGCGGGATTTATCACCGCAGGCATCGCTGTTGGATTACAAGCGGTGCTGTTATCGGTAGCCGCGTACTTCTTCATCATCGGCCGCTATGGAATTCGCGTTGGCGACCGCATCAGTATCGCCGGCGTCACCGGCGACGTAGTCGATGTCGGGCTGGTGCGGCTCTACATGATGGAACTGGCCGGCACCGGATTGGATTTCTATCCCACGGGACGCATTGTCGTGTTCTCCAATTCGGTTCTCTTCCAGGCCGGTACGCCGCTCTTCAAACAGATTCCGGGCACTGAGTATTCGTGGCACGAGGTCGTGGTGCTGATCGCGCCGGACGGAAATCATAAGGCGACCGAAGAGAAACTGGTAGCCGCGGTGAACACCGTCTATGCAAAATATCGCCCGGAGATCGAACGGCAGCACGCCAATGTCGAACGCCGGGTTGACATTCAAATCGACATTCCGCGCCCCGAAGCGCGCCTGCAATTCGCCGACACTGGATTAGAGCTGCTGGTCCGCTATCCCGTAGAGATCAGAAACGCTCCGGACGTGGATGAGGAGATGACCAGGAAAGTCCTGGAGCTGATCGAAACCGACGCGGCGCTGAAGGCGGCGGTGTCGGGGACGCCCAAGATTCGCTCCGCGGTGAAGGGGTAAGGGACCACCTTATTCATCCTTGCAATTATGCCACGGCATGGCATAATTGCAATGATGATTGCTCGCGCCGCCACATCCCAATTAATCGACCTGCTGCGGCATTTTCCCGCCGTCGCGTTACTGGGCCCGCGCCAGGTCGGCAAAACAACTCTTGCCCTTTCTCTCGATGGTCAATTTAAGCCTCACGCCCTATACCTCGACCTGGAGCTTCCCTCCGACCGGGCAAAACTGGCCGACCCGGAACTTTACCTGGCAGAACATGAAGATCGTTTGGTCATTCTCGATGAGATTCACCGGCTCCCCGGCATATTCCAAACTTTGCGGAGCGTGATTGATCGCAGGCGGCGAACAGGCAAGAAGGTCAGCCAGTTTTTGCTGCTGGGCTCAGCGTCCATTGACCTGATGCGGCAGTCGGCTGAGACCCTCGCCGGACGAATCGCGTACTTGGAACTGACTCCTTTTATGGCAGCCGAAGTTGCCCCGCGCAGCCCTTCGCCTCCCGATTCCCTGTGGGTCAGGGGCGGTTTTCCCGAGAGCTTTCTTGCCGAGGATGACCGTGCCAGTTTTCAGTGGCGCTCGGCATTCATCCAGACTTACCTGGAGCGCGATTTGCCGGCTCTCGGCCCGCGCGTTCCTGCTGAAACCCTTCGCCGGTTCTGGCAAATGCTGGCCAACAATCAAGGGCAGATGTTGAATGCGGCACAACTGGCCGCGGGTCTGGGAGTGAGTGGGCACACCGTCGCTCGCTACCTTGACACTCTGGTGGATCTACTTCTCGTGCGACGCTTGCAGCCCTGGGCGTCAAACGCGAAGAAGCGTCTGGTGCGATCACCTAAAGTCTTTGTCCGAGATAGCGGCTTGGTTCACGCACTGCTCTCCATTCGTACGCGGGAAGAATTGCTAGGTCACCCTGTAGTCGGCCCGAGTTGGGAGGGCATGCTGATCGAGAACATTTTAGGCAGTCTCCCGCAGGGAGTTGGGGCATGGTTCTACCGCACATCCGCAGGCGCCGAAATTGACCTTGTATTGGAGTTCGGGCCAAAAAACATTTGGGCCATAGAAATAAAGCGTTCCATCAGCCATCCCATGCCCGGAAAGGGATTCTACATCGCCTGCGCCGACCTCAAGGCCCAGCGGCAGATACTTCTCTATCCCGGAAGTGAAGCTTACAAGGCAAATGGCCGGACTGAGGTCATGCCGTTGGGAGGACTGCTGGAGGAACTGCATCGCGGATGACAGGTACTCTCACCCTCTCCCGCGAAACTGGATGATCTCGCGCCGGTCGCGCTTTGAAGGACGCCCCGTGGGAAGCACTTCGAACTCGCGCAGCGCTTTGCGTTCGGCGGCAACTTTTAAGCGCATCTCTTTGCTGGTTTCAGTTTCGCGATAAAGAGTTTGCGCCATCGAGGCTGGTCCGCGCACATCGCTAAGCTGCAAGACTTCAATCTCGAAGTCGCCGCCCTCATTGGTGACCCGGAGCATGTCTCCGATGCGAACTTCGCGCGCGGGCTTGGCTGGTTGACCGTTGGATAGAATTCTGCCGAGATCGCAGGCGCGTGAGGCCATGGCGCGGGTCTTGAAAAATCGCGCCGCCCACAACCATTTGTCGATGCGCACGGAAGTCATGAGTCATTCTCCCGCACGAACCGTCCTCCGCACAAACGCGGAGGCATCAGGCGCATCCTACAAGGGCACGAGGACCGCGCTATGAGCGAAAATTCCGAGCACGGCCGGTCGCATATCGACGCCATCATCAAGCAAGAAGAAGATGCGCTCAACCGGCGATCCCACACGGAACGCCTCGCCGATGCCGTTGGAACATTCGCGGGAAGTCCGCCGTTCATTGTGCTGCACGTGGCGATCCTTATCGTCTGGCTGACGTTGAACGCTCGATTCATTCCGGGTGCGCGACCATTCGATCCATTTCCATTTTCCTTGCTGGGCGTGCTGTTTGCGGTGGAAGCGGTCATTCTCTCGAGCTTCATCCTGATGCGGCAAAATCGCATGATGCGCCGAGGCGAACGCCGCAACTGCCCGAAGTGTAGCGGCGGATCTCTATCTCTGAAGTTTTTTCCCTGAGTCACGCCGCTCGCGTTTTTCGCGGGCCCAGCCTTCTTTGGTGATCTGGCGGGCACGACCCAGCGCAAGCGCATCGGAGGGAACGTCATCGGTAATCGACGATCCGGCAGCGACGTAAGCACCGCTCCCAATGCGGAGCGGCGCGACCAGAGTGGAGTCGCTGCCTACAAAGACGCCGTCTTCGATGATCGTCTTGTGCTTGTTCACGCCATCGTAATTGCAGGTGATTGTGCCCGCGCCGATGTTCACTCCGTCGCCGATTTCAGCGTCGCCTAAATAAGTAAGATGGTTCGCCTTCGAACCTTTCCCCAGGCGAATTTTCTTTGTCTCGACAAAGTTGCCTACATGCGCGCCCTCGCCGATTTCGCTGCCGGGGCGCAGGTGCGAGTACGGTCCGAGCAGCGCACCGGCTTCCACGACCGCCTCGTCGAGAATGCAGCCATTGCGCACCAGCACTCCGTCGCCAATATGCGAATCCTCGATGACACTGTAGGAACGAATGCGGCAATCCGCGCCGACACTTGTCTTGCCCAACAACTGGACGAAGGGTTCTAGAATCGTGTCCGGCCCGACTGAGACGTCGCTGTCGATCACACAGCTCTGGGGATAAAAAATCGTCACCCCTTCGGCCATGAGCTGGCGGCATTTTGCCATCCTCATATATCCGTCCAGTTCGACCAGTTCGGCGCGGGTATTTCCTCCCAAAATCTCTTGCGGATTTTCGACCTCGACTACCTCGACCCGCTGCCTCGCTTTGCCGAAGATAGCGGCCATGTCGGTCAGATAGTATTCGCCGTGCGCGTTCTTGGTACTGAGGCGATCGATGTGCCCGTATAACTTCTTCGCCTCGAACGCGTAGAAGCCAGAGTTAATCTCTTTGAGCTTTTTCTGCGCCAGCGAAGCGGCCTTCTCTTCGACGATCGCGCGCACCTCGGAAGTCTTGCCCTTGCGTAGGACGCGCCCGTAGCCGGTGGGATCGTCAAGCCGAGCGCTGAGAATGGTCATCGCAGCATGGTGCGAGTCGTGAAAGTCGCGCAGCTTCTCGATCGTCGCGGCGGTAATCTGCGGCGCATCGCCGGAAAGCACGATGACCTGGTCGTATGCAGCGAGCGCCTCACGCGCGACCATGAGCGCGTGCCCGGTGCCGCGCTGCTCTTCTTGCAACACAAACCTAACACCCGTGCCGGCAACCGCGGCGCGAACGCGTTCGGCTTCGTGTCCGATGATGACGTAAATGTCCTCGAGGGAAGCGACCTTGGCCGCTGCGCCGATGACGTGCGCGAGCAGCGGCTTCCCTCCCACTTCATGGAGGACCTTCGGAAGCTTCGATTGGAGGCGCGTGCCCTTGCCGGCGGCCATAATCGCGATCGCCGTGCGCGGTTGATTTCGTGTTGTCGATTTAGCCATTGGCATCAATATATCGTGGCCCGGCGGAGTTCGTCGCGCCAGGAAATGTGAATGGCTCGCCTGCGCCGATTAACATGAGGTATGGAAGGAGATTCGCCGCGCCGCGTGGGATTGGCCCGCGCGCTCTCCAAACTCGGCTTCTGCTCTCGCTCGCAGGCCGCTGCATTAATCCGCAATGGCCGGGTGAAGCTTAATGGGAAGGTTCGTCTTGATCCGGAGACGCCGTCGAATCCCGCGCGCGACAGCTTCGAAGTCGACGGCAAACCCATCGCCATCCCGGAAGAGATTTATCTTATGATGAACAAGCCTCGCGGCTTTATAACAACAGCCAGCGACGAGAAGGGCCGCAAGACAGTTTACGATTTACTCGACAAGACTCTGCCCTGGGTAGCGCCTGTGGGACGACTCGATCAGGCCAGCGAGGGATTGCTGCTTTTCAGCAACGATCCGGAGTGGTCGGCGGCTCTGCTCGGTACCACGACGCAAGTCGAGAAAACTTACCATGTGCAAGTCGAGGGCATTGTCAGTGACACACACATCGCGAGCCTTATAGCAGGCGTCAGCACCGACGCGGGACTTATGAAGGCTGTGCGCGCCGCAGTGCTTCGCCGTGGTGTCCGCAATACCTGGTTGGAGATCGTGCTCGACGAAGGCAAGAACCGCCAGATTCGCCGCATGTTGAATAGCCAGGGATTCGAGGTATTGCGGTTAGTTCGCGTCAGCATCGGGCCGCTGACTTTGGGAAAGCTGGCGAAGGGCGCGTACCGCCCGCTAACCGGAGAGGAGAAGAAGATACTTGGCCGGGTTGTCCTTCGCTTCCCTCTGTGAAACCTGAGTGTCTTCTGGGTTTAAGATTTAAGACTCAAAGCCTTTACCGCAGAGAACACCGAGGTTTCACGGAGGTCCACAGGAAACGCTAAATCCGGTTCGCGATTCTCAGTTTTCGCCACGTTCAACCTTCCGCCACACTTTTTATCTCCAGTCACCGGACGTTATCTCGCAGAAAATGCTTGAGGATGAAACGAAATAGATTAGGTAAAGACCTGCATGAACAATATCGAACGTCTCAGTCAAGACCCGCGTGTGACCATCCGCAAACCCGGCCCACCGGTTCCCGAGGGCAAGTGTGTCGTCTACTGGATGCAACGGGCGCAGCGCGCCCTCGATAATCCCGCGCTCGATATCGCAATACAACTGGGCAACGAGTTAAGCCAGCCGGTAGTGGTCTTCCTCGCGCCGGTTCCGTTTTATCCTCATGCGAATTCGCGGCATTATCGCTTTCTGGTCGAGGGTGTTCCCGACATAGCCGCAGGGTTAGCGCAACGCAATGTGGGGTTCGTTCTGCGCGCGTATCCGCAACACCACTTGCAAACTTTTTGCGAGGAAGTGAGAGCGGCGATCGTGGTGGGAGATGAAAATCCCCTGCGGGAACCGGAAGAGTGGCGACGCCGCGCGACCCAGCAACTCCAAACTCCGCTCTGGACGGTCGATGCCGACGTAATCGTCCCATCGAAGTTGTTCGGCAAGGAGCACTTCGCGGCGCACACGATCCGGCCAAAGATCAACGCGCTGCTCCCGCAATTTCTCGTACCTCAGCTCAATTCGAACGCGCATGTGCCTTGGAAAAAGCCTCAAGGACTGCAATCTCTACCAGTGGGCGAAGACTTCACCTCGAATTGGAAGCTCGACCGATCCGTCTCTCCCGTGACCGCGCTGCGCGGTGGCAGCAAGAGCGCGCTTGCCCGGCTCAAGACTTTCGTCGCCGGCGAACTCAGTCGTTACGCCGAAGACCGCAATCATCCGGAGATCGACGGCACAAGCCGCTTGTCGCCCTATCTGCATTTCGGGCAGATGGGGCCGATCACGGTCGCACTGGCTGTCCGCGAATCCAGCGCCCCCCAAAAAACCAAAGACGCCTTCTTCAACGAGCTCATCACCTGGCGAGAGTTGGCGATCAACTTCGTAAAATACAACGCATCGTACGACACCATGGAGTGCCTTGAGCCTTGGGCCAACCGATCGCTTGCGGCGCACTCCAGCGACGAACGGCCCATTCTTTACACCGACGCGCAGCTAGACAACGCCGAGACCCACGACCCACTGTGGAACGCTGCGCAGAAGCAGATGGTACTTACTGGCTGGATGCACAACTACATGCGCATGTACTGGGCCAAAAAAATCTTGGAGTGGAGTCCGTCGATTACAATCGCGTTCCGGCGAGCGGTCTGGCTCAACGACCGCTATGAAATTGACGGACGCGATCCCAATGGTTATGCAGGCATCGCGTGGGCCATCGTCGGCAAACACGATCGCGCGTGGTTTGATCGCCCCATCTTCGGGCAGATTCGCTATATGTCGTATGCCAGCACGTCGCGGAAATTCAACTCAAAGAAATATATTGAGCGGATTGAGCTGCTAGACCGGGGACGAGTGGAAGAGTCCGATGCGGCGCAGCAGCTCCGCCTGATCGGATAGTGATCGCCAGCCGCGGCACCCGGGGAAAATCAGCGCGACGGTGAAGCGATAAAGGGCATCTTCGCCGCAACCGCCGCCGCTAATTCGATCTGCTTGAGATCTTGGGACGTAAAATCTGGGCCGGCGGAGCTTGGACTGTAGCCCTTGCGGCAAATCTGAATCACTCCGATGACTTTTCCTTCCGGGGACAGAATGGGCGCCGACATCAGCTTCTGAATGGTCGACTGCAACCCCTCTTCGTTGCTGTCCTCGGGCGACGGCAACTTCACGCTTTCGAAGATGCTGGCGTGTTTCACCTTGGTAAAGCCATTGAACATCTCGACTTTTTTGGCGCTGGCGGTGTGGGCGGCGATGGCCGTCGAGCTGGACACCGGGATGGAGCCGGCGGTCTTCAGCGCGTCGGGATAAAGGAACTTCAAGAGAGCGCCTTCGAGACGCATGAGGGCGACCTCGGTGGGCCGCACCCCAAAAAGTTTGGCAAGCGCAGTACAAAATTTGTTAGGAGTGTCCGCCTGCCCCAATACGAATTCGATCGAGCGCAAAGGCGCCAAAGTCGCAGCTGTTGCGGAGTTATTTTGATTTTTTGCCATAGCGAGCCGTAAACGTTCCCTTACTGTGACTGCAACTGGCGGTCCAGCTACAACCTCATGTTCGGCTCTAGCGGTGTTTTACTCAAGTTACGGAGGTACTTCCAAAAGCGATTGCATGTGTTCTATTTCACCAGAGGAAAATTCTTCTCTCGCCATTCCCGAATGCCGCCATCCATCGAGAACACCTGGCTGTAGCCCATCTGCTGCAAGTTGTCCGCGGCCAGGGCGGAACGGAATCCGCCGCCGCAATACAGAATCATCGAGGCATTCAGGTCCGGCACAGCGCCTTCGATGTCGCGCTCGAGGATCCCCTTGCCGAGGTGGATTGCTCCCGGCAGGTGATCCTTCGCAAATTCACTCTCTTCCCGCACATCGACGAGAAGGAGTTTCTCGCCGCGATCCATGCGAGCTTTCACGGTATCTACATCCACTTCACGGACCCGAGCCCGCGCGTCGTTCACGATCTTTAAGAACCGTGGTGCGTGTTCCATCCGCTGCTCCTGTCTAATCGACTCTATTGTACGGTGAAGGTTGCGGTCGAGGTTTGCGACATCAGCGCTCCGGAAGTCGCCGTTACGGTTACGGTGTAATTGCCGGCGGTGGTGCCGCCTGTGCCCCCGCCGCCGCCGCTTCCACTGCTGCTTCCACCGCAGCCTCCGAGTAACAGGAGGCTGAGGCAAACCATCGCCATTGCCATCCATCCCAGCAGTTTCCTGCGATGGTTGCGCGATGTTCCTGCAACGCTAAAGATCATGGCGGGAAAAATCAGCCACATGGAGTAGAACATGCTCCGGCTGGTGTTCGCCTGCGAACTGCTGGGCGCAACCGTCGAGATCGTCAGCGTCGAGGTGCCTGGAGTTCCTTCCGTCGGCGTCACCGAGGTCGGGTTTAGAGCGCAGGTCGGCGCGTTTGCCGATGCCGGAGTAATCGCGCAGGCTACAGCCACACTTCCGGTAAAGCTGCCGCCCGCGGCTATGGTGATCGTAGCGGTGAGCTGCTTGCCAGCCGCGACGGTTCCTGCCGAGAGGCTGATCGCACTGGGCAGAATGAAGTTCGGCGAATTTACAACTTGCGTCAGTACCGACGAGGTGCTCTGCGCGAAGTTGCTGTCGCCACTATAGAACGCGGTCAGGCTGTGGTTACCCGCACTCAAGCTGCTGGTGGAAAGGATGGCAATGCCGCTGCCGTTGATAGCGACCGGGCCGCCCAGAGCAGTCGCCCCGTCACTGAAGGTGACGGTTCCGGTGGGAGTGCCGCCGCTGCCGGTAACCGCTGAGGTCAGAGTGACCGCCTCACCCACAAAGCTGGTGTCGTTCAGCGAACTGGAACTCAGGGTCACCGTGGAAGCATTCTCGCCGGTTCCCGCCAGCGCGACATTTTGAACTCCGGCGCTGTCAGTGAAGACCAGAGTTCCGCTACGGGGACCGAAGGCGGATGGTTTGAAGCTGACGCCGACCCCGCAATTGTCTCCCGCCGCCAGAGCACCCGGACTGGGGCAAGTATTGGTGGCAATGCTGAAGTCCGCCCCATTGGCTCCGCCGATCGCAATCGAGGTGATCTGCAAGGGCGTCCGGTTGCCGCTGTTGGTCAGAGTGACCATCTGGGTGGTCGAGCTGATGGTGCCTATACCCTGCCCCGGAAATGTCAAAGTGCCTGCCGAGAGCGAAGCGGTCGGCGCGGTATCGACTAGCTTGGCGATCTCGCGGACGCGCCAGGAAACGTTGTCGGCAAAAAACAGATTGCCGAAAGGATCGCTGGTCAAACCTTGCGGCGCGGACAGCAGCACCGAAGGATCGGTGGCCATTTTTCCGTCTCCAGCGAAGCCTGGGTTCTGACTTACGTCGGCCACGCTGCTAATGCTGATGCCATCGGGCGAGACTTCGCGGATGGCGTAATCGCCAGTGTCGGCGATGAAGATGTCGCCTGCGAAATCGACCAGCACGTGAGAGGGGTTGTCCAGATTGGCGGTTAGCGGACTGCCTCCGTCTCCGCAGTGCAAAAGGGTGTGGCAAGGGGTCTGGGGCACTCCTGCGATGGTGGCGATATTCCCCGGTTGAACGAGGACGCCCGCGATGGTGGTCGCGATGCTTTGGCGATTCACGACGCGGATGATGTCATTGGTGGTATCGGCGATGTACAAGTTTCCGGCCTGATCCACTGCGACGCCGGTCGGATTATTTAACTGCGCCATGTTCGCAGGACCGTTATCGCCGCCATATCCGGCGCCCGAAGCAAAGTTTCCGGCCACGGTTTGAATCTTTCCCGTGGACGCGACGACTTCTCGAATGACATTGTTCGCACTGTCTGCAATGAAAATGTCGCCGCTGGAATCGACCGCCACTGAGGTGGGAGTGTTCAGTTGAGCGGCGGTCGGGGAACCCCCGTCGCCGGAGTAACCCATGCCCGCGCTCCAACTGCCTGCAACCGCCTGAATCTTGCCGGTCGAAGCCAGCACTTCGCGAACGATCGACACGCCCATCGGAAAGAGGGTGCCTTCCACTCCGTGATAGTCGCTGATGAAAAGATTGCCGGCAGGGTCGTAATAGACATCCTGCGGCAGGAAGAAGAGCGCGGCGGCAGCCAACTGCCCGTCTCCGCAGGGCGCCAGGTCGCATGGCATTCCGCCGGTGCCGGCGTACGCGGCGATCTTTCCATCGGAGGTGACTTTGCGAATCACGCTGTTATCGGTGTCCGCGATCAGGATATTTCCCGCCGGGTCGGATGCCACCCCCTGCGGACGCAACAGCGCCGCCTCGAGCGCGGGGCCGCCATCGCCAAAATACTGACCGTTGAACAACACCCCGGCGATGGTATCGATGTCGCCTGCCGGAATCGTGACCCCATTGAACGTGGCGGAATTCGCTCCCTCATTCACCGCGCGGATGGCATTGTCATTCTGGTCGCCAATAAAGAGGTCGCCCGCGCTATCCACAAATACGGCGGAAGGGGCGGCCAGTTGCACGGCCGAACTCGACGCCAGTCCACCGTCGCCGCATTTCTGAACGAGACTGATGCAGGCGTTGTAGTTTCCCACAATCGTATTGATGATTCCCGGATTCGCGCCATTCGTTCCATTGACTTTGCGGATGACCTGGTCCACCGTGTCTGCGATGTAAAGATTGCCTGCGGCGTCAGCGGTGACTCCTTGCGGATTGTAAAGCAGCGCCTGAATCGCCGGACCGCCATCATTGCACACCGGGGCAGTCGTGCAGTTGCTGGTGATCGTACCCGCCACGGTCTGAATGTCGCCCGCCGGAATAGCCACGTTGGCGATCGTGACTGAGCCACTTGCCTGGGGGTTGACCACGCGGATGGCGGAGTTGGTGGTGTCGGCGATGTAGATGTTGCCTGCGGAGTCGACGAACACTCCCTGCGGATCATTCAACATTGCGGCGTTTGCCGGGCCGCCGTCGCCCATCGATCCAAATTGCTGGAACATTCCGGCCACTGTTTCAATGTCGCCGGGCTGAATCGTGGTTCCCGCAATTGTGATGGCCGTGGCCTGAGTGTTGACTACACGAATGACGTAGTCGCTGGTGTCGGCAATGTAGATGTTGTTGTTGCCGTCCAGCCAGACTCCAGCGGGAGAATTCAATTGGGCGCTGGTCGCAGGGCCGCCGTCGCCGCAATTTGACGAACAAGTGCGGCCGTTGCCGGCTACGGTCTGAATGATTCCGGTAGAAGCCACCACTTCGCGAATGGAATCATTGCCCGCATCCGCGATATATAAATTGCCTGACGAATCCAGCGCGATGCCGGAAGGAGCGCTCAACGAAGCCAGCGTGGCCGGGCCGCCGTCCCCCAGAAAGTCGTTCACGATGTTGCCCGCAAACACGGTGAGTTCGCCGGTGCCGTCCACTTTGAAAATTCGATTCGACGCAGTATCCGAGATGTAGGTGTTGCCGTTCGCATCGCGCACCGCGGCCCAGGGCGAAGCCAGAGTCGCCGTCGTTGCCGCCAGATTGTTAGGGCCGCCGCCCGCCAGCGTGGAAATGGTCTGCGCTGACAGTGGGACCGCAGCCATGGCACCGGCGAAACCGACGCAAACCAACCGGAACAATTTCGAACTTACTGTGGAATTCCGCACGAGAAAAGCCTCCTGAAATTTGAACCCCATAAAGCGATGTTTGTGGCGGACTGGGCCGCCCAGAGAACGGAAAGCCTGCTTACGCTCCGGCGGTTGCGACCGACTCCCCCTCGAACTTACAACCCGACCTCGCACTGCGAAGCTGCAAAGTTTTGCACATCTGTAAAGACTTTTCCAACGTCCGCGCGATGAGCCGACCCCGTTGCCGCGCAGGAATAGTACAAATTGGTGACCAAATCGTGACAATCGCCGATCACCAAATCCCTAGTATCCCACCTAGCAGGTAAGCGGCCAAAACCGCCAATCCTGCACGGGGCCCAATTGCCCCAACCCAATCGATTTTCTCAAGGAGACTTCTCATGCAACGCCAGTTCTTTCGCTCGCTTCCCCTCGCTCTCGGGCTTCTGATTTCCCTGATTTCGATCACCGCCTCGGCTCAGTACACCTTCATCAACCTCGACTCCAACCAATCGGGCAAGGCGCGGCACACCGATCCTCTGCTGATCAACGGCTGGGGACTTGCCTATGCTCCCGGCGGAGCTTTCTGGTTGAGCGATGCCGGCAGCGGTTATTCTACGCTCTACGATGGCGTGGGCAATCCTCAGCCTTTGCAGGTCGTCATTCCTCCCGCCAGCGGTACAGGTTTGGGTTCGCCCACCGGCATCGTATACAACGGCTCGCAGGAATTCCAGATCGACACCTGGGCTTCGGCGTTCATCTTCGCCAGTCTGGATGGCACCATCAGCGGTTGGTCGCACTTCGAACCGAACAACGCTCTGATCGGCACCACTGTGCCGGGCGCGGTCTACACCGGTCTCGCCATCACCAGCAAGACCTCCGGCAACACACTGTATGCCGCCGACGTTGCCAACAATAAGGTGGACATGTTCGACGGCACTTTCAAACTGATCGGCTCCTTTACCGACACCAGTCTGCCGGCGGGATGGGCGCCTTTCGGCATTCAGGATATCGGCGGCAAGCTGTACGTTGCATTCGCGCCGACCGATGAGTCGGCAAACGGCGTGATCGATATTTTCACCGAAGCCGGAGTTTTCGTGAAGCACTTCGCGCACGGCGCTCCGCTGGCGCAGCCCTGGGGATTCGCGGTGGCTCCGAAAAATTTCGGTCCACTCAGCAATACGCTGCTGGTCTCCAATAACACCAACACTGGAACCATCAATGGATTCGATCTAACCACTGGCAAATTCGTGGGCACGGTCAAGAACAAAGCGGGCAAGCCGATCGTGATCGATCAGCTGTGGGGGATCGAGTTCGGCGGCGGCTCCTCCGAAAACGGCGCCACCAATCACTTGTATTACACCGCCGGACCCAACGACAACGCCAACGGACTCTTCGGAGCCCTCGGCATCAAGTAGTCATGGCTTCCACTGCACCAAATGTAAAAGGCCGCCGGGAGAGGCGGCCTTTTGCATGTTTGAAAGTCGGTTGGATTCTAGGCGGCTTTGCTGCGATCGCGCGCCGCTTTCACGTAATCGTGGGAAGCTTGAAGGTGCAGCGATTGCGTGACCAGCAATTGTTTCACCGGCAACGGCAGCTCTTTTTCGAGCGCTTCTTTATAGGCCTTCTTGGCCGCATCTTCCCCTTGTTCCGCCGTCTCCAGCAGGGTGTGATCGCCACCGCCGAGGTGAGCCTTCAAGTCTCCCCAGGTGCGACGCAGAGTGCCAGTGACGCTACCGCTTTCTTTCGGATCGTGATCGCCTTCGTCATGCAACATGGTCTCGAGCTCGCCGCGGAAGGACGCCCGCTTGAGCGATTCCGCGGCGAAGTAGCGCCGCAGCGTTTCATCCTTGAGATGTTCACCGATCTTCTCGAAGCCTTGTTGCCCGTCGATCAGGCTCTCGATCACGGAGTGCAACGTTTCCTTCACTTCTTTGTTGCTGATTTTATGTTTTTCGCTTAGTTCAGTCGTCATGAATTCCTCCCGGCAGATGGCCTGAATGATAGAGGCGGAGATCGGAGCAACGGTTGGCTGGCTGGGGGTTCTTTGGAGGCGGAATTCCACCCTTACGTTCCTTGAAGGTGGCATTCTTGACGGCCCAATAATAATGAAGATAGGCGAACTTGGTGAGCGCGGATGGACTCGAACCATCGACCCATGCCTTAAAAGGGCATTGCTCTACCAACTGAGCTACGCGCCCACACTTTGAAACTTTATCACACGCTCTGCCGCGAATTGCGCGGTTGGAGCGCAGGGTACGACGGTTATTTGACTTTGTTCGCGCACTCTTATATTCGCTTAATGTACGAAGTTTCCTGGGGGAGATTTTGTCGACGGAATCGCCAGCCAATAACCGCCGCAAGCATGAGCGCGCCAAAGTCGGCGCGCCCATCGAATTCCGCCTGCCCGGAAACGAGATTCCCAATCGCTGTTCGACCGCCGACCTCAGCCAGGGCGGCTGCTACATAGAAATGATGCAGCCTTTCGCAGTGGGAACCACGCTCGAACTCTCCCTTAACCTGGGCGACGATATTTTGCTCGCCGAGGGCGTCGTCGTGACCTGCGATCCGCATGTCGGCAACGGCATCGAGTTCCGTAAAATGCTGCCCGAGGACATCGAGTCCTTGCGCGCATACCTGGCCGCCCGCGAAGTTTCCTCCGACTCAAATTCCTGACCCGCGCCGACGCTCCGCAAGCAATTTGCGCAGCTTTCGACGCCCCGCCGTTTGTGCATACCTCGCCCCTCAATTAAAATTTAAGCAGGCGAATTATGTCCCTAACCAAGCAGCAAGCGTTGGAGATGTTCGAGTCGGACGACCTCATCGGCATTGGCATGGAAGCCAACAGCCTGCGCCGCAAGCTGCATCCCGAGGGCGTGGCCACCTACATCATCGACCGCAACATCAATTACACAAATTTCTGCACCGAATACTGCACCTTTTGCGCCTTCTACCGTCCGCTGAAAGGCCCGCAATCCAAAGAAGGTTACATTCTCGACTTCGAGACTATTTACGACAAGATTCGCGAGACCGTTGAATACGGCGGCACCGGCGTTTTGATGCAGGGCGGACTGCATCCCGATCTCAAAATCGACTGGCACGAACAGATGCTGCGTGGCATTAAGCAGCGCTTTCCGCAGGTGCATCTGCATTGCTATTCCGCCTCGGAGATTATTGCCATCGCGGAGTATAGCGATCTGACCATTCGCGACACCATTCTGCGCCTGCGCGACGCCGGACTCGATTCCATTCCCGGCGGCGGCGCTGAAATATTGGACGACGAAGTGCGCTACAAAATCGCGCGCCTAAAGTGTTTAACCGCCGACTGGCTCAACGTGCATCGAACCGCCCATCAGATTGGCATGAGAACCACGGCGACCATGATGTTCGGCGTCGGGGAAAAATACGAAAACCGTATCAATCATTTTCAAGCACTCTTCGACCTCCAGGAAGAAACCGGCGGGTTCACTGCGTTCATCCCATGGAGCTTCCAACCGACAAACACTGCGCTGGGCGGCCGCAAATGGGATGAAGCCACCGCCGTCGAATACTTAAAAACGCTGGCGATCTCGCGAATCTATTTATCGAACTTTCTCAATGTGCAATCGAGCTGGGTGACACAAGGACTGAAGGTTTGCCAGATGGGATTGCAATTTGGCGGCAACGACGTGGGCTCCGTGATGCTCGAAGAAAACGTCGTCCGAGCCGCGGGCGTGACCAATTGCACCACGGAAGAAGAGCTGCGCCGCATCATTCGCGACGCCGGATTCAAGCCGGTGCAGCGCGATTCGCTGTATCGCACATATTTTCTGAATTAGTCGCGCCGCGCTCCCGGCCTTATGCGGCGGGCAAGCCTGCCGATCCTTACCACGCGATAGAGCGGGAAAAGAAAATCGGGAAGCCTGACCGCGTCCCATTCTCCGTAACTTGGAGTGAACGTTAAACGCTGCACAATCCTCGTGCGATCCATCCAACGCTCACGCAATGCAAGCACATTGCGAAAGTAAGCGAACGAGTCGATTGGGATCGCCTCTCCCCTCAGTATTTGCTGTGCGAACTGATCGGCAAGGACCGCGGCATTCCGATCTCCATTCCTGGCCAACCATTGCGACGCCGGATGTGGAAGTTCGGTCTCAAACAGCCGCTCAGTCAATGTCAGACTAACCGCCAAGGTTCTTCGGACATGTAAGCTTCGCGCCAGCCGGTCGACCGCTTCCCAATCCATGTCCGCTATCTGAAGAACGGTCGCCAGATCACATATCATCGACAACCGTGACCACATGTGTTTCGCATGGTGAACGGCGAGCACAACCAGCAGGTCTTCGGGGCTCAGAGTAGCGACTGGGCTTCCGTCGACATTCACCGAGCGAGACCGCGCGAAGAGTTCTTCGAGGTCCAGATCGACGCAGTAAAAGCGCGACGCCAGTCGCCAGTGCAGTTCGATTAGGTTGCTTCCCAGGCTTGAACCGAAGGCAAATTCGTATCCTTGCTCGAGGCAACACTGGCGCTCTCGAGAGGTTAAGTTAAGAGCAATCTCGTAGCCCATCTCGCGCAGCACACCCTGAGCTCGATTTACATGACGCTGGCGAATGAAAAAATCCAGGTCACTACAGGAGCGCAGGGTGACATCCCCATAGATGAGCGCGGCCAAGACCGGCCCTTTATACGGCAGAACTTCGATTCCCTCCGCTGCAAAGGCCGCCAGAACTCTCCGCAATTCGCTGGTGAACCAGAGCGCGCGGCGAAGGTTCGCCGCTTGTGCTGCGTCGATCAAATTCATGATCTCGGAGGGCAGCCGAGTCTCGCGGAGGCTGGCACCGAGATGGGGAACGACTCCGTGATGTTCCGCTAGCGCGATTAGCCAGGGCCATTCAGCCACGGGAGGCGGAGCACCGCCATTTTTTTTCGCGCAGCATCGCAGCAGGAAATCGAAAGATCGAGACGAAGGCGGCGCCCACTCGGCGCGGATACTCTCCTGCGTTAGCTCCAAAACCGAGCTCGCCATAGCTACAACACTTATAACCTAAATCCGCCAAGGGGACGAATGCGGATGGCGCTCGGTGTCGTACCAGTTAACCGTCGCGGCATTCCCGGGCGAAGGTTACTTTCGTTCCGCCCTACCTCCAGTTTGAGCCTCCAGCGCGTTCCATTCACACTAGACTGAAATCGGCCCCAACCATGCAATACACCGCCACAACCTACGCTGCGCAACGCAAGGGTACGCGCGTGCGCGCCGACATTCCGTTCCGGCTTACCAGCCTCGATCCGGGGCTGAAATTTGATGAGCGTTGCCACACCGTTATCGTTAATCCTCAGGGCTGCGGCGCGAGAGTCTCGCGACCTCTCACCATCGGTCTACCTGTGCGCCTGGATGAACTGCCTTGCGGCGTCGCCATCAACGGAAAAGTGGTGAACTGCGTCGGTCTGGGCGCGGACGCATGGTTGGTCGGCATCGCCCTGCTCGAAAAGCCGGGAAATTACTGGTGCCTGCAACCTGCGCCTGCCGATTGGGGAAGCGCCGCCACACCCATTTGTCCGCAAACCACAGTGACACCCCGCGCGGCTCGACGAGAATGGCCCTACGCCGTTTTCTCGTCCAAGGGCGAAGCTCATCCCGGACGCAAATAGTTGCCCGCTCCGACCTCTCCCGCCAGTCTTCCCGTTATCATAAGGAGGAATGTTCGCCCGCAAGATTCACGTGGAGTACGAAGCCGACGGCCAGCGGCAGCCCTGTCCTCTCAAGTGGATCGACAACTTTTCCATGCGTAACTTTACCAACGCCAGCATTTTTGACGACACCCTCCCAGTCGCCGATGGAGTTCTCGAAGTGGGCAGCCAGGTGCCGCTTTCCGAACTGAAAGACGCCATGCAGGACTGGTTCCGACGCAAGGGCTATCTAAAGGATGGGCAGGTAATCTTACTTTCGGAATCTTCCCGCTAAACTCCCTTTCGGGATACAGTTTCATTTCGGGACGGCTGGGTGATTTTCTCTGGAAATGCGGCCATCGCGGCATCCCCCAAAGCATCCAACTTTCAGTACCAGTTGCCTACTAAGTCAATCGGGTATCTCGACCGATACTGGTAAATTGTGGCAGAAGAGCAAAACATTTGTGGCTGAGGAGGGTTAACCGTATGACGACATCTCTGGATCATTTTAGCGAGGAACTATTCTTGTTCCGCGACATCGAGTCCGAGGCGGCGCAGGATGATAAGGCGATGGGCCACACCTATACCGGCTTATTTCTGGGCGCGCTGGCTGCGATCGCGGTCAGCGCCGGCGGATGGGTTCTGATTCTCACCGCGGTCGTACGCCTGACCCGGTAGATTTACTTGTCGTAATGCAGCAGCGAGAAGACCTCGTAAGACGCCAGCTTGTTCCGACCCTCAAGGAAGTCCAGCTCCACCACAAATCCCAGCCCTGCGATCTCAGCGCCCAGGGAGGACGCCAGTTTCGCCGTCGCCTCCGCGGTTCCGCCGGTCGCCAGCAGATCGTCCACGATCAGGACACGCTGCCCTGGGACGATGGCGTCCTTGTGAATCTCCAGCGTGTTGCTGCCATATTCCAAATCGTATTTCACGCTCGCCACCGGAGCCGGCAGCTTGCCCGGCTTCCGCACCGGAACGAAGCCGGCATTCAGCCGATACGCCAGCGCGGGACCAAAAATAAAGCCGCGCGCCTCCATGCCGAGCACCAGATCGATTTCCCGCTCCAAATAAAATTCGGCCAGCGCGTCGATCAGCGTGGCCAGACCTTTCTTGTCTCGGAGCAGGGTGGTGATGTCGTAAAAAAGAATTCCCGGCTTGGGGAAATCGGGAATCTCGCGGATCAACTTCTTCAGCGGCTCGCACTTCGCGCTGGCGGCGCTGCTGGAAATCGGCATCTATCCCGCTCCTTCAATCTGAAATGTATTCTTGCCGGATGTGATCTCGGCCTCAAACTCTTCGACGCGATCGACTCTCGCGGCCCGCGGACCCTTTTGCAATCGGGTGCGCAGGTCAAGATGTTGGGCATGGGTGCCGATGGCAAACACTTCCACGCTCGAGTCGGAGTTGTTCCGCACCCAGCCAGCCACGCCCAGAGCTCGCGCTTCCCGCTCCACGAACCAGCGAAAGCCCACTCCCTGAACCCGCCCGCGAACCAGATAGCGACGAGCCTGCGAAGCCTGATGCCCAGAGTTTTCCATACTCAGAAATGTAAGTCATCCCGAAGCGCCCGCGTTCTATCCAGCGGGCCGAGGGATCTCGCGCGTACAAGAAAACATGCCCCTTACGCCCGCGACAAATAAACCCCTTCCGCCGTATCCACCTTAATCTTCTCTCCTTCATTAATAAACGGAGGCACCTGCACCACCAACCCAGTCTCGGTCTTGGCCGGTTTGGTCACGCTGCTGGCGGTCGCGCTCTTCAATCCCGGCTCGGTTTCTAGAACAGTCAACTCCACCGTCTGCGGCAGCTCGATCCCAACGGCCTTGCCATCGAAGAACTCAACTTTGATCTGCAAATTCGCGGTCAGGTAATCCACCGAATCGCCCAGGGTGTCGCGCGTCAGATGCGTCTGCTCGTAATTCGACGTGTCCATGAAGTAGTAATTGTCGCCGTCGGCGTACAGGAACTCCATGTTCACCTCGTCGACCACAACCTTCTCAATAGGATCGGGCGAGCGGAAGCGATGTTCGAACATCGCGCCGGTGCGCAGGTTGCGCAGCTTGGCCTGAATGAAGGCGCGCAGATTGCCCGGCGTGCGGTGCTCGACGCGAAACACAGAATGCAAATCATTGTTATGCCGGATAATCATGCCGGGACGAAGCTGGGTGGCAGGGATAGACATGGTTCGATAAATCTCCTTATAAAATTGCCGGTCGAAGCTATAGCTAATCGGCGGAAGGGCGGGAAAGCCGCAAGTACCGCCAAACATGAAGGCCTAAACTTAGATTTTACTAAACTCCGATTTTAGACGATGCCAGGCGGGTTTGGGAAATGATCGGGCGGGCCCTCGCTATGTGCCCATACCGATGAAGGAGAGAACAAACGTACTGCCGTTCCCGGGGGTGGTCAGCAGAGTGCGGCCAAGGCGGCAGCCTGGCCAGGCATCCATTTGCGGCAACCGCGGGTGAGTGCGGTCCACGAAGTATGAGTTAGGGTTTGCCGGCCGGCCTCGATACAGACGGTAAGGGGCATGGGGAGTCGAGACTCCCTGGCCCAGTCCCCGCATTGGCGAGAAACGGCCGGTTGATCGCCGGTGGTTATAAAGTTTTTTCTTCTTAGGCGGGTAGCCCACTTTTACGTTCTTTGTAAAGGTGGGCATTCATGTTGCCAGCGCTGGGAGTTTTATCTTGATCTCTCTCTGCTGATTCAGGGTCACTGCGCCCTCTTCCCCGAAAGCATAACTCCGACAGCTGCTCCGGCGCCACTGCTTTCCTCTGGACACTTGCGCGCACCAGCCTCTTGCCAGATCGCAAGCTGTGACGAATGGCCGCGCACTCCCCACCTTTACAAAAAACGTAAAGGTGGGCATTCATGCTGCCTGCGGCGGAAGCTTTATTTTGATCTCGCGCTGCTGATTTAGTTTCACCGCGCCCTCTTCCCCGAAAGAGTAACTCGGATAGCTACTCCAGCGCCACTGCTTTCCTCTGGACACTTGCGCGCACCAGCCTCTTGCCAGATCGCAAGCTGTGACGAATGGCCGCGCACTCCCCACCTTTACAAAAAACGTAAAGGTGGGCATTCATGCTGCCTGCGGCGGAAGCTTTATTTTGATCTCGCGCTGCTGATTTAGTTTCACCGCGCCCTCTTCCCCGAAAGAGTAACTCGGATAGCTACTCCAGCGCCACTGCTCGGGCTCTGGACACTTGCGCGCACTAGCCTCTTGCCAGATCAAAAACTGTGACAAATGGCCCCACACTCCCCACCTTTACAAAGGGCGTAAAGGTGGGCCACCCGCCGTTCAGCCCCGCATTAACTCCAGTGAATCCGTAGAGAGTAACGGTTTGGTGAGCCACGAAGCTGTTTGTGCCAATAAATTGTAGGGTTCCGCTGGTCCCGGTGAAAGAAGTAATCGTAGAAGTGCTCGAAACAGTCGTCGAAGTGTTCCACACTCCCCACCCAACCAGACTGGTGCCGCTGACAACCGCCCCAATGGTCCCGCATGATTGTGGAATAGTCGCGACGCAAATATCCTTACCCACGTCGCCGCTGCCAAAAGTCGCACTTGGGGACGTCAGCAACTCGTCGGGGTAAAGAACGTTCGCAAACGCCATCATAAAGGCGGTTATCTGTGTCGTAGTGGTCTGTGTAACTGTGTAGGTCGATGGTTCGCTGCTTCCAGCCATCTTCGCGTAGCAAGTCATAGCGTCGCTAGTGCTAAGGGTGTTCGTAAGGATAGTCGCAACCCCCCCCGCAGGGGCCTGAAGCCTATTGCCGCTCGCAGTGCTCCAGGCAGCACAGACGAGCAAGAAGTCCCCGGCAGCTTCTCCCGACGGGGCATTCACCGTGGCGGTCGTTCCCGCTCCGCTCGCTTGTTGAACGTAGGTAGGCGTTCTAATCGTAATGGTGCTCCCGGTGGTTGGGATTAGCGCAAGGGTGTCGGCATTCCACTTCACATTACCTGAGCCTGCATAGGTGCCCGTCACGGCTGACACGCTCCGGGGAGAAGTCAGGGATTGATAATTAACATAGGCAGCGAATTCGTTTGCCGCCGGAGATACGCTTAGAATGTTTGTTCCGGTCGAAGGGGGAGAGGACCATCCGCTCCCTGAACCGTTGTTCCATGAGAAGAGAGCCAGTGCGACCTCGGGGCTGCCGCTCGTGCCATAGTTCGTAGTGTAAACCGGTGTCGATGCTGTGCCACCCGTCGTCCCTCCGTTCACCAGCGAGGCCATTGATCCATCGATACGACGGATTTCATCAGGCACAGCGCCAGTGAACTGCCCGAATGCAGGGAGCGAGAGTGTCAAAGTAAGAAGGGCCCGGAAAATATATTTTTTCATGGGGTATTCCTTAGCCGGAATCTAGTAGCCACTCAACCGGTGAGGCTAGCATACACTGGGCACTGTTTCCCGATCTTGGGCGGTAGGGGGACTAGGGCCAGCGGCATCTAACGCTTTGGCCGGCAACCACGCGGATACTGCGAAAGCCGCGATAACGGCCAAAACCGGATCGATGGGAAAGCGATGGAAGTCACGGGCCAAAGCGATGTAGTAGACGAGAGGAAAAATCACGGGAAAGGACAAGAACAGCCAGAAGTACCCGCGCCGCTGTCGTCGAATGGTGATTAATCCCATAACCACCGCTACGAGTAAGGCAAAGATGTACGAGAACCTCGCCTTAAAAAACCACGTCCTCTTATGCACGAGCCTGCTCAGCGGATTGTCGCCAACGAGGTCAAACCAGAAATACGTGACCCGCCGAGCCGTCTCAAGCATATAAACGCGAGGGTGCGCGCGAATCCAAACGAGCGCCTCATGCTGCTTTTCATGTGTGTATGCGTACTCGCCCAAAGAGGAGAACTCAGCCTGCTCCCCCGGGTCGCCGTTCGGGTGCACCGGCGGCCCACCATGATTGGCGCGCCAGAGTTCAAAACCAAAATCCGAGCGTAGGGGCACGAAGTGGTGAAAGACAACGAAGTTACGGGCCGTCCACGGTACGCAACACAGGACCGCGGCGAGGCAGGCGAACGCGGCCAGCTTCACTCGTTTCGTGTCCAGCGATTTGAATCCCAGCCGCGGCCAGACAAGCCAGAGTAAAGCTACCGGCATCAACACCAGGAAAGTGGGGTGAGTCAGCAACTCAGCTCCCCACAGCAGGCCATAAGCAATCCATGCGGCAGGCTTTCTGGAATCGCGAACGGCGAGCGTAGCCCACAGAAGCAGGGCGGCAAGAAGTCCAGAGAGCGTCGTGTACCAGATATTCGCATATGCAGCCAGCCCGGCCGAAGGGTTCAGCACGAATAGCCACGCGGCGAGCGCGGCGATGCGATCTCCGGCTTGTCGGCCAGCGACTCGTCTGGCCACGAAGAACACGGGAAAAATCGTCAACGCTGAGCAAAGGTCATTGAAGAAGACAAATACGAGCAAAGTCGCCCTGCTGTGCAGGCCGAAAACTAACATGTCCGCCGCGAGTATCGTTGGCATGACCGGGGTGAGCCACGCAGTGGGCCCGGCGCCCGGCCAAGGTTTGCTGAAACCCTGACCGCTGGCGAGCGACTGCGCGATGTTCGCCGCTTCGTATCCTTCGGCGAGCCTATAGACGCTATCAACCGTCATGTCACGCCCCTCGCCGCGGAAGAAAATGGCGGCGGTCGCCAACCGTAGTATCAGCGCGATGGCGAAAATAAACGCAGGGCGCGTAAGCAAGCTTCGTCGCAACCCCATCGGCGGGCGATCGGCCTTGGGTGGCGCATCCGTCTTGATAACCTCTGGCATTCTCCCCCTTACTTCTGTCCGATGGTCAACGTGTCGTAGGGGCGCTCCACCGGCAAACGCAGCAACTCCATCGCCTTGGCGGGTGGCCCACTTTTACGTTCTTTGTAAAGGTGGGCATTCATGCTGCCTCGGTCGAGAGTTTTATCTTGATCTCGCGCTGCTGATTTAGTTTCACTGCGCCCTCTTCCCCGAAAGCATAACTCCGATAGCTGCTCCGGCGCCACTGCTTTCCTCTGGACACTTGTGCGCACCAGCCTCTTGCCAGATCAAAAGCTGTGACAAATGGCCTCGCAGTGCCCACATTTACAAAGGGCGTAAAGGTTTGCCACCCCGCCCGACGCCGGAATGTACGAGGCAAAATGACTCAGCATGTCAGACCATTCATTATCTTGCCTGCAATAGCACACAGCACACGAATGGTTTCCGCGCCTTCGATCAGGAGGGCGATCAGATCCTGTTCGATTCGCCCCAACTGGGATACAACTGGTCCTTTTGTGGCGAGGCAGGATATTCAGACGAGCAATGTGGTGTTCTCTCTTTCGGCGTGATCGGGACTGTGCTGCCGTAGTGCCACTAGGGGAAAGGATGGCCCCAGGTTCGCCCTCCAAAAAGCGGACGTGAACCTGGGGCACCGATGCATTTTCTGGCCGAGATTACTGAGCGATGGCGAAGACGTTGCCGTTGCCTTGCGGTCCGGCGCCTGATGCCGCGCCGATCAGGTAACCCTTGTCGATATAGAGCTGCGATTGAGGTTCCGATCCGTCACTTCCATCGAACGAATGCAGGATGGTCTCCTGCCAGCTGCCGCTGGTATACGTCAGTTTTAGGATTGAGCCCGAACCATTCGCCCCTCCCAGCAGCGCCGAGGCGTAAAGATTTCCCGCGGCATCGAACGTAACCGGAGCAAAGGGGAAGTTACCGTTCGAGCCGTTGAGCTGATCCACCACGGTTTCCTGCCAGGTCGAGCCATTCAAACTCAGCTGATAGATGTTGCCGTCGTTGAAAGCTCCGCCAGTGGTGTTGACCCCGTAGAGTTTGCCATTGTTCAGAGTCACGCCTCCCCAGGGCGACCAACCGTCAAGACATCCGCCTTGCGAGCAGAAGCTGTACAGAGTCTTAAACTTCCACGTACCGCCGACGTTGCTGAGTTCGAATACCGAGCCGTAATCGACAGGCAGGTTCGGCCCAGCGGTGCCGTATAAATTTCCCGCTGCATCAATCGCTAAGGGACCGGTGATTTCAAAGCTCCCAGAATTTCCGCTGACATATTGGTATATGGTCTTGAACGTGTAATGGCCGCCGGAAGGGGAGACTTCGAATACGGTTCCCGCCAGATAGAAGCCACCCGCGTAAGTGGTGCCGTAAAGATTGCCCTGCGCGTCGGCCACCAGGCCACTGTTGGGCGTGCCGCCGTCGTTGCCGCCGGTGAAGTTGTAGAGGATCTTTTCCGTCCAGCCACTGCCCGACTTGCTCAACTCAAAAAGCGTTCCATTACCCTGAGTTCCGCCGTAGGACGTGGCGCCATAGATGTTGCCGTCGCCATCGATATTGAGATAGCCGCCTTGGGGATTGCAGCCGTCATTGAAATTGTTGTTCGACTGAAACGTCCAGATAACTTTTTCGGTCAGGCCGGTTTTGGTGGGCGTGAGTTGAACCACGGTTCCGCAGCCGACGACGGGATCGTTTCCTCCCGCATAGGTGGTGGTATAAAGATTGCCGGCCTTATCGGCGGTAAATCCCGCGCTGGGATTGGCTCCGTCGGGATCGTTCTTGAAGTTGTAAAGCACGTGGAAGTTCGTGGCGGCAGATGCATAACTACCGAAAGCAAAAGCGGTGGCGAGAACGGCGAGGGCCAGTCTCGACGAGACCGTGGATTTCATTGGTGTGTTCCTCCTGGGATTTTGGCTGGGGGTTGCGGGAACCAGCAGCTAACAGCTCTTAGTGGCAAGCTAGCATGGAGGGGAGAATACGGAAATGGAAAAGAATATTAAAATTGCGTGAACGCCGCTTTCCACCAGCACATGGAGGAGCGCCCAGCCGTTTTTGCCCACTCAAGCCAGAGAACGGCTTAAGTGGGCCGCCGACCGGAAGGAATTACTTAGGCTCGTCCTTCTTCTGCTCAATCGACTTCAGGGTCACTTCGAAGATGAGCGTTTCACCGGGCTCTATGTCGCTGCCCGCGCCATGATCGCCGTAGGCCAGGTCCGCGGGAATGAACAACTGCCACGTCGATCCCACCGGCATGAGTTGCAAGGCCTCGGTCCAGCCTTTGATCACTCCGCTCACCGGGAACGATGCCGGCCCGCCGTGCCTGGCGGAACTGTCAAATTCCTTGCCGTTGATCGAAGTTCCTTTGTAGTCGCAACTGACCGTGTCGCTGGCCGTGGGCTTGGGGCCGGTGCCATCCTTCACAATCTTGTACTGGAGACCATCGGGCAACGCGACGACGCCCGGCTTGGACTTGTTTTCGGCGAGAAATGCCTCACCCGCCTTACGATTCTTTGCACTCTGTTCCTTCGACTTCGCCGCCAGATTCTCCTGGGCGCGGGCTTGCAACTGGCCCAGCGCGGTGCGCGCATCTTGTTCCGTCATGAGTGTCTTGCCGCCACTCTGGGCGTCGCTCAGTCCGCGCGCGACCAACGCGGGGTTTACCGTAACCCCCTGGTGGTGGAGATTTAGACCAAGGTTCATGCCCATGGCATAGCTTTGCTTGTCGGTGTCTGTCTTGAGCGTGACTGCTGCGCCGCTGCCGACACTCGACTTCCTTGCCATGCCGGTGGAAGTCTTGTTTGCGGTGGTCGATTTGGTTGAGATTCCCTGAGACGCGGGAGCCTGCCCGCTGGTGGATGGCTGAGAAGGAGCCGCCCCGGAGCCTTGCTGCGCCATCGCGACGCCAAGCAGCATTCCAGCAGTCAGGAGAGGAGACATGAAGGATAAAGATAAGGAGGTTTGCATGATGTGTATTGTCCCATCCTCCATGAGATATCGGCAACTCGGGCAGTGGGATGGGGTGCGTCACCCACTGAAACCAAAGAACGCTCGAGTGGGCCGCCAACTTAGTTCAACAGCCGGTCCATAGAGGGTGACCGGCTTCGTCCCTTGAGGGCGATCGACCGCGTGCATCGCCATTACGCCATGGTCGAGCTGACTAGGGCGCGACGGGAACGATCTAGACGACCGACTTCGCGGGCCCGACTTCGCGCAGCTCGCGTGGCCGGTTCGCGCGCGGAAACATCATCGCGTTAAACTCAGCGCCTACGAGAATGATGAGCGAGACCATGTACATCCAGACCAGCAGCGAGATGCCGACGCCCAGCGATCCGTAGAGGATGCTGTATCCGGCATAGTGTTGCAGGTACCAGCCGAAGGCCAGGGTTGCGCCGAACCACATCGACGTCGCGACGGTCGCGCCGGGCAACACGCTGTGCCAGGGCTGGGTGCGCGGGACAGCGTTGTGATAAATCAGCGAGATGACCGTGATGCTGGTGAGCAGCGCGATGGTCCAGCGGATGACCAGCCACAGCAGAAGAATAGCCGGCCCGAAATCGTGACCCAGATAATAGAGGATGCGGGTTTCGATGCGATTGCCGAAAGCTACGAAGACGGTAGCCAGGCTGAGCGGAACTCCCGCCATGATGACGAGGCCGAAGGCAATCAGGCGCTCTTGCACCAATCCCCAAGTCTTGGGAATTTCGTAACTGCGGCGAAAGCCGTCCATCCAGGAAATAACGACACCGGAGGCGGTCCACAGCGTAAGCAGCGATGTTGTGACGAGTAAGCCTACAGGCCGTTGCAGCGAGTTACCCTTGAGATATTCGAGTGCAGCTTCGCTGCCCGCGGGCAGGATGCGACCTAAAGCGTACGAAATTTCTCTCAGGTAAACCTTCGTCTGACGCGACGTAGCGAGCACCGATCCGACTACCAGCAGTGCGGGGAAAAACGTGAGAATTGCGGAATACGCCGCCGCCTTGGCCGTAGCGAAGGCGTCGTGCTGAAATGCTCGCCAAAATGCGAGCCGCAGCAGGTTGAAGAAGCGCGACAACATCTGCCCCAGCGTAGTAGGCCGGGGCCGCGGACGCAACTCCGAAATACCAATACGCCGGGTGTCGGGTGCGGCTGCGGACGACGATCCAGTCGCGGGTTCCGGCCTCGGAAAGTGAGAGCTAGCAGCCATAAAAGCAAGCGGATCGGATGCAGTCCGCTCCGGTTCTATTCTAAATCAGTGGCGCAAGCATTTCGCAGCCATCCGTTAAGAGCTACTCGGTGTAGAAATGCGGCATGAGTTCACTTTCCGGGACGTAGCGCGAAGCCTGCCGGTAGATTGCTCCGAGGGTTGCGCGGTCTAGCTCTTTGGATTGGGGATCGTCAAAGTCTGGCTCCCTCCGCTCACGGTACGCCGCAACTTGACATGGCTGCCTCGTTGCGAGACCACCTCGAACCCAAAGATCGACAAGATTCCGATAACTTGGGCTGCGGAGAGAACTTTAAGCTTCGGCATGGGCCAGCGGCTGAAGTTCAAAGCTCGCCAGTATGGAAGGATTTTCGGCCAGACCAAACTTGGCGGGATCTTCGCCTTCCAACTGCAGCGCGATCGCTTCCCTCAGATTCTGCGCCAGCTCGTCAAGCGTCTTTGCCTGCGTGACAACCGGCAGATCAAGGCATTCGGCGACAAATTGACTCTCACCCCGGAAGATGTGAACTTGGATAATCTTCTTCATATTGACATCATCATAGTCCATTCACTGGAATTAGCGGCGCAAGAACAACGCCCGATCAGTCCACACCAGCTTGCCAGTTTCGCGATAAAGCTCCGATAGCGCGCGAACTAAGCCGCCAATCTCGGACGGAGCGATGGTCTCCTCGTCCACAAAGATCACTCCGCCGTAACTTCGGCCCTCCTCGGTCCTCGTCTTGAGCAAGGGCGGGATAGTTCGGCGGTCGTAGGTCACCAGAGTAAGCTTCTGAGCTGCCGCAGCTCTCAAACAGGCGGAGTCGTCTTGCCCGAGAAAGTTTCCGTCTTCCCATTCCGCCAGCATCAACACAGTCAGCGACGGATGGCGTCGGCGCACCCCTTTGGCCACAGCGGGCGATATGTGTTCGTCAAGCAGCAGCTTGAGCATCGTCGCCTACTTGCCGACGACGAATTCCGTGGACTGCGGCAACATTCGTTTCAGAGCGTTGAAATCGATGGCCTCATGCTCGGCGAGTGCCTCGTCAATCTCGAGGGGAAACGCCTCGGCATAATTGACGGCCGCCTGCACCTTCGCCTCCGTCCATCCCAAATGTTTGGCAGTAGCCGGGACACTGCTTTTATAGCTGCGGACGATCAGCACGACTTCCCAGACGGCGAGCGTGCTCCCCTGGATGCAGGCCTGTCGTCCAGCCTGCGAGTCGCGGAAGTCGATGAATGCAAATTCCGAACGCCGCAATCCCTCCTCGACCAAGCGCGCGCTAGCGTCGCTGGGCGTCCACCCATGCCGTCGCGCCATGCGCTGCAATCGCTTCCCACTCTCGACGGGTAATCGCATGCTGAGCACAACGGATCGAGTCGCCTTCATTTAGCCTCCCGCGTAAGCGTTGTAAGCAATGTAATCATTATAGCAACATGGAGCCGAGGCACAAAAAAAGGCCCTCTGGTTTCCCGGAGGGCCTTCGCACTTCGAATGTAACGCAGCAATTACTCTGCGGCCATCTCTTCGGTTTCGCCTTCGGTACGCATGAGCTCTAGCGCGCGCTCGGCTTCTTCGTATGCGGCGGAGACTTCCTCTTGTACTTTGGCGGCGGCTTGTTCCATTTCTGGCGACAGCCGAACGTTGCGGTAGTACTCCATGCCGGTTCCGGCAGGGATGAGGCGTCCGACGATGACGTTTTCTTTCAGGCCGCGCAGGTGATCGACCTTGCCTTGAATCGAGGCTTCGGTGAGCACGCGCGTGGTCTCCTGGAACGAGGCCGCCGAGATGAACGAATCGGTCGACAGCGACGCTTTGGTGATGCCGAGCAGCAGCGGACGTCCGGTTGCAGGACGGCCTCCCTCGCGAATCACACGCTCGTTCTCTTCGGTGAAGGCGAACTTGTCCACCTGCTCTTCGAGCAGGAAGCGAGTGTCGCCGACATCCTCGACTTTGCGCCACCGCATCATCTGGCGAACGATGACTTCGATGTGCTTGTCGCTGATGTTCACGCCCTGGAGCCGGTAGACTTCCTGGATTTCGTTCACCAGATACGCCTGGAGTTCCTTTTCACCGAGGACGGCGAGAATGTCGTGCGGGTTCAGCGGACCATCCATGAGAGGTTCGCCGGCCTTTACGCGCTCGCCTTCCTGCACATTGATGTGAACGCCGCGCGGAACCGAGTATTCTTTTTCCGTTCCGTTGTCGGCGGTGACATACATCTTGCGCTGACCTTTGGAGACTTCGCCGAACTTCACCGTGCCATCGATTTCGCTGATGACCGCGGTTTCGTGCGGCTTGCGCGCTTCGAACAATTCGACCACGCGCGGCAGACCGCCCGTGATGTCCTTGGTCTTCGTGGTCTCGCGAGGAATCTTCGCCAGCACATCGCCGGGGAAGGTGGTGTCGCCATCGAGCACCATCAAGTGGGCGCGGGACGGCATGAGGTAACGCTTGCTGGTCTTGCCCTTGATCACAATCGCAGGCTGACGCTTTTCATCGGGCGAATCGGCTACGACATGCCGGGAGAGGCCGGTCACTTCATCCACTTCTTCGTGGAGCGTGACGCCTTCCTGCAAGTCTTTGAACTGCACCGTGCCGCCGATTTCAGTCAGGATGGAGAAGGTATAAGGATCCCACTCAACCAAAACTTGGCCGAGGGTGACCGCATCGCCATCCTGCACCTTAACCTTGGCGCCGTAAACCACCGCGTAACGCTCGCGTTCGCGGCCCTTTTCATCGACCACCGCAATCGAGCCTTGACGGTTCATCACCACCAAGTCGCCGGACTTCGCCTTCACCGTTTGCAGACCAATGAAGCGAACCAGGCCGTTGCTCTTCGCGTCCAGTTTGGACTGCTCAGAGACGCGCGACGCCGTGCCGCCGATGTGGAAGGTGCGCATGGTGAGCTGGGTTCCCGGCTCGCCGATGGACTGTGCCGCGATGACTCCCGTAGCTTCGCCGAGTTCGACGAGGCGCCCGGAGGCCAGGTTGCGGCCGTAGCACATCACGCATACGCCGCGCTTGGATTCGCAGGTCAGCACGGAGCGAATTTTAACCCGCTCGATGCCCGCCGCTTGAACCGACCCGGCGAGTTCTTCGGTGATTTCCTGATTGATGTCCACGACCACATTGCCGTCGTAGTCTTTGAGTTTTTCAAGCGACACGCGGCCCACGATGCGGTCGCGCAACGGCTCGATAATCTCGCCCGCTTCGACGATTCCGGCGACATAAATTCCGTCGACCGTATTGCAATCGTATTCGCTGATGATGACGTCCTGCGCCACGTCCACCAGACGGCGGGTGAGGTAACCCGAGTCGGCGGTCTTGAGCGCGGTATCGGCCAGTCCCTTACGAGCGCCGTGGGTCGAGATGAAGTATTGCAACACGGTGAGGCCCTCACGGAAGTTGGCCGTGATGGGAGTCTCGATGATTTCGCCCGACGGCTTGGCCATCAGGCCGCGCATACCGGATAGCTGGCGAATCTGCTGTTTCGATCCGCGAGCGCCGGAGTCGGCCATGATGTAAATCGGGTTGATGAAACCTTCTTTGTCGCGCTGCTGCATCTGCCCGAACATCTCGTCGGCTACTTTTTCCGTGATCCCCGACCAGATTTCGATGACCTTGTTGTAGCGCTCGCCGTTGGTGATCGCGCCGTCGAGATACTGCTGCTGCACGGCGACGACTTGCTTCTCAGCTTCCTTCACCAGCGACTTCTTGTTGTCGGGAATGACCATGTCGTCAATGCCGATGGAGAGGCCGGCTTTCGTTGCATAACGGAAGCCCAGCGACTTCACTTCGTCCAGCATTTTGACCGTGACTTCCAGGCCAAAGCGCAGGTAGGTGTAGTTCACCAGTTGAGCGATGCCTTTCTTCTTGAGCAAGCCATTGATGTAAGGCATGCCCTCAGGAAGATGGTCGTTCAAAACAGCGCGTCCCACGGTCGTATTGATGAACTGCCGTTCATAAGGAACCGGCTCGGTGTGGGTGACGTCCTGATCGTCGTACGCGGTCGTGAGGTCGATAACTTCGCCGGTGTAGCGCAACCGAATCGGCGACAGCGTTTCGACTTCGCCGGCATCGACCGCCAGCAACACTTCCTCGATGTTGGCAAAGGCGCGGCCTTCACCCTTGGCGCCGGGCTTGCCCTTTGTCAGGTAGTAAAGACCGAGCACCATGTCCTGCGTCGGCACCGTAATCGGGTGACCGGACGCGGGCGAAAGAATGTTGTGCGACGACAGCATCAACACGCTGGCCTCGACCTGAGCTTCGGGCGATAGCGGAATGTGTACCGCCATCTGGTCGCCATCAAAGTCGGCGTTGAACGCGGTGCAGACCAGCGGATGAATCTTGATCGCCTTGCCTTCCACCAGCACCGGCTCGAAAGCCTGAATGCCGAGGCGGTGAAGCGTTGGCGCGCGATTCAGCAGCACGGGATGATCTTTGATGACCTCTTCGAGAATGTCCCAAACGATCGGCTCCTGCTGTTCGACCATCTCTTTGGCTTGCTTGATGGTGGTGCAGTTTCCGGTCTGTTCGAGCCGGTGATAGATGAATGGCTTGAACAGTTCGAGCGCCATCTTCTTGGGCAGGCCGCACTGATGCAGCTTGAGTTCCGGCCCAACCACGATGACGGAACGGCCCGAGTAGTCGACGCGCTTGCCGAGAAGGTTCTGGCGGAAGCGGCCCTGCTTGCCCTTGAGCGTATCGGACAATGACTTCAGCGGACGATTGTTCGCGCCACGCAGGACGCGGCCACGGCGACCGTTATCGAACAGCGCGTCCACGGCTTCCTGCAACATGCGCTTTTCATTGCGCACGATGACTTCAGGAGCGTGCAGATCCATCAGCTTCTTGAGCCGGTTGTTGCGGTTGATGACACGGCGATACAGATCGTTCAGATCGGAAGTCGCAAACCGACCGCCGTCTAGTGGCACGAGTGGACGAAGCTCTGGTGGAATGACCGGAACGACATCCAAGATCATCCAGTTGGGCTTGTTGCCGCTCTTGCGGAACGCTTCGACCACCTTCAGGCGCTTGGTATATTTCAAGCGCTTTTGCAGCGAAGTCTCACTGCGCATCTTGTCGCGCATCTCGACGGAGAGCGCTTCGGTATCGACGCGCTTGAGCAGCTCTTTGATGGCTTCCGCGCCCATCATTGCCTTGAATCCGGTGGGACGGAATTGCTGATCGAGTTCGCGGAACTTGGCTTCGTCCTTGATGACTTCGCGCTCTTTTACAGGAGCATCGCCCGCTTCGACGACTACGTAGGCTTCGAAGTAAAGGACGGATTCCAGGTCGCGCAGCGTGATGTCGAGCAAGTGGCCGATGCGGCTGGGCAGTCCCTTGAAGAACCACACATGCGAACAGGGCGAAGCCAGTTCGATGTGGCCGAGACGCTCGCGGCGCACTTTCGAGAGCGTAACTTCCACCCCGCACTTATCGCAGATCACTCCGCGATGTTTCATGCGCTTGTACTTGCCGCACAAGCACTCCCAGTCCGTGACTGGGCCGAAGATGCGGGCGCAAAACAGGCCATCGCGCTCCGGCTTGAAGGTGCGGTAGTTGATGGTTTCCGGTTTCGTCACTTCGCCGTGAGACCAGCTTCGGATCTTCTCCGGGGAAGCCAGGCTGATGCGAATGGCGTCGAAATCCGCAATCGGATTCGCTAAATCAAAGGGGCTCGAACGAAACAAGGTGTTCCTCCGCTTCCTGCGGTCATTCGCTACCGCGGGCGGCTCTCAGAATCACCGCCAGTCTTAGTGGCCGGTCGTTGTACCCGCCGCTCGAGAGCGTTAGCGGCGGATAGCGTTATTAAAAATTCGTACTTCTAAAAGTGTTCACTTCTAAAACTCGCGATCGATTACGAGTCTCAAAAAATCGTTACTTCAAACTTTGGCGCGCCTGATTTAGTCCGCTGCCGAAGTCGCGCCCAGCAAGGCTCTGCGGTCAGTGGCCTTGATCAATTCGACGTCCAGACACAACGATTGCAATTCGCGAATCAGAACGTTGAACGATTCGGGCACGCCCGGCTCCATGGCGGCTTCGCCCTTGACGATGGCCTCGTAAATCTTGGTGCGGCCGTATACGTCGTCGGACTTCGCCGTCAACAACTCCTGCAGGATGAAGGCTGCGCCGTAAGCTTCGAGGGCCCAGACTTCCATTTCTCCGAAGCGCTGTCCGCCGAACTGCGCTTTTCCGCCCAGCGGTTGCTGGGTGATGAGCGAATAGGGCCCGATGGATCGAGCGTGAATCTTGTCGTCCACCAAGTGCGACAGTTTCAGCATGTAAATGTAGCCCACGGTCGCCGGCTGCTCGAACTGATCGCCGGTCATGCCGTCGTGCAGGAAAATCTTTCCCGACTCTGGCAGTCCCGCGCTTCGCAGCAATGCTTTGATTTCGCTTTCGCGCGCGCCGTCGAACACCGCCGAACCGCAGAACACGCCGCGGGTCAACGTCGGAGCAATCGCCATGAGTTCGTCGCCGTCAAGATCGGCAATCGTTTCGGCCAGCACCGTGTCTTTGAACAACAACTTCAATTCACGGCGGATGGCTTCTTCCTTCGTGTTTTCCTTGAGCAGCTTGCCAATCTTTTTGCCCAGTTCGTGACCGGCCCATCCCAGGTGGGTCTCAAGAATCTGTCCCACATTCATACGGGAAGGCACGCCCAGCGGATTGAGCACGATCTCCATCGGCGTTCCGTCGGGAAGGTACGGCATATCCTCTTCCGGCAGAATGCGCGCGATGACGCCCTTGTTGCCGTGACGGCCGGCCATCTTATCGCCCACACTCAGCTTGCGCTTCATGGCGATGTAGACCTTGACCAGCTTGATCACGCCCGGCGGCAACTCGTCGCCTTTGGTCAGCTTCTCTTTGCGCTCGTCCTTGATCTTTTTAAGGACATCAATCTGCCGCGACGTCATCTCTTCGATTTCGTCGATTTGCTCGTTTACCCGCGGATCTTTGTCGGCGTACTTGATGCGCTTCAGGTTTCGGGTCGAGATGCGCTCAATCGCTTCGCGGTCGAGGACGGCGTCCTTGGCCAGCAAGCGCTTGTTGGTGCGCTCATCGTGCAAGTCCGCCTGCACCACTTTACCGCCCAGAATGTTGTCCAGGCGCTTCAACCGTTCGTCGGTGAGAATGCGGATTTCGTCCGACAGATTCTTTTCCAGCTTGCCAATCTGTGCGGCTTCAATCGTCTTGGCGCGTTCATCTTTCTCCTGCCCTTTGCGAGAGAAGATTTTCACGTCCACGATCACGCCTTCGATGCCCGGCGGACAGTAGAGCGAAGCATCGCGCACGTCGCCGGCCTTTTCGCCGAAGATCGCGCGCAGCAGTTTCTCTTCCGGAGTGAGCTGCGTCTCGCCCTTGGGCGTGACCTTGCCCACCATGATGTCGCCCTGCTTGATCGAAGCGCCGATGCGAATCACGCCGGCTTCGTCCAAGTTGCGCAGCATGGTTTCGCTGACGTTCGGAATATCGCGGGTCACTTCTTCCGGCCCCAGCTTGGTGTCGCGGGCTTCGATTTCGTACTCCTCGATGTGAACCGAGGTGTAGTAGTCCTCTTTCACCAGTTTTTCGGAGACCAGAATCGCGTCCTCGAAGTTGTAACCGCGCCACGGCATGAAGGCCACCAGAACGTTCCGTCCCAGCGCCAACTCGCCATGATCGGTGCAAGGACCGTCGGCGATGACTTCGCCCTTGGCCACGCGCTGCCCTTTAATCACGGTCGGCTTCTGGTTGATGCAAGTGTTCTGATTGGAGCGCTTGAACTTGGTCAGCTGATAAATATCGCTGCCCACTTCGCGCGACAACTGTCCGGGATGATGCTCGCCCTCGACGCGGACGATAATGCGCTCCGAGTCGACGGAATCGATGATGCCGTTGCGCTTGGCCAGAATCACAGCGCCGGAATCGCGCGCCGTGACGCCTTCCATACCGGTACCCACGATAGGAGCCTCGGCGCGAAGCAAAGGAACCGATTGACGCTGCATGTTCGCACCCATCAGTGCGCGGTTCGCGTCGTCGTGTTCGAGGAACGGAACCAGCGACGCCGCGACCGACACCAGTTGCTTCGGACTGACGTCAACGTAATCGACATCGTTTTGTGCGACCAGAACGAAGTTGCCAGCCTTACGAGCATTGACCAGATCGCCCACGATGCGGCCCTTGTCGTCGAGTTCGACGTTGGCCTGCGCGATCACGTGACGATCTTCTTCCCAAGCCGATTGATAGAAGGAGAACGGCTCGAAGTCGACCTGCCGCTTCTTCTTTTCTTTCAATTCGGCGTTGAGCTTGATCATCTCGTGCTTTTCCAGATGATCGCCGACCTTGAGTTCGCTGTCTCCGCCATTGACTACGCTCACGAAGTCGAGGACACGACCGTTTTTCACGCGGCGGTAGGGCGACTCGATGAAGCCGTAATCGTTGATGCGGGCATAACAGCTTAAAGACGAAATCAGTCCGATGTTAGGACCTTCCGGCGTCTCAATCGGGCAAATGCGTCCGTAGTGCGTAGGGTGAACATCGCGGACTTCAAAGCCTGCGCGCTCACGCGACAAACCGCCCGGCCCCAGCGCCGAGAGCCGCCGTTTGTGCGTGATCTCGGAGAGCGGATTGGTTTGATCCATGAACTGCGACAGCTGCGACGATCCGAAGAACTCGCGAATCGCGGCCATGACCGGCTTGGCATTGACCAGGTCGTGCGGCATCGCCGTCGACATCTCCTGGTAGACGGACATTTTTTCTTTAATCGCCCGCTCCATGCGCACCAGGCCGATGCGGAACTGGTTCTCCATCAACTCGCCGACCGCGCGTACGCGGCGGTTGCCAAGATGATCGATGTCATCGACTGAGCCAATGTTCTTGCGCAGCTTGAGCAGGTAGCGAATGGTCGCGTAGAAATCGTTGGGATCGAGCGTGCGGTTTTCCAGGCTGCTCGCGTCCTGCGACTCATACAGCTTGATGTTGAACTTCAGGCGTCCCACGCGAGAAAAATCGTACTTGCGGGGATCGAAGAACATGCCGTGGAACAGCGCCGTCGCCGTATCCAACGTCGGCGGATCGCCGGGACGCAACTTGCGGTAAATTTCGATCAGCGCTTCCTGCGGCGTGTTGATCGAATCGCGCTTCAGGGTCTGGCAGATCACCGTGCCCACGTCGTCGCGCTCCGGGAAGACGAGGCTGATCTCGACCACGCCAGACTCGAGGATCTTCGAGAGCTTATCGGCGGTCAGTTCGGAATTGGCTTCCAGCAGCACTTCGCCGGTCGTGGTATCGACCACGTCGCCGGCAACCCATGCGCCTTCGAGGTCGGAAATGTCGACTTCGATCTCGGAGATTTTCGCCTTCTGAATTTCCTTCAGCGTGGCGGCATTGATCTTGCGGCCGGAGTGCGCGATTTCCTCGCCCGACTTGCTCTTGATACTGTGCGCCAGCTTCATGCCCAGCAGGTTGGTGGCTTTATCGCTGGTGGGATCGAGCGTCCAATAAAGTTTCTTGTCGCGCACCGCCAGGCGATCGACGGTATAGAAGGTGCGCAGAATGTCTTCGCTGGAACGCAGCCCCAAAGCGCGCAGGAAAATCGTACCCAGGAATTTGCGCTTGCGATCGATGCGCACGTAGAGAACGTTCTTCTGGTCGTACTCAAATTCCACCCACGATCCGCGGTAGGGAATGATCTTGCCCAGGAAGTAGGTGCGATTGTTGGCGCTCTCGAAGAACACGCCCGGAGAACGATGCAATTGGCTGACGATGACGCGCTCGGTGCCATTGATGATGAAGGTGCCGTTATCGGTCATCAACGGCACGTCGCCGAAGAATACTTCCTGCTCTTTAATGTCGCGAATGGAACGGTTGCCGGTCTCTGCATCCTTCTCGAAAATCGTAAGGCGCATGGTGACTTTGAGCGGCGCGGAGTAAGTCATGCCGCGCTCTTCACATTCCGCCACGTCATATTTCAATTGCAGGCCGACCGGGTCGCCACACTTGTTGCAGAAGTCGGGCGTGTTGGCATTGTACGTTCCGCACTTATGGCACAGCACGTCGCCGGGATGAAATGGATCCGTAATGACGGTATTGCCGCAGTTCTTACAAGTCGTGCGCAGGTGATGCAGCCCTTTCAGGTGGCCGCACTTGCACTCCCAGTTACCAATGGCGAAATCCACAAACTCCAACTGTGATACGTTGCGGAAGTCGGAGATTGGAAACACCGACTGGAACACCGATTGCAAACCCGCGTCGTCGCGCTCGCTGGGCAGGCGATCCATTTGCAGGAAGCGCTCATAGGAACGCTTCTGAACCTCGATCAGGTTCGGAATTTGGATGGTGGCTGGAATTTTAGAGAAGTCGAAACGTGTGCGGAAACGGTTATGCTTTGCCATTCAGATAACTCCCAACTCGCAGCCAAAAGCTGCGGCGAATACTGCGGATTTTTGAGCGCGGTGGACGCGCTTGGCTCTATAAGCCGAAAACGTTACACAAAAGAATGTGCGCCCGCAGGGACGTGAGTTCCCGTAGGCGCCGATTGCGGCACTCTGTTCTTGTTGAAATTTGTCTTTTTCGCGCCAGTTCTTTAAGGCCTGTTTCCGTCCTGCCGCCCGCAGGACAGCCTGCCCAACCGCGACCCGCAACTTCCCTATTGCCGCCCAAGTCCAGCAAAGAGGGAAAGTTGACCGTCACCATTAAGAAGCGGAATGCAGTAACAGTATAGATGCAAATACTGTTCCAAACGCTTCTTTAGAAGAATAAAATTCACAGTCCGCTCAAAATAGAGCAGATGAGCCGTCGCCGCAGCCCCTTTCGCTACGCCAAAGGGACTGAAAGCGGGACCGTATGCAAGGCCCCGCCCCGGCAACTACTTGATTTCGACTGTGGCGCCCGCATCCGTAAATTTCTTCTGGATGGTGGCTGCTTCGTCCTTGGAAACGCCCTCTTTAATGGTCTTGGGAGCGCCGTCGACCAGATCCTTGGCTTCCTTCAGGCCCAGGCTCGTGACCTCGCGTACCGCCTTGATCACATTGATCTTATTGGCGCCCACGTCCTTCAGGACGACGGTGAATTCGGTCTTCTCCTCAGCCGGAGCCGCGCCCGCTGCCGCTGCGCCGCCGCCCGCCACCATGACCGGTGCCGCGGCTGCCGCCGAGACTCCCAGCCGGGACTCAAGCTGTTTTACGAGCGCCGCCGCGTCCAGCAGCGACAACCCTACGATTTGTTCTTCCAGTTGCTGTAAATCCGCCATGTTAGTTCTCCGTTGTTTAGGTGTCGATTTCTTTTTGTACCGCTTTTTCGCTCCCGGCAGTGCAAGTTTCCAGTGCGGCCCGCTTTATTCACGTCTGCCAGACAACAAACGGTTCAAGCTCCCCGCAACCCTCCACTGCCAAAAACCAAATTCTTATGAAAAGCCCTGTCATCGCCCAGCAAAAACCTGTCATCCCGAGCGAAGCGAAGGACCTATGTATTCGTTCGTCCCGGCGCTGTTTGCCGAAAACGACTAGCTCGCTGCCGGAGCCCCGGCAAACTTGCCCTTCTCCACGCCCTGGCCAATAACCACAGCCAAGTCGCGCCCTGCGGCGTTGATCACCGTCACCAGTTGTTGCGCCGGAGCGTTCATCAGCATCAGCAGCTTGGCATAAATTTCTTCCTTCGATGGCATGTTCGCCAGTGCGTCAATATCCTTCACCGAAATCACGCGGCCTTCGACGATGCCAGTCTTGAAGGTGAATTCAGGATTGTCCTTGGCGTACTTCGAGAGCACTTTCGCCAGCGCCACGGGATCGCCTTGGGTATAGGCGATCGAGGTGATGCCTTTCAAATTCGTCAGTGCCGGCTCGACCTTGGTACCCTTGGCGGCGCGCTCAGCCAGGGTGTTCTTGACCACGACATACTTCGCGCCGGAGCTGCGCACTGTCTTGCGCAATTCGAAATCCTGCGCCACTGTCATCTTGGTGTATGTGGTCACGATTAAGCTCGACACTTTTTTCAGGTCGGCGCTTAACTTCTCCGCTTGTTCAACTTTTTTCGCTCTTGTAACCGCCATAGTTCTGATCCTCTAAACGTCTTTTTTCGACAACTCGAAACCGCTCTTGCAAACCCGAAACCGCCGATTCAAAAACCGCTACGCTTTAGCCGCGGTTTCGATCGGAGTCGTATCCAGCGAAATGCCCGGCCCCATGGTCGAACTCAGGTAAGCGCCTTTCACGTACTTACCCTTGGCAACCGCCGGCTTGGCCTTAACGATGCTGGTGATGACGACCCGCGCATTGTCGATCAGCTTGTCCGGGGTGAACGAAATCTTGCCCACAGGAACATGCACGAGCGCAGTCTTGTCGGTGCGGAACTCAACTTTACCGGCCTTCACTTCCTGCACCGCCTTAGCTACGTCGAAGGTGACGGTGCCAGTCTTCGGATTCGGCATCAACCCTTTGGGGCCAAGCACTTTGCCTAAGCGTCCCACAGATTTCATCACATCAGGAGTGGCAATCAGAGCATCGAAGTCGGTCCAGTTTTCTTTGTTGATCTTCTCGACCATTTCTTCGCCGCCGAAGAAGTCGGCGCCTGCCTGCTCGGCTTCGCGAATCTTGTCGCCGCTGGCGATCACCAACACTTTTTTCGATTTACCCAGACCGTGCGGCAGAACGACGGTGCCGCGCACCATCTGGTCGGCGTGCTTGGGATCGACTCCGAGACGCAGGGTAATCTCTACGGTCTCATCGAACTTGCTGAACTTGACTTTCTGTAGCAGCGGAACCGCTTGCTCCAGAAGATAAGGACGCTGCTCGATCGCCGCGCGCGCCTTAGTGATGTTCTTTCCCGCTTTTTTCATTCTTCCTCTTGTCTCCCACCGCGACGCGTTGCTCCGCACCGCCGTGGTGATATTCGACTGAAATGCTCGTCCTACTCAAACTCGCAAAGCCGAAACTAGCCTGCGACTTCCAAACCCATCGAGCGCGCCGTCCCGCGAATGCTCTTGATGGCCGCTTCAACCGACGCGGCATTAAGATCCGGCATCTTCTGGCGAGCGATCTCTTCCACCTGCTTGGCCGTGACCTTGCCAACCTTGTCTTTATTAGGCGTTCCCGATCCCTTGGCAATCCCCGCAGCCTTCTTGAGCAGAACGGCGGCCGGCGGAGTCTTGGTGATGAAGGTAAAAGTACGGTCGCTGAACACCGTAATGACCACCGGAATCACCAGGCCCTCGAGCTCCTTCTGGCTGGTGCGCGCGTTGAACTGCTTGCAGAACTCCATGATGTTGACCTGCGCCTGACCGAGCGCGGGGCCAACCGGCGGCGCAGGCGTAGCCTTGCCCGCCGCGATTTGCAACTTGACTGATCCTGTAACCTTCTTTGCCATAATCTAATGACCTTGACTTAAAACGAAATCTCGCCGACTAGGCGACGACCTTCTCCACCTGATTGAATTCCAGTTCCACCGGAGTGGAGCGGCCAAAAATTGTAACCATCACTTTCACCGTCTGGCGATCTTCGTTGACGTCGTCCACAATTCCCTGGAACGTCGAGAACGGCCCCTCGGTGATGCGTACGCTTTCGTTCTTCTCGAAGCGCACCTTGAGCTTGGGCGAATCCTTCGCCTGATCGACGCGATAAATAATGTGCTGTACTTCCTCTTCGGAAAGCGGCGTCGGCTGCTGCCCGGTGCCGACGAATCCGGTCACGCGCGGCGTCGCCTTGACCACATGCCAGACGTTGTCGTTCATGTCCATCTCCACCAGCACATAGCCGGGATAGAACATGCGCTCCACCGTATATTTCTTGCCGTTGCGAACTTCCGTGACCGCTTCTGTCGGGATCAGGACCTTGCCAATCTTGTCCTGCAAGCCGAACGCCTGCACTCGCGATTCCAGCGACTCTTTCACCTTGCGCTCGAAGCCCGAGTAGGAGTGGATGATGTACCACCGCATGTTCGGATTGTGCGGCGTCTCGGCCGCCGCGCCCGCTTCCACCGCAGGGACTTCACTCACTTCTTGTGCTGTCGCACCGGTCACGTTTTTTTCCTCTGCTTCATCCTGCATAATCAACCCGCTCGCTTCCACAGCTTAACGGTTGGTGAAGTACTTGAACATCCAATTCACAAGCCTGCCGATAGTATCGTCCACGGCCCAAAAATAAACGCCGAACAGAAACACAGTAATAATCACGACCGCGGTCGTGGCCTGCACTTCCTTCAACGAAGGAGCGGTCACCTTGCGCATCTCGTTGCGCACGTCGTTATAAAAAGTCTTGGTCTGTTCGGGCCAGGCCTTTACCCGTCCGATAAAACCGTCGTCGTCCGGGGCCGCTGCTGCAATCGCCTTCGACATTTTCTTCGTCTCGACTCCCATCACCCTACCCTTAACTTTCTCACAAAACTCGGCTTTACAACTCGTCCAAGCCGTCGATCAACTCCAAAACTTTGGCAGGGGCGGAGGGATTCGAACCCCCAAGTTCGGTTTTGGAGACCGACAGTTTAACCGTTGAGCTTACGCCCCTAAACTCTCTGTCATCCTGAGGTGACGGCTTTTCGTCACCGAAGGATCTGGGCGTGCCGCGCGAACATTCTCGCGTTTTTTGCGAGAATGCAAACTCGCGCGTTCGGCACGCTTCCCTACTTCGTTTCTTTATGCGGCGTATGCTTCCGGCATCGAAAACAGAACTTCTTGAACTCCAAGCGCTCCGTGGTGGTCTTACGGTTCTTGGTGGTCGAATAATTCCGCTCTTTGCAATCTCCGCATTGCAAGTTGATAATTTCTCTGGGCATCGCTCACTCCCTATTCCCGACTTGTTGTGTGGCGCGGACACTCATGTCCGCGGCCGTTGATTTTCCTACTTCAATATTTCCGCAATCGTTCCCGCGCCCACTGT
>CAWCVJ010000003.1:0-1276781 GCA_963799065.1 Terriglobia bacterium
GTTCTCTCTTCGTCCTTATCAGATGTTTCCCAGCGCTACGAATCTCTGGAGCGGGAGACGGGGATCGAACCCGCGACCAACAGCTTGGAAGGCTGTGACTCTACCACTGAGTTACTCCCGCCCTTCCTGCAATTGTTCCCTCGCAAACCACGCTCGGGATTTCGGCTGCGGGCTCCCGCTTCGCTCACGCCCGCAAAACGCCTCAACTCTGGAGCCGATGACCAGGATTGAACTGGTGACCTCTCCCTTACCAAGGGAGTGCTCTACCAACTGAGCTACATCGGCAAAACTTATTTTTCCCGATCAGCACTGCCTTGCACAGCAGCGACTTCGCCAGCGCTGATTCCCTCGGTACTCACTCCCGCGTTCCTGCGATGCAGCAGCGTCTTCAACGCAAACATTCCCAACACCGCCAGGGTCGCCAGCCGGATTCGCGGCTCGTCAATCGTTCTCCAGGAGAGAACTCCCAAAGCCACGTATGCCCCCAGCGCCAGCCAAACCCGATTCACGCGCTCACTCCTAATTCTGGTGCACAGGGAAGGATTCGAACCTTCGTACCCCGCTAGGAGGAGCAGATTTACAGTCTGCCGGCTTTAACCACTCACCCACCTGTGCAAAACCACCGCCTCCCGGCGTTGACTTTTTAACTTTTTCACCGGACCGCAATTAAATCGCGAACGCCACACAGCACAAAGCTACGCGCGCATCGTTCCGCCGCGCTCACACCACATTTGGAAGTGATTCCTTATGGAGTGCCTGAGGATGTGAAACTTCGCCGCCGCAGTCTTTAATATGTCGGCCCAAATCTGCTAGCCCACGAACCCTAGCCCGCGGCCGTCCGCCACCGATGCTGGAGCTGGCGAAGGGATTTGAACCCCCGACCCTCTGATTACAAATCAGATGCTCTACCGACTGAGCTACGCCAGCAAAGGATAAATTCGCCCTCAAAGGCGAGTCTGTCCCTAAAGATCCCTTACGCACGTTCGGGATAAGTTTTTAAGTTACCATAACGGTACATCCGGCGCAACAGAAAGCCAAGATACAATCCGAATGGACGTAACCAAACTAAGATTAGTCGATGGATTCGGTCCGGTTCATACAATTCAACAGAGTTTACTTCACGTATTCACAGATCGCAGAGCTCCCGATCAAGTTGGGCGGCTGTGCGCTGGAATTCTCATTCTCTTACCCAGCGATGTAGGTCGATCAAGCAGGCGCCCTTAATTAGGCCGAGCGAGCGAAAAATTGCAGCGTCGCATCCCAGAGCTCGACGGAATCAGAGCCATTGCCATTTGGATGGTGCTGATCATGCACTCCTTCTGGGGCTTCCACAATCAATGGGGGGCGCTTGACTTTCTGCCTAAATCAGTGGCAGAAATCCTCAGCCACGGGTGGCTTGGAGTAGATCTCTTTTTCCTCCTCTCTGGTTTCTTGATTACCGGGATTTTACTGGCAACCAAGGACCAGCCGCACTATTTCAAGAATTTTTACATTCGCAGGTTCTTGCGCATCATGCCGCTTTATTTCTCGCTAGTCCTGATTTGGGCGTTCTTTTACCGTGGCTACTGGCGTTATTTCTTGCTAAGTTCTTTTTTTGGCGCCAATCTGTCGCATCTGTTTACCATCCGTGTCCCCCATGGGCCAAGCGTCCTTTGGTCGTTGGCCGTCGAAGAACATTTTTATTTGCTCTGGCCCGGAATCGTACTTTTGCTGGATCGACGAAAACTCCTGTTTCTTTGCGCCGTCATTTTCCTGGCATCCCCAATCCTGCGCGGAGTTTACGCTGCCCGAGGGATGAATCCCCAGGTCATCTACGATCTATCTTGGTTTCGTCTCGACGGTTTGGCAGCAGGGGCGGCCTTGGCTATTTGGGTTGGATCGAAGTATTTTGATCGGGTTTTGGCTTACAAAGTAGCTGCCGCACTCTTCGCTGCCTTGATCGTGATGAGCGCCGCGGGCGCAAGGTTTGGCCTGTTCGGTACGAAGACGCCCGTTGCGGTTGCCTTAAGATACACGCAGGCTTATCTATTTTTCGGTGCGTTGCTCATTCTCGTCCTGCTTTATCGCGGTACCAAGTGGACGGCTTTCTTGAGAAGCGGTTTTATGCAAATCTCAGGAGCGCTCAGTTACTGTCTCTACTTGGTGCATCTTTCAGTAGGCGATGGTTTTCAATACATCATGCACCGTCAGCAATTTGCGCACCTTGGCCCCACGGCAACCGTCCTGGTTCGGACGGTAGTAATATTAAGCGTTTCGTTCGCAATTGCACTGCTCTCGCGCCAGTATCTTGAAGGGCCGTTCCTTGCCTTAAAAGACAAATACACGGCGCGGGCGGCTGCCAAGTCGCAACAGACGGCTGTGGATTCATCCGTGGTTGAAACTTCCACTTAGCTCACCGCAATGGAGGGTTTGGCCTCGTCGAAGGACGCGGTTTCCTCAGGAAGTGCCACTCACGCCGCCTGCGTCGAGAGCTTCATCCTTCGGATATCGCCGGTTTTGCCATCGGCAACTTGCAGCATGTCTTTTACTTCGACACTAACCACTGACGAAGTCGCGCCACATCACACGGCGTGGCGCGGGTCATATCGCGGACAGTTCAAATCTGCGGGCAGAATTTGCTTATGCTGACCTCATCGTCGATCAGCCTTCAACTGCTTCAAAATTTCCTTGGCCGCGTTGGCACCCGAGCCGCCGGTCAGGCCTGTGCCGGGATGTGTCCCTGAGCCGCATAGATAGAGATTCTGAATCGGCGTGGCGTAGCGCGCCCAGCCCAGCAGAGGGCGCATGGTGAAAAACTGGTCGAGCGAGAGCTCTCCGTGCAGAATATGGCCACCGGTTAGACCGTACACGTCCTCCAAATCTTTCGGCGTGATCACCTCGTGGTGCTCGATCAGTTGTGCCAGGTCGGGAGCATATTGAACCAGTGTTTTCACGACAGTCTCGCCCAGTTCGGTGCGCTGGGTATGCCATGTGCCGTGCCTCAGCTTATATGGTGCGAACTGCATATAGATTGACATCACGTGCTTGCCCGGCGGCGCCAGCGCCGGGTCGCTCACCGTTGGAATCGCGACTTCAAGCACGGGATGCTGCGAAAATTCTCCATACTTCGACTGGTCGAAGGCGCGCTCCAGATAATCGATTTCGGGGCCGACGTGCAGGCGTCCACTGAGCACGCTGCTGCCGCTCAGTCCGATAAATTTCGGCAGGCTCGACAGCGCGAGATTTACTTTCGCGACCGTGCCCATCATGCGGAAGTTTTTTAGCTTCATGGCGAAGTCGGGCGAGAGATAAGACGGATCGACGAGGCCGAGCAGAGTTCTTTTTGGATCGGCGTTCGAGATCACAGCGCGCGCAGAAATTTCTTCGCCGCTGGCCAGCACTACGCCGGAAGCGGCGCCATCTTTGACAATGATTTCGCGGACTTCTGCGTTGGTGCGAATTTCCGCTCCGGCTTGCTGCGCTGCGGCTGCCATCGCTTGCGTGATCGCACCAACACCGCCCGCGGCAAATGATGACGATCCGCCGGGATGCGGCTCGGCCGCCGACTTCAGCAACATGACCAACGCGCTGCCCGCCGACCACGGCCCCAGAAAGCTGCCGAAAATTCCGCGGGCTGCGAGCATCGCGCGCAGCAACTCAGTCTCAAAATATTCCGCGACCAGATCGGCTGCGGCCATTGGCCCCCAGCGCAACAGCCGGTACATATCTTTCTTGCCCAGCTTGCGAATGGAGCGGCCAGCCTTCAGCAATCCCCACAAGTCGCCAGAGCTGGGATGATCGATATCCGGCGCGGCTTGGGCCAACACCTGCGCGATGACCCCACCCATCTGCGTCATCGATTGCAGAAACTCGGCGTACTTCGCGGAATCTTTCTGCGAGAATTTTGCGATCTCGGCCTGCGTCTTTTTCAGATCGGAATAAAGTGTCAGCGCGCGTCCATCGGGTGATAGCGCCGTCAGCACAGCATCCGGCGCAATCATGCGCAAGCCATGCTTTTCCAGATGCATGTCACGCGCGATATCAGGACGAATCGACGACGCATGCGCCAGCGTTGGACAGCGAAATCCGGGATAGAACTCCTCCGTAATCGCAGCACCGCCGAGCACTTCGCGGCGCTCAAGGACTAGCGGCTTGAATCCCGCCTTGGCCAGGTAAAACGCGGTGATCACTCCGTTGTGGCCGCCGCCGACGATGATGACTCTTTCGGAGGCCATTACGCAGCCCCCTTGAAGTCTTTGAGGATTTCAAGCGCCGCAAGCCTGCCGTTCGCACCCATGATGCCGCCGCCGGGATGCGTCGCCGAGCCGCACATATAAAGATTCTTCACCGGCGTGCGATACTGCGCCCATCCGGGCACCGGCCGCAAGAAGAACAACTGTTCAAGAGAAAGCTCGCCCTGAAAGATGTTGCCCTCACTCAATCCCCACTCGCGTTCGAGGTCGAGCGGTGTGACAATCTGGCGATGCAGGATGATGTCCTTGATATTCGGTGCGTACTCGGCAATCGTGTTGATGACGGTGTCGCCGAAGGCTTCTTTCTGATCGTCCCAGTTCAGCCCGGGGCGCAGCTTATAGGGCGCGTACTGCACGAAGCATGACATGACATGCTTGCCCGGCGGCGCCAGCGACGGATCGGTCAGCGTGGGAATCACCATGTCAATGTAAGGGTGGCGCGAAAAATTGCCATACTTCGCGTCGTCGTACGCGCGCTCCATGTATTCGACGCTGGGCGAAATTGAAATGGCTCCGCGCAATTGCGCGCCGGGGCCGGGCAGGCACTTGAAATCCGGCAGCGCGTCTAAAGCAAGATTTACCTTGCCGGACGATCCGCGAAACTTGTAGCGATTGATTTCTTCGAGAAAGTCTTCCGAAAGATTTCCTTTCTCGATAAGTTTCACAAACGTCATGCGCGGATCGACGCTCGACGACACGACATCCGCGTGAATCTCATCGCCATTCGCGAGCACGACTCCTTTCGCGACACCTTTCTTAATAACTATCTGCGCGATTGCCGCTTGCTTGCGAATCTCTACACCCGCTTCCAGCGCGGCTTCGGCGATGGCGTTCGAGATTGCGCCGGTGCCGCCGCGGGCGAATCCCCAGGAACGAAATGCGCCGTCGATCTCGCCCATGTAATGATGCAGCAGCACGTAGGCGGTGCCGGGCGAGCGCACGCCGAGAAACGTGCCAATAATTCCCGACGCCGACATCGTCGCCTTGAGCACATCGGTCTCAAACCACTGGTCGAGAAAGTCGATGGCGCTCATGGTCATCAACTGCACCTGATTGTATTTGTCGTCGTCGGTCATGCCCTGAAAGCGGCGCCCGAGGAACATCAGCTTGGCCAGCTCGCGCGGATTCAGCGTCGCCGGATCGGGCGGCACCATCGACAGAATCGGCTTCACGAAGCGGCACATGGCTTGCATCGCTTTGCCAAATTCGTCGTAGGCTTCGGCGTCGACTTTCGAATGGCGCGCGATCTCGCGATGCGTCTTGCCGTGATCGTTGACCCGCCACAGATAATCGCCATTGGGCATGGGAGTGAACGTGCCGTCGAGCGGAAGAATTTCCAGTCCATGGCGGGGCAGATCGAGGTCGCGAATAATTTCCGGACGCAGCAGCGAGACGACGTAGGAGCAAACCGAAAATTTGAAGCCAGGAAAAACTTCTTCGGTGACGGCCGCGCCGCCGAGGACGTGACGGCGCTCCAGCACCAGCACTTTCTTTCCGGCGCGCGCGAGGTAGGCCGCGTTGACCAGGCCGTTGTGTCCGCCGCCGATGACGATCACGTCATACTTCGATTTCGATGAAGCCATAATGTGTGCCCTTCAAGTGCCGCGTTAGGATTGGGGCCGGGAAGCGAAAGGATTGTAGCAGGTGCGTCCCGCAGAGTCAGTGCGCAGTGACGAGTGCGTGAGGAAGGCGGATTAGAGCCCGCTGAAACGTACGGCCCAGCGCAGGATCGTGTTTGAGGGCGAGTTCATTCTGTAAGGATGATAACGAAAGCTGATTCTAACTCAAGTCCGGCATTTGGAAATCTCGGACTCCCCGACATTTCGGTAGAATCACGGTCAACGGTCCACGAGCAACCCAGCATGGAAACACCAAACCCGAACCCGCAAAGCTTTCCGACGAAGCAACTCGATGCGAGTCGGTTCCCAGAGCCCGCCGATGCTTACATTTGTGACGTTTGTAGCAGGGATATAACAGAACATCTTCATCCCGGTCACGCCCATGTCCGAACGCCGCTCGGCCCGACGAGATACGTCTGTCTCTGCGGTCAGATGTACCCTTCTGGAGCGATCGAATGGGACGACTTGAGCGGTTGGGATAAACGACAACGTTTAGCCGATGTGGGACTCGCGGCAACAGCCTCGGCGTTGCTAGTAGCGTTTGTAGTAGTTGTTTATTTCGCGGTCACAATTCGGAGCTTTCGCCTATTCGTTTTCGTGGGCGTAGTTCTTCTCTTCTCATTTCCGCTTTTCCCCTTGCTCATCGCCGTCCTTAAGCCACCCTTCGAAATCGCAGCGTCGATCTGGCGAACAAGGATCGCAAGTAGGAGAATCAAGGCGGACGTTCGCAATTGACGGACGTCGAACCAAGCACGAAGTTCCCGCGCTGGTGCGGGTCAGGCGACGCCTTAGGCTAAAGCCTTTGCTCAATACTCGGAAAGTCTTGCTCGGAGAATGCTGCGTTAAGAGCCTCTAGGCGTCGGCGCAATATGTCTGCGGCGCCGGACAAATCGTTGATCACATCACTCGAGGAGAAATTTCGGCGATCTAGCACGGCGATGACGGGGCCAAATTCGTAGGACTTTTCCGGCGCATGACGAGGTGCAACTGAGATCGATACGTCCCCGCGGCCTCTCGTTATGTTTAATTTCAAATTGCTCCAGAGAATCTCAACTGAGGCACATCCGAAGGATTGAACGCCGGCCGGACTTGAAACTTCTGACTTATCCTGTGAGATGAGGAAATGGAAGTTTGCATAGACATCGTCCAAGAGGGCGCGGTTTGCTCTCCGTTGAAGCCAAGGGTCGATCCACCAAGCAAAAAGGATTTTATAAACGCCCGCCCCGACGAGGCCGATGCCCCGCAATAAGGGTGCGGCGAACCCTAACGCTCTAAGCTTTGTCGCTTGCTGCACAGAGAGATAGTATCGCGGAAGACCCGCCTATTCCAAAGCACTCCGCAGAGCTTCATTGCCCCGCGGTCGATCGCTGAATATAATCCGGCTTCAAGGTGAATTCGTTACATGACAACAATCAAGGAGCCACCCCATGCCCGTAGGAACTGCATTTCACACCCGAACTTTGCCGCTATGCCAGAGCATGAATTATCGCGAGTGGTCGGGCTACTACACGGTGAGCGTGTACGAGATGCACCACGAGCATGAGTACAACGCGATCCGCAATGCGGCGGCGCTGATCGATATTTCTCCGCTGTACAAATATCTGATTCGCGGCAAGGACGCGACCAAGCTGGTCAATCGCATCATCACGCGCGACATCAACAAGGTCGCCGTCGGCCAGGTCATTTATTGCTGCTGGTGCGACGAGCAGGGCAAGGTCATCGACGATGGCACGGTCACGCGGCTCGCGGAAAACGAATATCGCTGGACCGCCGCCGACCCCAGCCTGCGCTGGTTTCGCCAGAATGCGCTCAACATGGATGTGGCCATTGAAGACATTTCAGAGAGCGTGGCCGCGCTGGCGCTGCAAGGGCCGACCTCGGCGAAACTGCTGAAGAGTGTCGCCGAAGCGGATATTGCTAACCTCAAATACTTCCGCATGACGCGCGGAAAAATCGCGGGTGTGCTCGTGGACATTTCGCGCACGGGCTATACCGGCGACCTGGGCTACGAAATTTGGACCCCCTGGCATGACGCCGTCAAAGTTTGGGACGCGCTTATGTCCACCGGCAAGCAATTCGACCTGCATGCCGCCGGCATGTTGGCGCTCGATGTAGCCCGCGTCGAGGCCGGGCTGCTGCTGATCGAAGTCGATTACACCAGCAGCAAGAAGGCGCTGATTCCGTCGCAGAAGTATTCTCCGTTCGAGCTCGGCTTCGAGAAGATGGTGCATTTGAACAAAGATAATTTCGTGGGTAAGGCCGCGCTGGAGAAAGACGCGAAGAACGGCGTGCCGCGCCAATTCGTTGGACTGGAAATCGACTGGAACGATGTGGAGGCGCGCTATGAGCGCTTCGGGCTGTCTCCGGCTGCGCCGAGCCAGGCCTCGCGCGTGGCCGTGCCGGTGTATTGCGGCGAGAAGCAAGTAGGAAAGGCGACGACGACCACGTGGTCTCCTGTGCTGAAGAAGATGATTGCGCTGGCCAGCATCGAGAACGAGCACGCTGACATTGGACACGGTCTGCAAATGGAAATCACGATTGAAGCCGAGCGGCATACTGTCGCGGCGAAGGTGCTGAGGACGCCGTTCCTTAATCCGAAGCGGAAGACGGCGGTGCCGGTTTAGGTTGCGGTTGTGTGGGGCGGGAGCCCCTTCGCCAGGCTCGGGGCAAGCCCCCGCCCGCCTTGCATATCGCAAAAACGCAGGGGCTAAAGCCCGATTCTTTAGCCGCTTTTCGCAGGCCTGAAGGCCTGCGCTTCCACGGTTGTATTGGCAGTCTTGTGACTTCCCAGAACCCCAAGGAGTCGATTTTTTGCTGCACGCGATTTTCGCCGACTATCCGTTCGCACTTTATTCTTCTAGAGCCGCGCTCTCTGTTAGCCTCCCTCCCGCTGCGCCCTCCTCTTCCCTGCCCAATAAATCCATGCGCCAATTGCCAGCAGGGCGATTGATCCGCCGACGACTTTCAGCACGGCTAACGGCTTGTTCGGCTCGTCGGGCTGCGGTACGCAGGATAGAAGAATGGTAAGAACGGTGGTGAGAAATCCGATGACTGAGATGACGATTGCCACCGGGCGTCCGCCGGGAACGCGAATTACTTCCGGCCCCGCGGGCTCCCGTTGCAGCTTGATCATTGCGGCAAAGACGTAAAGATAGGGCAGAAAATATGCGATGACCGTCATGCTGGCGAGCACGTCGTATGCGCCCTTCACGGTAGTTCCCGCTTGCCCAAGAACGATGAACACGCCGCTGAGCGCGAATTGCGTGACCAGCGCAACCCACGGAGTCTTCCAGCGCGGATGCAGTTTGCCAAACACTGGAGGCAGAAAATGATCGATGCCCGCCACGAACGGCAAGCGCGCGACCGCGGCAAGGTAAGCTCCGCAAGCGCCGACGTTTCCCAGCGCGATCAGAAACGCCATCAGCGGAACTACGCCTCCAAATCCCACGCGGAACGCCGTCTGCGCAATTGCCTGCATGATTCCTTGCAGATTGCTGACCTCGCTCGAGGGCAGAGCGACCAACACTCCCAACGTCCCGGCGACGTAGGCGAACGCGATCAACAAACCGGCGACCACAACAGCCCTGGGCACGATGCGGCGGGCATTCTTGATTTCTCCGCCCATCATCGATGCGGTCTCGCATCCGCCGAAGGCGAAAGCCAGCAGCGACCAGAAAATCATGTCGTTCAAGTGCAGATGCGGCGTCATGGTGGCGACGGAAAACTTGGTCACCGAGCCGTAGCGATGATAAGAAATGGCACCCATTACGATAATCAACAAAGCCGGAATCCACATGGCGAGGGCGCCGACGTTGTGCAGCCATTTGCCAATGTCGAGTCCGACGATGTTCAGGCCCGTGGCGACCGCCAGCGACACCGACGCAAAAATAATAAAGTAAGTCGGATTGTCGGAGAGATGCCCCCACGCGCCTTGGTGCATGAATAACGCGTTGCTCGCTGCGAAATAAAGAACCGACGGAAAGTAGGGCAGGTTACTGGTCCAGTACGTCCAGGCGGAAATGAAGCCGGAGAAATCGCCGAAGGCGCGCTTGCTCCACACATAGAGCCCCCCTTCATCGGGATAGCGCGACGACAACTCCACTACCGAGAGCGCGAGCGGAACATAAAACGCAGAGAACGCGGCCAGCCAGATGACGATGGAACTGGGGCCGGCCGCCGCAGCGGTGGCGATCCAGCGGAGCCCGATTCCGGTGACGACATAGAAAAGGACCAGGTCGCGAAAACCCATAACGCGTTTGGGTTGCGGGTGTCCGGCGTCGGTCTCAGAAGTTCGTGTTGACAGGCATCCTCCCCGATCTGAAAAATGCAGCTAGGATTATCACTGTTCGCAGGGAAGAGCAAGCCGAAAGCTTCCCGCCCACGCAATCGGCTTGCACAAGCCGCGAAATTCAATCGCGGACAATCCGCGCGGTCATCGACTGGGCGGGCTCGCCTCCGGATAGGGTTTGCGCCACGATGAGCTGACGCGCCTCGACCCGGATTTGCGGCAGCCGGAGCGCAAAGAGCGCGGCCCCGCCGATGCAGGCAACCGCTCCGATCGAAATCGTCAACTGGGCCCCGATGCGGTCGGCCAGCGCGCCTCCGAGCAACGCCCCAAAGGGAGCCATGCCCATGAACATCATCGAATACATCGCCATGACACGTCCTCGAAGTTGGTCGGGAACCATGGCTTGAATCAGCGTGTTTGAAGACGACATTTGCAGCATCATACAGAATCCAACCGGCAGCAACAGCGCGGTGGAGAGCCAAAAGTTCGTCGACTGGGCAAATAACAGAAGAGAAACCGCGAAGCCGCCACAAGCGATCGCGACCCAGCGCCCGAGACCCTTCACGCCCCGCCGTGTCGCCAGGGTGAGCGCGCCGAACATCGCGCCTACGCCGGTCGCACCCATCAGGATGCCCAATCCCCGGGCGCCACTGTGCAGAACTTTGTGGGCAAACACTGGCATCAGCACCGTATAGGGCATGGCCACCAGACTCACTAGCCCCAGGAGTAGCAGCAGGGCGCGAATCGGCGTCGTATCCCGTGCGAAGCGAAAGCCCTCGATGATGTTGGCCAGGGGAGTTCCGGGCGCGGGCTTATACGTCGGCGGACTTAATTTCATCAGCAGCAGCCCGACGATGACCGCGATATAACTCACGGCGTTGCCTGCGAAACACCAGCCTTCCCCGACTTTCGCCACCAGAATCCCCGCAATTGCCGGTCCGATGATGCGGGCCCCGTTGAACATAGACGAGTTCAGCGCGATGGCATTCATCAGGTCGGGTTTGCCGACCATGTCGACCAGGAAAGACTGCCGGGCTGGGATGTCAAACGCATTCACAATGCCGAGCAGCGCCGAGAGCGCGAAAATGTGCCATACCCTGACGCTGCCCGTGAGCGTCAGCAACGCTAACATGCCCGCCAATACCATGGACGATATTTGCGTAATGATTACGATGCGATGCCGGTTGAAGCGATCGGCGACGATGCCTCCGATCGGAGCCACCAGAAAAACCGGAATCTGACTCGCGAATCCGACCGCGCCCAGCAGTAGCGAGGAACCGGTGAGACGGTAGACCAACCAGGATTGAGCAACGTTCTGCATCCAGGTTCCGATCAGAGAAATGAGCTGGCCCCCGAAGAAAAGCTGGAAATTGCGGTGTTTGAGCGCGCGCAGAGTAGCCGAGAACCGGCTGCCGCCATCTAAAGTGGGCGGGAGAGGCGAAGCCGCGACCTTCTCAGCGGATGGGGGCGAAGTTACAGAAGACATGCCAATGCTTTCAAAAGATTCCCGTGCTCAAATCTGCCAATTAAGATCAACCGCCGCGGCTTTCGAGGCGGCGCCCAGCCCGTCACCAACTATGCACTTTGCAGCCCTTGCGAAATCCGCTATGGTTGCCCTGTGGTCTGGCCAAGGCCCAACCGCAGTGTGCCTTTTTCCAGTATAGAGGGAACGATGAACCCAGAATCCGAACACGCCGAACGCCGCAGTGCCCAACGCTTCGCCTTTCAGATGCCTACCACGGTTCGCGTGGTGGATAGCGACCGCCGAGGCTCCGCATTCACCCAGGATTTGAGCGCGCGCGGAGTTTTGTTTTGTACGGACGTGCCGCTCTCGGCCGGAGAAAAGGTTGAACTCACGCTGGTCATGCCCTCGGAGATTACTTTGGCGGAGAGCATGAAGGTTTGCTGCCGCGGCCGGGTGTTGCGCGTCTCCTCTGCGCTTCACGCCAAGCGGGAGGTCGCGGTGCGCCTAGAGGGTTACGAATTCCTCCCCGACGCCGAACAAAGTGTGAGCCCGCCCTCATACCATCCCGAGTATGACTCGCAAGCCGATTCCGCCATGGCGGCCAACGTCTTCCACGGACGGTTGTCGGTATAGTTCGCCCGCCACCGAACACTATTTTCTGCCCTTGCCTGCCGTGGTAAATTCTTGAAGGTTAGCGATTCGCATTTTTTGTGGGATGCCGCCTTCTTTGGACCTCAAAAACAAACGCGTTCTGGTCGTCGGATTGGGCAAGTCGGGCGTTGCGGCTGCGCTTTTCCTGGAGTCGCACGGGGCAATCGTCACCGTGTCGGATGCCAAGCCTGCGGATCAACTGGCCAAGGAAATCCCCGTATTGCTTGACTTGGGTATCGCCGTCGAGACCGGGGGCCACGGAGACCGAACCTTCCGCGGACAAGATTTGATCGTCGTCAGCCCGGGCATTCCTGCGGATGTCGATCCACTGGCGCAGGCGCGCGCGCTCGGCGAACAAGTAATAGGCGAAATTGAACTGGCGTCGCAGTTTCTGCCCGGCCCCATCGTCGCCATTACGGGTTCGAACGGAAAGACGACCACCACCGCCCTCACCTCGGAGATTATCGCTACCGCCGGATTCAACACCCTGACAGGAGGAAACATCGGCACGCCTGCCATTACGCTAGCCGGCGCGGCGACGCCGGAGAGCGTTGCGGTCCTCGAAGTCTCCAGTTTTCAGCTTGAAACCATTCACCACTTCCGCCCCAAGGTTGCGATGATCCTGAACATCACGCCCGACCATCTCGACCGCCATCGCACTTTCGAGGCTTATGTCAACGCCAAGGCGAGAATCTTTGAGAATCAAACTCAGGACGATTTTCTCGTGCTCAACGCGGAGGACAAAACCTGTGTCGCGCTGGCGAAGCGGGCGAAGTCGCAGGTCTATTGGTTCAGCAATCGTCAAGAAGTAGAGCGCGGAGCGTTCGTTTGGAATGGAGAGATTCAATTCCGCGACCGCACGACGCAGTCGATCCTGCCCGTCTCAGAGTTGTCGCTGAAAGGCTCGCACAACGTGGAGAATGCGCTTGCAGCCGTCTGCGCGGGCTTGCTGATGCAATGCGAGCCGGTTAAAATCCGGCAAGCCATCCGCAGCTTTAAGGCCGTCGAGCATCGACTGGAATATGTCGCCACGGTGCGCGGGGTTGACTATTACAACGACTCGAAGGCGACCAACGTCGATGCAACCATGAAGGCGCTGGAATCGTTTCCCGCCAACATCCACCTGGTCCTCGGCGGAAAAGATAAAGGCAGCGACTACCGGGTACTGAACTCTCTGCTGCGAGAGCGGGTGAAGGCGGCCTACACCATCGGCGCGGCGGCGGAAAAAATTGAGTCGCAGATTCGTGGCGCCACCAAGATCATCCACGCCGATACATTGGAGAACGCCATTCAAAAAGCGGCATCCGCGGCGCGGCCCGGAGACGTGGTCTTGCTCGCGCCCGCCTGCTCCAGCTTCGATCAATTCGAAAACTACGAGCAACGCGGACAAGTCTTCAAACAATCCGTAGCCGCCCTCGCGCAAGCGGAACTTGCCACCGCCGGATAGTCCCCACTCGTCAGAGTCTGCGGAAAAGCTGTGCGTCGGCTCTACAGGCTCTGCTGCGCCCTTCGGGTAAACGATTTATCCCCGCTCAATCCGCAGGTCCGCGTGTGGGAATCAAGAGCGTCAATCATCCCGCGAAAATCACAGCAGAAAGTAGACCCGCTTGCCACCGTTCCTGTGATGAAATGAAGGCCCATGGCAAAGCGGGTCAGCGTCGACGGATGGCTCTTCACGGTCACGCTATTGCTGGTCTTTGTTGGGCTGGTCATGGTGTTCAGCGCCTCCGCCGTGATCGCCAAAGAGAGCTACGGATCGGGCTACTTCTTCGTATTGCGTCAAATGGGATGGGCCGCGGCGGGCATCGTCACTATGCTGGTCGCCATGCGCATCGACTATCGCAAAATTAAGCACCCCGCCTTTGTCTTCCTGTTGCTCGGCCTGACCACGCTGATGTTGATCGGCGTGTTTTTTCTCGACCGTTCGCACAACACCCATCGCTGGATTCACTTCGGAGGATTTTCCTTCCAGCCCTCGGAAATGGCGAAGCCGGCACTGATCCTCTTCCTGGCATATTTTCTGGAGACGCGAATCCAGGCGATGTCCGACTGGCGCAATACCATCATCCCGGCGCTCCTTCCCACCCTGCTCTTTATCGGCCTGATTGTGTTTCAGCCCGACCTAGGAACCTCCATCGCCTGCGCCGCGATCACGGTTTGTATTCTGTTTATTGCTGGGATGGATATGCGTTTCATTGCCTACGGAATGCTGGCGTCGCTCATCCCGCTTTACTTTCTGATTTTTCACGTCGCCTACCGGCGGGCGCGGATTTTGGCGTTTCTCGATCCATATTCCGACCCGCAAGGCCGAGGGTTCCACATCATTCAATCGCTGATCGCCGTCAGCACCGGCGGAGTCACCGGACTGGGCTTGATGGAAGGAAAACAAAAGCTCTTCTACCTGCCGGAACCGCACACCGACTTTATCTTCGCCGTGACCGCCGAAGAATGGGGACTGATCGGCTCGCTCATCGTGGTGTTGCTCTTTGCCGTTTTCTTGTGGCGGGGCATTCGCACGGCCTTGCACACCTCCGACACCTTCGGACGCTTGCTGGTCGTCGGCATTACCAGCATGGTCGTAGTGCAGGCCTTCATCAACATCAGCGTCGTACTCGGACTCATGCCCACCAAAGGCATTCCCCTTCCCTTTATTTCTTATGGCGGCTCGTCGCTGTTTGTCACACTCGCCTGCGTGGGCGTCTTGTTGAATGTCTCGAAGCAAGCGGAATAGACTTCGGTATGTCCGAAGAACAAAGCCTTTCTGAAGAGTTCTATTGTCCCCGCTGCGCGGTGCCAGTCTCCGATCCGCTGACCTGCGGCGATTGCTCTTCAGTGATCTGCCGTCGCTGTGGCACTCCGCTCGAATCGGCGGACGAATTGGGCATGGGGTAGCGGAAAGCGCTCGGGCAGTTTCTGCCAAAAGGTTAGGCCTCAGCCTGTGCGCTTCAACGACTGGAACGCAGGTCGTGAATGACCGCCCACAACGAGCTGTGTCCAAAAGGGGCCGGAGTCAGTGTCAATACCAGCATAACGAACGCAACCACTGCCAGGGCTTGGCGGGAAGGCGACACACCCGGCCATTCCGGAACCATCGGATGCCTCATTCCGCTTAAGCGCAGCAGAATGGCCCAGATCAGCCATCCCGCCCAGAGATAGAGCGCCATCGGGATCAGCGCGAAGATGGTGATCCGCGAAACCCAGCGATGTTTGCGCGGCACGACCGCGAAAACGATGTGGCCGCCATCCAGTTGTCCGCCGGGAAGCAGATTCAACGAAGTTGCGAACATGCCGACCCAGGCGGCAATCGCCGCGGGATGCAAGAAAATAGCGTTCAGATTCGCAGCTTGCGCCTTGAGTCCGGTGAGGGGCAACAGATGCCACATGAGACGAAAGATCAGCGGATACCCCAGCTCGATTTCGGGAGCGACAACCCCCGGCAGGGCAACATGCGACAGCGGCAGCGACCCAATCAGCACGATCAGAGCCGTCGCAAAACCTGCAATCGGCCCCGCGATTCCGATATCGAATAGTGCGCTGCGCGAACGAATTGGAGATCGAATGCGGATGAATGCGCCCAGCGTACCGATCAGAGTCGGAGCCGGTACAAAGAATGGCAGCGTGGCCCAAACGCGATAGTAGCGACAGTACAGGTAATGCCCCATCTCGTGCATGAGCAGAATCAGCATCAGCGTTCCGGCAAACGGCACGCCCAGCACTAACCGAACGGGATGGGCCAGAATCCAGCCGATGGGGAAGAACGGGATGGCTTCGTCGCTGGTCGAAAAAGAGGGCAGGCCGTGCAAAAAATTGAATTGCATTCTCGCGCCCACCACTAGTGTGGTGAAGATCGTTGCGAGCAAGAGCAGCGCATGAAGCCAATAACGGGAGGGCGGCGGCGCGGCGGCGGCGTAGAAAATGGTCCGCTCGGAGAAGCCACCAGAGTTCTCCGTGGGCCGTATTGGAAGTGGCGGCAGAATTTCAGACATGATCGGAGCGTCGGATCCTTAGAAGCGCAATCGGGGTGTCGCGACTCGGCTTACTCAAAGTCCGCGAAATAAATAGGGACTTGCTATTCGATCGACTGTAGTTCCTTGCCGGGCTTGAAGCGCACCGCTTTACCGGGGGGAATGGAAACCTCCGCGCCGGTGCGAGGATTGCGTCCAATGCCGGTCTTGCGCGGCCGCACATTGAACACGCCGAAACCGCGCAACTCGATGCGGTCGCCCTTGGCCAGCGAGCGCTTCATGCTGTCGAAGACCGTCTCCACCGCCAGTTCGGCCTTGGTCTTGGTGATTCCCGTTTTATTGACCACTTCGTTAATGATGTCCAGCTTGATCAAGAGGCGACTCTCCCGGGCGTGCCATCCGCTAACAGCCCACCAAGTGATTGATGCTAAGAGAGATAGCGGAGATTGTCAATGTCTGCGAACCCAGGCGGTCACGGCTGCGGGACTATCGTTCGCCGTCTTTGTACATGTATTTGATGGCGGGTTTGTAGACCATCAAGTTCGCTGCTCCGTGGCGATTCACCTTCAGGCAAGCCTTGTCGTACCACTCGATCACCCCGCGAATTTCTTCGCCATCGCGCAACACGACGACCATGGGGGTCTTGGCTTGCATTTGTTTCTGATAGTAGAAATTCTCCGCATTCGTCTGCTCGGGCGGGCTGGACTTCTTTCCCCCGGCGCCGCTGGGGCGTTCCGCGCGATCGCTTCTTCCCATCCGCTCACGGCGTTCCGCGAGGGGTGGCGCATGATGATGATCTGAGCGCGTCAACACAGGCCGAATCAATTTGCGGTTGGCAAAGCCGTCTGGCGACACAGAGGGACTGACTGGCGTGGGGTCGAGCGCTTCTTTCATGGGACCACCTGTTTTCGACACACGTTCCTGGGGACACAACCCGGCGCAATAGTTGTGATTGGAAGGCGTGAACTTTCCATCAAATTAGCACAAGGGCAATGGAATGACAAACCCTATTCGCTGTGGCTTAGCGCGGCTCGGGTACTACCGGTTGGCTGCAAAAAACTGTTCGCGATGCTGCCGATCGCGGAAAGCTTCGGTCCCGCCGGGACGAGTCGTCGAAAGCGCGCCGGCGAGGTTCCCGGTTCGCAGGCAAGTTGCCAGGTCTGAGCCACGGAGATACTCATGCAGAAATCCGGCGTCGAAGCTGTCCCCGGCTCCGACAGCATCGACCGGAGTGATCGGAATGGCGGCGCACTGCACTCGATCTTTGCCGCGCCGCGCGATGGCGCCATCCCGGCCGCATTTGATAACCGCCAGAGGAACCATCCCTGCCAGCACATCGACCGCTTTCTCGATGTCGTCCGTTCCGGCAATTCGTTGCGCCTCTCTGGAATTGGGCAGGAAGATATCGACCAGCGGAAGTATTTCAGGCAGTCCTTCCCAGCGATCTTCAGGATCGTCATTCGTGTCGAGCGAAATGGTCACACCTGCGGATTTGAGACGGCGAAACAGCTCCGGCACCTCCGGCCGCAGTCGCGTCTGGAGGTAAAGCGAGGAAAGATGAAAGTGGCGGGTGTCGCACAGATAGTCGAGGTCGAGACTTTGCAGCGAGAGGCCGGCGATGGTTCCGGGATAAGTCAGCATGTTGCGCCAGCCATCACGTTGCAGAATTATGGTGAGGCCAGTTTGCGCCGGAGCGGGAGCGATTCGGACTCGCGAAGTGTCGACACCGCCTCGCGACAACCGTTCTTTAGCGAAGCGCCCATGTTCGTCGTCGCCGACGAGGGATTGAAATCCCACTCCGCTGCCGAGCGCGGCGAGATTGTGCGCCACGATTGCCGAGGAAGATCCGAGGGTGAGCATCATGCCAGTCGCGAGCATTTCCCGCTCCGGAGGCAGTTCCGCGGGTAGCCCGTAAAGAATCAGATCGAGATTGAGTTCCCCCGCGATGGTCACGTCGAATGTAGGCATGGTCTGTGCTGGACGGCTTATTGTGGCCAGGCTTCAAACCGCTGGCTCTTTTCGTCGAACGCGGCGACGCTGCCTGAGTGAATTTCGTAGAACCATCCGTGGATGGCAAGTTTGTTCCCGCGTAGTTTGTCGATCACGCTGGGATGAGTGTGCAGATTTTCCATCTGTTGCAGCACGTTCAACTCGGTCAGTCGCCGCATGGGATCGGGCACAGACGAGGCTGCCATTTCCTGAGTCAGGCGATGGCGCGCGACGGCCGAAAAATCCAGCCAATGCGAGAGCGCGGGAAGATTGACCACACGCTCGGGCTGCAACAGTCCGCGCATAGCGCCGCAATCCGAGTGACCGCACACGATAATGCGCTCAACCCCCAAGGCGGACACCGCGAATTCGATGCTGGCCGAGACTCCCCCCGGAGCCCTCAAGTTGTAATCGGGGACAATGTTCCCAGGATTGCGCTCCACGAAAATCTCTCCCGGATCGCTCTGCGTCAGGACTTCCGGATCGACCCTCGAATCGCCGCAGGTAATAAATAAAGTGTGCGGCCGCTGTTCGGTCGCCAGCTTTTCGTAAATCTCTCGCTTCGCCGGAAACACTTCCGATTGAAATCGCCGGACACCTGCCGCAATTCGGTCCAAAAACAAATCCTCCGTCAAAATAATAGCTGGGATACAAAGCCGGCGCACCACCTCGCATCAGGAATTTTGGCTCTTACGGAAGCGCTCGGCTACGAAAGCGGGCAGGGTTTCCTCGAAACGCAAGGCTAACCATTCCTCCAGCTCAGACCTCTGCTCCGCCTCCAGCGCAGTGAATTGCAATCCTGCCATGCCTTTTTCATCGCTCCAGCAAACTTTGGCGTCGGTTTCAAAATGCATGGGTTTACCCGGCAGCTTGAAGTGGACTTTCGCGGTAGCACCCAATCGCAGGGGGCGAGGCGGAACGACGGCCATCCCGCCTTCACTCACGTTGACCGTTTCGCAATGGATCTCAGGCTCGCTCCCGGCCTTAAGCACCGCCGGGACTTCCACCAGACACCGGAAGTATCGCCGGCGCTCGCGCACGATCAATCCGTAGGCGATCTTCAAGGTTCGTTGAATCGAATCGAAGGTCAATGGCCTCATCAAGGTAAAGCGCGAGCCTAATTCAAAGGCCAGGCCCGACTCTTGCGGATCGTCGCAAATCATAAACGTGACCGCACTCCTGTTGGAAGGGGAGCGCTGCACCTGCTCCATGATGGATTTTGCCATCCCCCCCAGCAGGCAATCGACGATGATGGCTTCAAACTTTCTCTGCTGCAATTGCACAAACGCCGCCGACGCATCCACGCAGACCTCCGGCAACAACGCCAGGCTTTGCATCGCCGCAGTCAGTTGTTGAATGGTCGCCCCATCGGCCGATACTAGCAGCGTCACTCCCCCAAATGTTTGGCATACATCTCCCTGCTTACTTCGAACGAATGCGGTACAGAATGTCAGATGACTTAAATTTCCAGTCGGCGATGCTGGACCCTGGATGACTTGGAACGGATCGTGCCGAAAAGTTATCCCACCGGCACCACGACGGGATCTTCCACGCTGGCTTCACGCAGAAATTTGGCCGACTCTTCGGGTGGAGTCGGATTGATGTGAAATCCCGTGCCCCGCTCGAAACCCGCCGTCTTAGTCAGTTTTGGCATGAATTCGATATGCCAGTGGTAATGGTCGTTGTTGGGCTCTTGCACCGGTGAACTGTGAATCACCAGATTGTAAGGTGGATAGTCGAGAACGCGATCCGCCTTGACCAGCAAAGTCTTGATCGCTTTGGCCAGGTTTTCGAACATGGGCGAAGATGAATTCTCAAACGCCGATTCATGCCGCTTGGGCAAAATCCAGGTCTCGAAAGGAAAGCGCGGCGCATAGGGAGCCAGGGTCACGAAGTCGGCATTTTCGGCGACAATGCGGCTTCCCGCCTCGGTCTCCTGCCGGATGATGTCGCAGAACACGCAGCGTTCTTTGTAAATGAAATATTGCTTGGCGCCTTCGATTTCCTCCTGCACGTAAATCGGAATGATCGGCAAGGCAATGAGTTGCGAGTGAGCATGTTCCAGGGTGGCGCCGGCTGCTTCACCGTGATTCTTGAAAATCAGCACGTACTTAAAACGCCGGTCTTTCTTCAGATCGAGAATGCGATCGCGAAACGTCCATAGAACGTCTTCGATACGTTTGGCGGGCAGGCTGGCCAGGGTCGCGCTGTGATCCGGCGTCTCGATGATGACTTCGTGCGCGCCGATTCCGTTCATCCGATCGAACATGCCGTCGGCCTGACGGCTGAGGTCGCCTTCAATGCCCAAGGCGGGAAACTTGTTGGGTACCACGCGCACATTCCAGCCCGGCGCGTCGCGTTGTGGCGTCCCCCCATTATTGTTCGGTCGATAGGCCTGCACCTCGGGTGGCGTCTTATGCTCGTTTCCGTAACAGAATGGGCAAAAACCACCCTTAATACGGAATTGCTCCCGGAAGAAGTCTGTAGGGCGCTTGGCGCGATCGGTGGAAATAATCACCCACCGGCCAACGATTGGATCTTTTCGCAGCTCGGGCAAGAACTAAATCCTTTCCATACGAGTAAGGCCACTAGAATAACCTTATTTTATGTCAGGCGAAAGCATTGCGGAATAGCTCAAACTGGGCCGCCTCGAAACTCTGGTCATAGTAGACGCTGAGTACGTCAAAGCGCCATGGGCATGGCGGCAAATGACGAAGGTATTCGCGAGCGACGGCCGTAAGCGCTTTTTGCTTCTCGCGGTCCACCGCCGCCTCCGCGGGTTTAACTGCCCGGGTGGTGCGCGTTTTGACTTCAATGAAGCACAGCACGTCGGCATCCCATGCGATGAGATCGATTTCCCCCCGCCGCAGGGGAGAGCGAAAATTGCGCGCCACCACCACGTACCCCCTACGGCGTAAGTAAAAATAGGCGGCCCGTTCGCCGCGCACGCCGGTGCGTTGATGTTCGGGCCGCGCCGGATACCGGCTCTCCTTCTTCCGCCCGAGCCACTCTAATGTGTCGATGATCGCGTGAGTCAATCGTCCGGAAAGCATCTCGGCCCCAAATCGTAAAAGCGTGTACGGCCCGTTTCCCCGCCTTGTCCTAGAGCGGAAGTGGCTGCGGCGTATCTTCTACGTGCGCCTTTGCCTCAATCGGCAAAAGCTTTCTGTTTCGGGACTTAATCGTATCCGCACTCTTATAATCTGCGGTCGCCGGAAGATAGATTCTGAAGGTGGTACCCGATTTCGCCTGACTGTCGACCACGATGTATCCAGAATTTTGCTTCACGATACCGAAAACGGTGGCCAGTCCCAAGCCAGTGCCCTTCCCGGGGGCCTTGGTGGTGAAGAACGGCTCAAAGACACGGGCCTGGGTTTCGGCATCCATCCCGCAGCCTGTGTCTCTAAAACTCAACATCGCATAGGGGCCCGGGGTGACGTATCTGTTCTTGGTCACGAAAGCTTCGTCCAGTTCGATATTCGCGGTCTTGATCGTCAAGCTACCTCCGCGCGGCATGGCGTCCCGGGCATTGGTCGCGAGATTCATCAAAACCTGACCGATTTGGCCGAGGTCGATCTTGACCCACGACAGGTCGGGGCTCAAATCCAGGCTCACCCCAATCTTCCGGGTGAGTAGCAAAGGCAGCATCGTAAGATGCCACTCCCGAATCGCTTCGTTGAGATCGAGCAGCACGGGCTCGATCACCTGTTTCCGGCTGAAGACCAGAAGTTGGCGCGTTAAAGCTGCGGCTCGGAGACCGGCTTTCGAAATCTCGGCGGCATACTTATGATCCTTTCCCGCAGGCAGACTGGTTTGCAGCAGTTCGCTATACCCCGTGATTACGTTGAGCACATTGTTGAATTCGTGAGCGACCCCGACGGAGAGATGCCCCAGCGCCTCCATTTTCTGGGTGGCGTGCAGTTGATCCTCGAGCTGCTTGCGCTGCGTAATATCCTGGTTCATGCCTTGATACTCAACCACGATGCCGCCTTGGAATACCGCCCGCAGAGACGCGGAGATCCAGATCTTGCTGCCGTCCTTGCGGTAGGCCTGACATTCAAAATCCTTCACCATGCCCTGTTCGTTTACCAGTTGTTTGAAGCGCTCGCGACAGGCTGGATTCACGTAGACCTGCGCGGAAATGTCATGGATGCTGGCAATCAATTCTTGAGGAGACGAATAGCCGAGCATGTCCGCCATGGCGGGATTGACGTTGATGTAACGCCCTTCCGGAGTACTTTGAAAGATACCGAAGACTGCATTTTCCACGACATCGCGGTATCGTTGCTGGGCTTCGCGAAGTTGAATCTCGATGGCCGGAGTGTCGGCGTTGCCCTTCACCGGTTTTGGCCGTGTCTCATCGGATATATCGCGCACCATGACCAGATCGAGTTCGCCACCGCGGAGAGTAAACTTGCGAGAAGTGAACTCAACATCCATCCTGCGGCCGTCTTTCAGCAGATGAGTCAGATTCTCATCTTTGAGTCCGGCGCAGAGCTCAGAAATCTCGTCGAGTAGGAGGGGGATGTCCTGTCGACTGCAACAATCGGTAATCAATATTCGCAAGCAACGACCTCCGGGAGCCAATCCTCGATGAATTAGCTTCCCCGTTTCGCTATCAAATTCCCCCTTGAGACCAAATATAACCCTATCTCACGCTGCGTGTTCGCGAGCGCCATAAGTCCCTATTGCTTGCTTCAACTGAGAATCGACTTCATCGGCAATGGTGACCACATCCAGTAGAACTTTGCTGAAGTCCACGCTGCGAAGATTTTCTTGCAGAGTGGAGAAAATACTGACCTGCAATACTCGCGATTCCTGAATCACCATCGTCGCGGTATAGCCTTGCGCCAGCCGCATCGGGCCGTGGTCGTGCGCCGCGACCGAGACGGGCACAATCGCCCCCTCGGGTAGGCGCAATCGAAGGATGATGTCGCGAAGCAGGCGGGGCAAGTGGCCGGTACGGGCTTCGCGGGACATGGCAATATTCGTGATTTCAACGTCTTTTTCCACCGGCGCCAGCCAATTCCGAATGGTCGACTCACTGGCACGTTCCAGAATCGTTGCCACCGACTCAACCTCGATCGGCGTGCGGATTTTATGTTCGCTCAGGCTTTCATGCATGAGCTTGCGTAGGATTGGAATGCTCACTGGTTTGGCCAGCACTTCATCCGCCTGCGAGAGGATTGCGGACATGGCCTCTTCCAACGCCGGATAGCCGCTTAAAACGATCGTCTTGGCCTGGGGGTGAGTATGGCGCATCGCGCTCACCAGCGTGAATCCGTCGCCAGCCTCCGGCATGTGCAAATCGGAGAGAAGAACGTCAAAGTATTCGGTCGCGATAAAGCGCAGCGCATCGCGCACGGTTGAGGCAACGACTACTTCGCAGGCATCGCGCGTCAGCGCCTCCTGCAACATCTCGCGAACCGCGTCGTCATCGTCGACGATTAAAACCCTTGGATTGCCCAAGTGCCTCCTTCCCTTGCCAGCGAACACTACGCTCCCGGCAACTCGGGGCTCTGTGGATCAGGTTGAGGACATCGCCCGTGCTAGGGAAACAGAACCGCGGACTCACAAATCTTAACCGTGAGGAAAACCTAAGACTGTATAAAACTGCACACTCCGGCTCGCACCGGGTACCGCCTGACTTTCCTCGGTCGGATTCGATCCCGCCCGGTCTCGGTGTCCGCGTGCACTCAGTCCTGATAAACTGTAGCTGATCGACAATTTCTCCGGGCAGGCCGACGTAGCTCAGTTGGTAGAGCAGCTGATTCGTAATCAGCAGGTCACCAGTTCAAATCTGGTCGTCGGCTCCAGTCTTCCGCTACCCCGATGCTCCCATCCCGTCGTTGCACGTCTTGCCATGGGGATTCCGGCCTCGGAACCTCCAGGCAATTAGCCCCGCGGCGCCGACCTTCGCCCAATTTCCGAGCCAACAATTGGGCCGCCAGCGTTGGTCCTGTGCTTGACAAAGTTTTGTTCGGTGACGGGCTGAACGATTCCCGGCACGCGCTCTATGCTCTTCTGCGAATCGGTCGATTCTGGGGTTCATGGGAAATGACGCAACAGTCCACATGGCGTGATTTATACCTTTCGGCGGTGCTCGAAACCGACTGGCGGAACATCCTCCTAAAGATCGACGTCGCTCAGGAAACGATTTTGGAGCGTTTGATGGAAATTTCGCTTCTCGGCAACAACTCAGAAGAAGAGGATCAAGATCTCATTAAGGCTCGACACAGTTTGAACACTTTGCGAACGCTTGTTCTGGAGTGGATGAAATCGGCAGATTCGGCAGAGCCGACCTGAAGCCCCAGGCAGTAAAAAGCGTTTTTCGAGGGAATCTCCAGCGAACTTGAATCGACCCAGGACACTCGGTAGATGACTCCTGGACAGCGCAATTCCGGCATGGAGACTTTCGACTCCAGTCCAACTACCCACTTCGAGGATAACCGGCGTAATCTTGCTCACTCCGGTTCCCGCCTGCAAGATGGCTCAATGGAGGAGTATCGTGATCTTCAAACTGCGACTAGCCGATGGAGAGAATGCCAAGCTGCACACCAGCGGGGAATGGCAGCTGTTTCCTGAAAACGGGGACGCGCATGAATTCGCTCGCCGCCATCTCAACAAGGAACTCTGGGTAACGGTGCCCGACTCGCCCGCACCCTTCACTTTTGTCCGCGACAATGTTCCCCTGTCCGCGGTAAAGCGGACCGTCCGCGACGCCGGCATCTCGGAAAGCGAAATCCGGGTGGAATCGCAAGCCCCTAAAAGTCAGTAATTTATTTTCTCCGCGGCACAGCCCTCCTCCTCATCTTCCGCACCAAAGTAGTGCACTCCTTTCGGTTCCTGCCCGCCGCTCTGGCTTTAAACATGATTGCGAAGAAAGACGAAAAAACCGACCCCGTCTCCGCCGAGGGAACGATTTCGACCCGCGTCGAGAAAAAGCAGGTGGAAGAACGCCTCGCCATTGGCGCGCACGTGGTCTACGAAACGATTCGCCGCGAAGGCGAAGAGGAGTTGCATCGCACCCCCTCGGCGCTAGCCTGGTCTGCTTTTGCCGCCGGACTCTCCATGGGTTTTTCCTTCATCGCGGAAGGTTTGCTCATGGCTCACCTGCCCGATCAGCCGTGGCGGCCACTCATCGCCCGCGCCGGATATTGCATCGGATTCTTGATCGTAATACTCGGGCGGCAGCAACTGTTCACGGAAAACACGCTGACGGTGGTGCTGCCCCTGCTGCTGCGAAAAGACCTGACAACGCTGCTGCGGGTATTACGCCTTTGGGCGGTTGTGTTGAGCGCCAACCTGGTGGGAACTTTTTTGTTCGCACTGTGCATTGCAAGAGTCGCGCTTTTCGATGCGCATACGCGCCAGTGTTTGACCCAGATCGGCTTCGATCATCTGGGCGCGGGCTTTGGCATCGTGCTGGTGCGTGCGATTTTCGCCGGCTGGCTGATCGCGCTCATGGTATGGGTGCTTCCGGGCGCGGAGTCGGCGCGAGTCAGCATCATCATAATCATCACTTATCTTGTGGGCATCAGTGGATTCAGCCACATCATCGCGGGGTCGACGACGATGTTCTTTTTATTGGCGACCAAATCGATTTCATGGGGGACGTATTCATTCAGTTTCTTCCTTCCCACTCTTCTGGGCAATGTGATGGGCGGATTCGCTCTGGTTGCGGCGTTGGGTCACGCGCAGGTTGTAGGCGGGAAAGAGTAGCGTTGCAGCCGGGGAGGGCATCTTGACGATGTGACACATGATGTGTCACATTGGGATATGACTTCCATAAATCTGCGTGAGTTGCGAGATACGAAGCAGTTGAAAAGCTGGTTACGCGCGGGAAAGACGGTGGAACTGCGCGAGCGGGATCGCGTGATTGCGCGCATAGTTCCGGAAGTAAACACACACTCTGCTGTGAAATACCCTGACTTCGAGGCTCGCGCAAAAAGGATTTTTGGCGACCGCGTGTTGCCAGCAGTTGATCTCTTCCTGCGTGAGCGTGGCCGCTATTGATATCGACGGCTTATGCAGACTCAAGTTTTTTCGTCTCCCTCTATCTTGCGGATGTGCACTCAAGGGCAGCCGGAGAGCTGTTAAGTTCCGGTACCCGGGTCTGGTTTACTCCACTCCAATACGCGGAATGCACACACGCCATCGTCCAACAAGTTTTCTTTCATAATCTGCAGGCGGCGGAAGCGCAAAAAGTTTATGCGGCGCTGGAAAGCGACCAGTCTGCAGACTTATGGCTGCGGGCGGAGATACCCGTAAGCGCTTTCGAGGTTTGCTCAGACTTGGCCCGTCGCTACGGTCCTCGTCTGGGGGTGCGAACCCTCGACAGCCTGCACGTCGCCTGCGCCCTCGAATTCAAAGCCGAGCGATTTTGGACTTTCGATGAACGGCAGGCAAAGCTTGCGAAGGCCGTTGGTCTCAGGGGCTAGCAAAATCGAGATTCAAACAGCTACTCCTCTTCTTCGCGCACCTCGCCGCGCTCGGCTCTGGCCTTCTCGACAATTTTGTCTTGTAGCATGGCGGGGACGATTTCGTAGTGCGTCATTTCCATGTTGAAGCTGCCACGTCCCTGGGTCATTGCGGTGAGGTCTACGCCGTAGGTGAGCATTTCTGCCATCGGCACTTCGGCTTTGATGACGGTTTTGCCGGCCTTATTGTCCATGCCCTGGATGCGGCCGCGGCGGCTGTTGAGGTCGCCCATGATCGCGCCGGCGAAGTCGTCGGGCACGGTGATTTCGACCGCCATCAGGGGCTCGAGCAGCGTGGGCTTGGCGGTTTCCATGGCTTTGCGGAAGGCGATGCGTCCCGCCATTTTGAAGGACAGCTCGTTCGAATCGACGTCGTGGTACGAGCCGTCATAGAGGATGACGCGGAAGTCGACCATGGGAAATCCGGCGAGATGGCCCCGCTGCGCGGCTTCGACGATTCCCTTCTCGATGGCTGGGATATAGTTTTTGGGAACTGCGCCGCCGAAAATATCATTAACGAACTCGAACTGTCCGCCGCGCGGCATCGGCTCGATCTTGATTTTGCAGTCGCCGTACTGGCCGTGGCCTCCCGTCTGTTTCTTGTGTTTGCCCTGGACATCCGCTTTGCCGCGAATCGTCTCGCGATACGGAACTTTCGGCGCTTTCAGAATCACTTCTGTGTGATAGCGTTTCTTGAGCTTCGACACGACGACTTCGATGTGTTGCTGGCCGGTTCCGGCGATGAGGAATTCTTTGGTCTGGGTGTCGCGGAAGAAGCGCAGCATGGCGTCTTCTTCCATGAGTTTGTGAACGCCGTTGCCGAGTTTGTCCTCGTCGGCGCGCGTTTTGGGTTCGATGGCGAACGTGATTGCCGGCTCGGGCAACTTCACGCGCGGATAAATAATCGGCGCTGACTTATCGCCCAACGAATCTCCAGTCAGTGTGTCTTTCAATTTTGCGACGGCTCCGATGTCGCCCGCATGCAACTCGCTCACCGGCACGGAATTCTTGCCTTGCATGATCGAGATGTGCGAGAGTTTTCCTGTACACCCCGAGAGTAGTTCTGCACCGTGACGTCGTTCTTGACCACGCCGGAAAAGACTTTGAAGTAGGAAATGCGTCCTGCAAAGGCGTCGGAGACGGTCTTGAAAACATAGAGCGAAACCGGCTCGGCGTCGGTCTCGTGACGTCGCGGGGTATTCCCGTTGGATGAAGCCGTGGGCTCGCCTTGGATCCAATCATGCTCGGAGGGTGCCGGCGTGTAATCGACGATGAAGTCCATCACCCGGTCTGCGCCGATATTGCCCAAGCCTGAGCTGAAAATCACGGGGAAAATTTTGTCTTCGCGAATGGCGTTGTGCAGAGCGGGAATCAAGTCTTCTTCCGGGATGGTTCCCTTCTCGAAAAATTCTTCCATCATCGCGTCGTCGCCTTCAGCGACGAGTTCGACTAGCGCTTCATGCGCTTCCTGGGCGCGATCGATCAAGTCGGCGGGAATCTCAGTTTCTTTGCCTTTACCGTTCCCTCCGATGTCATAGATGTAAGCCTTCATACGCACTAGATCGACGACGCCCTTGAAGCTGCGCTCTTTGCCAATGGGGAGTTCGAGCGGAACCACGCTGCGCCCAAATGCTTTTACCAACGATTCGAGTACGCGATCCGTATCGGCGCGCTCGCGATCCATGCGATTAACAGCGATTAGGCGCGGCGTTTTGTACTCTTCGCAATAATTCCAGACGCGTTCGGTGACGACTCCCACTCCGGCAACGCCATCGACCACGACCACCGCGGCGTCGACGACGGGCAGCGTCAGCTTGGCTTCATGCACGAACATGTTGAAGCCGGGCGTGTCGATCAGATTGATCTTCGTACCGGACCACTCGACGTAGGCCATGCTCGCGCCGATCGACATTTTTCGGGCGATCTCTTCGTCGTCATAATCGGTGGGTGCGGTGCCGTCATCGACGCGGCCCAGGCGCGGCGCGGCGCCTGCGGTATAGAGCATGGCCGAAGCCAGCGTGGTTTTGCCGGCATGACCATGCCCGATCAAAGCAATGTTGCGGATATTTTTCCCTTCGTAGACCTTCATGGCACTCGCTCCTTTGCGAACACAGTTGTCGCAGGGGGCGTCGCGGCCCCTCCGCCAGAGCCGGGCTGCTCTGCTCGTCAGGACGATTCGTGGCCCTGGCGGGCCGAAGGATTCGAGTTGGGAACCCAGCTGGATTTAAGCAGCCAGCCGAAACCCAGAATCCTAGCACCGAACCGGGCAAGGACTCAACCTCCAATTATGGGTGTTCAAGCGGCAGGACGACTGCATTACGATCCCTTGCTTCCGATCCTAGCGGGGCATACACTCCATCTCGAATGCTAGGCGGGCGCACGAGCGAGCAGTGGGTGGCGGAATACTCGACCAGCCATCAAGACCGGATTAATCGCGTGTGTCACACCGTGGGTATTCCGCTCATTCTGATTTCGATCGCGCTCGGCATCTCATGCGCGTTCGTGCATCGTTTGTGGCCCTATGCGCTGGCCTGTTTTATTGCCGGATGGACGTTTCAATTCGTGGGCCACGCCTTTGAAGGGAAACCGCCTGAGTTCTTGCATGACTGGCGTTTTCTCTTCGTAGGGGTCCGCTGGTGGTGGGCGAAAGTTCGAGGACGGGCCTAGACCCGCCCTTGCGCGCGCCTTCCCGCCTGAGTTACTTTCATAGTCAGCGTCGCCTGTGGACGCGCTGCTATTATCTATGTTCCGCCTGACCGCCAAGTTCGTTCTTCTGATTTTGTCGATCAGCACGGTTGCGCCCGTGGCTGTGGCGGTCTCCGCTCCACCTTCACATGCGTGCTGCATGAGGAAGGCGCACAGCCATCTCTCGCACGAGGCCACGTTCGAAGCAGCCTGCTGTTGTTCTCACGATCACTCCGGTTTACTGACAAGCTCTCATGCGGCGGTCACCCCGCCGCTGGCGGGAATTGCGCCGAACCCAGTGACTGCTGCCTTGGGCGTGAGCAATAGCTGTATTCTCCAGATCAAAGAAGCGCACAGTCCCCACTCTGGCCGCGCACCTCCGCAACTCTCCCTCACATAAATCGCTGCTACTAGTCCCGGCGTTGCTTGTCTTAGGGGTGACCGTCCGCTGAAGAGTGCGCCAGGGCCCTGTCTCCAAATTAGCTTTAGCGAACACTTCTTCTAGAGAGGATTTATGCGTTGCCTTCGAATTGCGGGTCTGGTTTGTCTATTGTTTTTCGCCATCTACACATTCGCCAACGTTTACGGCGCCATTCGCGGCGTAATCCATGATCCGCAGCATCGGCCCGTCGAGGGCGCGATGGTGATGCTTAAAGCGAAGTCGTCGGAATGGTCCAGAACAACCACCACCGACGCCAACGGGGAATTCCAGATCAACGCCGTGCCCCTGGGAGACTACAGTGTGAGCATAGCCAGCACAGGCTTCGGCCAAACTGCGCAAGACGTAACGGTCATCTCCGGAACCGTACCCGTGGTTCACTTCCAGTTACGGGTGGCCGCGGCGCATGAGCAAATCACGGTCGCGTCGTCGGGCGCGGTCGCCCCCACGGACACTGCCACACCCATCACGCTCGTCGATAGCAACGATATTGCCCGAACTCCCGGCGCCGACCGCACAAACAGCCTCGCCATGATTACGGATTACACTCCCGGCGCGTACGTCACGCACGACATGCTGCACATGCGCGGCGGCCATCAGACGACATGGCTTCTTGACGGCATTCCGTTCCTCAACACCGCGATCGCGCAGAACGTTGCGCCGCAATTCGATCCGAAAGATCTTGAGTACGTCGAGGTGAATCGCGGCAGCTACGGTGCGGAGTTCGGCGACCGCACTTACGGTGTCTTCAACGCCGTGCCCCGCAGCGGTTTCGAGCGCAACAACGAAGCCGAACTGACGCTAAGCGCAGGCAATTTTTATCAGACCAACGACGCCCTAAGCTTTGGCAGCCATACGGAGCGCTTCGCTTACTACGCCAGCGTGAACGCCAACCGCAGCAATCTTGGCCTGCAACCGCCCGTGCCTCAGGTCGTGCATGATGCGGTCAACGGGGTCGGAGGTTTCGGCTCGCTCATCTTCAACGTCGATCCCTCCAATCAGTTACGCCTTGTGACTTCCCTGCGCCGCGATTACTTCCAGATTCCCTACGATCCGTTTTCCAGCGACATTGAGAATAATCCCGCGAGTGGTCAGTACACGCCCAGCATCGGCTTGCGCGACGGCCAGCACGAAGCCGACGCGGGAGTGCTCTTCACCTGGCTGCACACGTTCAATTCGCATTTGTTTACCACGGTCTCGCCGTTCTACCACTACAACAGCGGCAACTATGACAGCAATCCCGGCGACATTCCGATCGCCACTACCGAAGATCGCGCTTCCACTTACGTTGGAGGCCAGGCCAGCTTTGCCGCCAACTACAAGCGGAACGATTTGCAAGTCGGATTTCTGAGCTTCTACCAAACCGATAGTCAGACCTTCGGGGCGATCTTCAATGACGGCAGCGGGTTCGCACCGTTCGCTGACACTGAGCATCCCAACGCGAACCTGGAGGCTTTCTACATTGACGACAAGTTCAAGCCATTTTCATGGTTGACACTTTCCGCCGGCATGCGCCCAACGCGCTTCTCTGAAGGCAACTTTGCGGTGACCTCTGCGGCGCAGCCGGTCGACGAAACCGCCATCCAGCCGCGCTTTGGCGCAACGGTTACTGTGCCTAAGATTCACTGGACGTTCCGTGCGTTCTATGGACACTACTATCAAGCGCCACCCATCGAGACCGTCTCCGGACCGGCGCTGGTCAACTACACCGGGCAGCAAGGCCTCGGCTTCGCTACTCTTCCCGGAGAGCGCGATGAAGAACATCAGTTCGGCGTGACCATTCCATTTCGCGGATGGGTTCTCGACGCCGACAACTTCCAAACCGGCGTGGTCAATTTCCTCGATCACAACAATATTGGCGCTTCCAGCATTTTCTTCCCGCTCGCAGTTTCGAAGGCCCTGATTCGCGGATGGGAAACCACGCTGCGCTCTCCGCGTTTCGCGCACCGGGGACAACTACATCTCGCTTACTCCAATCAGATCGCGGAGGGCGCGGGTACTATCGTAGGCGGACTTACGGATTTTTCTTACTCTCCGCAATTGACACCGCTCGACCACGATCAGCGCAACACGTTGAACGTTGGCGGCGATGCCACGCTGCCGTGGCGCAGTTACGCGTCCACTAATGTTTACTATGGCTCAGGATTCAGCAATGCGTTCCCTGGCGCGCCCTATCCCGGCGACTATCTACCCCAGCACACGAGCTTCGACGTTTCCGTCGGCAAAGACTTCGGCGAACGGTTCACCGCCTCAGTTACCGCATTGAACGTTGCCAATCGCCGTGTGGAGTACGACAACAGCCTGACGTTTGGCGGATATCACTGGAACAATCCTCGTGAGATTTATTTTGAAATGAAATATCGCTTCCACTACTAGGAGGCGTGGACTTATTTATGATGAGGAGGTAAAGCTTGTTATGAACCGAATTTTATCCACTGGCGGGCGAACGCGAAGTTTGGGAGCGTTTGCCACTTTGCTGGCGATCGTTTCCATAACCATCGCTTGCAATTCTAAGCCATCCCCGCCGCAGCAATATCAGTTCTCCGGACGGATCGTTTCCATCGATGCGCAGAGCTCTTCGGCCATTATCGACGGCGACGAAGTGAAGGGATTCATGCCCGCGATGGCAATGTCTTACAAGTTCAAAGTCGCGGGCGATCTGAAACCGTTCCAGCCCGGCGATGCTATATCGGCAGACCTGTTCGTGCAGAAGAATGGCGATCAGCAGGACTACTGGCTGGAAAATGCCAAGCTGGTAAATCGTCCAGCGACGCCGCCTGCCAAGCCCGCGGGGGCGATGCACATTCCGGAGGCAGGTGAGCAGGTTCCGAACTTTCATCTCGTCAATCAGGATGGCAGGAAGATTTCTCTTGATGGATATCGAACTAGAGTTCTGCTGATTACGTTTATCTATACGCGCTGTCCGTTCCCCGATTTCTGTCCGAGGATAACGCAAAAGTTTGCGGAAGTGAATCAGCAACTCGACGCGGATAAAACTCTCGGCCCTGCGACGCATCTCATCAGCATCAGCTTCGATCCCGAGCACGATACACCGAAAGTTCTGAAGGCTTATGGCTTGCACTCGGTAGGCGGCAAGGGGCTCACGGGATTTGCGCACTGGGAGTTCGCAACCGCCAACCCGAAGGACCTATCGACACTCGCCGACTTTTTCGGGCTAACCATTCAGCCCGACAGCGGTCTAATCACTCACTCGCTGAGCACGGCGGTGATCGGCCGGGACGGCAGGATCTTCAAGTGGTATCACGGCAGTGACTGGGAGCCGGCGACACTGGTTCAGGACGCCGCCAACGCGCTGCACGCGGCCACATAATTTTCGCGATGGAGTCTGTATGAGATACGTGTTCATTGTTTTAGCTGTACTCGGAATCGTCGTTTCCTCGCTCGCGTTGCGCGAACACTACCGCGTAGGCGATTCTCCCTGCGACATCAACGATAAATGGGATTGCGGCGTAGTCAATCAGAGCGTATTCGCGGTCATCGCGGGCGTGCCTGTGGCTGCCATTGGAATCGTCGGATATCTTCTTCTGGGAATTCTCGCGTTCCGCAAGTCATATCGCCTTCTGGCCGCTGCGACTCTCGGCGCCCTGGCATTTTCGCTCTACCTCACGCATATCGAGCGCGACGTCTTGCGTGTGTGGTGCATTTATTGTGTCTCGTCCCTGGGAATCATTTCTCTGTTTACACTTCTGACCCTCGGATCTCTCCTCAGAGGGGGGGGCCGCAAGCCCGCGTAATCCTGCCGTAATAACGATGAATCTCGGCAAACTGCTGATCGGTGCGGGCGCGCTCCTGGTTCTGGCCGGAGCACTGGTGATGCTGCTCGATCGCGCCCACCTGCCCCTGGGCAGGCTTCCTGGCGACATCGTCTATCGAGGGAAGAACACAACCGTTTATTTTCCGCTTCTGTCTTCGATCGTCATGAGCATCATCTTGTCCGGCGTTCTGTACCTCGTCGGCCGCTTCCGACGCTGACCGCACTGGCGAGTGCCGATCCTGCCCTTGTACACTCCCCACAATGTCTTTTTCCGGTCAACTCGACTTTAGCTTTCGGCCGCCCGAGCGGCGCCCCTGGAAGATCAAGGAACTGGTCTCCGCGGTCCGCGCTCACATCGAGCGCGCCTATGGCGATGCCTGGGTGGAAGGGGAAATCTCCAACTTTCGCGCCCAGGATTCCGGCCATCTTTATTTCACTTTGAAAGATGAGAGCGCGCAGCTCAGTGCGGTGATGTTTCGTTCGCAGGCGCGGCTGCTGCGCTTTCGGCCGGAGAGTGGCATGCAAGTCATCGCGCGCGGCCGGGTGACGATTTACGAAGACCGCGGCCAGTTGCAACTTCTAGTCGAGTATCTGGAGCCCCGCGGCGCAGGTGCGTTGCAGATTGCCTTCGAACAACTCAAGGCCAAGTTGGACGCTGAGGGCTTGTTCGACGCGGACCGCAAGAAGCCGATCCCGGCGCTGCCCGCGCGGATTGGGATTATCACTTCCCCGCAGGGCGCGGCCCTGCGCGACATTCTGAATATTCTGCAGCGCAGGCACCACTCCGCCAACATTCTGATTTATCCGGCGCAGGTGCAAGGCGATGCCGCGCCCACTGACGTCGCGGCCGGGGTTCGCTACTTTAATAAGGCGGGCAACGTTGCAGTCATCATCATCGCGCGGGGCGGCGGGTCGGCGGAAGATTTGTTCGCGTTCAATCACGAAGGGCTGGCGCGAACGGTCTCGGACTCCGAGATTCCGGTGATCTCCGCCATCGGACACGAAACGGACTTTACCATCCTCGATTTCGTGGCGGATTTGCGCGCGCCAACGCCGTCGGCGGCGGCGGAATTGGTTATACGATCGCGACAGGAAGTCGAGAATCAATCGGAAGAACTCCGCCAGCGTTTGGCGCGTGCCATCCGGTATCGCCTGCTTATGGGGCGGCAAACGCTTTTGGAAAAAGCACAGCAGGGTACGCTCGCGCGTATCCGCGAAGCCATCAATCGCCGGGCACAGAAGCTGGATGATGTGCGCTATGCGCTGGAGCGAGCCGAGCGACTACAACTCGAACGGTACAGGCGCCGTCTCGATCTCTCTGCGGCGGCGGTCCGGCACTATGACGCGCGCCGCGTCTTGTCCGGGATTCGACATGACCTCGATTCGCGCGTAGCTTCGCTCCGCGCGACTTTACAGGCGGTTCTCCTGCGAAACCGAGCCCGCCTCGATCAACACGCGGGGCGACTGGAAGCGCTGTCCCCGCTCGCGATTCTCGATCGCGGCTATGCCCTCGTCTTCGACGCTACTGGCCGGCTGATCAAGGACGCGGCCCGAGTGAAAGGCGGCGAAGACATCACCGCTCGCGTCGCCCAGGGAACGATCCGCGCCAGGGTAAACCACTGAGATGTCCTCCGTTTCTTGAAAGCATCGCGCGAGATTTACAATGAGCGCAAGCGTACACTGAGGATCATAGTTTCAACGAGTTCAACGCTCCCAGGGAGGAGTTGCATTGCTGCAGTTGCCCGCGCACTGGCCGCACGTCACACTGATTAACGTCATCGACGTTCTGCTGGTCGCGATCATTATTTACGAGCTCCTGGCGCTCATTAAAGGGACGCGCGCGGCGGTCATGCTGGTCGGCTTTGTCGCGCTCGTCATCGCCTTTTATTTTTCCCGCATCGGCGAACTCTCCACCCTCAACTGGCTGATCAGCACGCTGTTGCCTTACACCGTGTTCGCATTGATCGTTGTGTTTTCGGCTGAGATCAGGCAGGTCTTAGCACGCCTGGGACGCAAACTCACCCTCAGCCGCGGCAGCCGGTCCGCCGAGGCCGAAGCCTACGACGACATCGTTCTCGCCGCCGACCTTTTTTCACAGAATCAGACCGGCGCGTTGATGGTAATCGAACGCGAAATCGGCTTGCGTACCTATATCGAAAGCGGCGTCCCCCTGGACGCACATCTTTCCTACGATTTGCTGGCCACCGTGTTTCGACCCAGCGCGCCGCTACACGACGGCGCAGTCATTATCCAAGGCGACCGCATCGCGGCGGCAGCGTGTTTCCTGCCCTTGTCGATGAATCCCGTGCTTTCCACTCAGCTCGGCACGCGTCATCGCGCGGGCATCGGTGTCACTGAAGAAACCGACGCCATCGCCGTCATCATCTCCGAAGAGACCGGCACGATCAGCATCGCCCTCGGCGGCAAGATTGAACGCGACCTCTCGGTGGCAGCGCTGCGCGAACGCTTGGGCGGCCTGCTAAAGCGCTATGTGCCATCTTCAACTCTGCCAACACCCGTGCGCCCGAGTGAAGAGGTACGCGAACACTCAGCGGAAAAAGCGCACGTCCGATCGGCTGACCCAGAGCAGTTCGGAGCAGACCTGTAATGCGAGACTTCTTTCGCCGCCACGTCTCCCACAATCTCGGTCTGAAGCTTCTGTCGCTGGCTCTAGCCGTCGGTCTTTGGCTCGGTCTGGCCAAAGATCCGGTCACCGAAATCGCACTCGACGTCCCCATTGAATTTCACGGCGTCCCGGACAATATGGTCGTGAGTTCTCCCGATGTTTATGAAGCACACATCTGGCTGCGCGGCCCGGAGCGCTTGGTTCACCGCCTCAGCCCTTCCGACGTGCATGCCGAAATGACGGTGTCGGTGTCCAACGCCGGGCAACGGATTTTCGATCTCTCGGCAAAGAACATTCATCAACCGACAGGTATCGAAGTGGTGCAGGTGGTCCCCAGCCAATTTCACCTGGAGTTTGACGAACGGATTACTCGCCGCATCGCGGTACAGCCCAGGATCGTTGGTTCGCCCGCTCCGGGATTTGAGCTGAGTCGCGTGATCGTTGTGCCTGAGACGGTCGCGATCAGCGGCCCTAAGAAGCACGTGGAAGCCGTGGAGGCGGCCATCACCGATCCCATCGACGTCACCGGAGCCATGGATCGCGCCGCCTTCGGACGCCATGCTTATGTCGGCGATCCGCTAATTCAAGTTCTCGACACCGACCCGCTGCGAGTTACGGTTATCATGGAGAGGGTTCCGGTCCCAGCCCCGACGCCCGAAACCCAACATCCATGACCGCTTCCCAACGAAAATTGTTCGGCACTGACGGCATCCGGGGAGTCGCCGGCGAATTCCCGCTTTCGCCCGAAGGCGTCCATGCCATTGGCTACGCGCTCGGACACGACCTCAGAAAGAAAAGTGGCCGGCCGCGAGTCGTCATCGGGCAGGACACAAGAAAATCGAGCGCATTGATTGCGGATCAACTCTCCGCGGGCTTGCGCTCGGCGGGATGCGAAGTGCATAGCGCAGGCGTCATCACCACTCCCGGCGTCGCTTATCTTACTCGCTTCCACAAGTTTTCGGCGGGCGTAGTGATTTCAGCCTCCCACAATCCCTGGATGGACAACGGCATAAAGGTCTTCTCCGGCTCGGGATTCAAATTGCCGGATGCGGAAGAACTCGCCATCGAGCGGGAGATCTTTTCCATTCTCACTCAGGCGAAGCCGTTGCCGCCCGTTGTCGAAAACAGCCTGCCCGGCGAGGCGCAACTGCGCGAAGACTATATCAACTGGCTGGCGAGCGATGTTCATACCGATGTGAGCGGTTTGCACATCCTGGTGGACTGCGCCAACGGCGCGGCAGCGGCTGAAGCTCCGCCATTGTTTGCTAAGTGTGGAATCAAAGCCGAGTTTATTCACGCCAGCCCGAACGGTATAAATATTAACGATAATTGCGGCGCGCTTCATCCACGGACGGCGGCGACAACAGTTGCGGCCAGTAATGGCAGGTTCGACTTGGGGGTGACCTTCGACGGCGACGCCGACCGCGCGCTGTTCAGCGACGCCCAGGGCAACGTAGTGAATGGGGACGCGATTCTGTTGCTGACGGCTCGCGATATGCAGGCGCGCGGCGTATTGCAGAATTCCACCATCGTGGCCACGACGATGTCGAATATGGGACTCGAAATCGCGCTGCGCGATTCCGGCATTCGCATGTTGCGCGCCGGAGTGGGCGATAAATATGTGCTCGAAGAAATGCAGAAGACTGGCGCAATCCTTGGCGGGGAGCAGTCCGGGCACATCATCTTCCGCGATGGCGAGGCCACCACCGGTGATGGCCTGCTCACGGCGCTGCGCGTGATGGAAGTCATGGCGCGCCGCAAAATGGCGCTGGCCGATCTCATCGCCGACCTGAAAGTATTTCCCCAGGTGATTCAAAATGTACGCGTGCGCGAGAAAGTCCCCTTCGCCGAAGTTGCTGCCATTCAAAAAACGATCGATGACGCCGAGCGCGAACTGCACGGCAACGGACGCGTTGTCGTCCGCTACTCAGGCACCGAAGCCCTCGCACGAGTCATGATCGAAGCCGAAACCGAAGAGCAGATGAAGCTGCTGGCAGGAAACATCGCGGGCGCGATCCAACAAAATCTAGGCCTCTAATGCAGGCCTGGCTTGGCAACATCGCGTCGCTTTGGAATTTGGCGTTGCTTCTCGGCGTTGGCGTGACGCTGGCGTTATTTCTGTATTCCGTATTCCTCAAGAAAATCATTCGCATACGACGGATTGCGAATGCGCGCTCGAAGAGGCTTATGCGTGAAGCGGCGGAGCGGGATTAGCCGGCCGCTCCCTTAATCCAAGTCTCTCCAGTTCTTCCCCACTCCCACCTCGACCAACAACGGCACCGATAGCCGGTGCGCGTTTTCCATCTCTTCGCGCACCAGCGACTTCATAATGTCCACTTCGTTTTCAGGGACCTCGAATACCAACTCGTCATGAACCTGCAACGTCATGCGGGACTTCATCGCTCGCTCCGCGATCGCCTTGTCGATGCGAATCATGGCGATCTTGATTAAGTCGGCGGCCGTTCCTTGCAGCGGTGTATTTACCGCGGTGCGTTCTGCGAAGCCGCGCTGGTTGGCGTTCTTGCTGTTGATATCCGGAATCGGACGCACACGGCCAAAGAGTGTTCGCACTTTGCCATCGCGGCGAACTTGTTCTAGCGTCGTATCGATGAACCGCCGCACGCCTGCATACTTCTCAAAATATGCATTGATGAACTGCTTCGCCTCGCTGGGTTCGATGCCGAGATTCTGCGACAGACCGAATGCAGACAGTCCGTAAACAATTCCGAAGTTGACGACTTTGGCTTGACGCCGATGATCCGCGGTTACCATGAGTGGCGGAATGCCGAATACTTGCGATGCTGTCAGCGTATGAATATCGTCGCCCCGACGAAACGCTTCGACCAGCAACTCATCTTGTGAAAAGTGCGCCAGCAGACGCAACTCGATCTGCGAATAATCCGCGGCGAGGATAACATTGCCCGGCTCGGCCGTGAACGCGGCACGGATCTCGCGACCCAATTCCGTGCGGATCGGAATGTTCTGGAGATTAGGATTCACCGATGACAAACGTCCCGTGGCGGTTCCAGTCTGCAGGAAAGTAGTGTGGAGGCGGCCCGTCCTGCGATCAAGCAAGAGTGGCAACGTATCGACGTAAGTGGATTTCAGTTTCGTCAACTGGCGAAAATCGAGAACCTGGCGCGCGATGTCGTGTTCTTCCGCTAGTCCTTCCAACACATCGACGGCGGTCGAAATGGCCCTGCCCTTGCCGTATTTGATGGGCTTGGGCAATCCCAGGCGATTGAAAAGAACATCCCCCAGCTGCTTCGGTGAACTGATGTTGAACTCGACGCCCGCCTGCTGATAAATCTCCTGCGCTTTGGTCGTAATCTCGCGATTCAAACGCGTGGACATCTCGGCGAGCACTTCGCGATCAATCGCGACGCCGGAGTTTTCCATGCGCAAAAGAACGGGTGCGAGCGGGAATTCAATGTCTTCGTAAAGCTTGAGCAGTCCGTTGCTCTCGACGTCCTCGCGCAAAGTGACAGCCAAACGCCCCGTAATATCGGCAGCCTCTGCGACGCCGCCACTCAGTTTTATGTTGAAGCGCCGCAAGGCGACATCCGCCCGCGAATGTCCGTGAGCAGGGTACGTCGGATCGAGGAGGTACGAATACAGCATGGAATCATGCCGTACTCCATTCAGGGCAATTCCGCACTTCTGCAACTCGTGGGCGGCGGACTTGTAATTGTGAATTGCCTTTGGGATGGTCTCGTCTTCGAGGATCGGTTTGAGCCAAGCATCCGATCCGGCGAGAGTACCGGAAATCAACAACGCCTCGCCAATCTTTGCAGAGATGGCGATATCTGCTCGCGAGTCGGCGACGGCCTCAGGCGCTTCCTCCATCAGAAGCATCGTCCCTTGAGCGCTCTCTGGTTCAGGAATCTCGTCTTCTTCTTCGGCCTGATCCGTCGGACTCACCACTCCCAGCGCAACCGCGAGCGAACCGCCCGTGGCAAGCTCTCTCACGAGTGCTTCAACATCGCGCGCAGACTTCGCCTCTGAATACTTCGTCTCGCTGACTTCCGCGACTGGCAAAATCTCTTTGAGGAGCGAACTAAATTCCAGCTCTGTGAACAGCGCGCGCAGCGCTTCAAGATCCGGCGCGCCCAACTTCATCGCTTCGGGATCGAATGCGATCGGCACATTGCAGTCGATGGTGACCAATCCTTTGCTCTTGAGAATGTTGTCGCGATTGTTTTGCAGCGATTCGCGATAGGTTTTCTTCTCGACTTCGTCCGCTCGGTCAAGCGCCTGCTCGACAGTGCCAAAGCGCTTAATAATTTCGACCGAGCCTTTGTCGCCGATGCCAGGCGCGCCGGGGACGTTGTCGATGGAGTCGCCGCGAAGCGCCATGACATCGACCACCCGCTCTGGCGGCACACCAAAGTAAACCTCAACTCCCGCGCCGTCGAGAATCAAATTGTCCTTCGGCGGATTGAGCACCTTCACCTGATCGTTGACCAGTTGCAGCATGTCTTTGTCGCTGGACACAATGAACACTGGAAACGAATTCTCCACGGCCCGGCAAGCGAGCGTACCGATGACATCGTCGGCCTCGTATCCCGAGGATTCGAGAATCGGAATGCGATACGCCTCCAGCGCGCGCCGAATATAAGGAACCTGCTGCACTAAGTCGGGCGGCATCTCTTTGCGATTGGCCTTGTAGCCGTGATACTCCACGTCTTGGAATGTCTGCGTCTTCAAATCGAAGCGACGGACGCCGGTAATCTCGCGAGCCTGCTGATCGCGAAACGTAGGCCCCGCTACATCGAACACGGCTGCAAGGTATTGCGGCGAAAAGTCATCTCGCAGTTTACGGAGCATGTTCACGAAGACGTACGTCGCCGCGGTAGGTAACCCCGTTCGCGTGGACATACTCCGCTGCCGCGCCATGGCATGGTACGCGCGAAAAATAAACGACATCGTATCGATCAAGAAAATTGCATTCGCGGGAATCGGTGGCAAAGCTTTCGGCGATGCGGGGGGAATCGATTCTGCGGGAAGCGAAGCAGCAGCAGACGTTTTCTTTCGCGAGGGCACGCTTAATTCTATAGCGATTCTGCGCCGGGCTCTCTTTGATCGGCGCGCGCCGCCGCGCCGCTTTGCGCTTCCATCCAGCTTTGCAGGATCAGCACTGCCGCCATTCGATCCACGACTTCACCGCGGCGCTTGATTGACATTTCTGTTTCGCGCAGCAGGCGATTGGCCTGGGCTGATGTGAGGCGCTCGTCCCAAAGGTGCACAGGGATGCGAAAGCGCTTGCGTAAGTCTTCTGCGAAGAGCAGCATTTTGTCCGACTGGCGGCCTTCTTCGCCGCTCATACGCAGCGGAAATCCGACGACGATTTGAGTTACGGAATACTGGCGAATAATCTGATCCAGCTGCGCGAGGTCAGTCCTCTTATTGCGCCGCTGGACGGTTTCCAGTCCCTGCGCCGTAATCCCCAGCAAATCGGAGACGGCCACGCCAATGCGTCGTGCGCCTACATCCAGGCCCATTACACGCGTCACAACGGACGGCGCCAAATTGTCATCCAAGCTTTTCACCGTGGGCCACGTCCAATTATAGGGCGAGGCAAAAATCGCGTTTTGGAATACGATAATGAAGATGGAGTCCGAGCTCACACCCGCCGAACTCGAGATTCAGCTCCCCGCGCCCACACCGGCTGCCGCGCTGCCTCCGCACGAAAAATTTCACTGGGCGTTCAACATGATTGGCATCGGAGCCATTCTGACGCTCTGCTACTACGCGGAAATCGTGCTGGCGGTCGTTCTTGTTTCTGTGCTGCTGGCGTTCATCCTCGCGCCTATCGTGGACGCACTAACTTTCTTTCGGTTGCCACGGTTCATCGCCGCCGGCTTGGCCGTGCTGATGATGATCGCGGCTCTCGGCGGAGCGGTTTATCTTTCCTACAATCAGGGCGCGACTCTAATCCAGGAACTGCCCAAGTACACCAAGAAAATTAAAGATCAGGTCAACGTGTATCGCAAGCGGGCGGAGACGTTCGAGGTGCTGACGCCGGAACACGAAAAGGGCGTGCTGGACGTTCGTTCCACCACCGATTGGACCGACATCCTCAACCGCGGCGTGGGATCGGTCTGGCAAGCGGCGTTCGCGGCGTCGTTCGTGCCGTTTCTCGTTTTCTTCATGTTGAGTTGGCAAAGCCATGTGCGCTCGTCCACCGTAATGCTTTTCCCCATGCGAAGTCGCCACACGGCTTACATCACGCTGGGGCGAATCACCAAAATGATTCGCAGCTTCATGGTGGGTAATCTGCTCATCGGATTGTTTATCGGCGCAGCCAGCACGCTCGTCTTCTGGATTCTCGGCGTGCCGTTTTTCTATTTCGCCGGATTCCTTAGCGGTCTGTTGAGCCTCGTCCCGTACTTGGGGATCGTGCTGTCTCTGGCCCCGCCGGTTTTTGTCGGGGTCGGCCACCTTGAGTCGAGTGAAATGTTTTACGTTGTTGTCACCGTTGTGGGGTTGCACGTGATCGCCATGAATGTGATGTATCCATTATTCTTAGGCAATCGTCTGCAGTTGAATCCGCTAGCGGTGACGATTTCTCTGCTTTTTTGGGCGTGGTTGTGGGGTGGGATCGGACTCTTACTGGCCATTCCGCTGACGGCAGCGATGAAGATTATCTTTGATAGTGTGGAGACGCTGCGGCCCTATGGGGCGTGGTTGGGGGAGTGAAGCGGTTTAGTCTTCTTCGATGAAGTACGAGGCGTCGGGGAACTTCAAATTGCATTTCGCAAGTGCATTGGTCAAAAGCGCCTCAACTTCCTGTTCGGCGCAGTCTTTCGCCATGGCCAGCTCGCTGACCAGGAGATAGCGGGCGCGCTCCATCATCTTCTTTTCGCGAGCGGACACCGGCTTTACGTGATCCAGCACCAGCAATCCCTTTAGGACGAACGCCACGTCGAGCAGCGAACCGGTGCGCATCCGGTCGGAGTTTTCTTTGAAGCGGTTCTTCCAGTCGGCTTGGCCTTCGACCTCGCCGTGGGCTAAAAACTCGACAATTTTCTCGATGTCGCCGTTCTTGACCACCCGGCGCATGCCCACCGCGCCTACATTTTCTACTGGCACGGTGATCTTCACGCTGCTCGACTTAATCGAGAGCAGGTAGAATTTCTGCACATTTTCGCCGATGGTTCGGCTGCTGATTTGCTCAATAACTCCTATCCCATGATTAGGATAGACAACTTTGTCGCCAACGCGAAAATTGTCGCTCACAAGCGCGGAACCTAGCATGCAGACCACCTGACCGCTGCTGAAAAGCAGCTTCTAAAGTCTATCGTAGCGGGGAAACAAAGGCAATTTGGGGATATTCGGACTCACAGCGATCCGCTGAAACTTGATCTCCGCCCAGTGACAATACCACCACTGTGCCGCTATCCATCAGGCTAGTCTGGTTGCCAGCCGTGCTGTATCCGGCGGAGACGCTATCCAGCGCTAGGCCGCTGTATTCGACGGCGACGACGCCTGCAGAAGAAATAGGTCCGGTGCCCGCGGCCGGGCGGCCCGCCTTTACGTTTCTCAAAAGGTGGGGACGACGCGACCTATTGTCACAGCTCTTTCTTTTCGCGTCGCGGTGTGCTCGGCCTGTGTCCAATCATCCCACGCGCGATTACGGCAATCACGATCTGCGTTTCATCAATTGCAGTCGAGCAGTGGCGCTGGAGCAGCTATCGGAGTTATGCTTTCGGGGAAGAGGGCGCAGTGAAACTAAATCAGCAGCGCGAGATCAAAATAAAGCTTCCGCCGCAGGCAGCATGAATGCCCACCTTTACAAAGAACGTAAAAGTGGGCCACCCGCCGAAGTCCCTCCGTCGCCATCCAGGGTTAAGTCTTCTACTGAGATGCCTGAGCATACCGCTGGAGTCCCTGGACATATCGAAGATGATCCAAACTGGAGCATCGGACCGGAAAAAGAGGAACTTGATGCCACTTCGATAGTAGTGCCAACCGATCCCGATAGTGGCACACCGTCTCCTGCTCCGATCAATCGCGTGTTGCTGGGTATTATCCACGTTGAAGGGATATAAATTGTGTTAGCCGGTAACAGGATGATCGATGCCGGTGGACTAACGATTCCGTACCACGGGCTTGGATTCGTCGAGTTGCAGGTTAGACTCGTGCCTGTGTTGCCGGGAAGGCCACGCGCATCGATTACTGCGGCGCTCGACAAACTGGCCAATATTCCATGCAGTACACCACAAATATTGAAGGCGGATCCGCCATATACGCTAGCATCAATGAAGTCCGGCGATGGAGTCGTGTTGCCGGACGAGTTGTATACCGCATTTTCCCCTTCTTGAGCTAACAGAGCCTGTGGCAAGATCGAGAGGCAGCCTAACATTACGACTGAAACCACCGTCTTAAATGAGAGTTGTTGAAGAAGTCTGCTGGATCTCATGACACCTTTCTCCTTAATATGCTGTGATCGATGTTAGCAACTATTGTCTAACTACAAATATGGTGCCACAGGCTTGAGAGTTACAGGTCGCGCCCGTACCTCCGTATTGCGTTGTTCCGTACAAGTTACCCTCTTTGTCAAAAATCAGAGGGGATGCCGGATCCTCTCCATCCGGGATGTTCCTGAATGTGTAGATGAGATCGAAACCGAATACATTCGATTGCCCAGATTGGCTCATTCGAAAAGCCGTACCCTTAGCATTCGTATTGGTTGGCATGCGCGTTGTCCCGTAAAGATTTCCGACAGCATCAAAGGTTAAGCGAGCCGCCGGATTCGAACCATCCCACCCGTCGCTGAAGATATGAAGCGTCTGCTCTGCCCAAGAATGTCCGTTCCCAAGAGGCTGCAACTCGAAAATCGTTCCAGCTGTGGTAAATCCCCCTGCGAATGCTGAGCCGAAAAGATCACCGTTTGGCCCGAAGACAACTCCCGCATACGGAGCTGCTCCGTCCTGTCCGTTAAAACTGTGCAGAATCTCTTCTGACCAAGGTTGCCCTTGCTTGACAGGTGGCACGAGTCTAAATACCGTCCCACAGCCCGGCCCGCCCTGCCCAACCCCCCAGCATTCTCCTCCAGCGAAACCGCCGTCCATGGTTGTTCCGTAGATGTTCCCGGCGGTATCGAAGATCAGTCCACCGTTGGGTGAGCCGCCATCGCCCGTTAGAACGCCTCGGGCGGTGCCCTTAAATCCGTACAGGGTCTGTGCCGTCCACGCGCTCCCCTTCTGCTGCGGCGGACTCAACTCGAAAATCGCACCGCAGTTTTGGTAGAAAATGTCGCAGGTCGTTCCGTACCCGCCGCCGAAGAAGGTTGCCCCATAAAGGTTTCCTGAACTATCGAAGGCCAAGTCACCCGCCGGAACATATCCCTCTTTCGGCGTTGGAAAGCTATAGAGCACTTGCTCGGTCCAAGTTCCACCCTTCTGCGCGGGCGGAGATAGCTCGTACACCGTCCCGCACCCCACCAAAATACCGAGCAGGACGCAATTGCCCGTGCCTCCGTATCCGGTGGTGCCGTAAAGATTCCCCGCACTATCGATCACCAAGCCGCCGTAAGGCGAAGTACCGTCGTTGAACTTATTTCCCTTGAAAACGTAGAGCACCGTTTCCGTCCAGGGCTCCCCTTTCACCGCTGGCGGCGAAAGCTCATAGACCGTGCCACACTGCTGGATCGAAGGACACGAAGAGGAGCCGCCCTCCGCCGTCGCTCCGTAGAGATTTCCCGCAGTGTCAAATACAACTGCACCCACCGGCTGCGCTCCGTCGTTCGGCAACCCCTGAAAGCTATAGAGAACTTGCTCGTTATGCGCTGTCGCGGACTGGGCCAAACTCCCCGGAACAATCGCAAAAGCTAACAACGCTGACACAACCCGCAGAAAACGCGTGGCCCAAAGAAGGATACTGTTCCCAATCATAAAAACCCTCACCGAATCGCTGCCCAAGTCCCGTTGCATCCGAAGAGCGTCGTACTGCCGGTGCCGGAAGTCTGTGAATATATTGTAGTGCCTCCTGCAAAACTAGACACATGGGGCCGGGTTTAAAGTTAGGGTGAGGGCGAACCGGGCACGGGCTTCGTGCGGGGTTTGTCCGTGGAGTCCGCGATGCGGACGGTTGTGGTTGTACTCCTCGATCCAGCGGGCGATGCCGTGTCTGGCCTGATCGAGGTTCTGATATTCGTTGAGCCACACCTCCTCTTCTTTTAAGCTGCGATGAAAACGCTCGATGTAACTGTTGCCCTCGGGATGATTGTAGGCGGTGCGGCGATGCGTGATGCCCAGCCGATTCAGGGTTTCGACGTACCGCGCCGAAGTGAACTGAGTGCCGTTGTCCGTCGTTAAAGTCAAACCCGTTCCACGAGAGCCGAAAGGCAAACCCTGTAACACGGCGTGATCGAGCGCGGCCAGCGCTTCTTCGCTGCGACAGCGAACACTCAAGTCCCAGCCCAGGATTTCGCGAGTGCAGCAATCGATCACCGAGACCAGGTACGACCAGCCGACGCTGGGTCCGGCCCAGACCTTGGTCATGTCCGACTGCCACACGAGATTCGGATACAGCGCTTCCACCTTGCCCCAGTCCTTTCGGCGCGTATGATCGTGTCCAGTTCTAGAGGGGTGCACTACATCCTCGTCCGGGGTAGTGTACTCTGCTGCTCATCTGCCAGTGCTCTTGCCATTTGAAAGCCAGCAATGTCAAGGGTCGTTTTTAACGACCTGCTCAGCGGAATTGTGGGAGGCTTCCCTGGATTGGGCATACGGGACCGTCACGGTATCGGGAACGGTCGGCAATCGTCCTCCTGTGACCACGGGTGACCCTGCGCATCAGACAGCGATCAGCGATTTCTTGGCCGGTCTGCCTGCGCCTACGAGCCTGCATAACAACATGTCCTCGACTGCAGATCAGTACTGAGTCGTCCATCGTCGTTGCGCCACGCGCGTCCGGCCTCCGCAAACGGAATTTGTATTCGCTGGCAAATGGGGTAGCCCGAAATAATCGGGGAAAAGACCAGCGAACCCAGGTAGGCTCAGCCGCGCCCGCGAGAGTTATAATGCCATTAGCGTGACTGAACTCATCAAAAAGAAGCTGCAGGACGAAATTAACGCGCTCGAGCATGAGCTTGTCCACGAGCTTCCTAAAGAAATAAAGAAGGCGGCGGCGCTCGGCGACCTCAGCGAAAACGCCGAGTACCACATGGCCAAGCAGCGCCAGGAGTTCGTCAAAGCGCGCCTGCGCCAGCTGGGGCGCCGCATCGCCGACCTATCCATGGTCAACATGAGCAACATTCCTCATGACCGCGTCGGCCTCGGCTCGACGGTGAAGGTTCACGACAACACCAAGAATTCCGAAGTGGAATACAAGCTGGTGACCAGTGAGGAGTCCGATGTGACCATCGGAAAAATTTCCACCACATCGCCGATCGGACGCGCGTTGCTCAATAAGAAAGTCGGAGACACGGCAACTTTTGTGACGCCCAACGGCGCACGCGAAATGGAAATCCTTAGCCTGATCACCATCCACGATCAGCCGGAGGCGGTTTGAGCAAAGCGGCAACGTCGAGCGCGCTGGCGTCTGCAACGCAATCGGCTTCGTCCGTAGAATCGCAGTCTACTCGGCCCGCCACTTGGACCTCCGTCTTCGGACGCGGCTGCGGCTGGCTGCTTGACCACATCGTCCGCTGGCTGGCGCTCTCGCGCATCAATCCCAACGTGCTCACGTTTATGGGATTGGTGGTCAACACTTGGGCCGCGATCCTCTTTGGACGCGCCAATGCCGACTCCCAGCAACGCCTCTTCTTTTACGCGGGCCTCGTCATCATCTTCTCCGGCTTCTTCGATCTAGTCGATGGCCAGGTCGCCCGCGCCACCAACCGCGTCACCCGCTTCGGAGCTTTCTTCGACTCGGTGGTCGACCGCTACAGCGACGCCTCGCAATTCCTGGGACTGCTCGTCTTCTACTCGCGCGGGGACCGCTTCTTTTACGTCGTGCTCGCCGCCTTTTGCATGATCAGCGCCATCATGGTCAGCTACACCCGCGCCCGCGCCGAATCGTTAATTGGCTCCTGCCGCGTTGGCTTCATGGAACGCCCGGAGCGCCTCGTCCTGGTCATCATCGGTGCGCTGTTCAACCGCATGGCTCCGGTGCTCTGGCTCATCGCGATCTTGTCGACGATCACAGTCATCCACCGCATGCGCTACACCTGGACCCGCACCCAGGACGCTCCGCCGTTAACCCAAGCCGCGTAGATTTCGGAGCGTCGTTACAGGCGTCCACCCCTCACCTGATATTCTGATTGTCGAAATAGTTAACTGAAATCATGCCTATAAGTCCGGTTTTAGTCGTTCATGGCGGCGCGTGGGACATGCCCGACGACGCGGTCGAAGCCCATCTTCGTGGCGTGCGCGCCGCACTCGCTGCGGGTTGGAGCATCCTCGAGCGCGGCGGGACGGCCCTTGACGCCGTTGAAGCGGCCATCGTCGTGATGGAGGACGACGAGACCTTCGACGCCGGCCGCGGTAGCTTCCTCACCCGCGACGGCCGCGTGCAGCTCGACGCCCTCATCATGGACGGGGCCACGCTCCGCGCAGGCGGCGTGGGCTGCGTCGAGCACATCGCCAATCCGGTGCGGGCCGCGCGCATGGTGCTCAGCGAAAGCCCGCATGTTTACTTCGTGGCAGAAGGCGCCGAGAGGTTCGCCGCCGAACATGGTATAGCCCTCTGCAACAATCGAGATTTGGTCATTCCCCGCGAGGTCGAGCGCCTGCGGGAATATCAGGCCCAAGGTGAACAGCACGGCAACGACCTGTTCGCGCCCGCGGTCTCGCACGACACAGTCGGCGCCGTTGCCCTCGATCGCGACGGTAACATTGCCGCCGCCACCTCCACCGGAGGCACACTCAACAAGGCTCCCGGACGCCTCGGCGATTCGTCCTTGATCGGCTGCGGCTGCTATGCCGACAACGCGACCGCCGCGGTCTCCACCACAGGATGGGGTGAGCCCATCATGAAGCTGGTGCTGGCGAAGTGGGCGGCCGATCATGTGGCAGGAGCAGGAACCCCGGAACAAGTCGCCAGCGCAGCCATGGACTATTTGCAGGCTCGGCTCAACGGACACGGCGGCATCATCGTCCTCGACGCGCAAGGCCGCTTTGGGATCGCGCACAACACGCCGCGTATGGCCTGGGCAGTTCGAAGCGCAACGGAAGAGTCCGCAGGCGTGAAGGTATGATTTCCGATTCGATCGACGGTTCAATCTCTCTGTCGCCAAGCTGCTAAAATCCTCATAACCGCGCGGAGGGATGTGTGAGCGGTTGAAACAGGCGGTCTTGAAAACCGCTGTGCCTGAAAGGGTACCGGGGGTTCGAATCCCTCTCCCTCCGCCATGGCGATTCGCCTTCATCATGCGCGCTTTTGACGCCGAGAATCGGCTGCAACACTTCACCTATCCCGCTTTCTTGATGTTGAGTTGTTTGATGGCCGCCTACGCCATCCTGCGCCTTCCTGGATATCTCACCGATGCCGAGTTCCTCGGAAGCCTGATTTTTTTACAAATCATGGCGGCCGTGCTTTGGCGCTTTGAAGTCAGGTTTTTCCCGTTCATGATGTTGACGTTTCTTGTCGCGGGGACGAACGTGCCGGGATTGCGTGGGCCCGCAGGCTCGGCGCGGTGGGCGATTCTGGCCGCGGGCGCCTGCGGGGGGCTGCTCCTCTACCTGAGAAAGAAGCCCTTCCGTTTACGGGGGTTCCACTTAGTGGCCGCCTTCGCGGCGCTCGCAGCCCTGGCTTCGGCGATGGTTTCGGCGTTCGCGGGGGCGTCCGCCCTCAAAGCTGTCAGCCTGCTATTGCTCTTTCTCTATGGAAGTTTCGGCGCTCGTCTGGCCGTGGCGGGGCACGAAGAGACCTTTTTCAATCAGTTGCTGCTGAGCGGAGAGCTCTTGGTTTACGCATCGATCATCCTTTATTTTGGGCTGCATGTCGAGTGGTTTGGAAATCCGAACTCGCTGGGCGCGGTCATGGGAGTGTTCGCGATTCCGCTGCTGCAATGGGGGGCCTTGCGCACAACGGAACGCGGGCCTCGCCTTCGACTCAGTTTCGCTCTCGCTCTGGCATGGGTGCTGCTTCTGGCGAGCTATGCCCGGGCTGGGATTTTAGCCGCTATTTTGGCCTCGATTTTTCTTTGTGTGGGATTGCGGAGATACAGATTTCTGCTTCAGCTTTCGGCGTTCGTCATCTTATGCGGTCTTCTCGTCAGTACCCTATTTCCTCGTTACAGCGAATCGAGTTCTTCGCTGGCGGCGTTTGTTTATAAAGGACGGGAAAACCACGACTTCATGGAGTCGCGGAAGTCTCCGTGGGAAGAAACCATGCAATCGGTCGAGGCGCACCCCTGGCTGGGTACGGGTTTCGGAACCAGCGATACCGGCGAGACTGCCAGCGGCGAGAAGGCCGCCCCCGGAACCAAAACAACCGTAGGCGCCCGCGAGCATGGCAATAGCTATCTGGAAATCATCGAGTGGGTGGGAGTTTTGGGTATCGTTCCTTTTGCGGTCATCTTGATTACGTTGATCGTCAGCGTGGCCAGGGTCTTGCGGCGGATGCGCAGCGGACATCTCTCAGCCTCGCCGGCCGCCTTGTTGGCGGCATGCGTCGGCGCCGGCCTGCTGCACGCCTTCTTCGAGGATTGGCTGTTCGCGCCGGGCAGCTATCTATGTGTTTTTCTGTGGACGATGGCATTTCTGCTGCAAGACTCGGTCACCACGTCTGCCAAGAAAGCTGAGACCTATTCGCTGGTAAAGTAGTCCACGTTCACCGGGTTTTCGAAGAGGGAGTAGTCCCGGGTCACGACCGTGATTCCGGTTTCGGTTACGAAGTAGCGCTGGCGGTCGGCCTCGGGGTCGAAGCCGATGGTGGTGCCTTCGGGAATGTGAACGTCGCGGTCGATGATGGCTTTGCGAATGCGGCAGTGCCGTCCTACGTTGACGTGGCTGAAGAGGATGCTGGCGTCGATGTCGCTGTAGGAATTAACGCGCACGTCGGGCGAAAGTACGCTGTTGCGCACCGAGCTACCGGAGATGATGCAGCCTTGGGAGACGATGGAATCGAGCGCAGTTCCAGTGCGTCCGCTCTCGGCGAAGACGAATTTTGCCGGCGGATACTGTCGCTGATACGTGCGAATGGGCCAGTCGGAATCGTACAAGTTGAATACCGGCGATACCGAAACGATATCCATATTGGCTTCGTAGAACGCCTCGAGCGTGCCCACATCGCGCCAGTACAGCGCTTCCTTCTTGTTCTCGTCGACGAAGTCGAAGGAGTAGACGCGAAAGTTGTCCATCATCTTGGGCAGGATGTCTTTGCCGAAATCGTGGCTTGAGGTCGTGTCTTCGGCATCTTTCAACAAAATCGGAATCAGTACATCGGTGTTGAAAATGTAAATGCCCATCGACGCGGAAACTTTATTCGGATTGTAGGGCGACCGCAATTCCGTGCTGGCGGGCTTTTCCAGAAATCCGATCACGCGATTGTCTTTGTCGACGTCGATGACCCCGAACCGCTTCACTTCCTCGGGATCGATCTGTATCGTTGCCAGCGTGGCGTCCGCCCCGGAATCCTGGTGCTGCTTGAGCATCCGGCCATAATTCATCTTATAAATATGGTCGCCGGAGAGGATCAGCACATGCTTGGGCTGCTCCGAGCCGATGGAGTAAATGTTCTGATAGACCGCATCGGCGGTGCCTTGATACCACTTCTCGCTGACACGCTTCATCGGCGGCAGCACTTCGATGAACTCGCCGACCTCGCTGCCGAAAATGTTCCAGCCCTCGCGAATGTGGCGATTGAGCGACAGCGCTTTGTACTGCGTGAGAATGTAAACCCGGCGCAGATCGGAGTTGACGCAGTTGGAAAGGGTGACGTCGATGATGCGATAAATGCCGCCGAAGGTGACCGCAGGCTTGGCGCGATCGCGCGTAAGCGGAAAAAGGCGTTCGCCTGCGCCGCCCGCCAGCAAAACTCCCAGTGTGTCTTTCATCTTTTATCCGTTCGCTCCGAGTGCGAATGCTTAGGATGACGATCTCAGCGGTATGGGATGCTCCGCAGCCGAAAAAGCAACATAGGCGGCGCAAACAACTATCGAAGCTCGCGATAACCGCGACGACGTGGAAATACTAGCACAGCGACGGCGGGGCGGGGCGCGAGTTATGCCAATCCAGTTGGCTCAACTAATTCCGCTTCTTACGTTTTTTCTTCTGTTTCGGGGTGGTTGGTATGAAGCGCGGCGTTTCGGTCAGAATCGCGAATTGGATTTTCTTCTCCACGGGATCGATGCGATCCACGATTACGCGCAGCTTTTGTCCAATGGAGTAGACATTCCGGCTGCGCTGGCCGATGATTTCGCGCGTGTTTTCGTGGTAGGTGTAGTGATCGTCATGCAGGCTGCTCAACGGGACAAGGCCTTCGACAAATAAGTCGGTGAGTTCGACGAAGAAGCCATATTTGGCGACGCTGATGATGAGCCCCTCGAAGTCTTCGCCGATTTTGTCTTCCATGAACTTCACTTTCTTCCATTCGACGAGTTCGCGCTCGGCGTCGGCGGCGCGGCGTTCATTGCGACTGGATTCCTCGGCGATGTTATGCAGCTCCGTCAGCGGAATTGGTCCGTCTACGACCGCTTTTGCCTCGTGCGAAGTCTGCTTCCGGCGCTTCGACCACGGAGAAGCATCGGCACGCCGAACTTTAGTATCTTCGGCGGAATGACTGCGTAACACATCCTTCAAGATGCGATGCACGATCAAGTCGGGATAGCGTCGGATCGGCGAAGTGAAATGTGTATAGCTAGGCGCGGCCAGCGCGAAGTGGCCGGAGTTCTCTTCGGAATACCGCGCCTGCTTAAGCGAACGCAGCATAAGAAACGAAACAATGCGTTCTTCCGGCTTGCCCGCGATCTTCTTGGTGAGCTTCTGATACATGCGCGGCGTGATGTGAACTTCTTTTGGAATCTCAATTTCGCGCGGGCGCTTGCCGGTGCCGTATGAAGCACGGCGATCCGACTTGAACTGAATTTTCTGAATGGGGAGCGCGCCAACACCGAGCGAATATCCGAACGCCGCTGCGAGCACTTCGAAGTCGTAAACGCGTTTAGCATCGGGCTTGTCGTGAATGCGATAGAGCGAAGCGATCTTTATTTTCTCGAGATGCGACGCCACACACTCATTCGCCGCGAGCATGAACTCTTCAATAATGCGATGAGCGACATTGCGCTGGGAGCGCGAGATGCTCTTCATCAATCCCGCGTCGTCGAATTCGATCACGGCCTCAGGCAAGTCAAAATCGATGGAGCCGCGTCGCTCGCGCTTGCGGTTGAGGATCATCGCGAGGTCGCGCATCTGCTCGAACATGTCCGACAGACTTGCATACTTCTGGTGCAGCACGGCATCGCCCTCGAGCACTGCGTTGACGTCGGTATAAGTCATGCGCTCGGCGGAACGAATCACGCCCTCGCTCAGCGCATAAGAGACGAGATCGCCGTCGTGACCAATCTCCATCACGCAGGAAAGCACCAGGCGATCAACTTGCGGACGCAAACTGCATAGTCCGGTAGAGAGCTCGAGCGGAAGCATGGGGACGGCGCGATCCGGGAAGTAGACGCTGGTACCGCGCAGGCGAGCCTCGCGATCGAGCGGTGAATCTGGCGTGACGTAATGCGCCACGTCAGCGATGTGAACTTGCAGTTCGTAATTTCCGTTTTCCAATTCGCGAACATGCACCGCGTCGTCGAAATCGCGTGCGGTTTCGCCGTCGATCGTGACGATGGGTATGTCGCGAAAATCCTGGCGGCCATTCAACGCACTTGATGGAATGACCAGCTCGACGCTCTGCGCTTCCGCGAGCACTTCCGGCGGAAACATATTCGGCAGATGAAACTTGCGAATGATGATTTCAACGTCAACGCCGAAATCTTCGGGGCGCCCGATGACGTCGATGATGCGACCGCGCGGACTTTGCGTCGCCGTAGGCCAGTCGGTGATTTCGACGTCTACGATAAGGCCTTCAAGATCGTCCCACTGGCGCGGCACAGCAGCTTCGGCGCCGATGACGCGATGCTGGCTTGTCCCGTGTTCTTTTTTCGCAGGCGGCTTTTCCATACCTTCGGGAATGACGATATGCGACGCAACTTTCTGATCGATCGGCGTGACGTAGTTCTGGCGGTGATGAGGTCCCGCGTAGTGAAACGTTCCGACAATGGTGGCGTGTGCCCGATTCATCGTTTTCAGAATGCGGCCTTCAGCACGCCCATCGGGGCGCACTCCACCCACTTCCACCAGCACGCGATCGCCGTGCATGGCCGCTCCCATGGCGTGCGGCGGAATGAAGACATCACCGGCTAGGCGAGGCTTCAGTTGCGGACTGAGTGAATCCGGATCGGGAGTCACGAAGCCGAAGCCGTCGCGATGAGCGCTCAGCCGTCCGGTGATCATATTTTTTCCAGAGGGCGCTGCGGGCAGCGTGAAGCGATCTTGTCCCGCGGAGGCGAGCTGGCCTTCTTTCACCAGGCGATGCAGGCGCTGGTGAAGCTGGCTGCGTTCTTCGCCGTGAAGTCCTAAATCGTGGGAGAGTTGTTTGAACGCGGCGGTGCGGCGAGGCTGCTGCTCGATCTTCTTGAGAATCGCCGCGTCAGAAAGCATGGCGGTTGCGAAGCGCGGAGTTCACCATGTATCCCCGCCTGCGGATGGCGGCCACGCGCCGAGCACGCGGCGCAAAAGCGCGATCTGGCCGGTGTGATAACTGTTGTGAGCTGCGATTTGCCATGCCGCCGCCAGCACCGAGTTTTCGCGTCGCGATTGTGAAGCAGCGAGTGGCGGAAGTTCGCGCGCTAATGCTCCGGAATCCATCTGCGCGAGTGCACGGAAGCGCGCGATATTTTGGGAGAACGCATCCACCGTGCTTTTCCATTCCTCCTCATCTGAAGGAACTGGCGGAGCAGTCCAGCTATCGCTGGCATGATCTGGGTACAGGGGATGTTTGCCATGAATGCGCGCCCACTCGAAATTCATCCAGTAGTTCATATGCGCGACCAGCTGAAAGATTGTGTAAGGAAAACCGTCCTGCTCGCGTCCCGCGAGTTCTGCGCTCAAATCGCTGACGCAAGCCACGGGGTCCGCGTGAGCGCCCCGCCCCGTCAGCAATTCTGCTAGAACCAGATCCGGCATGGGCTATGCGGCGCTCGCGATGAAATACTTTGCCTGAAGAAGTTTCTTGTGATGCAGTTCGTGACCCGCGATGATCCAGGCGATGGCCCGCACACTGACGGTGCTACGGTTCGCCGTTCCGGTGCGACTCCAAGCCTGTTCATCCAAGTTGCGAAACAGCGAAACCGAAGCGCGGCGCACCGCGATGTAGTCCTCGATCATATTGGCGAAAGGCTGTTCCGCGAAGGCTGCCGCACGGATGTAATCGTCCTGCTCCCACCCCGGCAAAGGAGTCTGATCGCCGCGCGCGATGCGCAGAGCGCGATAGGCGAAGATGCGCTCGGCGTCGCAGATGTGTCCTACAACTTCCTTGGCAGACCATTTCCCAGGTGCGTACCGGAAGTTGCCTTCGTCCTCGCTGCGCGCCGATAGATAGAGAATCATGTCGCGACGCTGGGCGTCGAGCGTCTGCAAGATGTCGTCATCGGGAACGAGTGAAATGTAGTTCAAATGATAAGGAGAATGTTCGCTGGGCTGAGGTCGGGCGGCGAGGTTAGTCATAGAATCCTCAGAACGAAGGTTAGGTCTTACACCAGCATCATAACCCGCCGCGAGGATAGGAATTGCTCCCGCAGCGGGAAGATTTTCCATGGACTATGCCCACTGCCGCGCAGACTGCGCCTTATTCGCGAATCCGAAACAGCACGTATCTGGTTTAACATCAACGCAAAATCAAATTTCCGTTGTGCGCGGCGCGACTCGCGGGAGTACAATCAAGTTTGGCTACAGAAATGCGGCAATAAGCCATATTTACAGCTTTAATTAAACATTTAAGGAGAGACTTTTCCCCATGTGGAAGCCCACGAATCAGCCTGCAACACCGTCCCGGCCGGGAGACTTGGAACGCCCCGCGATGCCGACACCCGTTAGCACCACCGCTCCGGAAGCGCCCATCGCGCCTCGCCCCGTGGCTTCTGTGGCCACACCCAGCACGGCAGATCAGGCGACCATCGGCAAGTCTCTCGTCATCAAGGGCGAAGTCACCGGCTCCGAGTCGCTTTACATTGACGGCAGGGTCGAGGGTTCGATCAATCTTGCGGGCAATCGCGTGACCGTCGGCCGCAACGGAGTGGTCGCGGCCAACATCAACGCCCGCGAAATCGTTGTGCTCGGCAAAGTGCGCGGCAACCTCACCGCCAGCGATCGCGTGGACATCCGCAGCGACGGCTCGCTCACCGGCGACGTAGTCGCAGCCCGCATCTCCATCGAAGACGGCGCATTCTTCAAAGGCGGCATCGACATCCGCAAAGGCGGCCAAAAGGTCAACGGCGTAGAAGAAGCTGCCAAGCCGGCAGCCTCGGCGCCGGAAGTAGTCGCGGCCCGAGCGTAGGTTCTTTAGGATTGATGGGCGCAGGTCGCCAGGCCTGCGCCTTGTAAGTTTCCTCGCGGTATTGTCCAAAGTCCCGAATTCGTCCACGGTGCCCGCGACCGGGCAGATCATACGTCGGCGTGGACCACAATTTGACTATACTTCTGGATTCGAGCTCTAAACTCTTTCTTAACGAGTTTGGTTGGCACTACGTAGGCCTCATTCTTCCGCGGAAACTCGTCACACCAAACTTCAGCGTGAGCATAATTGCGGCGCAGTGGAACATGCTTGGGAAAGAACGCAAATCTGCGCTGTGTTTCTGAGCAAATCGCTTCCTGCGGCAAGCACGACACAGGAAATTGGAACACTCCCCAGCCGTCCAACCTTTCAGTCTCTGTCCAAAGTGCGTCTTGTGGTTGGCTGTACAGTCCTCGGTTTACGGACTGCCCCGAGTTTTCGCCCTTATTTGGAAACTGAAGAGCCGAGGGTAATATAACCCCATCCATAGCTTCGTTGCGTCGGTATCGCCTATAGAGTTGTTCGCTGACTTCGAAGGTGCTTACAACAGGGCGTGCCCTTCGATACATACGAAGGGGCCTAATTGGAAAGATAATTCGAAAAAGCTTGAATGGTCGTATCATCGGCGATCGCACTGCGTTGAATTGCCCACGCCTGTGGCTCTTCGTTCGCGCTGTAGCGGACAGCTAATACCTCGCCAGAGTTGAAGAATTCGATATCAGCGTATTTTCGATTCCGGATGAAGCACACAGCAATACCGCCCTCTGGTGATGGAGTTAGTACGTCTGGGATAAGACCGAAATCAACAAAGGCTGTGGCAATTTCAAGCGCCTCCGAGACGGCATGTGGCGACGGGCTTTCGCTGCCAGAGCTATCCCAATTCGCTGGCAGCGATGCCAGACGCTGAAGGGTTGCCTCGATTTCAAGTTGAGCGATTTTCTTGCGCACGTATTCGCTGCGCTCTCGTGAGGTGATCAATTCGCCCTCAGCAGCTTCGTATTGGGCTTGAATCTCATGATTCGCGACCTCAATGTAAGAGGGCCTATATAGCAACTGCACGTACTGGGGCGGTGAATATATCAATTAAATAACTCCCTGGCTGCATTGGTTATTGATGCCTCGAAGTACGTATTTTTTCTTGACCGGAACTGTTCAAGGGTATCCCAAATCTCAGCTGATCGAACGTCCAGAGAAATCCCCTCTCGAAACAAGTCAATGTCGAGAATGACTCCAAGGTTGTCGCCTTGTGGGGGCAGCAAGGTTTCGGTCAAGATTAGCTTTGCAGCTAAGTCTTTCTGGGGCATTACCAATCGTAGCAAGAATTGCTCGAGGTCAACATCATCCTCCAGGCCAGTCGCCGGAAAGGTTCTTAAATAGTCTTCAAACCGCAGGTGCCCTCCTTTGTATGGCAGATTGATTTGATTGATGTACCGTACGGCGACCCTGAGAACAACAGTTGGCCTAAGTGACTCGACAAAGACGTTCCAGAGTTCACGAGTCTCGCCTAAGAGGTGTTCCCAATCTTGGTAGGGAGTGAATCGACTGAAGGTAAATCCGTCAAGTCTCGCCTGGACGGCTTGTGCCCTATCCGCCGAGTGGAAAATGTAGCCCGTAGTAATTCTGGTTGATCGTGCTTGAGGTTCGGCCCCGCTAATCAGATTGAACTGGCCTTGCAAAATATCTCGCGGGCTCGAATTCGGATATTTCGCGCTGATTTTGTCTCCAAAGCCTTTTAGCCTGTCCAACGACACTTCGGGGCCATACGCAACGCGCAAATCAATTAGGGCCTCAGTTATGGGGGCTCTGGGATAGTGTCGGAATGGCGGCATCTCGATGGCCAATTATAACCACTCCGCGCTCGATTGGGTGCCGCTGGACATTTAACTCTAAACACGAACTCCATCGCGGTATCTTCTCCCTACCCACCCCCGCCCTCAATCTGCGACAATAGTATTTCCCTTATGACTTCTACCGCCACCGTTGTCATTACCCCGGAGCTGATTCGGGAACATGGGCTGACGCCGGACGAATACGAAAAGATTAAGACGCTGCTCGACGGACGCGAGCCCACCCTGACCGAGCTGGGAATTTTCAGCGTCATGTGGAGCGAGCACTGCTCTTACAAGTCTTCGCGGGTTCATCTCAAGCGCCTGCCGACGCGCAGCAAGCGCGTTTTGCAAGGGCCGGGCGAAAATGCCGGCATCATCGACATCGGCGATGGCTGGGCGTGCGCGTTCAAGATCGAGTCGCACAATCATCCGTCGTTTATTGAGCCGTTTCAGGGCGCGGCGACTGGCGTTGGTGGAATTTTGCGCGACATCTTTACCATGGGCGCGCGGCCGGTGGCGATCATGGACTCGCTGCGCTTCGGGCCAATTTCACAATCAACGGCAGCGGACAAGAGTGTCCGCTCCACACCAGCTCCCACACAGGCCGAGCTTCACAAGAACCGCTCGATCCTCGAAGGTGTGGTCAGCGGCATTGCTTCTTACGGGAATTGCTTTGGCGTCCCCAATCTTGGCGGTGAGACGCAGTTCGAAAATTGCTACTCTGGCAATCCGCTAGTAAACGCGTTCGCTCTGGGACTCGTCCGGCGCGAAGAAATTTTTTATGCCAAGGCCGCGGGCGAGGGCAATCCTGTCATTTATGTGGGATCGAAAACTGGCCGCGACGGCATTCACGGCGCGACCATGGCCAGCGAAGAGTTCAGCGAAGCGTCCGAGGCGAAGCGGCCCAATGTGCAGGTCGGCGACCCGTTCATGGAGAAGCTGCTGCTCGAGGCTTGCCTCGAAGCCATGCAGACCGGTGCGATCATCGGCATTCAGGATATGGGCGCTGCCGGCCTGACTTGCTCGACTTGCGAGATGGGCGCGCGCGGCCACGTCGGCCTCGAGATTGAGTTGGATCGCGTGCCGCAGCGCGAGACCGGCTTGTCCGCCTACGAGATCATGCTGAGCGAATCGCAGGAACGCATGTTGCTGGTCGCCCAGCGCGGTCGCGAAGGCGAAGTGCTGCGCGTCTTCGAGAAGTGGGGACTCGACGCCGTAGAAATCGGCCGCGTCATCGCTGAAGACACCATGCGCGTGTTGCAGCATGGCGAGGTCGTGGCGGAGATTCCGAATCCCGCGCTGACCGACGATGCGCCGCTGTATCATCGTCCGCTGGAGCGCTGGGAGCCGAACGTTCCGCGCGAAAAGCCCGACCACATTTCTTTAGGCAATGCGCGCGACTTCACCGCCGACCTCAAGCAACTGCTCGCCAGCGCCAACATTTGCAGCAAGCGTTGGATCTGGCAGCAATACGATTCCATGGTGCAGACCAACACGATGGAAGGCCCTGGCGCGGGCGATGCCGGAGTGATCCGTATTAAAGGCTCGCAGCGCGGACTGGCCCTCGCGCTCGACGGCAATAGCCGCTGGTGCTATCTCGATCCCAAGCTGGGCGCGCAACACGCGGTCGCCGAGGCCTCGCGTAACGTAGCTTGCGCGGGCGGAAAAGCTGTAGGCGCGACGAATTGCTTGAACTTTGGCAATCCCGAGAAGCCGCATATCATGTGGCAGTTGTCGCAGGTCATTGATGGCATCACCAAGGCCTGCGAAGAACTTGATGTGCCGATCACGGGCGGCAACGTGAGTTTGTACAACGAAACGCTGGGCGAAGGAATTTATCCCACGCCGGTGCTTGGCATTGTCGGTCTGCTGGAAGACGCGAGCAAAACAGTTCCCATGGGATGGCGCGAATCCGGCCGCGCGATCGTTCTTTTGCGTGGCGCGGAGCCGGGTGACTTGATTGATGCCGAAGTCGAATTTGGGTCGTCCGAATATGCCAAAGAAATTTTCAATGCCATGTGGGGATTCCCTCCCGCGCTCGATCTAACCGGCGAAGCGGGATTGCAGCGGGCCATCATCCAGATGATCGACGCCGGGCTGCTCGATTCCGCGCACGACTGCTCCCAAGGCGGATTGGCCGTCGCCTTGGCCGAATGTGGCTTTCAGAAGGGCATCGGCTGCAAAATCGAGCTCGCCAGCAACGAATTACCCGCCGAATACGTGCTTTTTGGCGAGGATGCCAGCCGAATCGTAGTCTCATGCGACTCAAACCACCTGGCGCGAATCAAACAAATAGCGGTGCAGCAAGGTATATTCGTAGACTTGCTCGGCCAGACGCAAGACGAGTTCGCGGAAATTAGGCTCGATGGACGCGCAGTTGTCTCATCCGCGATCAGCGCGCTTAAGCGGTCGCACGAAGATGCGTTGCCGGACATATTGCACTCTGAACCTGAAATTCCGATCACGAATTGACGGCTAAGTCGTAAGAAAGCATCCCAGTCAGACGGGACTGAAATCGAAATGATGATTCGCTCCGACAAACTTCACGAAGAATGTGGCGTGGTCGCGATCTATTCGCACCCTGAGGCCGAGAAGCTGGCCTACCTTGGCCTGCACGCCTTGCAGCATCGCGGGCAGGAGTCGGCCGGCATCGCCAGTTCCGACGGCATGACGCTGCGCATGCATAAGTCCATGGGGCTGGTCGCCGACATTTTCACCGAGGCCACGCTCTCGAAGATTCGCGGCACGCTCGCTATTGGGCACACGCGCTATTCCACCGCCGGCGATTCGTCGTTGCTCAACGCGCAGCCCATCATGGTGCAATCGAACAAGGGAGTGATGGCGCTGGCGCACAACGGCAACCTGGTGAACGCTCCCGAAGAGCGGGCGCGCATGGAGGCTCTCGGCTCGATTTTTCAGACCAGCAGCGATACCGAAGTGATCGTGCACCTAATCGCGCAATCGAAAGAGCACACGCTGCCGGAAGCGATGGCCGACGCGCTGCGCCGCGTCGAGGGCGCGTTCTCGCTGGTGATGATCAGCACTGATCGCATCTTCGCAGCCCGTGATGCGCGCGGCTTTCGCCCCCTCGCCATGGGACGCATTCCCAGCGCGGCGGGCAAGCAGGACGCGATTGTCTTCGCCTCTGAAACCTGCGCGTTCGATCTGATTGGCGCGATTTACGAGCGCGATGTGAAGCCGGGGGAGTTGGTGATTGTTGGGCCAGAGGGCATCCACTCCATTCTTTATGCGCCCCAACTGCCTCAGTCGAGCTGCATTTTCGAGCACGTATATTTTTCTCGTCCCGACAGCTTAGTCTTCGGACGCGCCGTGCAGCAGAGCCGCGAAGAACTGGGCCGTCAGATGGCGCGCGAGGCGCCGGTCGAAGCGGATATCGTTGTCCCTGTGCCGGATTCCGGCGTCACCGCTGCCATGGGCTTCGCCGCCGAGAGCGGCATCCCGCTGCGCTTTGGCTTGATCCGCAACCACTACGTTGGGCGCACATTCATCGAGCCGCAGCAGAGCGTGCGCGATTTCGGCGTGAAGCTGAAGCTCAATCCCGTGCGCAGTCTGCTCGAAGGACGCCGCGTCGTGCTCATCGACGACTCCATCGTGCGCGGCACCACCAGCAAGAAAATTGTGCGCATGATTCGCAACGCGGGCGCAAAAGAAGTGCACATGCGCATTTCGTGTCCGCCGACCATCGCGCCCTGTTTCTACGGAGTGGACACGCCCTCGCGCAAAGAACTGATCGCCGCCAACAAAACCATCGAAGAAATTCGCGAATACATCTGTGCCGACACCCTCGCCTTCCTCTCGATACCCGGCCTCAAAAAAGCCTGTGGCGAGGGCGAACGCACCAGCTACTGCACCGCCTGCTACACCGGAAAGTATCCCACCAACTGGGTCGACCTAGCCGACATTCAGCCCGCGATGAGCGTCAAGGCGTAAGCCCAACCGTGGAAGCGTGGCGCTTTAGCGCCACGTAAAAGCAGGTGGCAAATAGAGATTGGCCGTCTCGATAGCCTTGCTCACGCTATACTTCCGTGTCAGGCGCAGGCCGCCAATAAAAAAATCCGTTGATCGGGCCAGCATCGAGGGTTAAAGGTTGGCCAGCGCGAGGAGCCGAAGTTTGGAGTTCACCTTGGTTTACGAAGGTCAGTTATTCGCCCACAATGACGGATCCGACAGGGCTCCGCACAAGCACGCCATCCGCAAGCAATTTCATCCGCAGCTACGCAGGTTATGGGAGCTCAAGTTGCCTCACTGGATCAATTCGACCCGAACTTCGCAGTTGAGTCGGAAATATGCGGCTGGGGATCCGTTAGTTCAGCAGATCGCCCGGAAGTTTTCGGTCTGCAATTACAGGTTCGTCCCCTTGGTCAGAGAAGATCTATTGCTTGCCTGTAAACTCGATATTTTATTCTTGCGAGGGGAGTCTGGCAGGAAAATAGTACAGAGCGGAGACATAGATAACAGGCTCAAAACGCTGTTCGACGGATTGCGAACCCCCAAGCGATGTGCGGAAATTGGAGGGGCGACAGCGGAGACGGACGAGGATCCCTTCTTTTGTTTGCTCGAAGACGACAGTCTGATCACCGAGGTGAGATTGAGGGCGGATACGCTCCTAACGCCGTCGAGTTCGAAATTGGAGAATCCTGTGAAGGTAATAATGGCGGTGGCGCTTAGACCCTTACAGACGAACGAGGACAACGCGGATTTTGCGTGAAGCCGGGGGCCTGCCTCGGGCATCCCGGCACGTGATTAAGGAGAGCCACATGAGACGATCGTTGAACTGGGCGCCGGCGCTGGTTTTCATTTTGTGTATCCCTGCGTTAGCCCAAGTACAAACTTACTGTACTTACAGCGGCGGCAGTATCGCATGCACCAGTTACGGCGGCGACGGGCCGTCTTCGCAATCCTACTGTACAAGAATCGCTGGCAGTCTCAGTTGTACGACCTATAACAACGACAACTACAGCAAGGTTCAGATCGAGCGGAATTACGAAGCCGGGGAGGTCCTCGGTACCGCTCTCGGCAAGATAATAACGGCAGCAATTAAGAAGCACAGAGCAAACGAGGAGGCTCGACAGGAATGGGAGCAGTTCGTACAAGACAAGATCGCCATCGCAGAGTTAGCTTGTGAAACCGACCCCAACATGGGTGGCGCCTATGGCGCTGTAGGCTGCAGAACCGCGTTCTTTGCTTTTAACTCGTTTCTGCACAAACACCGCAAGGACTTCCTGGTGGATGCCAGAAATTTGGGCCTGTTGAGAGACGCTACAGCTAAGATGCCGGGACTACCTGACGATTTGTCCCTGATTACCGAGCAGATGATTGAGAACGTGTTTCAGAGCATGGACAAGAAGCAGCTCGATAAGTAGATCCCTTCTTTAGCCGATCAAGTGCGGCGCAGCCGAGCTGATGAATTCTCTCGCCGTAATGATTTTGGCGTTCTTCCAGAATCGCGGAAAGTGCTTCAGATTGCCCGTGACGACGTAATCCGCGCGAGCGGCGTCCTCTACTCCAACTCAGGTTGCACTTGTAGCACATGTTTGATACGCTTGTGTGGGTTGCACTTATAGCACGTGACGCAGCTTGAGCTATCCGAGGAGCAGAACCATGCCCCAAGCCAAAACCATCAAGACCGATATCGTCGTTTCGGGAAAAGATCGGCAAAAAGGCGAGCAGCTATACGCCCAGCTTCGAGAAGCGGAGGCGAAATTGATCGGACCAAACGGAAAGGCGGAAGTCCTTCCCAACAACGTCAATTCTTTCCTGTATCGGCTCCTCGGCGATTTAAGAGCCGGACATTCCGTCACCATCCTGCAAAACAAAACTCAACTGACGACGATTGAAGCCAGCAAAGTGCTCGGAGTCTCGCGACAGTTCCTGGTTGAATTGCTTAAGAAAGGCGACGTTCCCTTCCACATGGTAGGCACGCATCGGCGCATGTATGCCCGCGACGTGCTCGCCTATAAGGCGAAGCGAGACGCGTCGCGTAGAAAAATTCTGGACGACTTGGCCCGCGCAGAGTACGCCGAAGGCATCTACGATCAAGTCTCGGATGATTTCCACCCAGGACAATGAGTACGCCGTAGTCCTCGACGCCTGTGTGCTGGTTCCGATGCCCCTGTGCGATACCTTGCTGCGATTGGCAGAAGAACCAGCGCTCTACCGGCCTCTCTGGAGCGAAGAAATACTTCGAGAGGTCGCAGACACGTTAGAAAAGAAGTTGCATCGAACGCCGACCCAGCGAGAGCGAAGGATTTCGAGTATGCGCGATGCTTTCCCTGAAGCGATTGTAAACGTACCTGACGACCTCGTCCAAGCAATTACAGGTATGCCAGATCTCAATGATCGTCATGTGGTCGCAGCCGCCATTCGCGGCTCAGCCGGTGCGATCATTACGGCCAACACTAAGCACTTTCCCAGTGAGTGCGTGGGCGAATACGACCTCATTTGCCGAACCCCCGATGAATTCTTAGTTCATCTATTTCATTTCGTTCCCGAGCAAGTGTTGGAAAAACTTGACGCTCAGGCGGCCAACATCGGCAAGAATAGATCGTTCATCGTTGAAAAATTGAGATCGATGACGCCATCGTTTTCCAAGCTCATCGAAAGCGCATTCTCTTTAGGTTGAGCGCCCCTCTTAGCCGATCAAGTGCGGCGCGGCCAAGCTGATGAATTCTCTTGCCGTAATGATTTTGGTGTTCTTCCAGAATCGCGGGAAGTGTTTCAGATTGCCTGTGATGAGGTAATCTGCGCGAGCGGCGTCGGCACACTCGATGAAAATGTTATCGCTTGGGTCGCGCGTCACTTCGATGCGTTGTTTCGTAGCAACGGCGTAGCTGTGGTTACGAATCAACTGTAGAAGCTGCCGCTGAAGTGGCCGCCGAATGTGCGGTTCGGGACGCGCCAGCACCTCGCGGTATTCCTCCACAATGGGTCGCGAGACATACAGCCGCGCCGGTTTGGACAAAGCGATAAGTAGCACTGTGCGCGGCAATCGGGTTGGATTGAGCGCGGCGGAAATCAACACATTGGTATCGATGACCAGCCGGACGGAGAGCATTACCGCTTTTGTTTCTGGCGTCGCGTGGCTTTGACGATGCGATCGATTTGCCGTGAAGTCAGCGCGCTGGTTCCGTTTCGTTCCGACTCCTGCCCGATCGCTCGCAGGACGTCCGGCTCCGGCATCGCCAACTTCACGTAGTCACGGATGCTGAGCAGCACGGCTTTCGGCGTCCCGCGCTTTTCGATCACCAGAGACCGGCGCTCCCGCTCGACGCTTTCCAGAAGCTTACCGAAATGCGCGCGAGCCCGCAGCGCAGAAACTACAACGCTACCGTTCTTTCCCGGGATGCCGGTCGTCGCCATGAACTCTCCAGTTCGTGCAGATTAGGTGTACAGTTTAGCAGGTCGATGCCGGACGAAACTCTAACTCTCTTTGCGCAGGCGTCTCGGTTCCCACCTTAGCCGCAACGAACGCGGCGAAGGTGGGGCACCTGGCATCCCTGGTATTACCGTTTAGCGCTTCCCGCGATAGAGTCGAGATCTGCAATCACTTCGGCCGGAATCTTCAGCGCCGCCGCGTGCAGATTTTCGCGCAGATGTTTGAGCGATGACGTCCCCGGAATTAGCAGGATGTTCGGCGAGCGGTGCAACAGCCACGCCAGCGCGATCTGCATCGGAGTCACGCCTAGCGACGCCGCTGCTGCATCGAGCTCTGACGCCTGGAGCGGAGTGAAGCCTCCCAGCGGAAAGAACGGCACATACGCGATACCTTGCTTCGCGAGGTCGGTGATGAAGCCGTCGTCATTACGATTCGCCACGTTATAGAGGTTCTGGATGCACACGATATCCGTGATTTTCTGAGCTTCCGACAATTGCTTGGGAGTGACATTGCTCAAGCCAAGATGCCGAATCAGTCCCTGACGCTTGAGCTCGGCAAGCACCGTGAGCGGGGCTTCGATGGAACCGTCCGTCGGAGCCGAAATGCCTCCCACGCGAAGATTGACCACCTCGAGCGCGTCGAGTCCTAGATTTCGCAAATTGTCATGTACGCCATCAGTCAGCTCTTGGCGCGAAAGGGCATGAGGCCAAGATTTGTCTGCGCCGCGACGAGCGCCCAGTTTAGTGACAATAACCAGGCCCTCCGGATAAGGATGGAGCGCCTGCTTAATGATCTGGTTGGTCACGTGCGGCCCGTAAAAGTCGCTGGTGTCGATGTGATTCACGCCAGCTTCAACGGCCTCGCGCAGCACGGCGAGCGCGGCGTCCAGATCGCGCGGCGGTCCCCATACGCCCTTGCCGGCAAGTTGCATGGCGCCATAGCCCATGCGATGCACGGTTAGCGGGGTGCCGGGAAAGGTGAACCTGCCGCCTAGGTTAATCTGTTGCTTCGTGGTCATTATTTTCTCCTGTAGCAATTGGATTCTCCGATGTGGTGTTTCGCATCGGCGAAAATCAAAAGCGGCGGACAGGAGTGTCCGCCCCACACGGTCAACGTGTTTTTGTGCTGGCTGTACTGGTTCCCGCCCTGTCGCAGAAAACGCGACAAGGACGGGGCACCCGCAGTTCTTCCGCTCAAGAAAATGCTAGAAGTCTACGCGGACACCGAGTTGTGCGGCGAAGGGGATTCCTACCGTGGTGCCGGGACCGAAGAAGTCGCCTAAGGCTCCGCCGGGCTGGCGCAACTGGTTGATGCTAGTGATGGGAGTGGTTGCGGTGCAGGCTGAGTTGGCGCAAAGGCTGGTGATGTTGCCGGCTGCGGCTTGCGCGGCGGGCACGGGCAGCGCCGCGATGTTGGTGACGTAATTCGCGCCGGGATTGTTGCGGTTGAAAAGATTGAAGAACTCGGCGAAGGGCATCACGCTCACGCGTTCTTTAATTTTGAACGGACGGCTGACGCGAAGATCAGCCTGGACGTAAGGCGTGCCGCGCACCTGGTCGAGCGATTCGGGGATGCCGTTCACCGAGATGCGGCCGCTGTTGTCGGCGAGGGTGATCGTAAGCGGACGAGCCGACTCGGCCTGCGTGATGGTGGACAGCTCAAATCCACCGGGGAGCAATACAAGTCCGGCGAGCACGAAGCGGTGGGTGACGTCTTCGCCGGATGGTCCGTAGTCGCCGGGGCCGAAAGCATTGAGCGGATTGCACACGCCGTTGACGTAATCGAAGAGTTCGCCGAGAACGCATCCCCAGGTTTGCGCGCGCGACAGCGTGTAGTTGGCGACCAGGCTGAAGCGCTTATCCCAGTTGCCTTGCAGATGCAGCATGAGTGCGTTGTAGCTGGAGCGATTGTCGGAGTGAAAGACGTTGAGTGCAGGAACGTTGCCCTGGTCTGCGGGGTCGGGCGAGAACAAGTTCACGCCGGGCGTGTAGGAGTACGCGCGGTAGCCGTGATTGCCTTGCTCGTGGGTGTAGTCGGCACTCAGCGTCCAGTGCTTGTCGAAAGCGTGTTGGACGCCGCCCGTGATGTGGATCGCGTAAGGCGTCTTATAGTTGCCATCGATGAGGTTGCCGGAGCCGCCGGCGGGGATGCATCCCGTGCCGGTTAGAACATGATTCACGTCGGTGCAGGGGCCGGTGGGCGAGTTGACGGCTTGCAATGCCGTGACCCATCCAGTCTGGGCGAGGTCGTTGAAGAAGAGGCCGAAGCCGCCGCGGAAGACGGTCTTGCCGCCGTCGCCGGGAGCATAGGCGAAGCCGAGGCGCGGCGCGATTTGCTTGCGATAGTCTTTGGGCGCTCCGCTTACCAGCGGAATCTGCAAGGCCTGCAGGGTAAGAAGCGCAGGGTTATTGGCTTGGCTGTGGCCTGAAGCTTCAAAGAGTCCAAAGGTCGTCTGGTAGCGCAAGCCGTAGTCCACAGTGAGGTGCGGGGTGACGCGCCAGGAGTCTTGCGCATAGAGTGACAGCCGCTGCACGTTTTGCGAAAAGGTGCCGTTGCTGGCGGGAGTGGTGGAGGCGCCTGCATTGTAGTCGGCGGTGAACTGCGCGGGATTGCCGAGATATGAGGTCGGATCTTGCGGAAAAGAATAAAGCGTTTCCGCATTCCCGGCGAAAGCGCCGCTCAGCACCGGTTCGTGGATGAAGTTGATGCCGAACTTGGGCGCGTGACGACCGGAAGTGTGGGTGACGTCGTAACGAAATTGATATTTTTCCTGGTTGCGAATTGCCGGGAACAATGTGATGGGCGTGGCGAATTGATTGTCCCCGTAGGTCTCGAATCCTGAAACAGTCAGCGAAGTTGAGCTGAACGGAAACGCCAGCGCAAAGCCGAGATCGGAGTTGCGGGTTTGCGTGAGATGCAGTTCGCTGGCATCGAAGACGAAGGTGCCCAGCCACGACGGGCTGAATAAGTATTGGTTGCTGATCACCGAGTTCCAATAATTATTGTGGGTGGTGAGTCCGGTGGAGGGCAGTGTGGCTTGCTGCACCAGTGCGTTGCGAGTGAGGTAACTGTCTTCGGACGTGCGCCAGAACCACTGCGATTTGGGCGACTGCGTCCAATCGAAGCGGACGGAGCCGATGTAATCGCGGAAGGGGATGGGAACGTTTTGCGGGACTGCGATCGAAGTCACTCCGGGGATAAGTCCCTGCGATGCGAGCTGCGCGAGTGCGTTGAACTGCGTGGTGCTGTTTGGACTATAGGCGATGCTGGCGTTCTCATGTACGTATTCGAGAGAAGAAAAGAAAAAGACTTTGTCCCTGATGAGCGGGCCGCCCACTGCGCCAACATAGTTCTGCCGCGCGAACGGCTGCTTCGGATTGGGCGCGGGATTCTCAATGGGGAAACGGGCGTTTAGGTCCGCCGCGCGGCCATAAAATGCGCCGTCCCCGTGCCATTCGTTGCCGCCGCGGCGCGTGGTGATGACGACTGACCCAGCCGTCGTGCCGCCGGTGTCGGCGTCTTCCTGGGCGGTCCGGATGGCGAACTCCTGAATCGTATCGGGCGAAAAGTTTTGCAGAAAACCGCCAATGAAATCGTCGGAGTTATCGCCGCCGTCGACGGAAAGTTCATTGTTCAAGCCTGAGCTGCCGCCAGTGGAGACCGCAGTGATACGCGCCTTCGTCGGATCCGACGGTTCGACTGGCTCGGTTCCGGGCGCGAGATACGCGATGTTGGCGAAGCTGCGCGCGGCCAGCGGCAGTTCGCGTAAGTCGCTCTGCGAGACCGCCGTTTGGTGAACCGCGCTGGCGAGATCCAAGGCCTGCGTCGTGATGGACGAAGAGCGATCCTCGACATTGACTTGTTCCTGGGGCACGGCGGGTCGCAGCGTCACGCTAAGATCGCGCACGGTGCTCACCACAACAACCACTTTCGATTCCGCTAAGGCAAAGCCCTTGGCATTGACGCGCAGAATGTAAGCTCCGGGGAGCAGGCCGTCCGCACGAAATTCGCCGCGATTGTCCGTGGTCAGATTGCGCTGGTCGGCGGAAGTATCCGAGGCGATTTGAATGCTGCTGGCGGCGATGCGCGCGCCACTGGCGTCCTGAACCACGCCGCGCAGGCCGCCGCGATTATCCTGCGCTTGCAAAAGGGTGATGGCGAAAGAAACGAACAGGAATAAGGCCAGCTTCGACTTCTGCGAGCTTATGAAGGTCATTTTTGTTTTACCCGACTAGGTTTATCCCTGGCGGAAGAGTTTGAAGTGGGAGAGTCTTCCGTGGGTTGCGATGGACCGAGTTTCCGCGCCGATCCGTCTCAAACCTGGAGTCGGCCCCGCGAAGTCTGAGAGTACGGTTTGCGCGGCACGTACTACCAGCGGTCGTAGTTGCGTATCGGCAAAAACTTTCTTCTCTCTTGCGCCGAGAGCCGTTAAAAGCATAGTTTTGAATTGTCAGGATAAGATTTCGAGTTAGCCTCATGAAAACAATCGTCAACCTGTTGCGACCTTCATCCAAAAGCCAGCTTGGCCCGTTGGAAACCGAGATGATGCGGCTGCTTTGGTTGCGCGGCAATGCGACGGTTCGCGAATTGGTGGAAGATCGACAGGTCAAGCAGGCCTACACGACGGTGATGACGACGCTGGATCGTCTCTACAAGAAAAGGTTGCTTGAGCGCGAGCCGGAAGGCCGAGCGTTTCGTTATTCACCCGCGTTTACCCAACAAGAACTGGAAGCGGCTGCGGCGGGCGAAACCATCCGGCAGTTGCTCAGTTCCAGTCATGCAGTCACCGTGCCGCTTTCCTACTTTGTGGAAGCGGTCAGCGAACACGATGCGGCCCTGCTGGACGACTTACAGCGCCTGCTCGATGAGAAACGAGCCGAGCTAAAGCAGGGTCGGGAGAAGCGCTGATGTTTGCGGCTCGCGGCATCGGCGTGGTGCTGGCGGTTTTCCTGATTGTTTATCTGGCGTTTTCTCTTCTTGTTGCGAGATTTTGGAAGCAGATGGATTCGTGGTTCAGGAATTCTTCCCGGGCGGACTCGGCGAATTTCCTTTTCTGCCTGCGAGTATTGCCTTTTGTCGCGGCTTCCGCGGTGATAATTTTTATCACGATCCCTTCGTTCTGGCTCCTGGAGCCGCGTTCAGGTAGCGAGCCGGTGGGAACGGCACCGGTTACGCTGGCTCTCCTCTGTGCTCTGGGCCTGGCCTTTGGAATCATGCGCGCGATTGCCGCCCAACGCCGCACGGAGCGAGCGATCACCGAATGGCTGAACGGATCTTCGGATCTGGAGGCGGAAGGATTCGATGCCGGTGACGTCCCCGTGATCCAGACGGGTCCACACGCTCCCAGCATGACTGTGGCGGGCATCAGTTCGCCAATGGTTCTTGTCTCGGGCGCGGCCGTCAACGTTTTATCGCAGACCGAATTGCGAGGGGCCTTGCGGCACGAGATGGCGCACGTTCGACGCTTTGACAATCTCAAGAAGCTTATTTTTCGAGCCGTTTTTTTCCCTGGCATGTCTGCCCTTGAGAAAGCCTGGTCGGAAGCCGCGGAGATGGCGGCCGATGACTTCGCGGTAAACGAATTGCAGGACGCGCTCGACCTGGCATCGGCATTGATTAAGCTTTCGCGGTTGGCTCCTGTGCACTTCGCCGGCTTGACCACCGGATTGTTGCATAGCTCGACTGCTCTCAGTGCCCGGGTTGAACGGCTGGTTTCCTGGGATGCCCGGCCGCGGAACGTCGGCCGCATTCATTGGATCGTCGTGACGGCGCCGCTGTTTGCGCTTGCCGCTTCTGTGGGGGCGAGTTACAGCACAATTCTGCTCGACATGCATCGCATCACAGAGTGGCTGGTCCGCTAGGTCCGTTTCCGCGCGGCGGCGATTCGCGGAATTCCTTGCAGGTCGTTCGCAACACTCACTTCATCCCAATCATGCAGCAGTGCTTGTACAGCGCCGGTAATGCTTCCGCTGATTTCCATGAGCAGCCATCCACCGGGACTTAGCACCGTTCGAGCTTGTGGAATTAGGCGCTCGATGATTTCTGTGCCGGTGAGTCCGGCGAATACTGCGCTTCGCGGTTCGAACTTGCGGACTTCCAGCTGAACCTCATTTTCCTCGGACTCGCCGACGTAGGGCGGATTGGAGACGACAAGATCGAAGCTGGCCGGGGAGAATCCCGTGAGAAGATCTCTTTCGTAAAACTGAATTCGATCCGCGACGTTGAGTCGCGCAGCGTTTTCGCGTGCTAGCGTCAGTGCTGCGGGTGAAATGTCTGTGGCGCTGATTTCAGCACCGGTCAACTCTCTCGTCAGAGCGATTGCGATGCATCCAGAGCCGGTCCCGACATCTACGATGCGGGGCTGTGCGAAATGTCTGACTCGGGACAGCGCGGCCTCGATCAGATGCTCGGTTTCTGGCCGCGGGATAAGAACGGCCGGAGTGACGAGGAAATCGAGTCCCCAGAATTCCTGATGACCTGTGATGTACTGCGTAGGGTAACCTTTCAGTCGCCGGCTCAGTGCGTCATTGAATCGGTCGAGTTCCAATGAAGTCAGTTCACGTTCGGGGTGGGCATAAAGATGAGCGCGATCGCATCCCAGAGTGAACATCAGAAGAGTTTCGGCGTTGAGGCGGGGCGATCCGACATTCGCCGCGGCTAACGATTCGATTGCCGACGCTAGAGCTTGCCTGAGTTGCACGCTACTTATTCGGCTCGACGAATACGGCGGTTCCGTAGGCGAGCACTTCGGTGACGCCCTGCATCACTTCCGTGGCGTCGTAACGCGCGCCCACCACGGCGTTGCCGCCAATTTCAGCCGCGTGTTGCAGCATCAGGTCGAAAGCCTCGGCGCGCGTTTTCTCGCAGAGATTGGTGAGCAGTGTGATGTTGCCGCCTAGAATAGTCTGCAAGCCGGCGCCGATGGTTCCGAAGATGGAGCGCGAGCGGACCACGATGCCGCGAACCACGCCGAGGGTGCGGGTGACTTTGAAGCCGTCCAACTCAAACTGCGTGGTGACCATGTTGTGCGCCACCATGCGTCCCGGAGCGCTGTAGCTCGCCATGCTCATCTTGAAGACCTCGCGTTCTGGAAATGCAATCGCGGCTTGCGCCTTACCTTATTCCAATTCCGCCCGAATCACAAATTCCTCGACATTGTGGTCATAGCTGATTTGCAGGACGTTGGGCTTGCAACACACTTGGCAATCCTCGACATAAGATTGGCGGCTGCCCGCGCTTTCGTCCACGACGGTTTCGTTCCACTCGCCGCAACTCGCGCATTGGAATCCCGAAGTGCTCATGATTGGAATGCTTTGAGGTCTATAATTCCGTCTTGCTCGCGGACGGATTATCAACTTTGAGAATCAGAAGGCGGTTCCAGAATACAGCCCGAGCGGTTACCCGCACGAGCGGGGACGCTCGCACCTACATGGTTTGTTTCTTGCTGGCAGGTTTTGCTTTTGCCGCGGAGCCGCCGTCGCCGCCGACATACAGCGTGCACATGGAAACGGCTTCCATCGCGATGAAAGACGGCATCCATTTGGCCGCAACTTTATACATGCCGGATGGCGTGAAACCGGCTGAGAAATTCCCGGCTCTCCTCGAGTACATTCCCTACCGCAAGGACGATGACACTGCGGCCGAGGACTATGGCAGGCACACGTATTTCGCGAAGCGAGGGTACGTTGGCGTGCGCGTGGACATCCGCGGATTCGGAGCGAGCGAGGGGGTTCCGCCCGAGCGAGAATATTCCGATCAAGAACAGGAGGATTGCGAGGAAGTCATTCACTGGCTGGCGACCCAGCCGTGGTCGAACGGAAACGTCGGCATGTTCGGAATTTCGTGGGGCGGATTTAGCGCGCTGCAGATGGCGATGCGGCATCCGCCGGAACTGAAGGCGATTCTCGCGGTCGATGCCACGGCCGAGCTATTTCATGATGACGTTCACTATATCGACGGCATGGCGCACGTGGATGAGTTCGAACTCAACATGGACATGGCTGAGGGATGGACAGGTGCGCCTGGTTATACGCTCGACGAAAAAGTGTTGGGGCCACGCTTCGATTCGCCGCCGTGGTCACTGTTGTATTTGAGGCATCAGCGCGATAGCGCGTTTTGGCGTGGCGTGGTCAAGCCCTATGGCGAAATTCGCGTTCCGTGTTTTCTGATTGGCGGATTGTTCGACGGCTATCGCGACAGCATTCCCGACATGCTGATGCAGACGAAAGCACCGATCAGAGCGATTGTGGGGCCGTGGAATCACACCTATCCCAATGACGCGGTGCCCGGTCCGCGAGTCGAGTGGCGCGATCAGGCGGTGCGATGGTGGGATTATTGGTTAAAGGGGCGTGACACGGGAGTGCTGCGAGATCCGCGACTCGCGATTTACATGCAGCACTGGCACCCCCCGGACCCGAATCTGCAAACTGTTCCCGGAGAGTGGCGAAGAGAAGATGCGTGGCCGCCGCCCGAGGCGAAAGACATGAGGTGGTTCTTGCAAGCGAATCACACACTGGATACCGCGCCGAGCGATGTCGCCGTGCACAGGTTGAAGTACATTCCCACGGTCGGCGTAGGCGCGGGGTTCTGGTGGGGAGAATTGTTGAGCGACCAGCGTCCGGTGGATGCGTTCAGTTTGGTTTACGACTCCGCGCCGCTAAACGAAGACGTGGCTATCTTGGGACGCCCGCACGCTGTGTTGCAGGCGTCGGCCGATGCCCCACTCGCAGATTGGTTTGCGCGCTTGTCCGATGTAGCCCCCGACGGAACGGTGACGCAGATCACCGGTGTTGGGCTGAATGGTGCGCAGCGCGATGGCATGGACAATCCGACAGACTTGGAGCCGGGAAAAACTTATTCGCTGGATTTGGAAATGCATCTGGCGTCGTGGGTATTTCCCAAAGGGCATCGCATTCGTATCGCGATTTCCAACGCGCTGTGGCCGATGGTTTTGCCGACGCCGTTTTCGATGACCACCGCACTTGATCTTGGCGGAGCCTCCGGGTCGCGGTTAGTTTTGCCTATCGTGCCCTTGCAGGGAATGGCCGCGCCCATTTTTGCTCCGCCGGAGCCCTCCGAAGAAAGAAAAGACATTCAGACGGTGGGTTTTCCGTGGCCCGGCGATTGGACGGTGGAACGCGATGAGGCGCGGCAGAAGACGACTGTGCATTGGAAAGGGAGGTACGGCAGCGTCTTTCCGTGGGGCAAAGAAGACGACACCGAAGCAATGACCTACGAAACCGAGGACGCACATCCAGAAAAGAGTTCGGTGCAGGGTGAAGCGGAGAGCACATTCGCGCTGCAAGGCCGGACGTTGATTTGGCGCGGGCGTTTATCGGTGACCACGGATCGCGAGAATTTTTATTACAAGTACACGCGAGAGCTGCTGAAGGATGGCGTGATCGTCAAGCGCAAGACTTGGGAGGAGACGGTCAAGCGCGATCATCAGTAACCGGGTGTTTGTGAGCGTCGAGCAATCTCACGACCAATGCATCCCTACAGCCCGTGCAAGAGATTTCACGATCATTTAATACTTCTGCAACCCGGCTTGTGGCATTTCTAAATCAGAGACAAGCTCATCCGTTCGTAGGCTCGCGAAGCTTTCTCAAGGAGTTCGCCCCGAACTCCAAATCGGAGTGGCCATGACGATCAATCGAAGAAAGTTTCTTGGTGGAGTTGCTGGATTCTCGGGTGCCGCGCTTGCCGGATCAATGGCAGGTTGGAGTCCGAAACGATTGTTTGCCAGCGAGACGCTGGGTGCGCGCAATTCAATTTCGCCGGAAGATTCCGGCGTTGAGCACATCGTCGTAGTGACCATGGAGAATCGCAGCCTGGATCACTTCCTCGGATGGTTGCCCGGAATCAATGGAATGCAGGCGGGGTTACAGTATGTGGATTCTAAAGGTAAGGCGCATAGCACGTACCCGCTGGCACCCGATTTTCGCGGCTGCGGCCATCTCGATCCGGATCATAGTTATCCCGGCGCACGCATCTGCTACGACGGCGGTAAGATGGACGGCTTCCTCCTCGACACCGCCAACGATGTCTTCTGTATTGGATATTACGAGCAGAAAGATATTCCGTTCTATGGCGCGCTGGCTCTCAACTATACGACCTTCAGCCAATACTTCGCTTCGATTCTCGGGCCTACGTTTCCCAATCGCATTTTCATGCACGCCGCGCAAACGGACCGGTTGACTGACGATCCTTATCCGTCGTTCTTACCCACCATATGGGACAACCTCGCCGCCGCCGGCGTGAGCGCAAACTACTACTATTCGAATGTTCCCTTCCTCAGCTTGTGGCTCACGAAGTATACGTCCATCACGAAGACCTATAGCCAATTCTTAAGCGATTGCAAGAACGGAACTCTGCCCTCGGTTTCCTTCGTCGATCCATCGTTCACGATTCTGGATATCGACCTTGGCACGGACGATCATCCCCACAACGATATTCATCGCGGCGACGCGTTTCTCTCGCAGACTTTTCGAGCCGTGGCCGAAGGGCCGGGCTGGCCGAATACGGTAATGATCATAAACTTCGATGAGTGGGGTGGATTCTTCGAACATGTGGCGCCGCCGCGAGCCATCGCCCCCAACAATGTCGACAAAGATTTGGTCAACGGAAAAGCGCTGCTGGGGTGCCGCGTACCCACCGTGATTGCCTCTCCTTTCACGCTCGGAAGTCCAACGAACCCAAGGGTAAACACGGAAGTGTACGATCACACTTCGATTTTGAAATTGATCGAATGGCGATGGAACGTTCCGCCTCTGACAAAACGCGACTCCGCCAACGATACCGACGTAAACAATCTGCTGGACGCACTCGACTTGTCCAATCCGAACACTACGGTTCCAACCCTGCCAAAGCCGCGAATGCCTTTCCCCATGCCTTGTTTGGAGGGAGACACGGTCGCGAAGCCAAGCGAGTGGGACGGACTGGTAAGATCCGGCGCGCTAAAGGGCTGGGGTCTGAATCGAATTTGAGGTCTTGCCGGCCTTCAAGCCCGCCGCCAGCAGGCGATGGAACAGGTGTTCTCCGGCTTCGCGGCGGACTGACAGTCGTCCTGCGCCGTAGGCGCGGGACTTAAGTCCGCGCTGCACCGCTTCGCAAATTCCTAAGTCTTCGTCTTGCACGCGAGCGCCGACGGCTACGCTTTGCTCGTTATAGGCGCGTGCGCCCTCGCTAACGTCGGCGAAATAGAAATCGAAAATTACGCGACAATGATCGGCGTCGATGGGGATGACGAGATTAGTGTCCATGTAGCCTTCGTAGGAGTTGATCATCAGATTGGGATATTGCCAGAAGTACCGGGCGCGATCCCCTTTCCGCGTCGCGCCCGTGGCGGCATCCTCGTCGGAAACCACCATGGGACTGGATTGCAGGCAGAAACGGTCTTCGTTCTCGATGGTGTACTGCTTGTAGTCCAGAACGGAGTTCAGTCCTTTGTGCAAATGAGGAACGTGGTAGCCGCCATCAAGATAGTTGTCAACGAAAACTTTCCAGTTGCAGGCGATGTCGTAAGTGCGGGAGTCGAAGTAGTGCAGCTTGGAGATTCCCAAAGGAGCGACGCGACTGACTAGTCCTCCCAGAAAGCTGGCCAGTGACTGCGCGTTAGGGTCGAGATTGACAAAGACGAAAGCTTCCCAGACTTCCGTCTTTATGGGAACCAGTCCGTTCTTTGCGCGATCGAAATTCTTTACCCCATCGAACTCCGGCATGCCTTTCAGTGATCCGTCGAGGCCGTAGTTCCATCCGTGGTAAGGGCAGTGCAGTATCGATGCGATGCCGCACGGTTCAGTGACGACGGCGGCGGCATGGTGGCGGCAGACATTGTAGAAGCCGCGCAAAATGCAGTCATTGCCGCGCACTACAACGATCGGCTCGCCCGCGACGATGAAGGTGACGAATTGGCCGGCGGCCAGGACCTGATCGGCTCGTCCCACAAGTTGCCAGGTATTACTGAATACAGTCTTGTTTTCAAGTCCTGCGATTCGCGGATCAACGTACCATGACGCAGGAATCGTCGACGCTTCTTCGATCGGTGCGGACGCGTCGTAGAGGGCGAGGACCTGTTCGATACTTTGGGCCATGTTGCAATCCGTTATTTCGGAATCACACGCCTATCGCGCGGGTCAGGATGTCGAGGAACTGCGCGATGCGAGCTTCCTTCTTCTGCGTTATCTTCCCCTGATGGCGAAACAGGCCGGGATCGAGTTCTTCGGTGAGCAGGGCATCTTGGAAACGCTCGACCGTCCAATCCAGGATGGAGACGATCATCTCTTGATCCATGTCATGACGCAACTCTTTGCGCTGAATGCCGAAACGCACGAAAGCGGCTGTTCCGTAGGGATCCTCCTCTCGCAGAAAGCGATTGATCTCGCGTTTCAGGTTGAGATCGCTGCCATAGTTGCCCAGCAGCGAAATGCGATACGGAATCCAATCTTCCTGAAGCAGGTGCTCGGTGCGAGATAACCAGTAGCGTAGAACGGCGAAGAATCCCTGAGCTTGCACCTCGGCGGGCGCATCGAGATAGCGAGGAAAAGAACGCACCGCTTTTTTGTAGACTTCGAAGAAGAGGCCGTCCTTGCTGCCGAAGTGCTGGAAGACGGAACCTTTGGCGATGCCGAGTTCGGCGGCCATGTCTCCGACTCGCGCAGCGTTGTACCCTTGTTCGGCGAAGTGCCGCATGGCGGTGTCGACGATGCGCGTACGCTTAATTTCAGAGCGCGGACGCAATGGAGCATTTCGTCGATACTTCGGTGGCGCAATGGTACTGCTGGAAATCCCGCTCATCCCTGACCCCCCAAAGGTCGACGCAAACACTTGACCACAAGTCAGAGCACTCTAGCCGAAACGGAATCGAATTTCAATGACAATTTTCGGGCCGCTGCGCTCCCTGTCGAGCGCCCGCGAAGAATTGATCGGATTGAAACCGCATGAGGAGCGCGGGTTTTGGAAGAATTGTGGCGGCTCGCTAAAGCGGATTGGGGCGATACGTCCAGCTCACCGGTGCATCTTCTGCCGGAGTAATTTCTATCGAGCGCAGCTTCTCGATCATTGCGTGGTCGGGTGAAAGAGTGCAAACCGGATCCGTGGCCGCGGCATTCCCGGTGATGAGCAGAGCCTGGCAACGGCAACCGCCAAAGTCTTCGGCGCGGCGATCGCAGCTACGACAAGGTTCGGGCATCCAGGCTTCGCCGCGAAAACGATTGAAGGTTTCGGACTCGCGCCAAATCCATTGCAGATCGTGTTCGCGCACGGAGTCGAAGCTGAGGCCGGGAATCACGTTCGCGGCGTGGCAGGGCAGTACTTCTCCGGCGGGATTGATCAAGAGCAAACGGCGTCCCCATCCTCCCATGCAGGCTTTCGGATAGCGCGCGTAATAATCCGGGACGACACAGTCGATTTTAATTCGCCCAGCCGTGCGCTCTTGCGCTTCAGCGACGACTCTCAAGCAGGTGTCTATCTGCTGCGGAGTGGGCATCAAAGCGGCGCGATTCTCCAGCGCCCATCCATAATATTGTGCGTGCGCAATCTCGATGCGATCGGGATTGAGTTGCTCGACGAATTCCATCATCTCTACGATGTGATCGAGATTCTGGCGGTGCACGACGAGGTTCACCGTGAAGGCCACGCGAAAGTGGTGGATTATTTTCGACAGCTCGAGCTTCAGCGCGTGAGCTTTGGTGCCGGAGATCCAGTTCGCAGAGTCGGTTCTCGAATCCTGAAAGCTTAGCTGGATGTGATCCAGGCCCGCATCGATGAGCGCGGATAGCCTCGGTTCATTCAACCCGACGCCGGAAGTGATGAGGTTGATGTAGAGATTGGCTTCGTGTGCTGCCTTGACGAGTTCGGGCAGGTCGGTGCGAGCGAGCGGTTCTCCGCCCGTGAGATGCAAATGCAAAACGCCCAGCTTCGCGGCCTCGTTGAAGACGCGAATCCAATCTTCGGTCGCGAGTTCGCTCTTGGCTATGATCATCTGTAATGGATTGGAGCAGTAGACGCAGTGCAGTGGGCAGCGGTGCGTCAGTTCGGCGATGAGGGCGAGAGGGTTGGGCGTCATTGCGTTTCTAGTAATCCACGATGCGCTTGAGACGCAGGCCGTCGAGAAATGTTCCGGCCTCTGCGCTGATGACCGCGGCGTCAGCTCCCACGAATTGTGTGGCAAGCTGTGTGACAATTTGCGCGAAAGTTTTTTGCCCATCGCACAGTTCGAGAATGACGCGGCCCGGGCCTTCGAGACGAATCATCCCTTCGGGATACAGGACGACTTGGTCTTGTCCTTGGGTGGCCCAGCGGCAACCGGCGGCTAAACGTGGCTGACTCGACTCCGACGGTGCAGGCACGTTAGTCTTCCCTCGGCTGAAACGCCCCTGGGGGCGGCCACCCGGGTTGAACGTAGGCGAAGTAGAGAGCGTCGAGTTGCGCCCAGAGAATGTCGCACTTGGCCCGCAGCGCTGCGATAGCGCTTTCTTGCTGCTCGCGAGTGAGGGCGTGGCGCGTAATCCAATCGACGGCGAAAGCGGCGTCTTCGGGGGCTTGATCGAGGCGCGCGGTGAAGTAGTCGAGGCCGCCGGATAGATAAGGATAGTGCTGCCTCATGCGATCCATGCGGAGAGAAATCAGGTCGCGGGAAAATAGCTCAGTCAGCGAGGAGGCCACCGCTTCGACAAACGTGCGGCTGCGAACGAGATCGAGGTAAGCATCGACGGCATAACGCGTACCGGGCAAAACGCCGTCGCAATGCACGACATTCTCGCGAGCCACACCAGCGGCCTCGGCGAGCTTGACCCACTTCTCGATGCCGCCGGGATGGTTCGCGTCGCCGTCGTGATCGACGATGCGTTTTCTCCAGGCACGGCGAAAGCCGCGATCCTCGCTTCGCGAGAGAATGATTGAATCTTTTATTGGAATGCGGCTCTGGTAGTAGTAGCGATTCAGCGCCCACGCCTGCAACTGTCCACGAGTCAACTTGCCTTCGTGCATCATCAGATGAAAGGGATGGCGATGGTGATAGCGTTCTTCGCCGACTTGACGCAAGCGGAGCAGGAGTTCGTCCGGCGAAAGCAACGTGTCGGCGGTCATAGTTGAATCTGCCGTCCGTCTTCTGCGATCTCCCACCCAGCGTCGCGCACTTCGCGGTACTCCGGGCTGGATTCGTCGAGCATCGGATTGGTGTTATTTATGTGCAAGTAAATCTTCCGCGGTTTCTTGAGATTGGCCAGTCGGCGCAGGCTGCCATCGGGGCCAGATACAGGTATGTGCCCCATTTCTTTGGCGGTTGCGCCACGGCCTTGGATTTTGATGAGTTCATCGTCCGTCCAAAAAGTGCCGTCGAACAAGATTACGTCACACTGGTCGAGAAGATCGAGTAAGGGGTCGTCGATGTGAGGGGTGGCTGGGACGAAGCCGAGTGTCGATACGCCGGATGACAGAAAAAGTGCAAGCGATGCCTCGGAGGGCGAGAGCCTCGTCCGAAGACTGGGGGAAACGTAGACGGGATATTGGCTTCGAATGGAAATCGCACGGCAGAGGAGTGCTGAGTCAGCTCCTGTCGCAGTCGCGAGCTGGAATTCGTCGTTCTGGAGAATCTCGATCCAGCTGGCCTGATGACGGGTGCGATTCAGCATCGTGAACATCGAATTGTCGTCGCGCAAGATACGCCGCAGCGACAGCGTGCAATAGACTTGCAGGGGCTGAAGTTCGCGAAGAGAGAGCAATCCGGCAACGGCATCGATGTCGGCGCTGGTCAAAACCACGCCAGCGATGGGAGAGGATCGTCCTTTGGTCTGAGGATGCAGCTGTGCGGTGGATTCGATTTGTAAGCGCAGGTCGGGACTTGCGTTGAGCAGGAACCATGACGCTCCGTCAGAGCTGACGGCGACTTGGGTCTGGGTGCGGGGTTTACCGTGAAAAGTTCCGGCGCGAAAGGCGGAGCAATTCCGGCAGCCACAATTCCACTGCGGAAAGCCGCCCCCCGCGGCCGAACCAAGTAGGTTTACGAACATTCCAGCGAATTACAGCTGGGCGCTGGCGTAAGAATTGATTTCGCAGTTCAAGCTAACTTCCTGGAACTTCGGTGTAGACCATTGCATGACGGAGTCCTTTCGACCACGGCTCTATTCTTAACCCAGAGGGCAGGTCGTGTCCAGCCTAAAAGCGGCGCTGGATACCGTATTTCGGGAGAAGAAAGTATGTAGGGGGAGCGCGATTCGGCACCGAGACTCCTCCCCATCGGCTCTGTAACTGAAGAATTCCTCAGAGGGTGGTATTCTGGGCGTCCGAAATAACCTTCGCCCCTTTTGAACGGAGAGTCACCATGCGGAAAGCGCTCATTATTGTGGGAGCCATCATCGTCGTCCTCATCGCTGCGGTGGGAATTTTCATCGCGACGTTCGACGTCAACCAATATCACGGGCAGATCCAGGCGCAGCTCGAAACTGCCCTGGGACGTAAGGTGACGTTGGGCAATATGAGCTTGGGGATATTGCCGCTGGCCTTCAGAGTGCAAAATATCGTGATCGCGGACGACCCCAGCCTTCATTCACGCAAGGACTTCCTGCAGGCGCAAGAGCTTGATGTCTCCGTCGCGCTGTTCCCGCTGCTCAGCAAGCAGATCGAAGTGGATTCGGTGAATCTAGATCGTCCCAGCGTGGAGATGATCAAGAATAAGGAAGGCGTCTGGAATTTCGATTCGATCGGAAAGACCGCGCCGAAGTCTGGGTCTTCGAGTTCGTCGCAGCCAGTTGCGCTGAACAAGCTCACCATCAAAGATGGACAGGTGGCGATGACGGATCTGCAAGCGGGCAGCCCGCGGTCGGTGTACGACCACATCGATGTAACGCTCACCGATTTTGCGCCCAACAAGCCGTTTTCACTCGACGTCGCGGCACATTTGCCGGGCGCAGCCGGCCAGGAAGTTGAGCTCAAAGGAGATGGGGGGCCGGTTGCGACCAATGCCGTGGCGACGCCGTTTAAGGGAACGCTGAAGCTGAAGGACGTAGAGATCGCCGGGCTCCAGAAATTTCTCGATTCGCCTGCGCTCGTCGGGACGGATGGAATCATCTCCGGCGAGACCAAGATTAGCAGCGAGTCGGGAAGCATGGCCGCGAGTGGGCAAATCAAGATCGAGAAAGCGAAGGTTCATAACGTTGAGCTGGGGTATCCCGTGACCGCGGATTACGACGTGAGCGACAACCTCAACTCCGATCTACTGACGGTCCGGAACACAACGATTAAGCTGGGCGACACGCCGCTGAATATCGATGGGACGGTAAATTCGAAATCGAATCCGGCGCAGGTCGATCTCACGCTTAAGGCAAGCAACGTTTCAATCGCGGAGATGGCTCAACTTTCAGCGGCGGCGGGGACGGCCTTCGCTCCAGGCATGAAAGTTAGCGGAACGGTGAATGCGGACATTCAGGTGCGTGGCCCGGCGGATAAGCCAGCGCTCACGGGCACGGTGAGTGCCCGCAGCATCGAGGCCAGCGGAGGCGGAGTGGCACAGCCGGTGCAGGTTCCGTCCCTTACCTTGACCATGACGCCGACCGATGTTCATTCCGATGCCTTCAATATTGTGTCCGGCGGAACGACGGTGAGTTCGCAGTTCACTTTGAAGGACTACATGGCGAAGAGTCCTTCGATTGACGCGACGATTCGATCGCCCAATGCGCAGCTTCCGGCCATTCTGGCGATTGCCAAGGCCTACGGCGTGACTTCGCTGAATGCGATCACGGGACAGGGCACCCTAAGTCTGGACCTGCGCGCGGCCGGTCCGATGCAATCGGTTGCGTCCAACGACGTGGCACGGGCTCTGAATGGAACCGTGAAGCTCGCGTTCAATAATGTCCGCTACACGGGCGTCGATATCGATCACGAGCTTGAATCGATTGGGAAATTCGGTGGCGGCAGCTCCGGTACCGATAAGGGCTATACCGATATCTCGAAGGTGACGGGCGACATCGCGGTCAAGAGTGGCGTTGCGAACACCAGCAATTTACAGGCTCTGCTCGACATTGGCACCATCAATGTGACGGGCACGGCGAATCTTGTCGATCAAGCTTTGAACATGAAGGTTACCGCGCTGCTAACCAAAGAAGCAACCACGAAAGCCGGTGGCGCCGCAGTCGGCGGATTCATGACTACGGCGCTGGCCGACAGCAACGGCAATTTGGTCATCCCGGCAATCGTGACCGGCACGTTCCAGCATCCCCACTACGCTCCGGATCTGGAGGCCATGGCGCAGATGAAATTAAACGGGGTGGGCGGAATTCTAGGCGGATTGCTGGGGCAGAAGACCGGAGGCCAGCCTGGGGCGCAGCAGCAGAATCCGGTCAATCAGATTATGGGATTGTTTGGGAAGAAGAAGCAGTAGCCTTTTCGGTCGCGCGGCACGGGCGGGGAAACCCCGCGCCTACGCCGTGACGCATTCGGCTTTGGGACGGCTGGCGTGGCGGGCCCAGGCGGACTCGATGATTTCGGCGATGAGTTGGGTGTAGGTGCGGCCTGATTCTTTGGCGGCCATGGCGAATTCCTGTTTACTGGAGAGCCACGGGTTGGGGTTGGCTTCGATTACGTAGACCTTGCCGTCGTTCGACAGGCGCATGTCGATGCGCCCATAGTCGCGCAGCTTTACGGCGCGGTAGGCGGCGAGCGCGGTCTCATTCAGTATTGCGGTCGTCGCTTCGTCGAGGTTTTCCGCGATCCCAGACTTCGTGACTTTGTAATCTTCGGATTCTTTCTCAAACTTCACATCGTAACTGGCGATCTTCGGGACGCCTTTGGGTAGGCGAGAAAGATCGAGTTCGACCAGAGGGAGCGATTCGGTGCGCTCATAGCTGCCTAGAATCGCGCCGTAGATTTCGCGGCCTTCGATGTATTCCTCGATGAGGGCGGGCGAGTCGAATTCGTCCTGCACATATTCGATCCGCTGCATGAGTTCTTTTACGGATGTGACGAATGCGCCGGCGTCGATGCCGATCGATCCGTCTTCGTAGAGCGGTTTGACGATCAGGGGAAAAGACAGGTCGTGCGCATGATCGACTCTGCCGCGGTACGATGTTGCGAAAAATGGGCTGCGGATTCCGTGGAAGGAGAAGAGTTTCTTGGCCAGAGCTTTATCTTGCGCAAGTAAACAAGCGTGCGGCCCTGCTCCCGTGTAAGGAATGTCGAGCAGCTCGAGATAGGCTGCGATGTTGAAATCTTTTGTATCGTCTCCGGCGAAGGATTCGGTGAGATTGAACACTAGGTCGGCATCGCACTTGGCCAGAGCTTGCAAGCACTGCGGAGTGCCGTCAAGGGTTTGATAGAACGGCGCGTGGCCGAGTTTGGTGAGCGAATCGAAAATCTCTTCGCGGTCTTCTTTCTCTTTGCGGCGGGTCTTATGCGCTTTCTTTCTTTTCGCGGGAGGCTTGGCCTCGACCGCCTCGGGAGCATCGCCCCAAGTGTCATAGAGAATCGCTATTTTTAACTTTTCTTCAATTTTATGTGTCATGGCTGCACGAACTTTCCCCGCGCCATATAGCTCATCGCGAGAGCGGTTGCATATGCGGTCAGGTTGGATAAGTGTTCGGACTCGCGTTCGGAGTCGGCGAAAAGTTTTAAGGACGTAACGCGTTTTCCAATCGCTTCGATCAATCGCTTGATCAGCGGACGTTGTACTCCAGTCCAGTAGGCGACTTTGTCGACTACCAGTTTCTGATTCGACGCGAGCAGTTTTTGCGCCGGTTGCGAGCGCTTGCGGCGGCTGGATGCGTCGAAGATGTTCTTTAGGTCATTGTCCAGAGCGAGGTCGACGATGGGAATTTCTTCCGTCGTGCGGCGGTAAAATTCGCCGACCGTCATTTCCATTTCATCGACGGTCATGTCGGTGCGTCCCCGGCGGCGCACGGGATCGGCGTTGCCCAACTTTCGGGCGATGCGATCCATGTAACGCAGCTTGGGCATCGCTCCCCAGCCGCGGTATTTCGTTTTCCATCCTGAGCGCGGAGTCAGCCAGACGGCAAAAGTCTCCGCGAAGTCTTCATCGGGATGTTTCTGCGCATACCATCCGGCCATGTGCCTCACGAAATTCTTGGAGAACGGCACCGGATGATATTCGTCGTGATAGGGCTTGCGAAATGAGCCGAACAATTCTTTCCACTCTGGAGTGCGATGCAGCCGGTACGCATAGTTGAACGCATGGCCGGCTTCGTGGCGCAGGAACATCATCACCTCGCGCGCATCCTCGAGATCGTTGACTTCCTTTTCCAGTTGGGCAAGCTGCATATTAGCCAAATAAAACGGAATGCCGATCACTGGCTCACCCGAGGGGCATCCCCACTCGTCGCTTAGGTAGCAGGCCGGCTTGAATTTCAGCAGCTTCTTTTGTTCCAGCTCGCGATAAAGCTGGTTGACGAACCGCTCCAGCGGCGAACCCGCAATCTGCAAGCCCAGGTCTTTGATGGGCTTGGCCAGCAGCTCCTCTGCATCAGGCCGGGATTTCGCAATCTCTTGCACACGATTTGGATGAAGGCTGCCAATGCCGCTGGCACACAGACGGGGAGAGGACACGGTCTTTATACGAGGAGCCTAGCAGAGAGGGTAACCAGTCTCTAGTTACCCCGGAGCAACGACTGTTGGGGTGGGTTAGAGTTTGTTCAAGCCGTCCAGCGCCGCCACTTTGTAGGCTTCCGCCAGCGTGGGGTAGTTGAAGACCGCGTCGCGGAAGTAGTCGACGCCTCCGCCGAGCGTAAGCACGGCTTGGCCGATGTGGATGATCTCGGCGGCACGCTCTCCGATGCCGTGGACGGCGATGAGTTTGAGCGTCGTCGGATCGAACAGAAGTTTCAGGAAGCCGCGATCGTCGCCCAGCATTTGTCCTTTGGCGAGCTCGGCGTAGTGGGCGATACCGACTTCATAGGGGATTTTGTCGCGAGTGAGTTGCTCTTCCGTCGGGCCGACCATGGAGATTTCCGGAATCGTATAAATGCCGTACGGGATCAAGTGCGGCAGCATGGTGCTGGGACGGCCGAACATGTGACAACTGGCGAGGCGGCCCTGTTCCATCGAGGTGCTGGCCAGGGCAGGAAATCCGATCACGTCTCCGGCGGCGTAGATGTGAGGCACAGACGTTTGGAAATAATCGTTCACGATCATCTTGCCGCGACCATCGGCTTGCAAACCCGCGGCGGAGACATTGAGTTGATCGCTGTTGGCCTGGCGCCCGACCGAGTAGAGCAGGTTCTGGCCGTGAACGACTTTGCCGCTCTCCAGCTTAGCTTCAACCCGATCACGTTCTTTATCTACGCTGACGGAAACCACTTTTTCGCCGAGCCGTAGAACGGCACCCATCTGGCGAAGCTGGAAGCAAAGGCTCTCAATGACCTCGCGATCCACGAAGTCTAAAAGTGTCGGTCGCAGATCGAGGATGGTCACTTTCACGCCGAGAGTAGCGAACATTGCAGCGTATTCCAAGCCGATCACGCCCGCGCCAACGATGATCAGTTCACGCGGAATTTCATCCAACGTATGGACTTGATCGGAGTCGAAGATGCGTTTGCCGTCGATGGGAATCTCAGCGTCGTGCGCAGGACGCGTGCCGCAAGCGATCAAAGTGTGCGCGGCCTTCAAAACGTGCGTGCCGTCGTCGCTTTGCACTTCGATGGTGTGGGGATCGATAAATCGCGCCGAACCTTCCATGCTCGCGATGCGGTTGCGGCGCAGCTGGGAGCGGATGACTTCAACTTCGCTCATCATGACCGACTGCGCACGAAAAATCAGATCGGACATGGCAATGCGGTCTTTAAGAACATAGCCGCGCCCATAAAATGTGCGCTCACGAAAGCCGCTGAGATAGAGCACAGCTTCGCGCAGAGTCTTGCTGGGAATGGTTCCGGTGTGGACGCAAACGCCGCCGATGGCCAACTTGCGATCGACGATGGCGACTTTCTTGTGCAGCTTGGCGGCGCAGATCGCACCTTTCTGTCCAGCCGGGCCGCTGCCGATTACGACGAGATCGTATTCGCTGGCTTCCATGGTGGTTAGAGTTTATCGCGGACGGGGGGTTTCGAGTCTGACGAGGGTGTGAATTCGCCCCGCAAAAGAAATCCGCCGGATGCATGCGAGGCATCCGGCGGAAATTGAGGCTGAGTTTCTTCGACTTAGAAACTGTAGATCAAGTCGAATTGGAAGCGGTTCAAATAGGGCTCCGTCTTTCCGGCCGAGCTTACGGTTTTATTGATCACGGCCGCGTTGTTTTCTAAATCGGTGTTGAGCGTCCGGCCATGCCACCAACTGAAAGATCCCACGGTGTTGGACCGGAGCTTCCACAGGGCATAAATGCGGTTTTCCAGAATGTTGGTAGGTGCACGCTGATCGCTTTCGACAAAGGAAGCGATCGCTGCATCCTGCTCCTCCTTGTACCAGGCGTAACCCAGCTGGAAGTCATTCTTGTTCTTGACTTGCCCGACACTGAAATCGAACCCATATTCTTTGTTTTGGCTGCCCAGGTTGGCAAGAACCTTGCCCTTGGCGTCGAGGGGGTGATTCTCGGCATCCAGATTGTCGAGGAATTCAGCCACCAGGTTGACCGGAAGACGATTGATTCCTGTCTGGAATTGGTTGTTGAGGATGAAATCCGCATAATTGTAGCCGGAATAAAAATGCACTACGCCCTTGGAATCGACGAAGGTGGCATTGGTGAGTCCGTTGGACGCGAATACGCAAGGCGCATAGGACGGGAAATTCGTTCCCTTGGAACAGCCTTGCCCTTCGCCGGGGACCTGGCCCGAGGGGGATGCAGCCGTCGTACCTGTCGCGTTAAGCCCGGTGGTCGTCGCCCCCACCGTGAAGGCGCTTTCGGAGAGGAGAGCGTCCGGACGATTCCACTTCAAGGATAGAAATGAAGGTGTCGCGGTCCACGGGCCAGCCTGCAATTTTGCGGAGAACTGAGCTCCGAGGGCATAAGAATCCTGCCCGCCGGAACTTTCGTTATACAGCAGTTCAATTCCTTGGGCGGTCACGTTGCGAATTGGACCTTCATGGATGTCGAAGGAAAGCTTCTCGTTGAAGCCCTCAGGGTTTAGATCGGGGTCGAAGGTCACTGAAGTCCGCTGCCAGGTGTAAGCGAACTTACCGCCCGTCAGCGATAACCAGCGATGCGCGACGGGGTTATAGGTGATAAAGCCGCGATCCAGTCCGATGGTCTTGCGATCAAAGGCACCGGTCAGGGTTTCATTTGTAGAAGTGGGGTCGCCCAACGATCCCGTGGCAAGCGCGATGCCGGCGATGAAGTCCTGATTGAGTTGACCGTCGAGGCCGAGGCGAACGCGGACGCGAGCCCGGTTTCGGTCTTGGGTGCCATCCTGTGTGAAGTTTTCGCCTCGTATTCTAACGTCGCCGCTAAAGCGGAAGCGTCCTTCCAGCAGCTCGATTGCGGTCACGCGTTTCTGCTCCTCCTGAACCGTGTTTGCATTGTTGGTCAACGAAGTCTTCACATCCGCGAGATCCAGGTTCAGCTTGCCCACGCTTTGAGCCTGTTCGCGGGCGGTCTCTACGGCGACGGCGGCTTTTCCTTGTGCGTCATTGGCGGCGCTTTGCGCGGCGAGCAACTGGTCTCGCGCCTGTTGGGCCTGCGTCTGAGCTTGCGCCAGAGCTGAGTCGCGCGCATGCATCTCGTCGCGCAATTCCTGAATCTGGCGTTGTTGCGCCTCCAACGCTTCCCGGAGAGCCTGCACATCGTGCGATGTGACTCCGGGTTTTGCGACAGAGGTCTTTTTCTTGGAGGTTGTCTTGGAAGGCGCTGAATTTTGCGCCAGCAGCGTAGATGCCACCAGCGGAATCAAGCACCACTTGATAGTGAACTTCATACACACCCACCTTTTTTGAGAATTTTAGAGCGCTTGTGGAGCGCTATTTACTGGGGCGGTTTGCCGCGATCACGACCGGATCGAGGGAAATGTCATCGAACATCCGGCTACAAACACGTCGTTGAGTCACTCGCCCCGCCGACTCACTGGAGGAATATACCATTATGTCAACTTAAATACTAGAGATAATGGGATTTTAGGAGTAAAGAACTTGCCCGGCCCGATCGGCTGGACTGGACGGACCCTGGGACGGATGCCGCGAGGCCACTGGAGTTTGTCGTTCTGGGGTGACGTTTGCGCCGCCCAGCGCCTTTTTCAGCTTTCCTTCATATTCCGTAAGGCACCATGAAGGCGTCTCATGGCTTCCCCACGGTCGCGGGGGCGGCTTGCCCGCGCGGATTCTTGAGTGGGGAAGCCGCTTCTGGGCTAGAATGGCACGATTCAAGTTGAGAGCCTGAAATGATTAAGTCCACTTTTTCTCGACATTTACACGGAAACGGAAGCTCGTTAGGACAACTCTCACTGGCCTGTCTGGCAATTGTCGTCATGGGGTCGGCGGCGAACTCCCAGACATCCGCAGCCACGCCAGACGCGCCTCAGGCGCAAGGCATGGCCACCGCAGAGCAGTCTGCCCCCGCGGGAGCGCCATTGACGCTCACTCTGCAAGACTCCATCGACCGCGCCAAGAAAAATAATCCTGAGTACCGCAGCGCGCAAACGGATTTCGGCGTCGCGAAAGAGGATAAGGTGCAAAGCCGCGCTGCACTTTTGCCCTCCGTGAATTACAACGCAGCGTTTATTTATACCGAAGGCAACGGAACCGCGGGGGCGAAGTTTATCGCCAGCAATGGTGTGCATGAGTACATCAGCCAGGGCAATGTGACCGAGACGCTGTCCCTATCCAATTATGCGGACTATCGTCGGACCTCGGCTCTTGCGGTGGCGGCGCGGGCTCGGGCTGAAATCGCCGCACGAGGGCTGGTCGTCACTACAGTGCAAGCCTATTACGGCTTCGCGGCAGCGCAGCGCAAGTACGCCACGGCACAGCGAGGCCTGACCGAAGCCCAGCGCTTCTTCGACGTTAGCCGCAAGCTGGAGGCGGGTGGCGAAGTGGCTCATTCCGACGTCGTGAAAGCGCAGATTCAGTTTCAGCAGGTGCAGCGAGAGGCTCGCGAAGCTGAACTCGAAATGCATCGCAGCCGGCTGGAGCTGGCGGTGCTGGTGTTTCCCAATTTCAATCAGGATTTCGCGATCGTCGACGATTTGCAAACCCCGGAGGCTTTGCCGTCGCTGCCTGAGGTGCGGGATGCCGCAGCCGGCAAAAATCCCGAACTGCGGGCGGCACTGGCTTCGCTCAAGGCGGCGAACCAGGAGACCCTGGGGGCATGGAACGGCTTTCTGCCCTCCTTAAGTCTCGATTATTTCTACGGAATCGATGCCAACCACTTCGCCACCTACACTGGAGACGTACGCAACCTCGGGTATGCCGCGACCGCAACCCTGCAATTGCCCCTTTGGAATTGGGGAGCGAATCGCAGCAAGCTCAAACAGGCGAATCTGAAGCGCGACCTGGCCAAAGTGGAATTGAATTATACCCAACGCCAACTTCTGGCCAACCTGCAAAATTACTACGCGGAAGCGCAAGCGGCGCACGACGAACAGGAGTCGCTTGCCCAGTCCGCGGAACTGGCGGCGGATAGTCTTCGCCTGACGACTCTGCGGTACCAGGCGGGCGAAGCTACGGTGCTCGAAGTCGTCGACGCGCAGAACACGCTGACTCAGTCCCGCAACGCATTCAACGACGGCCAGGTGCGTTTTCGCGTGGCCCTTGCCACTCTGCAAACCTTGACGGGGAACTTCTGAATCCGATGAACAAGCTTGTGTTCCCTGACAACGTACGCTGCCCTCTCCGCTACATCGCAACTCGATGGATTCAGATCCCGCTCGCCTGCTGTCTGACGCTGGCCGCAGGCTGTTCTAAGGAGCCAACTCCGCCGGAACCCGTGGTGCCGGTACAAATCGTCACCGTGGAAAAAAAGAGCATGCAGCGCTTGGTGACGGCGCAAGGGGTGCTGTTCCCTATTGAGCAGTCCGCGCTGACGCCGAAGATCGGCGCGCCCGTGAAGGCTTTTTTTGTAAGGCGCGGGAGCAAAGTGCATCAAGGAGAGCTGCTGGCCACGCTGGAAAATCGGGACTTGAGCGGCGCCGCGACCGACACCAAGGGCGCTTACGATCAAGCCCAGGCGGTCTATGAAACGACAACCGGCGCCGACTTGCCCGAACAGATTCGCAAGGCGGAGGGAGACGCCGTTGCCGCCAAGCAGTTGCTGGAGGCGCAAGAAAAAGTTTACAAGAGCCGCCAGGATTTGTTTCAGCAGGGTGCGTTGCCCCGCAAAGATCTCGATCAGGCCGGCGTCGATCTGACCCAGGCACGCAATCAATCCGACATCGCGCAGCACCATTTGGAAGCGTTGCAAAAGATCGGTAAGCAGGCTACTTTGAAGTCCGCCGCCGGCCAACTTGAGTCGGCGAAGGGCAAGTATCAGGTGGCACAGGCCGACCTTTCTTACTCCGAGATTCGGAGTCCGATCAATGGCGTTGTGACGGAACGACCTCTATTTCCCGGAGAAATGGCACAAGCCGGCGCACCGCTGCTCACCATCATGGACGTAAGCCGCGTGGTTTGCCGCGCTCATATTCCTCAGTCAGAGGCCGCGCTGCTTAAGGTCGGCGACAAGGCTTCGCTGCAGGTGCCTGGGGAGCAGGATTCCGTAGCCGGCACGGTCACGGTGGTAAGCCCAGCACTTGATCCCAATAGCACGACGGTCGAGATTTGGGTGGAGGCAAAGAATCCCGGCCAGCGCCTGAAGCCGGGCAGCAGCGCACGAGTGTCGATTGTGGCACAGACCGCCGCCGACGCGCTGGCGATTCCCGTAACTGCTTTGCTCACCGGGCCCGATGGGGCGACGGCGGTAATGCTGGCCGGGAGCGATGGTAGAGCGCATCAGCAAGCGGTGAAGACCGGCATTCACGAGGGGGACGATGTCCAAATCACCGAGGGCGTGAAGGAAGGCGAAAAGGTCGTGGGATCGGGCGCCTACGGCCTGCCGGACAATACGAAAATCCAAGCGCAGGAAATAGCGGCTGACGACCCGAACGGCAAAGACAAGGGTGACGCGGTAACGAAGAGCGACGAGGCCGGGGCCAAGAGCGACGATGGCAAGTAAGCGCTGCTGGCCGATGCTCGGCTTACAAGGTAGCGCCCGATGACTCGCGCGGACGCTTCTTACTGGTTTACACGGCACTCAAAGCCGGTAATCTTTTTAATCGTCACCCTGGCGTTTGTGGGCGGATATGTAGCCCTCACGATTCCGATATCGGTCTTTCCTGAAACCAATTTCCCCCGGGTGCTGATTGCAGTCGATAACGGCGTCATGCCCATCGATCAGATGATGGTGACCATTACTCGACCCATCGAAGAAGCGGTCAACAGCGTACCCGGATTGCAAAATGTCAAATCCATCACCAGTCGCGGCTCCGCCGAGGTGGATCTCTTCTTCGACTGGAACGTCGATATGTTCCAAACGCTTCAGTATGTAAACGCGGCCATTTCGCGAGTGCAATCGGAGCTACCTCCGACCGCGAGCGTGGTCGCGCATCGTATGACCTTCGCCAGCTTTCCCATCATGGGCTACAGCTTGACCTCGACCACCGTCCCCCAGACCAAGCTGTGGGAGCTGGCAACCTATGAACTCAAGCCAAGATTGAACCGGGTCAACGGCGTGTCCACGGTGATTGTGCAGGGCGGACAGGAGCCGGAATTTCAGATCACCGTCGACCCTGCAAAACTGCTTACCACTGGGGTCACAGTTCCAGAATCTTGTGGAAACGATGCGGCGAACCAACCTGATCGATTCGCCGGGCTTGTTCGAGCGCAATCATCAGCTGGTTCTCGGCCTGATCAGCGGGCAGGTGCATACGCCGCAGGAGATCGCTAACGCGGTGGTAAAGAACACGCCTGCCGGCCTTCCGGTTCGGGTTGGCGACGTTGCGGAAGTCGCACCCAGCGTGAAACCCGTCTATACCATCGTCACCGCGAACGGCAAGCCCGCCGTACTGTTGAACATCAATCGGCAGCCCGACAGCAATACGATGCAGGTGGCGACGGGCGTCCACGAAGAGGTTGCGCAGATCAGAAAAAACCTCCCGCCGGGAGTGGAGATCAGCGCGTTCTACGATCAGTCGGATATCGTGAGCGCCTCGATCAAGAGCGTCCGCGACGCGATCTTGATCGGACTGATTCTGGCTTCGATTATTCTCGTTGTCTTTCTCCGCGATTGGGGAACTTCGATCGTCGCGGGACTGGTGATTCCGGTCACCATTGCTTTGACTTTTGTCGCGTTGAAGTTTCTCAACGAAAGTTTCAATCTGATGACGCTGGGCGGTCTCGCCGCCGCGGTCGGCATGGTCATCGACGACGCCATCGTGGTGGTGGAGAATATTGTGCTGCATCGCGATGCAGGGCAGAATCGTTTGCAGGCCATTCGCAGCGCATTGCAGGAGATCACCATCCCACTGGTGGGATCCACGCTCACTCCCATCGTTGTGTTTCTGCCGCTGATCTCGATTGCGGGCGTCACCGGAACATTTTTTCGCGCACTCGCAGTCACGGTAGGAGTTTCTCTGCTGGCTTCGTTGCTCTTGGCTTTAACCTGGACTCCGAATCTGAGCCAATACTTCATTCGCGAGCGCGCCCAAAACGATCGCCCTAACGAGGAGAGCGAATCCTTCAACAAGTTGTTGGCTGCCGAAGAAGAGTCGCTGGGACCATTCTTTTTGCGCATTGTCCGATTTCATGAGCGCTGGCTGCGACGCGCGCTGGCAAAGCCCATTTGGCTGGTCGGCTTCAGCGTAGTCTTGATCGCGACCACCCTTGTCTGCTATCGCTTCAGTGGATCCGATCTCCTGCCCGAAATGGATGAAGGCGGGTTCATTCTCGATTACATCATGCCTGCGGGAAGTTCTCTGGCCGAAACCGATCGTGCGATGAGTCATGTCGAACGGATTCTTCACGACGTGCCGGAGGTGGAAAGCACATCGCGACGCACCGGATTGCAACTCGGCCTTGCGGCCGTGACTGAGGCCAATACCGGCGATATCTCGGTCAAGCTAAGAGTAAGGCGCCGCCGGGCCGTGGATGAAATTATCGCGGACGTGCGCGACACCATAAAGAAAGAAGAGCCGGCGCTTGATGTGGAGTTTGTGCAAACTTTGCAGGATATGATTGGCGACCTCACCAGCGCTCCCGAGCCTGTGGAGATAAAACTCTTCAATCCCGACGGCGCGTTACTGGAATCGTGGGCGCCGAGAGTAGGGGAGGCGATTCAGAAAGTTCCGGGAGTCGTGGACGTTCTGAACGGGATCGAAAATACAGTCAGCGGCCCTGCCGTGGTGTTTGAGGTCAACCCAGCCGTGGCCGCGCGAGCCGGATTCACGGCTGAAGAAGTCGCCACCGACGCGTCTGCCATCGTCGAGGGGGAACCGGCGGCGACGCCTGTGATCAGCCATGATCGCGCCTATACGGTACGGGTACGCTACCCCGCGAGTTCGCGGGCCTCCCTCGATGCAATCCGCAATACCATGTTGACTTCCAGTTCGGGGCGTACTGCAACTTTGGGCGCGTTGGCTACAATCACAGAAATTGCCGGCCAGACCGAGATTCGGCGTGAGAATCTGCAACGCGACGTCGCCATTACCGCGCGTCTGGAAGGAACCAGTTTGGGTTCCGGCGTGGCCGCCGTGCAGAGGGCTGTCGATGCATTGCATATGCCGTCGAGCATTCGGGTCGAATACGGAGGAACTTACCGCGAACAGCAGAAGTCTTTTAAGGATTTGGTTTTCGTTCTGCTATTGGCCGTGCTGCTGGTGTTTATCGTGTTGCTGTTTGAGTTCGGAACGTTCTCGGCGCCAATTTCGATTCTCGCATCGGCGCTCTTGTCGACCTCCGGCGTATTCATCGCCCTGGTGATTACACAGACGACGTTTAATGTTTCCTCGTTCATGGGGATGATCATGGTGATTGGCATCGTCGCCAAGAATGGAATTCTGCTGCTGGACGCCGATCAGAAGTCCCGTGCGCAAGGTGCATCGCCTGAAGTCGCGATGCTGCAGGCCAGCCGTCGTCGTTTGCGTCCCATCGTGATGACCGCCTTGGCAACGATTGCGGGTATGTTGCCACTGGCATTTGCCTTCGGCGCCGGCTCGCAAATGCTCCAACCGCTGGCGATTGCGGTGATCGGAGGCATATTGATTTCGATGGTGCTATCCCTGGTCATCACACCCGCGGTCTATTTTTTCCTCAGCGGCGGATCCCGCGCGCTTTAGCTCTGCAGCGATCGATGCGGGTTCGTTTTGGCTCCCCCACGGTCAATAGTCAAGGTACTTTCGGCATCTCATGGGCCCGATACCTTGCTTTACAATCAGAGAGTTACCCTGCCTCTTGGGGTGGTTGGAGCGCCATTGAAGCAGCCGTCCGACAAACACGAAACCAAGCCCAAGTTGGATGAAGCCGCGTTTCAGCAATTGCTGGAGGCTGCCTACGTTTTGCAAGAGCACTCGGGGCAATCGGTAGAGCAAGTCGCTGCGTCTAGGCCCGCTCCGCTCGATCCTATGGCGGAGATTGTCGAGACCCAGCGGTTGATTCACATGGGGGCGCTCGATTTGCAGAGCTCTTGCGGACTGATTGCCGCCCGAGCGCACAAGGTAGCGCGCTGCTCCAGCGCTTTGGCTGGAACCATCGCTGCCGGCGAGTGGACCTTTCGCGCCGCCGTGGGCGAGGCTGGAAACGAACTCGGTTCGCGTCTCTCAGCTGAGAAAACCCTCGCGGGAAGTTTGGTCGAGAGCTTGACCGGCTCAACCTTTCAATGCCCGGATGTCGGTAAGAATCCGAAACTGAACACAGCGTTATGCACGGCGTTGGGCGTGCGGTCGTTTATCTCCGCGATCGTGGCGCACGAAGGGAAAGCGGCGGGTTTTCTGGAACTGCGCTATGAGAAAGCGAATGCTTTTAGCCAACAGGATGTGCGCACGGCGGAACTCATGGCCGGCCTTCTTCGCGAAGCGATCATCCGGGAAGCCGAGCGGCAGTGGAGGCAGTCGATCAATGCCGAGCGCACGAACATGCTGCAAGTCCTGGATGCCATTAAACCGCAATTGGATCGGCTGGCCCAGCCGCCATCCAACTCGAGACTCGCGCCTGCAGAAAATTTAGGCAAGCTGCCTGGCTTGGCGGCGGGCGCGGACTTGGCGGTGGAGGCGCCAAAAATTCCTCCGGCGTCGGTCGGTGGCAGGAGGGAATCTGCCTCTCAGCCGGCAAACGGTGCTGAAAGCGACCGCGCCCTCGCAATCGATATCGAGAAGCTGCTCAAAGACCCGTTCGCACCCAAAACCGTACATCCCTCAACGCTCGACGCTGCCTCCGAAGCAATGAGCAGTGAGGATTCCGCCCAGGTCGAACCCAAGTCTTTAGGGGAGCTCACTGCGGACGAGTGGCAGCCCATCGTAGGCTCAGTGTGCCGGGGCTGCGGCACGCCTTTTACCCAGGAGGAATTCTTTTGCGGAGGCTGCGGCCTGGCCCTGTTTGCTCCCGAGACTGCCTCGGAAGAGGCCCCGGCGCGAGCTTCGCTTTGGCACTTGCACGTGCAGTCCGAACGAGAGGCGGCCCAAGCCCAAGCTTCCAACACCTTAAGTCTGGAAGGCCGCCATAACCTGAGCGCAAGTTCCTCCCGTGATTTGGCAGAGGCCGATTTGCCAGAGGCTCTGCAAACACTGTTTGAGCAGTTCTCCACACAAGAAAAAGACCCCGAACTCAATTTGGCTTTGCCCAGAGATGTACTTATCGAGACTGAGAATCCGCCGAAAAGCGCAGCGCCGGCACTGACCCATCTAGAACGAAGTTCTGACGTGGCGCCGCCTCAGCCGCTTTTAGGCGAGGAGATTACGAGTCAGCCAGCATGGAATTCCGCAGCCGAGACCCAGCAATGGCTGGAGTCCCTTCCGCAATCCAAGAAAGCCCCCTGGCTGGCGGAACAATGGCGCACCCACAAGGCCAATGTTTATCTTTTCGTTTCAGCGGTTCTTTTATGCGCAGTGCTCGCGGGATGGGGAAGTCGTCCCGATCAAACTTACAGCCACACGGCAGCGCCGAAAGCCCAAGCTGACGATTCCTCGAAACTCAATTGGTTTGAGAAAACGTTGGTCTCCTTCGGCTTGGCCGAACCCCCGCCACCCGCCCCAGCCTACGCGGGAAATCCCTCCACGAAAGTCTGGGAGGATATTCACACCGCAATTTATTATTGCCCGGGATCCGACTCGTATGGCAAAACCACGAACGGGAAGTATGTTTCCCAACTCACAGCTCAGGAAGATCAATTCGAACCCGCCAATCGAAGAGTCTGCGATTAGGGGCGGCATAGCCTTGCCGCCGTTCTATGTGCTCAAGGAGTTCTCGTGCCGTCGGGCCTCATACCATAGCGCCAATTCGACTCGATTCCACAGTCCCAGCTTGTCGTAAATTACGCGAAGGTAGTTCTTGACAACGTGTTCGGTGGTGCCGATGGCAGCGGCAACCTCGCTGTTCTTGAGTCCCCCGGCCACCAGTTCGATGACCCGCCGTTCTCGTTCGTTAGGAGTGCGTTTTCCGTACATATCCCCTCTAACCATAGCTGCCTCCGATACAAGAGTGTGGCGAGCTTGACCCGCTTAATCCCGTTATCAATGTTGAATCGTATGAAAAGCCGGTTAAAATGCGCCTTGACTGTTCGCGGAGCGATCTTGAGTTCTTTGCCAATTTCGGCGTTGTCATAACCCTGCAGCAGGAGTTCGGCGATGCGCTGCTCTCGCGGCTGTAGTGGAACGGTGAAATTAGTCATTCTAGCTCCCCATTGAGGTTTTAATTAAATCGTGATTGTGCCGACAGTGCTCAAGATAAACACGCTTAAGCATGAATAAGTTTCGTTCACGGTATGACTTTTCATAGCATTCACGATGCCAAGTCGAAATGTTTTTCACAGGTTGAAGCAAAGGGGTGCGATTCCGAGCGTCATCCCAGGGAACAGGTTGCCTAAGCGCCTCGCTGGCTCCACTTCAACCAGGATGCGAAGGGCGATCTCGACGACGATGAACACTGTACAAAACGGATGATTGCCACGACCTTCCGTGGAGGACAAAATGCCGCTTCGTCGGCATCGTCGGCGAAACCAAGACTTCGCTTCGGCAACAGTCTGGTCAGTCTCCCTGCTACCCTTGGTGAGCCGGTAAAAAATTGCAAGCACGCGCTCTGGAAAAAATACACGCTGCGTTGCCTTAATTTACACCCTCAATCGGCTCGTGCAAGACGCAATCCGCTATGGGTACTCCTGAAATAGAGATCACAATCCGGTCGTTTGATCACCCGAGCGACCTGTTGGGTGCGCCGCGTATTGCACTGTCGGAGGTGCAAGTTTGGCACGGGAGCATCGAATTGGCTCCCACCGATCTGCGTCGGGCGGAGCAACTTCTCAGCGCGGATGAAAAGGAAAGAGCACAACGCTTTCATTTTGACGAACACCGCAATCGCTATGTCGCCGGTCGGGGAATTCTGCGCACGCTGACAGGCGCTCAACTCGGTATCGAACCATCCGCCTTGAGTTTTCTATATACCGAGTTCGGTAAACCCTATCTAAGCGCCGAAACCGTGGACATCGAATCCGAGCGCTCCCATTTACAGTTCAATGTTTCGCATAGCGAGGGCTACGCCGCATTTGCGCTGACTTGGAATCGGCGAGTGGGCGTCGATGTGGAAAGGGTTCGTGACGATATCAAGTGCCTTGACCTGGCGGAACGTTTTTTTTCCCGGGCGGAAAACCAAGCTCTGCGAGACGTCCCACAAGACGCCATCGCAGCGGCATTCTTCCGTGGCTGGACGCGCAAAGAGGCGTACATCAAAGCCTTGGGCGAAGGGCTATCGCATCCTTTGGATCAGTTCGACGTATCGCTTGAGTCCAATCCGAAGAATGCCCTGCTAACAACACGCCCCGACGCGGAGGTCGCCGGGCATTGGCAGCTGAGGCCGTTTGCAGCACGAAGCGGCTACGCGGGAGCCATTGCCTTCGAGATCGCCTGGTCACGCACAACCTGAATTCGAACCACCCCAGAAATTCCCAGACGACCAATGCTTCCGCATAGCTGCAAACTTTTGCGGCAACACAGGGGCGGGGATGGCCGAGGACTTGCCCTTCCCCCCATTCAAACCTCTGAATCATTAGCGACTTAGTGGGCTATAGAGGCGCAGGGGAAGGAAGTGCAATTGCATCCATCATGGAGAGCCCTATCGAACAACCAAATAAAGGACAGCGATTCATGCGAAGATTCCGTTTTGTTGAGCTGAGGCGACGTAGTAACCTATAGAGCGATTGGCGAATTAAAATTTTTGTCCCTCAGCTTCTTCATCCGCGCGTCACAAGCGGCCTTTAGGGTCTAGACAAGAAATCCGGACGGAACAGTCAGTCGGAATTAAATCTCATAAATTACAGTCGGCCTTGTGAAACGGGCCTGCAAACTCGGGAGGAGTACGCATTTGAACGCTTCAGTCAGCCATCTTATTGCAGCCCATGGGGGGGAACTGATCGACCTCATGGCAAACAAGGAAGAAGTTTCCGCATTAAAAGCGCAATCGCGCGAATGGCCATCGTGGGATCTGAGTCCGCGACAGGTCTGCGATCTGGAGTTGCTGATGAGTGGCGGATTCTCTCCGCTGCAAGGCTTCATGAACCGCGCCGACTATGAAGGCGTGTGCCACAATATGCGGCTCACCTCCGGCGTGCTTTGGCCTATTCCGATCACACTCGACGTGAAGGAAGAATTCGCGAAGACGCTGACTCCGGGCAGCAGTAAAGTTGCGTTGCGCGACGGCGAAGGCGTGATGCTGGCCGTGTTGCACGTTGAAGATGTATGGCAGGCCGACCGCAAGGCTGAAGCTCAGGCCGTGTTCGGCAGCACCAGCGCCGCCCATCCGGGCGCCGATTTTGCCATTAATAAATCGCATCCGTGGTACGTCGGTGGACGCGTTGAGGGCGTGGAAGCGCCCCATCACTATGATTTCCGCAGTCTCCGGCTTACGCCCGCGGAGTTGCGCGCAGAGTTCGCTCGGCTGGGATGGCGCAAAGTGGTTGCGTTCCAAACCCGCAATCCTATGCATCGGGCTCACGTTGAGCTGACTTTTCGCGCGGCAAAAAATGTCGAAGCAAACCTTCTCATTCATCCGTCCGTCGGATTGACCAAGCCGGGCGACGTGGATTACTTCACCCGCGTGCGCTGCTATCAGTTGTTGCTGCCGAAGTATCCGCAGAATACCGCGAAGCTTTCGCTGCTGCCTCTGGCCATGCGCATGGGCGGTCCGCGCGAGGCCATCTGGCACGCTCTGATTCGCAAGAATCATGGCGTCACGCATTTCATCGTGGGACGCGATCATGCTGGCCCGGGCAAGGATACGGACGGCAAGAATTTTTACGGCCCATACGACGCGCAGGAACTTTATAAGAAGCACGAAGCGGACATCGGCGTGGTCATGGTTCCCTTCCAGATGATGGTGTACCTCGAAGATCAGGACAAGTATTTCCCGCAGGACGAAGTCCCCAAGGGCGCGCGCGTGCTGGATATTTCCGGCACCGAGCTCCGCCAGCGTTTGAATGAAGGCCGCGATATTCCGAGCTGGTTTACTTACCCTGAAGTCGTGCATGAATTGCGCCGCAGCTTTCCGCCACGGCATAAGCAGGGCGTGACCATCTTCTTCACCGGACTTTCGGGTTCCGGCAAGTCGACGATCGCGAACGTGCTGATGACGAAATTTTTGGAAATGGGCGGACGTCCGGTCACGATCCTGGATGGCGATCTGGTACGCAAGAATCTTTCGTCCGAACTGGGATTCTCGAAAGAGCATCGCGACATCAACATTCGCCGCATCGGCTACGTTGCGTCCGAGATCACGAAGAACGGCGGCATAGCGGTATGTGCGCCGATTGCTCCCTACGAAGCAACGCGTAAAGCGGTGCGCGAGATGATTGAGCCTCATGGCGGATTCATTCTGGTTCACGTTTCGACTTCGGTGGATGTTTGCGAGCAACGCGATCGCAAGGGCCTTTACGCGAAAGCCAGGGCGGGAATTCTCAAGGAGTTCACCGGAATTTCCGATCCTTATGAAGTTCCCGAGAAGGCCGAAGTCGTGATCAACACGGGTGAGTTGTCGCCGGAAGAAGCCGCTCAGGAGATTATTCTGCACCTGGAGCGCGAAGGCTTCATCGGCGCGAATGAGCCCGCGGCCTAGGGACTGAGTCTTCTTGTGATTCTTTTTGCGGGCAAGATCTTTATTGGATTGATGGTAGGCACCCTGATCGGCCTGACCGGGGTAGGGGGCGGCGTTCTGTTGCTGCCCCTTTTAATTTTTGTTCTGGGAGTGCCTCCGATTCTGGCGGTGGGCTCGGACGCGTTATTTAATTTTTTCACCAAGATTCCGTCGAGCCTGGTTCATCTCAGTAAAGGCACGGTGCGGAAGAAGGTCGTGTTGGCATTGGCAGTCGGCAGCGTGCCCGGTTCTTATCTTGGCGTGACGCTGCTCGGTCATTTGCGCACGGTTTACGGTACGGGCGTTAACAAGTTTGTCACCATTGCGGTGGGAATCATGTTGATCTGCATTCCCACGCTCCTGTTGTTCCAGCGCAAAATTGAAGAGCGAGTGGCGAATCGGCCTCCGACTGCAAAGTCGTTTCTTGGAATGTCGGCGATTGGGCTGCTGGCGGGCTTTTTGGTCGGGATGACTTCCGTGGGCTCGGGCAGCATCGTGATGATGTTGTTGCTTTTGTTTTATAGCTTTCCGCCCAAAGTGATGGTCGGGACGGATATAGTCCATGCGGTCGCGCTCACCGGCATGACGAGCCTGCTGCATTATCGATTAGGCAATATCAATTTTTCGCTGGTGGGCGCATTGCTGATCGGATCGATCCCCGGCGGCTTGATCGGATCTCAACTCAGCACGCGAGTTCCCACGCTATGGCTGCGGCGACTTCTTTGCACAGTCCTGCTGGCGACAGGCCTTCGCATGTTGATCGGATAGATTTTCCACGACTTTTTTATACAGAACCTTTTTATGACTTCCTCACAAAACCGCGAAACCTTGGACCGAATTCAGGCTGCGCTGGAGTCCGCGCGAGTCGTTTTGAGCCGATTTACTTCCGGAGCCATCGAGACAGAATATAAAGTCGGGCATGATCCAGTGACAGAAGCAGATCGCGCCGCCGATGCTGTGCTCCGCAAAGAATTGCTTCGTGAAGGCGAAGGCTGGCTTTCCGAAGAGAGCGTGGACGACCTCACGCGCCTGGACAGGAGTCGCGTGTGGGTTGTCGATCCCCTGGATGGCACACGCGAATTCGTGCAGGGCATTCCGGAGTTTTGCGTTTCGGTGGCGATGGTGGAAAACGGAATTCCCGTCGCAGGCGGCATTTGCAATCCCGCAACAAACGAGATCGTGATTGGCTCGCTGGAGTCGGGAATCACTTACAACGGGCAACCTGCGCAGCCCAGTCAGCGCACTTCGCTCGCAGGCGCTGTGATTCTTGCCAGTCGCAGTGAACTCAAACGTGGCGAATGGGCGCAGTTTCAAAACTCGACTTCGATCGTGAAGCCCATAGGATCGGTGGCCTACAAACTCGGCTTAGTCGCTGCGGGCAAAGCCGACGTGACCTTTACGCTCACGCCTAAGAACGAGTGGGATGTCGCCGCGGGCGCCGCGTTGGTCCAAGCCGCTGGAGGCTATGTCCGCACATTGGACAACCAGCCGCTACAGTGCAATTTGAGAAATCCTTTGCTCTCGGGTCTTATTGCCTGCGGGCCGAAGTTGAAAGATGAGTTGATGGAGATGCTGCGCGAGCATCTGCCCGCGGCTCCGGCGAGAGTCTAGTTCTGAACCGACCCTGAAATTAATCCGAGCGGCGCCGGTGTTAGTATTTGCCTTCGATGCTCTTCCAGGGCGCCAGCGCGACTCCGAATTTCCTTCGGGCTTTTTGGCATGATGCGGCATATTTGTTCGCCGGGTCGGCCTTTATCGCATTTGGATTGGTCGCGGCCGCTCTCGCGGCCCTGCGTCGAAAGTTTGACCCGTTATTGATTTACTTTGCGCTCTTCGCCTCGTTATACGGGTTTAGGATGTGGGTGCAATCCGACATTCTGCAAATTGCTTGGGGTAATTCCGGGCTCTTTTGGCGATTGAGTTCTGCCCTTGATTATTTGATGCTGGTTCCGGCGGTGCTCTTTTTCAACGCGGCTGAAATCACGCGTCAGAGAGCCCGCATCGTGGGCTATCTTTTAGCGTTGACGGGGATAGTCTTGGCCATCGCGGCGCTGGCAACTGGACCAGCGCGGACTTACCACTTGGTGAACAATACCGCGGTGATCCTCGCTACGCTCTTCTTGATTGCGGATTTCGGCTTCTATCGCGAACGCGACGACGACTTCTTGGTGGTGCGTCGCGGTTTCATGTCCTTCGCTGTGCTCATTGTTTTTGACAATGTCTCAGGCGCGCTTGCTTTGCCTCTGCCGAGGTTCGAGCCGCTGGGCTTTGCTGCGCTTCTGGTGTCTCTGGGGATTGTTACGGCCCGCCGCATTTTCAAGCGCGATCAGCAGTTGCTCGCAATCCAAAATGAGTTGGAAGTTGCGCGCCGCATTCAGCTTTCGATTCTCCCGGAGAAATTTCCTGCGTCACAGTGCTTTCAGGTTGAGGCGCGCTATGTGCCGCTGAGTTCGGTCGCGGGCGATTTTTATGACTATGTTGTGGCCGAGGAAAGCTGCGCTGCCTTACTGATTGCCGATGTCTCCGGTCATGGTGTGCCGGCGGCGCTGATTGCTTCCATGGTGAAGGTCGTCGCCGGTTCGCAACGCGAGAACGCCTCTGAGCCGGCGAAGTTTTTGACCGGAATGAACGCAGCCTTATGCGGCAACACGCAAGGGCAATTTGTGACCGCGGCCTTGGTCTGGCTGGATGGAGCGTCTCGCGAATTGCGCTACGCCGCCGCGGGACATCCGCCCATGCTGCTGCTCCGCGACGGCAAGGTCAGTGAGGTGATGGAGAACGGGCTGATTCTCGGAATCTTCGACTATGCCGGGTATGCGGAGGCGAGATTCACTTTGCAAAAGGGAGATCGTCTGCTGCTCTACACCGACGGGATCGTGGAGGCGGCAGATCGCGAGGGGGAATTTTTCGGTCGAGAGCGACTCGGCTCGTTGCTCGCCGAGACTGCTCGACTCTCTGCATCGGACGTGGCGGATCGTGTGGTTGCCGCCGTCAAGACATGGGCTTTTTCGCAGGAGGACGACCTCACGTTAATCGTCTGCGATTACTTACATCCTTAACCCTTCGAAGTCGCAGCCGTATCCCGCTGGAGCATTTCGATGCTATTGCCATCGGGGTCGGTCACGTAGACCGAGCGGGTGCCGTCGCGATGCAACTTTAATTCTCCAAACTCGGCGGCGCGAGGGGTGAAGAATCCGAGATGCGGTGGATGCTGTGCCGCGACGACCAAGGCAAGTTTAATGTTCGCAAATTGCAGCATGGCCCAGGTCTCGTCCCGATAGAGGACTTCGCAGTGAAAGTGTTCTTGGTACCAGGCGACGGAGGCGCCGATGTTTCTCACTGAAACCGCTACGTGGTCGATGGAATCCGACATATTTTGGTAATCCAAGAGGCGATCCTTTAATGTTAAATGACTTTCGCAGCCCTACCGCGTCTAACAAAAATTTGACAACTGGCTTAGAGGGCGATTATATTTTGGCTCCTCTTTGGGTTTGAGATTTTCTACTCACGGGAAATCCCGACCCCTTTATCGGTGGGAAATCAACAACCCACTCGACCAGCGACAAAATCAAGGAGATCGCAAATGAACAAACACATTAAGTCTCTCGCGCTGTTGATATCAATCCTTGCCGTCGGAGGAGGTGCGGCGGTATCTCTCCAGGCCCAGGAACTCCGAACGGGCGAAAGTGGGCCCACTCACGGCTCGAAACACCAACCACCGACATCGATTATTTTCAACCGAAAGTTGGTTAGCACGACTCAGAGTTATGGCGAGCCGGGAACCAGTGAGGGCGCTTCGTTCGTCGCCATTGATTCTCCCCTCGCTTTTATTTGTCCAGCCGGGGGTTGCACAGTTTCCGCCGAGCAGAATGTGCAACTATCGGGCAGTGTAGCCGGTAATCGGTGGGCTATTTGTACCGCAGTGGACGGGAATTACATGGATCAACCCGACTGCCCATATCTGGGATACGTTTCGTCCGATGGCAGCTACCTGGCTGGATCCTTCGTACAGAACATGAGCGGCGTGACCGCTGGTAAACACACACTGCAGACCTTCCTTTACACCGATGATGGAGCGACACTATCCATCTACAACATCGTGTATCGGCTTTACACACCGTAGACGCCAGGAAATCTTCCGGGCTTTAGGCGAGCGGATTGAGCGCTCGCCTTTTTTGCGCTGCAACGTATTCCGCGTCATTAGCTACGTAGGAAGAAGTTCCGGAAACGGTTCGGGCAGCTACGCGCCTGCGGTTAGCTTGTGGCTTTTCTGTTCGGCGATGCCGTATTGGCGAATTTTGTAGAGGAGCGCCTTGTAGCTGATTTGCAGAAGGGCGGCGGCTTGTTTGCGATTCCAGTTGGTTTCGTTGAGGGCGCGGCCGATGGCTTCGGCCTCGGCCTCGTCTTTGGCGGTGCGGGAGAGCGATTTCAATCCGCCAGTCGTAGTTTCTGAACCTGACGGAACGTTTGATCCGAAGGCCGCTCCGGCCGCTCCGACTTTCGGATGCAGTTCGTTGATGGCCAGCTTATCGTCGCCGAGCACGAGATAGCGCTTGACGAAATTGTTCAGTTCGCGCAGGTTTCCGGGCCAGGGATAATCGAGGCAGGCCTGCATCAATTCCGGTGAATAAGGCAATGGAGCGCGGGCGTAGCGCTCGGCCATGCGTGCCATGAAGTGCTTGAGCAGAATTGGTATCTCTTCTTTACGTTCGCGCAGCGGCGGTACGTTCAGCGTAAAAGCATTCAGGCGATAGTAGAGGTCTTCGCGAAGGCGCTTGGAGGCGAGTGCTTCAGGGATGTTGATGTTGGTGGCCGCGAGAATACGAACGTCGACTTTGATAACGTTACGGCTGCCCAGCCGCGAGAATTGCTGATCCTGCAAAACGTGTAGGAGCTTGGCTTGCAATCCGGGAGGCATTTCGCCGATTTCGTCGAGCAGGATGGTGCCTTTGTTGCAGATTTCGAACTTACCGGGCTTGGGATGGTTGGCGCCCGTGAAAGCTCCGGCTTCGTAGCCGAAGAGTTCGCTTTCCAGCAGATCAGCCGGTACGGCGGCGCAGTTCACTTTCAAGAACATGCGATGGGCGCGGGGTGAAAGCTTGTGAATCAAGCGCGCCATCACTTCTTTGCCCGTGCCGCTTTCGCCCAGCATGAGCACCGGGATGTCGACGTTGGCGACGAGCGCAGCCTGGGATCGTAACTTGCGCATGGCTGGACTGGCGGCGACAAAGAAAACATCTTCCGCAAGTTCTTCCACCTCGCCCTGATAGTTCTCCTGATTGGTGCCGAGGCACTGATCGATGACGGCCTCGAGTTCGGCTTTCTGAAAGGGCTTGGTGAGATAGTCGTGAGCTCCCAGGCGAATCGCCTGTACCACTTTACGCGTATCGTTGACACATGAGAGCATGACGACTTTGACATTGGGTTGCAGCTTGCGCAACTGCTCAAGAGTTTGCAAGCCGTCGATGCCGGGCATGAGCAAATCGAGCAGCACGAGGTCTGCGTGCCATCCTTTCTGCACGCGCTCGACGGCTTCTTCGCCGGTGCTGGCGGTTTCGACTTTGTAGCCTTCGACCTCGAGCAGGGTCCGGATGTAACGAAGCATCCCCGGTTCATCGTCCACGAGCAAAATCTTAGCCGTCTGCTTCATTCAGTCTTCCCTTCGTGCGTGTTGTTGACTTCGGCGGCATTCAGAACGGGTTTCAGTGGCAGCAGGAAAGAAAACTTGCAGCCCGCGCCGGGATCGCTCTCCACCCAAATCTTTCCGCCCATGTTGGCGACCAACCTTCGGGCAATGGACAAGCCTAAGCCCATACCATCGGACTTAGCCTCATTTTGCTTAAGCCGGTAAAAGTCGTCGAACACCTCCAAGTGGAACTCGGGTGGGATGCCTGGGCCAGTGTCGGAAACACTAACCTTCACGGCATTCGCGTGGAAACTGTCGCGACGGCGACGCTCTCCGGTCTGACCCGTTTGGGCGGTGGCGCGCCGCTCCCACATGTGCGGCTCAGCGTGCAGCCAGACGGTGCCTCCCGCCGGGGTAAATTTCGAGGCATTCTCTAGGAGATTGGAAACTACGCGCTCCACTTTAGGCGCGTCGAACTCGAATGGCGCAAGCTTTTCATTGGCGAGAAAATAGAGCGCCAGTCCTTTTTCCTGAAAACGCGGTGACCAGAGCCGGCAGACTTCGGACAGACACAAGTTCATGTCCGCACTCTCATAACGGATCTTCATCTGTCCGGTTTCGAGCACCGCGAAGCTAAGAAAATCCTGGATGAAACTCTGAAGCCGCAGGCCGCTGGATCTCATATCGCGCAACACTTCTCTCTGGCGCTCATTGAGTTCGCCGAGCTTTTCGCTCTGGAGAACTTCGACGTAGCCATTCAAGATGGCGAGCGGTGTCTTGAGGTCGTGGGCGGCGGCGCCGAGGGCGGTAGTAGTGCGAAGATAGCGCTCGCGCAGTTGGTTGTAGTCTTCCAGCAACGTCTTGATGTCATGGGGCGAATCAACCGCGAGAGAAGACGTAGCCTGTCCGGCTAACCCACCAGCACCGGAATCGGCATCCGAGCCCACCTTCGCTTTGGCGGTGCCGGTGCTATAAGCAAAACGGGATTCTTCTATCATGGTTAGAGTGCCGTGGACTTTGAATCGAAGGGGAGAAGTTTGCCGCGTCAGTCAGCCAATCTCTACTCGCTATGCCAGAATCGTAGGGCATGGGGGGGTGAGTGTCAACGAAAAATGCGGCTGACTTGGCCCAAAGTGGCAAATGCTTGCAACTATCAGGGGGAGTACGCAGAGACGGGGGCGTCCGCGCGAGGGCGAATCAAAAACGAATATTATTCGGTTAAGTACATAGCAGACCGCGCTTTGGTGGCGGCATGTGAGGACGTTCGGCATTTTCGACGATAGAGCGTTTCCCGGAGAGATTGATTTGGCAGCCTAGCTGCCCCATTAGAGTCGAAAGTCCATAGTCCGAGGTTTCCTTGAAGAAAGATCGGCAGAACGAGATGGCGGCCGAACGGCGGCGCTGGGACCGGCTTCCTTTGGCCATTCCCGTGTTTATTCGCAGCGAAGACGGGGATGGGCGGGGTACCCTGGAGTTCGCCAGTGCCCTGAATATATCAGCGGGCGGGGCGTTGCTCGCGGTGCGACAATCGCCGGTATTATCCGGGGATCTACTGCTTGAGATTCCGTGCGCGCCCTTAAGCGCGGGGAATCTGCCTAAAGCAACTCGGAACTTGCGAGCTAGGACGGTTCGAACGGAGCTCGCAGACGGCTGCCGCCTGGTGGGAATCAGCTTCGCAGAGCCCTTGCTTCCCGATGCGGTGCGGGAAGTACGTGCAAAAAGGAAAGTAAGTACTCAAAAGTGAAAAGGTTTTCCTATGCCAACGACTGATTTCCGCGCCCTTGCCATCCTTCGCAATCGCCTCCGAACTTCGTCTGCCGATCGATATAGTTAACTCAATCCGAAGGGTTTAGCGCATCATTCGACGACGTCTCCCAGGTCACCGGCAGTTTGGCTTTCGGGATGCTCCCATACTGTGCGCAGGGGGACACGGGGATAATGCCAATACCAACTTCAGGTTCGGTCAACTCTTTGGTGCAATCTTTGGGCGAGATGCCGCCCGACGCGGTTATGTTCGGCAAGTCCGAGCAGATGAGGTCACTGCGCGAACGCCTGGATAAAGTAGCAAGCGCGAACGTCCCGGTTCTGATCGGCGGTGAAAGCGGCACTGGTAAGGACATTGTCGCCCGCATGATTCATGCCCGCTCTCCCTGGCGCAGCGGGCCTTATGTCAAGGTAAACTGCCCGGCCATCCCAGGTACTTTGCTGGAAAGCGAGCTTTTCGGTTACGAGAGAGGCGCCTTCACCGGGGCGTATGGCATGAAGCCGGGCCGGGTCGAAATGGCTCACCGCGGTACGCTGTTTCTGGACGAAATCTCGGAGCTTGACCTCGCCCTGCAATCGAAGCTGTTGCAACTCTTGCAGGATGGGCAATTCTGCCGGATCGGTGCGCAAGAAGACAAAAAAGTGGAAGTCCGAATCGTCTGCGCCACCAATCGCCACTTAGAAACCGAGATCGAGAACGGTACTTTCCGCCAAGACCTTTATTACCGCATCAACGTCGTGAACTTGCGCATGCCTTCACTCCGTGAACGTCGTGGAGACATCGAAGACTTGGTCCGCTACTTCTTGGATTACTACAATCGCAAGTACAATTGCCGCGCCCGCGCACTGTCTCCTGAAGTGATGACGGCGCTGCAGAAGTATCATTGGCCGGGCAACATTCGCGAGCTGGAAAATCTAGTGAAGCGGTATGTGATTCTCGGCAGTGAAGACGTGATCACCAACGACCTGGTGGCGCGCGACCGCGAGTCGTTCGATCCCGAGATCGATCTGAATGGTCCGATTTCGCTGAAGAAACTCACCAAGCAGGCCACGCGTGATCTGGAGCGCAAGATCATTTTGAAAGTGCTGCAAGCGCACCACTGGAATCGCAAGCAGGCGGCCCGTACTCTGAATATCAGCTATCGGGCGCTGCTCTATAAGATTCGCGATGCCGGGTTGCCGGCCAATCGCGCGGCACGGCGTCCACCGGAAGTATTGGGCGGCACGGCGGCTGCCGACTAACTGGCCTTCAACTTCTTCGTCCGGTGTGTTTGCCGCGGTTGTAATCCCTCGCCATACTGCCTAGAATTTAGCTTCCCCTCATGGCGAGCTTTCCGCAGACTACTTCGCAGCGCAAAACGGTCGGTGTCGTCCCGCGCGTGCTCGGCGCGGTTCTTCTGCTTGCACTGGCCTTCGTTTTAGCTGGCGGATTGTGGTTCTACTCGATTCTCCGCGGCAGCCTGCCGCAAGTCGACGGATCGCTGCGCGTGCAGGGTCTCTCCGGCCCGGTAAAGGTCTCGCGTGACGACCACGGCGTCCCGACCATCGAGGCCACAACCTTCGAAGATTTGTTTTTTGCGCAGGGCTTCGTCACTGCTCAGGATCGTCTCTGGCAGATGGACGTGATGCGCCGCTATGCCGCAGGTGATTTAGCTGAACTGCTGGGGCCGGATCTCCTGCCGCATGACCGAGAGCAAAGAATTCTTGGCCTTCGCGAGGCGGCGCGCAAGAATTTTGCCACGGCCGCGCCCGAGGTGCGTACGCACTTCGAAGCGTACGCTCGTGGCGTGAACGCCAACATGGTTTTGCAGCGCGATCGCTTGCCCATCGAGTTTCGTATAATGCGCTACTCACCTCAGCCTTGGACGCCGGAAGACTCGATGCTGATTGCGGCGCAGATGGTCAAGGATTTGAGCACTCCGGTACAAGCTGCGCTGACGCGGGAGAAAATTCTGGCGAAGCTCGGCCCTGAGCTGGCCGACGACCTTTATGTGAATAGCTCCTGGCACGATCGTCCGCCGACCGTTTCGAGGGTCAGCGCCGAGCAAGATTCGGAAAAAGGCGATTCAGACGACGAAGACGAAGATGACGATTCAGGAGACAGTTCTGTCGTTCGAAACGACCCGCCAGGATTCACTTTGCCGACGCTGAATTCGCCACAGGATTTGCCGTTACAAGAAGATGGCTATGTCGTCGGTTCCAACGACTGGGTGGTTTCCGGAGCGCACACAGTGAGTGGAAAGCCACTGCTCTCCGACGACATGCATCTGGGGTATGGAGTTCCCAAATCTTTGGTATGAAGCTCACTTACGCTGCGCAGACTTCGATGTCGCCGGCGTCACACTGCCTGGATTTCCTTATGTCATCGTCGGCCACAATCAAAAAATTGCCTGGGGATTCACCAACGTCGGCCCCACCATCGAGGATGCCTACATCGAAACCTTTAACGCAGCGGGTCAATATCTGACACCGCAAGGCTGGCGCGATGCGGAGCATCGCACAGAAGTGATTAGGGTCAAGGGCCAACCGGATGTCGACGTGGATGTCCTGCTGACGCGGCACGGGCCTATCGTTTCGGAACTTTATCCCGGAGAAGCTCGCAAGATTGCGCTGCGCTGGACTTTGTATGACGGCATTCGCACTCCTTTTTTTGCGGTCGATTCGGCGCAGGACTGGAATCAGTTTCGGGCGGCGTTTTCGCAGTTCGATGCTCCAGGCCAGAACGTCGTCTACGCCGATGTGGAAGGCAACATCGGATATCAGACGACGGGCAAGATTCCGATTCGCGCGGCGGGCGATGGGTCGCTTCCGGTCAAGGGCAGCGACGATGCGCATGAGTGGACCGGTTACATTCCGTTCGACAAGTTGCCCAGCGTCTACAATCCGCCGGGTGGAATTATCGCGACGGCGAACGGTCGCATCACGCCCGACAAATATCCTTACAGCATAAGCGTCGAGTGGGAAGCCCCGTGGCGCACCGCTCGCATTTATCGCGTGCTTGAATCGGGTAAGAAATTTGCGCCGTCGGACATGCTCGCCCTGCAAACAGACATCGTTTCAGAATTCGACCGCTTCGCCGCCGAGCGCTTTGTCTATGCCATCGACCATGCAAAGAGCGTTTCCGCTCGCAGCAAGGCGGCCGCGGATATTCTGCGTAATTGGGATGGCCGCATGAGCGCCGATTCGGCTGCCCCTACGATCACGACGCTGGCCGAACGCGAACTCACACGCCTGCTGCTGGAGCCAAAGTTGGGCGCCGCCGCGTCCGCCGACAAAGCTTCCGGCGCGCTCAATTGGAAGAGTTACCGGTGGCTGCAGGATTCCGTTTGGCTGGAAAACGTCCTGCAACATCAGCCGCAGCGCTGGCTGCCCGCCGGATATGCAAACGACGACGAACTGCTGAGCGCTGCGGTGCAGGCCGCAGTGGGCGATAAAGATGCTCCCACGGATTTAGCTTCGTGGCATTGGGGAGACTTTCATCCGCTCGAAATACAGCATCCGATTCTCGGCAGGATTCCGCTGCTTCGGCATTGGAGCGGTCCAGGCGTGCGGCCGCAATCGGGCAGCGTTTATTCGGTAAAGGCGGTGTCGCGAGATCACGGGCCATCCGAGCGTTTTACGGCCGACCTCTCAAATCTTGATCAGAGCACATTGAACTTGGTGACGGGGCAGGCTGGAAATATTCTCAGTCCCTGGTATATGGATCAGTGGAAGGCTTGGTATGAAGGGTTCACTTTCCCTATGCCTTTTTCGCCGGCGGCGGTCGCTCAGGCGCAGACTCACCAATTGATTCTGCAACCCGCGGAGTAAGCTCTTACTGCGGAATCCCGGTGTCCACATACTTCACATCATAGGGCTGCCCGGTTACGACCAGCGGTGTCGGTTCGGTTTGCACTTCGAGTCGATCGGTCTGCGTGTCATAGATGTAAATAATCGCTCCCTGCACGACGTAAACCACGGGCCGACCTAAGACAGGCGCAATTCCAGTTACATCCCCAGCAGCGGGAGGAATGATCACGGTCGAATTCGTCGTATCGAAGATCGAAAGACAGCCACGCACCTCGCCCCCCGCGTTATTCACGTTCGAACAAGTCTTTGCGCCGATGAACAGTTGTCCGTCGGCGCTTAACTCCATGTGATTGTGAAAGCCGTTCGTAATGGTGATCGGACTGCTCGCGGTCAACGAAGACAAGTTGACGATGCTCAAGGTGCCGCAAGCCGTCGCGGCCGTTCCCGAGCCGCAGGCTGTGCCGGGTGCGCTTCCCGCGACGTACATCGTGGTGCCATTGACCAGCGCAGTGGTCGCGGCGGGCAGAGGAATCGTCGCGGTCACCATAAGCGAGGCCAGATCGAAGACTGCGATGCCAGCGGAGGCTCCGCCACATTCCGGCCCGCAATTCAATACGTAGGCAGTGCTGCTATCACTGCTGAAAAGCGCGAACACAGGATGGTCGAAGCCCGGAGTGTTCACAAAAGTTCGCGGGTCCGCGCTACTGCCGACCAGAACCGGAGAGATAAGCGTAACCGTATTACTGTTGTCGCTGAAGGTGAGCACCTTGCTGCCGTCGGGCGTTATAAAAACATAGTGAGCGGAAGGTACGGGTAACGAAGCTAGGACCGAGCCATTGAGCAGGTTCATTACGACAACCGCGCCCGGTATTTGCGTGCCGACGACCGTTCCAGTTGGCACGGCGGCGTATCCCGTCGCGTTGTCGTTGGCGATGACAAAGCTTTCCGTCCAACCAGGCAGAGCGATAGAGCCGCTCCCGGAGGCGATGGCCTCGGTGGCATTGTTCACATAGGCAAAATTGTTCGCCGACGGGCTGAAGATCAGCGAGTACTGGCGGCTGGGCGAGAGCACCATCTGACTGGGCTGCGCGATGGTTCCTGCGAGGCCGATGGCCGCGCCAGAAAGAGTGTCATTCCTGGCATTGACGATTTGCACCGCCGGCGAGCCTCCGTCGAGTGGGTTGCTCACGAAAGCCCTATAACTCAGTCCGCTTAAGTTGCTTTTCTTGGCGCTGCCGCCGCAGGAGAGAAGTCCGAGGCTGGCGACGACAATCGCACAGGTCGCAGCTATAGTTTTTCTCAACCTTAGAACTCCAGGGAGCATAGGGACGCTAGTTAGGATGCGGAATGCTTGATTATAGCAAAGGAAAATCGCACCCTCCCGCCTGGCATTTCTCCGCCCATGCAAAAGCGGAAGCCATCTTGTATCCTCGTATAGATGGCGCTCGATTTCCTGGAACGGCTGAAGAAGGCTCCTATCCTGTGCGATGGCGCGATGGGGACGTTGCTCTATTCCAAGGGCATTTTCATCAACCGCTGCTATGACGAGCTGAATCTTTCGCAGCCGGAGTTGATTCGCGACGTTCACCGCGAATACCTTCACGCGGGCGCGGAGATCATCGAAACCAATACATTTGGCGGAAATTCCTTTCGGCTTGCCCGGCATAGTCTGGCCGACAAGGTGCGCGACATCAATCTCGCGGGAGTGGCGCTGGCGCGCGATGCAGCGAAGAGTTTTGATGGCTTCGTGGCGGGCGCAGTAGGGCCATTGGGCATCCGGATTGAGCCGTTGGGCAAGGTGTCCCGCGAAGAGGCGCGCGCCGCTTTTCGGGCGCAGATCGAAGCGCTGGTCGAGGGCGGCGTCGATCTGCTGATTCTGGAAACGTTCGGTTATCTGGAGGAGATTCATCAGGCGATTTTGGCGGCGCGCGATGTCGATCCCAAGCTGCCGATTGTGGCGCAGGTGACGGTGGACGAAGAGAGCAACTGCCTGGACGGATCGACGCCTGAGACTTTTGCGCCGCGCCTGGAAGAGTGGGGCGTGGACGTGATCGGGTGCAACTGTAGCGTCGGTCCGGTAGACATGCTGGATGCGATGGAGCGCGTACGCGAGGCGACATCGCTGCCGCTGGCGGCACAGCCCAATGCAGGCATTCCGCGGTCGGTTGAGGGGCGGAACATTTATCTTTGCTCGCCGGAGTACATGGCCAGCTATGCGCGCAAGTTTGTTGCGGCGGGCGTGCGTCTGGTGGGCGGGTGCTGCGGAACCACGCCGGAACATATTAAGGCGATGAAGTCCGCGATGCGGGTGAGCGATGCGCGGTCGAAAACGCCCGCGGGACATACGGTTGAGGCGAAAACGGTTCTGGCACCTGCCGTGCCGATTGAGCTGCGTTCGAAGCTTGGCGCGAAGCTTGCCGCGGGCGAGTTCGTCACCATGGTGGAAATCGTTCCGCCGAAGGGGACGAACGTCAGCAAGGAAATCGAAGGTGCGCGCTTTCTGAAATCGGTGGGCGTGGACGCGATTAACATTCCCGACAGTCCTCGCGCTTCGGCGCGCATGAGCAATCAAGCGCTTTCGTTGCTTGTGCAGCGTGATGTGGGCGTCGAAGCGATTTTGCACTACACCTGCCGCGACAGAAATGTGCTGGGGATTCAATCCGATCTTTTGGGCGCGGCGGCGACCGGCATTCGCAATTTAATTTGCATCACCGGCGATCCGCCGAAGATGGGGAATTATCCTGACGCGACGGCGGTGTTCGACGTCGACGCCATAGGATTGGTCAACATCGTGCACAACTTGAATCGCGGGCAGGATATTGGCGGCAATCCCATTGGCGCCGGTACGGCGTTTGTGGTGGGAGTGGGCGCGAATCCTGGGCTGCCGAATATGGATGAGGAAATTCGCCGCTTCGAATTCAAGGTTGAAGCAGGCGCGGAGTACGTGGTGACCCAGCCGGTATTCGATCTGACGCTGCTGGAAAATTTCTTGCGAAGAATCGAACATTGCCGTATTCCGGTGATTGCCGGCATCTGGCCGCTGGTAAGCGCGCGCAATGCGGAGTTTATGAAGAATGAATTGCGCGTCTCTGTACCGGATGCGATTTTAGAGCGCATGGCACGGGCGACTACGCCGGAAGCGGCGCGCGAAGAGGGTGTTCTGATCGCGCGCGAAATGCTGACCGCAGTTGGTTCCATGGTGCAGGGGGCGCAGATCAGCGCTCCGCAGGGCAAATACAGCACAGCAGTGGATGTGCTGGAAGCATTGGGATCGTCGCGTCCGGCGACCGTGAGTTAGAATCTGTGCGAGAGGTGACGGTTGGCGAAGTTTGAAGAGTGTTTAGATCGGCTGGAGAAGATCGTGCAGGAGTTGGAGCGCGGCGAAGCTACGCTGGAAAAATCGCTCACCTTGTTTGAAGAAGGCATGAAGCTTTCGTCCGCCTGCCGCAAAGAGTTGGAAGAGGCCGAAGGCAAAGTGGAAATCCTGCTGAAGCAGAATGGCAAGTTGCAGGCTGAGCCCTTCGATCCGCTCGGCGAAAAAACAGCGGCGAGAAAATAGTCGCCTGCCCTCGAATTCAGCACTGCGAATACGAAACACTCCTTGCTATACTTTCCCCTCAATGTTGAATGAAATTCTGGAAAACGGGCGTCTGCTTGCCGATGCTGCGCTGGAGCGCCTGCTGCCGGCCGAGTCGGTGAGACCTGCATCCATTCATAAGGCGATGCGGCATAGCGTGTTTGCCGGCGGGAAGCGTATTCGTCCAATTCTCTGCATGGAGGCGGGACGGGCGATTGCGGGCGAACTTCCGGCGGGCATTGAAGATGTCGGAGCCGCGCTGGAAATGTTGCACACCTATTCGCTGATTCACGACGATCTCCCTGCGCTCGACAATGATGATCTGCGGCGCGGGCGTCCGACATCGCATGTAGTGTTCGGCGAAGCCGTCGCAATTTTAGCTGGAGATGCGTTGCAAACCTGCGCCTATCAAGTGCTGGCTACAGTGAATTGTTCGGCCGGGCGGCGCGTTCGCATCATCGAAGAAATCTCGCGGCGCACTGGAACCGTGGACGGGATGATCGGCGGCCAAGTTGTGGATACTGGAGTCGGAGCGGGCGCGTCCCGACGTCGAGACGCTGGAATACATTCATCGCTCTAAGACGGCGGCTCTGATTACCGCGAGTGTGGTGAGCGGAGGAATTTACGCCGGCGGTGACGATGCAGCCGTCTGCTATCTAAAGAAATTCGGCGAGGCGATTGGGCTCGCGTTTCAAATCGTCGACGATGTGTTGGACGTTACGCAAACGTCCGAGCAATTGGGCAAGACGGCGGGAAAGGATACGGCGTCGGAGAAGACAACTTATCCGGCGCTGTTCGGGATAGAAGAATCGGCGAAGCGGGCGGATGCGCTGGTGGAATCGGCGTTCGCGTCCTTGGCGACCTTCGGCGAACGCGGCGATACTTTGAAGGCGCTGGCACGGTTTCTGGTGGAACGCAAAAAGTGACTACGCCGGTTGCACCCTTCTGTGATACAACAATTTGGAAGGCGATGGAGTTCGCCATAACCGCCCGGCGTAGTGGGAGCTGGGCTGATAACTCCTACTAACTCAATAGTAGGGAGAACTCTATCGTGATCGACTTCCTCGTTATTTCTCTGGGCGCAATTGTGGGGGCCAATGCCCGCTACTTCATCGGCCGCTACGCTGCCAAGCTGATCGGACCGGAGTTTCCTTACGGCACGCTGTTCATCAATGTGACGGGCAGCGCGATTGTCGGCTTCTTTATTGTGTGGGCCTCGGAGCGCGTTGTGATCGATCCGCGCTGGCGTCTGCTGCTGGTCGTCGGATTTTGCGGCTCGCTCACAACGTTTTCTGGCTACGCCTTCGAGACGATGACGTATTTCGATTACGGCCACTGGGCGCTGGGGCTGACGAATTTCTTCAGCAACAACTTGCTTTGCCTCGGGGCGGCGCTTGGCGGCATGTACGTGGCGCGACTGCTGTAGACTTGGGCTTATAGGCACAATAGCGTTGTACCTCTATGCAAATTCCTGCGCTCGATATTCTTGCCCTCGCCGCTCACCGCGATGACGTCGAACAAACTTGTGGCGGAACAATGCTCAAGATGGCGCAGCTCGGCCATCGTACCGGCATCCTCGATTTGACGCAGGGCGAGCTTGGCACCCGCGGCTCGGCGCAAGATCGCGCTCAGGAAGCCGAGGCAGCGGCGAAGATTCTGCGCGTGAGCTGGCGCGCCGCCCTCGATATTCCCGATGGCCGCGTGGAAAATACTTGGGCGAATCGATTGAAAGTCGCGGCGGCGATTCGCGAACAGCGGCCGCGTGTGCTGATTCTGCCTTACTGGAAAGGCCGGCATCCCGATCATTACACCGCGTCGGTGCTGGGCTACGAAGCCAGTTTTCTCGCGGGCTTGAGCAAGTTGGAAATCGGTTCGCCGTTTTCGGGATCGAGCACCGCGCCGCATCGTCCGTTCAAAATTATCTATGCGACGTTGTATTACGATGTGCGTCCGACGTTTGTTGTTGATATCACGGACCAGTTTGAAGACCGCTTAGCATCGCTGATGGCATACAAAACGCAGTTCAGCGATCAGGAGGCGGGCAAAGATATTTTTCCCGCGCAGGCGGAGATTCGGGCTCGCATCGAGGCTATGGCGCGCTACTACGGGATGCTGGCTGGCGTAACTTACGCCGAACCGTTTTTGCAGAAAGAAGTCGGCTTGGTTGAGGATCTGACGGTGCTGCCGGTGAAGTCGATTTAGCTTTCGTTAATTACTTCTTGACAGCGACTGCTAGGCCATCCCGCACGGGAAGAATTGTCGTCTCGAATTCCGGCGAGGCGTAGAGTGCGCGGTTGAATTCCTGGATGGCGCGCGTCTTGTCTTCTCTCGGATTTTTCTCTGCGATGCGGCCGCTCCAGAGGACGTTGTCGGTGATGAATAGGCCGCCTTTGCGCAGGCGCGGCGTCGCTAGTTTGATGACGCGAGGGTAATCCTGCTTGTCGATGTCGTTGAAGATGATGTCGAATTGGCCTTTTTGTTCAGAGAGCAGTTCGAGTGCGTCGCCGGTATGGATGTGAATGCGGTCACTGACTCCGGCGCGCTTGAAATATCCAGCGGCTTCTTCAGCGTTCTTGCGATCGCCATCGGTATAGAAGACCCGTCCGCCCTCGCCGACGGCTCGCGCCCACCAGATGGTCGAGTAGCCGATGGCCGATCCCATTTCGAAAACGTTTTTCGCGCCGATCATGGTGGCGAGTTGATGCAATACGCTAGCGACGACAGGGCCGACAATGGGGACATCGCGCTTTCCCGCAGCGTCTTCCATTTCGGCGAGAACGGCATCGCGCGGGGGCAACATCGCGTAAAGATAGTCGTCGACTTCAGGGCTCGTGATGAGACCGTAATGACGCCATGAGGGTTTCGAAGATTTAGGCATGAATTCTCTTACTCTAAAGTTTGACCGGGCTTCATTTCAAAGATTTCAACATTCGGAACCAGCTTCTTCAAGTCGGTTGGCCTGCCGACTAGTGGAGGAAAAGTCCCGAAGTGCATGGGGATGACCGTTTTCGCTTGCAGCAGATTGCATGCGTAGGCGGCTTCGCGCACGCCCATTGTGTAATGGTCACCAATCGGAATGAGGGCGATGTCGGGCGCGTAGAGATCGTGGATAATTTTCATATCGCCGAAGACGTTGGTATCGCCGGCGTGATAAATCTTCACTCCGTTGGAAAACTCGACAACGTATCCGCAGGCTTCACCGCCATAAACCAATTCGTCGCCGTCCTGGATTCCGCAGGAGTGGTCGGCGTGAACCATGGTGACCTTGATGCCTTCGAGCGACTGGGTTCCGCCCTTGTTCATGGCGGCAGTTTGCTTGACGCCTTTTTTCTCCAGCCAGCCACAAAGTTCGGGAATGCCGACGACCTTCGGATTGTGTTTCTTTGCGATCTCGACCGCATCGCCGATGTGATCGTAGTGGCCATGAGTGCAAAGCAGCACGTCGACTTTGCTGATTTTCTTCTGTTCTTCCGGGCACATGGGATTGCCCATGACCCAGGGATCGAGGATGACGATTTTTCCTTCGGGGGTTTCGACGCGAAAGGTGGCGTGGCCCAGCCAAGTCAGTTTGATTCCGTTCAGCTTGATCATAAAAACTGTCTCTCCGTGCGAGTTGCTTACTGTCTAGTTTAATATGATCGGGCGATGGCGGATTTGCGGGTTCTCATCTCGCGCGAACAGATCGCGTTCCGTGTGGCTGCGATGGGCGCGGACATTACGCGCGACTTCGCCGGCCAGTCAATCGTCTTCGTGGGAGTGCTCAAAGGCGCTGCGATTTTCCTGAGCGACCTGGCGCGGCACGTTCAGCTCGATGCAACCTTCGATTTTATCGCGGTGTCGAGTTACGGCAATCGCCCCACCCCTGATCAGGAGTTGCGCGGCGGCTGGGATTCGACCGGAGAAGTGCGCTTCACCAAGGATGTGGATCAGTCGGTCAAAGATAAGAACATCATCCTCGTGGAAGACATTCTCGACACTGGATTAACGCTGACTTATTTGAAGAAGCTTTTCCTGGGCCGCGAACCGAAGAGTCTGCGCATCGCAACTTTGCTGGACAAGCCGTCGCGCCGAAAGTTGCCGATGCAAGCGGATTACGTGGGTTTTAGAATTCCGGATGAGTTCGTCGTTGGTTATGGACTTGATTATGCGGAACGGTATCGTAACCTTCCCGATGTGTGCGTCGTGCCCAGGGAGTGAGCGTTATATCTGGTAATCGACATCTTCCATGATGCGCTGCATGGAGGGCGACACCGGCTCGTGGGGCACGCCTGAGTTTTCCAGCTGATGGACTCGTTCGCGCAGGCGGTCCACTTCCTGGGCGACGGCGGCCAGCGCCTCGGAGAGAGGATCGTTAATCTGCAAGGGGTCGGTGATGACGACGCGCTCGCCGTTGCGAAAGATTACGTGACCGGGGACGCCGACGACGGTCGAACCTTCTTGCACATTGCGGAGAACAACCGATCCGGCGCCGATTCTGGAGTTCTTGCCAATCGTGATGTTGCCTAGAATCTTCGCGCCATCGCCGATCACGACGTGATCTTGAATCGTGGGATGGCGTTTGATTCGATCGGTGCTGGTGCCGCCGAGCGTTACGCCAGCGTAGATTGTGACGTCGTCGCCGATCACTGCGGTTTCGCCGATGACCACGCCCATACCGTGATCGATGAAGAGCCGGCGACCGATGTCGGCGCCGGGATGGATTTCGACGCCGGTCAAGAAGCGCGCCAGCTGCGACAACCAGCGCGCGAGCAAGAGCCATCCGCCCAGCCATAAGCCGTGCGTGATGCGATGAATCCAGACGGCGTGCAATCCCGCATAGCAGAGATAGACCTCGGCTCGGGATCGCGCCGCCGGATCGTGTTCCAGAACGTTGGCGACATCTTCGCGAATTGACTGGAACAAAGAAGGCATGGACTAGGGCAACGCTGCCACCGGCAATTGCTGAGCTTGCAGCCGTACGCCTTCAAAGAGCGCGCTGCTGAGATAGCGCTCGCCGAACGATGGTAATACCACGACGATCAGTTTACCCGCGTTTTCTTTTCGTCGTGCAACCTGTAGCGCGGCGACCACGGCGGCGCCCGAAGAGATGCCCATCAGGAGCGCCTCTTCTTTGGCTAGGCGCAGCGCCATTTGGATCGCCGCGTCGTTGGTTACTGTGATGATTTCATCGATGAGATCCGTGCGTAGGATATGAGGAACGAAGCCTCCGCCGATGCCCTGAATCTTATGAATACCGGGTTTGCCGCCGGACAACACAGGGCTGTCGGTGGGCTCGACGGCGACTGCGCGGAAGGACGGCTTTTTCGGCTTAATGAATTCGCTCACGCCGGTAATGGTTCCTCCGGTGCCGACACCTGAAACCAGAAAGTCGACCTTGCCGTCGGTGTCATCCCAGATCTCAGGGCCCGTGGTCTCGAAGTGAATTTTCGGATTCGCCGCATTGTTGAATTGCTGGAGCATGTAGGCATCGGGAGTTTTGGCCAGAAGTTCTTCCGCTTTAGCGATGGCGCCCTTCATGCCATTAGCCGCGGGCGTGAGCACGACTTCCGCGCCAAACGCCAGCAGCAGGATTCGCCGTTCAAGACTGACGCTTTCCGGCATGGTGACGATCAGTTTGTAGCCTTTGGTGGCGGCGACGAAGGCCAGGCCAATTCCGGTATTGCCGCTAGTAGGCTCGATGAGCACGGTGCGACCCGGGGTAATTTTGCCCGCGCGCTCCGCGTCATCGATCATGCTGACGCCGATGCGATCTTTGACGCTGGCGCAGGGATTGAAGCTTTCCAGTTTGGCGACCACTTCGGCGAAGCATCCCGAGGTTACCTTGTTGAGGCGAACGAGAGGAGTGTGGCCGATCAGTTCGGTGACGTTGCCGGCAATTTTCACAGATAAACCTCGAGTATGACGATTAACCTACTGATCATACTCGTAGGCAGGGGCTTTGTAGAACTGGATTCGCGTGTGCCCACGCCGGATCCCTAGCCCCGCTGGAGAGAACGCGGGGACTTCGGGATGACTGAGACTCCTTTAACTATGTACTGTCGTCCCGAATGATCCGGCGCTCTTCAGCCGGGCGAGGGGATCTGTTGTGCGCAAGAGCATAGTCACAGTGAGGGGGCTAGTCGGCGAGTTCGATCCGATTCCGGCCGTTCGCCTTGGCTTTGTAGAGCCGGGAATCGGCTTGACGAAGCAGAAGGTCGGACTCGTCTGTTTCCGGCTGGGACGCGTTGGCGCCTCCTATGCTGAGGGTGACCAGGACGGAGCCGGCATGACAGAGCACGGGATCACGGGCGACGATAAGGCGCAGGCGTTCGGCGCTGGCGGCTAAGTCGGCGGGATTGCAACCGGGCAAAATGGCGAGGAACTCTTCGCCGCCGTAGCGCCCTACAGAGTCATAAAAGCGGAGCGCATCGGTCAGGCGCTGGCCGACTTCACGCAGCACCGCGTCTCCCGCCAAATGACCATACGTATCGTTGACCCGCTTGAAGTGGTCGACGTCGGCCATGAGGACGCCGAGTTGTTCGCCCGTGCGTTCTCTGCGCTTCACTTCTTTGTGCAGAATGCTCAAGATGGCGCCGCGGTTGAGGAGTCCAGTGAGGGCGTCGTGCTCGGCCTGATAGCGCAGGTCGCCTTGTGCCCGAAGCAAAGCTTCCTGCAAATCGAGGATGCGGCGACCGGCTCGAATGCGGGCCCGCAGCTCCATGGCATCGAACGGTTTGGTGAGGTAATCGTCCGCTCCGGCGTCAAGGCCCGCGACAATATCTTTCTGGTGGTCGTTGGCGGTCAGAAGGATGATGTAGCGGTAGCGCGAATTTGGCTGACTCCGGACTTTACGACACAACTCGTCTCCGTTTAGCCCAGGCATCATTCCGTCGAAGATGAGAAGTTCCGCCGGGTCTTCCCTTTGCAATAACTCCCATGCCGCGAGGCCGCTGTCGACGGTGTTGACCTCATAGTTCCAGCGCGTCAGCCAGGTTTTAACGAGGTGGCGAAAGATGGGATCGTCATCGGCGAGCAGGACCCTTCCGCTAGTCGTAAGACCGGGAGATGGGGCGACGGACTCCGTCTGGCTAGTGCTCAAGGCGAACTTCCGCCGAATGGGTAAGCTCGCGGCAGAGTGCTCCGCCGCAACGCTCAAGCGCGGGCAGCAGATCCGACATTTTTTTCATGTCGCCAACATGACCGGCTTCTTCGACTTGGCGGGACGCCTCGGTGGCGGGTGGCGCGCAGAACTGGCTGACCTCGCCCTTGATGGTGTGAGCGATGCGAGTGGCGAGTTCGAGATCCCTGGCGGTGAGGGCCTGGCGCAGGATTTCGATCTGCTTGGGATATTCGCCCAGGAAAATCTGAATCAGATCGTGCAGCAATTCGGAGTCGTTCGCCAGCCGATCGAGCGCCTCCGATCGATTCCATGCCAGACCGGAGAGGGCAGGTACAAGGGCGAGTTTGGGTACGGGAGACATTTGGTTCTCTTCCTAAACTGTATCGGCAGATGGGGGAAAATCCTTTAGTCCAGTAACACGCCTGTATGGAGACAACGACCGAATCGGGCTGATGCCTCGCGCCTTTCCGCCGATAGGTTGACCATGAACGCAACGGCGCAGCAGGGGCGGGCCGCAAGCGACGATCCCGCGCTATTCATCGCCAGGCTTCCGGCATTTCCGCCGGTTGCTTTGAAGGTGCTGCAACTGGTCTCCAGCGAATCGGTTCGCCTGCCAGAATTGAGCCGGTTGATCTCCGCCGATCCAGCCCTGGCCAGCCAGATTCTGGCTCTCGCGAATTCACCGCTTTGCGGCTTTCGCCACGAGATCGCGAGTCTTCCCCAGGCGATGACTCTCCTAGGTCTCGAGCGGGTGAAGGGTCTGGCGATCACGGTCGGCCTGCAAGCGTTCTTGAAACCGCAAGTCGGCGCCGATGGCATCCGAATGTGCTGGCGACACAGTCTCGCCTGTGCCCTTATGGCCGAGCGTATCGCCCCTCAACTCATGGTGGACAAAGATGTGTGCTATGCGGCGGGCATCCTGCACGATATTGGGCGCCTGGCCATGGCAGTGCTCTGGCCGGAACGCTATTGCAAATTCCTGGCAGACGCGGAGCGGCGTCCCGCCGATGTTTTGTTGGGAGAGCGGGAAGCTTTCGGCATCGATCACTGCGAAGTCGGGACCGCGCTGGTGTCCGCCTGGAATCTCCCCCCCGAGTTCCACGAGATTACAGCTCACCATCACGACGCGACTTCGATACGGGCCAGCGCGCTGCTGCAAGTGGCGCAGATAAGTTGTCGCCTAGCCGACGCCATCGGATTTCCGGCACTGAACTCCTTAGCTCGCCCCGACTACGAAGTACTCCTGCAAGGTTCAAAGGGTAGTATGCGGGACCCCTTCCTCTCCGATCAGAAAGCCACTTCGCTATGGCTGGCCGAAACGATTAACGCCATCGAATTGACATAACATCCGCCTTGCCCTTTGTCGGACTCTTCCCGCCCCGGGGCTGGTCCGGTTACTTCGGTGACCTGTTGCCGCAGCTATTTCTCGACATAAAATCCAGCCAGTATGAAGAACCGGGCGATTCTCGGACTGTTGCTGTTGCTTGCTTGTCCCTATTTTGTGCAAGCGAAACAATTGGCGCTGATTGCGGATAAGGACAATGCGACCAGCAACGTGAGCGCAGCCGACCTGACGAAGATTCTGAACGCTCAAACTAAAAAGTGGCCCGACACCAGACCCATCACGGTCGTGATGCGCGATCCTTCAACGCCTGACATGCAGATTGTCCTGAAGCGCCTGCTTAATGTGAGCTCCGACCAGGAGCGCGCTTTTATCGATGCCCATCCAAATTTAATCGTCGTAGCCGACTCCGACGACGCGGTGTTGCGCTTCGTTTCGGCGAAGCGTGGGGCGATAGGGATTGTCGATCTCTACTCCCTCACCAAAGATGTGAACGTAGTCAAGGTTGATGGCAAATTGCCCATGGAACCGGGCTATCTACTCAAGGGAAACTGACATGATGCGATCGATGGGAAACACGATTTGGGCTGTGCTATGGCTTAACGCTGCCTTGTTTTTGCAAACGGCTTCGGCCCAGACGACGTCCACTCCGGCCCCCTTGCCTATGACCTCGCAGTCTGATGAGGCGCGCCAGTTGGTGCAGCAGGCGCTCACGCTGTATCTGGATCGGGTGCAACAGGAGCCGGCGAACGAGATATTGCGAAAAGCCATCAAGATCGATCCCGACTTCGCCATGGCGCACGAACTTCTGGCGCAGATCAGCTTGAACTCCGCGGAGCAGGTTACCGAACAAAAGGCCGCATTCGCCACCCGAAAGCATGCCAGTGTCGCGGAGCAAACCGTGATCGAGTGGTATCAGGATGCCGCCGATCACAAGTTGCTGGCCGCCATTCCGGAGATGAATGACGTCATCCGGCAGTATCCGCACGACAAGTGGGTAGTGTGGATGACGACCTGGTGGTTGATGAGTCAGAGCCAGTTTGAGCGGGCTCTGGATGTTTACGAACAATCGGGAATCAAGGATTCTCCAGGTCTGCTGAATAACATGGGATACAACTGCGCCGATTTGCGGCAGTTCGATAAAGCGTTTGTGTATATGGATCAGTATGTGGCGTCCCTGCCCGGCGATCCGAACCCGCTCGATTCTTACGCCGAGATTTTGCGTCTGGCGGGTCGCTACGAGCAGTCGATTCAACACTACCGCGCGGCGCTGGCCATCGATCCGACATTCTATTCGTCGCAATTCGGAATTGCAGATACTTACTCGTTAATGGGTGATCAGGCGAGAGCGCGCCGGGAGTACGAGATTGGCTTTGCGCGATTCGAGATTCCGGAGCTGCAACAAGTTCTTTGGAAGACGCGGCGCGCCTCAACCTACGTTCGAGAGGGCGACTACGTCAATGCGGACAAAGCGTTCCAGGAAATCGCCGACTTCGCTCACGCACGGCAGATTAGTCAGGTGGAGGCAGACACCTACCGTCAGATGTCCGAATACCAGCAGGATCCGAAGCGGGCCGTTGCGTTCCTGAACAAAGCCGACGCCGCGCTGGCCGAAGGCCACAACGCACAGAAGATCGCGTTGCAACAGGAAGCGGCGCAGGTGTTGCGGGCTCGGGTTGAGCTCGCGCTCCAAAGCGGCGACAATGTTGCCGCGAAAAACGGTCTACTGCGGCTAAGCAAACTGGCCGCGAACTCCGGGGACAAACTGATCGACTTGGCCTATAGCGGAGCCGAGGGCGCGGTTCTCTTCGCTCATGAACACTATCAGGACGCGATCTCGCGGCTCGAAGAAGACATCACCGATCCGCGCTCGCTAAAGCTGCTGATCACCGCTTATCAACGTACAGGGGACATTGCCGGCGCCAAGCAGACCAGCGACGTGTTGGCGAATCTAAACGATCCGACGACCGAACAGGCGATGGTCGTGCCCAGCTTCCGCAAGTGCATGCAGGATTCATCGTGCAGCGGCGGCATGCAGCCCGCGGCGTTAAGGCATCCTCACTCCCCGGTGCTGTGAGTCTGGGTCTGGGCGAACGACTCAGCGCGTCGCCGCAGGCATTCCGGCGAGGGGCACCAGAAGAAATCCTCGATCTTCTTCGCCTGACTGATCGCCGAAGCCGACGATCTCTCCACGTTTGTTGATGCCGGTCGCCATTTCCAATTTCCATCCGGGCGCGGTGACCAAATCGTTTAAGTCGCGAAAACCCATCGCAGTATCCCATAGGAAAGCCCGGTACGCGTCTGAAAATCGACCGAATGCTCCCACCACAGTCGGGCAATCATTAATCGCCTTAGCTTGATTGGGAAACTTTGGCGAGAGCGGGATCTGGGTCAGATTCCGATCTTTGAAGAGGAGTACGGTTGACAGGGATTGAATCAGGACGTCGCCTGCGTTGTTGAGCGCTACGGCGGAGCTATAATCCGCCGTCCCCTCAATTCGTTCCTGGGCGAGCGCTTTGGTCCATAGGAACGGGTGATAGCGACCTTGCCGGTCATAGGTGTCGCCTACGATCATGGCGTTGTCATTTACGGCCATGGCCGTGCCGCCGCAACAAAATCCCAAGCTTGTGACGTCTCCGTGCTGCCATACGACCGGGCCGCTGTTTCCAGTACTTCCCGGCCATACCGCTTCGCCGGCAATCATTCCCGCCTCGTTGATTGAGAACGGCTTGGACTGCTTCCCAGGCAGTAAATCGAGCTTGCCCTCGAAAAACGTGAAAGCCTGCCGCTGGCTGGAATTGGACGTCATAGCGTCGCCGATCAATCGCCCCTGCTCATCCACGCCGGTACCTTCGGCGCGCGTGTAGCCGGCGGGAAGGGGCGCAACCGTTAGTCCGTGGCGCTGCGACCAGACCGCGGCCAGGTGCGCAGAAGTTGTTCCGGAAACGTATCCGGTTCCGCTGAGATGAGTGGGCTTGAGGGGCAGTGGGATCAAACGATAGTGCTCCGCCGCACAGGCCGCAGCCCCATCTCGTGCCCGCACGAGCGACGGAAGCAACAACAGTGCGACCGCGACCACTGACGGTATCCGCATGGATTCGATAGTAAACCCATCCCGCTACTGCGGAGTGAGCTTAATGTAATCGAACGCCACCGTGTAACCGCTGCTCTTGCTGTTGCGACCGGTCACGTTGAACTTGAACGAGTAATTGCCGGGGGCGGAGAAGTTCAGCGGGCCCAGGTCGTATTCGTAAAAGACTCCGTTCCCATTGGCGTTGTATTCATCCTCGGTTGGGCCAACATTGGCGCCATTGACCGAAAGCTGGAATATCCCGCGCGTCGTAAATTGCTTCGTGGCAGCCTTTACGTCGTAGGTGCCCGCTTGCGCCACATTGATCGTGAAGTTCAGGTACGCACCCACGGCGGTGCCGTCCGCGATTACTCCTTGACCATCGGGAAAGCCCGACCAGGCAAAGACCCGCGCGTTCGGCGATCCGGTGACGGGAATCTTCGTCGCCTCATAGGTGATCGGAGACGGCGCACCCGCAGTGTAAGTCCAAGTCAAAACCTCTTGCGTTGCGGTTTGGCCTCCGGTGCCGCCTGTGAACCCAGCGTATGCTGTGTTGGCTCCTACTATGGTTGGAATCTTGACCGGCCAACTTGTCGTAAATGTGTCGGCTGCAACGTTAACGTCCGTAATCGTCATAGTCAGAGTGGTGCCGTCGTAGGCGATATGCACCTTGAAGGGATCTCCGCTATGCAAGTTCACTCCTCCGCCTAAGGTTGTCGCAGGAGTGGTCGGCGAAGCGCCGCCAGTGTAAAGCCCTGTGGAGTTCGCGCCTTCGCCGTTATTGTTGTACAAGTCGAACTTCACCGCCACGCTGCTCGCAATGCCTCCCGTCCCACCCAATGGGACCGGGCCATACCCCAGCCCTCCGCCCGCGGGCCCTAGTGCAGTGGTTCCAACATTCTGAATGACGAACGCGATGCCGTCGGCATTGGGGGTTGTCAATTGGAACGTAAAGTCTGTCGTGAACGACTGCACGTTCAGAGGTGTGTTGTAGAAAGCGCTCGCGGCCTCGTTCCCTCCCCCATCGGTAAGGCGCAATCTTGTGCCATTCAGTTTCGTGGTTCCGTTGAACGTCAGCCCGGTCGCGGTAAAGCCATTGGAGAAATTTACGTACGGGCTTCCGTTGTTGATAACGTAAGTCCCGCTGGCGACAGCGCTGTTATTGTAGCCGCTGGCTGCCGCGATGGCCTCAAGCGTAGTCGTATTGCTAATCAACACAGGAGCTGTATAAACGGGCGAAGAAGTAGTCGGCGTCGTGCCATTCGTCGTGTAGTAAATGGTCGCTCCCGAAGTCGAATCGGAGATGGTGACCGACTGCGGCGAGTTGAACGTACCCGGAGCGGGATTGAACGTGGGCGTCGCTACCGTGGGCAGTGTCGACGTGTAGGTCCAGGAGATGACTTCCTGAGTTGCGGTTTCTCCTCCCGTCCCCGCTGTAAACCCGACGTACGCCGCATTCCCCCCTACGGTCGATGGAATGTTGATCGGCCAGCTGGTGCTGAAGGTGTCCGCAGAATTAGATGCGTCTGCGATCGTCATCTTCAGAGTGGTCCCGTCATAAGTCATGTGCACATTGAAGATGTCGCCGCTGTGCAAATTGACCCCGGAACTGGTCATGTCGAGCGCAGGCGTGGTCGGAGAGACGCCGTCGGTATAAAGCCCGGTCGAGTCGATTCCTTCCCCAGCGTTGCTGTAAAGATCGAATTTCACCGCGATACTTTCTCCGATTCCCGGAGTGCCCCCCGGTGTATCCGGTCCGTAGCCTAAGCCGCCGCCAGGAGGTCCGAGAGCGGTGACGCCCGTGTTCTGGATGGCGAAAGTCATGCCATCCGCATTGGGATTGGTGAGCTGGAAGCTGAAGTCGGTGGTGAAATTCTGAACGTTAATCGGCGTGGTATAGAACGCGCTGGCCGCTTCCGTTCCTCCGCCATCGGTAAGGCGCAGACGAGCGCCATTGAGTTTTGAGGATCCGTTTTGAGTCAGCCCCGTACCTGTGAACCCACTGCCGTAGTTGATACCGACGCCGCCACTCGTGATGGAATAAAAGCCCGTCGCCACAGAGCTGTTGTTGTATCCGGTAGCCACGGCGATGGCATTGATCGTGGTCGAAGTGTTAACCGCGACCGTGGTGCAGACGGGCGAGTTTGAAGTGGGCGTACTGCCGTCCGTAGTGCAGTGAATCACGGCCCCGGTGGTTGTGTCTGAAAGCGTCACGTTCACGCCACTGGTATAGCTGCCGGGAGCCGGACTAAAAGTCGGGGTCGCCGCGGTGGGCGTCGAACTAATCAGGCCGTACCCCGTGATTTTGAACTGGCTGCCCACGTACACCATGCCGTTGGCGATGGTCGGAGTAGTGAACTTCACCGCTCCGCCCGGGACATCGCGCTGACTCGCAGCCTGGTTGCTGTTGTAAAGCATGTTTGCCAGGTTCGTCGCGTCGAAGGCATACAGCGCCTGGCAGCACGTCCCGCCGTACGAGCTGTTGTCCAGCCCCCATACGATCCCGTTGGTCGTACCGTTGGACGAAATGGAAGGAATCGGGCCGGAGAACCCGAACGTCTGGTTCGATTTTGAAGTGGGCGAGGTCGACACCAAGCCGCTGTTGTTGGCATTGAAAGAGAACGCCTTCAGGTTGTCCGCGCCGCCGCCATCGCTCGCTCCCGCCCAGTAGATCGATCCATTCCAGTACGCGGGCGAGCCCCAAATGCCTACGGTAGCTCCGGGAATCTCCTGGTAAATGTTCGGGTCGCTGGTGCAACCGGAGCAGTATTTGCCCATGTTGCCTGTGTTCGGGATGAACATCGTTCCTTCTTTGCCCATTTGCGCGAGCAATTGCGTACCGTTCGGCAATGTCGGGAGAATCACCAGGCCGCCCGAGCCCAGGTCGCTGTCACCACCGCTCAAGCTGCTCTGATTGTAAGGAGTGAACCAATCGAGCACCGGAAAGGTTCCGCCACTCGGCGGACCAACTTTCAATATCGTGTCGCCGTAGTCGTTCGCCGTCGCACCATCGTACTGACCGTTACCGGTGGCGAAGTAAGTGTTGAAACTCGAGTCGCCCGCCAGTCCGCCCCCGCCCATCCAAACCCCGCTGGAGTTCCCGTTGGGCGAGGTGTTGAATGCCGCTTCCTGCGCCAGGGTCGCCGCGTTATAAGACATCACCCAGCCGTACCAAGGACTGATGTCGCAGTGTGACGACCAGCCAATTTCTACGTGGCCGTTTTGCAAAAGCAGCGCTGGGCGCTGATTCTCATAGTGGGCGTTGAATGCCACCGGAGTGTTGTTGCCGTTTCCATTTACCGACGCCTGAATCTGCACTGGTCCGCCGAATTTTTCGGCGTGCGTTCCGGTGTCGATGGCGTGAAGGTATTGCACGATTGCGCCGTTGACTTTGGATTTCGCCACCAGATAAATCGTATTTGTCGAAGGATCGATGACCGGTGTGCCAGTGATCCCGACTTCGGGCACAAGGTCACCGCAACCCAGATCGGAGCTGCTGTTGACGGTGGTGCCGCCGGAGGGGATCAGGCTGGTCTGCCAATACACCGCGCCGGTCGCTGCGTCGATTGCATAAAGGCTGTCATGTTCTGTGGCGACGTAGACAACATTGTGCGTGCCTCCGTTAATGATAACGTTCGACAAATAAAGCGGCTGCGCATAGACCCATCCATCCAGGGTCACCGAGAATACTTTGCCAAACTGGCTGCTGTTGACATTCGCAGTCGTCAGAAGTGTCTCCTGCGTATTTTGCGCCGTGCGGGCATTGTCGTTGTGGTAGGTCGTGACATTCACCTGGGCCCATCCAAAACTGAATGCGACGAGGACGAACAGCACGAGCGACACGACCTTGGCGTTACGAGGGACTTGCGTCATACCAACGATCTCCGGGGCAGCTTTAACTGCGGGCACCTTTGTACCGTGCGCAACGGAGCGTTGTAAAGAAATATCTCTTGCGGGGGGCGACTTTTCGAGGCGAAGGCCGTTCTCAGCCGCTACATTGCAGAAGAAGCGAAAGAGTTTTCACATCAGGACGATTTCGGGGTGGAACCCCAATTGATCAAGCCTTCCAGCGCAGAACTGGTTTTCGCGCAGCGCCGGTTTCGTCCAGGCGCGAAACTCGCGTGGTGTGGGGCGCGTCCAGAACAAGTTGCGGATCGCGTTCGACTTCTTCCGCGATCGCCTTCATCGCCTCGATGAAAAGATCGAGTTCTTCTTTCGGTTCACTCTCGGTCGGCTCAATCATTAGCGCGCCGGGAACGATCAGCGGGAACGCCGTCGTGTAGGGATGGAAGCCGTAGTCGATCAGGCGCTTCGCGATGTCCATCGTCCTTACGCCCTTCTTCGCTTGCAACTTATCGCTGAAGACGACTTCGTGCATGCTGGGCGTCGAGTAAGGCAGATCGTAAGTGCCTTGCAGATGTTTGCGAATGTAGTTCGCGTTGAGTACGGCGTCTTCCGTGGTCTGGCGCAGTCCGTCGGGGCCGTTGGCAAGAATATAAGCTAACGCGCGCACGAACATGCCGAAGTTTCCGTAGAAGGCGCGGACGCGGCCGATGCTGTGTGGACGATCATAGTTGAATCCAAACGTGCCGTCGGACTTGGTTACGAGAACGGGCGTCGGCAGGAACGGTTCGAGAATTTTCTTGATGGCGACCGGTCCGGACCCTGGGCCGCCGCCTCCGTGCGGAGTCGAAAACGTCTTGTGCAGGTTCATGTGCATGACGTCGACCCCAAAATCGCCGGGACGGGCTTTCCCGACGAGTGCGTTCATGTTAGCGCCGTCCATGTAAAGCAAGCCGCCTTTGGCGTGCATGATGTCGGCGATCTTGTGGATCTCCTGCTCGAACACGCCCAGCGTGTTGGGATTCGTCAGCATCAGCGCAGCGACATCTTCGTTCATCTGCGCGGCCAGCGCGGAAACCTCCACCATGCCATTGGGATTCGATTTCAAATTCTCGACGCCGTAGCCGACCATCGCGGCGGTGGCGGGATTTGTTCCGTGAGCGGAATCTGGAATCAGAATCTTCTTACGCGCTGCGCCTTTGGATTCATGATAGGCGCGGACCATCAGCAGTCCCGTAAGCTCACCTTGCGCGCCAGCAGCGGGTTGCAAAGTGATCGCGTCCATGCCAGTGATCTCGATCAGGCATTCGCTGAGCGTCTGAATGATCTGCATTGCGCCTTGCGAGATCGCGTCGGGCTGGTAGGGATGAGCGTTGGCCAGTCCCTCCATGCGGACGACGGCTTCGTTCACCCGCGGATTGTATTTCATGGTGCATGAACCAAGGGGATACATTCCCAGATCGATGGCGTAATTCCAAGTGGAGAGTCGCGTAAAGTGGCGAATGATTTCGATCTCGCTGACTTCGGGCAACGCGCCTGACTCTTTGCGTTCTGCTTGACCAAGAAGGTCTGCGGCATCGACTTCGGGCACGTCGAGTGGAGGCAATCGCCATGCGCCTTTGCCCGGCGACGACTTCTCAAATATCAACGATTCATTCTGCGAAACGTTGGTTGTGGCTTTGCGCGAAAGTTGGGTCATCGGACCGCCTCCTGAATTTCGGCGTCAATTTCTTGTAGCGGCCGAGCGTTGCCCGCGCTCAAAAGTGCGGCGGCTTGGTCGATCGAAGCGCGTGTCATGGTCTCGGTGCAGCACCACAAGGAAGCATTGCCCAGCTCCGGGAAGAACTTTTTCAGCGATAAGCCTGGCACGATCCCATGTTCCAGGAACCGCGTGCTCCATTGATCGGGTATCTTCTTTCGTCTGAATGACGAACTCGTTGAAACGAGCCTGACCGGGGAATAAGACTTTCGCGCTCTTGCCGAACTGCTGCACGGCATAAGCAGTCTTGGCCAAATTGTGTTTGGCCAACTCGCGCAAGCCGACTTTGCCGTAGACGTTCATGAAAATGTTCACCATCAAGGCAACAAGGGCTTGATTCGTACAAATATTGGAGGTCGCTTTTTCGCGGCGAATGTGTTGTTCGCGCGTAGCGAGGGTGAGAACGAATCCGCGATTGCCGTTCCTGTCGGTCGTCTGTCCTACCAGGCGGCCGGGCATTTGCCGGACAAACTTATCGTGAGTGGCGAGCACTCCACAATAAGGTCCACCATATCCGACGGGAACGCCGAACGATTGCGCTTCCATGGCGACAATGTCGGCCTGTCGCGGCGGCTCGACGATTCCGAGCGAGACCGCCTCCGCGATCGAGACGACCAGAAGTGCGCCGCGCTTGTGTGCGATCTCAGAGATGGCTGCTACATCTTCTATCGTGCCGAAGAAATTCGGCGATTGGATCAGCACGCATGCCGTCTGATCGGTGATGGCCTTTTCTAATTCAGCGAGATCGACGCGTCCCGTACTGCCGTATGGAATGGTCGACAGTGGCATTCCCTGATGGAAGGCGTACGTAGCCAACACTTCGCGATACTCGGGATGGATGTTGCGCGCCACGAGCACCGAATCGCGCCCGGTGATGCGAGCAGCCATCATGACGCCTTCGGCCGCGCCGGTCGAGCCGTCGTACATGGAAGCGTTGGCGACTTCCATGCCGGTTAACTCGCAGATCATGGTTTGAAATTCGAAAATTGATTGCAGTGTGCCCTGCGAAATCTCGGCCTGATAAGGTGTGTACGCAGTGAGAAACTCTCCGCGCGAGATCAGCGAATCGATGATGACGGGGCGGTAGTGATAGTACGCACCGGCACCGAGAAACGATGCTCGGGTCTCGCCATTTTCTTTGGAGCGCTCCCGGAAGTAGTCCATGATCTCGGACTCGGCCATCTGGCGCGGAACTTTCAGATCGCGCTCCAGGCGATACTCAGCGGGGATCGGCGCGAACAAATTGTCTACCGAAGGCACTCCGATGGAGTCGAGCATGGCCTTGCGGTCAGCGGGAGATTTTGGCAAATAACGCATAAGACTTAGATGTAACAGCTATTCCATTCGATTGCGCGACCGAATTCGTCGGTTTGAGCGGGGCGAAACTTTAGCCGGAACTTTTCGCTTGAAACCTAGTGTCCACCCTCTTCAGCCACAAACTTCTCGTAGTCTGCCGCTGACAACAGCGAATCCAGTTCCGCGGGATTCTTCAGCTTGATTTTGACCAGCCACGCGGCGTGGGCGTCCTGATTGATTTTTTCTGGCGCGGTGGCCAGGTCGGCGTTGACTTCTGTAACGGTTCCCGATGCTGGTGCAAAAAGATCGGACACGGCTTTCACCGATTCGACCGAGCCGAACGTCGCGCCAGCCGTGATCTCTGAGCCGACCTTTGGCGCGTCAACGAAAACGATGTCGCCGAGCGACTCCTGCGCGTAATTTGTGATGCCGATGGTGGCGTTGCCGCCTTCGGGCTTAATCCACTCGTGCTCTTTGGTGTACTTGAAATCGCTGGGATAATATGGCATTGCCGCTTTCTCCTCGTCTAACTTTTCTTGGGACGCTTATAAAACGGGGTGGGCACGACTTGCGCCTTCACGCCCTGGCCGCGTATTTCGACATTGACGAACGAACCGATCTCGGCAAAGCTGGGCGGAACGTACGCCAGCGCGATATTTTTCTTAAGAAACGGCGCGTACGATCCGCTGGTGACGTAACCGATTTCTTTGCTTTGCAAATCCAAAACCTTGTAGCCGTCACGGGCGATGCCGCGATCGACCATTTCCAGTCCGACTAATGTTTGCTTCAATCCCGCTGCCTGAGCCGATTGTAAAGCTGCCTTGCCGATGAAGTCGGGCTTATGCATTTTGCAGAAACGATCGAGACCGGCTTCCCACACATTGATCGTGTCCGAAATTTCGTGTCCGTAGAGCGGCAGCTTGCCTTCGAGGCGAAGCGTGTTGCGCGCGCCGAGGCCGCAGGGGATCGCGCCTAAATCTTTTCCAGCAGCGAGCACTTCATCCCAGACACGTTCGCTTGTAGCTTCATCCGACGGGACGTAAATCTCGAAGCCGTCCTCGGCGGTGTATCCGGTGCGTGCGATCAGAATGTTCTTGAGCCCGCAAACCGTCCCGCGTGTGACCCAGTAAAACTTCACTTTCGAAAGATCGGCGTCGGTGAGCTTCTGCAACAAATCGACGCCCTTCGGACCCTGAATCGCAATCTGCGTAAAGTCGTCGGAAAGATGTTCGCCGGCGCAATTGAACTGCCGCGTGTTGCTGTAAACCCAGTTGAAATCCTTCTCGCGCGTCCCGGCGTTGATCACGAGAAGATATTCCTCGTCCGCGAGACGATGCACGATCACGTCATCAACGAACGTTCCTTCGGGATAAAGCAGCGCTGAGTATTGCGCCTGCCCAACGGCCAGCTTCGACGCGTCGTTCATTGAAATATGTTGCACCGCCGCGAGTGCTTCCGGGCCAGAAAGCAAAATGTCGCCCATGTGGCTGACGTCGAAGATTCCAACTCCGGTGCGCACGGCGTTGTGCTCGGCCATGATGCCGCCGAAGCGCGGATATTCCACGGGCATGTCCCAGCCGTTGAACTCGACCATCTTCGCGCCAAGCTGGCGATGGACGGCGTTCAGCGCGGTTTTGCGAATCGTGGCGGTTGTGGCTTCCACTACAGACAAAAGAACCCTCGGAAGAAGCAGTAGTTGGGCTGCCGGGATAACGAATCTACTACGATAACATGCTACCGTAACATGCAGCGCCAGACGCATCAACTCGCCGTTTTGCCATGGGTGACTTGGAAGCGACGCGGCTGTTATAGTCAGGAATTCTTCGTAAGAAATAATTCCAGGACATTGGGAGAGTTATGCAAATTCCATTGCGAATCGCCTTGGCATTCGTAATTCTTAACATCGTTGCGAGCTCAGCTTCCGCGCAGAAGCCTCCGACAATCTCCGTCGCAGTGGACGCCACCGAAGCGCCGCGCAAGATGTTTCATTCCAAGCTGACCATTCCCGCCGCGCCGGGCGATCTGGTCCTTTACTACCCGAAGTGGATTCCGGGCGAGCACGGCCCCACCGGACCCATTCAAGAGCTCACCGGCTTGCACTTCACCGCGCAAGGTCACGAGTTGAAATGGCGGCGCGATCTGCTCGACAGCTGGACCTTCCACGTCGAAGTTCCCTCTGGAGTAGCCAGCATCGACGCCGCGTTCGATTACGCAGCACCCACCGGCGCAGGAGGAATCTACACTGGCGGAGAATCGGCCACGGCAAAGCTGACCGTGGTGAGTTGGAACACGCTCGTGCTTTATCCCAAAGGCTGGAGCACGGACGACATTCAGTTTGAAGCCCGACTGAAGTTGCCACAGGGATGGAGGTTTGGAACGCCGCTGCCCATCGCTTCGCAAGATGGTCAGGAGATCAAGTTCGCGCCTGCGTCGTTGACCCGGCTGGTTGACTCCCCGACAATCGCAGGCGAGTTTCTTAGAGTTGTTCCGCTGGCTGAGAACCCGCATCAAGAGATGGATATTGCCGCGGACAGCGCCGCCGCGCTCGACGCTCCGGACAGCGTTCTGAACAACTATAGGAACCTCACCGACCAGGCGTTCAAACTTTTCGGAGCGCGCCACTTCCGTGACTATCACTTTATTTATAGCCTGAGCGATCACGTAGCCCACTTCGGCCTGGAGCATCACGAATCGAATGACAGCCGCAGCGGCGAGCGGGCGATGGTCGATCCGGGACAGCGTTTGCTGGCTTCGGGATTGCTTTCGCATGAATATGTTCACTCGTGGAACGGCAAGTATCGCCGTCCCGCCGATCTGGCTACTCCGGACTATCAGCAGCCCATGCAGGATGATTTGCTTTGGGTCTACGAAGGACTGACCTCATATCTGGGCGACGTGCTCAGCGCCCGCAGCGGCATTCGCACAACGCAGCAATACCTCGACAATCTCGCGGAAATCGCCGCCAGCATGGACAATCGCTCCGGCCGCTCCTGGCGGAACTTGCAGGATACGGCCGATGGTGTGCCTTCGATGCAGGGAGCACCGACGGCGTGGGAGGACTGGCGGCGCAGCCTCGATTACTATCCCGAGGACGTTCTGAACTGGCTTTGGGTGGATACGATCATCCGCCAACAGACCAAGGGACAAAAAACTCTCGATGATTTCTGTCACCTTTTTCACGGCGGACCGGGCGGCCAACCCGAGGTTAAGACGTACACGTTCGACGACATCGTGAGTACGCTCAATCAGGTGACTCCTTATGACTGGCGCGGCTTCTGGACGGAACGCCTGACCAATCACGGCCCCGGCGCCCCGCTAACCGGCATCGAGAATAGTGGCTGGAAGCTGGTGTATGACGACACCCAATCTGAATTGGCACGAACTATGGAAGAGTCGCGCCAGAACATCAATGCGACTTACTCGATCGGCTTGGCGCTGCATGGCGACGGCACGGTCGCCGACACAATTGAAGGCAAGCTTGCTGCGCAGGCAGGCATCGGGCCAGGGATGAAGGTTATTGCGGTAAACGGCCGACGCTTCACGGGGCAGGCGTTTCACGACGCGCTAAAGCAAGGGAAGACAAGTTCGCAGCCGCTTGAATTGATCGTCGAGAACAGCGACTACGTCAGCGTTTTCAAACTCAACTATCATGACGGAGAAAAATATCCGCATCTGGTTCGCCAGAGTGCAAAGGCCGACGTGTTGAACGACATCATCAAGGCGCGCTGAGCCGCGCCGATTCATCGACTACTCGGTAACGCCAGCGAAGAGGTCCGTTTCCGGCGCGATGGGATCGAAGCCGACGCGCGCCGCCAGATGAAACAATTCCCGCGGCGCGACAAATCCGCGCATCACGGTCTCGAACTTGGCCAGCAGCGGCCCCTGGCTGGTATGAGCCTTGAAGGCATCGATTTTCGCCTCGACCCAATGACTAATATCAATCACCGCACTTACGGGAGCCGCTACGACGGGCGGCCGGTTCGGTAAACTGAAATCGCTGGTTTCGTAATAGAGTTTCTGCGTAGTGTGCGGTTTGTGTCCCGCTTGCAGTTGATCGGGAAAACGATTCTCCCGCCCCGCCCATTGAAACGCCAGGGTTGCGAACACTGAGACCATCGCGTGGTCAGTGTGTCCCGTAATGCCGCCCTCAGGGCCGAAAGTCACCATCACCTGCGGACGAAATTGACGAATGTGATGCGTGATATCCGCGATCACTTTGTACGAATCTTGCCGATGCAATTGGCCGTCGGGGTAGTCGAGGACCATGCCTTTGGACACACGCAGAATCTCGCACGCCCTGGCGAACTCCTTCCGCCGCATGGCGGCAAGTTCAGCGTCGCTCTGTGCGCCGCCGCGATTGGACGCGGCCTGCCCCGGCGTCAGGCACAAAACAAAAGTCTCTACGCCGCGCTCGCTGTAAAGCCGCAATGAGCCACCAAACGCTCCGGACTCGTCATCGGGGTGCGCCGTCACGCACATCAGTCGAAACATGTTTTCGATTGTATCCGAGCGGCAAAAGGCCGGGCTCTTTCGCTTTTGTCGCAAACGATTTCATCCCTCGACGTGGGCAGGCTTTCCTATTACACTGGCGAACGTGGCTTCGGCGCATTGCACGGGCGCTTCTACGAAATTTTGCAATGCACATTCTCATCACCACCGACACGTTAAGCGAAGTTTGGATACACACCAGAGAACTGGCTACCGAGCTCACTGCACGGGGAATCCAAGTCACGCTGGTCAGCTTCGGCGATATTCCTGTGCCGGAAAGCGTCGCCTGGATGCAGACCCTCCAGAACTTCCAATACCATCCCACCGCCTTTCGCCTGGATTGGATGCAGGAGGGCGAGCGGGACTTTCCCGATGCTTATTCCTATCTTACCGCCTTGACCAGAGAGCTCAAGCCAGACATTGTGCATGTCAATCACCTCCGCTTCGGAAGCCTGCAAGCCGGCGTCCCCTGCGTGGCGGCGGCGCATGGCGATTACATAAGCTGGTGGCAGACCGTGCACGGACGCGAGCCGAAAGCCAGTCCGTGGCTGCGAACGTATCGCGAAGACATTTGCCGCGGCCTGCAGCAGGCCGACGCGGTCGTCGCGTCTTCGAAGTGGCTGCAAGATTCTCTGCGCGAAAATTATTGCGAGCCGCGTCATGCGGAGGTCATCCATAATGGACGGAATCCGATTCACTTCAATCCTTACTTGAGCAAGCAGAAATCGGTTCTCGCCGCGGGCAGGATTTTAGATTTGGGCAAGGGAATCGATTTGCTCACGAGTCATACGCACGAACTGCCGATACAGATTGCGGGCTCGGAGATGCCGCCGGCCCAGGCTCATTCTCCGATTCGCACCGACCTGAAGCTAGCGCTCGCCGAGGCGCAGGTTTCATTCAAAGGCGCACAGACGGAAGCTCAGATGCGAATGCTCTTGAGCCGCAGTGCAATCTACGCCGCCACTTCGCGCTACGACGCAAGCGGGGCAGGAACGCTGGAAGCGGCATTTTCACGATGTGCAGTTGTCGCCAACGATGTTCCCGTTCATCGGGAACTGTGGGGCGATACGGCGCTCTACTTTGAGACAAATCGCAGCGACAGCCTGGCGGAGTGTATTCATACTCTCGGGCAGGACTCCGAAAGCTGCCGGGATTACGCGAATCGCGTTTACCAGCGCGCCCGGGAACGCTTTACTGCCCGACGGATGGCGAATGATTATCTGGCGCTGTATCGCGGATTGGCCTACGGAAACCGGGCGGCCGCGTAGCCGTCCGTAGCTACCTCAGGTGGAAAGCTGATATCGTCAGTACTTGCTTCGATACCCTTAGTTTGTGGAGATATTCTAATGGCTGTGGTTAAAATTACTGTCCGCCCTAACGGGCCGTTCCGCGTGGAAGCGCCCGAAGGAACGGTTGAGTTGGTCGATGTGAACGGCACCCCGTACGACCTCACCGGCAAACCTGCTTTCTCACTCTGCCGCTGCGGCGGTTCGGTCAACAAGCCCTTTTGCGATGGTACGCACAGCCGCATCGGATTCCAAGGCGCGGAACTCGCAGTGAAGAAAGCTGACGAGGACACGGGCGGCCCCAAAGCATAATTATTCCGGAGAGATATTGCGCGAGCGGGAACGCAAGAAAAAAGACAAACAGCTTGGCATGAGTCGCGACATTACGCGTCGCGATTTTCTCAACGGCTTTGCCCTGACCCTCGGCGCAACTGCACTGCCCTCAAATCTGCCGGCGTTTGACTGGACAACCGATCCGACTAAGTCCCCGAATTACTATCCTCCGGCGCTGACTGGATTGCGCGGCAGTCATCCAGGCGCGTTCGAGACGGCGCACAAACTACGCGACGGTACTTTCTGGGAGCAAGCTGGACCCATCGAAGATACCGGTGAGCGCTACGACCTCATCATTGTCGGGGGCGGCATCAGCGGACTGTCAGCCGCTCACTTCTTCCGCAAACGCGCCGGAGCCAACGCCAAAGTTTTAATCATCGAGAATCACGACGACTTTGGCGGCCACGCCAAGCGCAACGAATTCACTGTGGGCGATCGCAAACTTCTCGGCTATGGCGGCACTTATGCGATCGAAAGTCCTGCGCCCTATAGCCCGGTGGCGAAAGCGCTCGTTGAAGAACTCGGCATCGACGTGCCTTCCTATCACAAGTATCTCGACAAGAATCTTTATCCCTCGCACGGCTTGCACCCCAAAATTTTCTTCGACAAAGAAACTTTTGGCAAAGACGCGCTGGTCATTAATCCCGATCCTTTCGGGGGCGAGACGGGGGCGCCGAAAGCGAGCACCGCCAATTTTCGGAAGTTCATGAAGAGTGCGCCGCTCTCGGCGCAGGCGAAGAAAGACTTGCGCCGCCTCTACACCGAAAAAAAAGACTACATGCCGGGCTTGACCTCGGACGAGAAGAAGGCGCGTCTGGCTCGGGTTAGTTACGCCGACTACTTGACGAGCGTCGCAAAAGTCAGCCCCGAGCTAGTGAAGATGTTTCAGGCCTTCCCGCAGCCATACTTCGGACTCGGGATCGATGCTGTTTCGGCGCAGGATGCATGGGGGATGGGCGCTCCTGGATTCGATTGCCTTAAACTCGATCCCAAGCCGGGGAAAGGCATGAACCGTGACGCGATTCCCAACGAGGAAGCCGAGAAATACTTTTTCCATTTTCCCGACGGCAACGCGACCATCGCGCGACTGCTGGTGCGAAAGTTAATTCCGGAGGCGATCCCCGGCGAGTCGGTCGCGGACATCATCACGTCGCGCGCGAACTACGCGAAGCTCGACGAAGGATCTTCAGCAGTGCGCATTCGACTCAACAGTACCGCGGTGCGGGTGAAGCACGTGGGCGATGCCGCCCGAGCCAGTGAGGTCGAAATTGCTTATGCGCGGGGTGGCAAGGTTTATTCGGCGCGGGCGCCGCACTGTGTGCTCGCTTGCTGGCATGTCGTGATTCCATACATCTGCGAGGATCTGCCGCAGCCGCAAAAGACCGCGCTGGCATCCGCACAAAAAGTCCCTTTGCTCTATAACAACGTAGCCATCCGGAACTGGTCTGCCTTCCAGAAAATTGGCTCGAACTCGATTTATGCGCCCAGCCTTTATCACACCTACGTAAGCCTCGACTTGCCGGTGAGCATTGGCGACTACCACTGCACGCGCGGGCCGGAAGACGCCGTCGTGATTCACATGATGCGGACGCCAGGCCAACCCGGCCTGCCCGCGCGCGATCAACACACCGCCGGACGCATCGAGCTTTACAGCACTTCATTTGAGGACATCGAGCGCAACATTCGCGAAGAACTGGCCCGCATCGCCGGCCCCGGAGGCTTCGATCCCGCGCGCGACATTTCTGCGATCACGGTGAACCGATGGCCCCACGGTTACGCCTACGAATACAACTCGCTGTGGGATAAATTCTGGCTCGACGGCACCGAAACTCCCTGCGAAGTCGCACGCAAGCCATTCGGGCGGATCGCCATCGCCAACGCCGACGCCGGAGCCTACTCCTACACCGACGAGGCCATCAATCAGGCTTGGCGCGCGGTGGGCGAGATCGCAAAGGCCTGAAAAGCATCAGAATGCGGCTTCAGTGAATGGTCTTGGTCTTCCGCGACATGTAATCCATGAGCAGGTATTGGCCGAGGGTGTAGGGAGTCGTGAAGTAGGCTTTGCCTCGGCACATTTCGGTGACTTTCTGCACGAACTGCACCAGGCCGTAATCGGAGGCCAGCATGAACGTGTTGATGAGCACTCCGGCGCGCTTGCACTTGGAGACTTCTTCGAGCGTCTGGCTCACCACCAGAGGGTCGAGGCCGAAGGCGTTTTTGTAGATGCGGCCGTCTTCGAGGGTCAGCGCGGACGGCTTGCCATCGGTGATCATCACGATCTGCTTCATGTCCTTGCGCTGCCGCTGCAAGATACGCTGCGCGAGGCGCAGGCCTTCGCGCGTGTTGGTGTAATAGGGGCCGACTTTCACCCGTGCCAGTTGCGAGATCGGAACTTCTTCGGCGGAGTCATGAAACAGAATCAGCGACAACGAATCGCCGGGATACTGCGTGCGAATCAGTTGCGACAGTGCCATGGCAACTTTCTTCGCCGGCGTGAACCGGTCTTCGCCATAAAGAATCATCGAATGCGAGCAATCAAGCATAAGCACCGTCGCGCACGAAGACTGATATTCGCACTGATTCACCTGCAGGTCGGAGTATTCGATGTTCAACGGCAGCGTGAGCCCCTCGCGTTGAATCGCGCTCGATAAAGTCGCTGTGATGTCTAGATTCAGCGTATCGCCGAACTCGTATTTGCGGGACGCTCCACTGGCTTCAATTCCGGTGGCCATATCGCGCGTGTCATGGCGTCCAAAGCTCGATTTGCCCAGCGACCCCATCAGATCGCGGAGAGTCTTGAATCCCAGAAAGTCGAGACTCTTGTCGGTGATCTCAAACTTCACTTGCGACTGCGCTTCCCCGACTTGCCCTGCCGTGCTCGACCGTTTCGCCGGATCGAAGGGCTGATCGATGCTGATGTAATCTTCCTGCTGCATGCGCTCGATGAGTTGCTCGATCAGTTCGTCGAGCGTGCCGTCCATGTACATCTGCTGCATGCGTTCGCGCAGTTGCTCATCGAGATCGGCGCTTTCGAGCAGCGCCTGCTCCAGCATTTTGCGGAGATCGTCGAGGGTCATCTCGCCATCGCCGCCAGGATCGCCGTAGTCGTAACCCTGAAACCCGCTCTGCAACAGGTAGTCGGACAGCGCGCCCAGCAAGTCTTCCAGGCTCATCTCTCCCGCGGGGTCGGGAACGTATTTGCTGTAACGAATGCGTTTCATGGCTGACTGCTCTTAGTTGTACGGCCTGCGCTGACGGAACGGCTCTTCGCGTTCCATCACTCGTTCCGCAGGCTTGACCGGTTTCTCGCCCGCGGTAAAGACTCGCTCTTCGCTTCGTCCAACGCGCTTGTGAGCGTGCAAACCTTCGAGGATGAACTCCGCCGCTGAGACCTGCGCTTCGGTCGAATCCTTGGGGCCGACATTGACCTTGCCGATTTTCTCCATCAGTCCCTGAATGCCCCGCAACGATTGCACCGCTTCGCTTGCGCCGACCGAGTCGGCCAACTGAATTTCACCGCCGAGATCGAACCATTGCACGATTTGCTTCATGTCGACGCCTTTGAAGTAGTCGTCGTAAGTTTTCGCGACCGCCTGCCGAATCAGTTCACGCGCCACATGATCCGCACCCTTCATCTCTCCCTCGTATTCGAGCTCAAGCTTGCCCGTGATCGCTGGCATCGCCGCGTAGATGTCGGCGACGCGAGGAACGACAGAGCCTTCGCCATGTCGAATCGCGCGCTGCTCGGCGTTCGAAATCACGTTCTCCATCGCAGAAATCGGAAGCCGTTGGCTCACACCGGAGCGCTTGTCGATCTTCTTGTCATCCCGCGCTGCGAACGCGATCCGCTCGACGATCTCACGCACATACTTAGGCAGCGCGAGCGCGTTGCCGTTGCGCTGCGTCCAGGATTCTTGCGCGGTGATCTCCATTCCCTCTGCAACCGTCGCGGGATAATGGGTACGAATCTCTGAACCAATGCGATCTTTCAAAGGCGTGATGATCTTGCCCCGAGCCGTGTAGTCCTCGGGATTCGCGCTGAACACCAGCGCAACATCCAGCGGCAGCCGCACTGGATAGCCCTTAATCTGCACATCGCCTTCCTGCATGATATTGAACAGGCCCACCTGAATTTTCCCGGCAAGGTCAGGCAACTCATTGATGGCAAATATCCCGCGATTCGCCCGCGGCAACAGGCCATAATGCACCGTCATCTCGTTACTGAACTCATATCCGCCGCGAGCCGCCTTGATGGGATCGATGTCGCCGATTAAATCTGCAATCGTCACGTCCGGAGTGGCCAATTTTTCAACGTAGCGCTGCTCCGGTTGCATATAGGCGATGGGCGTAGCGTCTCCCTCGCGCGCGATCAAGTCCTGGCAGCGGCGGCAAAGCGGCGCATAAGGATTGTCGCGAATTTCACAACCTGCCAAATACGGCGTCTGCGGATCGAGCAACGAAGTCAGGGCGCGCAGAATCCGGCTCTTGGCTTGTCCGCGCAGTCCCAGCAGAATAAAGTTGTGCCGCGAGAGAATGGCGTTCGTGATTTGCGGTACCACAGTGTCGTCATAACCCACGATGCCGGCGAACAGCGGCCCCTCCTGACGCAGCTTGGCGATCAGGTTGTCGCGCAATTCGTCTTTCACATTGCGGCTGCGCAAACGCGCTTCGGAAAAAGGGCTTTGGCGCAATTCGCCAAGGGTGCGAGGCAAACTCATAACGGAGAACACTCCCACAGAAGATATTCGGATTATACGCCGCGATCAATGCAGCCGATCTCGATGGACGGAATACCGCGCGGCAGCGGGATGCACAGTAAAAAAAGACAGAGCCTCCATCCAGAGCGGAAAACCGAACGCACTCGCGCGTTCGTGCGCGATAAGCTCTCCGTCCAAGGCAAAAACACACCGTACTGCCTCAATAAATCGATTGCAATAATGTCTATTGACATAGTCGTGATTGTTGGCTACACTTTGCACAAGTCAGATCATTCGCCTCCTTGAACCGGTGAAGTTGGGTTCCAACCTTAACCCACGAAAGACCCGACTTCACCGGTTCCACTTTTCGCCTTCCCCGCAAGTCCAGGTCGTTACCCTCGTGTTACTTTGGTGTCCCCTGCGACGCTCTGCTCTTGTAGACCCTAACGGCTTAGTTTTTACTAATAGAGTAGCTTTTCCCGTTCGATTCGCTCCTCACACGCGACGTGTGAGCAAGGATAGGAGTCAGTTCTGGCGGAAGATCCCAAGTGGGAGTTGGCCATTTTGGCGACTGTGCAGGGCTTCTACGAGAAGCTTCTGCAGAGTTACGTCGGCGGAGACATACCCATCCCCGAAGGCTTGGGATCGGTGTCGCTTCAAGGCCACGCCAGCGTCAACCAGACCCTGGCCAAGATGCACCGGTGGCTCCGCATTCTCGATCTTGCCATCACGCCGGCCATGTTGCGCCGCGCTTTTAGCGACGAGGTCGACCCTGAAATCGCCGAGGCGATGCTGCGCTACTTCACGCGCAAGCGCGAGCCCTCCGAAGTGAATCGCGACAAGGCCGACCTGGTGGCCACGTTTCTATATCGTCACCCTCGAGTGCCAGGTCAGTGGGAGAAGCGAGGCTTTGGACTGGATGGATCGCTTCCCTTGTCTCCTTTCGAGATCGCACTCATTGAGATTTTGGCGGAGTCCGATCTGCCCTCGCTTCCCGAAGAACACGCACAACTGCTGCGCCTTTTCGATCCGCTACAGGAGCAGGCGCACAAGTGCCGCGACCTCAACGCGCTCCTGGAATCCGGGATCATCTCGCAGGTGCGCGAGATTAAGCAATCGCTGGATGCGTCATTTTTTCATCCCGGAGTGCTGGCGACCATCGCGCCCTACAACGCCGCCTTCGGCAGGATTTTCGACAGGCTGTTTCATACCGCTGCGGGAGAAATAAAAAGCTACGCGCAAGCTTTGCAAGAGCAGGGTGGCAGCATTCTGGGCAATGTCGACGGAGTCGACGTCACCGTCGAGCACGTGGCTGCAATGGAGGAAACCGACTTGCTCAACATGGACTACGGCCAGGCCCTGGATAAATTTCGCCGCGTATCCAAGTTGAAGCAGGCGTTGGATCGCCGCCCTCCCGTGCGACGCAAACCGCAACCGATGAAAGCCCCGCTGAAGCCGCCAGCGGCGAAACAGCCACCGCAGCGGGCGATGCTCGATTTGCCGGCGTTACGGGCTGCGATCACTCCACAACAGATTTCCAGCGAGGAAAACAAGCTACGCAAGGTGGAAGAATCGATTCGGGTGTTCGTGCGCGTTGCCGACCCCAAGTTCCGCCAGATTGTGCCCATGCGGTTTTTCAACCTGACTCTGACTCCGCAGGAAGCCGATGCCTATTGCGCCGAGGATCTCACGGAAAAGACTTCGCACGCCGATGTGGGTCGCGTCCTCTTACGCAGCGTGGCACTTTTTGCGCGCATGAATACCGAACTGGAAGAGCTCAAGCGGGCGGACAACGCTCCGACCGTGTGGAAACTACATGCGGACTCCCTGCTCGTGCTGCTGGAAATCGGTCGCATGTTGAATGAAAGTGCCGCACGGATTCATTCCGGCGGGCATGGCTCCTCGGATCTCGACGCCGCCGCCATGAAAGTTTCGCTGGACAAGCTCCGGCAATGCGCGGAGAACGCCGTGCGACAGCTGACTCGCAATCCAGCCGAAAAAGCTATGGCAGCTCACGCAGGCGCCGATTAGTTTTCCTTCCGTTTACATCGTTTCGCTGCGCTTGCGCATGAACGCCGGTACATCCAAATCCTCCGGCTCGAAATTTCCCATCATCGCGGTCCGCATTGCGTCGAGTGAAATGACTGGTTCCGCCGAAGCAAACTGCGTCACCGATTCAGACTCTTGCATGATCAGTGGAGGCAGTTCGCTATTAGTCGCTTCGTCGCGCTTGAAGAAATCGTGTTCTTCAGCCCGCTCCTCCTCGCGCGACACCACAAATCCCGCCTGGAACTCTGGCTTCGGACGGCGAACTCGGTTCGGACATTCTTTGAATCCGGTTGCGATCACGGTGATCTTTACCGCGTCTTTCATCTTTTCGTCCATCACCGCGCCGAAGATGATGTTAGCGTCGTCATCCGCCGCGTCCTGAATAATTCCGCAGGCTTCCTGTACCTCGGCCAGCTTCAAAGAGCTTGACCCGGTGATGTTAATCAGAATTCCGCGAGCCCCGTCAATCGCTCCGGCCTCAAGCAACGGAGACGCAATCGCTTTTTGTGCGGCTTCGAGCGCGCGTCGCGTTCCCGTCGCCGTCGCCGTGCCCATCACGGCATAACCCATGCCCGCCATGATCGTCTTCACATCGGCGAAGTCGCGATTGATGATTCCTGGAATAGTGATGATGTCGGAAATACCCTGCACACCCTGCCGCAGGATGTCATCGGCCACCCGGAAAGACTCGAAGAATCCTGCATCCTGCGCGACAGCGAGCAGTTTTTCGTTGGGGATGACGATAGTCGTGTCCACCGATTCCATCAATTCGGCGACGCCGCGCTCGGCCTGCTGCATGCGGCGTTTGCCTTCGAAGGCAAATGGCTTGGTGACCACAGCAACAGTGAGCGCTCCCATTTCACTGGCCAACGAAGCGATGATCGGCGCTGCGCCGGTGCCAGTACCGCCGCCAAGACCGGTGGTGACGAAAACCATGTCGGCGCCTTCGAGCACTTCGATGATCTTCTCGGAATCCTCGAGCGCGGCTTTGCGGCCGACTTCAGGATTGGCGCCCGCGCCCAGCCCGTTAGTAAGTTTCACGCCGAGCTGAATCTTCATCGGGGCATGCGACATGCGCAGCGCCTGAAGGTCGGTATTGGCGACGATGAATTCGATTCCCTCCATGCCAGCCTCGATCATCCGGTTGACCGCGTTGCCGCCGCCGCCGCCCACTCCAATCACTTTAATCCTGGCGTCGTTGCGCGCTTCCTCGGTGAAATTGATGCGAATATTGTTTTGCTCACTCATGATTCAGCCTCGAATTGAATTTTTTCTTCACTACGCGGACGCACTCTTGCCAATCAGCATCGCTTTCAGGCGCGTGCTCCAACGGTCGTCTTGCAGGCCACGCGCTACGCGAGAACGATGCCCATAAAAAATCATTCCGAGAACGGTTGCATATTCCGGCTCCGCCAATTCCGACGGCATTTTGGCTAATGGTAGAGGCCCCGAAAGCCGCAGCGACCGTCGCAGAACAGACTCCGCGACATCCGTAATCCCCGGAAGACGAGACGCCCCGCCGCTCAAAACGAAACCGCCAACACACATCTCCAGCATTCCGGCGTGGCGAAGATTGTCGCGAACCATCTCGAACAATTCGCGGGCTCGTGGTTCCAGAATTTCCCCGACCATGCGTTGCGAAATCAGCCGCGAGGCCCGGTCTCCGATAGACGGCACTTCGACTTCGTTGCTCTCCGGGATCAGCGTCACAGTCGTATTGCCATAAATCCGTTTGATCTTTTCCGCCTCTGCCAGAGGCGTGCAAAGCCCCACGGAAAGATCGCTGGTGAAGTGGTCGCCACCAATAGGGATCGAAGCGGAATGCGCGACCGCACCGCTCTGAAAAATGATCAAGCTAGTCGATCCTGCGCCCATTTCTGCGAGGCATATCCCAAGCTCGCGTTCATCGGCGCGCAGCACCGAGTCGGCGCACGCCAGCGGTTCAAACACCGTGTCATCGACGTGGACCCCTGCACGGTTCACCGCAGTCACGACATTTTGCGTGGCACTGGCCAAAGCAGTGATCAAGTGAACGCGTACTTCAAACCGCGTCGCAACCATCCCCAGCGGATCGTGAATGCCGGCCTGCTCATCCAGAATGAATTCTTGGGGAAGCACATGCAGCACTTCGCGATCCGCCGGAATGGCCACTGCTCGCGCCTTTTCGACGACCTGGCGAATCTCGTCGCGACCGATCTCGCGCGAACGCGCCCCGAAGTTGATGCCCCCATGACTGTTCACACCACGCACATGCGCGCCGCCCGTTCCAAGAAGTGCGTGCTCGATGGGAACGCCCGCCGAGTTTTCCGCTTTCTCTACTGCTTCTTGAATCGAGCTCACGGCCTTGTCGAGTTCAACAATGACGCCCTTGCGACAGCCTCTGGAGATCGCGCTTCCGTGGCCGCGATAGCGCAGTCCTGCATCTGTGATTTCCGCCACGAGAACGCAAGTCTTTGCGCTACCCACATCGATCGCCGTTAAAAAGTGCTGGTACGGATTTGCCATGCTTATGAATGATCCTTCGTAACTTTCTTCGCCTTAACTCTCGGGTGAGTGGCAGCTTTCTTCGCGTTACTTGGTGCCGGGGCTGGCGGCTTCGGAATCACAGGTGCGACCAGAGCCGCCCGCTGCACTCCCGCCGACATTGCCGCTCGGGTGGCCGCTGCCGACATCGCTGGCTCCAGCGCAAGACTCGAGCCTTCCGGATTCACTACGATCTGGTTTTCATACCGCAGATCGACGGAATCAAGTTTGTCGAACTGCTGCCTCCACCCGCGCACCTGTGAGACATAAGTCTTGTAGCGTTCCAGATAATTCGATGACCCCAGGATCACAAGCACCTGCCCGCCCGGATCATTCGCCAACACCTTCACCGCATCGGGATCCGACAGATCGACTTCGCTTATATCCTTCGAATAATGCGCGCCATCGGAATCGAGCTGTGCGATCAAATCGTTATAAATTTTCATACGCGGGCTACGTGTGGATAACGGTTCCGAGGGATTGTTACCCACGATCACAGGAAATGAATACTTGTGCTTGCCCGGCGGAGGCAGATCCATCAACGCGCCGCTGGCATCGATCAGCATGATGCGCGAACCGATTCGAGCGAACGCTACAGGAGTGCGCTCCTTGATCTCGATACGCAGGCGGTTGGGCACAAAGCGCATTACGCTGGCCGATTCCACCCATGGGATTTGCTCCAGCTGTTCTTTACGCTGCGCCAGCGGCACGAAAAAAATGTTGCGGCCAATGTCGCCGCCCATCACCTCGATCACCTGCGAACGCGTAACGTTATCCAAGCCGGCGGTTTCAATGTCATCGCTGGAATCGACGCGAAAACGCCACGAGTGCTCGCCGTAATCGTAGAGCCCCGCCGCCAGCGCGCCGCAGACCGCGAGTCCGAACAGTCCGGCGGCGACCCAGCCGATGCGCACCGCGGTTTTCTTGGGTAACGGACCGCGCCGCACCGAGACGCGCTTTTGCGCCCGCAGGAAAGGGCTTTCCTGCGGTTCTTCGAGGTCGACCAGCCGCGCTTCGTCGAAGTCCCCCTGCATGGGAGACTCCTGCGGCGGGTACAACTCTTCCTGCGAGATGGTCGAGCTGGATTTCCGAGCCATCAACTCAGGTCAGTTTGTCGTGGAGCAATCGCGAGCTTGATCAATATAAATGGTCGGGCGGGGAGCAAGTAAGAGAAAGTTTGGTTCGGTGGTGAAATTTCTTGCAGCCGCGGTCAGACTTTCAACGTCGCGACCGAACTGGATGCATTGATCGCGTGAAGCTCCTCCAGAACAAGCGGCGCAATCTGCGAAACGCTGCCCGCACCCAAAGTCAAAATCATGTCGCCGGGACGCGCCGCTGCCACCGCTGCATCGACCGCCTCGGCAAAAGACCCAACGTAATGGGCCGCTGGATTTCCTTGCTCCGCAATGCGCCGCGCAAGAGTTTCGCCGCTCACGCCTTCGATAGCCGCCTCGCTGGCAGCGTAGATATCCAGCACGAACAGTGAATCCGCATGTTCGAACGCGGTCGCGAACTCGTCCATCAAATCCTGCGTGCGAGTGTAGCGATGAGGCTGAAAGATGACGTGAATCTTGCCCGGACCGCACTGGCGCGCAGCCGCCAGAGTGGCGCGAATCTCAGTAGGGTGATGCCCGTAGTCGTCGATCACACGCACCCCGCCAGCTTCGCCGCGCAGTTGAAAGCGGCGATCCACGCCACGAAAACCAGCCAGCGCAGATCGAATTTGATCGACCGGGACGTCGAGTCCAACTCCTACTGCGATCGCCGCTGTGGCATTCAGGACATTATGGACGCCGGGAACGTGCAGGTGAAATGTTCCCAGGCTCCTATTCTGATATGCGACCTCGAAAGCGCTGACGGGAGAATTATCCGCCGCGTCGAAAGACAAGTCGCCGACGGTGATGTGAAAGTGCGAATCATCGCGTTGGCCGTATGTGACCACCCGACGCCGCGCCACCCGGACCATCTTCCGCAGCACCGCGTCGTCGTTGCATAACACAACCGTTCCATAGAATGGAACGCGATCGATGAAGTCGAGGAATGCTTGCTTCACATCGCGCATGTTGCGATAGCAGTCCATATGCTCGCGATCGATGTTAGTGACCACGGACAAGATCGGCGACAGCTTTAAGAACGACCGGTCGCTCTCATCCGCCTCGGCGACAAGATAATGCGACTTCCCCAGCCGCGCATTCGATCCCAGAGCGTCAACGCGCCCACCAACCACGACCGTCGGATCGAGTCCGCCAGCAGCCAAAACCGCTGCCACCATCGAGGTCGTCGTGGTCTTGCCGTGCATTCCGGCGATGGCGATGCCGTACTTCAGGCGCATCAATTCCGCCAGCATTTCAGCGCGCTGAATCACCGGAATATGCAAGCGCCGCGCTTCGATCACTTCAGGATTCTCCGACGAAATCGCGGAACTGGTCACCACAACTTCCGCCCCAGCAACGTTTTCTGCGCGGTGTCCAGCAAAAGTGATCGCTCCCATCGCGGCCAATCGTTCGGTGACTGAAGACGACTTTAGATCGGAACCAGAAACCTTGTAGCCAAGATTCAGCAGCACTTCGGCAATGCCGCTCATGCCGATGCCGCCGATGCCTACAAAGTGAATGCGCTGGATTTTGGCAAACATGATTTAGCCGGAATGAGCCGATTCTACTCCAGCGAGATGCGCGGCCATTTCAGCGATCTCCGCGCCCGCGTTGGGATGCGCGAGTTTGCGCGCAGCCTCGCCCATCAGCCGCAGTCGCGCCGGGTCTTGCAGCAGATCAAGAAACAACCCGCCCAGGCGCTCGGGGGTCAGGTTGGCTTCCTCAAGCATCACTCCCGCCCGCGCATTCTGGAACGCCTCGGCATTGCGCTTCTGATGATCGTCGGCGGCGCGTGGGAAAGGCACAAAAATCGCAGGTCTGCCCGCGGCGGCAACTTCCGCAACGGTGCTCGCGCCCGAGCGGCATAACAAAAGACTCGCGCTGGCGAACGCCGCAGGCATATCGGTAATGAAGCGTCGAACCTCCGCCGCGCTGCCTAACTTCTCGTACGCCGCTCGGGTTTCTTCGTAGTCTCGCTCACCAGTCTGATGAACGACGCTAAGCTGCGGGAATCGTCGCAACACCTGCGGGATTGCCTTCATCACCGCCACATTGATAGCGTGCGCTCCCTGGCTTCCACCGAAGACCAGCAGCCGCGGCGCGCCGACCTCGCCGCCGACTGCGAAAAATTCCCGACGCACGGGAACGCCCGTGACCTTTGCGTTCCGAAAGTAGGTCGCCGTCGATTCAAAATGCACCGCCGCAGCCGAAACAAATCGCGCGACGACGCGATTCGCGAATCCTGGCACCGCATTCGGTTCAAACGCCAACGTCGGAATGCGTTGCAAAATCGCCGCCAGCATGGCCGGTCCGGAGGCATACCCTCCCACGCCGATCACTACGTCAGGCTTAAACTCACGCAGCATCGCGCCTGCTTGCCAGATGGCGCGGGGCAGATCGAAAGCAGTTTTCGCTCGGGTCGCGAAGCTTACATTCTTGAGCGCACCGACTTCGATCAATCGCAGATCGAACCCAGCAGCCGGAACCAGCCGATTCTCGATGCCCCGCGCCGTCCCGATAAAAAGAAATTCGCCGCCATAACGCGCTTTGATCTCGGCCGCGATCGCCAGCGCCGGAATCACGTGGCCGCCGGTGCCGCCCCCCGCCAGCACTACTCGCACGGAAGCCGCCTCATTGCGCCAACCGATTATATTTTTTCAGCACTTCGCGCAGCCGGTCATGCGGCAATCCGATCGCCGTGTGATTGTCGATGCCTGTCATGGTGTCGGCGGCAACCATCGCATTCACCACCGCTTCTTCCGTAGCCTCAACCGTGGCTTGAAATATAGGATCGATCGAATCGTTGGGCAGCATCGTAAGCGGACGCAATCCCTTTGGCGAAGCTGCGCCGGAATTCCCGGTCGAGAACGCGATGAAGATGTCGCCGGAGCCGTCGCCGGAATAACTTCCAAGCCGACCCAATCCCAAAGAAACGCGCCGAGCCACGCGCTTCAGCTGCGTCGGAATCAGCGGCGCGTCGGTCGCGACCACAACAATAATCGACCCGGTATCGCTGTCGTAAACCAGATGGTCGGTGATTTCCTTACCTACGGGAACTCCGGCAATACGCAGCTGGCTGCGCTCGCCGTAATTGCATTGCACCAGCACGCCAACCGTGTAGCCGCCATCTTTCGCGCTAAGCAGACGCGACGCCGTGCCGATCCCGCCCTTGAATTCATTACAGACCATTCCCGTGCCGCCGCCGACGCTGCCTTCCTCCACCGCGCCGCCGTGAGCTGAATCCAGAGCATGAAAAACATCTTCGCGCTTCACATGAAAGCCATTGATGTCATTCAGCCAGCCATCCCATGTCTCGGCGACAACGGGCAATGACCACCAATAGCCCTCCATGTCAGGGTCGCCGCGCTTCACCTTCCATGCAATCACCGAATCGCGAACCACGCCAACGCTATGCGTATTCGTGATCATGACGGGGCCGTCGAGGAACCCCGAATCGTCCACCCAGGTTGTGCCCGTCATCTCGCCATTGCCGTTGAGCGTGAACCATCCGGCAAAGACGGCATCGCGCGACTCTTTGCCTCGAGGCAGGATGGCGGTGACGCCGGTTCGCACAGGGCCGGTACCAACCACAAGCGTTCCACTGCCAGAAATCAGAGTAGTGCTGCCGACTTCGACTCCCTTAACATCGGTGATGGCGTTGTAGCGCCCAGGTGTGCCATCAAACGGAACGCCCAGATCGCGCGCCCGTGGCCTGGTTTGGGCGTACGCCAAAGAAGCGAGGCACAACCCCAAGCCGATTCCGATAAGCCGACTCCGCCGGACAAATCCATCGCTAACCATCACTGCGGAAGTATAGAGCACGGCAGGATTGCCGCTAGTAACAAAGAGGATGTCGAGGTATCTAGAGTCGGGCCCTACGCATCAATCCCCAACTGCTTGCGCGCTTCCGGACTCAACAGCTCAGGGCTCCATGCCGGATCCCACACAATATTCACGGCGGCGTTGCGCACTCCCGGCAACTGCTCCAGGCGAGCCTTCACCTGCGCGCTAATGTTCACATGTTCCGGGCAGCCGGGCGACGTCAGTGTCATGTCTATCGTGACATCCTGCTTGTCTTCGGGAGCGGGCTCGAAGTTCACCTTGTAAATCAATCCTAAATCCACAATATTCACCGGAATTTCCGGGTCGTAGCAGGACTTAAGAGCGCTGCGAACTTCCTCTTCATTGAGCGTGGCCGACATGGTTTTCTCCAAGCTCGATTTTATCCCAGGCCGCGTCAAACTTTCTCGGACGCCACATTCGCTTCCTGCTGCTGGTCGCCGTGAATGATCCCGTCCTCATTGCTATTCGTGTAAAACGCCCGATGCTGCGCGTCGATCTGCTTGGGGGTCAGCCAGATCTCGTAGCCATCCTTGCGGGCGAGAAACTTAACCGTGTAGTCGCCCTGCGCCGTCTGCGTCATGCGCTTGGTAAACGAACCGGTGTGCACCAGCTCCAGCAAGGAATGAGTAAAATGCCCGTTCTTTCGGTTGTAGGCGTTCTCCGCGCGGACGACCGTCCGGATATAGCCCAGCGCCGCCGCCTCGGAATCCGACCGCGCCGGATCGCCCTTAAATTTCGGGGTATATGCGGCTTGCGCCATTGCCATTGGCAAAGCCATCCCCAGACTGCATAGAATGACCACCGCCGCCCTTCCCGCCTTGAGATAAGTCCTTTGCATACGTTCGATTACGCCTCGGTTTCCATGTTACTCCCGTAATTGCGATTCCGTTACTTTGCTTTGCATCACCCGCCCGCCTAGCTATGCTTAATTGGAACTACTCAAGAGCAGGTGTGCCCATTATGAAGTCTGCAGCCGCAACCAAAACCGCCCCCATAAAGAAGCCCGTAATTCGAATTGCCGTCGTCGAAAGCGATCCTTTGCGCTTCGTAGGATTTCGCGCTCTGTTTGATGCCGAAAGCGACTTCGAGTTGGTCTCGGCCTCCATGTCGGAAATTAGCGCTCTCGAGGGCATCAACCTCATTTTGCTGGGCAACCGCAACGGACAGAATCTTTTCGACGTGATGGCCAGCCTAAAAGCTACGCGGCCCGATCTGCGCATCATCGTCACCGGCTCCGGGATCGACGAGGAGACCATCCTCAAGGCCATCGCTTCCGGCGCTAAGGGATACGTTGACGAAGCCGCCGCCCCCACCGAATTTGTACAAGCAATTCGCATTGTCAATGAAGGCTCCGTATGGGCGCCACGACACGTCCTCTCCATGTTCATCGAGCGAGTCAGCAACTCTCCGGGACGTGTTTTCCCCGCCGGACGAGTCACCTTCACCGACCGAGAAAAAGAAGTACTGGAGATGCTGGTCGCGGGTCGCTCCAACAAAGAAATCGGTTCAGCGCTAGGCATCGAGGAACGCACCGTGAAGGCGCACGTCGCCAAGCTGATGCGCAAAGTCGGCGTGCAGAATCGCATTGCGCTGTCCGTCCACGCGATTACGCATTCGCTGGTTACGGCAAAGTAGTTGCTTACGGGTTCCGTCGTGTAGTCGCCGCTATTCTCTCGCGACACCCTCTTCGTGTATTCTTGCGCTGGCGTTTATCGCTGCCCAGGAGACCCATCGTGCGCCTTGTCGCTCTGTTTGCCTTTTCTCTGCTCTCGTCCCCTTCGCTCTTCGCGCAGTCAGCGAACGACACAAAGCTGCCGCCCCTCGACCACTTCAGCCCCGATCAACTCGATCGCACGATCGATCCCTGCGATAACTTCTATCAATACACCTGCAAGAAGTGGATCGCGAACAATCCCATCCCCGGCGACGAAGCCTTCTGGGGGCCGGATGGCAAGCTGCAATTATGGAATGAGAGTGTCCTGCACGAGGTCTTAGAAACGGCTGCGAAAAACGATGCCGCGAGAACTCCGGGCCAACAAAAGATTGGAGACTACTATTTTTCTTGCACGGACGAGTCCGGACGTAACAGCAAAGGCATCGCCGCCATAAAGCCGGAGCTTGACCGGATCAACGCGCTCTCCGATAAATCGCAACTGGCGGCGGCGCTGGCGCGTTTGCATCAGAACACTTTCTCTTTAGCTTCCGCCACCGATTCCGGCTCCAAAGCAGCGCTCTTCGGATTCAGCTCCGGCCAGGACCTGGACGATGCCACGAAAGTCGTCGCGCAACTCGACCAAGGCGGCCTCGGCCTGCCCGATCGCGACTATTACCTGAAAGACGACGCCAAGTCAGTCGAGACCCGTAAGCAATACGAAGAATATATCGCGAAGCTTTTTCAACTCGCCGGCGACAATGCCGAGGCCGCCCGTGCTCACGCGCAAGTCATCATGCATATGGAGACCGCACTGGCAAAGTCATCCATGGACTTAGTCATGCGCCGCGATCCAGCTAACTTGAACCACAAGCTTTCCGGCGCCGAACTGAAAACTCTGACCCCGCTGTTTTCCTGGGATGACTATCTCCGCCCACTTTCGCCGCCAGCCACAGTTCACTATCTGGTCGCGACTCCGGATTTCTTCAAAGGCATCAACCAGCTCATCGCAACCGAATCACTGGATAACTGGAAGACCTATCTCCGCTGGAGCCTGATCAACAACTCGTCCAATCAACTCAGCGATGACTTCGTCAACGCCAACTTCGACTTCTACGGCCGCGATCTCCTCGGCAAGAAAGAGCTGGAACCTTTGTGGAAGCGTTGCGTTCGCGGCGTCGATCGGGATCTCGGCGAAGCGCTCGGACAGGCTTACGTCGAACGCGCTTTCAGCCCTGAAGCCAAACAGCGAATGCTGAAACTTGTCACCGCATTGAATCAGGCCATGGCGGACGACATCGCCCACCTCGATTGGATGTCTCCCGCGACCAAGCCCGAAGCGCTGAAAAAACTGGCTGGCATCGAAGACAAAATCGGTTACCCCAATCACTGGCGCGATTACTCCAGCCTAAATATCGTCCGTGGCGACGCGGCAGGCAATGCTTACCGCAGCAGCCAGTTCGAACTGCACCGCCAACTGCAAAAGATTGGCAAGCCGGTGAATCGCGGCGAGTGGGGAATGACGCCGCCTACGGTGAACGCCTACTACGATCCGCAACTGAATACGATCAATTTTCCCGCCGGAATTCTACAGCCGCCCTACTTCGAAAAAGAAATGGACGACGCCGTCAACTTCGGCGAAATCGGCGCCACCATCGGCCACGAAATGACCCACGGCTTCGACGACCAAGGCCGCAAGTTCGATCCCACTGGAAATCTGCGCGATTGGTGGACCAAGGACGACGGCAAGGAATTCGAGAAGCGCGTGCAGTGCATCGACGACGAGTACTCCGGCTTCGAAGCGTTGCCCGGATTAAAGCTCAATGGCAAGCTAACCCTCGGCGAAAACACCGCCGACAACGGCGGCACACGCATCGCCCTGATGGCTTTCGAAAACACATTAACGGACAACCAGAAAACCGCCAAGACCGACGGCATCAGCCCGGTGCAGCGGTTCTTCATCGCCTACGGCGAGTCGTGGTGCGGAATTCTGACGCCGGAAGTCGAACGCCTGCTGGCGCAATCCAATCCGCACTCACCCAATGAGTTCCGGGTCAACGGAGTCGTCTCCAACATGCCCGAGTTCCGCGAAGCCTTCGGCTGCAAGAAAGGCCAGCCCATGGTCAGGGAAAACTCCTGCCACGTGTGGTGACGTAAAGAACGTTGCACCGCCGAGAGCGCTGCGAAACGCCGAGTAAATCAATTTTTGTCATTCCGAGCGAAGCGAGGAAACTGCTTTTCTCTTTGGCTCCGTGCACCCTAGTTACTAAAGGACAGTTACCGTCGTAATCTTGCCCGCTTTTCGCCTCCGACGCATACTCGTTTCACCTACCACAGAACCTGGGAGCGAGGTCGGGAGCGGAGATATAGGGTCACCGTTGCCGACCTCGATTTTTTTGTCCCGTACCTCTTCCAGCAACAACCCGCACTTCTAACGTGCCGTCCAACGTTTAAGCAAACCTGAATCCACTAAAATCAACTCTCAGGCAAATTTTTAGAACAGAGGAATTCCCCATGAAAAAGCTACTGGCAATCGCCGCACTCCTACTCATCTCTACTTCTCTACTCGCTGGCGATGACGACGACAAAGATCGAGGCAAGGCAGTCGACCGCCTCGAAGCCGCAGGAACCGTGCTGGATGAGATCCAATCCGCTCCCGACCAGGGCATTCCTGCCAATGTGTTGGCGTCAGCGGAGTGCGTCGCCGTTGTGCCCTCGTTGTTGAATGGCGCGTTCATCGTCGGCGCCCGCTTCGGGCGCGGAGTCGCCAGCTGCCGCACCAAAACCGGCTGGAGCGCTCCCGCATTCTTCTCCGTCACCGGAGGCAGCTTTGGCTTCCAGATCGGCGGCCAAGCGGTCGATCTCGTCATGCTGGTGATGAATCAGCATGGCATGCATGAACTACTGACCAGCGAGTTCAAACTCGGGGCAGACGCCAGCGTCGCAGCCGGCCCCGTAGGACGCAACGCCACAGCGGACACAGATTGGAAGATGCGGGCACAAATTCTCAGCTACTCCCGCACCCGCGGCGTCTTCGCCGGAATCTCACTCAGCGGCGCGGTCGTTAAGCAAGATAAAGACAGCACCCGCGAATTCTACGGTCACCTCGTGACCACCAAGGCGGCTCTACAGGGGCAAGTCCCAGCCACAGACAAAGCCTATCCCTTCTTGAATTCGCTGGCGAAGTGGGCCAAAGCAGCCTCGAAATAACCCAGTGAACCTCTGCGAAACCTCGGTGCCCTCTGTGGTGAAGGGTTTTGACCTTCTCCAACAAAGAAAACGCCGAGGTTTCACAGAGCAAAGCGACCGGTAATCCCGAAATAGTTCCCCTCACCCACCCTCACCAGTGATAATGTCACCTGTTCCCCCGGGATGCGGCAGAAACTCGAGTACGCGGTAGTTTGGCTGCTGGTAAAAGCTGTCGGAGCGCTGCCCCGTCCGCTGGCGCGAGCCGCTGGCATCTCGGTCGGCTGGCTGGTCTACATCCTCCACGGGCGCTTGCGCCAAGTGGGCATGCGCAATCTCGCGCTCGCCTTTCCAGAGAAGACTCGCCGCCAGCGCTCCAAAATTCTGCGTGGCGTCTTCGTCTCTCTCGGCCGTCAGGCAGGGGAGCTGTGCCTGTTCCCCAAATTAACGAAAGAGAACATTCGCGAGGTTGTCATCTATGACGGCTTCGAGAACTTCGATCGCGCCTTCGCGCACGGTCGCGGAGTGCTCTTCCTCACGGCTCATCTCGGCGCATGGGAGCTGTCCGCTCTCGCCCACTCGCTTCAGGGCCATCCCCTGCAAGTTCTCATGCGTCCGCTCGACAACCCCTACCTGGACCGCCTTACCCGCCATTACCGCTCTCTTTACGGCAACGTCATGCTGGACAAAGACGACTCGCTGCGCGCCATTCTCAAGGCCATGCGCGCCGGTAAAACCACCGGCGTTCTCATGGACACCAACATGATGCTGTCGCAAGGGATTTTTGTAGATTTCTTTGGAATCCCGGCCTGCACCACCAGCAGCGTGGCCCGCATCGCCCTGCGCACGGGCGCGGCCGTCGTTCCCGGCTTCACCATTTGGGATCCCACGCTCGGCAAATATCGTCTGCGCTTCGAGCCGGAGTTGAAACTCATTCAGACAGGCGACGATGAAAAAGATATCATCGCAAACACCGCCCTGTTCAACCGCGTCATCGAGGACTATGTTCGCCGCTATCCCGATCAGTGGCTCTGGGTCCATCGCCGCTGGAAAACGCGGCCCGAAGGGGAACCCTCGCTTTACTAAATCGGCTCAATTGAACCAATCGCTGCGGTACGCGATCCACCAACTGAGGACGCCGAGCGGGATGGTCGCGGCAAGCCCCCACCAAATCGGCAGGACGACGTCGGCGATGAGGCCGAGGACAGTGAACACGATCCAGAAGATTCTCCGCTGCATGTCTCGATTTTAGCCCCGCAAATCCGCCCCGACTTTCCTTTCTTGGTGCGAACATATACAAACAGGGCATGAAGCGGAAGCTACGAGAGATTGCCGAAGTTCTGAAAGGCCGCGTATTCGGAGATAATCAAATCCCGATCAGCGGCGTGGCAAGTGTTGCGGAAGCCGGAAAAGAAGACTTAGTCTTCGCGGAAAACGAGGACAGCCTAATGAAGGCCTTATCCTCGCAGGCAGGCGCCGTGATCACTGCGGCATCGGAAATCCCCGGCAATAAACCGCTGCTCATCGCAGCTAATCCGCGACTGGCCTTCGCTCGCGCGGCAACTTTTCTGAACCCGCGCGCGAATCCCACGGGCGCAATTCATCCAACCGCTGTGGTGGACCCGAATTCAACCCTAGGGCAAAATGTTGAGGTCGGCCTACACGCTGTCATTCTCGAACACTGCACCATTGGAGACGGCACCACGATCGGCGCAGGCTGCGTCATCGGGCCGCACGTAAACATAGGAACCAATTGCGACATCTATCCAAACGTCACCATCTATCCTCAGACAACTGTGGGCAACCGCGTCGCGGTTCATGCCGGAGTCGTATTAGGCGGAGATGGTTTCGGCTACGTGCGCGATCCCGGCAGCGACAAATACGAAAAGTTCCCGCAAATCGGACGACTCGAAATCGGCGACGATGTCGAGATCGGATGCAATTCCACCATTGATCGCGGCGCCCTGGCGACGACGCGCATCGGTCGCGGCACAAAAATCGACAACCTGGTTCACGTCGGTCACAATGTACAAATTGGAGAAGATGTCGTGATCGCCGCCCAGACCGGTATATCGGGCAGCGTCACCGTTGAAGACAATGTTGTTGTCGGAGGCCAGGTTGGTCTCGGCGATCATGTTCGCGTGCAAAACGGCGTGATACTGGGAGCGCAAAGCGGAGTCCCCTCCAACAAAATCGTCCGTGGCAAAGGTGTGATTTTCTGGGGAACGCCGGCGCGGCCTTTACGCGGCTACTTGAAGGAACTCGCGACCCTGGCGCGTCTGGCGAAAAAGTAACCATGGCAATCGTCGTCATCGGCGGGAACTCGCGCAACGTCGGCAAGACAAGCCTGGTCGCCAGTGTGATCGCCGCTCTCCCGCAATTTCGCTGGACCGCTTTCAAAATCACGCAATACGGACACGGCGTATGCTCCCGCAACGGCGAGCCTTGCGACTGTGCCTCCACCGATCACAGTTGGGCGATCTCCGAAGAACGCAACCGCTCGGGCCAGTCCGACACTTCGCGCTTTCTCCGGGCCGGAGCCGAGCGAGTCTGGTGGGTGCGCACCGAGCAAGGTCATCTCGCCGAAGCCATGCCCGCGGTTCGCCGCAGGCTCGCGGGTGCAGCGCACGTTATCATCGAATCCAACAGCATCTTGAAATTTATCCGTCCGGATTTATACCTCACAGTCCTCGATCCCGCCAATCCGGATTTCAAAACGTCCGCCCAAGAATTTCTGGATCGGGCGTCCGCCGTCATTCTGCACAAATCCGCCGACGGCACAATTCCGGCATGGAACGGAATTTCGCTGAAACCGGTCAGCAAGAGACCGGTCTTCTATGTTGCGCCTCCGAACTATTTCAACCATGAAATCGGAGCGTTCGTAAGAGAATCGTTGCTGGCGGACGAAGTTCGGCACATCTAGATCAGTCGCGCCCAGCCCACTGCGGATCGCGCTCCGCCGAGACCATCAGCCCATCGCGCATATGAACAATGCGGTCGCCATAGCGCGCCGCTTCAGGATTGTGCGTGATCATCAACACGGTCTGCCCCAGTTCGCGATTGGTCTGCTTCAACATGTTCAGGACGATCTCTGAGTTCTCCGAATCGAGATTTCCAGTAGGCTCGTCGGCCAGTACGATGGCCGGCTTGTTGACCAGCGCACGGGCCAATGCCACCCGTTGCTGTTCGCCTCCAGACATTTCCGACGGTCGATGGGACAGCCGTTTCTGCACTCCGAGCAACCGAACGATCTTTTCGAAGTGAACCGGATCGGGGGCGGAGTGACCAGCAATCTCAACCGCAATCTGGATGTTTGACCCTGCATCCAGCGTCGGCAGCAAATTGAATTTCTGGAAGACGAAGCCAATCTTGCGCTTGCGCATGTTGGTGCGCTCGGCGTCGGAGAGCGTCGCGAAATCGTCTCCGTCAACCACAACGTGGCCGGAATCCGCTCTCGCCAGCCCGCCCAGAAGATAAAACAACGTGGATTTTCCGCTGCCCGACGGCCCCACGATGCTGACAAATTCACCGCGATTCACGCTCAGCGAAACCCCGCGTAGCGCCTGCACATCCACTTTTCCGATGCGATAAGTTTTACGAAGATCGACCGCCTCTATGAAACCAGCCATGAACTTTCGATCTTACATGAAACCTCGCGACGACTAAGCGACATGGCTCCGCGCCGAAGGAGTTGTCACAGCTGGCGCCGCACGCTTCGGCCCACGCTTCTTGATCAACAACGTCCGCACACGTTCAAGCAGTTCGGCGGGCGCGTGCATCCCCTTGGGCAGAAAGCTGTCCGCCATCGTGTCGCGCTCGTATCCCCTCACTTTACCCGAGATCAGAATCGCCGGAGTCTGCGCCGAGATCGCCTTCACTTCCTCAATCAGGCGCGCGCCATCCATTCCAGGCATCACCAAGTCGGTGAGCAACAGATCGACACCGCCGTGCTTAAAGCGAGTCAGCGCTTCTTCCCCGCTGGCGCACGTCACCACGCGGTAGCCACGCGTTTCCAGCAACACTTTGCGAATCGACAACGACTGCTCGTTGTCGTCCACGCAAAGAATCGTTCGTTTCGGTTTCATGGATTACCTTCCGAACGCTTGTGCGCGGGGGACGCAAACGCGACCGGGCTTTCTAAAAGTTTTTTGTGGACCAGAGCGAAACGAATCCTAATTGCGAGGAGCACTGCGTGTAAAGTGCCGTTGATGCCAATGGTCAATTCGCTCCATTGCATTTTTGTTGCGGTTATGCAGTGACGATTTTTTATGGAAAATTCGCGATCCGCACCTAGAGGAAAAGTTCGCCGCGCAAAACTTCAACAGCATTTCCACCGACGCGCACATTTACTACTCGGTCATCCTTGCGCGAAGCGCGCACCAAGATGCGGCTGGGCCTTCCCATTTCGATTCCTTGCTCAATCAAAACCTGTTCATCGGGTTGAGCTACGCCGTAAGCAACCATCCAGGCCGCTGCGCTGCCCGCGGCCGAACCGGTCGCCGCATCTTCCCCGTTATAAAAAATCATGCGTGCATGAAGCCTGGCCTTTGCGTCCACCGTCTCGCGCGAAACAAAATAAAAAAACTTCCCTCCCGATTGCCCCAGATATTCCGCCGCCCCCGCCAAATCGACTCGCAGATTGCGAATGATCTCCAGCCCGCGCAGCGGAACGATGGTGAACGGCACGCCCGTGGACACAGTCTGAATCGGCAGCGAGGGATCGATGTCGCCATCGCGCAATCCAGCCGCCCGCGTCACCGCTTCGCGGTCATGCGTCTCCCCGAATGTCGGGTCGATCTGCGTCATCTCGCCGAACGTGGATTCCCCACCCCCCTCACTAAATCGAACCGGCACGCTCCCCACCGCTAGATCCAGCGTGATCACAGGCGACGCAGCCTTCCCCCGCAGCACGAACGCCGTGCCCAAAGTTGGATGCCCCGCGAACGGCAACTCTTCCTGCACCGTGAAGATGCGGACCTGCACCCCGGATTTCGCTTCGGTCGCCGAATCCCGGGGCAAAACAAAGGTCGTCTCCGACAAATTCATCTCGACCGCGATACGCTGCATCTCGTGATCGCTGAGTCCGCGCGCATCGGCAAATACCGCGAGTGCGTTGCCTTCGAAGGGCTTGTCTGTGAAAACATCGACTTGTGAGAACGCGTAGCGTCGTGGGCCAGCCATAACCCTGATTCTAGCGCCACTGCTGGGTTTGACTCCGCCCGAAGCCCCCAAGTATCCTCAAAAAACGACATTCGGAGTTTACTCGAGTGCGGCGGGTTCTGACGATTCGCGGTTCACTAAACTTTTTAGGAGATACATCCATGAGCACCGAAACCGCCGAAGTAGCGCGCATGCCGCGCATTAACGACCTCGCCCCAGACTTCACCGCCGACACCACGCAGGGCACCATCCACTTTCACGAGTGGATCGGCGACGGCTGGGCCGTCTTGTTTTCGCATCCCAAAGACTTCACCCCGGTTTGCACCACAGAACTCGGCTATATGGCCGGACTGCAACCCGAGTTCGCCAAGCGCAACACGAAGATCATCGGCCTCAGCGTCGATCCGGTAACTAATCATGGCAAGTGGGCCGCGGATATCGAAGAAACGCAAGGCCACAAAGTCACCTATCCGATGATCGGCGATCCGGAACTGAAAATCGCGAAGCTCTATGGCATGTTGCCCGCCGAGAGCGGCAACACTTCCGAAGGACGCACCGCCGCCGACAATGCCACGGTGCGCACCGTTTTCGTCGTCGGGCCGGACAAGAAGATCAAGCTCATGCTCGTCTACCCGATGACCACAGGCCGCAACTTTGACGAAGTGCTACGCGTGCTGGACTCCATGCAACTCACCGCCAAGCACAAAGTCGCCACCCCCGCCAACTGGAAGCCGGGTGAAGACGTCATCATCGTCCCCGCAGTTTCAAACGAAGAAGCCGCACAGAAGTATCCCGAGGGCTGGAAAACATTGAAACCGTACCTGCGGGTGGTAAAGCAGCCTCAGTAACAGTCCAAACAAATCGGGAGAAGGCAACTCGCCTTCTCCGAAAACATCCAATGGTCGCATAGCCCAAGTCTCTTCGTCCCGGTTGAAGGTCGCTCGGTAAATCCCAGTTTTTCGGAGAAATCATGCAAACCTCACGTACTACGACGTTAACCCGCACCCCGCGCGCCGCAAATACCGGGCGCTTCCTAGCAGCCATTTTGGCGCTCACGGTTTTATCCGTCGTTGCGCACGCGCAGTCCTACAGCGAAACCGTTCTCTACAATTTCACCGGAGGCACCGATGGATGGAAGCCTCTAGGCCCATTCATCCGCGACGCTGCCGGTAACTTGTATGGCCTCACCCAATACGGCGGATTTACCGGCAATTCCTCATGTGAAGAAGATGGCTGCGGAAGTCTCTTCCGGCTGGACTCAAAGGGGAGCCTTACCACCCTTTCCTTTGACGCTTACAACGGAGCAACACCGACGGGATCCGTGACGGCCAGCGCCGCCGGAAGTCTTTATAGCACGACCAGTTCAGGCGGCGTGTACGACGGCAGTTATGGCGGCGGAACTCTGGTTGAAGTTTCCCCGAAGGGCAAGCTCTCCCTTCTCCATACCTTTTGCAACGACTGTTCTACCGACGGCGCATACCCTGGCAGCGGCGTTACTCTCGATAGCAAAGGCAACCTATACGGCACCACGTTCGGAGGCGGCTCAGGTGGCGAAGGTGTAGTGTACAAGTTCGATTCCGCTGGCAACGAGACCCTTTTGTACAGCTTCCAGAGAACGAGTGGCGGCTACGGCCCAGCCGGCCCGGTCATACTCGACAGCACCGGAAATATATATGGCACCGCGAGCGAAGGTGGAAACAAAGCCTGCGCTGGTGGCGGCTGTGGCGTACTGTTCGAGATCGACGCCAGCGGACAGTACAACGTTCTGTACACATTCAACGGGCCGTCCGGCGGCGACGGCGCCAACCCCGGCGGATCTCTCATTCGAGATCCTGCTGGCAACCTCTATGGATACACCTACCAAGGTGGCAACAACGGCACCTGCCAGTACGGATGCGGCACCATTTTCAGGTTGAGCCCAGGCGGCAAAGAGACAGTGCTTCATACCTTCGCCGGCGGAGCAGATGGTTCCCAGCCCTCTGGCCTTATCGCCGATAAACACGGCAATCTATTCGGCACAACCGTTGGAGGCTCACTCGGCTACGGCACGGTATTCGAGCTTGATCACACCGGCAAGTTCACCACGCTCTACGCCTTCACCGGAGGATCGGACGGAGCCTACCCTGGGTCGGGAGTAATCCTCGACTCCGCCGGCAACTTGTATGGAACCGGCCAATTTGGCGGCACAGACAACCAGGGAGTGGTCTTCGAGCTTTCTCCGAATTAGAATCATTCCTGCCGCGAGCTCCAAGAGCCGGACGGTCTTCCGTTCGGCTCTTTACTTTTGGCGAAGGACTCGTTTCAACCATTACTTGGGTGCAATAGAATCGAACGGATGGAAGCGCGAGTGATCCGGTGATCGTCCCGGTCTTCAAAACCGGCGGGCGGCGGGTGATCCCGTCGCCGGTGGGTTCGACTCCCACTCGCTTCCGCCAACTACCCCGAAACTTTGTAATCGCAGGCTTCGCGGCAGGGGACGCAGTAGTAAAGTCCGTCCTGGCAGAGGCGCACATCAATCTGGCTCTGGCAGTTGCAACAGTATTTCTCGCACTCGCAGCGCTCTTCGTTCATTTCGCACTGCATGCAAATCACTTTCGATTGTTTCGCCGAAGATGAGGACATGACCGCACTTTAAACTGCGGCGCTTCATCGGAAAAGTACCCTTGGTAACCTCCGGTTTCGTCCAAATGCTATGATTCGGCGTGTCTTCAGTGCGCGGAAAATTCGTCACCTTTGAAGGATTGGATGGTTGCGGTAAGAGCACGCAGATGCAGAAACTCGCCGATGCCCTCGCACACGCCGGTCTCCCGGTGATGACTACGCGCGAGCCCGGCGGAACTCCAACTGGAGAGAAAATTCGCGCTGTTCTCCTGGACTCGCGCAGCATCGGGATCGACCCTATGGCGGAAATGGCGTTGATGTTCGCCGCCCGCGCCCAGCACATCAAAGAAGTTATTCATCCCGCACTGGCCGCAGGCGAGATCGTCCTGTGCGACCGCTTCACCGATTCAACCGAGGCCTATCAAGGCGCAGGCAGAAAACTGGGTAGCGAAAGCGTGCTGACCTTGCATCGCATTCTTTGCGGCAACTTGCAGCCCGATCTCACGATTCTCATGGATTCCGACCCGGCCACCAGCATAGGGCGAGCGCGTCGACGTAACTCCGAAGAGCTCACGAAGTCCGACAGCGACGAAAACCGCTTCGAGAGCGAGAACACAAGTTTCTTTCGTCGCGTCCATCAAGGCTACCTCGCCATCGCCGCCAGAGACAAAAATCGCGTCGCGCTAATCGATGCCCGAGGCACTCCGGCGCAGACTCACAAAAAGATTGTTCCGCTGATCAAAGAACGGCTAAAACTTAAACTGCAATAGCTATGGGATTCTCCTCCTTTTACGGCAACTCGGAAACCGTAAACCGCCTGCGCGATATGCTGGCGCGCAATCGCTTTCCACAAGCAGTCATCATCGCAGGCCCTGCCGGCGCGGGCAAGTACACGCTCTCGCTGATGCTCGCGCAAGCCATGAACTGCCTCGCTCCGAAACTCACCGACGGCTTGCCGGATTTCTGCGGCGAGTGCAGCAACTGCGTTCGTATTGCACAAGCCGCCGACTTGCAAGCGCGCTTCGAGGAGGCCGTTGACTCCCGCGAGAACATGCGCGAAGCCGACAAAAAAGACACGCGCATGTTCGTCCAAACTCATCCCGACGTGCTGGTCATTCCGCCCGACCCGCCGCAAATGATGATTAAGGTAGACCAGGTCCGGCGCGTCATCGAGACGATTTACTTCCGCCCCAGCCAAGGTAAGGAGAAAATTTTTATCTTCACCGACTCCGCTTTCATGAAAGAAGCCGCCAACTCGCTCTTGAAGATATTGGAAGAGCCGCCCGATTTCGCCACGATCTTTCTGCTCACGGAGAACGCTCATGAGCTTTTGCCGACAATCCGTTCGCGATCGATGACCGTAACCTTACAAGCTTTATCCGTTGATGAGGTCGAGAGATATCTGGCTATCCATCGTCCCGAGTGGGAACCCAAACAGCGCGCCTTGGTGGCCCGACTCTCTGGCGGAGCCATCGGACGTGCCCTGAGGTTCGATCTCAAGAGCTATATTGCGGGGCGCACCGACGCTTTAGCAATTCTCAGCTCGGCGCTCAACGCGGCCGATCACACGGAACTTTTCAAGATCACGGAGACCTATCGGGCCGGTGCCGAAGGCCGCGAGAAACTTGAAGGCTTGCTGCATGCGCTTTATCTGTTATTGGAGGACCTGCTCTTCCTCAGTTCCGGCACCCCCACTCTAATTCGCAACACGGATATCAAAGGCGAGCTGCAAAGGATGGCGAATTCCGTCAGCTTCGACTGGATTGCCCAGGCTGCCGACAAAATTTCGGAAGTCGAGCGCGGCATGAGAAGAAATCTTCTCCGCTCACTTTCGCTCGACGCGCTCGCGGTTTCGCTGGAGCGATAAAATCATTCCTCTCATGAAGACGCTGACCGAATACATCAAAGTACATACGAAAACGCGCCGCGCTTACATTCACCTGACGCCACAAGTCGAAGCGCTGGTCAAGAAAAGCAGCATTCAGGAAGGCATGGCGCTCATCTCGGCCATGCACATCACCGCGGGCGTGTACGTGAATGACAACGAGTCCGGCCTGATCGAAGATATCGACCAGTGGCTGGAAACACTGGCTCCGGCGAATCCAGACTACAAGCATCATCAAACCGGCGAGGACAACGGTGACTCGCACCTGAAGGCTCTCCTCATCCATCATCAGGTAATCGTGCCCGTGACCAACGGCAGGCTCGATCTCGGCACATGGCAGCGCATCTTCTACGCTGAGTTTGACGGCCGGCGCGATAAGCGAATCATCGTCAAAATCATGGGCGAGTAAAGAGAGAGGCGTCACCCTCCTAAAGTCATCCCGAAGATCCGGCGTACTTCAGCCGGGCAAGGGATCTGGCGTGCAGCACATCGGGATCGGCGGACACCCCCGCTGGGTCAACTGATCCGATCGTGAGGTCGCCTCTCCCGTAAAATAGCAACTTGCCTCAACGTCTCGATCCCGATCGCCTGCGCGTTGTGCTGGTCTCAACGCGCAATTCCTTGAACATCGGCGCGGCCGCGCGCGCGCTGAGCAATTTTGGCTTTTCGCGGCTGCGGGTCGTGAATCCTTACGAGAAAGCGTTTCGCGAGGCCCGTTCCGCTGTGGGCGCGGCGTCCATCCTCGCGAACGCTGAAGAATTTACCACGGTCGCGGAAGCGGTAGCGGACTGTACGCTCGTTGTGGGCACGACCGCCGTCCGCCATCGCGAATTGCAGCATGCCGTACGCCGCCTTGAATATGGAGGTCGCTCGATTCGCAAACACATGTCCGGCGGCAATGTCGCTCTACTCTTCGGATCGGAGCGTTACGGCCTATCCAACGACGATCTAAGCCACTGCCATTGGCTGATTCGCATTCCGACCGAAGACACGAACATTTCGATGAACCTCGGCCAGGCAGTCGCTGTCTGTCTCTACGAACTGATTCGCGACGCCCGCGCCGCGAAGCCAGAAAAAGTTACAGCCGCCAGCGCCGAAGAAATAGAACGCATCACAGGACTACTGCTCGAAGCCCTTTATGCCAGCGGCTTCCTTGAAATGCGCCGCGTCGCCGACGCCGAAAGCCGCATCCGCCGGGTAGTTCGACGCCTGCATCTACCGCAGCGCGATGCCGTCATCTGGATGGGCATGTTGCGTCAAATGCTGTGGAAGATGCGGCAGGAAGAAAAGAAGTAGCATCTCATGGACGGCTCGAATCGACATCCGGCATGAACATTCTCGATCTCGTTGTCGGCAAGCCAATCCGCACCAGCGACGAACGCGCCGAACAGATCGGCGTGACGCAGGGCGTTCCGATCTTCGGCTTGGACGGATTAAGCTCCGCCGCATACGGCCCGGAAGCCGCGCTCAGCCTGCTCATGCCGCTGGGACTGCTCGGCGTTCGCTACATCGTCCCCATCAGCGCGGCGATTATCACATTGCTGATAATCGTATATTTTTCCTACCGTCAGACCATCGCCGCCTATCCCTCTGGCGGCGGCTCTTATACGGTCGCGCGCTTCAATCTCGGCGCACCTGCGGGATTGCTCGCGGCCGCCGCGCTGCTCGCCGATTACATTCTCACCGCTGCGGTCGGCATCTCCGCGGGAGTAGGTGCGCTGGTGTCGGCAGTCCCGTCGCTATTGCCGCATACAGTTTCTCTTTGCGTGGGCATCCTCATTGTCATCACGATCCTCAACCTGCGCGGTGTTCGCGAAGCCGGAACCCTCTTCGCGATTCCGACTTATCTATTCGTTGGCACGATTCTTATCACCATCGTTGCCGGATTCATCCGCGTGCTGCTCGCAGGCGGACATCCCACCCCCGTAGTCGCGCTGCCGCCTCCGCCAGCGATGACCCAAGCCGTCAGCTACTGGCTGCTGCTAAAAGTTTTTGCCAGCGGTTGCACCGCTCTCACCGGAGTGGAGGCCGTCAGCAACGGCGTGAAGGCCTTCAAAGAACCGACCGTAAAGAACGCGCAGCGTACCCTCACCGTCATCATTTTTCTGCTCGCGATCTTGCTGGCAGGAATTTCGTGGCTGGTAAGAATCTACGGTATCGCCGCCACCGATCCCGGCCAGCCCGGATATCAAAGCATTCTTTCCATGGTGACATCGGCGGTCTTCGGTAAAGGCTATTTTTATTACCTCACCATGGGAGCGATTCTCGTGGTGCTGTCGCTCTCCGCCAACACCGCGTTCGCCGACTTTCCGCGACTGTGCCGCGCCATCGCGCAAAACAATTATCTCCCGCACGCCTTTGGATACCGCGGACGCCGCCTGGTCTACACCTATGGAATCGTCGTGCTGGCGCTGCTCTCCGGCGGCGTGCTGATCTTATTCGGCGGCGTGACCGATCGCTTGATCCCGCTCTATGCCGTAGGCGCATTCCTGGCCTTCACGCTTTCTCAGGCCGGAATGGTGCGCCATTGGTTCAGGGATCGCGGCCCGCACTGGTTCAAGAGCGCGATGGTAAATGGCCTCGGCGCCATCGTCACCGGCATCACCACCTGCGTCGTGCTGGTTGCGAAATTCGCCGAGGGCGCGTGGATCACACTGATTTTTATCCCGTTAGTAATCACTCTTTTCGTCTTCGTTCGCCGCCACTACCATGCGGTGAGACTGCGTACGAACTGCAAAATCCCCGTCGATGTCGCGGGCCTCAACCAGGAGCCAATCGCGGTCATCGCCATCGACCGCTGGAGCAACATCACCCGCCTAGGCATAGAGTTCGCCTCGCGACTTTCCTCCGAAGTGGTCGCTCTGCACGTCGAGCCTAACGAACACGCCGAATTGCTGGAGGACGACTGGGCGCACTATGTCGTGCAGCCTTTCCGCGCCGCCGGCAAAGAACCGCCCCAGCTCCACGTCCTGCCATCGCCATATCGCTTCGTCATTATTCCAATCGTGCAGTTTGTTCTCGACCTGTCCAAGAAACATCCGAAACGCAACATCATCGTGGTCATCCCCGAGCTGGTGGAAGACAAATGGTACGAAACCTTCCTGCACAATCAGCGTGGCCGGCTGCTGGAATGGGTGCTGCTGGCGCGCGGTAACCAGCGCATCTTTACCGTAAGCGCGCCCTGGTATGTGGGAGAGCGATCCTAGGTCAAAATCCCGGCGGGCGTTCATCGACAACCGCAAACTTCTTTTCCAGCGCGATCCCTACTCGCGCTATGACCCCCTCATCGAACAGACGCCCGATCAGCGTGACCCCATGCGGAACCCGTCGCGGCGACGCAAACGTCGGCACCGGATGAGCCGGATCCGGCGCCCAATCGCTGCGCGCCTTGGACACTTGTACGAAGCCCGCACGCAGCGTGAGCGACGGATGTCCCGTGTTGTTGGAGATCGTAAGCATTTCATCGCGCAACGATGGCACTAGGAGCAGATCGACCTTAGACAACACGCGCGCCATTTCCTCCGCGACCTTGCGGCGAAAACGATCGCTCTGCACGAAATCCACCGCCGACAAGAACCGCGCCTCGCGAAAAATGTTGGGCCAAGAGTCCGGTGTTTGCATCTTCAGTTGATCGAGTTTGTGGTCGAGGGTGAGTTCTTCGAACGCCGCAGCGCCCTCTGCGAAAAGAATTAGATTCAACGTGCCGTAAGGCCAATCCGGCAGCGAAACTTCGACCGGAACCATGCCGAGATCGGCCACAGCTTTGAGTGCCGCACGATCAACGTCCGTTGCCGGACGCTCGTTCATCCAGGCGGGAAAATATCCCACTCGCAGTCCCTTCACACTGGCATTGGCGTCAAAATCAAGCTTGCTGGGGACGCTCGCCAAGTCCCCAGTGTCCGGACCAGAGATCGCTTGCAGCACCAGCATCGTGTCTTCGACGCTGCGAGTCATGGGGCCGAGTTTATCGAGCGACCAGCACAGAGTCATTGCGCCAGTGCGCGGCACGCGTCCATAGGTCGGACGCAAACCCGTAACCCCGCAGCGCATTGACGGACTGACGATGCTGCCACCGGTCTCGCTACCGATGGCGAAGCCCACCAATCCCGCAGCCACCGCCGCGCCCGGCCCAGCGCTCGAACCCGACGCGCCTTCCTCAAGCAGCCAGGGATTCATCGTCTGCCCGCCAAACCAAATGTCGTTGAGCGCCAACGCGCCAAGACTCAATTTCGCGACCAGCACCGCGCCAGCCTCGCGCAAGCGTTTCACAACCACGGCGTCTTCCGACGGTACTCGATTGCGATAAAACTCCGCACCGTAAGTGGTCGGAATGCCGGCAGTGTCGAGCAAATCCTTTACTCCGAACGGAATACCGTGCAAGGGCCCGCGATAATGCCCCGATGAGATCTCTTGATCCGCTCGCTTAGCCTGAGTGACTGCCAACTCTGGTGTCAGGGTGATCGCGCAGCGCAACTTGGGATCGAACCTGCGCAGTCGATCCAAATAAATATTTGTGAGCCGCTCACTGCTCAGTTGGCGAGATTCAATCCAACGAGAAAGCCGCGCCACCGGGGCGAAAGCGATATCCTCATCACGAGACGGCAAAGATTCGGGATCGGAATCGCTGCGCACGAATCGGTCTCGATGCACTGCTGGCTCTGCAACGGCCGACGTCGGATTCCACACTGTCGCAGGCGCCACATTCGCCTCCAAAGCCAGCTTCCGAGGCCCAGAGCGTCGCTCATAAAGCGAAGCCATCGTCTTGCGCCAACTCGCCGCCGCCATGTTTCGCTCGGAATCGGTAAGCTCGAACTGCACCAACTTCTGAGCCTCGGCAAAGGTAGCAGGAGTAACTCCCGGCCCAACATCCGGCCCAGCGCCGAAAGCAGACGGCTCTCCCGCCGGCACATCGGACGGCGATGGAGATTGTGCCCCGGCAAACTTCGCCGCAGCCGTACCAATCAATCCCGCAGACGTTCCCACCAAAAATTCGCGACGCGACTGAGACATGTTTCCCCCAGAAGGCATTGTAGCCGTCCCGCGGACGCCACTCGCCGAGTGGCTGACTTCTACTTAAACCGTGAGAAATTCAGGCGGGTGAGACTTTCGCGCGACAATGGAGGCCCCGGGCGGAGTCGAACCGCCGACCAACGGTTTAGGAAACCGCTGCTCTATCCATCTGAGCTACGGGGCCGATGCGTCTGTCAGATAGAAAACTCCTTCAGTTTACAGGAACAGTGTTTGAACAAACTTGCCCGCCCTTGCGTACCCCAATTAGGTAGTTCACAGGGCTGCCCCACGACCGGGTCAGGTTACATTCCCCAGTTCGGCACGTCCAAGCAAAGGGCAGGCTTCCGAGTTTCATAAGATGATACGCAGCGACCTTATCCGCGATGTCTTTCGCACCCTCTGGGGACATAAGCTCCGCACCTTCCTCACCATGTTCGGCATCGCCTGGGGCATTGTCTCTATCGTTTTGATGGTTGCCGCAGGCGAAGGCTTGCGTAAAGGGCAAGAAGAGCAGACCAAGACTCTGGGTAAGGACGTAATGATCGCCTTCCACGGACGCACCAGCCTGCAGGCGGGTGGAACCCGCGCCGGACGCCCCGTTCACTGGGACATCCACGACGTGCCTGTGATGCAGCGCGAGGCCGTCGATTGCGAAAATGCGATTCCCGAACTCGAACAGGATGAAGACCTCCGTATTCACAGCAACTACAACGCCGCCGCCTTCACCGTTACCGGATCGTTCCCGAAGTTCGCCTACATCCGCAGCCTCGACGTCGCCCGCGGGCGCTTCTACAACTGGGACGATCAGACCAACAAGCGCCGCGTTGCATTCCTCGGCAGCGACGCCGCCAAGCAGCTTTTTGGCGGTCGCGATCCGCTCGGCGAAAATGTTTACGTTAACGATTTTCCTTACGTCGTCATCGGCGTCATGGCCACCAAGAAACAAGATTCCAGCTACGACGGCTGGGACGTCAACAAGATTTTCGTACCCTTCAGCGTCATGCAGCAGGATTTTCCCAACAAGCCGCCGCAGCTTGAGACTTCGTTCGATCAGTGGCTGATCACGCCGAAATCCTACGAACAACACGAAGCCTGCAAGCGCGAAGTGCGGGCAATTCTGGGCCGCCTGCATAACTTCGATCCCAAAGATAAAGAAGCGTGTCCCATCTGGGATACCGTGCAGGAAGCCAAAGCCTTTCGCCAGATGACCGATGGCATGAAATATTTTCTGGGCGCGGTTGGCGTAATCACGCTGTTCCTGGGCGGCCTCGGTGTGATGAACGTCATGATGGTCTCCGTTCGCGAACGTACGCGCGAGATCGGTGTTCGCAAAGCTCTGGGCGCGCCCGCGCATACAATTCTGAAGCAATTCTTCATCGAAGCCGTCCTGATCGCGTGTATTAGCGGAGGCATGGGTCTCGCAATCGCTTATGGGCTTTGTTTTCTCGTCGACTTGCTGCCCATGCCGGATTTCTTTGCCGGACTAATTCCGACGTGGGAGTCCGGGACCATCGCCTGCTCACTGTTGGGAATAGTCGCCGTGCTCTCGGCCCTGTATCCCGCGCGGAAGGCGGCTTCCATCGATCCGATCGAGGCCTTGCGCTTCGAGGCGGGCGGCTAGCCATGCTCACCGAAATTTTTCTCGAAGCGTGGATGGCCCTGCGCCGCAACTTTACGCGCAGCCTGCTCACCATGCTCGGCATCGTGTGGGGCATTGCGACGGTCACGCTGTTGATCGCCTATGGCAGCAGCTTTCGGCAGGTTCTCGTCGGCGGTTTCGACGCCTTTGGCAAAGGCGCTGTGATCGCATGGCCACAGCAAACCAGCGAACAACCCGGTGGCCAGCGCGCTGGCCAAAAAGTGGTTCTCGAAAAAGCGGACATCGAGATGATCAAAGAGACCGCGCCATTGGTGAAATATGCCTGCCTGGAAACCGTGCATCGCCCGGGCGTCGGCTACAATGACCGTCTCGTGGGAACGGCCGCCGTGCGCGGCGTCTGCCCGGAGTATGGCGAGATGCGCAACGAAGTCCCGGCGCAAGGCCGGTGGCTCAATCCCAGCGACGAACTCGAACGCCGCCGCGTGTGTTTTCTCGGCGGACGCATTCGCGAACAGCTTTTCAGTGGCCGTCCCGCGGTTGGTGAAACCGTGATCATTGGCGGCCTGCGCTTTCAAGTGATCGGCATCATGCAGCGCAAGATTCAACTCAGCAGTTATTTTTCTCCGGACGACGAATCTGTGTTCATCCCTTACAGCACCGCCGGAGACCTGTGGAACACACAATATGCTGCGGTATTGGTATTCGAGCCGCTCGCTCCGCAGTTCGAGAAGAAGTCGATGGCGCAAGTGTTAGCTGCGGTGGCAACGCGGCAGAACTTCTCACCGACCGATCCCAAGGCATTTCAAATGTTCGGTCGCGACGAATTCCGCCCCGTAATCGACGCCATGACGATCGGCTTGCAAGTCCTACTAGCCTTTGTCGGGACCCTCACCCTCGGCATCGGCGGCGTAGGCGTCATGAATATCATGCTGGTGTCGGTGGACGAGCGCATCCGGGAAATCGGTCTGCGCCGCGCCCTGGGCGCGAAAAAGACGCACATCAAATTGCAATTCCTCGCCGAGACGCTTTTGATCATGTTGATCGGAGGCGCGATCGGAGTAATGATTTCGTACGCCATCGCAGCCGCAGTCGGAACCATGCCGCTGATGGGCCCCCTCTTCGAGGACGATTCCGGCCGCGGCGACATCCATCTGCGGATCTCGTTAGCGACCGTGTTGCTGTCGACCGTAGTGTTGCTGATCATCGGAGTTGCCAGCGGATTAGTTCCAGCGCTGAAAGCATCGAAGCTCGATCCGGTGGAAGCGTTGCGCTACGAGTAGCAGACCGCCCATTGCCGGCAACAGAATCTTCAGATTCGTATCGGCATACGACTTCAGTCGTTCCGTACTGATCCCCTAAGAATTGGGCATTCGCTCTTGCGGCACACTCGCAGATCCAGCGGTCTGTGTTTTATTATTCCTCGCATGAGCAACGGACTTTCCGTATCAACCCTCCTTTCCCACGCCCTAGTCGCCTTCACCGTCGAGTTCGACAACGAGTTCGAGCATCGCATGCCGCACCGCACAACGAACTACTCCTCGAAATTCGAATCGCTCAATTCCCCGTGGCTGGTGTCGCTCGCGATGTATGAAAACTGCATGAGACACGTCAGTGAAGAGGGCGTGACGGTTCGAGAACTGGAGCGCCTCGCGCGCACTCCGACGACCTTAGTACCGATGCAGCGATGGGGATACATTGTCGTCAAGCCCGATCCCGCGGACAATCGGCCCAAGCTTCCCAGTCGCGATTGGCTCATCCGCGCCAAGCCTGCCGGCCGAAGGGCACAGCAAATCTGGCAGCCTCTGTTCGGAGAGATTGAAAAACGCTGGCGGGAACGTTTCGGAAGCAACGAAGTCGATGAGCTTCGGAATGCCCTGATAGCGCTGATCTCGCAATTCGATGTCGAGCTCCCCGATTGCATGCCGATCCTCGGCTACGCACTCGTCAGCAACGGTCCGGAGAATGATTCACAATCGCCGTCTAACCCGGAAACGCTCGCGCAGCTTCCGCTGTCCGCACTCCTCTCCAAAGCTTTGCTGGCCTTCGCCATCGAATTCGAACGCGACTCGAATTTGTCGCTCGCCATGTGCGCCAACTTCCTGCGAGTGCTCGATGAGAAAGGCGTGCGTACCCGCGACATTCCACGACTCTCCGGCGCGGCGACAGAGTTAAGCAAAAATTCCCTTGGCTTCTTAGCCAAGGTCGGCTACATCGCGATGAAGCCGGACCCTACAGCCAAGAATTCCAAGATCGCGCATCTCACCGCAAGGGGCAAGCATGCACAGGAAGCTTATCGGCAGCGAGTCGTCATGATCGAGGATGGCTGGCAGCAACGATTCGGCAAGGACGCAATTCGCAAACTGCGTGATTCGCTGGAGCGTTTGGTTGGCGAACCTACCGCTCAGAAATCGCCCCTGTTTCAGGGTCTAGAGCCATACCCAGACGGATGGCGCGCCAAGGTTCCAAAGCCAGAAACGCTGCCACACTTTCCGTTGGTGACCCATCGCGGCGGGTATCCCGACGGCAGCTAACCGTCATGTGTAGCGCGGTCGGTATAAGAAATCGCTTACAATTGCACGACCTGGTCTGCAGGAGAATGACGATCAATCCAGCCGATAACAAGCCGCACTTGACGCTATCTGCACTGAAGCAGGAGGTCAAGAACTTCATTAAGGCCTTTGGCAGCGAACATCCGGAGTTATTTGGGATCACAGACGGAAAAGCTGTCGGCACATACGTGGAGGAGCGGTTCAATCTTTACTTGCGGGAAGGTTATGAATATGAAGGGGGAAACGCGGCCAGTGGAATAGATTTCCCTGAACTCCTCGTCGACGTGAAGGCAACATCAGTTCGCCAGCCACAGTCTTCCTGTCCATTCAAGTCAGCGGAACAGAAGTTATATGGGCTGGGCTACAACCTGCTTGTGTTTGTCTATGAGAAATTGGACGATTCAAGCCGGAAGACTGCTGTGCTTGACTTCAGACATGTTGTATTCGTTGAGGCGGAGAAGACTGCGGATTTTCAGACTACAGCGGGAATTCGGGAAATTCTCGATAGGGACGGAAACTCCGACGACCTTGCAGCATTCTTGGAAGACCGTAATCTGCCGTTAGAAGAGGTGGGGCGGACTCGGCTAGTGGAAAGAATTCTGCACGAAAGGCCCGGCCAAGGCTATCTCACGATATCTAACGCCCTACAATGGAGATTGCAGTATGGACGCGTAATCAACTTGTCCGCAACGGGCGAAATCCAAGGCGTGGAGAATCTTCTTGCGTGAGTTCGGTGATTTCCAGACCCCTCTGGAGTTAGTTAACAGCGTATTGCGAGCGATCTATCGACGCGGCGGGTCGTGGGCTCGTGTGCTAGAGCCAACCTGCGGGGTGGGGAATTTCATTGTTGGCCTGCGGTCTCGACCCACTCCCCCTAGCGAGATCCAAGGTATTGAGGTGCAACCGAGCTATGCCGCTCGAACACAGATCACATCGGAAGGCAATACGAAAATCCACCACGCCGACCTCTTTCGAATGAATCTGGCCGAGCTGCATTGGGCGGAGTCCGGACCACTACTCGTGGTTGGAAATCCCCCTTGGGTAACGAACTCCGAGCTTGGTGGCCTAGAAAGCGGCAACCTCCCGGCGAAGTCGAACTTCAAGGGACGAAGGGGCTTCGACGCAAAGACCGGCGGATCGAACTTCGATATCGCGGAGTTCATCTGGATCAAACTGATCAAGGAACTGGCCTGGGCACAGCCAACGATCGCTCTATTATGCAAGACGGCGGTAGCGCGAAATGTCCTCTCGTACGCTGAATCAACCGGGTTGCCAATCTCGAACCCAGAGATATATCTGATCGATGCGAAGAGATGGTTCAACGCAGCCGTTGATGCGTGTTTATTCAAGATTGATGTTGGAGTGGGCGAATCTAATTACCGGGCGAACATGTACGCAGATTTGGATTCGGAAATACCTCAGGGTGTTTTAGGAATCGTAAACGGCTGCCTGGTCTCAAACTATGAGAGCTACGAACGTCTTAGCGTTCTCGACGGCGAGAGTCCCGTGGTCTGGAGACAAGGAATCAAGCACGATGCCTCTAGCGTTATGGAACTTAGCCAGGAAGAGGGAGGGCTTCGCAATCGGCAGGGCGAGTTGGTCTCCGTCGAAAGTGCCTTCGTGTATCCTTTGCTAAAAAGCTCAGACCTAAATAGCAGAGATAATCCTGTCGCAAGATATCGAGTGCTCGTCACGCAGAAGCAACTGGGTGAAGATACGAGCCAGCTTCGCGACTCCGCTCCGTTGCTTTGGGTATACCTAACTAGTCACCGCGATAAGTTTGACGCGCGAAAGTCCTCAATCTACGACGGCCGCCCGCCATTCTCTATGTTCGGTATTGGAGACTACTCGTTTGCGCGATACAAAGTAGCCGTATCTGGGCTTTATAAAACGATTCGGTTCAGAGTCGTAGGCCCACAGCAAGGCATGTCAGTCATGCTGGATGACACCTGCTATTTTGTGCCTTGTCAATTCGCTGAGCAAGCAGCCATCCTTGCGGCTGCCTTGAACTCGGAGGATTGCGTGGCTTTCGTGAATTCTTTGGTCTTTCTTGATTCCAAGAGGCCCGTGACGAAAAAGGTGCTGCAAAGGATTGATCTCTCCGCCGTCCTGATGCGGGTTAACCGGCAAGCGCTTATTAATGCGGCGGACGACTACATGCGTCTATTGGGGGAGCCTGCACTGAACCCAGATTCGATAGACCGCTTCGTTTGGCCAGGAATCGTCGACACGCAAGGAAAAATGTTTCCCGAGCTAACGGTCTAGTTAACTCTACTCCTTAGCCCGATTCTTGATCCACACCGGCGTCCCCACAAAGCCGAATGCTTTGCGAATTTGATTTTCCAGGAAGCGCTCGTAAGAGAAGTGCAACTTCACTTTGCGATCAGTGAAGAGCACGAACGTCGGTGGCGCGACCGCCGCCTGCGTCATGTAGTAAATCCGTACCTGCTTGTTGGATGGCACAGATGCGCGCTCGAAGTCCACTTTCTTGAGGAAGCGATTCATCTCTCCTGTGCCGATGCGCTTGCGGCGTTCTTTGGCAACTTTCTCGATCATGGGAAAAATCTGATCGGTGCCCACACCCTTCGCGGCTGAGATAAAGATCACCGGCGCGTAGCTCAAGAATTTTAGAGAGTCGCGCAGCCGATATTCGTAAGCCTCTTTGTCCGCCGGACGCTTACTCTCCTGCATGCGCGCTGCCTTTGACTGGTTCACCGCTTTCTTCTGCCCGCTAATGATCAGATCCCATTTGTTGACGATGATGATCATCGACCGGCCGCTCTCATGCGCGTAGCCCGCGATGGTCGCATCCAGCGCGCTGACGCCTTCAGTCGCGTCGATCACGAGCAGCGCGATATCAGCCGCCTCCAGATGTTTGCGCGACATCACGACGGACAGCTTCTCCGCCATGAGATGTGTTTTACCCTTGCGCCGAATGCCGGCGGTGTCAATGAAGCGGAAAGTCTGGCCGCCGCGTTCGACCACTTCATCGATGGCATCGCGCGTCGTGCCAGGAATCGGCGAAACGATCGAACGGTCCGTTCCGAGAAGCCGGTTCAGCAGCGTCGACTTCCCGACATTGGGATGTCCGATGATCGCGATCTTTGTCTCGCGTTCGGTTTCAGGCGAGGTCTCAGAATCCCCGGCCTCGCCTGATTCTTCTTCTGACTCATCCAACTCCGCGCCGATGTCTTCTTCCGCAAACGCCGGATACTCCTTTGCCTCAGGTTCAGCCGTTTCCATCTTCAGCGCGTCGAAGATCGCGTCAAGTATGTCGTCGATCCCTCGCCCATGTTCCGCCGAGATCGGAAATATCTTGCGGATGCCCAAGCGATGAAACTCGTCAATCAGCCTTTGCTGTTTTTCCGTGTCGATCTTATTGACGGCGAGGAACAGTGGCTTGCCAGTTCGCTGCAGCAATCGCGCCAGTTCGAGATCGGGCGCGGCCAGTTCGGTGCGTCCGTCGACCACCATGATCACGGCCTGCGCCTCGCCCAGCGCGACTTTCGCCTGACGAAAAATCTCCGACGGGATAAAATCTTTTTCTTCCGGAACGATGCCGCCCGTGTCGACAATGCGCAGTCTTTGCCCGCGCCAGTGCGCCTCGCCGTAGAGCCGGTCGCGCGTGATGCCGGGCTCATCGCCGACAATGGCGCGGCGGTGTCCGACGATGCGATTGAACAGCGTCGACTTGCCCACATTAGGGCGTCCCACGATTGCAATCGTCGCCACACCTTCCATCGCGGAAGCGCTCATCGCACTGGATCGTATTCTTGTCATAAGCAGGGAAAAGTCGCCGGGAACAGCGGCAGGAGGCCCAACCGCTATTATAGAGACTTGGTGGCCTCCCGTATTCATCCCGCTGTAGCTCTGCCCGGCCAGCCTCAAGGCAGAACCCTCAGCAGTTCGGTTTACGATTTCTTCGCGCCCGGAGGAGTGCTGGCCCGCACGCACCCTGCATACGAATTTCGTCGCGGCCAGTTGCAAATGGCACAAGCTGTGGAACAGGCGTTGCAGGAGCGCCGACACCTCATCGTGGAAGCGGGCACCGGCACTGGAAAAACTCTTGCCTATCTCGTGCCTGCAATCAAATCCGGCAAGCGCGTCATTATTTCCACGGGAACCAAGAATCTGCAAGATCAGCTCTTCTTCAAAGACATTCCATTCCTCGAACAAGTCCTCTTTCCCGCGGGCGACCGCAAGCTGAACGTCTGCTACATGAAAGGACGCAGCAACTATCTGTGCCGCAAGAAACTGCAAGACCTTGCCAGCGTGCCCACACTGAACGGACTCGAAGAGATTGAGCACTTCACCGCCATCTCCGCGTGGGGAAAGACGACCGAAACCGGCGACCGCGCGGAGCTCACTTCGCTACCCGAAGTGAGTCCGCTCTGGCAAAAGCTCGACGCCCGCGCCGACGCCTGCACCGGCCAGAAGTGCAGCGAGTGGGAGCGCTGCTTCATCACCGAGATGCGCCGCCGTGCCGTGGAAAGCGACATCATCATTGTCAATCACCACTTATTCTTCGCCGATCTCGGCATCAAGCAGCAGGCAGAATACGCCCCCGACGCCGGCATCCTGCCGGATGTCGGTTCGGTCATTTTCGATGAAGCGCACGAACTCGAAGACGTAGCCGGCAGCTACTTTGGCGTCAGCGTCGGCAACGCCCGCTTCGATGAACTTTGCCGCGACGCCGAAATCTCGCTACAGCGCAATCACATGCTTTCGGCGGCCTTGTCGGGGGCCATCAAGAGCCTGCGCGAGCGCGCCGTATTTTTCTTCGCGCTGCTGCCTCACGGCGACGGACGCTTCGCATTTGAGAATCGACGCGAGTTTCTCGAAGAAAACGGCGAAGAGTTCATGCATCTGCAACAAGGCTTGCAGCGCCTCCAATCAGAGCTGGAAAACCTCCCGTCGAAGCCGGAAGAGATATTCAATTTCATCCGCCGAGCGCATGAACTGCAAGTTCAGCTCGGCTTCTTGATGGAGTCCCAAGATCGCAACACGGTGTTTTGGATCGAGCGCCGCCGTGGCCGCGATCGTGTCAATGTCGTTATTCAGGCGACCCCGATCGACGTTGCGCCCATCCTAAAAACCTGCCTCTTCGACAAGCTGGATAGCACGATCTTAACCTCCGCGACCTTAGCCGTCGGGGGGAATTTCGACTACATTCGCCGGCGCCTCGGCCTCGAACACGCCCGCGAGACCATCCTCGCCTCGCACTTCGACTACCAGCATCAGGCGTTGCTTTACGTACCACCGGATTTGCCCGATGCTCGCACTCCGCAATTTCCAGCTCTAGCCGCCACTCGGATAAAGCGCCTGCTCGAAATCACCCGAGGCCGCGCCTTCGTCCTATTTACCAGCTACGTGCAGATGCGCGACGTTTATCATCGGCTTCTAGGCGAACTGGATTATCCGTTACTGCTTCAGGGCGACGCGCCAAAGAGCGCGCTGCTCGAAGAATTCCGCATCACGCCAAACGCCGTCCTGTTTGCCACGTCCTCTTTCTGGCAAGGCGTGGACGTGCAAGGCGACCAGCTCAGTTGCGTGATCATCGACCGTCTGCCCTTCGCCGTCCCTAGCGACCCGGTCGTCGCAGCACGAGTGAGGTCTATCGACGCCGAGGGCGGCAACGCTTTCTTTGACTATCAAGTCCCCGCGGCTGTAATCACGCTAAAACAAGGTTTTGGACGCCTGATCCGTTCCCTGCACGACCGCGGACTCCTCGTCCTGCTCGACAACCGCATCCTTAAGAAAGCCTACGGGAAAATCTTCCTGGAGAGCTTGCCCAACTACCGCAAAACGACCGCCATGGAACAAGTCGAAGAGTTTTTCGGAATCAGCTAAGCTCGCGACACCCCCTTGTTTTCTTGCCATGAGAAAAAAGCCTCTAGCCAAAAGCCTTGCGGGGCGCGTATCCTGCTCTCCAGCGTTTTTCGCTGCAACGAATGATCACAACTCTCCGGCGAAAGGATTTCTGTGTCATGGTCAAACAATTCTTCTTCTCGATTACCATGAGTCTCGCAATCTGCGTGTTCCTTCTGGCAGGTCCAGCCTCGGCGAAGTCGCGCTACAAGATCGGTTCGAGCAACACGGTCACGGCAACTCCTCTGGTCCCCCGGCCGCACACCACTCCATGCACAGTTCTGCTGTTCCAAGACGCCGAGTTCAACAGCTTCAATCCCTACGATTTCCAATACACGCCTCCGGCGAATTGCCCTGGGCCATGGCAGAAAGTGGTTTTCGTGGCGAATATCTACGTCACCGCAGGCATTCAATTTGACCGCACCGCCAACTTCTGGCTGGGCAGCACCAACATCTTTTTTGGTACTACTGCGGAACCCAGCCCGAACTTGAGCCCCAACTGGGTGGTCGAATCCGACTTGACCGATTACAGCCCGCTGTTTGCAACCGCGCAGCCAGGCCAGGCGGATATTGGCAACCTTGTCAATGGCCAGTACACGGGAATTATTTACGCCAGCGCCGAGTTGCAATTTTATCCGCCGGATAAAAACGAAGGCGCACCGCCGCGCCCCTTCGATCAGGTGCTGCCTTTGACTACGACTCCCGGCACCGTTGCTCTAAATTCCGGCACGGACACGCTCGCGCAAACTTTTTCCCTACCCATGAACGTCGAAGGGGCTTATCTCGACGTCTTCGCACAAAGCCAGAATGACGACGAATTCTGGTACACATGCGTCCCCAACGACGTGAGCGGAGAGCTGCAAAGCTGCGGAAACACCGCATTTCGCGAAACCGAAGTGACCATCGATGGCAAGCCTGCCGGGGTCGCTCCCGTCTATCCGTGGATTTTCACCGGCGGCATCGATCCCTATTTGTGGTTCCCGCTGCCCGGAGTCCAGACCTTGATTTTCACGCCCTACCGTGTGAATTTGACGCCCTTCGCGGGCGTTTTGAGCAATGGCCAGCCCCACACGGTGTCTTTAAGCGTATTCAACGCGGACGATTACTTCTCGGCTACCGCTACACTTTTGCTGTATCAGGACAAACACTCGAATCATGTGAGCGGTGACATTCTCGAAAACACCCTGACTGCCCCTAGTCCGCAAATTCAGGAAAACATCAAGAACCATAGCAATGGCGATATCACCGGAACCGTGTCGGTCAGCTCAAACCGCCAGTTCAAAATCTCAGGATATGTCGACGGTTCGGCGGGCAAAGTAAAGACGACCATTCAACAAAATGTAGACTTCTCCAACGTTCAGGCGTTCGACATTACCAGTTCAGTGTACGCGCAGGACATCGAACAACTCACCAGCATCGCCACCACGACCACGGAAAGGCGCGCTTCGGGAACGGTCGTAGATACGGAACAGGTCAACTATCCTTTGACTCTCACCATTAACGTCGCTGTCAACTCCGATGGCTCGGAGGATCAGACTACGGCGGTCCGTCAGGAGAATTACGATCGCACCGCTCAACAAGCCAACGGCCTACAAACCTCCTGGCAAGTTGTCGACAATTTGGAGTACACAACCGATACGCTTGACATTGCCGGCGGCGCGATCACCGGGAACAGTGGCCAATCCAGCTTGCAGCAATTCACCATCTACAACTCGGATGGCGTTTGCTACGACGAAACGCTGACCGCAAACGACAACAAACTGGCGTCGTTTGGAAACGCTTGTCAGTAGAGTCTTCCAGGTTTGTAATTAAAACGAAGCTGAGGCTGCCCGCTTTTTCGCGTTCGCCGCGAAAGAGTGGCCAGCCTCACACCTCGCGCGGAGATTGGATCGTCACCGGCTATATTGATTCTTCTTCTTATCCGCGTAGCGGTCGAGGCCAAGCGCAATCAAACGTTTTATCAGGGTGGAATAATCGACGCCAGTCGCCGCCCACAGCTTGGGATACATGCTGATCGACGTAAATCCTGGCATGGTATTGATCTCGTTCAAGTAAATTTTGCGCGACTTGGGATCCATGAGGAAATCCACGCGCGCCAACCCCGAGCAATCGACCGCCCGAAAGGCCGCCACAGCGAGCTTGCGAAATGTCTTCATCTCGCTCTTGCTCAACTCCGCAGGAATAATAAGCTCGGAACCTTCATCGAGATACTTCGCCGTATAGTCGTAGAACTCTTTCCCTGGAACGATTTCGCCAGCGACCGAAGCTTCGGGCTGATCGTTGCCCAGCACAGCGCACTCGATTTCTCGCGCCTTGTTTTTTTTGCCTCCGACGCCCTGCTCGATGACAATTTTTCGATCGTATTTCGCGGCTTCTTTAATGGCGGGTGCCAGTTCCTTGCGGTTATGCGCCTTCGAAATTCCGACCGACGATCCGAGATTAGCCGGCTTCACGAACACCGGATATTTCAACCTGGCTTCAACCTGTTTGCGAACTTCGCGCGCGTCAGATTCCCACTGGCCGCGCAACACCGTGACATGCTTGACAATCGGCAATCCCGCGGCTTGAAACAACGACTTCATAATGTCCTTGTCCATGCCCGCCGCAGAGCCAAGAACGCCTGCTCCGACGTAAGGGATGTCCGCTAGCTCAAGCAAGCCTTGAATGGTTCCATCTTCTCCGAATGTGCCATGCAGCACGGGGAAGATAATATCCACATTGATCGCACGATCGCTGGCGCGGCGCGTGAGCGACGAAGCGTCGGCCTGGAAAGGTGCAAGCGACGCGCTGCGACCTTTCTGCGGTTCCGGCGGAAACACGACGCTCTCCCCCGCAGACAACACTGCCGCACTCGAAGTCGCCTGCGGATCGCCCGCCCGAAGTTGCGAAGGGCGGGCTTTCTTCCCCGCTTGGCCGTGCAGCAGATTGACCGCGTCGCCAGCTGTGACCCAGCGGCCTTCTTTCGTGATGCCGATGGGCACCACTTCATATTTCGATTTGTCGATAGCCTTGAAAACCGACGCCGCGGATAGCAACGAAATCTCGTGCTCGCCGCTGCGTCCGCCAAATAGAATTCCGACCCGTAGTTTTTTCATGAGGCTTCAGTGTGATGGCTCTCCGCGAACTCCGCGTGCTCGATGTAGATCACAAAATCTTTTTCCCGAACGCCGACAACGCCAGTTCAACCGCCAGGTCCGCCGTCTGATTCTTCTCATCGATCACCGGATTAACCTCGACAATCTCAAAGCTCAACATGCGCCCGTGGTCGGCAATGATCTCCATTGCGAGATGGGCTTCGCGATAGGTCGCGCCCCCCCACACCGGAGTCCCTACACCGGGCGCGTCTTCAGGATCGACCCAGTCCATGTCGAGCGAGATGTGATAGCCCGCGGTGCCGTGACCTGCGATTCTCAGTGCGTCTTCCATCACCACTCTCATGCCGCGCTCGTCGATGTCCCGCATGGTGAAAACTTTTATGCCAGCTTTGCGGACCAGCTCTTTTTCGCTGGAGTCTATGTCGCGGACGCCGACGAGTACGCAATTGTCCGCGGCAACCTTCGGCGAGAAATCATACAGGTTTGCCATCTCGGGCAGTCCCAGGCCCATAATCGCCGCCAGCGGCATCCCATGCACATTCCCGCTGGGCGAACTCTCCGGAGTGTTGATGTCGGCGTGAGCGTCGATCCAGATCAACCCTATTTTCTGCTTCTGCCGATGATAGAACTGGGCGACGCCGGTGACAGTACCGGCTGCCACCGAATGATCTCCACCCAATACCAGCGGGATCTTCCACGCTTCGAGCGTCTTGATCACCAGTTCGGCATGTTTGGTGCAAGTCGCCGTGATCTCTTTCAAATACTTGGCGCGAGGATCGCCCTCTTTTTTCTGCTCCGGAATCGCGACCGTGATATTGCCCGCATCTTCGACGACATGGCCGAGGGCTTCAAGCCGAGCTTCCAACCCAGCCACTCGCACCGCCGACGGACCCATGTCCACGCCGCGGCGGGACTGACCGAGGTCGAGAGGAACGCCAATCACACGAATTTCTTTAGGGAGGATCTGGCTGAATGAAATGTTGGTATTCATAAAATCTCATTTACTGCCCAGTACGCCGATCGCGCGGGGAAATTCGAGCAGAAAACATAAATCTTCTCGGGGATCTCCACGTGCTCGGGGGTAAACACTTAAGGATACAAACGATGCAGCGTCCTCGGAAACGGAATCGTTTCCCGCACATGCTCGAGCCCACAAATCCATGCCACAGCGCGCTCGATGCCCATGCCGAAACCGCCATGCGGCACGCTACCAAATTTCCGCAAATCCAAATACCATTTGAAGGCTTCTTCCGGCAAGCCGTGCTCCCGAATGCGCTGGACAAGCAAATCATAAGACGCCATACGCTGCGAGCCGCCGATGATTTCGCCGTAGCCTTCAGGCGCAAGCACGTCCACGCACAACGCCAACTCAGGCCGCTGCGGATCGGGCTCCATGTAAAACGCCTTCACCTTCGCAGGATAACGATGAATCATCACCGGGCGATCGAACTGACTGGAAATATAAGTTTCGTCGGGCGAACCCAAATCGCCGCCCCACTCAAACTTGTTCTCAATCAAACCTTTCCCGTGCGCCTCTTGCAGCATGATGACTGCATCGTCATAAGTCACGCGGGGAAACGGCGCCTCGATCTTCGCCAGCTTTGCAACGTCGCGCCCGATGGTTTGCAGATCGAAGCTGCGCTTCTCCAGACAGCGCTTCACGATGAAACTGATGAGCTGTTCCGCCAACTCCATAATGTCATCGAGTTGTGCGTAGGCGACTTCAGGCTCAACCATCCAAAACTCGGTGAGATGGCGGCGCGTCTTCGATTTCTCCGCGCGAAAAGTCGGCCCGAAAGAATAAACCCTGCCCAGCGCCATGGCCGTCGCTTCGATATAGAGCTGCCCGGACTGCGTCAAGAACGCCTGCTCGTCGAAGTAATCGACAGGAAACAAAGTGGAGGTGCCTTCGCAAGCCGCCGGAGTCAGAATCGGCGGATCGGTCAGCGTGAAGCCGCGCTCGTCGAAGAAGTCGCGGGTCGCCTTAATAATTTCCGAGCGCACTCTTAAGATCGACGCCTGGCGCGGCGACCGCAGCCAAAGATGGCGGTGCTCCATCAGGAAATCGACGCCGTGTTCTTTCAGCGAAATCGGATACGGATCGCTCTCGCTCACACGCTGCACAACCTCAACGTTGATGACGTCGAGTTCATAGCCGCCGGGAGCGCGTTTGTCCGCGCGAACTTTGCCTTCAACGATCACGCTCGATTCCTGCGTCAACGTCTTGAGCGATTCAAATACTTCCGGCGTCACCGCGTTCTTGGGCGCGACTCCCTGAATCACGCCCGATCCATCCCGGAATTGCGGAAAGAGCAGTTTTCCGCTTTCGCGCAGGTTATACAGCCAGCCGCGGATGGTCACGCTCTGCCCTTCGTGCTTGCCGATTTCAGCGATGGTTGTGATGGGTGACATGAGGTACTCTTTACGCTCCCCTGCGGATTGTCTATCGTTCGAGCCGCGCCGGCTCACTATCGAAGCTGCGAAACACTTCCGCCATTTTGTCCAGCGTATTAATTCTGTCGTCGGCCTCGATCTCCAGCAGCAGTGGCGGTTTGTAGGGGGCAGAGTCGAGCAAATCCAGCGTCTCCCGCCACTGAATTGTTCCCGCTCCCGGCCAAAGATGCGCGTCGCGGTCCTTGGCGTTGTCGTGAATGTGTGTCGAGTGAATATGAGCTTTCAACGTCTCGAACGCCTCTGGAATATTGGTCATGATGTGCGCATGCCCCACATCGAAACAAACGCCAACATCGTCCATGTGACTGGTGTGGATGAATTCGATCAACTTCTCCGGGGTCGAAAGTTCATTGGGAATATTTTCGATAAGAATCGTCACTCCCAGCGGCTTGGCGAACGCCCGCAAATGCTCGATCGAAGTCAACGCCGCTTCAAACTTGCGCTCATCGGAATCTTCGCCTTGGACACCAATATGTTGAATCAGGAATCGAAACGGAATCTGCTCGGCCAGTTCAATCGCGCGCTTGATCTCATCCATGGCGTCAATTCGTCCAGCGCGGTCGGCCGATGCGATGTTCAGCGGCGGCGAGCCGGTGCGTCCCCAGTCGTAATCGGCGTAAAGCGGCGCGTGAACGGAGTGCAGTGGCACCGCGCTGCTCTTGAACCAGTCGCCGATTTCGCGTACATGCTGCTTGCGATTGGCGTAGTCCAGATGCTGACGCGCGGCAAAAATCTCGATCGCCTGCGCTCCGCTGCGCACCAATCCATCCAGCAGCCCAGGATGCAGCCGCTCCTTTACATATACAAACGTAGACATCGCCTTCTGCATTGGTTCCCCACAGATTGAGTTTATTGCACGTAGCGCGTCGTTTCTCGGGTCGCATTATCCCGCTACCGCCGGTCGATCCCGCGCCAGTTAGAGTTTATCGTCTTTTGGCCCTATCGTAGCCCTGCACCGCTGCGGGAAGCGCCGCGCCGCCAGAGAACGGAACCGTCCCGCAGCGGACTTTTGAGGCTAGCCTAGCCGCGATCTGGAGTCAAATGCAACACTCACTACATGCCGGGCCCTTAGGCCGTAAGCGTGCGTCTGGGGAGTTAGGAGTCTCGACCAACTAAGCGATTCTTGCTTGCGCCACAGCCTGATACTCCCGTTCGGCCTCACTGGGTAGAAAAACCCACAGGGTATAAATTCCCAGCGCAGTGCCGAACGGAATGTTGAAGAAGAGTGAAATAAATGCTAGTACCAGCGAGACCTGTCGTGCCCACGGCTCACGACGCAGCAAGCCCCAACCGGTAGCGAAGCCGGCGAAAGTCTTAACCACTAAAACGGTTGCAACGAAGATCAATAAGGGATGGAGAAACGCCGGCCTTTCGGGATGTGTGAAGGGGTCGAAGAGGATGTTGGCAACAAAATACAAAGCGACACCCTGAATTCCGTCCAGGGCGGAGAGCGCCAACCAAAGGATTCCCAGGAGGCGTGTGTGCGCCTGCACACGGCCACCACGGGGGTGGTTCGCTTCGACAGGTCCAGCGATCGTCTTCCCGCAATGGCTGCAAAAATTCTGTCCCGGGTGAATCTGGCTGCCACACTGGTCGCAGAACATACACTCTCCCTCGAATGAGCCGTTGATAATCGCACGTCTCGTTAATCAGCTACGAACTCTACCGCAATATTGTTCCCAAGGAAAGAGGTTCGTTGACTGATTTCATCATCGGGAACTCAGGGCGGCATCGGGTCAGGATGCTAGAATCAAGTGTTTTGCACCTGGTTTTAATTTCATAAGGTCCTTTATTTATGTCGAATGGCGTACCTGACACAATGTTGGCGGTCGTCAAGCCCACGGCTGCGGCTGGGGCGGCAATTCGCGAAGTTAAGGTTCCAGCGTATGGCCCCTCCGATGTGCTGGTGAAAGTGAAAGCGGCGTCGATTTGCGGCACCGATTTGCATATTTACCAGTGGGATCGCTGGGCTCAGAGCCGCATCCATCCTCCGCTCATTCCCGGCCACGAATTCTGCGGCGAGGTAGCCGCGTTCGGCAAGGACGTCACCAGCGTGAAAGAAGGCGACTTCGTTTCGGCCGAGATGCATGTGGCCTGCGGCAAGTGCCTGCTCTGCCGGACCGGCGAAGCGCACATCTGTCAGAACGTAAAGATCATCGGCGTGGACACCGACGGCGCGTTCGCGGAATACGTCGTAATTCCCGAGTCCAATATCTGGAAGCTCGATCCGTCGATTCCGGTTGAGTACGGCTCGATCCTCGATCCCCTCGGCAATGCGGTGCACACCGTCTTAGCGGGCGAAGTCGCAGGTCGAACCGTCGCCATTACCGGATGCGGTCCCATCGGTTTGTTCGCCATTGCTGTCGCGAGAGCCGTGGGCGCAGCCCAAGTCTTTGCCATTGAGATCAACGAACATCGCCGCGCAGTTGCGAAAAGAATGAAGGCAGACGTCGTCCTCGATCCTTCCAAAGAAGATGTCGTCGCCAAAATCATGCAAGAAACCGGCGGCGTGGGCGTCGATGCGGTCCTCGAGATGGCGGGGCATCCCGATTCGATCCGCACCGCGTTCGATATCGTCCGCCGCGGCGGACGCATTTCTCTGCTCGGCTTGACCTCGAAGCCAATCTCGCTCAACTTTTCGGAAGACATCATCTTTAAGGGCATTACCGTGCAAGGCATCAACGGACGCCGCATGTACCAGACCTGGTATCAGATGACCGCGCTGCTCAAGGCAGGGAAACTGGATTTACACCCGGTGATCACCGACCGGATCGCGATGAAAGATTTCTCTCAAGCGATGGAGCGCTTGAAAACCGGCGAGGCCAGCAAGATTCTGGTCTATCCCAACCACACGCAATAAATCTGAAAACTACTTCGTGGCTGCGGGCGGCGGCGACGATTGCGAGTCGTGCTTGTGGCGGTGGCGGTGAATGAAATGGTTGATGTCGGGCGAGAACTCCGAGACCATCCCTCCGAAGCTGCCGTAGAGTAGCGAGATCGCCGCGCCTTGGATAGTCAAGCCCACGCCCCGATCGCCCGAAGGATAATAGACATTTGATAATGTCCCGGAAGAAAACGCTCCCAAGACGTTGGAAAAATTGAAGGTCACGCCGCCATTGTCGCGGTGCGCCTTAAATTCCTGAATCAGAGCGTGCTCGATACGATGGGTCGTCGATCCTTCGCCCAGGCGATAGAATCTGGGATCCTGCTTAAGGATTACCGGCCAGAAAAAATTCGCGAAAAAATTGCTGGAACTAGTGTCGGCCAGGGCGGCGCCATAGCGCTTACCGAATCCGCCCCAGCCTTGCCCATAGCCTGGGTGGTCATTTTCCGCCTGGCTAATCCCGGCCTGGATACCGACGATTCCGAACACGGCCGGATCGTGAGCGGACTTCAGCATAAGATGAAATTTCTCGCCAGGGGTGAGCGGCGATGCATCCTGACGACTGGTCACCGCGAACTGAGGAAGAATTCCCACGGCGCGCTGCTTCTGCTCTTGCTTTTCGATTTGGCGCTCGGCTGCCGACTTATTGCGGGCCCGTTCTTCGGCGCTTTTGCGATCGGCGGTCTTCTGCGCTTCCGTTCTTTGATCCGGTTGTTGATCGGGTGAGGCTTGGCTAGGTGTGGAGGTTGCTGGCGACGCAGTCGTCCCGTCCTGCGCGATGCACATCGACGCCGACAGAGTCAGGGTCGAGACTACGGCGATTGCTAATCTGGATGCCGATAGGTTGAAAGACAGGATTACGCTCCGAACCGAGTTAAACGAAAGCAACTCATTGAAACACAACGACTGGGCACTTCTTGATTGTAGCAATGCGCCGCAGAGTACACTATCTGACGCGGCGGATTTACATTACTTTACGACCGATCTCCGATGGCGAAGCAAGCGCCCGCGTGGGGCGATTCGATGATTGCAGATGGGTACACCCTTGTCCCACCGGGAAAGATCGCGTCGGTGGTGACTTATCTTGAGATGCGGCAAGCACCACAGATCGCTGCCAGTGAACGATCCGGCTTGGCGATGCGCCGGGTTACGCATGTCGAGTTGGAGTGGTATCGCGCGCTCTACAAAAAGATTGGAGCGGAGTGGCTTTGGTTCAGCCGCTTGCAGCTTAATGACGCTGAGTTGCGTCAACTTTTCGATGACGAGCGCTATGAGCTTTGGGTGCTGCGTGCAGACGGCGTCGATGCTGGATTGCTGGAACTTGATCGGAGGGTGCCGGCCGAAATTGAAATTTCTTATTTTGGAGTAGCTTCGGAATTAATTGGCGGAGGCGTGGGAAAATTCTTGCTGAACCATGCGTTGCGAGCCGCTTGGGAGCATCGGCCGGATCGGGTGTGGCTGCATACTTGCAATTTAGATCATCCGCGGGCGCTCGGCTTTTACCGAGCGGCGGGATTCGTCCCCTACCAATATGCGATTGAAGTGTCGGAGGACCCGCGTCTGACGGGACTGTTGCCGGAGACGGCTGCGCCCCATGCGCCCATCATCCGGTGATCTCTGTGGAATAGCGTGATGTCCGCCCCACTTTTCACCCTGCCAGTGTCGCTCCGCTGCACCCCACCACTCGTCCCCGTGAACGGTTCCTGAATATCCACATCAAAGGGCAAAAAAAGGTCCCGGCTCTCACCCCGGGACCGAATCGCCGTTCGCTGCGACTGCCTTTATTGGCAGTTCTTGAATTTGAACGAATTGATGTGAGTGTTGAAGTTAAACGACCCGCTGGTTTTGTAATACTCTTGCGTGTACCAGAAGGTGCAATCGTCAACCGGGTCAATCTGCATGCTGCTGTAATCGCCCCAACGGTTGAAGCTGTTTTCTTGGACTCCGGTGCCTTTGAGGACGATGATGGCCGACTCCAACTTTCCGAGAGGGTCGGAAGGAATACGTCCGGTGTAGGCGATGGACGGGTCGATTTTGCTGCTCGAGCCGCTGAAGCCCAGAGCGATATCGCCTGCCTTATCCTGCCCGATGCTCGCCATCCACAGGCTGGCGATTGACGCCTGGAAAGTCCCCTGCTGGTAAAGCACGGGGCTTGAACCAGGACTGCGAACTTCGTACCAGCGTGCCGCGGAGACGGGGCCGCTGATGGTCGGAGTGACCGAATGGGTCGCCACCAGGGACTCGTGATCGCCGTAATTGCGGTACGCCAAGCGGTACATGAGGCGTCCCGACAGAGAGTCAAGCACTTCGCCCGGGCTGGGTTGTGGGATGCAAGCGCCGCCACCGCAGGCGTCGCTGTAGCTGGCGACTGGAATCAGCGTCGGCCCCGTGAAGGTGGAATTCTTCGGGTTGGAGAAATCCACGTGGAATTGATAAAGATTGATGCCGGGCTTGGAGCCAGAGCTTAGGTCGGCCTCATAGTTAGGAGCGCCGGAGGGCGGTTGCGTCGAACCATCCGCGTCGGCCGGCAGCATCGAGAAGTCGCCGGAACCGAGCTGGAAGCAGACGGCGGTCGCTGCATTGCCGGCCAGCATGTTGGTGCGATCCAGCGCGCAGCTCTCCGCGCCGCTGAAGAATCCACCACCAGGGAAGCTATCGGTGGTGAGGTAATAGGCGTCGGGCCAAACTCCCAGCTTCGGATAGTCGGGCAGCGTACCCTTATATTGGAACGCGTAAAGATGATAGGTGCCGGTGGCGTCCGCGCTGGTCGAAACCGCCACACAGGCTTCGTTCACCGTGAAGCTGCTGTTAAAGGCGATCATCGTGATTACCCATCGCTGGGCAACCTTATCCCAGGTGGCAACCGGATCGCTGAGTTGGCCAGTGGCGCATTCGCTTCCCAGTGACTTGTAGAGAGTCTGAATGTTGGTGGGTCCAGAAATGAGATTGCCGGTGGTTTTGTCGTACACCGCAAAAGCGATGTTCACGGTCTCGACGACTTGGCTTAGACCCACGGCGGCATTGGTGTCGGGCGGAACATAGCCGCCGCCCTGATTATCATAGATTCCATCGAAACTAAGGCCTTTGGTCACGCCCACTTCCGACAAAACTTCGGTCTGAGCTACGGGATCCCCGATCCTGCTCTTGCGCACGAAAAGGTTATGGTCATGTTCGGGCATGACTTTACTGATGTTGCGCCACGGTTCGGGCTTCATGTCGCGCAACGCCTGGCTGGTGGTGACGTGATGCGATTCGATCACGATCGGGTTGGTTCGAACCTGTTCGGCGAAAGCCAGCGAGGCAAGAATCACCCCGGCAGCCGCGCCTATGAAAATTCCCTTCAGCATTTATTTCTCCTATACCTGAATTTTTAGAAGGATCTGGCTACAGACTCGCGCGACGAACTTAAGAAACAAAGCTCAAAACCCGGCTCCGGTGGGAGAACTAGAGGCCGTAGTAGTCGCCGTTGAGGAGAGACTAGCTCCGTGTCGCAGTTTGTGTCAATGGAGCCGTAAGGCTCCACCGGAAAAGCGATGCGCGTGAAATGCCCGCTGGGCAAAGGTTTCAGCGAGGCTCAAGGAAACGCTAACAACTTCAGCGCAAATAAAGTATTTTCTTTTCAATCAAAGCTAATCGTAGCATTTGAAGGAATGACGACGTCATGGGAAATTCCTCCCCGAGGTTTCGTAGACTCCTGTGAGCACGCCGACCTCGCATCAAACAAACAAAGACGGCGCAGCGAGCGGCTCTTCCGACGGCGCCCAGCTACGGCCCGCTAAAATCTAGGCCCGCCCACATCTGTAAACGTCGCCTCCTGCCATTGCGGTGAGCCGAAGTACCAGTGACTGGCTCCAGCTTCATGATTGTTTCCGCCGGGGCCATAACCGACAACCGTGTCACGCCAGTAGTCCATTCCGATTTGCAGTAGGATGCCAGGTGAAATCTTGGCCCTCACCCGCACCGTGCACCCTTCAAACCTTCCCTCGGGGATATCACGCCGTGATGAGGCCGCCCAGAAATGCCACGCCTTGTCGGGACGCTCTCCAACTTTCATAACTACAGCATGATCGACGGCAGCGACGGACGTAGCCATCAACTCATGTACATCTGTCCCAAACCACGGGTGACGCCGATAAAGACCTCCATGAAGCGCGCCTTCATCGTGATTCAGAATGACATCCTTGCCGTCCACCCCACACGATAGTTCGGTCCACGCAATCTCGACCACACCTTCTTCGTATCCCGGAACCCGCGTGTCGGCGATGGCGATTCCCCACAACATCGCCGAATGAAATCCGGCGGGACGGCCATTCTCATTGACGTAGCCAGCCTTGTAGGCGACTTCCTCCGGCACGCGCGGATCGTTCGTAACCTCGAATGCGGTCGAGCTGGTCGTAGCGCCTTGCGGAGTGGTCACGGTGATGGTTGCACTCACAGCTCTGTGCGGAACGATCGCGATCAGCTTTTCCGGCGAAGCTAATTGAAACGCCGCATCGGCAGGTCCAAAGCGCACTGAGGAGACGGTGACAAAATTCTCACCTGCGATTTCGACGCGTGTCCCTTCCCCTCCGCTGGCAGGAGAGACATCAACGATCCTCGGCAGGTTCTGTGCTCCTGTGTTGACCACCATGACGGAACACATTCCGCACAGGATGACTTTGGCCGCTCCACCTACATAGCTCGATCTAACAGATAAATACGTCATCCCTCATCGTGTCACATCCGAACTAGTTGTGCATTGTCAACGCTAAGATAACAATGGGCTTACTCCCAAATCGGGAAAAACGAGTTGCAATCCTCAAGCGGCCGCCCGTATATTTGGGATCTAATTTCTCACGAAGATAAACTCAGGAGTTGAAATGACCCCAGCCGATTTTCTCCAGCAACTCGATGCCCGCATCGCCCAGTACGATCTAATCTGCCATCCGTTTTACAAAGCGTGGAGCGCCGGCGAACTAACGCGCGATGACCTGCGTGAATATGCGCAAGATTATTTTCCGCACGTCGAAGCATTTCCCGCCTACCTCGCGCAGTTGGCGGTTCGCCTGGAGGACTGCGAGTTGCGAAAAAGTGTCCTGGCCAACCTGGCCGACGAAAAGGGATCGCACGATGCTCGCCCCAACGCGACGCCCCACTCCGACATGTGGCTGGACTTTGCCGAGGGCATGGGTGCGGATCGCGACCAGCGAGGACACAAGACGGTCCCCGCCATGAAGAAGCTTATTTCGTTTTTCGACCGTGTCTCAGCGACGGGTTCGGTGGAGGAAGCACTCGCGGCTTTCTACGCCTACGAATCGCAGGTGCCGCGCATCGCCAAGGAAAAAGCTCGCGGGTTGAAAGAATTCTACGGCGCCGACGAAAAGACTTACTCTTACTTCACGCTCCACGAGACTGCCGACTTGCACCACTCAAAGGTGTGGCGCGATCAGCTGGCGGCGCGAATCGAAGCGAATCCGAAATCTGCCGAAGCAGCGCTCGATTCAGCCGAGGCGGCAGCGAAGTCTCTTTGGTCAGCGCTGGACGGAATCAACGAAAAACGCATGGCAGTTGCCGCGTAAAGCCGATAACGCATGGCGGTGAGGTATCAGTAAGGCGGGGATTGCTCTACCGCGCTCCGCGCTCGTAAGCGTGTTTCTTTTCGAGTTCTTCCAGAGCCGTTTGCATATCCGCTTCGAACTTGTCGGATTCCCGTAACAGCTTGTCGCTGGCCATAGCGCGCCCGTTCTCTAACTTGAACCAGCCTTCTTCCTCAAGATTCTCCGCGGCGGCCAGCCACTCTTCCAGCGTGACACTGACATAGAGCGCGTCGGTTTCATCGGCCAACCAAGCTGCACCCGCGCCTACTCGCGACTGCCAGTACACTTTGTGCAGAATCAGCCGGTTAATGTCTTCCGCCGACGCCTTGCCGAAAACCCATAGCTTCTTCTTGAAATCGTAAAAGCGGCTCGAAAAATGCACCGGAACCATCTTGCCCGACTTCACAAACTCAAGCTGCCGCTTGTCCACCTGCTTGCGCAGCGAATTGATCACCAGGCTCTCCACGTCGCGCGGCTCCAGTGAAGGCACGATTTCGCGCAGCGTCGCCGAAAGATTCACTGCCGCAGGCGCATGCAGGCCATCGGAGTTCTCGAGCCGAATATCGGCATGCAAAACATGAAAGTCCGCCCCCGAAGTCGACGGACGAAACGGCCACTCCAAATGAAAGCTAAGCGGCAGTCCGCTCAAGGTAACATACACAGTCTTTTTTTCTACGAAGGTTTCCGTTGCCATGCGCTTGAATGATCCTTAAGGTGTGCGAATTTCCCGATCTCTAAGTTTAACGCGGACGCGGCCCATCATGCATAGCCGAGAACCTCAGCCGCAATGCGGAAAGTCGCCGCGTGCGCCTCGGCCGTAAGTTCAATCGGATTCGAATAGCCTCCGCCCAATGTGATTACGAGCGGAATCCCAGCGTTGCGCAACGCTGTCATCACCATGCGATCCCGTTCCGCAAGCCCTTCGGCGGTGAGCGCAAGATGGCCAAGCGCGTCGGATTCCAGTCCATCTACTCCGGATTGATAGAAAACGATGTCAGGCCGGAAATCGAGAGCCTTGGGCAAATAGCGACCCAGTGCGTCGAGATATTCGTCGTCGCGGGTGCCGGAGTCGAGTTCCACGTCCAGCTTGCTGTGTTGCTTGCGCAACGGAAAGTTGTTCCTGCAATGCACGGAAAAAGTAAAGACGTTAGCATCGTCGCCGAAAATGTGTGCCGTTCCGTCTCCCTGATGCACGTCAAGATCGACAACCGATGCGCGGACGATCTTCGCTCGCGATTGCAGCGACCGGATCGCGACTGCGATGTCATTGAACACGCAAAAGCCCGACCCTTCCGCTGCGAACGCATGATGGGTTCCACCCGCCAGCGTTCCGCTCCAGCCGACTGCGAGCGCATCGTCAGTGGCGGCGAGCGTACCGCCCACGGAAGCCAGCGTTCTCTTTACCAAGCCCTCCGACCAGGGAAAACCGATGCGCCGCATAACAGCGGCCGAAGCGGTTCCGCTCAGCATCGATTCCACGTATTCGCGATCATGCGCCAACTCGATCACAGCTCGCTCGGCAAAGTCCCCCGTCTGCAAAACAAAGCGTTCGTCGCCTGCAAGCAGCTCGCGCACCATGCGATATTTTTCGATGGGAAACTTATGCCCCGGCGGCAAGGGCAGCATGTGATGATCCATGTAGAAGAGTCGTCGCGGCATGTTTCCTGACTTAGATCGTCGCATATACTCAGCACCAGCATGAAAATCCCTGCCTCAAAAAAAACTCAGTCATCCCGAAGATCCGGCGTACTTCAGCCGGGCGAGGGATCTGGCGTGCGGCGTCTGCGAGCCCGCCACATCGCCTACTTCCTCTTCTTAACTTCATACGCGACGGCGGTAACGGCGCAGCCATATGTCATCCAACAAAGCAACACGCAAGAAAGCCTGCGCGGCATAAGTGTCGTAACCAGCCAGATCGCCTGGGCCAGCGGCACGCACGGAACCTACCTGCGAACCGCAGACGGCGGCGCGACATGGACGCCCGCGCAAGTTCCCGACGCCGCGAACTTAGATTTCCGCGATGTCGAGGCCTTCAGCACCGGCGAAGCCTACTTGCTCGCCGCCGGACCCGGCGAGCAATCGCGCATCTACAAAACGCGCGACGGAGGAAAGACTTGGGCGTTGCAATTCACCAATCACGATCCCAAGGGATTTCTAGACTGCATGGCATTCTGGGATGCTAAACATGGCATCGTCGTAGGCGATCCTCTCCCGACGGCGTCTGGTGAAGTGAAATTTGAATTGATTGCAACCAACGACGGGGGATCGCACTGGGAAATGCTTCCCCAAGAAAGCCTGCCGCCAGCCATGCCAGGCGAAGGAGCCTTCGCGGCCAGCGGCACCTGCATCGCCACGCAGGGCAAGAAGAACGCGTGGTTCGTCACCGGCGGTAAAGCAGCGCGAATGTTTCGTACTGCGGACCGTGGACTGCATTGGCAAGTTTCCGAAGCGCCCATTGTTCACGGGCCGGAATCCGCAGGAATATTTTCCATTGCGTTTCGCGATCACAAGCACGGAGTGATCGTCGGCGGAGACTACAAGCTGCCCAGGCAGGGCGGAGCGAATATCGCCTTTACCTCCGATGGAGGGCGGACCTGGCAATTAGGCGGCCCTACTCCGCAGTATTACTTTTCCGGCGTCACATATATAGGTCGCGATAAGAGCCTGCTGATGGTGGGCACTTCTCATGCGGCTCTGGGTGATCAAAGGACCACTTCGTGGCGGCAAGTCTTCGATTTGAACCTGAACGCGGCTGCTTCAGATCGACTGGGAAATGCGTTTGGAGTCGGCCCAAAGGGAGCAATTGTGCGGTTTGGCCGCGCAAAGTGACTCCCAGAGTCGAGGTCTGCCCCACTTGTTATCGATTTGATGAGACTGAGTTCTCGACCAAGAAAAAGTGCTTCCGTCATGAAGAGTAGGGCCGAAAGCGCTTCGTCTTCCCACTTTTTACTTTCTAGATACCGCCCTCGGCGAGCTACTTTCCGGCTGCGGCAGCCCTCGCCGCGCCTTTCGACGGCGTAACTTCAGCAATCTTCTCCAGGATATATTTCACGTCCGTACCAGTGTCCACGTTGGCGTCAATGTAAGGATGGCGCGCGCCATCTGAATGCAGCGCAAGGACTTTGGTGTTAGGCAGAGCCCGCTTGACCTTGTACGTGAGGTGATGCCGGTCGTCGCGGCTAAGCGATCCGCCAAGGATGACCAGGTCAAATGCCTTCTGTTTGGCAGCTTCCAGCATTGCCTTGCGTCCCTCAGCTGGAGTGACCTGATAGCCCGCCTTTTCCAGGTGTGCGGTCATGTCCTGTAAGACTTGTGCGTCGGCTTCCGCATAGAGAAAGTTCAGCAGTCCATTCGCCATTTCTGTGCCGCCTTTCGTGTATCGCGATCTGGGTAACGATGACCCAAGGCAGGACTTTAACAACCAGCGGTTGCGAACGAAAGTCACCGAAGTCCCGGAACGTATGGTGAATTTCCATTCTGTTCCCCATCGTATGGCCTATAATCTTGGGATGCTGACCGACGAGGACAAGCGCTGGATAAGTGAACGCTTGGAAAAGGTCGAGACCGCGATGCTCACCGAGTTCCACAAGTGGGCTTCGCCCGTTGAACTGCGTCAGCGAAGCCACGCCGCAGCCCTTCGTGCGTTGGACGCCGAGGTCGAGTCTCTCTCCGACCGCCTCAAAAACCTCGAACGCCGCTAGGCGAGCGCCAAATGCATCCGCGAACGTTTACATCATCCTGATAGGCCCCGGATACTGCGCAACTTGAGGATCTGTCGTCAGCAGAGTGATGCCCTCGACGGTTGCTTGCGCAACGAGGATTCTGTCGAAGGGGTCTCTATGAATTGCAGGCAAGCTGTCGGTGGCGACAACGTGATTGCTGAAGATAGGCAGATCGGCGTAGCCGTTATCCAGGAGACCGCGACGCAACAGGCGGGCATCGACCTTGAAGTCTGCACGGCCAAGTCCTCGTTTGATCGCGACTTCCCACAAGCTCGCGGCGCTAAAGAGAAGCTCGTTTTCAGGATCGTTGATCAATGTGCGAGCTGATCGAGAGAGGCGCTTAGGTTCACTGGCAGCCCAGAGGAGAAGGTGGGTATCCAGAAGAAATTTCATTTCCCGCCGCCGCCGTTGAACAGGCCCTCAATCTCGTCGGCACCCAGGCGGTCAAAATCGTCCGGGACGGAGAACTGTCCTGCCATAAATCCCAAGCGGCGGACTTGTGCGCCCGTGGGAGCACTCAAAGCAGTGACCCTGACGACAGGCTTACCGGCCTTGGCAATGATGAAGGGCTCTCCTTTAGAGGCGTCTTCGATGAGCTTGGAGAGGTGAGCTTTGGCGTAGCGAATATCAACCGTTTTCATGGTAGGACTTAGTTGGTTGGTTAAGGCTACCACGACAAACGGCCAATCGATGCGGCTCAAGATGGTCTTTACTGACTCTTTGTCGTAATCCACCATCTCTCCACCTTCGGTTTTCCCTTTCGATCTACGCCGAGGAGATCGATCCGGTCGCCTTTTATTCCGCCTTTGGCTTCGCCCTGTATTTGTTCCCCAGTTCGATGCTGGGGGCAGGATCTCAAGACGTTCCCGGGTGCGAATATGTAGGAGCCACGATGAAGCTGATAACTAGCAACGACGCATTGCTCAACAGCCTTTCACGCCTTCTGGGGACCTATCCGAAAGTTTCATTCGCTGTTGCTTGGGCATCAGCGAATACGGCCATATTTCGGCAGCTTGTGGCCAGGACTTCCCGGATCGAGCGGGCGGTTATCGGAACCCATTTTTACCAAACTCACCCTGACGTCGTCGACACCTTCGTCACGAAAAACTCGGAGGCGTGCCTGCTGGTCTCGCAATTGGACGACCATGCATCCTCAGTCGAAAAACAGATCGCGTCCCTCATCGGCGCTTACTGGGACAAAGCTGTTCCGGTCGACAAGGACTCAGCTGTCGCGTATCGCTCGCTCTGGGCCGCAAGCCGGCCGGCCTTGAAGCGACTGTCAGGCAGCTATGGCAAGACCAAAGCGCGAAAGCCCCCAACGGGCTCATCCGTTATGTCGATGTCCTGGAATTCGTTTCTAAGTGTCCTGAAAGCGGGACAGCCTCACGAGTTCAAGAAACGTTACGATTTTCTGCGTTCGATTAACAATTCGTTCCTCGAAAACCCAGATTTCGCCTCGATGGATGTTGAGGTTAGGAAGGCCATCGCGGGCCTGCCGAACAGTTACGACACGAGATGGGGATGTTTTGGCAGCATGAAGGGCGCGGGCCGTTTTAATACAGCGATTATCGATAACGACGTTCACATCTCGCGGGCGCTCGACAGGATTCAGCGGCAGGGGCAGGTCTCTCGATCTCAGTACGACCGGTATCTCGCGGAATTTGCGAAGGCGTTCCCGAATGGTGGCCACGGCGTGGCGACCGCCAGTCGGTTATTGGCCTTGAAACGGCCTGATCAGTTCGTTTGCCTAGATTCCAAGAACCTACGCGAGCTCTGCAAGGATTTTGGGATCAGGCAAACGGGTATGGACTACGAGCGCTATTGGAGCGAGGTGATCGAACGAATTATGGACTCGCCCTGGTGGAATGCACCTCGACCGACGGACGGCATCGGTGGGGCTGTATGGGATGGAAGGGCGGCGATGCTCGATTCGATCTTTTACCGGCCTTAGGTCGGGACCGGCCACCAATCCGCCTGTCTGCCTTGAGGGGAGTGGTTCGCAACGCCTTAGGCGACCTGGCTATGTGGACAGGAACGATGGGATCACCTCATCGACCAAGCAAAGCCCCTAGCGCTATAATGCTGCCTATGGCGAAGAACGTCATCCACGTCTCGGAGGCGGAAGCGGCCAGCGACTTCGCCGCCGTGCTGGCGCGGGTGCGCGCCGGGGCCGAGGTCGTCATCGACGGACAAGAACCCATCGTAGTGGCAGTGCGCTCCGCCACGCCGCAGCCGGGTCGATTGCTCTCTGAATCCATCGCCCTGGCCAAGGCCCATGGTTCCACCGTCACCCTTGATGGAGACTTCGCCCGCGATCTCGAAGACATCATCAACAGCCATCGGGAACCGCTAACTCCACCCGAATGGGACTGATGCTCGACTCCAGCGTGGTCATCGCCGCCGAACGGCGGCGTGACACAGTCGCCGCCATGCTCGAACAAATCGTTGCTGCCACGAACGACCAGCGAGCGGTGTTGTCCGCGGTGGGGCTGACAGAACTCGTGCACGGTATTTATCGCGCGCAAACGATCGAGGCGCGGAGCCGCCGTGACGCCTTCTTGCGCGAACTGCTCGGAGACGTTGAAGTGTATCCCTATACGAAAGAGACGGCCCTCCTGGCTGGAAAAATCGACGGCGAACAACAAAGGCGTGGGGTCACGATTCCGTTCCCCGACTTGTTGATTGGAGCCACAGCGTTGGAAGTGGGCTACTCGCTGCTCACCGTCAATGCGCGCCACTTTCAGATGATCCCAGGTCTGACCGTCGTGCCGTTCTAAGCCCGGCAACACCGTTCGCTCGAAAGTGGCTCCGAATCAAGACCGTCGCCATTGACAACGGGCCGATCCCTACGATATCTTTGAGGCTTCGGGAGTCGTGCGTTTCCCCGCCTGATTGGCCTGCGCTCATTGTTGAACGCACTTCGGCGCGCACTGTGGTGCGGAGCGGCCTTCTTGAGTTTTTCAAGATCATTCGATTTTTCAGATCTTTTATTTTTCAGATATCTAGCTTTTCTAGCATTGGAGATTTTTTCATGTCGTCAACTTATTTCCCCAAAGAGGGGGATATCGTTCGCAAGTGGTTTGTGGTGGACGCCAACGGGCTTACGCTCGGGCGCATGGCTTCGCAAGTGGCGCGGGTGCTGATGGGCAAAGAGAGCCCCAAGTACACTCCTTTTCTGGATGCGGGCGATCACGTCATCGTCATCAATGCCGACAAGGTGAAGACCACCGGAATGAAGGCCGAGCAGAAGGAATATCATCATTACACCGGATATCCCGGCGGTATTCGCACCGAAGAATACAAGAAGCGGCTGGTGCGCAAGCCGGAGATGATTATCGAACTCGCGGTGCAGCGCATGTTGCCGAAGAACAAGATTGGCAAGCAGATGCTCACCAAGTTGCAGGTCTATCGCGGGGATAAGCATCCTCATGAAGCGCAGAAGCCGGAAGCGCTGACGGTTCGGCAGTGAGATTAGATCAGCCGAGAGCGATCCCGACTGAATCAAGACATTCAAGAAAAGGTTAATACTTCACGATGGCTGAATTAGTGCAATATTACGGAACGGGCCGCCGCAAGACGGCGATCGCTCGGGTTTATCTTCGTCCTGGCAGCGGCGAATTCAAGGTCAACGGACGCGCGTTCGAAGAGTACTTTGTGACGCCGGCGCAGCGCTCCAGCGCGAAGGCTCCTCTGGTTTCGACCGACACGGGCGCGACCTTCAACGTGATTGCTCGCGTCGATGGCGGCGGAGTGAACGGTCAGGCCGACGCGATCAAGCTGGGCATCGCCCGCGCGCTGATGGTCTTCAACCTCGAGTTTCGCAAGAAGCTCAAGAGCGAAGGCATGGTCAGCCGCGATTCGCGCGGTAAAGAGCGCAAAAAGTACGGACAGAAGGGTGCGAGAGCACGCTTCCAGTTCAGCAAGAGATAGTGGCAAGTTTCAAGGTTACAGAGTTTCAAGGTTTCGAAACCTTGAATCCTGCGAAACTTTGAAACCTGATTCAAAAATACTTCCCGCGCCTTGGCTCGGGCGGGAATGGCAATCCGGGGCAGCCCCTTGCGGTGAGCGCCGGATGCAGACTCAACAAGGAGGTTCATTGGCTAACATCACCATGAAGGAGTTGCTCGAAGCGGGCGTTCACTTCGGGCATCAGACGAAGCGCTGGAATCCCAGGATGAAGGAATACATCTTCGGAGAGCGCAACGGGATCTACATTATCGATTTGCAGAAGACGCTCAAGATGTTCAAAGAGGCGTCGAAATTTGTGCAGGATTTGGCGGCCGATGGCCGCATTATCCTCTTCGTGGGGACGAAGCGACAGGCGCAGGACGCCATCGCCGAAGAGGCCACCAAGTGTGGCGGATTTTACGTCAACCAGCGCTGGCTGGGCGGACTGCTCACCAACTGGGTCACGGTGCAGAAGTCGGTGAAGCGGCTCAAGGAACTCGACGAAATGGCCACGGATGGCCGCTACGAGTTGCTGCCCAAGAAAGAAGTCATCAAGCTGGAGCGCGAGCGCAAGCATCTTCAGGCGAATTTGGCCGGCATCAAGAATATGAACCGCCTGCCGGATGCGATCTTCGTCATCGATTCCAATAAGGAGCAGATCGCGGTACGCGAGGCTCGCAAGCTCGGGATTCCAGTGGTTGCAGTCGTAGACACGAATTGCGATCCGACCGAAGTGGATTACGTGATTCCCGGCAACGACGATGCGCTGCGCGCGATTCGCCTGTTCGCCTCGAAGATTTCGGATTCCATCGCCGAAGGCGCGCAGATGATCAGCGACAAGCAGATGGCCGACATACATGCCGCTGCCGTGGCAGAAGCCGCCGCCGCAGACGCACTGGCCGAAGCACCGCTGGGCTTGAGCGCGGAAGAGCTGGCCGGAACGGCCGACGAAATCACCATGGAAGACGCGCTGGGAGCGGGAATCCGCAAGCAGCCTGAAGCAGTCGCGGCGCCGGTGGAAGATGAAGCCGCTCAGGTCGAGCATCAGTCGCTGTAATCGAACTGGGGCGTCCGGCCTGAATCTGAGGCTGGATGCAGGCATCAAATTATTATTAGCAGGAACGCTGGACGTAAAGAAACGCCTGAGAGCAAAGAGCAAGGTTTGACCCGCGCGGGTCGTCTGGCGCGGGCTTTGTTCTGTAGGAGTTGTTTTCCGCACAGACCTTCCCACTCGAAACGCAAGAAACGGAAAATCAATTATGAGTACGACTACAGTGAATATCTCCGCCGCACAAGTGAAAGAGCTCCGCGACAAGTCGGGAGCGCCGATGATGGATTGCAAGAAGGCCCTGGCCGAGTCCAAAGGCGATATGGAAGAAGCAATCGTCCTGCTGCGCAAGCGCGGCACCAACGTCGCCGAGCGCAAGGCAGGCCGCGTAACCAGCGAGGGCGCGGTGTCCAGCTACATCCACGCTGGAGGAAAAATCGGCGTGCTCCTCGAAGTCAATTGCGAGAGCGATTTCGTCGCCCGCACCGACGACTTCAAAGAGTTGGTGCATGACATTTCGATGCACATTGCCGCAAGCGATCCGAAATTCGTCCGCAAGGAAGACGTCACGCCCGAGGCCTTCGAGCGCGAAAAAGACATCTATCGCGCCCAAGCCGCCGCAACCGGCAAGCCGCCGCAAGTGGTCGAGAAGATCGTTACGGGCAAGATGGAAAAGTTCTACGAAGAAGTCTGCCTGCTCGAGCAGCCCTTCATCAAGGACCAAACCATCAGCATCTCGCAACTGATCGCGGTCAAAGTTGGTAAGCTGGGTGAGAACATTGCGGTACGCCGTTTCGCGCGCTTCAAAGTGGGCGAGTCCGGCGAAACCGTGGCCATTACCAAGCTGGATCAAAAAGCTGAGTAAGTAGGTGGCCTCGTTAGGAGGCCTTCCTGCAAAATCTCGAATGCCGACGCCCGTTTTCAAACGCATATTGCTGAAGTTATCCGGCGAGGCCCTGGCGGCAAACCAGGGCTTCGGCGTGGATCCTCTGCGTATTCATGAAATCGCGGCGGAGATTTCGGAAGTCCGTGCGCTCGGCGTGGAAATCGCTATCGTCGTCGGCGGAGGCAATTTCTTCCGCGGCGTCGCCCAGCAGGCCAAAGAAATGGATCGCGTCTCCGCCGACCACATGGGCATGCTCGCCACGGTGATTAACGCTCTGGCCTTGCAGGACGCACTCGAAAAGCAGGGCGTCTACACCCGCGTTATGTCGGCCATCGAGATGAACCAGGTGGCGGAGCCGTTCATCCGCCGCCGCGCCATGCGCCATCTGGAAAAAGGCCGCGTCGTGATCTTCGGAGGCGGTACCGGCAATCCTTATTTCTCGACCGACACCGCCGCTTCGCTTCGCGCCATGGAAATCAAAGCCGATGCGATCCTGAAAGCGACGCGCGTGGACGGCATCTACGACGCCGACCCTTTAATCTTCGCCGACGCCAAGAAGTTCAACGAAATTTCCTACCTCGACGTGCTCAAACTCGGCCTCAAAGTCATGGACTCGACCGCCATCTCCATGTGCCGCGACAACAATCTTCCCATCATCATTTTCAAGCTCAACCAGCGCGGCAACATTGCCAAGGTCGTGACCGGGGAGAAGATTGGGTCGCTGGTCAGCGCGTAGGAACGAGAGTTTATAGTTGAGTTAGGTATATTACGGATTCCAGATAATCGCCCAAGCGTTACCCTCCTGTCCTGAACCAGTTCAGTAACTCGCCTCCTGCATCAGATGCGGTAGAGTTCTCTAAATGATTTTCAAGACGGCCGATTACGTCGAGGCTTATGGCATTCGCGCCAGGTATGCGCGCGACGTGCATGAACTTGACGGCCGCGGCGGGCGACAGGCTCTTACCCGCTTCGTGAACCAGAACATATTAGACGGAACTAGCCTTCGCCCAGGAGATCGCCTGCTCGACATCGGATGCGGAGACGGAGCGCTGCTGAGTCTTGCTGCGGAAAAAGGGATTAAGCAGGCTCTCGGACTACAAGCAACCGAGTTCGAGGCTACGCGACTACGCGCCCTGGGACTAAGCGTTTCGCGGGGCTTGACGGACAGCCTCCCTGTACCTGATGCGAGCGCGAGTGTCGTGGTTTGCAACGGTGTGCTGGTGATCGTGCCGAGCGAGAGGATTCCTGCGAGCCTTAAAGAGATCGCGAGAGCGGCTGAGCCAGGCGCTCGGATCTGGCTGGGAGAAATTCCTCGGACGCCAGAGCAGGAGGGAATTCCACGCCACAAATCGGCTTCGGCCATGCTCTGGTATCTGTTGCGGAAACGCGGTCTTCGGACATTCTTAGGAATGTGCCGCGGGCTGTTGTGGCGCACTCTGCGGCGTGAACCGATCATATTCAATTCCGCAACGCTAACGCAATTTTGGGCCGAGCCACAAGATTTTATTCAGACGGCCGCGGCTGCTGGCTTAGCTCTCGTTGACCATTTTCCACACCAGGAACTGAACCATCACGGGGTGGCTGTCGTCTCGCAGACCCGTTTCGATTACTTGTTCACGAAGTAATTTATGGCTAGCGAGTTATCCTGCTCAAGCCCCCGTTTATCGTCGGCACAGTTTATAATCTAGCGTTTCGATTCCGTAATTCTGGGAGATTTTCTTATGGCTACGATGGCTGGCATTCCTGCCCTAAAAGAAACGTATGTGCAGTTGAAGACGCGCATGGACAAAGCCGTTGACGACTTCCGCAAAGCGATGGCGTCCACGCGCACGGGGCGGGCGTCCGTGCATATGGTCGACAATATCAACGTCGAATACTACGGCTCGTTCATGCCGCTGAACCAAGTCGCGCAGGTGCACGCGCCGGAGCCGCAGCTGATCACGATTCAGCCCTTTGATCCCACCGCACTGCCCGCGATTGAGAAAGCGATTCGCACCGCCGACCTGGGATTGAATCCCATGAATGACGGAAAGATCGTCCGCGTCCCCGTGCCGCCGCTCACCGAAGACCGCCGCAAAGACATGGTCAAGCAGTTGCACAAAGTTCTGGAAGAACATCGTACCGCCGTACGCAACATTCGCCGCGACGGAAACGACGCCATCAAGAAGGCGCTCAAAGACAAGAAAGTCAGCGAAGACGAAGAGAAGCGCTCGATGGACGAGATCCAAAAGCTGACAGATGACGAGATCAAGAAGATGGAAGAGATGAGCAAGGTAAAAGAAAAAGAAGTGATGTCGGTCTAGTCGCCGCGCTCAAAGCGGACCGCGTCCCTCAGTGTTTCCTCTGTGAAACCTTAGCGGCCTCTGTGTTGAAGACTTTGGGGCTTAGCCAAACGCCCGGAAGTCCAATACAATCGGGCACTTGGACGATGGCCCGCGGTAACGAAACAACTTTACAATCAGCGTGTTTCAATCTCCGTACCACGAATTCGCAGATCCCCCACAAACCCGGTACCTGGAGATTACTCATGAAACGCATATTAGGACTCTCAGCAATTCTTGCGCTGGCAGCGCTGGCTTTGGCTTGTGGTGGCGGAACTACGGCGTCCGGCGGTGCCTCAAATCCGCAGTCGCAGGTCTTCGTGACCGGTGAGGACGCACCCCTACCCTCGGTCGTCGCCTTCAACGTCACCATCAACAGCATTAAGCTCAACAACAGCACAACTTCGGTGACGGCTTTGTCGACTCCGACCACGGTGGACTTCGGGCGCTTGGTCGGCATGCGCTCGCTGCTGGGTTTCAACACGATTCCGGCGGGAACCTATACCAGCGCCACTTTCACGCTAGCGAATCCGGTTATTTCCTACGTTGACTTAACTCAAGATCCTCCTACACTGAGCCAACTCGACGGCACGCTGACCACTTCGACTGTGACGGTGTCGTTCCCGACGGCGATGGTGGTTGGCGCCAACGACCTCGGCGGCCTGCATATCGATTTCGATGTGCGCAAATCGCTTCAGACCGACTCCAACGGCCAGATCACAGGCGTGGTTGATCCAACCATCGAGATCATGGCGGTCTCGGCTTCGGACGACGCAGGCCAGATCACCGAATTCACTGGCAGCGTAATTTCCGTTGCCGCAGCCTCGAATCAGTTCACCATGCAAGGGCCTTACGGCTTCCAAGAAGTTATCGACGTGAACTCTTCGACGAAGTTTAATGGCAGCTATACGATCAATAACCTGCCTTCGCAATCGATCACCGCCGTGGAAGGCACGGTGCAGGACGACGGCAGCATTCTGGCCAGCGAAGTGGAAGTCGTCTCAACCGACAAGTCATTCATCTCGGGGCGCATCCTCGCCGTGAACCCGACCAGCGGCCCGGTGCAATCGGTGACCATGTTCGTAGGTGAAACGCTGCCCGCGCTGCAAAGCATTCCGGTGGATTCGGTGCAGACCATCGACCTCAGCGGCGTGCCTGCAAATCGATTCGACGTCTGCTTCTTTGACAATTGGTTCACCACGCTCCTGTTCAACAACTCTTCGCTGATCGTGGGCCAGCGCATCTTCATCGGCGGCACCTACGATACGACGACCAACGTGTTCACGCCGTCGATGGTTTCACTGCGGCGTCAAGGAACAGTGGGTTCGCTGCAAGCCAACAGCGTCAGCATTACCAACGGAAATCTGGGCAGCTTCCAGCTCGCGAACGATGGTTTGCTTGAGTTCTCGGCCAACGGTCCTTTCACGGTGGAGACCGGGAACTTGACGAACTTCATCAACATCGACGGGCTGACTGGCCTCGAGTCTGCGGGGTCCGCTGAAATTGTGGCGCGCGGGCTGGTCTTCAAAGATGCTAACGGGCAGCCGCAGATGTGGGCACATCGCGTTCGCATCCTGCCATAGCTTGAAACTGTTCGTGATCCAGCCGGCCATCCGCGAGGATGGCCGGCTTTTTATTGCGGCATCCATGCTAGCTGGTTACCCTCTGGAACTTTCGTGCCATTCCTCTGGCACGGGAGTGGCTTGTCCTGATATCTGGCCGATTGATAGTTTTAGGACAGGTACTCTCTCCCAGATTCCGAGTGGAAACATTGAGGTGATGGTTATGAGAATGGCTTACGTTTGCTACGCGGCTCTGGGATTAGCGGTGGCTCGCTGGATATTCAAGCGCCAACCGGTGCTGGTGACCGATCCAATTCGACGTTTTCGTGCCTCTGGCCTGTTGTAAAGCACGATGGAGAGGTGGGCGTGCGGTCGCACTCCCGTTGCGTGCCCTTCAAGGGCCGCACGCCCATTTCTGATTGTCATCCTGAAAGCAGTCGAAAGGATCATCACCAAAAAGGGCGCCCTGCACCTTCCTAGCTCCCGGCAGTAACCAAGGTGCTAGTACTTCGGTTTGCCCGTTTCTTCGGGTCTTCTTACTACAATCGGAGTATGTTTCGCGGTAAATCTCTGATGATCGCGTGCGGCCTCTTCGCGCTGCTGAGTGTGTCGGCCTGGGCGCAATCGGCTGATTCGGCTGATGACGTGCCTCTGGGCGATGTCGCGCGCTCCTATCGCGCGGGAGAAAAGCCTCCCGACCCGAACGTGATCGACAACGACAATCTTACGCAAGTGATGGATCAAGCCAAGAAGGTGGACGCCGACGGCAAGCCGGTATTTTCGTTCACCGGCGGTAAGACTTTCGAGATGGACTCTCCCGATGGAACCTGTAGCTTGTCGTTCAACTCGAATGCGACCGCGTTGATTTCCGATGAGAACATCGTCCGCGAATTGCCGCAGAGCGAAATCGCCAAACTGGATGGTCCGGCCAAAATCGACAAAGACACGCTAGAGGTCTCGATCTACAACGGCACGGCGTGGAACCTGACCGAGATCACTGTCGGACTGACAGTGGTGCGTCATGATAATCCAGAGACCGCGCAGACCGCGCCGCACGCGGGCGCACAAATTGTCGACGCCGCGATGCGCGAAGATGACCCGGACGTGGAGACTCCCGTAAAGCGGTCGGACTCAACCGTGCTATTTCACATGCAGGGATCGGCCGCGCCGCTGAGGACGACAGTGTTTCACGAAATCATGGCGTCTGCGATGGAGCCGGGCGAAGACTGGCATTGGGCCATCGTGGAAGCCAAAGGGACGCGCCGAAAAGCAATCGATGCGCCAGCCGCCCAAACGGTTCCAGCACAAGTGGCAGTCGATCCGCAGCCCACGAACGCGCCGCAAACTGCCCCCAACCCTGCGCCCACAGCGCCGCCGCGAGCTGCCGTCATCCCATAACTCGTGGAACTTGTTCCGCGCGCCCACTGCGAATGCTGCGGTAAGCGGCATCCAGAATCTCCTGATTCTGCCAGCCTTGTTCGCCTAACGCGGGGAACGTCGCACGACCTTCGACCGCATCCGCGAACTCTTCCACCTGGATTGCATAAGCTCTTTCATTGGAAACGGTCTGTGTCTCCACCACATCCCAGCCGCGGCGCAGTTCGATGGTAACGGGCCGCTCGACGTTCAATCCATTATCAGCGCGCAGCACGCCGGAGTCGCCGACGAACTCGAGCGGCGTGCGATACTCGGCGCGAAACGAAACCGAAACATTGGCCAGCGTGCCACGAGAGAATTCGAGAATGAGCGCGGCAGCGGCTTCCTGCTGCTGCGAAACCGCGTCCGAGCAGCCGATGGCGCTGACGCGCACGACTTCATCCTGCAAAATGAATCGCAAGGAGTCGATGCAATGCACGCCGACGTCGGCGATGGGACCGCCTCCGGCGACGGAAATATCGTTCAGCCATTTGCGGGCATGATTTGCGCCGCCGGGAAAACTGAACTCAGAGCGGGCAAAAATAACTTTGCCAATCTGACCGCCTGCGATGCGGTCCCTTAACACATGCGCGCTCTGGTCGAAGCGAAAAATCTGCGCGACTCCAAGCAAAACTTTCGCTTGCTTTGCCGCTTCCACCATACGCCGGCACTGGTCGGCGTTCACCGCCATGGGTTTCTCACAGAGCACCGGCTTGCCGGCTTTAACCGCGGTGAGCACGTCGTCCAAATGCATCGCATTCGGCGTGGCCACAAAAACCGCATCCACGTCGGGCGATGCGGACAACGCCGCAACGGAAGCGAATGCGTGGGGAATGTTAAATTCCGCCGCCGACTTGCGCGCTTCACCCATATCGCGGCGAGAAAGCGCTGTCACCTTGCAGTTGTTTGCGATGGCAAAACCTGGCATCAACCGCTTCACGGCGTGCAGACCGAATCCAGCGATGCCAAAGTTGACCATGCGCTTAGTTTACTGTACGAACGTTACTGGGCGATGGCCAGCGAAGAAGGCGCCACAGGGGTGCTTACGGAATTGGAGCCTGTCGTCAATTCGCCGGTGGTGAGATCCACGGTAAACTCGGAGATTTGATTTGTACTTTGATTACCCACATACAAAATCTGCTGGGTGGGATCTACGTCGATGAAGACTGCGCCTGAACTTCCCCCAAAGGGCGAGCCGGAAATCGCCGTCAACACACCCTCCGGTCCGATCGTATACCCGGAAATAGAAGCTGCGCCTTGATTCACCACATAGAGATACTGCCCGGTCGGGTAAACGACCAGCGCATTCGGATTGGTTCCCGTTGAGAAGGGCGAAAGCGCCACGGGACTGAGAGTGCCACCCGCGCCAATAACGAAGGCCGACAAGGTATTCGATGTGGTGTTGGTGACAAAAACAAATTTTCCCGCTGGATCGATCGCAACTCCCTGTGGGTTGGTGTCCACCGTATAAGGGTTTCCTGGAACTTCCGCAAGAGCTCCAGCGCTGGATATCGAATATCCATAAACCGAAGACAGATTGGGATTGACGACATAAAGCAAGTTGCCCGCTGGCGCGATCGCCAGTTCTACCGGGTTTGCGGCCACAGGAAAGGGCGATCCCGCGACCGGGGTCAACGCGCCCGTTGCGCTATTCACTGAAAAAACGGAAACGCTGCTGGATATCTGATTCACCACAAAAAGCAGGCTGTTCGCCGCATTGAGGCGCATGAACACTGGAGCGACGCCTGTATTGGTACGGGGAAGGACCTCCGTCAACTGTCCCGAGTTTTGATCGATGCTGAAAAGAGAGATCGTATTGTCCGACTGATTCGCCACGTAAAGAAATTTATTGCCCGGTAGCACCTGTACCGACGTCGGCGAAGCGCCAGCGAAAAAAGGCGAACCCAGAATGCTGGAAAATTTGCCACTAAAATCCAGCCGGTAAGCCAATATGCCCTTTTCTGGAACCGTAACGTACGCCGTGCGAGTCGTCGTCGAAGTCTTCTGGTTGCTGCATGAAATCGCTGCAAGCGTCAGAAGAATAGCCGCGGAAAGCAGAACTCGCCGCGACGGCTTGCAGCCTGGATTTGAAATCCACCTCGCCATTTATTTAAGCACCTTGCCCAAATGAAATATCACGCCCGCCGAAACGCGAAAATTGTTCTGGGTGGTGCCGTAACTGTGCGAATTGACGTAGTCCAATTGAAACACTCGAATAGAAAAGAGCTTGCGGAAGTCGCGATCGTACCCGCCTCCGAGGGCGATGGATCGTCCAAGGCTGCTCACCACGTAAGGCTCTTCGTTGGCGTTTCTGGCTTTGCCGAATAAAACCTGCGCGAAAAGTCGTCCATCGAATTTGCGGATGGAATACTGCGGTCCAGCCATAAAGTTGTAGAAATGCTGATTGTCCGCCCAATAGCCGCTGATGTCGGCCACGGCGGAAATCTCGTGGGTGATATTGAACGCACCCGAGAGATTCGCGCCCTGCAAGTTCGAGCCGCTCTGGTATCCGTAAGACTTCGTGTCCAAACGCAGATAGGAGTAGCCTGTGGAGACGTCGTAACGCGTGACGATGTCCTTATCTTGAACCGGCGCCGGCCTTTGCGCTGGAGTCTTATCCGGAGTTTGCGCCGTACTTTGATCCTGCGCCGCTAGCGGGAAGGCTGCGGTAAGAAGCACAAAAACAAACGACACTGCTAGCAGAAACGCGGGATGAAAACGGAATCGATTCATTCGTTGAATTGGAAGTGCATTCTCCGGCAAAGCGAAGTTCAATTCTAACCGGAAATGGGGGTTTGCGGCGCTCGGCTGCCAGCTTGCTACCAGATTCTGACGCGATCTTCGGGCGCCAGGTACAACTTCTGGCCGGATTGCACGTCGAAGGCGCCATACCACGCGTCGAGGTTGCGCACCGTATCGGCGCGGTACTCCGCCGGAGAATGAGGATCGGTCATGACCTGTTGCCGGAGCGCGGCTTCGCGCGTCTTGTCCGCCCAGTTCTGGCCGAAGGCGATGAAGAATTGTTGGTCGCCAGAGAATCCATCTTGTACAGGCGCGGTCTTGCCTTGCAAGGACGCGCGGTATCCGTCGTAAGACGCCGCTACGCCAGCCACGTCCGCAATGTTCTCCGCGAGCGTCTGCTTGCCATTGACGCTAACATCCGGGAAAGGTTTATAGGTGTCGTACTGTGCCGCAAGTTTTGCGGTCGAAGCTTCGAAGTGCGCAAGGTCGGCAGGCGTCCACCAATTGCGCACGCGGCCTTTGGAATCGAACGCAGCCCCTTCGGAATCGAAGGTGTGGCTGATTTCATGCCCGATCACCGCGCCGATCGCGCCATAATTGGCCGCGGCCGGAGCCTGCGGATCGAAGAAGGGAGGCTGCAATATCGCGGCCGGAAAGTTCAGCGCATTCTGCAACGGCAGATTCACCGCGTTCACGGTTTGCGGCGTCATCGACCATTCTTTACGGTCGATCTGCGTTCCCAGACGCGCGATCTGCTGACGATAGTGATAAAGAATTCCTCCCCACAGATTGCCAAAGATATCGTCCCTCTTGACCTGATATCCGGAATAGTCATGCCAGGCTTCGGGATATCCAACGCCCACGTAGAGCGTCGTCAGCTTGGCTTCCGCCTCCCTTTTAGTTCCCGCGTCCATCCATGAAAGACCTTCGATGCGTTTGCGGAAGGCCTCGATGATGTTCGCAACCATCGCTTGCGCTTGCGCCTTAGCCTCCGGCGGGAAGTAGCGCTCGGCATAGATTTTGCCGACGTCGTCCCCAAGCAGGCCATTGACCACCTGCACGCCCCGTTGCCACCGTGGCCGCTGCTGCGGCGCGCCGGAAAGCGTCTTGCCAAAAAAATCATAGCGTTCATCCGCAAGCGCTTTAGGCAAAACTGCGGCGTAAGCGTCGATGACATGGTAGGAAAGCCAATCCTTCCAGGCATCCAGCGAGGCGGACGCAACCAGCGCAGCCTCACCTGTCACCGCCGTAGGTTGCCACACAATAAAGTTTTCCTGCTTGTGCAAGCCGGCCGCACGGAAATATTCAGCCCAGTCCAGGCCGGGAGCCTTGACCGCGAAGTCCGTCTGTTTCCACGGATTGTTCGCCCGATGGACGTCTTCGTTATCGCTCAGGCTGGTGTGAGTTTTCGCGATGGAGTGTTCCAGTTCGATAACCCGTGCAGCGCGGGCATCGCTATCGCTGACGCCCGCCAGATTCAGTGCCCTCGAAACGTGCGCCCGATACTTTGCGCGAATATCCTTCATGCGCTCAGACTCGGACAAGTAATATTCGCGGTCAGGCAGCTGTAAGCCACCTTGCAACAAATACGCCGTGTAGTGCTCGGAGTCGTTGAAGTCCGGCGCCACCCATAGGCCAAGAAAGTTTGCCGTATGAAAGTTCGTGTTGTTGAGCGCGTCAACGTCGGCTCGCAGACTCTCTCCCAGAGCGCGTGCGAGTTCCTTTTTGTCGCGAATCGCGGCAATGGCATCGAGCTGCGCACGCAGCGGCGCAAGGCCCTTGGCTTCGATGCCGGCTTCATCCATATAAGAGGCGTATAAGTCGGCGATCTTGCGCTGCTCCGATCCCGCTGGCGCATTGGATTTTGCCGCGGCCTCGATTAGAGCGGCGGTGCGCTGATTGCTTATATCGGCGAGTTTGCTGAAAACGCCGAAGGCCGCCCGATCCGCCGGAATCTCGGTGTGCCGCAGCCACTCGCCGTTGGCGTACTCGTAGAAATCGTCTCCCGGTTTAACGCTGCGATCCATGTTCGCCACGGCGATACCGTGAGTGTCAGAGGTCGCGGTCTGCCCGTGAAGTAACGACGTAACGGCGAGTAGGCCGTATAGCCCGAGAAAGAACTTTGAGGAAAATTTCATTTGCAAACACTCCGGAGGGCCGCGCTTGCCGCAGCAAATTCAATAGACGACCGCCAGATAAAGAGGTTAGCACGAGGGATGCGCCGCATTCGAGCCCACCAGCCTCGCGCGCAACCCTCTATAATTAAGGGGAGGCGAGACTCGCTCCGCCCATCTTGCTATGCCCATTTTATGGCTGCGTATCGCGCTCTGCTGTTACGCGGTAGGTCTGCTGTACGCGCTGATCGCCCTCACGCGGCGCGCCCCAGATGTGCTCAGCCGCATTGCCCTGCATGCGGCGTACTTGGGCATGATTTTCCAACTCGTATCGATCGTGGAGTTTGCAGAAGTGTCGGGCCAGCTGACTTTCGCTTCGATTCATAGCGTAGAGTCGCTACTCGCCTTACTGATCATGACGGCATTCATGATCGTCTATCTGGCTTACCGCACCACCTCGCTGGGTATTGTCGCGTTTCCGTTGGTGTTCATGTTGACTTTCCTGGCCGCTACGGGGCAGCAACCGTTCCTGCTGTTCTCAGCCAGCGCGCATCGCGGTTGGCTCTTCACTCACATCGCGCTGATCCTGGCCGGATACGCGGCGCTGGTCTTGAGTTTTGGCGCAAGCCTGCTTTATCTCGTGCAAGAGCGATTGCTGAAATCGAAAAGCTCCAGCAGGATTCTTTCACACCTGCCCGCACTCGAAGTCATCGATCAGATTGGCTTGCGTTCCCTGTTGCTGGGATTTCCGTTCATGACGCTTGGCTTGATCGTCGGAACGGCCCTCGCGCAGGAGACCTTCGGGACCATTAATTTTCTCGATCCTAAAATATTTCTTTCGTTGCTGATGTGGGCCATCTACATGGTGTTGCTCTACATTCGCTGGAGCGCGGGTTGGCGCGGCCGCCGCGCCGCATATCTGGCGTCAGGGGCGTTTGCCGTCGCAATCATCGCCTGGGCCGCGAACACGATTCATCAATTCGGAGCCTCATGAACTTTCACCTCATCGGCGTGAATCACAAAACGGCGCCGGTCGAGGTGCGCGAACGACTCGCCGTCCCGGAAGCGCGGCTACCCGAAGCCTTAAAGCGATTCGTCGCCCATCCCGGGGTCGATGAAGGTCTGATCGTCTGCACCTGCAATCGCGTCGAACTTCTCGCCACTACCAAGAATGGCAGCGCCGATCTGCGGGGATTCCTCGGCGATTTCTTTGAGTTGGACGCGCCCTCGCTCGCGCCCCATCTTTACGAATATCGTGAGCGCGACGCCATCCGTCACCTCTTTCGCGTGACTTCCAGTCTGGATTCCATGATCGTCGGCGAGCCCCAGATTCTCGGCCAGATCAAGGAAGCCTATGCCGCCGCCCGCAGTAACGGAGCGGTGCGTTCGAATTTGGACCAGCTAGTGACGAGAGCATTTTCCGTGGCCAAGCGTGTGCGCACTGAAACCGCAGTGGGATCGTCGTCGGTCTCGGTTGCCTCGGTCGCCGTCGAACTGGCGAAGAAAATCTTCGGCACACTAAAAGGCAAACACGTCTATCTGGTCGGCGCCGGAAAGATGACGGAGCTTGCCGCGCGCCACCTGTTGGCTCACGGCGCAGCTTCGATCTTCGTTGCCAATCGCACCTTCGACCGCGCCGTACAAATGGCGGCCAACGTGGGCGGACAGGCGATTCGTTTTGAAGAACTTTATGAAACATGTGATCGCGCGGACATCGTGATCACCTCCACCGGAGCGCCGCATACCATTTTCCGTCGCGAGCATGGCGAGAAATTCCTCAGCCGACGTAGAAATCGTCCCATGTTCTTCATCGATATCGCAGTGCCCCGTGATGTTGATCCGGACATGAACAAGCTCGACGGAATCTTCGTTTACGATATCGACGATCTGCAGCAGGCGGTAAGCGCCCATACCGCCGACCGCCAGAAAGAGGCGGCCCGCGCCGAAGAAATCATCGCCCAGGAAGTCGAGCGCTTTCAGACTCGATTGAATACGCTGGATGTCGTGCCGACGATAGTTTCCCTGCAAGAACATTTGGAAACATTGCGGCGAACGGAAATCGAGCGGGCGAGGGCGCGGCTTGGCAAACTGACTCCGGAGCAGGAGCAAGCCATTGAGGTGCTAACCCGCGGCATCGTGAACAAAATCGTTCACGCACCGATCACCACTCTGAAAACGGCGGCGCGAGAGTCCGAAGGCACGGCGGTGGTCGATTGGGTGCGGCGAATCTTTCACCTCGATAACGACGTCGGAGACAAGAGCTGATGGCGGTTCTGCGCGTCGGCTCACGCGGCTCTCAACTGGCGCTCTGGCAGGCGAACCACATCGCGGCAGCTTTGCGCCAGCGCGGACACGAGGTCCATATCGAAATCATCCACACCACCGGCGACAAAATCCTCGACGTGGCTCTCGCCAAGGTCGGAACTAAGGGCATGTTCACCAAGGAGATTGAAGAGGCGCTGGACGATCATCGCATCGACCTTGCCGTCCACAGCCTGAAAGACTTGCCGACGGAGCTATCGCCCAAGTTCGAAATCACGGCGGTGACAGCCCGACAAGATGCTCGTGATGTCCTGTGCTCGGTTCTTCCCACGAACATTGAATCGTTGTCGCAGGGCGCTCATGTGGGAACGAGCAGTCTTCGGCGCGAAGCCCAGCTCAAAGCCATCCGCCCGGATTTGCACGTGCACCCTCTGCGGGGCAATGTGGACACCCGATTGCGCAAGCTGGAAGCCGGCGAGTACGACGCGATCATCCTTGCCGCGGCCGGACTGCATCGCCTGGGTAAAACTGATCTGATCCGGCAAATCATCCCCGTGGAAGCCATGTGCCCTGCTGCCGGTCAAGGCGCACTGGCGATCGAGATTCGCAGCGGCGACAACGAGACTCGTGCGCATCTCTGCATTCCTCGACGACTCTGCCGCACGCTCAACGACCGCCTGCGAACGCGCCCTGCTGCAAAGTTTGGGCGGAGGCTGCCAGGTTCCCATCGGCGCCTATGCGGAGGTTAGCGAGAATCGACTTCGCCTCGTAGCGGTCGTCGCCCATCCCGCGACCGGCCAAGTCTTGCGCGCTGAATCCGACGGCGAACATCCTCTCGCGCTGGGCGAGGATGTCGGCAGGATGCTGCTGGCGCGCGGCGCGGCCGGGATCATCGAAGAAGTCTATGCCAGCGGCGCGATTGCCCCGCAACAGCCATGACGAAGCGAGCAATAGAACAACCTCTGCAAGGCCTGCGAATCTTAGTCGGACGCGCACGCCATCAAGCCGGCAAACTTTCTACGGCCCTCGAAAAACTCGGCGCGGAAGTCATCGAAATTCCGCTAATCGAGATTCGTCCACCGAAATCCTATCGCCCGCTCGATGCGTCCCTCCAGAACCTCACCGCATATGACTGGCTGATTCTCACCAGCGTGAACGGCGTCGACGCTTTCGCCCGGCGGATGAACAAACTGAAAATCAAACCGAGTGCGTTCAAACACCTGCGCATCGCGGCCATCGGCCCCGCCACCGCAAAAGAAATAAAAGACCTCGGACTCAAGGTCCATATCGTGCCGAAAGAGTATGTCGCCGAATCGGTGGTCGAAAGCCTGAAGAACGATATCGCGGAAAGACGCGTACTGCTGGTGCGCGCCAAAGTTGCCCGCGACGTAATCCCTCGCGAACTGCGCAAACTGGGAGCAACCGTCGATGTGGTGGAGGCGTACGAAACCGGAATTCCAAAAGCATCACGGATCGAACTTCGCCGACTCATGAGCGACCCCCAGCGCCGCCCTCGCATCGCCACGTTCACCAGTTCATCCATGGCGAAAAACTTCGCAGCACTGGCCAGAATAAGCGATGGGGATGGCCTGAAATTCGCATCCATCGGCCCGGTGACAAGTGAGACCCTGCGTGAACTGGGCTTTCCGGTCGATATCGAAGCCCGCGTCTACACCATCCCTGGACTGGTCGAAGGCATCGTCCGTTCGCTTCGCTAGACGCGGCCTCTGGCCCTGTACCGACGTAACTGCCCTCTGTCATCGAGTCCTAATAACATCTTTTTCGAAGAGAGTTTTTCATGCGACTTGCATCCATCGCGCTGTGCTTGCTGAGCCTCAGCCCGGTGACCTCAGCGCAGTCTCTTGGTAAGGTTGCTCGCCAGCAACGCGCCAAGCAAGCCGCCGATTCATCAGATAGCCCAAAAGTGATCACGAACGCAGACATCGCTCACGATCCGGACGATGACGACACCTCGGCGCAACCAGCACACACCAGCCATTACACCAAGCCCGCCCCCGACAGGTCAGAAGCTACGGCCCGCGTGTACAAATCCCAAATTCTGGCGCGGAAGAAAAACATCTCCAACTTGCAAAGACAAATGGACGCGCTGAACGCATCGATTCACTACGCCACCTCGAATATCGCCTACAACACGGCGCGGCACAACGAGCGCCAAGCGGAGAAGCAGCAGCGAGTCGAACAGATCAGGCAGCAGTCGGAAGCGGCGCAAAAGCAATTAGAAGAAATTCAGGAAGCCGCGCGCAGAGCGGGCTTCGGCAACGGCGTCTACGATCCGTAAACTGCGATGGCAAGAATGAAAAGCGCCGCAGTAGGTGCTTAGCCTGCGGCGCGTGTGACTTCGGTGGAAAAGCTAATTCATCACTGAATCGGGGAGATTCCGGGTTGCCTTGAGACATCGGTCGGTGTGCCAACAAAACCAACTTCCTTGCCGTCGGTCTGAATCACAAATCCCACAACTTGCCCGGCGTTGTTGATCTTGTAGGCGTAGGTGCTGTCTGACTCTGGCGCAGTAAACGAAGTGTAGGTGTCTCCGTTCAAGACAAACCCGATGTAGCCTGCATTCGGCGCGGTGGAGTAGTAGCCCACTATCTCACCCGCGTCATTGATTCCCTGCACGTTGGTCTCGTACGCCCCAGGATAAGCGATCGTCGTCAGCTTTCCCTTGGAGTACACGTATCCGACGAATGCGCTGGAATTCTGCAGCCGGTAGGAGCCCACGATCGTTCCCGAAGTGTTGATGTCGCTGACCTCGGTGTCGAATGTGTTCGGTATGTAGACATTTGTGTACTTGCCATTGCGCAGAACGAAGCCTTCCTCTTCCGCGTTGCCGGAAGGCGGATCGTAGTAGCCCACAATGACGCCGGAAGTGTTGATCGCAGTGGGATAAGTGCTGACTGCTCCGGGATACGCAAGCGTGGTGACGTCTCCGCTGGCATCCAGGCTGAAACCTGTTGTAACGCCCAGCAGACTGAGCGTTTGCCCGACTATCGTGGTTGCATTAGCGTCGGTGAGCAAAGTGCTGAATGCTCCTTTCACATTGACCGTATCGAAATGTCCCTTCTTCTCGATAAAGCCGTTAATTTTCTTGTGGTCGAGATCGTAACCCAGCACTTCTCCGCCGGGGCCAAAGCCGACCGCGTTCGTCGTAGTCGCCCCTGGGATCGCGAGTGTTTCGAAGGTAAATGTCTGGGCATAAGCGGTTAAGCCGGCGAACAGAACGAATGTGGAAATTACGAGGCTTGGCAAGCGAGAGCGCATTATTTCTCCGTGGCACTATGATTTGCGACCGTTTCTCAAGAACCGGCCACTTCTGCCACTGTACCGATCACGCCCGCGAGGTGTGTCACCAAAGCGTCAAAAGGCCGTCAAGTTGCGTATAAAGCGGTAGTCCGCGGCGATTCACCTGAGGCCGTGCCGGTAGGCGCTGCAGTGATTCAGTCCAGCGTGCAGCCGCAATTCGCCGGCACGACGTGCGCCTTCAGAAAATCCGACACCCGCTTGTACGCGTCGATCTGGTTCTCCACGCGCGCGAAGCCATGGCCTTCGTTCTCGTACATCTTGTATTCCACCGTGCCCCCGCGTTGCTTGATCGCGTCCACAACCTGCTGTGCTTCGCTATGTGGACAGCGCGGATCGTTCGCGCCTGCCAACAGTAGCAATGGCGCTTTGATGTTCGCGACGAAGTTGATCGGCGAGCGCTCTTCAAAAAGCGCTTTGTTCTTTACCGGATCGCCCATGGTCGCCAGGTCCGACTGCCGCAGCACCGGATCTTCGTTCTCCATTTCCGTAAACCAGTTGACGAAGGGCACGATAGGCACACCCGCGGCCCATTCATCCGGCGCCTTAGTCACGCCCATCATGGTGAGGTAACCGCCATAGCTTCCGCCCATGAGCGCGATTTTCTTAGGATCGAGAAAGCCGGTCTGCTTAATCCAGTCGGCGGCCGCGATCACATCCTGCAAGTCTCCTCCACCCATGTCGAATAAATTCGCCTGCTGAAATTCTTTGCCGTAACCGGTCGAGCCGCGATAGTTGGGCGCGATCACCATGTAGCCCTGATTGACGATGTGCTGAATGAAGCGATTGAAAGAATTCACCGTCTGCGCGGCCGGCCCTCCATGCACGTAAACGATCGCCGCGTTTTGCCCGTTCCGCTGCATGTTGTAAGGAACGTAGAGCAGCGCGGAAATCGTCCACTTGCCGTCTTTGCTCGGATAGTGCACAAGATACGGTTCCACCATATCTTCGGGACGAATGCCCGCAATGAGCGAATGCGTGATCTGCTGCGATTTTCCCGTCGCCAATTGGTAAATCCAAAGATCGCCGGGGGAATTGGGCCCGTTGTGGTAGTACATCAAGCGCGAACCATCGTGCGAGAACGGAGAGTGCCCGCCCGCCGGTTCGTTCAAACCCTGGGCCAGCGGCAGCATGGTCGTTTTGTTGGTCGCGAACGCGTGCAGATAAATATTGGTGTCGCCATCCACGTTCGCCGTCCATGTGACCGACCTGCCATCCGGCGAAAAATTTCCACCATGGATCTCCCACTTATCCATGGTGAGCCATGCGATTTTTTTTGTCGACACGTCGAGCACTCCCACATTCTCGTACCCGTTAGCCGCGTCGGATGTGATCAGCACATGTTTGCCATCCGGTGAAACATCGTCAGCGCGGTAAAGCTGCTCTCCGTCGTGCGGCGTCAGCAGAGTGCTCTTAGCGGTGGCAACGTCCGCCACGAATATGTTGGAATCGGTTCCCTTGGCCTGGCTTTGCGTATAAATAATCGATTTGCCATCTTTCGTCCAGACGGGATTTTCGTTCATGCGATCGTCTGGCGTGCCAGTCGTGATGTGCTTGATTTCGCGCAGCACCATGTCGTAAACATCGATCTCATACACGGAAGAAGTCTTCGGCTTGACGGTGTACGCAAGGTAGCGACCGTCCGGCGACCACGTCGGATCCTCCTCGGCAATCTCCCGCGTGCTGGTTAGATTTATGACTTGCCCGGTCTTCGGCGACACCAGAAAGATATCCCACTGCTCGTCGCCGTCGTAATCGGAAATGTAAGCGATCCACTTGCCATCGGGCGACCACGTCGGTTGCGTTTGCCGTTGATCGCTGACCGTCAATTGCGTAGGCCATCCACCCTCCGCCGGAACCAGCCACAGATTATTGCGACCGCTGATGTTGCTGACAAAAACCACGGTCTTTCCATCCGGCGACCACGAGGGACGCCCCACTTGCCGGGTCATGTAGAGCTTTTCAATGGACAGGCTCTGCTGGCTCTGCTCAACTTGTGCATTTGGTTTCACCGGAACTTGCTTGGGATCAGTGATCGCCTTCGGGACCGGCAACGTCTGGGACAGGCTGAGAGAACTCATAGCTAGAACCATAGCAAAGAAGCGAAAACGCACGATCCCCTCCAAAAGTCTTTGTCGTCCTGAGCGAAGCGAGGAATTTGTAGCTTAACGCACCGCCAGTTTCTAAATCTTCACACCCGCGCATTTTTATGCACATCCACCGTGGACCACGTCTTATCCCCAGCATGGCAGATGTTCTCCAGCGGGCATTCCACACACTTCGGACTGCGCGCGATGCAAAGCGTTCTTCCGTGCCAGATGATCTGATGCGAGAAGAGGATCCACTTCTCCTGCGGAATGATTTTCATTAAGTCCTGCTCGATTTTGGCGGCGTCGCTTTGTTTCGTTAGTTCGAGCCGTCGAGAGATGCGGGTCACGTGCGTATCCACGACGAGTCCAACACCGATGTTGAACCAGCTGCCCAGCACCACGTTAGCCGTCTTGCGCGCCACTCCAGGTAGAGTCAGCAAGTCGTCCATGTCGGAGGGCACTTCTCCGTCAAAGTCAGCCACGATCCGCTTCGCCGCACCCACCACAGACTTCGCCTTATTGCGAAAGAATCCTGTCGAATGGATGTCGGGCTCAAGCTCTTCCGGCGTCAGCGCGGCAAACGCCTGCACCGTGGGATATTTCTTGAATAGACCAGGCGTAACCCGGTTCACATTCGCGTCGGTCGATTGCGCGGAAAGGATGGTGGCGACTAACAGCTCCCATGCGCTGCTGTGGGTCAAGGCGCATTTCACATCGGGATAGAGTTGATCAAGCCGCGACAGAATCTCACCGACACGTTGCGGCGCAATCGCATTGTAACGTTCGGCACGCAGCGCTTTGACCGTCTGGCCACGCTTCGCCGGCGCCGCTCGCTGGCCGGATTTTGTCACGACTCTCATCTCTAACACCCTTCGCCTGATGGGAACACCGCTCTCGCAGTAAAATCGTATCAGAGAGGCGGCAAAGCCATCGAAAGCCTCATCCATGAAGTCAGAAGACCACTCCGCAATCAAGCGTTGGCCGTCTGAAGGAGAAAGATTATGAAGAAGATGTTCCTTTTATTTATGGCGATTTCGTGCCTAACCCTGGCGTCTTCGGCGCAGGACAACCACCCCGTACATCACCACCGGCGCCACCACCGCCGTCATCATCACGAGCATCGCAATTGATTCCTTATCGCACTTTCAGCCAGATGTAGCCCATTACGTGAAGGACAATGAAAATGAAGACGCTGACGGCCAGGATGACTTTCGCCGCCAGAGGAGTTTTGTGCTTCATTCCCTTAAAGTAAGTGGGCGGATTGCCTCGTGCGTCAGATCCGCTCTCAATGGACCCCGCCTTTGGCCGCCGCCACGGGCACTGTGATCGTAACCGAGTCGGGCTTGGTCCATGTGGCAGTCCCATGGTCGAGTTGCAGCCGGTTCATGGTCACAGTGAGCGTGCCGCGATCCACTTGCACCAGCAAATAGTGGTAGTTGATTTCTTTGCTTTGGAAAGGGTCGTCGGGCGCTCGCTCGATGGGATAAGCATGAGCCCCCGCTCCGCCCGACACAAAATAAGTGACCCCGCCATGTTCGTGCCGCTCGTAATTGTGCACGTGACCCGAGAAGACCACGAAACGCGCCCGCGTATGGGGCTGTCGCGCTTCCAGCATTTTGGCTAAGTTTTGTTCCGAAGAACGCGCCGAGTGTCCTCCGCCGTACATCTTTCTGTCCGACGAACTTGTGTAAGGAGGATGATGGAACATCAGGAGAACGAAATCGACGTCAAAGGGAACCGCATCCAGCTTCGCCTTCAGCCAGTCTCCTTGCGCCCCCGAGGATTCATCGAGCGAGCTGTCCAGCACCAGCATCAGGATGTTCGCCGCGCGCACCGAATAGAATCGGCTGTTTTTCAAGTCGGGGAAGCGCTCGAAATAATTGCGGAGCGCATCCCTTTCATTACCGTGCAGATCGTGATTGCCCAGCGCCGGGTAAACCGGGATGTGGTTGTCGCGGAAGGCGGCCGTCTCGCCGTCCCAGACTTTCCAGTCGTCGGCGTCGTTCCCGTTGTAAACAATGTCCCCGGTAAACGTGATGAACGCGGGGTGCAAGTCGGCAATCGCCTTCACCAGAGTCTGCCGCACCGGTGGATTGGCAGCCTCCACATCTTTGGGATCGTGAAAGCGCGAATCCCCATAGGCCACAAACGTGAATGGAGTTTCCAGCGATGGATGTAATTCCACCGGATTCTGGGCGGGCAGCTTCTCCGAACAGGCGGTGAAAATGGCAAGCATCACCAGCAGTGCTGAACGATGGAATGCGTTGACGGTCATTGACTTTAGTGTACTGCGGCTTTAGTCGACTGCCGGGCGACGATCAGAACTTCGAATTGACCATTCTCCATCGTTGAAAGAAATATCTTGCCAGTCTTCGAATCGTAAGCCATCGTCTTGGCGTGAGGCAATGTCTTTACCGTCTCAGCTGCCGAATACTTGTCCGGCGAATCCTGGTGAATGATCGAGACGACTCCTTCGCCGCACGAGTTGAAGATCATTCCGCTGGACGCGTCGTACGCCGATGCGTCCACATGGTCGCCAATCGGCAAAGTCATCACCACCTTGCCGGTGTCGGTATTCATGGCCGCGAATAGTTTGTTGCGGCAGCCGATGAACAATCGGCGATTCGCGCGGTCGATCGCCATACTGCTCGGCGACTGGCACGGAGCCGTGGACCACCGTTCCACGATTCTCAGATTGTGGCCGTCAATCTTGACCACCTCGCTCTTGTCTTCCAGATTGTTGTAAACGAATCCATTTCCGTCCGATGCTGCAAACTCCGGCCCGCCTCCCAAAGCAACCGTCCCTGCCACTTTGCCACTGGCGGCGTCGATGGCGGTGGCACTGTCCCCATCTCCGTTAAAGGCGAATACTCGTCCCGTCGCCGGATCGAAAACGATCGCGTCCGGCTTCTTGCCGACGGCTATCTCCGAGATACTCTTAAACGTCTTCAAGTCGAACATCGTAACGCTGTCGCTCTTTCCATTGCTGGCAAAGCCTCGCCCAAGATCGCTTGCCACGGCGATGCCGTGCACTCCGAGCGTAGGAGCCACTTTGCCGACGATCTCATCCGTATCGGCGTCCAGCACATCCACCTCTGCGCTGTGCGAGACAAACACTCGGCGCCCACCCTCATCGACGATGAGATAGTCGCCGCCGCCTTGCCCTGGAATTGGGACTTTCTTGGCAATCTCATAGCTGTTACCTGCAAACGCGGTGGAGACGCAGAAAAGAAGGGGGAGGGCCAATGAAACAATTGTTTTCAAAATTATCTCCTGAGAGCCGGCTTCCATTGCGATGCGTGAGCAGCGCGGCGCAGTTCCTAGTGCCTCCACAACCGTAGGGTCGAGCGGGTTAAGCCTTGCTGAATTTTTTGTGAACACTTTTTCAGATTTCTTGCGGTGCAGTTTAACCCTCCGTGTTCACCTGCCGACTTGCCCGCGACCCCCACTCCCACATGCCAAACATCGCTTTCTTTGAGAGCGGGTGCCCGACCTGACGGGCGAGCATGGAAATTTGTCCGCGATGGTGCGCGTCGTGCGCTATGAGATAGCCAACAAATCCCGCGGCATCCGGCTTGAATCCCTTCACTCGTCCATCGGAGACGACGGCCGCCTCGATCAGGGCATGCAGCGCGAGGCCGCTTTGCTCCAGGGCTTTAGCCGCCAACGCAGGCGTCACTGTCACTTTGTCTAACTGATCGGGAATCTTGTTTTCTTTCGCTGCCGCCTTCAGCCACATCACGCGCACGTTGTGCATGTGCGCGAAGATCGCAGCGATGGTCCGACCTTTGCCGTCCGGCGGCTCGGCGCGCCAAGCTTCTTCGGATAAGTCCTTCAGCAGAAATTGATTAATGTTCTCGTTCGTGTCGAACGCCTGCACCAGCGCTTGCGGCAGCGAGAAGGTCTCGGTTTTGGGCATCGTCCCTCCGATTTTGAACCGTCGTAAACGAATATAATCGACCGCGATGGCTGCCGCTGAAAAAGACATCGCGAAAAAGATCGACGCCCTGCGCGAGCGGATTCGTCACCACGAATATCGATACTACGCGCTGGACGATCCCGAAATCAGCGACGCCGAATTCGACCAGCTGATGGACGAATTGAAGCAGTTGGAAGCGAAGCACCCGAATCTGGTCACACCGGATTCGCCCACGCAACGAGTTGGCGGCAAGCCCAGCGAGGGATTTCTAAAGGCTCCGCACTCTTCGCCCATGCTGTCTTTGGACAACACTTACAACGTGGATGAACTGCGCAACTGGGATCGCCGCGTCCACGAACTCAGTGGACGCGAAGACATCGAATATGTGTGCGAGTTGAAATTGGACGGTATGTCTCTCGCGCTCCACTATGAAGACGGCAAACTGGTCCGCGGCATTACCCGCGGCGATGGCACGATCGGCGAAGATGTGACCGCCAATGTGCGCACCGTGCGCTCGATCCCCTTATCGATTCCGCGCGAGAAGTTGAAGCAGTGGGGCATCCCCTCGAACTTTGAAGTTCGCGGCGAGATGCTGATTCCCATCGCGTCATTTCTAAGGATGAATCAGGAGCAGGAGCGCAAAGGGCAGAAGCCCTTTGCCAATCCGCGCAATGCGACCGCAGGTACGGTGAGAAATCTGGAGCCGAGCGTGACCGCACAGCGCCAGCTTTCCTACTTTGCCTATCTTCTCTTGCACGACGGCCGCACCCACTTCCCGCGGCACTGGGATTCGCTCAACGCACTCGATGCCGCTGGCTTCAAAGTAAATCCCAATCGCGCTCTGGCCAACACCTTCGACGAAGTCTGGGCCTTCGTTAACCAACAGGAGGAAAAGCGCGAGAAGTTGCCATATGAGATCGATGGCATTGTCGTGAAGGTCGATCAGACTCGCTTGCAGGAGGAACTCGGCTATACCGGTAAAGCTCCGCGCTGGGCGATTGCCTACAAGTATGCTGCGCGCGCAGGCATCACGCAGATCGAAGACATACTGGTGCAAGTCGGGCGTACCGGAAAACTCACGCCGGTCGCGGCATTGAAGCCAGTTCTCATCGGCGGCACAACCGTCAGCCGAGCAACCCTGCACAATATGGATGAAATCGAGCGCCTCGGCGTGAAGATCGGCGATTGGGTCGAAGTCGAACGCGGCGGCGATGTCATCCCCAAAGTCGTAAAAGTAATCGAAGACAAGGCTCATCCGCGCGGACACAAAACATTTCACATGCCAGAGAAGTGTCCGGTCTGTGGCACGCATGTAGTCCGCGCCGAGGGCGAGGTGGATTATCGCTGCGTCAACGCGAATTGTCCCGCAAAGCTACGAGAGACGATTCTGCATTTTGCCTCTCGCGGCGTGATGAACATCGACGGCATGGGCGATGCGCTGGTCAATCAGCTCACCGATCGCGGCCTGGTCAAGAATGTCGCCGATATATACCAGCTGACAAAGAAAGACCTGCTCAGCCTGGAACGCATGGGCGAAAAGTCGGCGCAAAACATTCTCGATGAAATCGACAAATCGAAGAAGCTTCCACTGGAGCGCGTCATCTTCGGCCTGGGCATCCGCTTCGTGGGTGAACGTACAGCACAATTCCTCTCCGAACATTTTGGGTCGATGGAAGCAATCGAAACCGCGAGCGTTGAAGAATTGCAAAACGTGAACGAAGTCGGCCCGCGCATTGCCGAGAGCATCGTCGAATTCTTCAGCATCCCAGCCAATCGCAAACTGATCGAACGCCTCCGCGAAACTGGATTGACGCTGACCGGCACCAAGAAAGAACGCGGTACAAAACTCGCCGGGAAGACGTTCGTCCTCACGGGCACGCTGGCGAAGTACACCCGCGACCAAGCCAGGAAGATGATCGAAGACGCCGGCGGCAAAGTCACCAACTCCGTCAGCAAAAAAACCGACTACGTCGTCGCAGGCGAGGACGCTGGGTCAAAACTCGACAAAGCACGGGATCTAGGCGTGCCTGTAATCGACGAAAAGGAAATGGCTAAGCTGGTAGCTGAATCTACTTGATTTGTTGGAACGCCGCCGTCATCCGCTTCCAGGTCTCCTCCAGCACCTCCGGCAAAACGCGCGTTTCCCCGACCACCGTCATAAAATTCGCGTCGGCCACCCAGCGCGGCAGGATGTGCATATGGATGTGTCCAGCAACCCCTGCGCCCGCGGCTGCGCCGATGTTCATGCCCAAGTTGATTCCGTCTGGCTTGTAAAGCTCGTGCAGGATGGTCTCGGTCTTCTGCGCCAGATCTATCATCTCGCGCGCGGCTTCGGGCGCAAGTTTTTGTAGCTGATCGACGTGGGCATAGGGCACGGCCATAACGTGCCCCGAAGTGTAAGGAAAAGTATTCAGAACCATGAAGCAATGCTGACCACGATGCACGATGCGAGCCTTCTCATCGTCGCCAAGATTCAAGAGTTCGCAGAATACGCAGCCCTCGACCGAACCGGCGGCTTTGATGTAGGCGTAGCGCCACGGCGTCCATAAATAGTCCATGGCGGGGAGCGTAGCAGATTGGATTGGGCCGAGGAAAGCGGCCCTATAAAATCCCCGCTTTCTGGTAAACTGAGAGTTCGTCAGCCGACCGTAGTTTCTAGAGAGGAAGTTCGTGCGTACCGAAACCCACCATCAGTTAAAAGAAGACCGCTTCAGAACCGCAACCATCCACGCCGCGGAAGCCACGGTGCACTGGTCGGTCGAACATAAGTCGAAGCTGATCGCCGCCGTGGTTGCGGCCGCGGTGCTGATCGCCGGCATTTCCGGCACCTGGTATTACTTCGAGCAACAGGATCTCAAAGCCAGCATGGCTCTGGGCAAGGCCACCCGCACCTTGGATACGCCCTTGCGCCCCGCTGGCATGCCTCCACAGCCAGACTCGCCCAGCTTTGCCTCCGCCAAAGAACGTGCCACAGAAGCGCAGAAGCAATTTCAGGACGTCATCGACAAATATCCGCACACCCGCTCGTCGGAGTTCGCAGCCTATTTTCTCGGTGTCACGTCGGCGACGCTGGGTGACAATACCTCCGCCGAGAAGTCATTCAAGGATGTGGCCTCTTCACACAACGGCGACCTGGCAGCGCTCGCAAAGTTCTCGTTGGCGGCGCTCTACCGCAACACCAATCGTAACCAGGACGCCATCAATCTCTACAAACAGCTGATCGACAAGCCTACCATGACGGTAGGAAAGTCCGCCTCGCAGATCGAATTGGCCGACACCTACAAGAGCGCGAATCAGCCGCAGGAAGCCAGGAAAATCTACGAGCAGATTCAGAAGGAAAACCCAAAGAGTCAGATGGCCCAGTTGGCTACGTCGAAGTTGCAGGAACTCAAGTAGATTTTTCCCTCAACCGTATTCTCGGTCCGACGTCGTTTGAAACCTGCGAAGTCGTTAGCGTATGCGCTTCGCTGGATCGCGGCATCGATTCTCGCAGTCTTTTCTGTCGTTCCTGCGCAGCCCCAAGCGACGCTGGCTCCCGCCGATCTGGCAAGTGTCCGCGTGTTGCACCTTCAGCGCGGCGTCAACGCCAGCGAGTGGTTCGCGCAGGTCTACGATCCCAAGGGATACACCAAAGAGCATTTCGAAAGCTGGACGACCGCGCAAGACATAACCCTCATTCAATCCTTAGGCTTCGATCACGTCCGCCTGAGCATCGACCCGCGGCCTATGTTTCAATCCGGTCACGCGGACGAAATTCCAGCGGATTATCTCGCGTACATCGACGCCGCAGTCAAGATGATTCTGGATCGCAAACTAGCCGTGATCATCGACATTCATCCGGACAGCGACTTCAAGGCACGTCTATCCAACGACGATTTCGTGGAGCAATTCGCCGACTTCTGGCGTGCTTTGGCCAAACATTTCGCTGCAACCGATCCCAACCTCGTTTTTCTGGAAATGTTGAACGAGCCCGAAATGAAAGACCGCTATCGCTGGTATGGAATCGAAGCCAAGCTCGAGACGGCGATTCGCGAAGGCGCACCCCGACACACGATCATCGTCAGCGGGGCGCAGTATTCGGCAAACGATGAACTCTTATTTGTAAATCCGCTGCGCGATCCTAATCTGATTTACAGCTTTCACTTTTACCAGCCCGAAGTATTCACTCATCAGGGAGCGACGTGGGCGGTGAACTTTTGGCACGAGCTGCGCGGAGTGCCATATCCATCGAATCCGCAGGATGTAAGCCGCGCGGCCGAAGCTGTTACCGATCCGGTGAACCGTCTTTATTTAACCCGCTACGGAGCTGAAGCTTGGAATGCCGACCGCATTAACGCCGAAATCGGACAAGTCGCAGCCTGGGCCAAGCGTTGGAACCTGCCCGCGATCTGCGACGAATTTGGCGTCTACAAGAAATATGCCCCGCCACAAGACCGCGCTGCTTGGCTGCTCGACGTGCGCTCCGCCCTCGAGGAAAATGGCATCGGTTGGACACTCTGGGACTACAGCGGCGCCTTTGGAATCGTCACCAAGGCTCCCGGCCAGCCCCAAGCCCAGCCTGACCTTCCGGCGCTCAAAGCCCTCGGCCTATCCAGCCGTAACTAGCCCGCTAATTTTAGGGGGTTACGCCTTCGCCCGCCGCAGGCTATACTTTAAGTGGGATGTCGTCCGATGCAGAGTCCATCGCTCAATTCGCACTTGCCCGTGTGCTGGCTCGGCTGTCTGCCTTGTCCGCGCCGGCATTTGGCCGTATTGCCGTCCCTTTCCCGCCCCAGCCTCTTCGGTAGCGACTAGTTCGTTTCTCCGCTTACTAGTTTTCATTTGTCAAAATCAACGCTCGAAAACCGGCTCACCAAGCCGCTTCACACAGGAGAACACCATGACGACCAGCACTCTCGCAGGCCCCAAGATCATCACCGCTCTGCCCGGCCCCAAGGCGAAGCGTATTCTCGACGGCGATGAGCAGTACATCTCGCCTTCCTACACGCGCTCTTACCCGCTGGTAGCCAAAAGCGGACGCGGCATTGTGATCACCGATCCCGATGGCAACGAGTTTTTCGATTTCTCCGCTGGCATCGCCGTGACTTCGACCGGCCATTGCCATCCCCACGTGGTCGCCGCCATTCAGAAACAAGCAGCTGAACTGATTCACATGTCTGGCACTGATTTTTATTACGAGAGCATGATTACTCTGGCCGAGCGCCTGTCGAAGATCGCTCCCATGCCGGGGCCGCACAAGTTTTATTACGGCAACTCAGGCGCGGAAGCGGTCGAATGTGCGCTGAAGCTCGCCCGCTATCACACTAAGCGGCAAAACGTGATCGCATTTTTCGGCGCCTTCCACGGACGCACCATGGGTGCGCTGTCTTTGACGGGCTCCAAGCCGCAGCAGAAGCGCCGCTTCGCTCCTCTGGTTCCCGGCGTTACCCACGTTCGCTATCCCGATGTCTATCGTGGATGTTCGGGCGGCGCGCAAGACGCCGACGCATTTGCCCTCGGCTGCGCCCGATATATCGAAGAGAAGTTGTTCAAGACGATTCTTGCGCCGGAAGAAGTCGCCGCCATTTTTGTCGAACCCGTGCAAGGCGAAGGCGGATACGTGGTCGCACCGACTATCTTCATGCAAGAACTGCGACGCATCTGCGATCGCCACGGCATCATGCTCGTCGTCGATGAAGTCCAAAGCGGCATGGCCCGCACCGGCAAGTGGTGGGCCGTCGAACACACCGGCGTGCAGCCGGACATGGTTTGCATCGCTAAGGGCATCGCGTCCGGTATGCCCCTGGGCATCACCATGACCAAGGCCGACATCATGGACTGGGTTCCCGGCTCGCACGCCTCGACGTACGGCGGCAATCCCGTATGCATCGCCGCCGCACTCGCGACGATGGACGTCATCGAGAAAGAAAACTTACTGGGAAATTCGACCGCCGTCGGCAATCACATGCTGAGGCGCATGGCCGATTGGCCGACGAAGCATAAACTGGTCGGAGACGTTCGCGGCATCGGTCTGATGATCGGCGTGGAAATCGTGAAGGATAAGAAGACCAAAGAATATGGCGCGGCCGAACGCGATCGCATCGTTGAGCACGCCTTCGAGCGCGGCATCTTGTTCTTGGGATGCGGGCCGAGCACGATTCGCATCGCGCCGCCGCTGGTCGTCACAAAAGAGGAAGCCGACGCCGCCATCGACGTTCTCGAAGAATGCATCGCGCAGGTCGGCAAACACTAGCGCGACGTATGCAGCTCGCTTCTGCTTTGAAAGGGCGCGGCTTCGGCCGCCGCCGAGCTCTAAATTTCTTGCGCTTTAGCACCTGAGGGAAACTTTGACGTCACAACCGATTCCGACCTATCACGGCGTCATCGACGCAATATACATCGCCGCGCAGGCCAAACAGCCAACCGTCTCCGTCGAGCAAGTGGACGCCACACCTGGCGTCGGCCTGCATGGCGATCGCTACGCCGAAAAGCAAGGCACGTTCTTCAAGCCCCTGCCCGACTACGAACTGACCCTGATCGAAGCCGAAGCTCTGGACGCGTTGAAGCGCGAATACGACATCGAACTCTCCGCCGCTGACACGCGCCGTAATCTGGTCACGCGCGGCGTCCCCCTCAATCATCTGGTGGGACGAGAGTTTTCCATCGGCGGCGTAAAGATTCGTGGCATTCGCCTCTGCGAACCGTGCAGTCACCTGCAAGCGCTCACCAAACTCCCCGTCATCAAAGGACTACGCCACCGCGGCGGACTGCGCGCCCAAATTCTCAGCGCCGGAACCATTCACGTCGGCGATTCCGTGCAGACTCTGCCGACTGTCGCGTCCTGACCTCCTTCCCGATCCTGTCTTGTGAAATACCCGCTGATCGTCTATAAATTGAAGTATGTCGATAGATAAGGTCGCGATTTCACGCCGCGATTTCGTGAAGGCTGCGTCCGGCGCGGCGTTTGCTGGCGCACTTTATCCCCTGGCATGGGGAACACCGATCCCGGCCACCGGCTCCGCCGACGGTCTAATCGTGCGTTCGGACCGCTTCGTCGATCTGGAAATGCCGCCGGAGTTTGCCAACCATTGGATCACTCCCACGCCTCACTTCTTTGTGCGCAATCATATGTCCGAACCGGTCTCGTTCGACATCACCGACTGGCAACTCGCCATCGGCGGCGAAGTGGACAATCCTCAAAAGCTTTCGCTCGCTGACTTGGCCAAGCTAGAGACGCACACCGTAACCAATACGCTTGAATGTGCCGGCAACGGCCGTGCCTTTCAGCAGCCCCGCGTCCCTGGAATTCAATGGGCCAAAGGCGCCGTCGGCAACGCGACCTTCACCGGACCGAGACTGCGCGACATTCTTCAGCGCGCAGGCGTCAAAACTTCCGGCAAGCATGTAATGTTTCGCGGCTCCGACGAAGTCCCGGGAAAAGTTCCGCCATTCATCCGCAGCATTCCCATCGAAAAAGCTCTGCACGAGGATACCCTTGTGGCCACGCAGATGAACGGTGCCCCGCTCAATCACGATCACGGCTATCCGGCCCGTGTGCTCGCGCCCGGATGGATCGGCGCGGCGTCCTGCAAGTGGCTGACTGAGATCAAGGTTCTGGACAAAGAATTCGAAGGCAATTTCATGAAACCGGGATACCGCTTCCCCAATCATCCCGGCAAACCAGGCGAGGCGGTGAATCCAGACGACACGCATCCGGTCACGACGCTCAGCGTAAAGTCGCTGATCGCGTTGCCCAGCGAGGGCTTCGTGGCCAAGAGCCGCTCGATGAAAATTCAAGGCACGGCGTGGGCGGGCGAAGCGGACATCGTGAAAGTCGACATATCCGCCGATGGCGGGTCAACCTGGCACGAGGCCAAACTCGGCCACCAGCAGGCAAAGTACGCCTGGCGACTATGGAGCTATCACTGGAAGGCGCCGCAGGCGGGCGACTTCACGTTGCTATCACGCGCGACAGATAATCAAGGACGGTTACAGCCCGCGACGCCCGTTTGGAATCCCAGCGGATATCTATACAACGCCTACGATCAGGTGAAAATTCATGTTGCGTAAGAATTCCGGCTGGGCAGCGGCAGCGCTGGCCGTGACCATGGCAGTCACGCTTCCTCTACTGCGCGCCCAATCCCCGACTTTACCCGCTGGGCCGATCTCCGACAAAGTGACCACATCATGTACCGAGTGTCACAGTGCCAGCATCATCGTGCAACAACGCCTCAGCAAAGGCGCATGGACGAAAGAAGTAGACAAGATGGTCAAGTGGGGCGCGCTGGTCGATCCCGCGGATCGCGACGCCTTCATCGACTTCCTCAGCACAAACTTCCCACCCGACAAGCCCGCAGAGCGGATGCCACGCCAGGAAGTCGCCAAGAAATAGGCTGTCGTGATCCGAATTTCAGCCCCTCACGCCACTTCTTTTCTTTCCACAGGAACTGTCGCCTGCATCAGTTCGTCAAATAGCGAGCGGTAGTGAATCATGGCCGTTCTGAGTTCTTCTGTGGTGGTCTGGTCCGCGCCAACTCTGAGGGCAATTGCGTGGGCGTTCGCGTTCGCGATCTCGATACCGCACCAGACCCGCGACCGGGTTCCCGCCACCTGACGCCCCGTCGAAGTCGTAGAGCACCGAGAGCGTTTGGGCCGATGCGACGTTCAACGGTGCGAAGACGATCGCGGGCAGCATCAGGATTAAGGTCGCGCCCAAGAAAGCGGATAAGCAGTTTTGGTTGGCGTTGCGAGTCATGAGTCTTCTCCGATCAGCCGATTTCCCGACGCAATCAGGATACTGCAATCCAAGCAGCATCTTGGTTAGCCATTTGCAGCCGCAGCACCTCGATCGGCTGCCCCACGTGAGTTCTTCCGCTGACGCACGGGCGGGGACGCCCGCGTCCGACATTCCGTCGGAGAGTCAGACTAACGCAAACTTGTACGTTTTCAGGAAAGCCTTGAAGAGGATCTCGTTCGCAGGATCGGTGAATGAGCCTATCGATGAAATCGCGAATGTTGCGGGCGAGCGGCGGTATATGGCGTAGGCGATTCGTTCAGGAGCGTGGCGCGAGCGGTAGCGGATTCCATCGGGCTTCGTCGGATGCTTCTTCAGGGCTGCGGACCACTGCTGCGCGATTTTGTACGAACCCGTAAACAGGCGGCCATCCGCGCCGATCCTGCTGAGACCACCGGCCTCTACCAGATCGACAAGACGAAGATTCTCAGTGAGTTCCATGCGCGCGATTCGTCGGGAGTCAAGATAAGCGACTGTGACAAAAGGGATGCCGGTCGTAGCACCGCAGGATTCCAAGAGGCAGCATTCCGGATCCGCGCCTGCGTAGAGCACTCCGAATGACCCTGGGGACGGGCATTTCGGGTCGTCGAAGCGGTTTGTGCCCGTCGTACCAAAGAAAATTGGGTTGTGAGTGCTTTGGTGGTGACGATATAAAATCTCACCCTTATGAAGCGTAAAGATGATCGGATCCTGACCGTCCAACTGCTTATGTGGCGGGGGATGATCTCCGGGAGGGTCGATCATTGTCAGAGAGCGCCTTGCTCACCGTATCCACTTGCCACGCTCTTTACTTCTTGTACAAGGCCACTCTGTAGGGCTTCGATCGGAGTTCTTCCACTCAGTCTTTCGTGAGCGCTGGTGAAGAAGTTGAGCTGCATCCAGGGATCGAGGGCCTTCAATTCTCCGAGGACATCTTCGAGTCCATTCAGAGTCTTCCCTTCGTCGAATTGAAAACTCGGATAGCCATATCCGCGCTTTCCCTGCGTCAGAGCGAGGAGTTGATTGGACGCGCGGCGTTTGTCGACCGCTTGACGCGTAATCCCCAGCACCTCGGCGACTTGCTGCGAGGTGAAAGCGCCGCCCGAGATCTCCAACATGTGCTGGCGAGCACGGAGGCCTCTCAGTTTCGCAGCGACGAGCGGTTTGTCGGCCTCGAGCTCGGCAATCCAAGGCGCCGAGCTTAGGGCCTCAAGCATGACCAGATGGTCGGTCGGAGCCGCCGTAGCCTCGTCAATACGATCATTTGTGAGATCGTCTTCGAAACTCTTAATGGCTCGCAGAACGCGCGTGTAAAACGCCGGATGCTTGGTCGCTGTGAACTGGCGCAAGGCCGAAGTCAAGAAGGTGCGTTCGAGACCCGGGTCTTGATCGATATCCAGGCAAAGGTTCTTGCCTTGATAGGCAGTTCGAATCAGAAACTTCTCAAGGTTGAGAGTGAGACGCCGCTGCTTCACTTGCAAGAAAAGACACCGGTCTTTCACCTCAAGCCTGAGACCGTTCGATGCGGGCGAAATCGAGACGCGGAGAACCGTCTTTTGGGGCAATCGGGAAAAATTGAACGACAGTTTTTTCCCCTTCTCTCGAGTGCCGCCAAACTTCTCGATTTCCGATTGTACTTCTTCGATAGTGTCTGGGTGTGCCGAATAGGTCAGCATTTGACTATCTTTTGGTTGACAAGTTAATTTTAACTTTCCAGGAAACACTTCGTCAACAAAGAAATTCCCAGGATTATCCGGATGGAACGAGACCCAGGTTAGCGTCCAAAGAACAGACGCGAACCTGGGGCACCCGGCTTGAATTGGGCACTTTGCCGCTGCATGCGCGGGGGCCCGCCTACATTGACTACTTCAGCGCTGACTTCTCAATAATGAAGTTTTCCAGCACTAGCGTGTCCATTTCGCTGGTCTTGAAGGTGTGGAAGGCGTTGGCTGGGGTATTGACGACCGGCTCGCCTTTAAGGTTGAAGGACGTATTCATGACCACGGGCACGCCGGTGGCTTGTCCGAAGCGCTCGATGAGTTTGTAGTAGCGCGGGCTTTGTTCTTTGAAGACGGTTTGCAGGCGGCCGGTGCCGTCCACGTGGGTGATTGCGGGCAGCGTGCTGTGCTGCGCGGGCACGACCGGCACGACATACAGCATGAAGCGCGCGGGATAATGTTTGGTGGCGTGCGGCAACTCGAAATACTTCTCCGCAGATTCGGCCAGCACCGACGGCGCAAAGGGTCGATACGGCTCGCGGAATTTGATCTTCGAGTTGACGATGTCTTTCATCTCCGGATTGCGCGGGTCGGCCAGAATGCTGCGGCTGCCCAGCGCGCGCGGACCCCACTCGAAGCGTCCTTGCGACCATCCGATGACCTTGGCGTTCGAAATGCGCTCGACCACGCTGTCGATCAACTGATCTTCGTTCGAGGCATGGGTGAACGGAATATTGTTCGAGGTGAGGAAGTCGCTGATCTCGGCGTCGGAGTTGGCGCGTCCCCAATAGCTGTGGTTCATGACGAAGTTGCGGGGATGGCCGAGCAGCGTGTTGTAGGCCCAGAGCGCGGCTCCAAGCGCGCCGCCGCCGTCGCCGGCTGCGGGCTGCACGTAGAGTTCTTCGAAATCGGTCTCGCGCAGAATGCGCGAGTTGGCTACGCTGTTGAGTCCGACGCCGCCGGCGATGCACAGCTTCTTCATGCCAGTAGCTTTTTGAACGTTGCGCGCCATGCCGAGTAGAAGCTCTTCCGTGACTTTCTGAATGCTGGCTGCGATGTCAGCGTAATGCTGATTCAGCTTGCAGAGTTCGTTGTAGTTCGACGGCGGATCGCCAAAGTATTTCGGAAAGCCGGTGCCAGCGGTAAAGAAGTTGAGCTTCGTCGGTCGCGGTTCGCCAAAGAGCGCTTCAAACTTCTTGCTGAAGGTGCGATCGGCGGAACGATGGAAGGTGAAGTAATCCATGTTCAGGGAGAACGAGCCATCCTGATTCTGGTTGACGACCTTCCAAACTTTGTCCACGTAACGGGGCACGCCGTAGGGTGCCATGCCCATGACTTTGTATTCGCCTTCGTTGACCTCGAAGCCGAGGAACGCGGTGAAGGCGCTATAGAGCAATCCGATGGAGTGCGGAAATTCGATCTGCTTCAGCAGCTTGATCTGATTGCCTTTGCCCACGCCGTAAGTCGCGGTCACCCACTCGCCGACGCCGTCCACGGTCAGGATGGCGGCCTCTTCGAATGGCGAGCACAGGAAGGCGCTGGCGGCGTGCGAGAGGTGATGCTCGGAGAAAAGAATTTTGTCTTTGCTGACGTTCAGCTCGGATTGCAGCGTGGTCGCGACCCACATTTTGTCCAGCATCCAGGTAATCATGGACTCGCGGAAAACTTTCCACGATTGCGGATACGTCTGCAACGTGGTCATCAAAATGCGATCGAGTTTGCGGAACGGCTTCTCGAAAAATACGACGTGATCGAGGTCTTCGCCCTTGATGCCGGCTGTGTCCAGGCAGAACTGAATCGCCAGCTTGGGATAGCCGTAGTCGTGCTTGATGCGCGAAAAGCGCTCTTCTTCGGCGGCGGCGACAACGGCTCCGTCGCGCAGAAGCACGGCGGCGGCGTCATGGTAATAACAGCTAATTCCCAGTATGTACACGATTATTGTTTTCTGGCCCAGTCGAGATCGTAGGCCTCTTCAGGATGATCCAGCCACGCGGTCGGATTTTTCTTAATCCGCAGGGGATCCGCAAACAGACGCGCGGCCAACCCGAAGGGCAGCACCAGCACGCCGTAAAAAATCGTAAGAATCACGCGGGCCTGGAAGGTGCCGATCTTCTTGCCGATCTTCTTCCAGGCTTCCCAACCGCGTTTGATAGTTGACCACATAGTGTTAGCCGCTTCCTAAAAGCTTAAAAAAGTGTGTAAATGAACGGTGCCACCGCGGGACTCTGCGCCAGAATGATCAGCGCGCCCAGCACGAACAGGCAAATAATCATCGGGATCATCCACCAGCGCTTGTTGCTCGCGAAGAAGCCAAACAGCTCTCCGGCAACGCCTAAGTTTCTTCCTGTATTGCGAATCCACTTCATGATCGTTTCCTCACCTGTAGAGATTAAAAATTAGAGATAGAAATTACCTGGATTTCTTCTGTCTTCGGCCAGAACTTTGGAGCGGGAACGCGTAGTTCCTTCCGGCAAACGCTGGATGCACTTGGCGTAACCAGTGACAACCTACTCTCGGTTGGAGCACGTTCGCTTCCAGTGCAAATTCGAGGGAGACAGGCCTTTTGCCGGACTTGACGAGCAAACGCCTGACGCTTCTACTCACTCAATCATAGCGGGTTTCGCGGCAACTTGGGCAGAGGAAAAAAGGCTCTGGCCGAACTCAACGACTTTGTCCCCGCCGCCGCCTCATAATGGAAGCGAAAATGTAAATTTTGCATGTCGCAACTTTTTGCACTCTTGGGATGTGAATAGCTCCCCCGAGGTCAATTTCGAGGTCAAAGTTCTCCCCCAAAAAATGAACGAGAGGCTCCCCAAGAGCCTCTCGTTTCCAGGCAATTCCAGGGTTCACAAACGCTTTACTTCAACAAGCCCCAGGAAGCGCGAGCGCACTGTTGCGCATTCTGTCCCAGCGCGGGGTTGCACCAGTTGAGCCACGTGTAACCTAACGCGCCCGCATTCACATACATTTGCGAGGGAACCTGGTCCTGGCCGTTTACGCTATTCGTCTCCTGCGTCGTATTCGACAGGAAATACTGCAACAACCCACAGTTGGTATTCGTCGTGTTCGTGCATTGCGGAGACTCATTGACCCAATACGTGGTGCCCTTGGTGGCGGTCAGCGGCTTCGCGAACGTAACCGTTGTCGTATATTCGATCAGCCCAAAAGGCTGGCGACCCGTGGCCACCGCCGTCTGTACGCCGCTTCCGCTGGCGATGCTGGTGCCCGCTTGTCCCTCTGAAACTCCGGTGCGGATATCGTACGTGGCCGTCGCAGGATCGAACACCGTGCCCGCCGTGATGTCCGGCTCCTGGTTATAGAAAATTGCCGATACCGTCACGTTGGCGGGAGCTTTCGCCGCAGCATACGTGGACCACTTCGGAGTGAACAGCGTGTTGCCATTCGAGAAACCTTGCGCGTTCGGGTCGCTCGGATTCACGTCGCCGCCATAGAACACGATCGTTCCCGCGGCAGGCGGAAGCCCGGCCCAGTTCGAACTCCCCTGGCTTCCGTGGTAGGCCGCGTCACCGCCGTGGTTGAGCACCAGCGAGGGTGTCTTGGCGTCTTGCCCTGCAAGGCCAAGACTAAAGGCTGCAACTGACAGAACTGCAAACAAAGTCTTCTTCACCGATGGTTCCTCCTGGAAATTATCGTTGCCACGTGCGTGAGATTCTCGCGTTTGTCCAATCCACGGCGCTTAGATCGGGATCCAAACCGGCGGACGCGAACTCCGCAATCATAGCGGGTTGGACTGCATGTTGGGGAGGGGAAAAAAGGCTCTGGCCCAAATACCTGGAAGGTAAAAACCATGACGACATTCCCGGCGCCGAATGCCGCAAAGTTTTGCACTCGAACGCTTAAGCGGAAAACGGGCCGCGGAGGGGCCCGACCACGTCCTGCTCCCCCCCAATTGTGCTAGCATTTTCTGAGCCTTCCCAGAGCGACTTTCGATTCGAGGAATTTCTGACCAACATGATCAAGCATTCACTCGCCTGCTGCGCCTTGCTCGCTGGCATCGCCGCAGGACAAGCAAGCCCGTCGACTCCCACGCCTCCAGGGGCGGACGCCAATGTCTCTCCCGACACGCCCGTCATTACTCTCATCGGCATCTGCAACCCTCCGGCTGAGGAGACAAAGTCGGCGAATTGCAAAACCGTGATCACTCGGGCCCAGTTCGAATCGATGGTGCACACGATCTCGCGGAATCTTCCTCCAGACAAGCGCCGGGAGTTCGCGGAAAAATATGTCGCAGCCCTGGTGGCACAGCAAAAGGCCCATGACATGGGCTTGGAGCATGGGCCCGTCTTCGAGGAGCAACTGCGGCTGGCGCGCGCGCAGGCCCTGGCTCAGACTCTAAATGCCGAGATTTTCGGCAGCGATCCGCAAATTTCCGACCAGGAAATCGAAGATTTTTATCGTCGAAACTCCACCAGCTTCATTGAAGGGGAACTTATGCGCGTCGCCATCCCCGGCATGAAGCAGCTGCCTGAGCCCAAGGAAAAACTGACCGAAGCAGAGGAAGCCAAGCGCTCTCAGGAAGCTGAACACATCATGCAGGTCGAAGCCGATAAACTGCATGCACGCGCGGTCGCCGGCGAAGACTTCCTCAAACTCGAGCGGGACGCGTTTCAAGTTGCGGCCAGCCCCAACACGCCACCAGACCCGAATCTAGGTTTGGTCCGCGGCAGCCAACTCGCCCCCAATCAGCGTTCCGTCATGGAAATGAAACCGGGAGAGATTTCGCCGGTGCTCACCGATCCCAACGGCTTCGTGATTTTCAAACTCGTAACGCGCAAGGTTCTTTCGTTGGAAGAAGTAAAGCCGGACATTCGCAAGGCGCTCGCGGAAGAACGCAAGTCGGCTCGCATGAAAGCGATCACGGATGGCGCCACCACCACTTTTGACGACAATTACTTCGGCAAATAGTCCCCGTCTAAGGCTTGGCCGCAGCCCCGGAGCTGACCGCTTTGCCGTCAGTCGCCGCCGGAGCGCCGAAATAATCGTTGTTATAAACCACCGCGCTGGCCACAAACTTATCCATCGCGGCTTTTATTTTGTCGACCTGCCGATCGCGCAACTCCCCATGGATTTCGAACCTCACCTTCTCCAGGGGAAGCATCGAGATCGCGGTCATCTTGAAAAAATAATAGCCGTTATCCTCGGTCAACACCGCCGTGGTCTGCCCCGGTTTCAAGTCCATGGCCGGAAGCAGCGCCGGGGTGAACATGCGTCGCCGAAATTTCTCTAACGTCACTTCGTCGCGATTGGCTTCTCCATTGTTCGAGCCCGTAAACTTATATGCCTCCGTTTGCAGAACCAGAAAATCCTCCCCGGCAAGGGCGCGGGCATGGAGCTTGTCCGCTTCCGCTTTCAAATCCCGCCAGAGCGCGTCGTCGCGCTGCTTCTTTTCGGCGTCGGTCAACTTTTTGTTGGGATCGTCGTCCGGCTCGAACCAGGGCACGATCACGCGATCGAAGTTAGCACGCACATATTCCTCCGGATGCGCCCGATAGTACTCCTCGATTTCCCGGTCGCTGATTTTGTCCCACTCGGTTTGTTTCAGCGTGTCGTCCAGCGTCTTCTGCGAAATCATCAGCCGTACCGCTTCGAAACGGTTCGCAAAATCCTGCGTCTTGTCCAAGCCCATTTCCCGCGCCTTCTGCGCCTTCACCAACGTCTGTATATAATTTTGCGCCATCGCCCGACGGACTTGCGGGGGAGCATGAGGCCGCATCACTTCAAGAATTTCTTCAAATTGAGCCCGCGTCAGCACCGTCTTACAGGGCGCCTGGGAAGATTGAGTGGGCGGAGGATCGCATAAGCCCGTCACCGTAATGATCGGCGCGTCTGGCGGAACGTTGGCGGCGGGCGCCGCTGCGGGCTTGGCGGGCGCCGAAACCGAAATTTGATTGGATCCCAAATCTTGCGCAGCCGCAACGACGCCCAAACCCACTACCCCGGCGGCCAGCGAAAGACACACAAAAAACTTCACGGCATCAAGTACCACAGAACGCTCGTCCCTTAAGAAGAACATAACTTTAGCCTAGCATGGGCCCGTTTAGTGGCAGCAGCAGACGAACTGAGCCGCAAGTGAAATCACCTTCGAGCGCGGCTTCACTTACTTCAGCAAGCCGAAGGAACCGCGGGCGCATTGCTGTGAGTTCAGGCCCAGCTCGCACAAGTTGGTCGGCCGCCCAAGAACGAATCATAAAAGTATATCTGCCCTGCAGGCTGAGCGCTTGCGTTCACCCCGTTGGTTTCCTGAGTAGTGTTGGACGCAAAAAACTGTGAGTAGCAAAAGTTGTTGCCTCCGTTCGTACACTGCGGAGACTCGTTAAACCAATACGTTGTCCCAGGCTCCAGAGTCAGCGCCTTGACGAACTTTACCGTCGTCGTGTATCAGGGTAACCGAAAGCGATTCGCCCGGTCGCAACAGCAGTTTGTGCGCCGCTGCCGTAGGCTATTTCCTTTCCCAGAGATCCGTCGGACATGCCCGTATAAACATCGTAAGTGCCGGTGGCCGGGTCGAAATAAGTCTCCCCCACCTTAAAGCTGGTCGTAACCAGGTTGTTGAAGAATACTGCCGAAGTACTCACCTTCAAGCCGGCGGGAATAGTGGCCGCCATGTACGCGTAGCAGTCTGCAACCAGCACCGTGTTGCCGTTGCAAAAGCCGTCGGCATTAAAGTCGGAGGGGGTGATATCGCCGCCGTAGAAAAGTATATTTCCCGGGACGGAAGGAACGCCCCATCCGCCGTCAGCGCCCTGAGCCGCCCGCCCACTGCGGCTCAACGACGCGGCAGGGATGGTGGCCTCTTGCGCCATTGCCGCAAGGCCGAACACGGAAAGTAGCATGATTGCGAGGACAGAGAGAGTCGTTTTCACAGTGCATCCTGGGATTCTTTGCGCCCGAAAGGGACAGGCCGTATCGCTTTCCACCCCCCGTTCAGGCTTGGTACGGGTCGAGCACAATAAGAAAGCGAGAAGCTGGCATACTCCCCAGCTTCTCGCTTTTCAAAATAGAAGCCAGTCTCTCCCTCTTCACTTACTTCAAGAGGCCGAAGGAAAGCCGAGCGCATTGGTCTGAGTTCAGACCCAAAGACGAATCGCACCAGTTGGCCCAAGTGAAGCCAAAATATGCGGACTCGAAGTACATCTGCCCAGCGGGCTGATGGCTTGCGTTGACGCCGTTGGTCTCCTGGGTGGTGTTGGATGCGAAGTATTGCTCGGTGCACGAAGCGTTGTTGCCATTGGTGCACTGCGGAGACTCGTTAGCCCAGTAGGTGGTGCCCGGGGTTGCGGTGATCGCCTTGGCAAACTTCACCGTGGTGGTGTACTCGGGATAGCCGAAAGCGATCCGGCCGGTAGCAGCTGAGCTTTGCGCCCCGCTGCCACTGGCAAATTCGCTGCCTCCGTTACCCTCAGTTATGCCCGTACGAACATCGTAAGTGCCGGTCGCGGGGTCGAAGTAGGTCGGGCCGCTGCCGGTCACTAGGTCATTGAAGAAAATGGCCGACGTGGTGACTTTCCCGCTGGGAGCCGTCACCGCGCCGTAGGTGTAGGTGGTGGGAACCAGCAGGGTGTTGCCGTTGGCGAAGCCGTCGGCGTTCGTATCGTTCGGGTTGATGTCGCCACCTTAAAACAGGATGGTGCCGGCTGCCGGAGGAAGACCCCATTGTCCGCCGCCCGTGCCGTGAGCCGCGCGACCGCTCTGGCTCAGTGACGTGAATGGCGTCTTGGCATCCTGCGCCATCACGGCAAAGCTGAATACTGCAACGAACATGACTGCAAACAGAATCTTTTTCATTTCTTTGTCCCTCCTTGGGGGATTCTTGTTGCTCGCTTCATTCAAGCGTCTCATAGGCTTGTCGCCCCAGAAACGCCGACCGCTCGGCAAAGAACAAAGCGAGAAGCCAGGATACTCTCCCGGCTTCTCGCTTTTTAAAGCACGAACAACTTTCGTTCAGCTTCAGTTACTTCAAGAGGCCGAAAGAACCACGGGCGCATGCGCCAGAGGGCAGGCCCAAAGACGAATCGCACCAGTTGGCCCAAGTGAAGCCAAAGTATGCGGACTCGAAGAAGAGCTGGCTGGAGGGCTGAGCGCTCGCGTTGACGCCGTTGGTTTCCTGCGTGGTGTTCGAGAAGAAGTACTGCTCGGTGCAGGAAGAGTTGTTGCCGTTGGTGCACTGCGGAGACTCGTTCAGCCAGTAGGTGGTGCCCGCGGCTGCGGTCAACGCCTTGGCAAACTTCACAGTGGTGGTGTATTCAGGGTAGCCGAACGCGGTACGGCCGGTAGCAGCCGAGGTTTGCGCGCCGCTGCCGCTGGCGAGGTCCTTGCCGCCGCTGCCTTCTTTGACGCCGGTGCGAACATCATAAGTGCCGGTCGCGGGGTCGAAGTAGGTCGGGCCGCTGCCGGTGACCAGGTCATTGAAGAAGATGGCGGAGGTTGTGACTTTCCCAGTCTTGGGGGCCGTTACTGCGCCGTAGGTGTACGTGGTGGGAACCAGCAGAGTGTTGCCGTTGGCGAAGCCGTCGGCGTTCGGATCGTTCGGGTTGATGTCGCCGCCGTAGAACAGAATGGTGCCGGCAGCCGGGGGAAGACCCCATTGTCCGCCACCCGTGCCGTGAGCCGCGCGACCGCTCTGGCTCAGCGAGGTGACAGGCGTCCTGGCATCCTGCGCCATGACGGCAAAGCTGAATACTGCAACGAACATAACTGCAAAGAGAATCTTTTTCACTTGGTTGTTCCTCCTGGGATTTTTACTGCAAGGTTCATTGAAGCGTTTCATGGATTTCGCGGGTTGCATCCAAAATTGCTACAAGTTCCGCGGATTGAATCCTAGCTCCGATCCAAATAAAGTCAAGTGAATTCCGGCGTTGGGCGCGGGATTTCTGTGCAAGGTCGAGATTTTATTCGCAAACACCGCAAACTCTTGCTCAGTTTGCGCAATACACTTTCTCTTCAGGATAAAATTCGCTTCGTCGATGTCGAGGCATCGCCTTCGAAACTCCTGCGACACCGCTCCATCCCTGCATCGAGACGTTCGAATCTGATTACCACTGTCCTCGATTTCTGGAATTTCCCGATCTAGTTCGGTTAGGATTTCCCAAGCGGTCAACCATCCGGATTCGAAGCGCAAGGAGACGATGAATGAAGGGATTTTTGTTGGGGGTTGTTGTTACCCTGCTGTGTATGGTCGCCGGGGCGTATCTTTATTTCGCCAACGGTATGGCTCCAGTGGCGACATCCGCGCCCCCCATGCCTTTTGAAAAGAGGCTCGCCAATATGGCGCTCGATGCGCGCGTCGATAAGGAAGCGCCGAAACAAGCCCCCTTCGAAATCAATGAAGCCACCTACATCGCAGGCGCTCACGTCTATCTCACCCACTGCGCGGTTTGCCATGGCTTACCCGGCAAAGAGGAATCCGCCATCGCGAAAGGCGAATTTCCGCATCCGCCCCAACTCTTTCGCGGTCACGGCGTGACCGACGATCCCGCCGGCGAAACCTATTGGAAGACGGCCAACGGCATCCGCCTCACCGGCATGCCCGGCTTCCGCCAAAGTCTGTCCGACCTGGAGATGTGGCAAGTCTCGCTCATGCTCGCCAACGCCGACAAAATGCCCGCCACCGCAACCGCAGTGTTCACCGCGCCCGAGGCTCCAGTCGCAGCGCCCCCCGCAACTCCGACGAAGTAGTAGGAGATTGCCGCCGCACTCGATCGGAGCGCTGAACCGTGACAGGAAAAACAACTTGGGGGGATCGGTTCTGCTTAGCTGGCCAGCTTTTGCAAAAATTCCTGTTCGGTCATGCGGTACTTGAAAGCCTTGCGGCCATCGATGAACACCACCGGCACCTCGTCGGAAAATTCGCGGCGCAGATCATGATCGGTATCGACGTCGATTTCCCGCCACGAGAACCCTCCACGGCGATGCACCTTGCCAATGGTTTCCTTCACGATCTCGCAAAGATGGCAACCCTTGCGCGAGTAAACAATCACTTCCTTGGGCTCCGGCATAATCAAAGTCTATCAAGGCGGGTGCCGCCCGTCCTAGTCAATTTGGCGTCATGAGTAAATCTTTAGAGAGCTCTTGAGCGAGGAGCGAAAGACGCTACAATCTCTGAATGCTTGGCCCAAACCCCCTCGCGGGGAAAACGGCGCTGATCACCGGCGGTGCCCGCCGCCTCGGCCGCGCCATCGGCTTCGCGCTCGCCGAAGCCGGCGCTGACATCGCCATCACGTTTCGTAATTCCGTCCGCGAAGCCCAGCACACGGTCATCGATCTGGGCGGATTCGGCATCCGAGCCATCGCACTGCGCTGCGACATCACCGAGGCGAAGAGCGTCAACTCCGCCATCAAAGAGACGACCCGCGAACTCGGCGGCATCGACATCCTCATCAACAACGCCGCCAATTACGAGACAGTGGACTTCGCCGACATCTCCGTGAAGCAGTGGGACGCAATTTTCGCCTCCAACACCCGCGGGCCGTTTCTGGTCTCCCAAGCCGCGCTGAAAACTCTGCGCGAACGCAAAGGACGCATCATCAACCTCGGCTCGCTCGGCGGCTTACGCCCCTGGGCTGATCACGCCCACTATTGCTCTTCCAAAGCCGCCGTACACATGCTCACCAAAGTGATGGCGAAAGCGTTGGCGCCGCAAATCGCGGTAAACTGTATCGCCCCCGGCATGATCGATCTCGGTGAAAAAGCCGCCGCTCCATTCATGCGCAAGATGGCCAAACAAACGCCCATGCGGCGCAACGGAACCGGTGAAGAAATCGGCGCGGCCGCGCTCTTTTTCGCCACCGCTCCCCACTTCATCACGGGACAGATTTTGTCCGTCGATGGCGGCCTCGGATTATGAAACCATCCCAAGTCTCTCTGTGCGCACTAGTCTTTCTCTGCGCATCCCCATTCGTGCGCGCCCAGTCCCGCCCCGATTCTGCCAGTAGCGAAATTCAAATCTATACCGGAGGAGGACACTCCGTTCCCGGAGGCACCGCCGACACCAGCGTATGGAATGTCGGCGCTCGCTTCGGTCGAATCCTCACCCAGCCCATTGGTCCCGGATTCCTCAAAGGCCGTTTCGAATACATCGTCGGCATCATCCCGGCTTACCTAGTCTTTCAGAAGTACAACACCGCCTACGGCGCAGGATTCGACCCTCTTGGGTTGAAATGGAACTTCACCAGCCACGGTCGCATCGGTCCTTATCTGGAACTGGGGGGCGGCGTCCTCTTCACCAATCACGACGTTCCCACGGGCACGAGTGACGTGAACTTTACTCCCTCCGCCGCGCTCGGAACTTATTTCCTTCGCGGAAAATACAATGGGAGCGCCGAAATCCGCTACGCCCACATTTCGAACGCGGGCTTGTCCAGCCCAAATCCGGGAATTAACACCGTTCAAGTCCGCATAGGCTTGGGGAGATTCTTGGGCGGACGAGGCCATTAACTCGAATTTCCCCCGCCAAACTGCGGAAGCAACCTGATCCTTGGTTTATAATTGAGTTTCTTCTCCCACCTCTGTGGCGTGGAAAGCGAACCATAATCAATGATCCGTTTCTTGCAAACTCCCAGCCCTCTTAAGAAGGCGGTTCTCGGCGGCATCCTGTTGCTCATCTGCGCCGCCATGGTCATCAGCTTCATTCCCGGCGGACTCGCCACTAGTCTGGGTATCGGCGCGCCCGGTCAAGGCGTAGTCGCGACCGTCGAGGGCGAACCCATCACCGCCCCCCAGGTGCAGCGCGAAGCCAAACAAATGGTGCAGCAGCAGTTCCGTAACGCGGGCGCACAGGCCGCCGCTTTGTTGCCATTCTTCGCCCAGCGCGCCGCCGATAATTTAATCGACCAACAGGTCATTCTGGCGGAAGCTCACCATCTCGGCTTACGCTCCACCGACGAAGAGTTGCGTGAAGAACTCCAGCATGGCCGCTATGCCCAGACATTCTTCCCCGGCGGAAACTTCATCGGCCAAACCGAGTACGAAAATCTGCTCCAACAAAATAATCTGACTGTCCCTGTCTTTGAGCAGGGCCTCAAGGACCAAATCGTATTCGACAAGCTGCGCAATCTCGTCGCGGGCAGCGCCTCGGTGACCGACGCCGAAGTCCGCGAGGCGTTCAACAAGCAGAACGATAAGGTGAAATTCGACTACGCCGTCATTTCCAAAGACGATGTGATGAAAAGCATTCATCCCAGCGAGGCTGAGTTGAAGGCCTACTATCAGGCCAATCAGGCAAAGTACAAGAACTCGATTCCCGAGAAAAGAAAAATTCAGTACGTTGTGCTCGATAAATCCCGCCTCCTGGCGCAGGTTCAAGTCACGCCGGCCGACTTACAGAGTTACTACGATAAGCACACCGACGAGTACCGCGTGGCCGAACAGGTCAACGTTCGCCACATTCTCATTAAGACTCCGCCCGCCGACGCAAACGGCAAGGTCGATCCTAAAGGTATCGCCGATGCTCGCCAGAAAGCCGCCGACGTGTTGAAGCAATTAAAAGCGGGCGGCGACTTCTCCGCGCTGGCCAAGCAGTATTCGGAAGATCCGGGCAGCGCGAAAGATGGTGGTTCGCTCGGCTGGATCGCCAAGGGACGCACGGTCCCGGAATTCGAAAAATCTGCATTCTCGTTGCCCAAGGGCGGCACCAGCGACTTGGTCCAGACCAGCTATGGGTTCCACATTATTCATGTCGACGACAAACAAGAAGCTCACCTCAAGTCTCTCGCCGAAGTCACGCCCCAAATCGCGCCACTGATCAAGCAACAAAAAGCGGAGCAGGCGGCGGAGGGTCAAGCCAACGCCCTGGTCGCGCAAGCCCGCAGCGAAGGCTTGGACAAGGCTGCCGCTTCCAAAGGTCTCTCCGTCATCGCTACGGATTTCGTCGCCAAGAGCGATTCCTTGCCGGGCATCGGCGCCGCCCCGCAATTCATGGACGCAGTTTTCAACGCAGCCGACAAAGCTCCCGCGGAGGAAGCGCAAATTCCTGCCGGCTTCGTCATTTTCCAACTCCAGGCCATTAAGCCGGCCGCTACGCCAACCTTCGAAGAAATTCGCAGCAGTGTGGAAACCGCATTCAAAGAAGAACGGGTCACCGCCCTTCTCTCCCAGAAAACACAGGAACTATCCGATCGCGCGAAAGCGGGCCATGATTTGAAAAAGGCCGCAAAAGAACTGGGAGCGACAATCAAGTCGACCGACGACTTCGTGAAACCGGATGGTCAGGTTCCCGACGTGGGCGCTATGTCCGGCCCAGCCAACGTTGCCTTCGGCATGAAAGTCGGAGACATTAGCGGCCCCCTGATGAACCCCACCAACGGAGTGGTGTTGAGCGTCACTGCGCAACAGGCTCCCTCCGAACAGGAGTATGCGGAGAAGTCGGACCAGATTCGCGACGCGCTCATCCAAAGCAAGCAACAGGAACTCTTTGGCATGTTTGTAGTCAATCTTCGCGATCAGATGGAAAAAAGCGGCAAGATCAAGATCAACGACAAAGAGTTGAAGAATCTCACCCACGCACAAGGCGGGGAAGGCGAAGAAGGCGACTAGGGCCACATCGCTTAATCATCGCCTGCCGTAAAGCTCCTTGACGAACTGAAACGCAAACGCATTATGTCTTTCCCCCGCGCTACTGGAATCCTGCTTCATCCCACATCCTTGCCTTCGCTTGGAGGCATCGGGGACTTTGGCCCCGCCGCATACCAATTTCTCGATTTCCTCAAAGACGCGCGGCAAGGTCTATGGCAAGTGCTGCCGCTAGGCCCTCCCGCAAATGGCAATTCGCCCTACTCATCCACTTCCGCGTTCGCGGGCAATCCTTTATTGATCAGCTTGGAGCGCCTGGTCGAAAAATCATGGCTCGACGATTCCCGCCTGCATAGCCTCGATCGAAGCGTTGCTCCAATCGACTACGCCCAAGTCCATGCCCGAAAAATGCCGCTGCTGTTGGAGGCGGCGCGAAATTTCCTGAACAGTGCCGCGGCATCCGCGCGATCGCGCTTCGACAACTTCGCGGAACAGAATCACTGGTGGCTGGAAGACTTCGTTCTCTACGACGCCTTGCGGCATAAGTATGAGCGTCGCGCCTGGAAAGAGTGGCCCGCAGGACTTGCCCGCCACGACGCCGAGGCTCTGGTCGATGCCAAGCGCGATCTCGCGGACGAAATGCAGCTCTGCCGCGTTCTCCAGTTCTTTTTCTGGGAGCAGTGGCGGGCGCTCCGTCGAGCCTGTGCCGAACGCTCCATTCGAGTCGTCGGCGATATTGCAATCTTTGTCGATTACGACAGCGCCGACGTCTGGTCGCATCGCGAACTGTATCGACTAAAAGAGAATCTCGATCCCGAAGTCGTTTCGGGTGTGCCTCCCGACGCCTTCAGCGCCGACGGCCAGCGCTGGGGCAATCCTCTTTATAACTGGGACAAAATGCGCCAGGACGGCTACCACTGGTGGATTCAGCGCCTACGCTGGGCCGCACTCACCTGCGATTACATTCGTCTCGATCACTTTCGGGGCTTCGCCCAGTTCTGGGAGATTCCCGCCGATGAGCCGACCGCGATTCACGGCCGCTGGGTCGATGGTCCATCCGACGATTTATTTGTGAAGCTACGCGAGAGCCTGGGCGCGCTGCCATTTTTTGCGGAGGACTTGGGCGTGATTACTCCCGACGTGAACGCGCTGCGGGAACGCCTCCACATTCCCGGGATGGCGGTTCTGCAATTCGGTTTCGGCGATGCGGGCGCACACATTTACCTTCCCCACCGGCTCACCCACGAGCGCGTGATCTACACAGGAACGCACGACAACGATACGACGCTCGGATGGTGGAACAGTATCCCAGAAACCGAGCGTGGCGCCGTCCAAGCCTTGGTCGGCCGCTCCGACGACGGAGTGAACTGGTCGCTCATCCGCGCCGCGCAAGGCTCGGTCGCAGACTTCTCCATCTTTCCGGTACAAGACATTCTCGGCCTCGGCAGCGAAGCCCGGCTTAATGTTCCCAGCAGGCAGAACGGCAATTATCTTTGGCGCATGCAGCCCGGCGTCTTAACCCGCGATATCGCCGAAAAACTGGCTCGCCTGGCCGAAGTCAGCGACCGGCTGCCGCAGCCGATCCCAGCTCATTCTGCCGAAGACTTCGCCGCTTAGCCGTCCCACCTTTACGTCTGCCGCGCATTTGTTTTTTACTATCCGGTAATCATCGGAGCGACAATCTGGTTACAATCTCACTAGTCTAAAATTCTTCAGCGAGGATCAATCAGCAGTGGCCGACGCCATCATCGAAGCCCGCGCGGTAGAAAAATTCTACACGCAGCCCGACGGACATCGCATCGAGGTCATCGCCCCCACCGATCTCGCGATCCAGCCGGATAAAATCATCGCGCTGCTGGGCCCGTCCGGAAGCGGCAAGTCCACTTTCTTGCGCATGTTGACCGGCCTCTCTCCGCCGTCTTCCGGAGGAGTTTTCTGGCACGGCAAACCGGTCGCCGATCAACCGCCGAACGTCGCAATCGTCTTCCAAAGTTTCGCGCTTTTCCCCTGGCTGAATGTCTTGGAGAACGTCGAGGCTCCGCTGGAGGCGCGCGGAATTTCGGCCATCGAGCGCCGTAAACGCGCCCTCAAAATGTTGGACACCGTCGGCCTCGACGGATTCGAAACCGCCTATCCGAAAGAACTCTCCGGCGGCATGAAGCAGCGCGTCGGCTTCGCCCGCGCCCTGGTCGTCGAGCCCGAAGTACTGTTCATGGACGAACCATTCTCGGCGCTCGACGTGCTGACAGCCGAGAATCTACGCGGCGAATTGCTCGAGCTCTGGCTCAGCAAGAAGATGCCGACCAGCGCAATTTTCCTGGTCACCCATAACATTGAAGAGGCGATCCTGCTGGCCGATCGCGTCATCGTCCTCGGTCGCAATCCCGCGCGCATTCGCAGCGACTTCGAAATCGAATTGCCACGACCGCGCGACCGCAAGGCCGAGCCCTTTTCCGAGTACGTAGATTATGTCTACAAGATCATGACCCAGCCCGACGTGCAGCCTGCCACGCTCACCCCCGGCCATGGCGCAACCGCAACAACCCAACGCCCGCCTCGTCAGAAATATCAGATGCTGCCGCATGCTCGCATGGCGGGGGTCGCCGGACTATTGGAAATTGTGCTCGATGGCGGCGGCCACGCTGATCTTTACAAGCTGGCCGAAAAGCTCGTCATGGATGCGGAAGACCTTCTTCCCATCATCGACGCCGCCACGCTCTTCGGCTTCGCCACGCTGCATGAAGGCGATGTGCAGATTACGCCCGAGGGCAAAGCATTCGCCGAAGCCGACATTCAGACTCGCAAAGTGCTCTTCCGCGAAGCGGCGCTCAAGCACGTCACCATTCTGCAATGCATCGAAGGCGTGCTCAAGGCCAAGGCCGATCATTCCATTCCCGACGAATTTTTCCATGACATTCTCGACGAACACTTCAGCGCCGATGAAGTCGAGCGCCAGTTTCAGACCGCGATGAACTGGGGACGTTATGCGGAAATTTTCGATCACGATCCGCAAAGCGGCCGCCTCATCTTGTCCGAGCCTTCAATCGACACTCCTGCCCCAGCGGGCAAACCATGAACCGTCCCGACGGCTCGCGGTCGTTCGCCGCATATTGGTCTCTGCTACCCAAGGTCGAGACCTCCGCGCTGCCTGACGTAATGATGTTCGGCGGCGGAATCGCGCTGTTTTACGGCATCGTCATGGTCGGCAAGTCGTGGCTGGGGCCCATCACGCCGGAAGTTCCTATCTCCCGCAGCCTGTGGGCGCTGCCCGCCTATGCTGGATTTTCATTGCTACGCATCGGCGTCGCCTACTTCGTCAGTCTCGCCTTCACTCTTGTCTACGGATACATCGCCGCCTACAACCCGCGAGCCGAGCGCTTCATGATCCCCCTGCTCAATGTGTTGCAGTCCATACCGGTATTGAGCTTTCTCCCCGGCGTCATGCTCGCCATGGTCGCCTTGTTCCCCAGCCGCCAACTCGGCGTCGAACTGGGTGCCATCCTCCTCATCTTTACCGGTCAAGTCTGGAACATGGCCTTCAGCTTCTACGCCTCGCTTAAAAGTATTCCGCGAGACATGCGCGAGGCAGCTCGCATTTACGGCTTCAGCTGGTGGCAACGCTTTACCCAGGTTGAATTGCCCTATGCCGCCATCGGACTCGTCTGGAACTCCATGATGTCCGTCGCCGGCGGCTGGTTTTTTCTGATGGCTTGCGAAATGTTCGTCCTCGGCGCCCGCGACTTTCGATTGCCCGGCCTGGGCTCCTATTTACAAACCGCGGCCAGCGAAGGCGACACCGCTTCGATCCTTTGGGGACTCGGCACCATGGTGGCCGTGATTGTGCTGCTCGACCAGCTAGTCTGGCGGCCGGTAATCGCCTGGGCTGAAAAATTTAAAGTCGAGCAGGTGGAAAGCTCCGACATTCCGCACTCCTGGGTGCTGAATGTCATTCGACGTTCCACCGGATTGGCAGCGATCCGCAAAGCGGCGTTCGTTCCCCTGCGTGAATCGCTGATCACTCACTTCGCCCGCCCCCACGCCGCGCCGCCTAAAGCTTCGCCTCCCTCCGACTACAAGTTGTGGATCGCTCGCATCATCGGTGTAGCGGCCCTGGGCGGAATCGGATACGCAGTCTTGAAGGTTATCCTTCTGCTCACCGGATTGACCCGAGTCGAAGCCGGCGAAGTCGGCCTTGGCTTAATAGCGACATTCCTGCGCGTCAATCTCACGCTTCTTCTCGGTGCGGCATGGACCGTCCCGGTTGGCGTCTGGATCGGATTCAATCCCAAGCTGGCGCGAATCGCTCAACCCATCGCGCAGATCGCCGCCTCGATCCCAGCCACAGCCTACTTTCCTGTCATCCTGCTCTTATTGATTAGGCTGGGCAGTGGTATCGGCGTCGGCGCCATGATCTTTCTGCTGCTGGGTACGCAGTGGTACATCTTATTCAACGTGATCGCAGGGGCCATGGCGATTCCCACCGATCTCAAGGAAGCCTGCGCCATTGCCCGCATCACCGGCTGGAAGCGCTGGCGAAAACTCATTCTTCCGGGAATCTTTCCGTATCTTCTTACTGGCCTCGTTACCGCTTCGGGCGGCGCGTGGAACGCTAGCATCGTCGCCGAATACACCCACCTCAAGGGCGACACGTTTTCGACGACGGGCCTGGGCGCGACCATCAGCCAGGCCAGCGACGCGGGCAATTTCACACTGCTGATTGCATCCACGCTGGTGATGGCCACCGCAGTCGTCATCACCAACCGGCTCGTCTGGCGGCGTATGTATCATTTGGCGGAGACCCGCTTCCGTCTGGAGAGCTAGCACTTCTCGCAGTGTATTCGTGCTAAGGATTCTCCTCATTAATTCATTCTCACGTTCGCACTCCAAAGTGCTGCCCCCCCGCCGAAAAGTTTTCTCGATCTCCATAAGAATCCCCCGTTTCGTTAAAGCCCGCCCTGCCTTGGCCGATGGATGTGTGTGAGGTCGCTCCGTTATTGGCTCTACCCCACTTCGGGGTTAGCCCGCGCGCGACCGGGGAGATTCCAATCTGGCGCTGGAGTCGAAGCAAAGCTATGAATACTTCTGACGTCGATATATTGTTGGTCGACAACAGTCAACACGATGTGGATATGGTGCTCCAAGCCCTGCGGCGCGGCAGCTTCGCCAGCAACAGTTCGTTTGTTGGCGAGGGCTCGCAAGCTCTTGACTTTGTGTTTTGCCGGGGCGCATTTGCCGAACGATCGCTGCGGAACTCGCCCAAGCTCATATTGCTGGACATGGCGCTACCGGACGGGAGCGGCTTGGAGGTTCTGCGCAACCTGAAGAGCGATCCGCGTTCGCGATTGATTCCAGTCGTGGTTATGATTTCCGCCCGGGACGAACAATGTCTGCATGATGCCCACCGTTATGGGGCGAATGCCTGCATTCGCAAGCCTGCGAATTCCGACGAGTTCGGGTTGCTACTCAAGCGGCTGGGAAATTACTGGCTCAAAGTGAATCAGCCGCCGGTGCTCAATCCGGCGCTGAGACTGGTGGCGGCGCGATGAATGAAGTCGATGAAGCAAAGACCCAAAACAGCGCAGGCCGTGCCCTGCTCACTCACCTGACGCAGAAGGCCCCTCCACTCAAAGTGCTTGCGGTAGAGAACAGCACCGCGGACTACGAGCTGATTCTTAGCGAATTGCGCCGCGGCGGTTTTGAAGTCAGTGCTGAGCTGGTGCAAACCTCGCAAGATTTCAAGTCGCGTCTGCGCAGCAATCGTCCTGACATCGTTCTCGCCGATTACCAACTGGGGCAGTGGCGGGGCATGGAAGCGGTCGAGATGATGCGGCAGGAGGGTATCAATGTACCCGTGATTCTGGTCTCGGGTGCGGTGGGAGATGAAACCGCCGTCGAGTGCATTAAGCAGGGAGCGACCGATTATGTGCTCAAAGATTCGCTGGCGCGATTGTCGTCTGCCACTCGGCGAGCGCTGCAAGAGAAGGAACTCCTCGAACAGCGCATGCAATCCGAAGAGGATCTTACGCAGAAAATCGCCGAGCTGGCCCGTTCCAATCAAGATCTCGAACAGTTCGCCTATGCCGCTTCGCACGATCTTCAAGAGCCGCTGCGCATGGTGACGACTTACGTGCAATTGCTCGAAGAGCGTTACAAGGGCAAGCTGGACGCCGACGCCGACAAATACATTCACTATGCGGTCGATGGCGCGGCTCGCATGCGAACCCTCATTGAAGACCTGCTGGCTTTCTCCCGCAGCGGCCAGCCACGAATGCAGACGGGATCGATCGACGTCCATGCTCTGGTCGAGCGGGTGCTGGAGAACCTCACGGTTTCCATTCAGGAGAGCGGCGCCCAGGTGACCAGCGGCCCGCTGCCCACCAGTTGGACCAACGCCACGCAGTTGGAGCAGGTATTCCAGAACCTTATCGGCAATGCCATTAAGTTTCGCAGTACGCAGCCGCCGGTGATCCATATCGCCGCGGATCTGGTGGAGGGGGAGTGGATTTATTCGGTTCAGGATAACGGAATCGGAATCGCTCCGGAATATGCGGACTTGGTCTTTTCCGTCTTTAAACGCCTGCATACCCGCGAGGAGTATCCCGGCAACGGGATCGGTCTTTCTATCTGCAAGAAAATCGTCGAACGCCATGGAGGGAAAATCTGGTTGGAGCCGGCAGCGGGGAAGGGCGCGAGGTTCCGCTTCAGCTTGCCGGATCCGAAAGACGGTCCCGCCAAGAAATCCCCGGTGGGGCAGGCATGAGCGATACATCCGTCACCGAAATTCTTCTGGTGGAAGACAATGCGGCGGATCGCGATCTTACCCGCGACCTGCTCTCCCGCAGCCCGTTCGCGCACCGCATTCACCATGTCGCCGATGGCGCGGAGGCGCTCAACTTTCTGCGCCGCAAAGGAAAGTTCTCTGCCATGCCCATGCCCCACCTTGTTCTGCTGGACCTCAATCTGCCGCTCAAAAACGGCCGCGAAGTGCTGGCGGAGGTTAAGTCCGACCCCACCCTGTGTGAAATTCCAGTCATCATCTTCAGCACCTCCCACGCCCCCCAGGATATTCGCGGCGCTTACGAACTGGGCGCAAACAGCTACGTCTGCAAGCCCTGCAATTTAGGCGAGTTTGTGGTGGCGGTAAGTTCGATCAGCGAATTTTGGTCCAACAACGCACGCGCCGCCGGCAAGGAGAACGCTTGAACGAAAACAGCCACGTGCTCCTGATCGAAGACAATCCCGGCGACGCCGACCTCGTCCGCTTACGCTTGGTGGAAATCAACTCCGACCTTAAAGTCTCCTGCGCCAACCGGCTCTCCGACGGACTTGCCTCCATCAGTCGGAGCACGCCCTCCGTGGTATTGCTGGATTTGAACCTCCCCGACAGCCACGGCGCTGAAACCTTTCGCAGAGTCTTAAGCAAAGCCCCGGGCGTTCCCGTGGTGGTGCTTTCGGGTTACGACGACGAGGATCTCGCGCTCAAAGCCGTCCATCAGGGCGTGCAGGACTACCTGGTCAAAGGCGCGTTCGACAGCAAACAACTGGGGCGCGCCATCCGCTATGCCGTCGAACGCCAGGCCTTGATGACTTCACTCGACGCCAGCCGCCAACAGCAACTCCAATTCAAGGATCAATTCCTCTCTCACGTATCCCACGAATTGCGCACTCCTCTGACCTGCATTCACCAGTTCGTCACCTTGATCCTCGACGGCCTGGCGGGAAAGATTGAGCCTCAACAACGCGAGCATCTGGGAACCGTTCTCAAGAGCGTCAACCAGCTGCGCAACATGATCGGCGACCTGCTCGAAGCCACCCGCGCGGAATCGCGCAAGCTCCACATCGAGCAACGCTGCATCGCCATCGAGAAAGTGGTCTACCAGACCGCCTCCATGCTGCGCGCCACCGCCAAGGAAAAAGGCGTCGGCCTGGAAATGGCCGTGGATAGCCGCATCCCCCTGGTTCACGCCGATCCCGATCGCATTCAGCAGGTGCTGATGAATCTCATCGACAACGCGATTAAGTTCACGCCGCCAGAAGGCTCGATAATCGTGAAGGCCAGCCTCGTCGAAACCGATCCAGGCTGGGTCTACGTTTCAGTCACCGATACCGGACGCGGCATCAGCCCCGAAGCCCGGGCGTTGATTTTCGAGCGCCTCTATCAGGATCCCAACGCGACCGATAACAGCCGCAAAGGGCTCGGCCTCGGCCTCTACATCGCCCGCGAAATTGTGCGCCTGCATGGCGGCCGCATCTGGGTCGAGAGCCAGATGGGGCACGGCTGTACCTTCTCCCTGACTCTGCCTCTGCTGTCGATTCCCCAATTACTGCTTCCTATCGTGACCTTGGAAGGGCATCTCCGGCCCGCCCTCACCATGGTCACGGTTAAAATCGCGCCGCTTCCGCGCTCCTCGCCCGGTCTGTGGATCGACATCCGCGAAAAATTCCGCGAAATTCTTCAGCAGTGTATCTACACCGACAAAGACGTCATCCTGCCCGCTCTCGGCCATCAACCCGAAGGCGAGGCTTTTGTCATCGTAGCTTCAACTGACGAAATCGGCATGGAAATTATGGCGCGGCGCATGCACCATCGTTTCCTGTCTTGCCCGGAAATCGCGGCCAACGGCACTTTCGATATCGCAACCAAAGCGCTCGCCATGCCCTCCGCCACCGATGCAAGAAGCCTTCCCGAGCAAGTTCAGGAAATCGCCACCCGCATCAACGAGGTGATGATGCCCAGACTATGGCACGCCGACTAGAAATCTGCACAACGCAATCTCACCCAATCAAGGAGAACATCATGGATAAAAGAAAAATACTGATCGTGGACGACGACCCCGACCTCCGTCGCGGATTGAATCTACGCCTGCGCGCCAACCAATACGACACCGTCAACGCCACCGACGGCTTCTCCGCCATGACCATGGCGCAAAAAGAGCGGCCCGACTTAATTATTCTCGACATCGGCCTGCCCGCTGGCGACGGCTTCGTCGTCCTCGACCGGCTGCAAAAGGCGGGAGCGCTCTCCGCCATCCCGGTCATCGTGCTGACCGCGCGCGATCCTCAGAACAGCCGCGATCGCCTGCTCAAAGCCGGCGCCACTGCCTTCTTCCAAAAGCCGGCCGATAACGACGAACTGCTCAAAGCGATTCGCCTGGCGCTCGGTGAAGCGCCCTTGCCCCCTGCGGCTCAAGCGTAGGGCCGAAGCAGTATCCTGCCGCAGGGGTCACGGCGATTCGTTGTTGACCTCACCCGAAAAGCATCGGGGCACGATCTTCGCCGTGCCCCGATATCGCATCCTCCGGCAAACCTTTCCCTTGGAAACCCTCCTTCGGCTCCTAGGACGATGCAACCCAGTTGATGTAAATGTGTAGATCTTTCAGCGTGCCCGAAACGAGCGCGCGGTTCTTGCGCAACGCCGCCTTCGCACCCTCCGTATCGGGATTGCCGCTCATCGTGGCCGACACCACGCGTCCATAGGGCCAGGCCGCTTGCGGCAGCTTCGCCAATTCTTGCGGCAACTCTTCGGGCTTGATCAGTCGCTCTTCGCTGTCCGCGATATCGAGAATCGCGATGCCATCAGGTTTGACGATGAGATACGGATTTTTCCACGAATGGACGTCGATTCCAGCATATGTTTTTGGGTCAGCGTCAGGAATGTTCTGGAGAAGCGCCGCCGGATCCGGCGCAGTGGAAGTGGGCGTGGAGCGATTGCATCCGGCGAGCAATCCGAAGGCGAACAGGAGACAGGCGAGCGCGCGGCATCTCATCATCCTCACTATCTTATCGGTTAGCCGCTAGCGCCGCATCGTTCGCTTACGCTCCAGCACGCTCTCGAACGCCTCCGCCGTTTCTTTCGGAAGATGATACGACTCGTCCTCGGACGGATACTGGCGTGAAATCACATCCGCGCGAAACGCCTGTACGGCGTGCGTGATCAGTTCCGCGGCGTCGCCGTAGCGGCGCACGAACTTCGCCGGCGGCGCGAAGGTCAAATTCAGAATGTCGTGGAAGACCAGGACTTGCCCGTCGCATCCCAGGCCCGCGCCGATGCCGATGGTGGGAGTTTTTACTTCGGCGGTGATCATCGCGGCCACTTCGCGCGGAATTCCCTCCAGGACCATGCAGGCAACACCGGCGCGATCCAGCGCGACTGCGTCGCGCATGAGCTGTTCGATCGCATGCAATGACTTGCCTTGCACCTTGTATCCGCCCATCACATTCACCGATTGGGGCGTGAGGCCGATATGGCCGGCGACGGGAATTTCAGCGTCGATGATGCGGCGGATCAGGTCGGCGCGCTTTTCTCCGCCTTCGACTTTGACGACTTCTGCGCCTCCTTCTTTAACGAAGCGCACGGCATTCGCCAAACCTTGCTGGGCATCGACCTGGTAAGAGCCATAGGGCATGTCGGCAATCAGCAGCGCATGTTTGACGCCGCGATGGACGGCGCGCACGTGGTGCAACATTTCGTCCACGGTAACGGACAAAGTGTTTTCGTAGCCGAGCATGGTCATGGCCAGCGAATCGCCGACCAGCACGATGTCGATTCCGGCCTGGTCCACGAGGCGCGCGCTGGCGTAGTCGTAGGCGGTCAGACAGGTGATGGGTTGCTGCTGGACCTTGCGTTCGCGAAGGGACGCGACCGTTACTTTATGGCGGGGATCGCCAATCGGGATGAGACTCACAGTTTCCTCCAGTGCCCCTCCGCATCAAGCCGGATAGAGCCTGTATTGCTTGAACGGGTTTAATTGTAGACCCTAAATGGATGGGAGTCGAGAGTACCTCAATCTGGGCCAGATTCCCAGGAATTCTAACGTTTTTCCATGCTCGTCGAATTCTGTCTCAGCCACTCGGCGAAGACGATTTCGTCGATCTTGCTTGCCGCTAAGTCCAGCACGGCGTGGGTGGCGTCTTCTTCTGTGGCTCGAAAATCGAAGCCATTGAGTTCCAGAAAAAGGATGCCCGCGACGAAGCCGGTGCGTTTGTTGCCGTCCACGAAGGGATGATTGCGGACTATGCCTGCGGTGTAGAGCGCAGGCAGGGCGGGGATGTCTGGAGCGTCGGCATAGGCGAAGTGTTGTTGCGGACGGGCGAGGGCGGACTGCAGCAAGCCCACGTCGCGCAGGCCGGAAGCGCCTCCGTGCAGTGCCAATAAGCGATCGTGGATTGCGAGGACTTCGCGTTCGTCGATCCAGTTGGGTTGTTTGCGCTTCACTTGGCCAACGCGTGGAGCGTGTTGCGATAGCGCGCCATGATCTGCTCGGCCTTGTCCATCTTTTTCCCAAAGGCTGGGTCGTAGGGCGTGAGGCGGTAGTCGCCGTCTGCCGATTCGATCAGAAAAAGGCGCTCACCATCGCCCGCGTTGAGGCGGCCGATGACTTCCTTGGGAAGGATGACGCCGAGCGAGTTGCCGAATTTGCGGACTTTGAGTTCGACCATGGGTGTCTTTCTATGTTATTACAATTGTAATTACTAGCTGCGGCGATGGCAACAAGAATCAGCATGGCCGGTAGTGCGCGCCAGATCCCTCCGTCCGCCTGAAGAACGGCTACTGTCGGGTTGACTTCCTTTAGCAACAATGGCTTCTAGGGTTGCTGATCGCGGATTAGGACAACGTCCGATTCGACATGGCCGCGGACTATGGCGAGCTGTTTGCCATCCATTGACCAGTGGAAGGGGCCGATGTGTTCCGAGGTGAATTGGGTGAGCTGTTTGCCCGGACTTCCGTCAAGCGGTTGCGACCAGAGGTTTTCCGCATTGCCGGTGCGGAACGGGTAGACGGCCGCGCTCCCATCGGGAGAGTACTGAAGATGACCGCTGCGCGGCTGCTGAAAATCCAGGGAACGCTCAACCATCCCGGAATCGATATTAGTCAAAAGCAGCCTTTCTTTGTGATCGTCCACGTGTTCGAATCCTCCGTAAACCAGCCGCTTGCCGTCTGGCGAGATGGCAAAGTCGGTGACGATTTCTTTGGAGATGCGAACGGCGTCTCCGCCGTCGATGGGAACGCGCATTAGAGCGCCATCGTCAAGCTGGTTCTGGTAGACAACGAACCGTCCATCCGGGGTGCACTGCGGATGCTGATCCAATTTTCCAAAAGACAGCTGTTTGAAGTTTCCGCCGGAGGCATCCATGCGCCAGATGTTGAGTACGCTCTTCGCGCCCAGTGTAACCCGGACGTACACGATGTACCGGCCGTCGCCGCAAGCCGAGGCTTGATCGACGACAAAACCATTCTGAGTGGCAAGGGAAGACTTCGCGCCCCCAGCAGGATCGAACACATCGAAGGTGGACGCAGACGACTCGCTGGTAGACACAATCTTGCCACCCTTCATCCAGGTAAAGCTGTAAATGGTTCCTGAGCCGGGAACCTGGTGGAGATCGGACTCGTGCGCGGCATTGGCCGAACTCGTTGACAACGTCGAGTGCGCTTCCGAGAGCACCGTGGCCAAAGCGCGGTCATCGCCGGCTAGGCTGAAATCGGCGTAGTTGTTGGTGTCCCGCGTGACGGGCTGTATTTTTCCATCGGGGTAGGAAACGTATGCGATTTGATTGTGGCTAAACTGCGTCATCAGCAGGAGACCGCTGCCATCGCGCAGCCAAACCGGGTGCCACAATCCGAATTCTTTCGACCTGAAGAAGAGATGTTGTTCGCCCGTCTTGGCGTCCACGGCGACCAATCCCCCCAAAGCATCGCCCGCGTTTAATGTGGCGCAGACGATCACCTTGCCGTCCGGCGACCAGGCGGGTTCCTGCAGATCCGCACTCAGGGGCGCCGTCACCAGGGCCCTGTCTTCTCCTGAATCGAGGTTGTGAATGAGCAGCTGAAACTTGCCGGGCTCGGGATTGTTGCCGCGAATGTAGGCGAACTGGCGAGCGTCAGGGGAAAAAGAAATATTGGAGTCGATATCGTTGATGAGTTTCTCCGCCGAGCCTCCCAGGACGGGCTCGCGATACAGTGTCCGATAGGCTTGTTCTCCGGGCTCGCTGCGTTCGAAGTAGAGGTAGTTGCCGTCGGGCGAAAAGCGCAGCGTGACATAAGTGGCGGGCGAGGGCGGGACAATCTGGGTGTCGCTATTGCTGGGCACATTGCGCAGCCAGAGGCTTTCCTGCCCATTTTCGCGCATCACGCTCATGATGTAGCGTCCATCGGGAGACATGGCGACCAGCGAGGCTTTGCCCGTGTCTGTGATTTTCTTGAACGAAATATTCTGGAAGGGTGCGGGGTGCTTGCGATTGATCAGCGTGTAAATGCCATACGCCGCCGCGCCCAGCACCGCCAACACCAGAAGCACGGTCACCCCGGTAATGGTTTTATTTTGTGTTGCGGCGGCCACAATCGCCGACCCCGACGATGGCGTCCCTTGGGATCGGGCAGATGGGCTCGAAGGAACCGGAACTTGTTGCGCCGAGGAGGTCGCCACAGGTTGCGCGCCCGAAGAACCTGTTACACGCTTGCCGTCGCTGTCTCGCTTCAGGCGTTTGAGGTCGCCACGCAAATCCGCCGCCGACTGGTAGCGCAGGTCGCGGTCTTTTTCCAACAGCTTTTCGATGATCTCGTGCAACCGCGGAGGCAAGTTGGGATTGAGTTGCGAAGCGGGCAGCGGATCGCGATCGAGAATCGCACTGAAGACGACGGCGGACGTGTTGCCCGTGAAGGGTAACTGTCCAGTCGCCATTTGGTAGATGACGGCCCCCAAAGAAAAAAGATCGGTGCGGGTATCCAATTCCTCACCCTTGGCCTGCTCCGGCGACATATAGGCGATGGTGCCGACGGTCGAACCTGGAGTGGTAAGGTGCATCGGCCCGGTCTGGGTCGCGATGGTTTCCATGGCGAGTTGCGAGGCCTGCGTCAGTTTGGCCAGACCGAAATCCAGAACTTTTACGGTGCCGCGTTGGGTGACGAAAATGTTGGCGGGCTTGATATCGCGATGGACGATTCCCTTGCCGTGGGCCGCATCCAGGGCGTCGGCGAGCTGAATGGCGATGTCGAGCAGGCGGTCGAGAGGAAGCGGTCCCGAGGTGAGTTTGATGTCGAGGCTCTGGCCCTCGAGCAACTCCATCGAGATAAAGGTCTGCCCGTCATTATTCTCGACCGCGTAAATGGTGCAGATATTGGCATGGTTCAGTGCCGACGCGGCCCGCGCCTCAAGTAGGAAACGATCCAGCGCAGCCGGGTTCTGAGCCAAATCGGGAGGCAGAAATTTGAGCGCGACGCGACGACCCAGAGTGAGATCCTGTGCCTCGTAAACTACTCCCATGCCGCCGCTACCGAGGCGGCCGGTGATACGGTAATGCAAGATGGTTTGATCGATCATGAATGCAGTTGCGCTCGACGGGATCCTTTTTGGAATTCTAACGTAGGTTGCAAAAATTGGAACATAACAGCAACTTATCGCCCCGATTTGGGTTCTAACCGAGCGACCACGAAACTTATATTAAGGAGTCTGCGGTTTCCGCTTAATCACCATGAAAAAACTGTTCCTTGCCCTCCCACTTTCTGCGTTGTTCTTCCTCTTCGGCTGTGGCGGCGGTGGTCCGTCGGGAGCCAACGGTGGCGGTGGCGGCGGCGGAACCGGTTCTTTCTCCAACGCCAGCCTGAGCGGATCCTATGTGTATACGATCAGCGGGTTCGACCTGGGCAATAATGGCACACCTTACCGCGAAGCGGGCGTATTCACGGTTGACGGCAACGGCAACATCACCAGCGGGACGGATGACTTTACCGAGGGCGCTTCCGGAATCAGCCCTGCCAACGCGACAGGCACCTACTCAATCAGTTCCGATGGAACAGGTACCTTGAGCTTCAATCTCAATGGCGTCGCCGGTAGCGGCCCCAATTTCTATATCACCCTGGCGAGTACGGGCAAGTTCTATATGATCGAAGGGGACACCTCGGCCAATGCCTATGGAATCGCCGAGCAGCAGGACGCCACGGCCGCAGCCGCCACTCCGAGCGGAAGCTACGCCTTCAGAATTCATCCCGTCGGCGCGGCTCAGGGCTTGAGCAGCATGGTCGGGCAAATGACGATTTCCGCCGGCATCATCACTGGCAGCACCGATGTCATTCAAGGCAGCGCGTTCGACAATAACACCGGCGCGCCACTCGACATTACGACAGGCAGCTTGACCGCGCCGTCGACCGCAACCGGATCGACCGGTCGTGGCACGGGCAGCTTCGCCGATAGCCTCGGAACCACCACTTTCAACTACTACATCGTCGATGGCAATAACATTCGTTTTCTCCTGAACGAGGCCACTGCGGTTGGCGTCGGCCGCGCTGCGTTGCAAAGTGGGGCGCCGTTTACCAATGCCTCGTTCACCGGCAGCTATGCCTTCGGCAGCCGCGGGGACGATGCTATTGGCGGAACTCTCAACTACAACGACGTCGCCACCGTGGGACAGCTTGTAGCCGGCAATGGCGCCATCACCAGTGGCGAATATGACTCTGCACAGGCCGGCACCCAGATCGACGCAGGTACCGCATTCACTGGCACCTATAACGTGGCATCGAACGGCAGAGTCGTGGTCACACTGAGCCCCGGCATCGGCACGACCACGCAGCAAGTCTTCTGGCTCGCAAGTCCGTCGCTCGCTTACTTTATCTCCGACGACCCCACCAAGGCCGAAGATGGAATCGCGCAACTGCAATCCACGACTTCGTTCTCCAACTCTTCACTGAGCGGGCAGTATGCCTTTTTCATGGATGGACTGAATTTCAGCTCGGGATACATCGACCGGGTGGGATGGATCAGCGGTGACGGCGCGGGCAACCTCAAATGGAGTGAGGCTGTGAACAATGAAGGATCGATTAACAGTGGCAACTTCACCGGAACCTATAACACGGTCTCGGCGAACGGCCGTGCCACCGCGACGGTGACCAACATTTCTACCGTTAACAACGACATCACCTTCTACCTCGTGTCGCCGAGCGAAGCTTACATCCTGCAAAGCGGCTCCCAAACCGGATCGATGATCATCGGCGCCCTCGACTTACAATAAGCCGCGCGCAATCTCTGCTAACGCCGGAAGCCTTCCTGGGGCTTCCGGCCTTTCTTTTGCTCATCCCAGTTCATCCAGCATGGCTTCCATCTCGGAGAGCGCGTGGCGGTTTCCGGTGCGTGTGGCGGAGGCGATTCCGTCGCTTAGCATCTTCTTTGCTTCTTCGATGCGCTGGGCTTTGGCCAGGTTTTGCGCGGCCATGAAGTAGCCTGCGGTGTAATCGGGATGCGCGCCCAGCAGCTTGCCAAACTCCTCGAGCGCCAGCTCGAGATGGCCTTGCGTGGCCTGCTCCATGGCCAAACCATAGCGGGCAAACGCGTCATTGGGCGCTTGCGCCAGGATCTCGGTGAGCTGCGCGATGCGGTCAGTGGTTGGGTCAGGGGTCAAGAATTTTTCTCCTGAGCTTTATTATGAAGCGGAAACGTGTCGCGCGGGATAAGAAGAAAATTCTCCGGGGCGGCGGAGGTGCCGGTGGAGGGATTCGGACGATGGGCGGAAGAGATTTTCGGGATACCCCCCTACCCCCCCGATCCAATCGAATCATCGACTTGGGCGGTTTTGATTTTGCAAGTGGAAGAGGATAAAACCACTTACAGTCAAAATCCGTGAAACAAAGGCTTTAGCTTCCGGCTGGCGTTTTTTGGTTGCCGGGGATTGCCGGAGTGGCTTGAGAAAAAACGGAGCGGACTGACCGCACGTCCGTTAAAACACGAGCCAGAGCCTGTGCTCAAACACTACACTTTCAGTCTTCACCCAAGAGCGCGCTGCGGTCAAGGGAATAGTGATAGTGTGTAAGAAATAAAGTGTGACCAGTTCCGGAATGGAAATTTAGATCCGATGGACCCACGACAGATAATTTACTTGGGAGTCGCCTTGACTGGTGGCTCTATCTTGGTTTTTGTTGTTTCCTGGTCTCTTCTTGGATATGGGAAACTTCGTTCAATGGTGGGCATCGAGCGCTTGTGGTTTCGCTCTCTCGTGGTGTCTTTTTATGTGGGCCTTGCGGTTTTATTGTGCGACGCGTTGGCCTCGCTCATCGGAGGCCTACTTAGTACCGTGAAGGGATCGCACTAATGTTTCTCGCACGCGAGCGAATTCAGGCGTTAGCGGTCGCGCATACTCCCTTGTTTGAGGGTGGGACTTATGACCCGGGCAGGACGCAGCAGTCATCCTATGATCTCCGTCTAGGGAGCGAGGCCTACTTGGTGGGCTCGGACGCGCCCACATTTCTGAATGATGAAGACCAGCAATACCTGACGGTGCCACCTGGTCAATTTGCAATCTTGACGTGCTATGAGAAGGTGAATCTCCCGAGGAACGTGATGGGGTTTATATCTCTCCGAAACAAGTTGAAGATGCAGGGATTAGTTAACATTTCGGGCTTCCATGTGGATCCCACATTCAGGGGCAATCTGATTTTTGCCGTCAACAACGCGGGCCCCAGCGACATTCGACTACGTTTCAAGGAGTCCACGTTCACAATCTTCTTTTCAGAGGTCAGCGGAGACATTGGAACCCCGCGTGGCGAACAGAACAAGCCGCTGAACGGCATCCCTCTTGAGTACGTCCAATATCTCGGCGGTTCAAGCGTGACGTTAACGAAATTGCAAAAGGAAATCGATGATTTGCGAAATAAGATGCTGATATACGCTCCGCTCGCGATAGCGGCGCTGCTGGCGCTATTCCTGAATTTGTTGCGGCATTAGGCCTGAGGGCCCCCGCGCCCTATTTGCTTCGCCACTTTCCTCGCGTCATCCATCTGGTCGAGCCATGTTCGGTGCAAGACCGTGCGGGGACCCGGATGATATAGCGCCGCTAAACGTCGACCGTCCCATTCCTTGATCTGCCCTACATCCTTTCGGAGCGTAAGGTCGTGCGTTTGGATCAGCTTGAGCGCTTCTAACGCGATTCTGCCGAGCGCAACAACTACTTTGGGGTTCACGACTTCGATAGTACGTTTCAGAAAGTCCGAGCAGTTCTTGATCTCGGAGTTCTTTGGCGAGTCGTTGTTGCCGTTCTCATCCCGTGGATTGCAGACGATGGCGTTCGTGATGAACACGTTGTTTCGTTCAAGCCCCATTGCGTGGAGAAGCAGATCGAATCGGTCACCGGTGCGATCACCGAAAAGGGGTATTCCGGTCTTTTCGGCCCCAAGTCTACCCGGTGCTTCGGCGACGAAGAAAATGTCCGATGCCCAATCCCCGTTCAAGTCACTCAACACTCGACGTGAGCAGCTCATTCGTTCGCACAACAGACAGGCCTGAACGTCTTGAAGAAGCTGATCCTTGCCGGAGTGATTCAGTTTCCGATTCGCATTCGCACGGGAAGCCATGCCATCTGATGTTCCCCCATATTTGCCCGAGCGACTTTTCATAAATGTTATTGGTGGCATCAGCACCCCTCCCGTATTTGCAAGCGTTGCATATCGTTGCCCTACCGTCGGACCGAACTATTAATTGGTTTGGCCCTCCCATTTGGTTGGCCCAGCCCCACCTGGATCGCCAAAGGCGGCTAATATGGAGTCGCGGTTTTGATGTCCGCCAAAGCGCAATTGCCTCTCTCTTGAGTAGGGACTCTCCGTCCGGGCTGACAACAAGCGAGGCGTTTTCCCTGTTCCTTCCCTGCATCGTAGGGAATTGAAGGTGCAGTCGGTCGACCCGTAGCTTTGCGGCCCATGCTGAGATGGCCCTCAGTTCGGAGCAAGTTTCCTCCGAAGGAATGAACTGCAGCTCGACGTCAACCCCAGCGCCCTTGGCTCGCAAGATACCTTCCTCATTAACCTCAAACGCGTCTGAAGTCCCGGTCGGCCTCAGCCGCACAACGCGGTTGTGAAAGGCTCGATTCGATGGGCTGGCATACACGGAGAAAACAGCCCTGTTCAAGGAGAGACTTACCAAGTCGCGCCACTCCGCCGCTGTAATAGGCAGACGGGTCTTTTTGTCGCGGATCCCGGTTGTAAAGATCGCTGTTCTCATCCCAAGGTCGCGGCATAGTGCAATTGATTGCGCGAGATTGGGATATCGAAGAGGCTCTCCTCCCGACAATACGATCATTCGGCAACCCAGCGCCGCAGCGTCTTTCAGCAATCGCCCTGCAGTCTCGTAACTCAGCGACGAAGTGAATTTGGGGCCGGAGGAGTTTGAGCAGTGGGCGCAATAAAGAGGGCACTCATCCGTAAGGTCTAGTTGTAGCAAGTCCAGCTTGGGCATCATTGAGCCTGTTCCTATCTTCCTTCAATTCAGTGCAATTTCAAAGATTTAACTTTTTCAGCTGATACCTCAAAGTGTGCGACCCCAGCGGCGCATATTACGCTGCTGAGACGCAGGCCCATCTCCTTGGCCATAAAACGGCCAAGATAAGCTAGACCTAGGTAATTTCCATAGGCCCGTTCGAAAATGTAGTGAATGGGATAAAAAGCCAGAACGGTTAGGTTTCCTGCCTTGTCCGGAATGAAGGCAATCTGCTGGAGACAAGGAAAGCCAAGCCGCTTGGAGTGGCTTGCATCAAAGAACGGGTTGTACAGGCTCGCCTGAAGGGCGAGATCTTCGATGGTTTTGCCTCTCCGTATATGTGCTGATTATGAACTCCAATTGGTTCGTAAAGATTGTGCCGCCCCTAGTGGAGGGATAATTGATAAGGCGCTCAAAATAGATGCCTCGCTTATTGCAGCGACGGAGCTTTGGAAGAATATTTAGATAGCGCGTGTACAGATCGGAGCGTGGTGCGCTCGGATTCCAGAGGCCAGCTGGGAAGATCGTGCGGGAGACTGTATCAACTGAGCCGAGGTCTTCGCTGACAAGTAGCTCACTCACCTTTTCCCGGAAAAACTGATCATCTAGCGGGCCGTCGTCGCACGCAATTTCAACCGTTAGCGCGCTTACCTCATACCCTCGCGCGCGCATGCACGCCGCTACCACTTGCTTCCATGCTTCCGAGATCGAGTTTGCAGATATTGTTGGCATTTCAATTCACCTCGGGTAGATAACGGTAACAGTAAAATCCGACGTAGCTATCTCGCGACACGCTAATCTTCAAACTTCCTCCTGATGTCAGGGACACGACAGTTTCGCCGGGTGCTCGGGCCGAGAAAGTTGCTTCGTCAACTTGCTCAAGGGATTCTCCGCTCGCAGCTGCAACGCCCGTGAAGAAATCGCCGACTTGGGCGTGCGCCCGTTCGCCGACCCAGAGTCGGTCAAATTGGAAGACCTCTTTTGTGGTTGCCTGTCTAATGAGTTCGCTCTTGATTGTTTTCGGTTCGTAGCGAAGAAGCTGTTTTTCGTGAGATGCCGAAATGGCCTTCATCGCATGAAAGATGTGACGAATCAGCGTTGCATACCCGACTCCCAGCCAAGTCGATACGCGATAGACCTCGGATGGTGACGGTTTCTTCATATCGAATCCCCGCAACAGGAATCCGGCGTGAACTGCGCTATTGGGCATAAGCAGCGAAGTCGCGAATGTGTCCGCAAGTCGCTCGTCAGGGTCGTTATCATTTGTGGCTTGCCTGAAGTCCTTTATGGTGTCCATCTTGGTGCCATGCCGTAAAATCGAGTGCCCTAATTCATGCGCGGCCGTGAATCGTTGGCGGCCTCGCGGTCTGAATGCGCTCACACAGATGCGTCGAACAGCTGAGTCCTCTAAATACATGCCCTCTAGCGTCGGAACAGCGAAGAATTGGAGCTCCAGTCTGTTTTCGTGTATCAACTGGAAAACGTCGCAAGGTCTAGCCGGTTCATAGCCCGCGATGCTCCTCGCTTTCAGGGCTTTCTTCGCAGCGATCCTGAGGGACTCGTGCTGAATCACTTGCCGGTTCTCCGAAGTGAATCCACAATGCGCATTACCGTTTCGAGGTCCTTATCCTTTAGTCCGCTGAGTTTTCTGGCGGCCAGCTTTATCCGTTGCTCGGTCTCAGGCATCTCTCCGAGAATCCATTCCGTCGATACTTTATACAGATCTGCAAACTGTATTAGTTCGCCCGCGCTAACTTTTCTTTGATCCGCTTCAATATTCGACAGTGATGGTCTGTGCATATCGAGCAGTTTCGCCGCCTGAGCTTGAGAAAGGCCCGCCGCCTCCCGCGCCTGCCTTAGCCGCTCCGCCAATCCGGGTACATCTGACTCTCTGGGGTTCACGACTGCGTTCCCTTCGTTAGTTCGCGAGTGACGCAGGTTGTAATTTCGGCGATGGTTCTGGCTCTAGCACTCTTCCCTACGCCGGCCACGAAAATGTTTGTGCCCAAGTCATCAATTCCAAGCATCTGTTCCAGTTGAAGTGTGACCTCCACGCCGCACTGACTGTCGAAACCTTCATAACCGTTGACAGGCTTGTCCTCGTCTTTGAAGGGTGGTACTTCGCGACCGCTGCGTTCCAATGTGAGGGCTATGGCGCTGCATACGGCGTCTTTGGTCTTTTGCTTATCCAAGATGATCATCCTTGCCTCCGTAAGAAAATCTTACCATACCGTAAGGATATGTCAACACAAAAATCGTGCGGAATTCTGGTGATCCTGCACGGCGGGGACGCCCGCGCCTACATGGTCACGATCCATCCCCAAGTGCGGCGGTATGAGCTTGTCCTGAGCTCACCGAAGGATCATCTGCACCACATCCCATCCTTCCGCCACATGTGTACCTCATTCGCAACCTCAATGGGCGGGGACAGTTGTGTGCGGTGTACATTTCCTTGGGTACAATTGCGGCATGAGTGATAATGCGCAATTTGCCATGCCGCGTCCGGTGCGGGATTCGCAGTCGGAGATGAATGAGATTGTTTTGCCCAACGATGCCAATCCGCTGGGGGCCTTGCTGGGCGGGCGCTTGATGCACTGGATTGACGTGGCCGGGGCGATGGCGGCGCATCGCCACTCGCGCAATTATGTGGTCACGGCGTCGATCGATCACATGGACTTTCTGGTTCCGGTGCATGTCGGCGATCTGATCATTCTGCGCTCGTCGGTGAACCGGGTCTTTCATACTTCGATGGAAGTGGGGGTGAAGGCCTGGGTGGAAAATTATCTGATTGACGACTGCAAGCATGTGAGCTCGGCGTACCTGACGTTTGTGGCGGTGGATGGAGCGGGGCGGCGGCTGCCGGTGCCTCCGGTGATTCCGGAGAATGAGGATCAGCAGCGGCGGTATGACGATGCCGGGCGGCGAAGAGAGTTGAGGAACGTCGAGCGGGAGCGGCAGTCGCGGCGGTAGCTTTCGAACGGGCTCGCTGGGTCTTTGAGGGCGGCCATCCACCCTTTTTCGGACTAGAATTAGGTCGGTTTTGCGGGAGGTCAACGTGTCCGGTCTTTTAGCAATCGCACTCGAAGAGCAAAAACTGAAACTCACCAAAGCGACTCCAATAAGCCTGAGGGACGCAGGCGTCACCGAGAGCTGGTTGGAGGATGTTATTGAGAAGGAACCCACAATTCTGCCACTCGGAGATGTAACAGTTATCGAGCGCCAGAGGCGACAGGAAAAGGCAGGGCGACTCGATCTCCTCTTGGAAGATGACTCGGGCGACAAAAGATATGAAGTAGAACTAATGTTGGGAAGTACCGATGAAAGCCATTTGATACGCACAATTGAATATTGGGATATTGAACGAAGAAAGTGGCCGGGTTACGACCACACCGCCGTTCTGATCGCTGAAGAACTGACGGCGCGTTTCCTCAATGTGATTGGGCTTTTCAGCGGCTCAATCCCAATCATGGCTATTCAAGTGAATGCCTTCAACGTGGATGGAAAACTAGTCTTGCATTTCGTGAAAGTGCTAGACAGCAGGGTAACTCGAAAGGATGAAACAGCCCAGATTCAAGCGAAAGTAACAGATCGGCAGTATTGGGTTGCCCGAGCCAGTAGCTCAATACTTGACCTCGTGGACAAGAGTTTGGAAATCATAAATTCGGTCGCGACCACGCCAAGAAGACTTACCTACAACAAGCACTTCATCGGATTAAATGACGGTGTGCGACCTGGAAATTTCGTGACGTTCAAGCCCCGCAGATCGGTATTAAGGATAAAGTTTGAGGCATTTTCGCAGATTGAGCCGTGGGTCAAGAAATTTGAAGATAGCGGACTTGAGGTCACCACTAAGAATGACGACGTGCGACTTACCCTTACCCCGAAAGATTTCGACGACAACAAAGTGTTACTAACCGAAGCGCTCCAACAGGTAGTTCGTGACTACGAGTCCAGTTGAGCGGTCAAAAACAGAATGTCGTGCGTGCATTGAAGGAAGCTGGGATGAAGGTATCTTGAAAAAGATTATGTAAAGGCCCCTTCTAGGTGGCACTACCGAGAACCTTCACGGCTTGACGAGTCGCATTGTCCCGAATACCATTTTCCAGTCCCCCAAACCTCGCAGCAGGGAGATTACCAAATGGCTCATGAAGTTCGTGCGAAGATTGATACCAAAGTTGTCGCCCACAAGGACCTTGAGATAGTAGTGAGCGACAGCAAGGGGAAGCTCGGAACGTTGCTTATTAGCAAGGGCAATATTGAGTGGCTCCCGAAGGGTGCTTTTGTGAATAAGAAGCGCCTTTCTTGGTCGAAGTTCGCGGCCTTAATTGAGGCCCAGGGTAAAACGGCGAAAGTGAAATAGCGGCTATGACTCCGCAATCTTCCCCTAGCCACACAGAGGGGTACGGTTCGAATGGACGACGACTACTATTTCTTCGACCGCTCGGCGGTGGATTACCTCTGGAAGATATCGTGGCAGGAATTCTTGCGGCTGCACGGTAAGAGTCAGTGGGCGAAAGGACAAAACACTGGCGACGGGTCTGGATCGTTACGCGGGTTAATCGCATTCTCGATTGACCCCGAACCTTCAGCATCAGACATTGAGGAAATCATTCGACGGCGCACGCTTCGTTGGACTGTTCAGCGATCATCGGAGCAGTTCTCCATGGTCGAAGATATCGTGTACAACGTGCCCCGGTTGCGGAAGTCCTGCATCTCGCTCAATGTCTGTCCAAATGACTTCACCGTTTTGCTCGCCGCTGCCGCTGAAGGATACTTTCGCCGTGAAGTTTCGGCATCCGAATTCAAGGCGATGCTCAAGCTGCACTATTCAAAGTTTGACGATTTCATTCGTCTCAGCAGGCAAGAACGCTCCGCAGTGAGGCATCTCATAGATGTGGATCAGTATTCGAGGCCCATTTACACTTGGCAAAGTCCGCTAGCTGTCCTTGATGGTGCGTGGACAGGTTGCCTTGGGATAGCAGACACCAGGCGGTTCTTCACATTACTTGATCGACTCTGGAAGCAAAACCCTGAGGTAGGACGCATTCTGGATTTCGAGGGCATTGAACTATACAAGTCGGACCGCGAGATTCATCTCTTCCGTGATTTCGGGATTTCTCGCCAGCTGACGAATCTGTGGTCTCGAAAAGTCCGGTTTTTCAAAGCGCCGTGTGTCGTCCGAAGTTGGTCACCGTGACTTAGCCGTAATCTCCAAGGCCGGCTACTGATTTCAAACGCACGAGCGGGGACGCTCGCGCCTGCATAATTTTTGTTGCTGCGGCTTGCGTCACCTTGGGTGGTGATTGGCATCACATTGGCTCGGTCGGGCTTAGTCCATAATTGCGGGTTACGACAGGAAGCCCCGGAGGGTTATCGTTCGCTATGGACAGCGCGCTTCTGGTTCACCGGCTGCACTTCGCGTTTACCGCTACGTTCCACTACCTTTTTCCGCAGCTCACGATGGGGCTGGCTCCTCTGATTGTGATCCTGAAGACTTTGGCGTTGCGCAGCCATGATCCGGTGCGGGTGGACTTTTATGATCGGGCGGCGAGATTTTGGGCACGGATTTTTGGCGTGAGCTTTGTGGTTGGAGTGGTGACGGGGATTCCGATGGAATTTCAGTTTGGCACCAACTGGTCGCACTTTTCGCGCTTTGCAGGCGGAGTCATTGGGCAGACGCTGGCCATGGAGGGATTGTTCGCGTTCTTTTTGGAGTCGGCGTTTCTGGGATTGTTTTTGTATGGCGAGAAGCGGTTGAGCCGCTGGGCGCATTGGGGCGCGGCGATGGCAGTGTTTTTGGGGTCGTGGCTGTCGGGATATTTCATCATTGCGACGGATGCGTGGATGCAGCATCCGGTGGGATTTGTGCGGGCGGGGGATGGTTCGGCGCAGTTGAGCAGCTTTTGGGCGTTGGTGCTGAATCCGTGGGCGCAGTGGCAGTATGCGCATAACATGAGCGGCGCGGGCATCACGGGCGCGTTTGTGATGGCGTCGATCGGCGCGTTTTATTTGCTGAGTGCCAAGCACGTCGAATATGGGCGGCTGTTCGTGAAGGTGGGAGTGCTGGCGGGAGCGGTGTTCTGCATTCTGCAAATTTTTCCAACGGGCGATGCGCAGGGGCGGATGGTGGCGCAGAATCAGCCAGTGACGCTGGCGGCGATGGAAGGGCTGTTCGACTCGGCTCCGGGGGCGCCGATTGTGCTCATCGGGCAGCCGAATGCGGAGACGGGGAAGATCGATAACGCGATCAGCGTGCCTAACATGCTGAGTTTTCTGACGTACCGGCGGTGGAAGGCGATGGTGCAGGGGCTGAATGCGTTTCCGAAAGATCGGTGGCCGGATAACATTCCGCTGCTGTATTTCAGCTATCACATCATGGTGGGCCTGGGGACGATCTTTATCGCGGTGACGGTGGTGAGCGTGTTTCTGTTGTGGCGCGGGAAGCTGTTCTCGGCGCGATGGATGCTGTGGATACTTTTGCTGAGCTTACCGTTTCCGTTTATCGCGAATACGGCAGGATGGATGACGGCGGAGTTGGGGCGGCAGCCGTGGCTGGTGTATGGATTGATGCGGACGGCGGACGGGTATTCAAAGTCGGTGTCGGCGGCGAATGGCATTTTTACGCTGATCGGATTTATGGGGATGTATACCGTGCTGGCGATTTTGTTTTTGTTTCTGGTGAATAAAGAGATTGAGCGCGGGCCGGAAGCGCAGGCGGCTTTGGCAGAGGTTGTGGAAGTTGCGTAGAGTTTTGAAAGACTGACATGGAAACGCTTTGGTTCGCAATCGTCGCGGTGATGCTGACGGCTTATGTCGTGCTGGACGGCTTCGATCTGGGGGCGGGCGTGATTTATCTGGTGGTCGCGCGGACGAATGAAGAGCGGCACATGATTTTGCGCGCCATCGGGCCGGTGTGGGATGGCAACGAAGTTTGGCTGATCGCGGCCGGGGGGACGCTTTATTTCGCGTTTCCTTTGCTCTATGCCTCGAGCTTTAGCGGATTTTATCTTCCGCTGATGATTGTGTTGTGGCTGCTGATGCTGCGCGGGATTGGGATTGAGTTTCGCGCGCATATCGAAGATCGCGTCTGGCAAAGTTTTTTCGATGCGGTGTTTTCGCTGTCGAGCGTTCTCCTGACGATTATGCTGGGCGCGGCTCTCGGCAATGTGATTCGGGGCGTGCCTTTGGGCGCGGATGGTTATTTCTTTTTGCCGCTGTGGACGGACTTTCGCGTGAGTGCGAATCCTGGCGTGCTGGATTGGTATACGGTGATGGCGGGCGTGGTGGCGCTGGTTACGCTCACGGCGCATGGAGCGCATTATGTGGCGCTGAAGACTCGTGGTGACTTGGGGCGGCGTTCGCGACGGCTGGCTATGCTGATGTGGCCGTTGCAATTAGTGTTGACCGGACTGAGCTTTGGGCTCACTCTGCTGATTCAGCCGGCGATTCTGGACAACTTCAGGACTTATCCCATCGGTTGGCTGGTTCCGGTAGTGGTTGCTGGTAGTTTGGCGGTGGTCCTGTGGGCGATGTTTAGGGAGAAAGAGATGATCGCGTTCCTGGCTTCTGGCCTGTATATCGTGGCCATGCTTGTTGGTGCGGTGTTCGCTTTGTATCCCGTCGTGCTTCCGGCCAGCACCGGGGCACAATTCAGCCTGACCATTTATACGGCCGCGGCAGCGCACTATGGACTGGGCGTGGGTTTGATCTGGTGGAGCATTGGAATGGTGCTGGCGCTGGGATATTTTGTTTTTCTGTACCGCATGTTCCGCGGCAAAGTGCAGATGGGCGAAGGGCACGGTTATTGATGGCTCGTCGCCGATTCTCGCCGGGGGGTAAGCGGGTCAGGCGGGGATCCTTCGACTTACAGGACGGCTCGCTTCGCTCTCCGTCCTGCGGCGCTCAGGATGACACGATACACTGGTTGTAGAAGAGAGGTGTATCTTGGGCGCACACGCACACAATCATCCTGGACAGCAGCAACCTCCGGCGCCGCAGCCATTGCCTGGCGTAAGTTCGATCATCGCCGTGGGATCGGGCAAGGGCGGAGTCGGCAAGACCACGCTTGCGGTTAATCTGGCTTTGGCTTTGGCGCAGATGGGCCACAAAGTCGGATTGCTCGACGCCGATGTTTATGGGCCGAACGTTCCGCTGATGCTGGGGCTTAGCGGGTCGCCAAAAGTTTTGGGCGACAATCGCATTGAGCCGCTGGAAGCCCACGGATTGAAAGTCATTTCAGTCGGCTTTCTCAATCCCGGAGACAAGCCGCTGATCTGGCGCGGGCCAATGTTGCACTCCATTATTAAGCAGTTTCTAGGCTCGGTGATTTGGGGGACGCTCGACTACATGGTCGTCGATCTGCCGCCGGGCACGGGCGATGTGGCGTTGTCGCTGATTCAGACCGTTCCGCTGACGGGCGCGATTGTGGTGTCGACGCCGTCGGATGTGTCGTTGCAAGACGCGCGCAAGGCCATCGAAATGTTTCGCCAGATGAAGGTCGATCTGGTCGGGATGGTGGAGAACATGAGCTACTTCGTCTGCCCGCACTGCCATCACGAGATCGACATTTTTTCGCGGGGCGGAGCGGAGAAGACCGCGGCGCAGTTTGGCGTTCCCTTTTTGGGAAGCGTGCAGCTTGATCCTGACATTCGCCGCGCGGGCGACAGCGGCAAACCGACTGTATTAGAAGGAGTGAATTCGCCACACGCTGCGTCGCTGTTTGCCTTTGCCCGGAACGTGGAGACGCGGATGCTCGAGATCAGCGCCAGCGCGGTCGGTAGTGTCATTCAGATTCAATAGGTTACGAGCCTTTTTCTAACTCTGGTAGTCCCCTTCGCAGATGCGCATCTTCGTAACTGCAAAAGCTGAGTCGAGAATGCTAAAATCTTGGCAATGAGTTCAGCCAGTATGAACCATTGCAGGCAAGCATTGCATCTAAATGACTTAGGCTAGACTTCCTCGGGAGCAATGAATCCTTCACCACAAATTGGCGGGCGTGAGCGTGAAATCCTGACCGCGATCGTCGAGACGTTTATCGCGACTGGCGAACCCGTGGGCTCGCGAACCTTGTCGCGGGCGAACCGGGAGGGGTTGAGTCCGGCCACGATTCGCAACGTCATGGCGGATTTGTCGGAAGCAGGATTTCTGGAGCAATCGCATTCGTCGGCTGGCCGGGTACCGAGTGCCGAGGCATATCGCTATTATGTTGAGCAACTTACGGGCGACGCGCATATTTCGACGGCGAGCGAGGCGATCATTCAGGAGTCGCTGGGCGGCGTTTCCGATGTGCAGGAATTTATGGAGCGCACCTCGCATGTGCTCTCGCTCATCTCTAAAAATGTAGGCGTGGCGATCACGACCGGCGGGCAGAAGAACGCGCTCGATCATGTGTATTTTTCGCGCTTGGGCGATTCGCGCGTTCTGGCGGTCGTGGTAACGCGCGGCGGGTTAGTCCGGGATCGACTTCTGCGTCTTGAGCTTCCGCAGACTGATTTGGACGCAGCGGCGCGTTTCATCAACGAAAATTTTCGGGGCTGGACGATGGAATCGTTGCGTCAGGAAATCTCCCGGCGCATCGAACAGGAACGCAGCGAGTACGACCGGCTGATGAAGTCGGTAGCACAACTTTATCGTCAGGGCGCTCTGGAAGGCGATCAAGCGGCGCAGTTCGTTTTCGTGGAAGGCGCGGCCAATTTAGTTGCGGGCGAACAAGACCGTGAGCGCTTGCAAGAGCTGTTGCGAACTCTCGAAGAGAAGCAAAAGTTGGCGGCGTTGTTGAGCGCCTATGTGGACACGCGTCAGGAAGCGGTGCGGGTCGTCATCGGGTTGGACGAGACGCAGCCGTCATTGCGCAATTTGGTTCTGATCGGAGCGCCCGCCCGAGTTGGCGGCGAAGTGATGGGATCGCTGGCGGTGATTGGTCCGACGCGGATCGATTATCAGGGCACCATGAATGCGGTTTCGTATGTAGCACGTTTATTCGACAAGATGTTGAACGAGAGCGATTAAGCTTTACGTAAGGAAGATTTTATGGCGGGAAACGGAAAAACGGATTTGGAAGAGGCATTGGATACGAGTCACGAGTTGCCTGCGGCGGAGACGGAGGCTGGCGGCCGCGATGTTGAGATCGAGCGCTTACGCGCGGAGCGCAATGATCTCATTGATCGTCTCGCTCGCCTGCAGGCCGAGTTTGAGAATGCGCGCAAGCGAACCGTGCGGGAGCAGCAAGACTTTCGTGATTTTGCTTTGGCGGATGCGATCAAGCTTTTGCTCCCCATCGTGGATAGTTTCGAGCTGGCATTGAAGAGCTCGAAAGAGAAGTCGGACTTTCGCAACGGAGTCGAACTCATCCATAAGCAGTTAGAGGATGCGCTTGCCAAACTCGGCTTGCAGCCGATCGCAGCCAAGGGTGAAGCGTTTGATCCGCGATTGCATGAAGCCATCGAGATGGTGGACACGACCGACGCCAAAGATCATGAAGTGCTGGACGAATTCCAGCGCGGCTATAAATTGAAGGAACGATTGTTGCGCCCCGCGATGGTGAAGGTGGCGCGCAATCCGAATCACTGAGCAGTTTCCACGCGAAGTTTCGAAGTAGACGACATTAAGAAGTGTGAGGAGAAGTCGCTCTGAGCAGCCAGGTGAAACGCGATTACTATGAAATCCTTGGCGTGACCCGCGAGGCCACCGATCAGGAGATTAAAAGTGCTTACAGAAAGCTGGCGCTGCAACATCATCCCGATCGCAATCCGAATAATCCCGACGCCGAGGAAAAATTCAAGGAGTGCAGCGAGGCTTACGCCATTCTTGCGGATGGCGATAAGCGCGCCGCGTATGATCGCTTCGGCCATGCCGGACTCGGCGGTCAGGGCGGATTCGAGGGCGGCGCGGTCGATCTCAGCGAAATTCTTAATGACTTTCTGGGCTTCGGCTTCGGCGAGATGTTTGGTGCGGGCAACGGACGCCGCCGCAGCCGCGCACAACGCGGGGCGGATCTGCGCGAGGACCTGCATCTCGAATTTGAGCAGGCTGTATTTGGAACGGAAGCGAAAGTTCCGGTGCGTCATCATGCCACGTGCGAGGATTGTCGCGGGACCGGCGCGGCCCACGGCAAGGCCCCGGTAACTTGTAGAGCTTGCGCCGGCGCGGGCCAGGTGCGCTATCAGCAGGGATTTTTCAGCGTGGCAAGGACCTGTCCTTCGTGTCAGGGTTCGGGCTCGGTCATCACCGATCCATGTGCAAAGTGCAAAGGCGAAGGCCGCGTGTTGCGGCAGCGTACCGTGGACGCAAAAGTTCCCGCCGGCGTGGAAGATGGCACACGCATCCGCTTCACCGGGCTGGGCGAAGCTGGTGCGTTCGGTGGGCCTCCGGGCGACCTCTACGTGGTGCTGCATGTAAAGGAGCATCCGTTTTTCGAGCGCGAAGGCAATCATCTTTATTGCGTGATGCCGATTTCGTTTGGACAGGCCGCGCTGGGCGCGGAAATCGTGGTGCCCACGCTGGAGGGCGAGCACACCCTGCGCGTCCCAGATGGCGTTCAGTCCGGGACGACTCTGAAGATTAAAGGCAAGGGCGTGCCCGTGCTCAACAGCCACGGCAAGGGCGATCTCTTCGTTGAAGTGCGAGTGCAGACGCCAAACAAGTTGACTCGCCGCCAACGCGAACTTTTGCAAGAACTAGATACACTCAGCCGCGTCGAGAACAAACCCCAGCGGCGCACGCTGCTCGGTAAAGTGAAAGATATATTTAGCTAGTCTCGCTTGATTCCTTCATGACGCGACGTCGCTGGCTGGCCGATGAAGTCTCCGGGGATCGAGCGGCGCTCACCGGCAGCCACGCCGACCATCTCATTCGCGTGCTGCGCGCCCGCGTGGGCCAGCAATTTGACATTGCCACTGGAGCCGAAGTGCGCCGAGGGGCGATCGAAAGCATCAGCCCCGGTCGCGTTGAGTTTTATCTTGAAGACGTCATCCCTTCTGCTACGCCACTAAACCTCACGCTACTGCTTGCGGTCTTCAAGTTCGATCGCATGGAGTGGGCCATCGAGAAATGTACCGAGTTGGGCGTCAACCGTATCGTTCCCGTGATCGCGTCGCGTACCGAATCGCATCTGGCCGGAGCGGCGGAGAAACGGGTTGAGCGCTGGCGCAAGATCGCCGTTCAGGCTTCGGAACAGTCGCGACGGGACGCCGCGCCCCAGATCGCCGATCCGATTAAGCTCAAGGATGCCCTGGTGCAAGCTGGCGGACTCCGCATCGTTCTATCCGAGTATGAGCGCGAGGACATGTTGGCGGATGTTCTCCGGTCGCGAGCCGTCGACGAGGCAGTTTCGCTTGCGCTCGGCCCCGAAGGCGGATGGACCGACGGTGAGATGCAGACGTTCGGCCAATCCGGTTGGATCGCTGCGTCGCTGGGCTCGACCATTCTCCGCGCAGAGACTGCGGCCATCGCAGCGGTCGCGATTGTGGGTTCGGAACTTCAGGACTAGATTCATCCCAGATTTCCTCATCACAGCTTCTGCTATGCTCACGCGATGACGGTAATACAAATGCCCGGCCCTAAGACGCTCGAGGCCGATCCGCGGCAGCAGGAGGCCATTCAGCACAATCACGGCCCCATGCTGGTGGTTGCGGGTGCGGGTACGGGCAAGACGACTGTGCTGGTGAGCCGCATCGCGCGCTTGATCCGCGAGGGGCACGCCAAGCCGGAAGAGATTGTCGCCCTCACTTACTCCGACAATGCTGCCACGGAGATGCTCCAGCGGGTGCAGAAAGAACTGCGCGGAACCAGCCTCGATGGCTTACAGGCAAAGACCTTTCACGCGTATTGCAACGAACTGCTGCGACGCTCCGGGCGCGGGTTTGACGTGCTTGACGACAAAGATCTCTGGATCATGTTGCGCAAGCGTATTGCGGAATTGCATCTGAACTATTTTGTCCGCGCCGCCAACGTGAGCGAATTTCTTAACGACCTTCTTAAGTTCATGCAGCGTTGCCAGGATGAGCTCGTCGATCCCGAGCGCTATGCCGGTTATGTGAGCAAAGTGGAACGGGGCGAACTGCCTGCGCCGCGCGTTTGCAAGAGTAAAGAAGAGATCACGCACGAAGAGGCGCTGGGCCGCTGCCGTGAGATTGCCAATGTTTTTCAGACGGTGGAGCGAATGCTCAAAGAGCGGAACCTGGGCACATTCGGCCATATGATTACAGGGGCGCACCGATTGTTTCGCGAGGATGAGGAGGTGCTGGCGCGGGAGCGAGCCAAGGCCCGCTTCATTCTGGTGGACGAATTTCAGGATGCGAATTACGCGCAGATTGAAATCCTGAAAATGCTGGCGGGAAGTGCGCAGAACGTGTTCGCCGTGGGCGACCCGGACCAGGCGATTTACAGATTCCGCGGGGCATCGAGCGCGGCGTTCAAACTTTTTGACGCCTCCTTTCCGGATGCCAGGCGCGTGACCCTCGGCAAGAACCGCCGTTCGCGAACCGCTATTCTGCAATGCGCTTATGCGTTGATCGATAAGAATCCTGGTTTGCCTTCGAAGGCGAACGGCAGCGGCAAGCGCTCGCCTCTGCAATCGGCGCGCGATGAAGCGGCGCAGATGCAAGGGACGATCATCCCCGCCCCTGTTGAGACGGTGGCGTTGGATCTGCGGGACGCGGGCTCCTCTGACATCGTCAACGAGATTCAGAAAAAGAAGAAAGCCCTCAAGTTGCAATGGAAAGATTTCGCGGTACTCTACCGTTCTCACGGAAATCGCGACGACATTGTGACTGAATTGGTAGAGTGCGGAATTCCGTTCTCCGTCGAGAACATGGACGTGACCGATACGCCCGAAGCGCGCGATCTTTTTGCCTGCGTGGGCGCGGTGGTGAACAGTCGCGAAAGCGCCAGCCTGCTGCGCGTAGCGGCGCTGCCACAGTTCGGAATCGTCCCGGAAGAGTTGCGAGCCGGCTTACGGGCGCTGCCAAAAGACGACACGTCGGGCGTGGCCGGCGTGCTCGCGCAACTCCCGCGTGGGATCGAAGTGCTGCGAGCCATCGAGGAATGCCGCGCCGAGATTTCTTCGCGCGACTTGCTTGGATGCCCCGCGCTGGAAGCAGTCGTTCGTCGCTTTTCCCTTGATCGCTCCAATCTCGCCATTGATGCGGTGCTCGAATTTGTAAGAGGCTGGGAAACCAAACCGCTGACCGAGAGCAGGAGGCTCGCCGAGTTGATCGAGTATCTTGACCTTTTTCGTGAAGCTAACGGCAGCATTTGTCTGGCATCGACCGACGACAATGCGGTGCGATTGATGACGGCTCATGCCGCGAAAGGGTTGGAGTTTCGCCATGTGTTCATCATCCGGGCGAACTCGAATTCGTTTCCGTCCTCATACAAAGAGCCGCTTATAGAATTTCCCCGCGACCTCTGGGATGAAGCGTCGCGCGACGATTTCGACGATAAAGAACTCTCGCAACAAGAGGAACGCCGGTTGTTTTATGTCGCGATGACTCGAGCCTGCGATTCGCTGACCATCTATGCCAAGCGCGGCCGCGGCAAGAAAGAGCCGTTGCCGGATGGATTTATGCGTGACTTGCTCAAGGACGCTTCGCTCAAGCCTTGGTTGATCCAGCGGCCGTCCTCAGGATTTCAGGCGGAAATGTTTGCCAAGGCGGAGGTTCGCTCAGAAGGCTCGCGCACCTCGCAGTGGTTTTCGTTGCAGCCCGCGTCGGATTTGAGCCAGCGCTTGAGCGCGAGTTCGATCGATGCGTACAAAACTTGTCCGCTGAAGTTCAAGATTGGCCGCGACTGGAAGCTTCCCAGCGAGCCCGGGGGCGCGATGCAATTCGGCGCAACCATGCACCGTATCCTGCTGGCTTACTATCAGGCGGTGGGCGCGGGCCGACCGCTGGCTGACGCGGTTGTGTTGGAAATGTTCGAGACCGATTTGCGTGGACAAAACCTGGAAGACGCTTATCAGCTGCAACTTTACTTGAACGCAGGCAGAGAGCAACTCAAGGGGTTTCTGCAGACAGCGCGTGCTTCCGCTCCGACGGTTTTGCATACCGAGGAATGGTTCGATGTCGTAATCGGAGGCGCCCGGATCAGTGGCCGGGTGGATCGCATCGATCAAATCGAAAGTAACGAAGTCGCGATCGTCGACTATAAAACAGGTAAGCCGCAAGACCAGGAAGACGCCGATGAAAGCCTGCAACTCTCAATCTACGCCATCGCGGCGCAGGAGAAATGGGGATATAGGGCGGAGCGCCTTGTGCTTTATAACCTGGTGGAGAATCAGCCTGTGTTCACGACTCGAACCGAACAGAAGCTTCAGGAGGTCAAGCTCGAAGTGGAAGACGTGGCGCAAAAGATTGCGCAGAATAAATTTGACGCGAAGCCTGGATTTCACTGCGCCTGGTGCGCCTATCGCGGGCTTTGCCCCAAGACGGAGAAGCAGCTTTTCCCCGTGACCGTCGAGCCGCCCCGCCGCACGGTAAGCTCATAATCGCGCAAAAGTTTGGGGGACGCATTCCGCGTCCCCCTCTTTTGTTGCGTGTTGCAGTTGCTTAGTGCTTTTTCTTTGCTGCCTTCTTTGCCTTTTTCTTGGTTGCCATTGATCTATTCTCCCTTTCCATTTTTCATGGATGAACTTGCAACGATCGATTGTTGCAACTGATTGATGTATAGAGTCAATAAAAAACGAAGTCAAGAAAAAAATGCATGGTGAAGGAGCATTCGAGCGATGCACCTAAGTCACTGCGATGAGAAACCTCAAATTATTTTGTGCGCACAGATGGGTGCGTGAAGAAACTTTTGCGCCGGTCTTGCGTAAATTCTCTTCTTCGATCCCGAGCGTACAACCAAGAGCGGGGATGACAACGCTTCCGATCGATTCGTTGACAGTGGCAACGCAATCCGCCGGCGAGTTGCGCCGACCGCCCCACTTCGATCATCTATAATCGTGTAGCGAAAACCTCGCAGGAGCTTATAAATGGCCGCTTTCGACGATGTTGTGATCCTATCCGCTTGCCGCACTCCAGTGGGAAAGTTTCAGGGAAGCCTCTCTTCTTTCACTGCGCCGCAGCTTGGTGCATTGGTTGTGAAGGAGGCAGTGAATCGCGCGAAGCTTCAACCTGAGCAAGTGGACGAATGCATTATGGGCAACGTGATCTCCGCCGGGCTTGGACAAAATCCTGCGCGGCAAGCTGCGATCTTCGGTGGATTGTCTCCCGCAGTGGGTGCCATGACTATAAACAAAGTTTGTGGCTCCGGATTGAAAGCGGTTGCGCTTGCGGCGCAAGCGATTCAAACCGAAAACAGTTCCATCGTAGTTGCGGGCGGCATGGAATCGATGACGAATGCGCCTTATCTTCTTCCACAAGCGCGCAAGGGATATCGTCTGGGCAATGCACAAGTCGTCGATGCGATGGTGTACGACGGTCTGTGGGATATTTACAACGACTACCACATGGGAATCACGGGCGAGAATGTCGCGGAGAAGTATGGCATCACGCGCGAAGAGCAGGACGAGTACGCGGTGAATTCGCATCGCAAGGCGATCTCGGCAATCAAGGAGTGCCGATTCAAGTCGCAGATCGTTCCCGTGGAATTGCCGGCGAAGAAAAAAGGCGAGGCTGCGGTCATCTTCGATAAGGACGAGTCGCCGCGCGAAGACACCACGAGTGAAACGCTGCGTTCGCTAAAGCCCGCATTTAAGAAAGATGGGACGGTGACGGCGGGGAACGCCTCGGGAGTGAATGACGGCGCGGCGGCGCTAGTAGTGACCAGCGCGAAGCGGGCGCGTGAACTAGGCGCGCAGTCGATGGTGCGCATCGTGGCGCAGGCCACAAGCGGCGTGGAGCCCAAGTGGGTGATGATGGCTCCGATTGGCGCGGTGAAGACGATCTGGGAAAAGACTGGCTGGAAGAATGAAGACGTCGATCTCTATGAGTTAAACGAGGCGTTTTCAGTCCAGTCGCTGGCCCTGATTCGGGAGTTGAAGCTCGATCCCGCGAAAGTGAATGTGAATGGCGGAGCGGTGGCGATTGGGCATCCTATTGGTGCCAGTGGCGCGCGGGTGCTTGTCACCCTGATCTATGAAATGATTCGACGCGATGTGCATCGCGGCATCGCCGCGCTGTGTCTGGGCGGAGGCAATGCAGTTGCGATGGCCGTCGAACGATGACGTGGTAGTTCCGTCGCGCGATCACGCAGGTTTTGCAAACTCTGTCTTATACTTGGGCGCGAGTGCTAACGCCTTCTGTCTGAAAGCAGCTTCCGCCACTTCATCCAGTTTCGGAGGCGGGGTGGTCCGGGTCGCGACTGGCACGCCGACTTCGATGAAGAATTCTTCTTGTCCGGCGGGAGAGCAGATGCATAGAAGACGCGCGGGCTTGTCGCTCTTGTTCTGAAACTGGTGTGGCGCGTTGGCGGGGATGTGAATGGTCTGGCCCGCTGCGGCCTTCGTCTTTTCGCCCCGAAACGTTGCCTCGATCTCGCCTTCAAGAATAATGAATGACTCCTCGAAGTCGTGGCGATGAGGTGGCGGGCCTCCGCCGGGAGGAATAAACATGTCGATCAGAGAGAAGCGTCCCGCCGTGTCCTTTCCTGCCAGAAGGATTGTGTAGGTGTCTCCGACTAGGCCGATATGGGGAAAGTTTTGGTCGTCGGATTGCGATAGGACGAGACTTCGAGTGAGATCGTCGGGCGGAATGGAGCTGGCGCTGGTTGTCATGCGTGTGCGATGTCGAAGGACTATTTGTTGTCGCTTAGCGCGTGGAATTCACTCGACGAATTATCGCAGCGACTCTTCGACTTCGTCAATCCAGTCGGGGCGTTTGAGGATTTCCCTGGGCTTGGGTCCGTCGGCGGCGCCGACGATTCCGTCGCGCTCCATCAAGTCGATGAGATGCGCGGCGCGACCGTAGCCGATGCGCAGTCGGCGCTGCAACAGCGACGTTGAGGCCTTCCCGAATTCGAGAACGAGACGAACGGCGTCGTTGAAGAGCGGATCGTTGTCATCGGCGGCTGCGCCGCTTTCGTTTCCTCCGCTGCCGTTTTCGCCATCTTCTCGCGGAGCTTCGAGGAATTTCTGTTCGTACTCCGCGGTGCCTTGCGAGCGCCAGAATTCGACAACCGCAGCGATTTCTTTTTCCGTGACAAAGGGCGCGTGCAGGCGCTGCACGCGCGACGATCCCGAAGGAAGATAGAGCATGTCGCCTTTGCCCAGCAGTGCTTCTGCCCCGTTAGCATCCAGAATGGTGCGGGAATCGACTTTCGTCGCGACCCGGAATGAAATGCGCGCCGGGAAGTTGGCTTTGATTAGTCCGGTGATGACGTCCACTGATGGACGCTGCGTCGCCAGTACTAAATGAATTCCGACGGCGCGGGCCATCTGCGCCAGCCGCGTGACGGATTCTTCAACGTTGCCCGCGTCAAGCATCATCAAGTCAGCCAATTCGTCGATGATGATGACGATGAAGGGCAGCGGCTTCTCTTCGGTCCCTTCGTCGAACAAGCTGGGCGTGTCGTTTTCAGTGAAGAGCTTATTGTACTGATCGATGTTGCGCACGCCTTTGGCGGCCAGCACTTTCAGACGACGTTCCATCTCGCGTACGGCATTGCGCAGCGCGTTGGCGGCGAGCTTCGGCTCCGTAATGATCGGAGTGAAGAGATGCGGCACGCCTTCGTAGTTGCCCAGCTCCAGCCGCTTCGGATCGACCAGAATCAGCCGCACTTGATCCGGCGTGGCTTTGAAGAGGATGGACATGATCATGGCGTTGATGGCTACGCTCTTGCCGGCTCCGGTTGAACCGGCGATCAGGAGATGGGGCATGCCGGCGAGGTCGGCGGTGACGATGCGGCCATTGATGTCCTTGCCGAGAGCCAGAGTGAGCTTCGATTTTGTGCTGTAGAACTCGGAGCCTTCGATATTTTCGCGCAACCAAATGATCTCGCGCTCGCGATTGGGCACTTGAATGCCGACTGTGGACTTGCCGGCCATGCGTTCGATCAGAATGCTCTCGGCCTTGAGAGCTAAGCATAGGTCGTCGGTCAGATTAGTGATGCGGCTGTACTTGATGCCGGCCTCGGGCTTGAACTCGAATGTGGTGACCACGGGCCCAGGATTGATCTGCGTAATCTGTCCGCGCACGTCGAACTCGCCGTATTTTTCTGTCAGCACTTTGGCGAGTTCTTTGAGTTCGATCTCATCCACGGCTTGCTGGCCGTCGGCCCGATGCAACAGTGAGCTTGGCGGTAACTGGAAAGTGCCGGCGAGTTTGGGAAGAACGGTCTTAGCTTCGGCCTTAATGTCGGGACGAACGGTGACTTCCGGATCGACGATGCCGCGTTCGGATTCTGGCGACGCTATTGGACGCTGGTCGTCTTCTTCGAACATGCGGTCGATGCCGGATTTCTTCGGCTCCGCAGCCCGCGCTTGCGATGGCGCAGGCGGCGGAGTGCGCAGCGGGATCATTTGCGTCTTGATCTCCGGCTTGCCGTTGACCCGGCGCTCCTCGAGATCTTTCTTCATACGAAGCTTGCGGCGTTCTTCCTGCCAGTCTTTCCAGCGGCTCCAAAGCGCTCCCACCAATGCAAAGCGGGTCGGAGCCCAGGTTTGCATCGTGGCGAACGAGAACGCGGTCGATAAGTATAGAGCCGACGCCAAACAGCTGGCGCAAACGATGTAAGCGCCGGTCAGGTTGAAGAAGTGAATCAGGAAGTCGCCGATGATTCTGCCGATGAGGCCTTCTAAAGGAATGGCTCGCATCCAGCGCAGGTGACTCGGTAGTAGAGCCAGCAGTGCGGGAACGAAGAGTAACAGCCAAACGCCGCCCAGGAGTTTCGCCATGGGCGAGGTGGTCTTGCGAGAACGAAACCAGCGTATTCCCAGAGCGCCTAAGAATATAGGAATGAGGAAGGCGCCAAGACCGAATCCTTGAAGCGTTATGTCGGAGATGACGGCTCCGACGACGCCGATCCAGTTGCGTGCGGCTTTCGATCCGGTAAGAACAGAAGCGCTATTCAAGGATGGATCGAGCGGCGAGTACGAAGCGAGCGCGAGAAAAAGGAGGAGCGCGGAGATGCACAACAAAAAGCCAATCAGCTCATTGAGCCGGCGGTTGTTTGTCGGAGCGAAAATCGCGGACAATTTCATGGGCGTGTTTCGCGCCGAGCACAACGGTTCGGCCCGAAGCATCGCCAGAGCCTAATGATTATGGCAGGAAGTTTGGGGGCGTACAACGGAGGAAATGGAAAAGCGCGGGCCGAGGTTATTGAGTTGATTCCCTCCGCAGCCGCACCGCGAGAAGACTAAATTTTTCTGGGCGCGAACTCATTTAGTAAACAGCGAAGCATCGCCAGTAAATTCGCGGATTCCCGCGAACCGCATCTGTTTTCGTGCAGTGCTTTAGCCACTGCGGGCCGTGCATCTGAACAAATTCGCAGATTTCAATTGACATTCACAGGGCATATGCCCCAGATTACACAACAGATCGGAACTTTATAAGGGTTCCGGGAGTTGCACGCTCTGGCACTCCCAATCTATATGGCTACCATGCTTGCGCCCGTCGACTCAAGGGAGGTCGTGCGCTGCGACCGTTGTTCTCTTGTCCAGTTTCAAACCAGCAACCGTCTCTGCCGCAAATGTCATACCTCGTTGGATGAGGATGAACCGGAGATCGTGGAAGTGTCGCCCCTGCCGACCTTCATGCCGGTCTCGAACGGCAGTCGCGGCCATCTCCATCTTGCGGCCACAATTCGCTCGCTTCGTCTGCGCAGTGGATTGAGCCAGCGACAGCTTGCCGCCCGCATGTCGGTGCCGCGCACCTACGTCTCAAAGATCGAGAATGAGAAGGCGACGCCGACGCTGTCTTCGCTGGAGCGCTTGGCCCGCGCCCTCGAAGTGGCCGTTCCCGATCTCTTGGGCGGAGGCACACATAACCGTAACGAAGAAGTCCGCGAACTGATGCAGGACTCCTTTATTACGGAAATGCTGCCGTTCATTTCGCAGCTCAATGGGATGCAGCTCTCCAGCGTCCTGGCACAGGTGCGGGACTTGACGGTCAGACCCCGGCGCAGTGCTTAAATCGAAGTCCGAAATCGCAACGCCCTATGGTTGGGAGCGGAGCCTGGCGCGAGCTTGGACAGATTTGCGGCGAACCTGTCAACAAAGACTAGGCCGCGCCATTTTACCTTGAGAAATTGCGCCGCAACGCATTGAATCTGGAAAAACCGTTCGCCCATGCGAATCGCCCCCACCATTGCAGAAATGCGCGCGGCGCTGTCCGCATCGCGCACCCGCCAAGGAGTCGTTGGCTTCGTGCCCACCATGGGTGCCCTGCATGAAGGCCATCTGTCGCTCGTCCGCGCTGCCAAGGACAAATGCCAGACCGTCGCGGTCTCGATCTTCGTCAATCCCACGCAGTTCGCCCCGGGCGAGGACTTCACCCGCTATCCGCGGACCTTCGATGCCGACTGCGCCGCGCTTGAAAAAGAAAATGTGGACTTTCTGTTCGCGCCTTCGGCCAATGAGATGTATCCCGCGGACGCCACCACCTATGTAAATGTGGAAGAAATCGCCGATCGCCTATGCGGACGATCCCGTCCCGGCCACTTTCGCGGCGTAGCCACCGTCGTATCCAAACTCTTCAATATCGTCCAACCCGACTACGCCTTCTTCGGACTAAAAGACGCCGCGCAATTCGCTATCATCCGCCGCATGGTGCGGGACCTCGATATCCCCGTCGAAATCGTCGGCTGTCCCATCGTCCGCGAACCTGATGGCCTCGCCATGAGTTCGCGCAACGTATATCTCAGCCCCGCGGAGCGAAGGCAGGCCCTCGTGCTCTCAAAATCTCTTAACGCAGTCGAACACAGCGTTACCGCAGGCGAGCAAAACGCGCAGAAACTGATCGCCACCGCGAAACAAATAATCGCCGCCGAACCTTCGGTCCGGCTGGATTACTTCGAGATCGTCGATCCCGATTCGCTCGCGCCCCGCTCCGCAATCGGCGATCAACCGGCTCTTGCCGCCGTCGCAGCTTTCGTCGGCAACACCCGCCTAATCGACAACACCCTGCTCCGCACAGGCTAGTGGACTTGTATCTAACGCTGGCTCCTCTCAACCACTGTGGCGCTTGCTCCTCTGTGAAACCTCCGTGCCCTCTGTGTTGAAGGTTTTGCTCGAGGACACCTCCGCAATGTCCGCCTCACGCAATGTATACTGCCTTCGACAGCGTACAACCCAACGATGATCGGTCAAACCGTCTCTCACTATCGCATTCTGGAAGAACTGGGCGGCGGCGGAATGGGTGTGGTCTACAAAGCCGAAGACCTGCGCCTCAGTCGTTTCGTCGCACTGAAATTTCTTCCCGCCGATCTGGCGCACGATCCCCAATCTCTGGAGCGTTTTAACCGCGAGGCGCGGGCCGCTTCCGCGCTCAATCATCCCAACATCTGCACCATCTACGACATCGGCGAGCACGAAGGAAAGCCCTTCATCGCCATGGAATTTCTCGACGGCGCAACCCTGAAGTATGAAATTTCAGGCCACCCCCTCGACATGGATCGCATTCTCGCTCTAGCCATCGAGATCACCGACGCCCTCGATGTCGCCCACGCCGAAGGCATCGTCCATCGCGACGTCAAGCCCGCAAACATATTCGTCACCAAACGCGGACGCGCCAAAATCCTCGACTTCGGCCTCGCAAAAGTAACTGACAAAACAGCCGGCAAGAAGTCCGAAATCGACGCAACTGTTGCTCTCAGCGATGCCCACCTGACCAGCCCCGGGACCGCTCTTGGAACAGTCGCTTACATGTCACCCGAACAAGTTCGCGGCAAAGAGCTCGACGCCCGCACCGACCTTTTTTCTTTCGGAGTGGTTCTCTACGAAATGGCCACCGGAGCACAGCCCTTTCGCGGCGACACCTCCGCCGTAATCTTCGAAGCCATCATGAACCGCATTCCCCCGCCGCCGATCCGGCTGAATCCCGGCCTGCCCGCCAAGCTCGAGGAAATCATCCTCAAAGCTTTGGAGAAAGACGTCTCGCTACGCTATCAACACGCCTCGGACATGAAGGCCGACTTGCAGCGCCTTAAGCGCGATTCGGAATCCGGACGGCAGCTCTCGTCCATGTCGGAAGTCGCGCCGCCAGTATCCTCGCCATCTTTGCCCGCCCAGAGTTCCGTCGCAATTCCTACACGGCGACGCTCTAAGCTCATCTGGATCGTCGCGAGCCTGATCGTGATGGCCCTCGCCGCCTTCGCCGTCTATAAATTCTTTCCGCAATCGACTTCCATCCCATTCCAAAACGTCGCCTTCTCCAAAGTGACCGAGACCGGCAATGCCCCGCTGGCAGCCCTCTCCCCCGACGGAAAATACATTTTGCACGTGATTGAGAATCGCGGCCTCGAATCTCTCTGGCTGCGCAACATCCCCACCGGCAGCAATACTCAGGTGATCCCACCGGTAGAGGGGTCGCACTTCGCCGACCTGTCTTTTTCGCCCGACGGCAGCTACCTGTATTTCGCCCGCAGTGAAAAAGGCAGTTATACCTACCGATTCCTCTACCGCGCCCCGGTGCTTGGAGGCACGCCCGAGCGCATTGTGGCGGACATCGATTCACCCATCACCTTCTCTCCCGACGGCCACCAATTCGCCTACATCGTACTGAACGATCCGCAGCAGGGGAGATTCCGCCTCATCACTCGCTCCGTCGATTCTGGCGAGGAAAAAGTCGTCGTGGATTTGCCCTTGAGTCGCGTGTTCGGCTTTCCCTCGTGGTCCCCGGACGGCAAGACCATCATGGCAGCAGCTCGCGAACCCGTCGGCCATCTGGGATCGCTCGTCGCCATCGATGTCGCCACCGGCAAAATAACCGACTTCCTCAATTCGGACGATCACACTCTTCGCGAAGTAGTCTGGATGCCATCCGGCAAACAACTCCTGGTATCAGCGTCCGACCGGGACTCCGGATTTCGGCGCGGCCAGATCGCCGTCGTGTCCTACCCCAGTGGCGCATTAACTCCGATCACGCGCGACACCAACGACTATCAAGCTCTTTCGCTTTCCGCAGACGGACACCTGGTATCGGCGATTCTTCACGAGGCGCGTGGGGATCTCTACACCATGCCTGCCGGAGACGACGCGGCTCACGCCCAGCGCATTCCATCGGATCGACCGGTCATCGATTTCACCTGGAACCCAGACAAACAATGGACAATTGAAGATACCTCCGCGCTCAGCCGCATCGATCGCGACGGACATAAAATTAGCCTCAACACCAGCGGCACGCTTTCGCCTTCATGGCCTTCCGCGTGTTCGGATGGCCGTTACCTGCTGTTCTCCGCTTATGCAGAGGCAAACAACACACTCACTATTTGGCGAATGGACGTGCAAGGGGGAAAGCTCACCGCCATTACAAGCGGAGGCCCCGACGTTTCTCCCGTGTGTTCGCCAGATGGCCGAACCGTCTACTACGTAAATGGCCGTTCTTCTGGGGGCATTCCAATGAAGGTTCCGATCAATGGGGGCAAGCCGGAAAAGCTCACCGACCTGCTGGTCGTGAGCAACATAGGCATTTCCCCAGATGGCGGCAGTCTCGCCTTTCTGACATTTCAAGGCGCCGACGTAGATCCCCGGCTGGCCATCGTGGCGACCTCGTCGGGACAAACCATTGGAATGGCGAAGTTTGAGAAGCCGCCGCGGCAAGCTTTGCAATTCTCTCCCGATGGAAAAGCCGTGGTCTACGCCACTCGCGAAACCGGATTCGACAACCTCTGGGCTCAGCCTCTCGACGGATCGACGGGACACAAACTGACGAAGTTCGATTCCGAGTATATCGGCGATTTCCACTGGTCATTCGACGGCAGCGAATTAGCCATACAGCGCGGCCACGTCGACACTGATGTCGTGCTGCTTCGCGACAAAGGCCAATAATTTTGTAGGCGCAAGCGTCCCCGCTAGCGCGGCAGCGTAAATGCCGCAGTCACAACCGTGGAAGCGTGGGCCTTCAGGCCCACGAAAAGCAGCAAGCGATGATGGGCTTCAGCCCCTGTGTCATCCTGAGCGAAGTAAGTGCCGAACAAAGCAAAGGGCTTAAGCAGTCGAAGGCCCCCTACCGCACCCGCTCCGCATCCATGCAGCGAGGTTCACGCACCGCTACGAAACCCTCGGCCCCGACACAAACCGGTTCCCCGCAATAAAATATCGCAGCGGACGCTCCGCCGCCTTAGTAATGCCAATCCGAACGCTGGCCACAATTTTCGACGGACGAAATCCCTCGTCCAGCACAACCAGATCGGATGCCGCGCTGGTCAAGTCTTTTCCGTTATCGCGCTCTCGCGTAATTCCCAAAGCCCGCGCCAAATTGCCGGGCCCGGAAGTCAGCCGCTTCGCATCGCGCTCGTTCGACAAAACAATCCCGCGCGCCACAGACATCCTTTGGATTCCCTCTAACGGTTCGCCCGCGCGGAACAACACCGCCCCAGCGCGTCCTTCTGGCCAGCAGGAAACATTCAGGCACCAGTGATTGCCATAGATAAAATAAACGTAAACGAATCCCGGCGGCCCAAACATGACCGCGTTGCGCGCGGTCATCCCACGATAAGAATGCGACGCAGGATCGGTCTTACCCAGATAGGCCTCGACCTCAACAATTCGGGCTGAGATCGGCCCGGACTTCTCGCGTCGCGTCAGAACCTTCCCCAGCAACGCACGGCCGACCGTTCGCGGATCGCGGACGAAGAACTCGCGCGTCAAAAGCGTCCCGCGAGTCAGGCCGATGCCTTCATCGCGGTTTTCAAGTACGCCATCACTTCGTCGGCGTGGCCTTCGGGCTTCACCTTCTCGAAGATATGCGCGATTTTCCCATCCGGGCCGATGACGAACGTCGTCCGCGCCACGCCCATCACTTTCTTGCCATACATATTTTTCTCGACGAACACGCCATACGCTTCCGCGACTTTCTTTTCGTCGTCTGCCAGCAGGGTAAAGGGCAGGTCAAATTTCTCTTCGAACTTTTTCTGAGCCTCCGAAGTATCCGGCGAAATTCCGAATACAACCACGCCCGCCTTTTCGATCTTCTTATATCTATCGCGAAACTCGCAGGCCTCGATGGTGCAACCCGGCGTGTCGGCGCGCGGATAAAAATACAGCACAACCCACTTACCGCGATAATCCTTGAGGGCGATGGGTTCGCCGTTCTGGTCGGGCAAAGTAAACTCGGGCGCTTTAGAATTGACTTCCATGGGCAGACATTCTCCTTATCGTTTCAAGTTATATCGCAGTCCGGTCTGCTTCGTCATCCTCGCTTTGCTTGTCGCGAAAATCGGCGTCGCCCAGGCCACCCGCCGTGAAAAGACGTCACCCGGCCCCCGCGCCCTCGGATTGCTGCAAATTCCACCCAAAGGCAAAGCGCACTTGATCCCCATCGCGATTCTGGTCGACGGCCAATTCTTCGACGCCAGCGCGTACAAAGCCGCCCCGGTGCCATTCGCACTCTACTCCGACACAGTCTACGAAGGCTTTCGCGACGGCGTCTCCCAAGGACTTTTCACTGTCGCCGGAGCGCTCCATGGCTCAGATAACACCTGGCTCGGCGAAGGCACCTGGCGCACCGCAGACGAAGTCGCCGCCGCGGCCGCCAAGAAAAAGAAAGTCTCGTCGATCCCACGCGGCATGGGCGATGACGATGGACGTCCGCACCTGAAGCGCGCACCCGGATCGGAACCGACGAAGAGCGATGCGCCGGCTAGCGCGGCGGCGACCGCACCCTCGACAACAACTCCCGCGCCCTCGAACACTCCGTTATCTACACCCCCTCCCGCCGCAACCGCCGCGCCTCCCACCACGCCTTCACCAGCGCCCACGCAGATGAGCACCGCTTCCAATCCGAATTCCAACGCCGACCCCGACGACGCGGACCCGAATCGTCCCGCACTGAAACGTGGCAAGCAAGAACCGAAACCCGAAATCATCACTCCCTCGCCAGTTTCCGTCGCCGTATCCAAGCCCAAGCCCGGTTCGCCTTCCGCTCCCGGCACCTCGGCTCCAAGTCCCGCGCAGATCCAGGTTTTCCCCGCCATCTCCGATGCCCACACCGTCGAATCGCATACCTACGAATTCATCGCCAAGCAAGACGAGCTCGACGCCTTCCGCAAAAAGATGCTGGACCTGGCCAGAATCGAAGTGCGAGCGAAACTGAAGCCTTCAGGACAAAGCCCAACCACAGCGATGCCAGCATCCAAAAGAAGCGCCACTAAAGTCCCCTCAACTCATTCGAACATCGATTTCAAGAACGTCCAACTGCGAGTGTTCGATCTCAACAGCAGCAACGAGCCCGTACTGATTCTCACGACGATGGCCACTGCGCCCGGCACCTCGAAGTCCCCAACTCAAACTCTCTACTTAACTCTCGTCGCACGCGAAGACCTGTACGGAGACCTGCACAAAGCATTCTCCAGCCTCACCGACGACGCCCACCTCGACGTGATCCCCCGCCTCGAACTCATCGACGCGGTGGACGCCGACGGCGACGGCCAAGGCGAGCTCCTCTTCCAGCAACACTACGCCGCGGGCAGCACCTATTTGATTGACCGCGTCATCGGCCAGCAGTTGTATCCTCTCTTTGAGGGCAAGCTGGCCCAGCCCTAACCGAAATCCAGCCGCGAAGCGGCGGCATAGTAAAGCCCGGCAGGTCGGCGCCGGGTAAGAACGGCGAAAACAAGCGCGTCCCGTAGGGACGACAGATCGAACGGCAACGGAGGATTTCACATTTCACCGCACACGCGTCGTGAGTTCTTACAATCCGCTCTGGGGGCGACCGCGGCCACTGCGCTGTCAACCAGCGCTCACGCTAAAATCTTCTCAGCCATGCAGACCTCTTCTCTCGAACCAGTTCATTTCCCCGAAAAGTTTTTCTGGGGCGCATCCACCGCCGCGTACCAGATTGAAGGCGCATGGAACGAGGACGGCAAAGGCGAGTCCATCTGGGATCGTTTTTCCCATACGCCCGGAAAAATAAAATACGGCGACACCGGCGACGTGGCCTGCGACAGCTATCATCGCTATCCCGAAGACATCGCGATTGCTCGGTCGCTCAACCTGAACAGCTATCGCTTCTCGCTTTCCTGGCCCCGCATTCAGCCCACCGGATCCGGCGCCATCAACCCCAAGGGCCTGGAGTACTACAGCCGCATCGTCGATGCGCTGCTCGAAGCCAGAATCCGTCCCTTAATCACGCTCTATCACTGGGACCTGCCGCAAGCGATCGAATCGGCCGGGGGATGGCCCAATCGCGATACCGCCAGCCGCTACGCCGATTACGTCACCGTCGTAGCCAAAGCGCTTGGTGATCGGGTTAACGACTGGGTGCTCTTCAACGAACCCACCGTCTTCACCAGCAAAGGCTACCTCGACGGTTACCACGCGCCCGGCAAGAAAAGCCTGCACGACTTCCTGCGTGCGACTCACACCGTCAACCTCGCCCAGGGCCAGGGCTTTCGGGCCCTAAAAGCCGCTCGCCCCAGCGCCCGCGTCGGCTCCGCCTTCAACATGTCTCCCTATGAACCGGCCACCGACTCGCCCGAAGACAAAATCGCCGCCGAACGCGCCCACGCCATGGTCAACGTCTGGTTCCTTGAGCCCGCCCTGAAGGGAAAATATCCCGATGCATTCCCCGTCTTCCCCGCGTTTCTGATGGGCGTGAAACATGGCGACATGGAACTAACGCGCGCGCCGCTCGACTTCGTCGGAATCAATCTCTACAACCGCGGCATCGCCGCCGCTCCCACCGCGCGCGAACGCACCTTCGATCCCAAGCTCTGGCTCTTTCCCGTCAAGATCCTCTCCGCCAAACAAGGCCCACTCACCAGCATCGGTTGGGAGATTTGGCCGAAATCCCTTTACGACATGGTCACCCGCATCACCCGCGACTATAACCGTCCCGTGATCGAGATCACCGAAAACGGCTGCGCCATGTTCGACTTGCTCGAAACCGACGGACACATTCACGATTCCCGGCGCACCCAATACTATCGCGACTACCTGCGCGAGTTGCATCGCGCCATGCAAGACGGCGCCGACGTCCGCGGCTACCACGCCTGGAGCCTGCTCGACAACTTCGAATGGGAATGGGGCTTTGAACAACGCTTCGGCTTAACTTACGTGGATTTCAAAACGCTAAAGCGCACAGTGAAGGACTCAGGCAAGTGGTATGCGCAGGTGGCGGCGACGAGTACCGTGGCGTGATGCCTCTCACCGCTGCGTCAAAACCATCTCGCCGTTCTCCACCTTGAAACCGCCAACGTTATCCGGCAGCTTCAACTTGTCGCGCTGCTCGCCCAGCTTCTTTTGCAGCGCGTCATTCACCAGCGACACCGGAACTTCCAGATCGCCAACTTTAAACTCCGTGGGATCGAACGTCGCATAACCGTCCTTCGACGCGAGATGCCCCTCCAGCGTCACCCACACCGGCTTGCCCGCGATCTCAGTGAGAAATTGCCCCTTGGCTAAGTCGCCCTCGAAACTAAGCTGATAATCCTTGACGTCAGCTTCTCCGGGAGCGAAAGCCGCATCCGGCCCGGAACCGGCAGGCTCTTGCTGAGTTAGTTGCGGAGAAACAACAACCCCGCCCGACTGCCCGGTCGGAGCTGATTGCGACACCGCCGCCGAAGGACTCGACTTCTGTGCCGTCTGCGGAATCCCGGCCGCCATGGGAATCGTCTTCGCCGCTTCCGCCAATGCCGCCCGCAGCTCATCCGCACTCAAATGCACTTCCACCGGAGGCTGCCCCGGCTGCGTAGGCTTCTCCAACTGCTCAATCTTCGTCTCAAACGACTGCGCATTCGCCGCCTGCACCGCCGGACTCACCGGAGCCGCCACCGGCTGCGGCTTCTTCAACACCAGCACAATAGCCACCAGCGAAGCGACCAACGTCGCGACACTCACAATGCGATCCAGTTTCCACTTCATAGGCGACGCTCCTTCGGCCAAGCGACAACAGCCTATATAAAGTCTAGCTACGCCTGGATCGACCCATTAGATTACGGAAGGACTTGGCCAACGGCACGAAACCGCCGTCCTTTCAGCCGTCTACTTTTTCAACTCCGCCGGCCAGTTTTGCACCAGCGTCAGCGGATCGCTACCCTCCTTCAAGTTTCCACTATTGATAAGAAACTTCTTCCCATCACCGGTCACATCGTAGGGGCCAAACTCGCGCTGAATGCCCACCGCCTGAAACAGCGCATGAGGAACGCCCAGCCGAACCGCGCCATCGGACGCGTCTACATCCACCGCGACCACGTTGTCCGCAGAATCAAGAAAGAACACTTCCTTGCCGTCACCGCGCCATTTTGCCGACGTTCCTCCATCGTTGGAAACCTGCCACTTCGCGCCTCCGCCCGGAAAAGCCGTGATGTAGACCTCTTTGTGCCCCGACTCATTGCTCTGGTAAGCCATCCATTTTCCGTCGGGCGAGACGCTCGCCCAACGCTCCTCGAATGCATCCTGCACGATCGGAAAAGGCTTGCCGTCACCCGGCTTTCCCTCTGCCGGCTTTCCCTCTGCCAACAAGGGCAGCGCCCAAATGTGGAAGCTGCTCTCGCTTTTGGAAACTTTCTTGTCATAGACCAGATAACGCCCGTCGGGAGAAAAGCCCGTCGGGAATTCAAACGCATCCCCGTCATCCAACACCACCCGCTCGGCCCCGCTACCGTCCGCGGTTTTGGCGGAAATGTGACTCGTCCCCGCGCCCGAGGAGTAATACACCGTCTTTCCGTCGGGCGTCCACACCGGATAACTCTGACTAAACGGGCCGAAGGTCAGACGAGTGCTGGTTCCCCGCGTCAGATCGAAGAGCCATAAATCCGAAATTCCCTGCGCCCCCGCGAAAATCGTCACCGCCAGCCGCTTGCCATCGGGCGAGAGTCTGGGATCGATATAACGATCCGACCGCGGAATGGTTCCGATTTGTTTGCCGTCCCGGTCCCGCCACACCAGATTCCATCCGCCCGATATCTCTCCGGATTGGTAGACCAACGTCCCCGTATCCGAAGCCGAAAATATCGGCCGCACCGTCGACCCGCTAATGGCTACCTGCTCCGCGATAGCCTCCGGCTCGCCGCTCACTTCCGTGCGACGCGGATCGAAGACCTGCGCCATGAGGGTCTGGCCACGCATAAAGAGAATATGGCCCGAGGCGTACGCCGCCGCGGTCTCGCTCTTCATCAGCACTTTCGCCTGTAGCGTTCCCAGTTCACCGACGTAGACCACAGGCGACTGCGCCGGGCGCGACGTCCGCGACCAATACAGAAAGTGTTTTCCATCCGGCAGAAAAAACGGCCAGCGATGACTATTCTCCGCTTGTGAGGCATCCAGTTTGGACGCAGGTTCAGGCGTTCCCCCGTCTGCGGACACGCGCCACAATCCGTCAGTAGAGGATGGTGTAAACACGATCACGCCCTCTTTGCTCCACGCGCCTCCGCGCCCGCTAACGCTGTCGCATATAACCTGCGGCGGGCCTCCGTCGGCGCCGATCTTCTTTAGTTTGCCCTGCGCGAAATATCCCAGATAACGACTATCCGGCGACCAGAAAGGAAAAATGGCGTCGTCGGTTCCATTCAAAACTTGCGCGTTCAGCGATGTCAGCGATCGCACATACAACAGGATTTTGCCCTTATCGTCGCGAGCGGTGAACGCTAACCGCGTTCCATCAGGCGAAAGCACCGGCGGACCGGACCCCGGCAATATCGTGATGAACGCAGTGCCTGTCGGCGGCAAAATAGAAGAACGCACCACCGCTAAAACTTTGGGCTTATGCCAAACATAAGTCGTGGCGACGCCCAAGGCGATCAGCACTGCCAAACCCGCGACCAGCCGGGGAAGACGCGAACCAGATGCCTTCGCCTGCGGCGTCGTGGTGAGCTGCGGACCAGCTAAAGCTTCCAACTGAATCCTGACGTCGTGCATGCAGCCATAACGCTGCTCGGGAGTCTTCGCCAGACAGCGACCCACAGTCTCGTCGAGCCGAGGCGGCGAACCGGGCCGCACCGCACTCACGCGCTCCGGTTCTTTGTCGAGGATCGCTCCCAGCACACTGAACTGCGACTTGCCTTCGAAAGCGCGCCGTCCGGTCACCATCTCGTACATCACGCAACCAAAGCTGAAAATGTCCGATCGCGCATCGGCTTCCCCGCCTTGCAATACTTCAGGCGCCATGTACTGAAACGTTCCGACGATCGTTCCTTTCTGCGTAAGCGGCTGCGCCGGCGCGCTCAGCGCAGCCACACTCATGGTGGGCGTGTGGGCGCTCGATCCAGACGCCGCGCTCATTCCCGGAGCAGGCTTCGCCAAGCCGAAATCCATCAGCTTCGGCCCGTTCTTCGTGAGCATAATGTTGGCAGGCTTCAGATCGCGATGAACAATTCCGCGCGTATGCGCTTTGTCCAGCGCCTCGGCAATCTGGATTCCGATCTTCAACGCTTCGTCGAGCGGAAGCACCCCGCGATGCAACCGGTCGGCCAGAGTCTCGCCTTCGAGATGCTCCATGACGAGAAAATCCACGCCGTCTTGCGACCCAATATCGTGCAGTGTGCAAATGTGCGGATGATTTAGCGAAGAGATCGCGCGAGCTTCGCGCTCCATGCGCTGTTTAAGATCAGGGTCGGCGGAGAGATGCGCTGGCAAAACCTTTATCGCGACATCGCGCCCCAGCCGCGTATCGCGAGCCCGGTAAACTTCGCCCATGCCGCCCGCGCCTAGCGGCGCGATGATTTCGTAAGGGCCAAGCTTAGTGCCAGAAGTAAGCGTCATGTGTCCGCGCAATTATAGTCGAGAGGCGTCGCGGAACCACGGCGGACACTGAATCACTTAGCCGCCCAGCTTCTTAACCAGCACTTCATTCACCATCTGCGGATTCGCCTGCCCATTGGACGCCTTCATCACCTGGCCTACAAAAAATCCGATCACAGTTTTCTTCCCAGCCCGATACTGCTCCACCTGCTTCGGATTCGCCGCGATGATTTCGTCAACAATCTTCTCCAAGCCAGAGGTATCGTTCGATTGCTGCGGCCGTCCCTCTTCTTCATACACTTCAGGAAAGTCCTTGCCCCGCTCGAAGCTCAAGTCGTATAAATCCTTGAGCATCTTCCCCGAGATCGCGCCCTGTTCTACCAGGTCCGCAGAGAACGCCACGCCTTTCATCGAAATTGGAGACTGCTCCAATTCAATCCCACGTTCGTTTAACCGCCCAGTTATCTCGCTCTGCACCAAATTCGCCACCCGCTTGGGATTCTTCGCCACCCTCGCCGCCGCCTCAAACTGATCGGCAAAAAGCCGCGATGAAGTCAGCACACCCGCATCTTTCGCCGTGATGCCATATTCGCGCACCATGCGCTCGCGCCGCGCTTCGGGAAGCTCCGGCAACGTCTCACGAATCGCCTCCTGCCATTTCGCGTGGACCACAAGCGTCGGCAAATCCGGATCGGGAAAGTAGCGATAATCATGCGCCTGCTCTTTCGACCTCATGCTGTAAGTCTTGCCCTCCGTCGAGTTGTACAGCCGCGTCTCTTGCACAACTTTCTCGCCAGACTCAATCACTTCAATCTGCCGCTCGATCTCATATTCAATCGCATCGCGAATAAAGCGAAACGAATTCACATTCTTAATCTCAGCCTTAACCCCGAATTCGCGCTGCCCACGAGGACGCACGCTCACATTCGCATCGCAGCGCAGCGAACCCTCCTCCATATTGCAATCGCTCACGCCGGTATAAAGAATGATTTCCTTGAGCGCCGTTAAGTAGTCGAAAGCCTCTTGCGCGGACGCAATCTCCGGCTCGCTCACAATCTCAATCAACGGAACCCCACTGCGATTCAGATCGATCGCCGTGGACTCATCCGACCCGGCAAATCCCTCATGCAAACTTTTCCCCGCGTCTTCTTCAAGATGAATGCGTGTGATCCCGATGCGTTTTTTATCAACACCAGAGGGGATTTCGATGACACCGCCCTCAGCCAACGGTTTATCGTATTGCGAAATCTGATATCCCTTCGGCAAGTCCGGATAAAAGTAATTCTTACGCGCAAACACCGACTTCTCATGAATGCGGCACCGCAAAGCCATCGCCGCCAGCGTCGCGAACTCGACCGCCTTACGATTCAACACTGGCAAAGCCCCCGGCAATCCCAGGCAAACCGGACAAACATTCGTATTCGGAGGCGATCCAAAGCGAGTCGAACAGGAACAAAATATCTTCGACGCGGTAAGCAGCTGAACATGCACCTCCAGGCCAATGACTGGCTCATAGCGGGCGCGAGCGCCAGTGGGCGTGCTCAGCGAAGAAGTCATCCGAAGATTATAGCTTTGGATAGGCAGCCAAGAGGGACATCAACGGCTGCCGGAAGCACTCACGTACTTATCCAGCGACACTTCAAAATACATCAGATCATTTCCCTTCGCGTCACCCACCCCGGTCAAATAAAAATGCGCTCCCGCGAGCGGCGCAGAAATGTCGGACACATCGAAAAACATGAATCCTGACTGCGTGCTGTGCGGCTCCACAGCCTTCGCCGCAAATTGCGCGCGCTCGATTTCATCTTTAGTTTTCTGGCTGACCGCGCCCTTCACCTTGGTCGGCCACGGCAGCGGCGAGGCCCTGCCCGAAGTCGACGGCCGCGACAACCGTCGATAAATATCCTCTTGATCGGACGGAGAAATCTTGCTGCGATCCGCCGTCACCAATTGCGCATTCATATTCGCCAGCGACACCGGCTGATCGCCATCGTTCGTGATCACAACAAAAATTGGCAACAGTCCATTCTGCTGGTAATTCACGGTGAATATCTCGGACTTATAGGGCGAGTCATAAGGATCAAGCCCAACCGTAACCGCCTCCGTCGGATGCTCATCATGCGCCACATAACTCTTCGCCGCGTGCGCCTCGGGCATCACAAATTGCCTGCCTGCCAGGCACACGCCGCCTAGGAAAGCGACTGCCCCCATTGCCAGCAAAGCCGTTCGGATCTGCGTCCACTTCTTATTCATAATCAGTGACCAGTTTATAGGATGCACCCCAGCCATCGCCCACGCCCATGCCGCCAAGATTAGAATGGCTGTTCCTTCATGTACCTGATTTACAGTGCGCTCTTAGCCGCGGCTCTGCTGCTCAGCCTGCCCTACTGGCTCTGGCAGATGGTCCGGCATTCCAAATATCGCGACGGACTTTGGCAAAAGTTGGGACGCGTTCCGCAAGCCCTCCGTGCGCCGGACTCCAAGCCGACAATCTGGATCCACGCCGTCTCAGTCGGAGAAGTCCTCGCCGTAAGCCGCCTCGCGAAAGAATTGCAATCGGAATTCCCAAAACATCGCGTCGTGATTTCTACCACCACGCCCACCGGACAAAAGTTGGCGCGGCAACGCTTCGACAACGACAACGTCTTTTACTTCCCGCTCGATCTAGGCTTCGCGGTCCGACCTTACATCAAGGCCCTCCATCCACGCCTGATCGTCATCGCCGAAACCGAATTCTGGCCCAACTTTCTGCGTCTCGCAAAAGCCAGCGGTGCCAGCATCGCAGTCGTAAACGCCCGCATCTCCGATAGATCCCTCCCCGGCTATCGACGATGGCGGCGCCTGTTCTCCCCTATTCTTCGACCAGTGGATGTCTTCCTCGCCCAGACCAACGAAGACGCAAGCAGACTCGCCCGGATCGGCGCACCCAAAGATCGAATTCAGGTTTCCGGCAACCTGAAGTACGATATTGAAATTCAGCCAGGCAATCAAAGCAGCATCGTCACTGGCCTGCGCACCGCGCTACAAGCGGGCAAGGCCGGACCACTCATCGTCTGCGGCAGTACGGTCGAAGATGAAGAACCCCTGTTGCTCAATGCTTTCCGGAATGTCGCCGCCACCCATCCCAACGCCGTCATGATTCTCGCCCCCCGCCATCCCGAACGCTTCCACGACGTCGCCGACTTGCTCAATGAACTAAAAGTCCCATTCGTGCGGCGATCGCTTTGGAATGGCGAACCGATCTCGCCCGGCGTCTTCCTGCTCGACGGCATCGGCGAACTCGCCGCCGTGTACGCGCTCGCCGACATCGCCTTTGTAGGCGGAAGCCTCGTCCCCCGCGGCGGCCACAACATTATCGAGCCCGCCCGGCACGGGGTCCCCATCGTCGTCGGCCATCACACTGAAAACTTTCGCGATATCGTATCCTTCTTCCAACAGCGCAACGCAGTTCGCATCGTCGGCCCGGCTGAGCTTCCGCTGGTGTGGCTCGAACTTCTGGCTAACCCCGATGAACGCGCGACCATGGGGCAACGCGCTCTGCAAGCCATGCAACTGCAAAAGGGCGCCACCGAACGCACTCTGCAAGCGCTGCAGTCGTTGTTGCAGTCTGCGTTAACCCCTGCAGCAGGCCGGCCTTCGTGATGTCGGTGCTCTCAGCGCTCTACGGCACCGTGGTCGAAGCTCGCAATCGAGCTTACGACCAGAAATACTTTCGCCAGCGGCACCTTCAAGGACCAGTCATCAGCGTCGGAAATTTATCAATCGGCGGCACCGGAAAAACTCCTTTCACCATATTGTTAGGCCAGCTTCTCCAAGAGCGCCGCATTCGCTTCGACGTGTTGTCCCGTGGCTACGGCCGAACAACGCGCGGAGTCGCCCTGGTCGATCCCAACGGATCGCCGCATGATTTCGGCGACGAGCCCCTCCTGATCGCTCGCCGGCTCAACGTCCCCGTCATCGTCGGTGAAAGCCGTTACCAAGCCGGACTCTTCGCCGAACAAAAACTAGGCCCACATCTGCACATTCTGGACGACGGCTTCCAACACCGCGCGCTGGCCCGCGATTACGAAGTCGTTCTCCTATCTGCGAGCGACCCGCATGACCGCCTTCTGCCCTCAGGCCGCCTGCGCGAACCTTTATCCTCGCTGAGCCGAGCCGATGCCATCATACTTACCGGCCCAGTCGGCGACGACTTCGACGAAACTCCCCCTGTGAAATCGCAATCCGTCTGGAAACTCCGCCGAGGCATTACTCTCGCGAACCCTCCGAAATACCCGGCCGTGTTCTGCGGAATCGCACGTCCAGAGCGCCTTATAGCGGAGTTAAAACAGTCCGGTGTGGTTCCAGTCGCGCAACATTTCTTCCGCGATCATCACAGCTACAGCGCCTCCGACATCGACAAATTGCTCACTCTAAAGCAAAGCGTCGGAGCAACCGGTTTCATCACCACCGAGAAAGACGCCATCAACCTAGGCGGCGAATTTCGCTCCTTGTTGGAGCCAATGTGCGTCGTCGCAGTGACGATGGCGCTGGAAGATTCCGCCGGATTTATGAATGCGGCGCTCGCCACCATCGAAAGGCGCAAACCTATTCCGCGAGTCAAGTGATTTTTGATATGCGTGCACGGAAACAATCGCCTCAAAGCAAAGACATGAGAAAATCGCAGCATACAAACATGAGCAACCCGCAATCCGCGCGGCTCAAAGAAATCGTCGACAAATTTTCCGCGCTCACCATCACAGTGCTCGGTGACCTCGTCGCCGACGAATTCGTCACCGGAGAGATCGCCCGCATCTCCCGCGAAGCCCCCGTACTCATCCTTCAGCACCGCGAAACCACAGTCGTTCCTGGCGGCGGTGCCAACGCCATCAACAATCTCGCCGACCTAGAAGTCGTTGTTTTTCCTGTGGGAATCGTCGGCGATGATCCACCCGGACGCGCGCTCCTGCAATTGTTTCGCAAGAAGAAGATTCCGGTCGCAGGGATCGTCCGCGACAAAAATCGTCCTACCGTTACCAAGACTCGCATCATGGCTGCCATGCCACACACCTGGAGGCAGCAGGTCGTGCGGGTCGACCGGGAACCCGAATGCCAGCCGAGCACAGAAACCGAACGCAAACTAATCGACTTCGTCAGCAAATTCAGCAAAGACGCGCACGCGGTATTGATCTCCGACTACGGATACGGCGCGGCCACGCCACAGCTCATCAAGAAGTTTCGCGGTAGAACGAAGCTGAGCATTCCGCTCGTACTCGATTCCCGCCATCGCCTGCTGCAATATTCCGGCATCACCGCGGCCACCCCCAACGAAGCCGAAGTGGAAGAAGCACTCAATCACCGCGTCGGACAAAGCTGGCCCAGCCTTTGCGCCGCCGCCAACGACGTCATGTCGCGCATGAAACTCCCCTCGCTCGTCATCACCCGAGGACGCGATGGCATGGCCGTTTTCTCGCGCAAGTCCGATCCCGTAGACATTCCGATCTTCGGCAGCGATGAAATCGCCGACGTTACCGGCGCAGGCGACACCGTCATCGCCACCTTCACCGCCGCGTTGGCCGCGGGCGCAACTCCGCAAGAGGCCGCCCATCTCGCCAACTACGCCGGAGGCATCGTGGTGATGAAGCGCGGCACCGCAACCGTCACTCGCGCGGAATTGCTCGCCGCCATAGAAAAATCCCCGCCGGTAACGCGCCCGCACCCGAAAGCATGATCATGGTGCAAAAAATATTCAGCCGCGATGAAATCCGCGAACAAGCCGCCCAATGGCGCGATGCAGGCGATCGCATCATCCTCGCCAACGGTTGCTTCGACATTCTTCACGTCGGCCACGTGCGCTATCTCAAAGCCGCAAAGGCGCTCGGCGGTCGTCTCATCGTCGCACTAAATTCGGACGAGTCTGTGCGCAACCTCAAAGGCGAAGGAAGGCCGGTGACTCCCGAAAACGAACGCGCCGAGATTCTAGCCGCGCTCGCCGACGTCGACGCAGTCGTGATCTTTTCCGAACCCGACCCCCAAAAACTCATCGAGGAGTTGCGCCCCGACATCCAAGCCAAGGGCACAGACTACACCGTCGAATCGGTTCCAGAACGCGTCACCGTCGAGCAATACGGCGGACGCGTGGCCATCGTCGGCGATCCCAAAGACCACTCAGCCACCGAAATTATCCGTGCGGTTCAAGGGGCAAAGAGTTGCTGAGTCCGGCTGCTCCCGGCTCGGCGCCACAACCTCTGCGTCGCCTCTTAATCGTTCGCATGAGCGCCATGGGCGACGTGATTCACGCCCTGCCCGCGGTCTCGGCACTGCGATGCGCTTTTCCCGACATTCAGATCGGATGGCTCATCGAGCGACGATGGATCGAGTTGTTACGCCCGGATGTCAGTCAAGTCGTGGTCCGCGGTCCGCAACAGCCACTGGCCGATACGGTTCACGTGGTCAATACTAAAAAGTGGCGCAAAAATATGTTCGCTTCAGCGACTCGTAAAGAACTGTTCGCAGCGATTCGCGATCTTCGGGGCCAACCCTACGATGCCACCATCGACTTTCAAGGTCTGCTGCGCTCGGCAATATTCTCCCGTTGGTCCGGCGCGCCCCGTCGTTACGGATTTGATCGACCGCGGGAGACGGTTGCCCGTTTTTTATATACCAACGCCGTCCCCGCAATAGGAACCCATGTGATCGAACAGAACATGTCGCTGGCCTCGGCGCTTGCGGGCCGCCCGCTTCGCCATGGAAAGATCGAATTGCCTCGTGACCGCGAGGCCGAAGCGAGGGTCGCGCGACGACTCGATGACACGGGGATTTCGCGCTTCGCGATACTCAATCCCGGAGCGGGATGGGGCGCGAAGCAGTGGCCTGCAGAGCGTTACGGTCTGGTCGCGAAGTCTCTCGCCGACATGAGATACACCCCTCTCGTCAACTTTGGCCCCGGCGAACAAGCGCTGGCCGATGCGTTGATTTCCGCGAGCGCGGGAACGGCTCATCTATTCCCCTGCACACTCTCTGAACTGATCGCGCTCTCGCGCCGGGCCGCATTGTTCATCGGCGGAGACACCGGCCCCATGCACCTTGCCGCGTCACTAGGCGTTCCGGTGGTCGCGATCTTCGGCCCCACCGATCCTGCGCGCAACGGCCCATTCGGCACTGGAAGCGTCGTCCTTCGCGATCCGCTTAGTCTGACGAACCATACCCGTCGCGCTGAAGTCGATCCGGGAATTATGCGCATCACGGTTGATCAGGTCGTCGCCGGCGCCGTCAAGCTCCTGGAGCCGGCCCATGGCTGACGCCTCATGGTCGCGAATCGCTCGTCGCGTCCGCGTACCTCTCGGCTTCGCTTTCGCTGTGCTTTATTTATGGTTGGCCCGGCCCACGGCACCGTTTATGTTTCTCGGAGCGTGCATCGTTCTTCCCGGCTTGTTGATTCGCGCCGCATCTTCCGGTTATGTGCGCAAGAACGAGGCTTTGGCAACAAGCGGGCCGTACGCCCATACCCGCAATCCGCTTTATCTGGGATCGATCCTGATGGCGATCGGCTTCGCCGTAGCCGCCAGGAACTTATGGATCGGAGTCGTGATCGTCATTTTCTTTGTTGCCATCTATCTGCCCGTCATACGCGACGAAGAACGTTTCCTCACAAAGCGGTTTCCTGAATTCGCAGACTATATGCGTCAAGTTCCACGCCTGATCCCTCGGGTCAGCCCTTTCCAAAAGGACTCGGGTGAATTTTCCTGGGACCTTTACTTGAAGCATCGCGAATATCAAGCTGCGCTGGGAGCACTGGGTGTCATGGCACTTCTCGCCGGTAAACTCTATTGGCTACGTCGATAGAGGCCAGAACGAAACCCTACTGCAAGCGAAAACGTTCGTTCATCAGTCGCTGCAACCGTGGCTTGTAAAGCAGATCGTAAGCCAGTTCTTTGTCGGGAAACATGGTCAGGGCGGCCTTCTTCGCTCCGGCAGCAAGTTCGGCCGCTTCTTCAACGGTCAGGTTGGGGTCTTGTCCAATGACCTGCATCACCATGCCAATCATGGTTTGCAGCCGCCGGATTTTGCGCGCCTCTTCGTCGTGTTCGTAGATGGGGCTTTTTTCGGCTGCAGCCCTAAGTTGCTCCATGCTCCCTCCGTCTTGCATTTAGATAAGGGCCAGCGCGGCCTGGTTGCGGCCCTTTGCCCATTGTGTCCATATGGGACCCGAATTTCAATGACTCCAAGGTGCCAGGCGTTACCCAAGGGTTACAATCGGAGTGTCGCCTACTTTAATTCGCACGAAATGGAGAAGCACCGATGTCGAACCCAGCAGACTCGCCCGCGCAGGCCCCCACCCCCAATGAGCAACTAGTGCGCGTGTTTGATGCCGAGCAGGAATCGGAAGTGATGGTCGTACGCGGGTTGCTGGAGTCGGCGGGCATCGATTGCGATCAAACCGGTATCGACGCGCCGCAGGATATTCTCCCCGGCGTGGGCGGCAACGTGATTCTCGTGCGGCAAGAAGATGCCGATCGCGCTCGCGCGCTTATCGAAGAATATCGCCATGTGCCGGGCGATGCGGATGTTTCGGACACGGCCGAATAAGTGTTCAGGCGTGAGCGTCCTTGCTCGTGCCTTTTCAGACTGCTAAGGCAGTGCGGCGGGAGTAACGTTCTTTCCATCCAGATAAAAAGTCGTGGCACCGTCCAGGTCGGTACGATAGGTGGAAACCTTGGCGGCTTGCAGTCTTTCCAAAACATCGAGTCGCGGATGTCCATAGAGATTGCGGATGCCCACCGAGATCACGGCAAACTTGGGATGCACGGCGGCCAGCAATCCCGGATTGGTTGAAGTCGCGCTGCCGTGATGCCCGACCTTTAGCAGGTCGGCATCGGGATGTTCGCGGGCAACTTCCCATTCCGTGGCGCGTTCGGCGTCGCCTTCCAGCAATGCTGATGTGTTTTCATAAGAGATTTTCATGACCAGCGATTCGTCGTTCGGTTTGCGCGATGGAGTCGTGAACACCGGCGGAGCCAGTACGCGGAATCCCGCGCCACCCAGAGAAAAAACTTCTCCCTCCGTGCGCCACACCAAAGCTACGTGCTGGTTTCGCGCTTGCGTCAGCAGCGCTTGCAGTTCAGGCGAGGGTGAATCGACGCCCAGCCAAAACTCTTGGGGATGAAAATTGGCCATCACCGCGCCCATGCCTCCCATGTGGTCGGCGTGAGCATGCGTCAACGCGACCACATCGAGATGGCTGATTCCTCGCGCCCACAAGTACGACGAGACGACATCTTCGCCGATATCGAGTTCAGAGTGTACCCACGAAGGAAATCCGCCGGCGTCAACGAGAATCGTTTTGCCCAGCGGCGTAATCACAAGAATAGAATCGCCCTGACCAACGTCAATGGCCGTCACTTCCAAGATGTTCGCGCGGATCGCGGGACGCGGCGGAACAATGGCAATCCAAATTGCGCTGGCCGCTAGCGCGGCCATTCCTGCTGAAGCGAGCCGCCAACGGCGGCGCGACAGCAGCAGTGCCGCAACGATTCCGGCCAATCCGAATGCGATCGCCCACGCTCCGGGTGTTGGCACACGCAAATCGGCAATGCGCTGCCCGCCCAGCCATCGCACCGTTCCAGTAATTCCTTCGAGCGCATAGCTGGCAATGACTGCGGGCAGTTTCGCAAGCGTCAGTGAAACGAAGCTTGCCGCGACGGCCAGCACCGCCATCGGCATAAGAATTTCGAGCAACGGGATGATCGCAAGATTCGCCGGCATCCCCATTACGGTGACACGATGAAAGTAATACGCCATGGGCAACGCCAGCCCAACTTGCAAGATCGCGGAGACAACCACCAGTTCAACCGCACGCAAGGTGAAGCGGCATCCCAAGCTAAGCGCGCGCAGGCTGATGCGCTCCGCAAAAAATGGCCTCGCACTCTCGGCGATCATTCGCAGGTCCAAACGGAACTGAGCCACATGCGGCGTCAGATATCGGTCATAGCTGATCGCTCCCAGTTCGCGTAGCCCTCGCAGATACGGCTGTGTCCAACGTTCGAGGATTGGCACACAGACACCAGCAACGAGTACCACACACAAGAATGTCAATTGGAAGCTCGCGCCAAACAACGCTTGCGGATCGAATACCATCAGCATAAGAGCGGCGGCTCCGATCGCGTTCAACATCGCTTTCCGGCGATAGAGCAGGCGCGACCCTAAATAAATCGTCATCATCAGCGTCGCCCGCCACACCGGCGAAGCCTGCGCCGTCAGCACGGCATAGCTGACCAGAAAAACGATGGTTAGGATCGTGGCCGCGACGTCGCTCAGGCGCAGAAGCCGCAGCAGCCAAAATATCGCGACCGCCAGAATTGTGACATTCATGCCGGAGACCACTAGCACGTGATAAGTACCCGAGCGCTGAAAGTCGACGCGCGTCTCCCGATGCAGAAATGCTTCCTCGCCGACAACCACGGCGTCCATTAAGCCAGATTGGGAAGCAGGCCACAATTTGTCGACATTCGAGAGCACCGCGCGATGTAACCTACTCCGCCCGCGTTCCCAGCCATTCCCGCCTGCTCCCGGAAGCCGCTCGATGTCTTCCCCCTTCACGAATCCCTGCGACGAAATTCCTTCGCCAGCAAGATATCCCGCATAGTCGAAGGCTCCGGGATTGCGGAAATTTCGCGGAGCGAAGACTTTCATCCGGAGCCGCAAGCGATCGCCATACTGCAACGCTCGCGGCTCGGTAGTTCCCTTATCCCATGCGACCGTGACTCGGATGCCCTCGTGAACCGCGCTGGATGCGTTCTCCGCTGAGACCTGCTCGGCAAGAAAATCGATCTTTTGGCTGAACTGCGCGGGCCGCTCCCGCAGCAATGGGCCGTCGTTAATGACGTAGCCGGTGATCATTGAGTCTTGCGCCTCAAGAACTGAGTGCGCTGCGACATCGGAGGTTCGCCCGTGAATGGTTAGCGCCCCGAAGACGAAGCTTGCAGCCATAATCAACACGTAGGACCAACCGACGCGGCGGCGAAGCCAGTACGAGGCACACGACATGAACACACACCCCGCGATCAGCCACCATAACGGCGGACGCCAATAACGCGCTCCAGCGCACAATCCAACACCGAACGCTACCGCCATCCAAAATAAAGGTTCGCGCGGGAAGTGAAGAGGCGTGGTTCCAATGGGAGCCGCAGCTGCTCCGTGCGCCGGCTGGGTCAGGCCTGAGCGCGCAAAGCGATTGCCCGCATTGAAGGAAGCGGCCACGACAAACCGCCGCGTGACGGCTTATCGCGCCAGGTGTAAGACGCTTTCGATATGGAAGGTCTGGGGAAACAAATCCACCATATGCGCCGACCGCACACGGTATCCACCTTGAAGCAGCCCGGCCAAGTCCCGTGAAAGGGTTGCCGGATCGCATGAAACGTAAGTGAGCTGCGGCGCTCCCATCGCCGTCAGAGCTGCCACCACGTTTCCGCCTAAACCGCCTCGCGGAGGATCGACCACCACCAACTCTGGCCGCAAATTCCGGCCCGCGTCCAACAAATACTGCTCCACCGTGGCGCGACGAGCCGTCACGTTCGGTAGCGAATTGTAGAGCAGGTCGGCATAAGAAATCGGTGACGACTCAACGGCAACCACCTGTGCAAAACGCGCCGCCAAAGTTCGCGAAAACAATCCCCCGCCCGCGTAAAGATCGAGCGCAAGTTGCCCTGTCTCAACTGCGGGTGTCCCCGTTCTCGCGTTCTGTGCGAGAAGTGGGGCTTTTCGCCCAGCCACCAGCCCAACCAGTTCTTCCACTAGAAACCGGTTCGTCTGGAAAAACGCCCCGGCGCTCACCCGATAACGCGATCCCGCGGCCTCATACAACAATTCACCCGCTCCCGCGGTAAACAAATGCTCAGGCTGTGCCGGATCGTCACGCCCCGTAGCGGCGCCCCGGTAAACGCTGACGCCAAGCACTTCAGGCATTGCGCGTTGCAACTTCTCCGCCCACTGCCGCGCATTCGAGCGCCCAACTTTCACCCCGCAGTGTGCCTCGATCAGAAGGTGTTCGTCCTCAGCGTCGGCAAAGAATTCAATCTCTTCGAGGTCCGCTAAACCCAGAGCCACTTGGCCTTGCCCAAGTTTGCGAATCCCTTCATTGATCAACCGCGAGCTGATCGGACACTCTTCCACCGGTAACAGCACATGCGAATTGTGCCGATAATAGCCCAGCGCAAATACGGGCGAGTGCTGCACTTTTAACCGCGATCGATTGCGATAATTCCACTCCGGTCCACTATGAATTTCCAGCTCAACTTGCAGATCATGCTTGGCAATGCGCAGCAAATTCTCTTTGAGGATCGCCGCCTTCGCCTGTAACTGATGAGGATAATGGATGTGCTGATAATGACAGCCGCCGCAGCGCTGAAAGTAAGGACACGGGCCCTCGATTCGCTCCGTAGAGGCTTGAAGAATCACCTCGACCTGGCCTCGCGCAAAGTCGCGCTTCGCTTCTGCGATCCGCGCCTCGATGACTTCGCCTTCCAGAACGAAGGGCACAAACACCGGCTTCCGGCGATCGGATTCGTCGGCCGGCAAACGGGCGAGTCCATCGCCCCCGTAAATCAATTTTTCAATGGTGAGTTTCAACAGAGGACTTCGATTCCGCCACGTCCCATCCTTACATATAAAACAAACTCAGTCGCGGCAGCTTATGCAGCTCAAATAGCCGCTTGTGCATGAACTGCTTGTGTAGCTGCTCGATCTGCGGGGACGACATCTTGCTGCGATAAGGCGCCAACTCACGCTCCGCCTGAGCTCGAATAGAAACCAACTGCTCCTCCGCGCAAACCGCCAGCAGGATCGCAAGCAGCCGCTCTTCCATCACCGTGAGTATGCGTTCCAGATCCTCCAGGCGCGCCGCAGTTTTCGATTGCTCGAGTTCAGCGGCAAGTTCGCGCAGACGGATCGCCGTCTCCTGCGCAACCGCGTTCGCAGATAGATGAATTTTTTCTGGAAGCATCGCCGCCGCGAATTGTGCAGCTCGCGAAGACAGGTATTCTGCAATCTCGGCGTTCTGAAAACCCGCCACACCATTCGGCTTATCGGCAGCCACGACCCCGACCGCAGCCTCCTTCATCTCTTCCGCCGCCGCCAGCACTGCCTGAGAACAATACGCTATGCTATTCACTTTTCGCGTCTTCGTCGGACGCTGGTCGAACTTATCGAAGGCATCGTCAATCCCCCGCAGCACCGCCGCCAGCGCAATTCCAGCATCCTTCCACGTCTCAATCAACGCCCAATCCAGCGTGGACAAAAGCAGCGCATTCCCCCGCCGCCGCTGAAAATGCTCTTCAATCTCGGTAAAGTAATTAAAATAATTTTCCACTTTTGATGGCAAGTCATCCCGAAGATCCGGCGTTCTTCAGCCGGGCGAGGGATCTGGCGTGCAGTACCCGGACAACTAAGCCCTACGATCTGCGTTTCGGACCAGATTTCGAAAGCGGCCCCCCACCCTCGTTCCGCTCCCAAATAATCCGCAACCCGTCCAGCGTCAAAAACTCCTCAATATGCTGAATGTACTTCGATCCCGTCCCGATCAGCGAAGCGAGACCGCCCGTCGCAATCACCTTCGTCCCCGCACCCATCTCCGGCAGCAATTTCTCAAGCAGTCCATCGACCAACCCGAGATACCCGTAATACAGTCCCGACTGCAAACTCGCCACCGTATTCGTGCCAATGACTTTTGTGGGCTTGCGAATGTCCACCCGCGGCAGCCGCGCCGTCCGTGCAAACAATGCATCCGCCGAAACCCCAATGCCGGGACAAATCACCCCACCCTGATATTCGCCCTTCGCGGTCACACAATCGAAAGTAGTCGCCGTGCCAAAATCGACGGAGATGATCGGCCCGCCGTATTTCTCAAACGCCGCCACCGAATTGACGATCCGATCCGCCCCCACCTCCGCCGGATTGTCATACAACACCGGCATCCCAGTCTTCACTCCCGGCCCGATAAAGAGCGGCTTGCCGCCAAAATAACGCTCGCACACTTCGCGCAACGTCGAGTCGAGCGGCGGCACCACCGACGAAATCACAATCCCGCCAATCTCTTTCACTTCCAACTTGTCCATCGCAAACAGATTGCGGAAGAGCACACCATACTCGTCGACAGTCTGGGTGCGAATCGTCGCCACGCGCCAATTCGCCACCAGGCGTTCATACGGCGCAACCGCTCCGCCCTTGCGCTCCGCCCGCGCAAAGACTCCCAGCACCGTGTTGGTGTTGCCGACATCCAGAACCAGCAGCATAGCGATCTACTTCGCGCGAACCGTCCCGCTCAGCACCGTTCGCAATCCGTCGCTGGTGCGCACCAGCAAAAAGCCGCGCGAGTCTAAGCCTTCAGTGACGCCTTCAAAGTTTCCATTCTCTTCAATGCGAACTGCTTTCCCGCGCACATAAGAAGATCGCTCTTCGAAGCGGCGCAATATCGAAGCGTGAGCATCGCTCGTTCGCAAGAAATCCTTATACTCCCGGTCGAGCGATTTTAACAAAGCCGCACACACTTCCAACCGCGACCACTCTCGTCCGGCTGCGAGGCGCAACGATGTCGCCGTGGATTGTACATCGGTTGGAAACCCCCCTTGATTCACGTTGATGCCGATGCCTACGACGATGTAGCGCACTCGCGTGGCTTCCGCATTCATCTCGGTGAGAATGCCGCAAAACTTCTTGCCACCGATCAGGAGATCGTTGGGCCACTTCAGATCGACGACAACGCGTTCGTCCAGCATGTTGATCGCAGCGTGAACCGCCAAGCCCGCAGCCAGGGAAAGCACCAGCAATTCCGACGGCGGCAACGCCGGGCGCAGCAAGACTGAGCAATAAATCCCTTCCGATTGCGCTGAGTGCCAGGAGTGTGCCCCACGCCCACGCCCCGCCGTCTGGCGCTCAGCAAGAAAGACGCTACCCTCCGGCGCGCCCTGACTTGCGGCGTCCATCGCCGCAGAGTTCGTGGAGCCAATGCTATGAAAGTGATGAATGGCGTCGGCGAAAATCGTGTCGCCAACCATACGTCCAAGCTCATCGGCTGACAATGTCGTCATGCCGGCAAAACACGCATGCTCATGTCGATCGCCTTGGTGGAATGAGTCAAGGCTCCCACGGAGATGAAATCCACGCCAGCCTCCGCGTACGCTCGAACATTATCGATCGTAATCCCGCCCGAACATTCGAGCGGGATGCGGCGTTCCGCACGGCTACAGCGCTCCACCGCTCGCCTAACCATCTCCGGCGTCATGTTGTCCAGAAGAATGGCTTCAGCTTTATGATCGAGCGCTTCGTCCAATTCTTTGAGCGAGCGCACTTCAATTTCAATCGGCTCTTTTCCTTTGCGATTCTTTAGCGCGCGCTCGAGAGCTGGCACGATGCCCCCCGCCAGCGCGATGTGATTGTTCTTGATCAACACGCCGTCCGACAAATCGAGCCGGTGATTCTGTCCGCCACCGCAACGCACCGCATACTTATCCAGCGTCCGCAGGCCGGGCGCGGTTTTTCGCGTATCCAGAATTCGGGCTTTCGTCCCCGCAACCGCGTCGACAAACGTTCGAGTCAGTGTCGCAATGCCGCTCAAACGTTGCATGAAGTTTAGGATCACGCGCTCACAACTCAAAAGCACCCGCGCATTATGCCGGATCACCGCGATCGACTGCCCCTTGCGAATTCGCACCCCTTCAAAAATCTCAGGATGCGTCGTGATCTCATAATGCGAAGTCACCGTGCCATCCAACTTCGCGTACACATCCAGAATGCACGCGACGGCACCCAACCCCGCGAGGATGCAGTCCTGCTTCGCCAAAATCGTAGCGGACGCTCGCTGCCCCGGATCGATACAAGCCGCGCTGGTCGCGTCGCGCGTAGCCCGATCTTCAATCAACGCATTTTCAATCACAGCGCTCACGCGCCGGCTATTCCAGTCCATAATCCTCTAAACCAAAGCTTTCTGCTGCTCTTCGAGCTTGCCCTTCAATGCTTCCACCTCAACCATCCGCTTGCGAATACCCTCGACCACCTCCGCCGGAGCCTTCGCCAAAAACTGTTCATTCCCTAACTGCCGATGCCCATTCGTCGCTTCTTTTTCCAATCGTTCCAACTCTTTCCTCAGCCGCTCCCGCTCCACCGCAACATCGATCTTTTTCTCGTACACCACATGCACATCGTAGCGCGACGTATGCCGCGCCCCCGGCAAATTCGCCAGCGAATTCTCGGAAAAACTCACAGTCTCCACCGAAGCTAGCCGCTCCACCGAACTGACATTTTCTTCAATCAACTTTCTGATGGCGGCATCTTCGGCATACACCTGAATCGGCGTCTTCAACTTCTGCTCAACTTTTAACTCCGCCCGCAAATTGCGCACGCTGACGATCAAATCTTGCAGGATCGCCATCTGCGTCTCCGCTTCCAGATCGAATTGCCCCGCATCCGGTTCAGGATATCGCGCCAGCGCAATCGACTTCAGCGGCGCATGTCCTTCATAAATCGCATGCCAAATCTCCTCCGTGATAAACGGCATCACCGGATGCAACATCCGCAACGACGCCTCAAACAACCCCACCAGATTCGCGCACACAACCCGCGCTGCTTCCGGCCTTGCGCCATGCTCCACATCGACACGCGGCTTGGTCAGCTCGATATACCAGTCGCAAAACTCCCCCCAGAAAAAATCGTAAATCGCTCGCGCCGCATCGTCGAAGCGATAAATTTCCAGCGCCTGACGCACCTGCTCCGCCACGCGATTGAAGCGCGACAAAATCCAGCGATCTTCCAAAGCTACAGCCTGAAACCCCGAAACGCCGACGGCCGGTTCACCTGACGCCCGAAATTGCCCCAGACTCCACACCCCGGCCCGGTTCGCCGCCTCCACATTCATAAAGATAAAGCGCGCTGCATTCCAAATCTTATTGGCGAACGCCCGATACCCCTCCGTTCGGCTGGGATTGAAGGCAATGTCCGTTCCCGGCGACGACATTGACGCCAAAGTAAATCGCGTCGCGTCCGTCCCATACTTCGCAATCACCTCGATGGGATCAAGCACGTTCCCCTTCGTCTTGGACATCTTCTGCCGGTCGGCATCGCGCACCAGCGCGTGAATATAAACTTCGCGAAACGGCACGCTTTCGCGCAACGCCTCTTCCTTACTAGGCGGCTGCTCGCCCTGCCGCAGCGGCCTGTGCGGCGGCGACATGAACCAGCACCCCAGCATGATCATGCGCGCCACCCAGAAAAATAAAATATCGAATCCTGTAATCAACAACGACGTGGGATAAAACACCTCCAGATCGCCAGTAGCCTCCGGCCATCCTAAAGTCGTGAACGGCAGCAAACCCGACGAGAACCATGTATCCAGCACATCCGAATCTTGTTCCACTGACCCACCGCATTTCGCACACGATGTCGGCGCCTCACGCGCCACAATCGTCTGCTTGCAACCCGCACAATGCCAGGCCGGAATCCGGTGCCCCCACCACAACTGCCGCGAAATGCACCAGTCATGGATGTTGGTCATCCAGTTCAAATAAATCTGCTTGTAATTCTCCGGCGTGAAGCGAACGTATCCCTTCTCCACCACTTCAATCGCGCGCTCCGCCAGCGGCTTGATCTTCACAAACCATTGCAGTGAAAGCCGCGGCTCAACGATCGTCCCGCAACGATCGCACTTGCCAATGCTCAGCGTGTGATCTTTAATCCCCACCAGCAGCCCCGCCGCATCAAGGTCCGCCACAATCTGCTGCCGCGCTTCATAGCGATCCAGCCCAACGTACTTGCCCGCGAGCTCATTCATGCGAGCGTGCTCGTCCATCACTTCGATCTGCGGCAGGTTATGCCGCAGTCCGGCCTCAAAATCATTCGGATCATGCGACGGCGTCACCTTCACCGCGCCCGTGCCAAACTCCGGCTGCGCCAGCTCATCGGTGATAATCGAAATCTCGCGCCCGACCAATGGCAGCAGCGCCCTCTTGCCATGAAGGTGCGTATAGCGCTCATCCCGCGGATTCACCGCAATCGCCGCATCGCCCAGCATCGTCTCCGGCCGCGTAGTAGCGATCGTTATAAACTCGCCCTCACCGCCGGCGTTGCGAGTTCCCACAATCGGATACCGAATCTCATACAGCTTTCCCGCAACTTCCTCGTGCTTCACTTCCAGATCCGACACCGCCGTGCCACATCGCGGACACCAGTTCACAATGTACTTGCCGCGATAAATCAATCCTTCTTCATACAGCCGCACAAACACTTCGCGCACCGCGCGCGAAAGATTCTCATCCATCGTGAAGTACTCGCGCCCCCAATCCACGGACGCGCCCAGCCGCCGCATCTGCTCTGTAATCGCGCCGCCGTATTGCCGCTTCCACTCCCACACCCGCTCGATGAACGCCTCGCGGCCCATGTCGCGCCGCTTCTTGCCTTCGCTCGCCAACTGCCGATCCACCATCATCTGCGTCGCAATGCCCGCATGGTCGGTGCCCGGCAGCCACAAGGTCAGATCGCCCCTCATGCGATGCCAGCGCACGATGATGTCCATCTGCGTCTGATTCAGCATGTGCCCCATATGCAACCGCCCAGTAACATTAGGCGGAGGCAACAGCAGGCTAAACATAGGACGCGACAGAGACGCATCCGTATTGTGTCGGGGTGACCCATCCTGATCCCGACCGGGTGCCCCATCCTTCTCTCCGCGTACGCTGCGGAGAGAGGGTGGGGTACTTGACGTAGGATCGTGCGGAGAACCTGTCTGGGGAGAGTGTGGGGTTACCGCAGGCACATCAAACAACTTCTCCCGCACCCAATACTCCGCCCACCGCGCTTCAATCGCGGCCGGTTCGTACGCCTTAGGAAGTTCATGCGTCATGATCTACAGGAGTCTGCACCCAGCAGAAGCTGATCTTTGATACTAAGGCGCACACAAAAACGGGTCAAACGTGGCCTGGGGTAGTATATGGCGACGGCAATGCTACGCAAGCAGGAGGCCCCGCTGCAAGCGCTTGCGGACTGGACATCACACCCTCGCCCAATGACGGCTTCTTGTCTGGATTCAGCTATGATGCGCTGGGCCGCATGACTTCATTTTGTGCCGGAGGATCGCAGTGCAGGAGCTTCGCTTATGACGGGCTTTCGCGACTGACCAGCGAATCGTATCCTGAAATCGGGAACAATAGCCACACGACGAATGGAACGACCACGTACACCTACGACACTTTGAAAGCTGGCGATCTTTACCAGCGGACGGCTCCTTTAGAGAACCAAACAGGCACGTCCACGGTAGTCACGACCTATACGTTTGATAACCTGCATCGACCTCTCAACGTCAGCTATAACGACAGCACGACTTTAGCTGTGGGCTGGGCTTACGACTTATCATCTTATTGGGGCAATACGCTGTCGAATGGAAAAGGGCGAGTGTCCTACCAGAGTACGAGTTTGGCTGGGGGCACCGCAGACGTTATCTACGGTTACGATCCGATGGGGCGTGTCAACCTTTACGGACAATGCAGTCCCGAGAATTGCACCGCAAGTTCGCCCAATCGTTTTATCGTGAGCTACACCTACAACCTTCTTGGCGAAGCAAAGGGTGGTAGCGATTTCATGAGCGGCGGCACAAACTGGACGAACACTTTCGATGCAATCGGGCGATTGCAATCGGTTTGGACAAGCTATCTGACGAATAGCACGGCGGGAAATCTTATTTCCAGCATGACCTATAACGCCTTGGGCGAACGTACCGCCGATTCGTTGGCGAATGGTTTGGCGGAAAGCTGGTCATACGATACGGAAGGTCGTGTGACCGGATATTCGGCGGGTTCGCTGTATAACTACAGCGGCCTGACCTACACCCCTAACCTCACTGCATCCTCCGATAGCGTCAACAGCAATTACTCTTACACTTATGACGCGCTGGGTAGATTGGCAACTGCGGGAAACGGAACTAATAATTTCAGCTACGGATATGACCGCTGGGGTAATCGTTGGAACCAAACCGTGACGAAGGGGTCTGGGCCGTCACCGCTGTACACATTTAATGCCAACAACCAAGCCAGCAGTTTCACGTATGATGCCGCCGGGAACATCACCAACGACGGAGTTCATACCTACACTTACGACGCCGAAGGACGGATTCTGACGGTGGACAGCGGTACGACGAATACATACGTCTACAACTCTCGCGGGATGCGTGCGGGACTAATGGGCGGCGAGAATCTTTTTGACCTGAATGGAAACGTCGTATCTGTGGTGACTCCGGGGACAACGACTCTTCTCTACAATCGCTACACTGTCGGCGGTCGCTTGCTGGCCGCAAACCAGAGCAATACCACGACTTTTTACCATCAGGATTGGTTGGGCGGGATTCGAGCAGCGTCCACGCTGAGCGGCTCACTGTTAGGCTCTTGCACGAACCTGCCCTTTGGAGACGGTACAAGCGGTTGTGGGCTGTGGTATTTCGCCGGACTGATGTATGACTCTTGGGATAATCTGAATACTTCCGCGACCCGCTCCGAGTCGCCCACCTCAGGCCGCTGGTTGACGCCCGACCCCGGCAAGGTGTCGGTGATGGATATGACCAATCCGCAGACCTGGAATCGTTATGCCTACGTCACCAACAATCCGCTAAGCTACGTCGATCCCTCTGGGCTGAATCGCGCTGGCCCCGGACAATGCAGCGACGGTAACGGCATATGCCCCGACGAGGGCGGCGGTGCCGATCCTACCTCGATTGACAACGGCAACGGGGGCACCGATTTCAGTGCCATCGGTAATTCTGCGTCCGATTGCCCCATCTGCTCTGGCCCCTACGGGGCCTTCGGGACCTCGGGCATATACGGGGGATATTTTGGGGCTGGTCAGGTGTGGGGAGACTCTACATCTGGTGGTTACGCCGCTAGCTATTTTCAAGGACCAGAAGCAGAAGACGACGAAGACTACCTCGACGAGCTACAAGAACTGCTCAACAATGGCCTAGAGCCCCTTGACATGGACAACGTGTGGCGCTGTGTTGGGTGCATTTACCCTAACCAGCCAGGCCCGCTTAGCGGCAGGGCTGCCAATGCCTTTAGATGGTATATTCCCGTGACTGCAAACACGCCGACCACATATTACCGCTATTGGGGCCCCCCAGCCCAACTGACTGGTGTAGACGGCACATGGTACAGCTTTTTCGCTCCTGAGGGGTCCCAAGAATTCTTCAGAGACCAAATGTCCCTTTCCCCTCAATGGAACTCGATGCAAAATCTCAATGAAGTAGAGATTCCGGCTGGAACGACGGTTTATATTGGACCAGCTGCGGCTCAGGGGCCTTATAGCGGCGGCGGACTTCAAGTCTACGTCCCGAATCCGTGACGACTAACGCAATGGAAAACATATTGCCCTTAATGACGGATGGGTTGAACATCAGGGACAAGTATGACGATTGGTTGACCTTCGTAGACCGGCTCCATAAGCTCGCTGCAAGCGGACGTATTCGAAGGATTTCGCCTCTACCAAACCGCCGTTTTGAAAAAAGCGACGAATGGTACTTGGATCCCCAAACGGGTGAAATCTATGTGCATGGTCTACCCAATGCCCCGATGCTACCAGTATGGGAGAGGTTTGACCTCGTTGATCACACGAAGGCACCCGAACCTCGCCCTAGTAATCTGAGCGTCATTCCCACTGGCAAGATCAGCCGCTTAGACGCGAAGAATCTCAGAGGATTGCTAGACTTTCTGGTTCGGCAAGGGTTAGTCGCAGTACTCGCTCCGCCGAACGTATCCACTTCTAGCGACTATACGGAGAAGTGGTTCAAAGACCTACAAGCCGACGCGACCTATCGACTCGTTCAAAAGAACGATGACAGCGACAATTGCTGGGAGAGAGTCTTCCCTTAAGGCACAGCCCAATATGGGCTTCTATTTTCGCGCTGATGGCCTATGAAGCCGATGGACAAATACGAGCCGACAACGGCTGCGATTTCGCGTGGACGACAGGACATTCGCATCGCCTAATTGGACGGCGAACACGAATCCCGTTCCCATCATCTTCTCCGAAACCGTACGTCGAGTGACATTGTTCGGAGGGGCGCGGGAGGGGGAGGGAGCATTTTGCCGTCGCCATATACTACCCCGTCAAACGTGGCCTGGGTAGGTATCTACCGACGGCAAAATGCTCCCTCCCGCTCGCCGGGACTTTCCACGAATTAGTTGGAAGTAAGAGATCGGCTCCGAAGCCTCAATAGTTCGGGAATAAAGGAATCGCCATCGTAGATTTTCTCGTAATCCCGCTGAACCAATGTGCTGCCTAACTCCAGGTCGCGCGGAAGTTGACGGACTGAAATTAGTTCCCTAACGTCATCGATGTCCTGTTGAACTTCATCTAGCTCCCGCCCTCCGCAGTTGGCCCCGAGCGCTCGTGTGTCCAGCCCGCTTGTTATGGCTCCAACCTTCATCGCGATCAGCGTTTTCAAGGGAGCAACATCACCGAACCCAGACGGCTCGGGGATTGGCAGAGGATCACTGTATTCGAAATTACTAAGTAACGCATGATCGGTTATGCGTATGCCACCAGTAAGAAAATCCACCAAGACTCCCGTTTTCGCGTCCTTCCGTGTGCACGTTCGGCCTGTCATGTCCGGACGAGCATCGAGCACAAGACTAAACGCCCCCGACGCGGACACGATATCCATCGCCAATTTATAAGGCTTCACAACGAAGTCCATGTCCTTCGTCGATCGCCTGAGTCCATATTCCCGACAGGCTGCACCCCCGACCAGCGTGAAGAGAATTCCGCTACCGCTAAAAAGAAACATGAGTCGATTCAACGTTTCGTTCTCTCCGTCGGTCGCACATTTCAACACGTTTCAAGGTTATCATCGGGATTCACTTGCACACGCGTGCGGCTTCCCCCAAAACGTTTGAAGCGAGGGCGGGTGGCCCACCTTTACGTTCTTCGTAAAGGTGGGCATTCATGCTGCCTGAGCCGGAAGCTTCATGGACGCTCTAACCCACCGCATGCTCGCAAATCAAATATCTCGCGCAATCATCAACTCTGAGGTGCCTCGCACGCCCCACTTTTACAAAAGCGTAAGGTTGGCTTGGTGCATTCCAGATCATCACAAAAACGCTCTAGCGCGCCCTCGTATTCAAAACCCGCTCAACACGCTCAGGTTCCCGCGCAATAACCTTTAGCTACGCTCGCGTGCGCTGGTCCGGCTCGGCGCGGCCTTGCTCCCAATCCCGGAGCGTGCCCAGCGGGATGTGGTAGTGCGCCGAAAATTCCTCTTGGGTCAGGCCCAACGCGCGGCGAATGATTTTCGCCTGCGGCGTCCGCTTCATCCGCTTAAGATCGCCAAGGGACAGCGGTTGCGCGTCGCTGTCTGCGCGAGCCGCCGCCTCGATGGCCTCGGGCGTAATGTTTCTAAGCGTTCTCTTGGAAGTATTCGTCTGGCTCATATTGTGTCGCCCTTCGAGCCGCCTTCTCACACTAACGCGCAGTTCCCGCGACGACCGCAAATTTCACGCCGAGCGCGTGCAGAACGGAATTGATTGTTTCAAAGCGCGGGTGTGCTCCTGCGCTCAAGGTCTTGTATAGACTCTCGCGGCCTAGTCCTGCGTCTTTCGCGATCTGCGCCATGCCTCGCGCCTTGGCCACGTCGCCGAGTGCGGCGACGAATACCTCAGGGTTTGGGTCTTCGGCGGCCGCCGAAAGATATTCCGCGATGACCGCATCGTTATCCAGATACGCCGCCGCATCGAACTGCTTGTAAGTCGTTTTCTTCTTCTTCATCATTTCGCCCTTTTGAGTTCACGAGCCATTGTTTTCGCTTTGGCAATGTCCTTCGTTCGGGAGGCCTTCACGCCGCCAGCCAGCAAAACGTAGACTGCCGATCCCGTTCGCGTGTAATAAACTCGATATCCCGCTCCGACATGAACACGCATCTCGGAGACGCCTTCGCCAACGGGTTCGCAATCGCCGAAATTTCCAAATGTTGCGCTGGTCAAACGCGCCAGAATTCTGGCCTTTGCTTTTTGGTCGGCCAGATTGGACACCCAAGCATCGAAATCGTCCGACCGAAGCAATGTATTCAAGATTCTTCATTGTATCCGAGTGGATACACCCTTGCAAGCGTTAATGTCAGTCGCCGGTTTGCCATTCAATCCGACCCCTGACGCGCGTGTGGCTTTCTCTTCCGCAGCACCCAGGTCGTCATGCACCGATAATCCTGCACGACCGTGGTCTTCAACGGATCGACCAGCACCGCATTCATCTCCTCGCCCAGTTCCAAGAGCATGGCCTCATCGACCAGAAACCATTCCGAACCGTCCCCGATGATGTAGGTATGTCCGCGCACCCACTCGAACTCCATGCCGATGCGTGAACCCAGGCGGCAAAACAACAGCCCGCCCGGCCGGAGCACGCGCCACATCTCGGCGAGCATCTCCCGAAAGTGTTCTTCATCACGGGCAAAGTGCAATACGGAATTGCACATCACAACATCGGCAAATCCATCCGCAAACGGCATGCGCTCAATCAGGCCAACCTGAAAATTCTCCGCCGGAAGCCCGCACTCCAGGGACGCTGCCAGTTGCCGCACGTGCTCAACGCCCTCGCGATCCTCGTCCAGCGCAAACACCTCACATCCCTGGCGCAGCAGATGGACAAGATTGCGCCCATAACCGCAGCCCGCATCCAGCACCCGCATTCCCGCGCCAATATTCCCGCGCAGAATTTGATCGAACACATAAATGTCGATCTGTCCAAACTCATCCTGTACGTTAAGCGGCATACCTTAACCATACCGCCATTCGCAAAGTCATACCAAAGTGGAGCAGCGCGCCCCCGCTGCCCGCAAACTGTGGTTATAATTCCTGTCGAGGTCAAACCATGTCACGTTTGCTGCCTTCGTTATTGATTTTGCTTGCAGTCACACCCGGCATCGCTCAGAACCCCGCCGCCAACGCTCCTTACAAGAATCCCAATCTCCCCGTCGATCGGCGAGTTCAGGATTTGCTCGGTCGCATGACCCTGCAGGAAAAAGTCGCCATGTTCAGCGGAGCCGATTGGATGAGCACGGTTCCCAACGAACGCCTCGGCATCCCGTCAATCAAAATGGCGGATGGCCCGCTGGGCATAAGGTCATGGGCTGGCCCCTCTTCGCAAATGAATGCCATGGACGCAAAAGCGCAGGTCACCACGACTTCGTTCCCCGCGGGCATCGCCATGGGCGCCACCTGGGACACCGACTTGGTTCAAGGCGACGGACAGGCCATCGGTGAGGAAGTCAAAGCCCTGGGGCGGGACATGATTCTCGGCCCGACTGTGAACATCAATCGCACTCCGCTGTGGGGGCGCAACTTCGAAGGCTTCGGCGAAGACCCTTATCTCACCAGCCGCCTGGCCGTGGCTTACATCAAGGGAGTGCAAAGCGAGGGCGTGATCGCCACCGTCAAACACTTCGCCGCCAACAATCAGGAGTTCGAACGCCATCGCGTCAACGCTGTCGTCGATGAGCGCGCCTTGCAGGAAATTTATTTCCCCGCGTTCAAAGCAGCGGTGCAGGAAGCGGGCGTCTGGTCTGTAATGTCCGCCTACAACAAGCTCAATGGAACCTACTGCGCCGAAAACCCCTTCTTGCTGAAGGACACTCTCCGCGATCAATGGGGATTCAAAGGCTTCGTCGTATCCGATTGGGGCAGCACCTATAGCACGGTAGGCACAGTCAACGCCGGAATGGATTTGGAGATGCCAGGCGGTACGCCCATGAAAGACTGGCTCAAAAAACCGGATACCATCGAGGCTGGCAATGGCGGCGGTTGGCTTGTTCCAGAAAAAGTGTTGGCGGCCGTGGCGGCGGGCAAAATTTCTCAGGCCACGATTGACGATAACGTCGGACGAATGTTGCACATCATGTTCGTCAGCGGTCAGTTCGACAATCCTCATACCCCAAGCGGCGAAATCGACACCCCCGCGCAACGTGCGTTGGCGCGCAAAGCGTCTGCGGAAAGCATCGTTCTACTAAAGAACGCCGGCGATTTGCTTCCGCTAGATCCCTCAAAGATTCACTCGTTGGTAGTCATCGGCCCCAATGCCGCTATCGCCCGCACCGGCGGTGGAGGCAGCTCTCTGGTGAAACCCAAGTATTCCGTAAGCCCGCTGAAAGGCATTCAGGAGCGAGCCGCCGACCACGTGCAGGTCACCTATGCGTTGGGTGACGCCATGGAAGGCGAAGATCCGAGCCAGGACACGCCCGCCATGCGAGAGCGCCTAAGAGGCGAAGCCGTGAAAGCCGCTGCCAAGGCGGACGCAGCGATCATCGTTGTCGGAAGATATCCAAAACTTGAGTCGGAAGATTTCGACATCAAGTCCCTCGATCTCCCCGCCGGACAGGACGATCTCATCGAGGCCGTAGCCAAAGCCAACAAGAACACCATCGTAGTCATCAACGCGGGAGGTCCAGTCATCATGACCCGCTGGCTCGCGAATACTCCTGCCGTTCTGGATATGTGGTACGGCGGACAGGAAGGTGGTAACGCCCTCGCGGACGTGCTGTTCGGCGACGTTAATCCTTCCGGAAAGCTCCCGGTCTCCTTCGTGAAGCAATGGAAAGATTCGCCGGCGTACGGTCACTATCCCGGCGAAAACCTAAAGGTGGACTACGCGGAAGGCATCTACGTCGGCTATCGATACTTCGATAAGAAAAACATAGAGCCGCTATTCCCCTTCGGATACGGGCTTTCTTACACCAAGTTCGACTACAGTGATTTGAAGGTCTCACCGACGGTCGCAGATGGCAGCTCCGTAGACGTGAGCCTCACCGTTCGCAATAGCGGAGCCCGCGCAGGCGCAGAAGTAGTCGAACTCTACATCCATGACGGACACTCCAGCGTGGATCGCCCCGTCCATGAACTGAAAGGATTCCGTCGCGTGAGTCTCGCTCCGGGAGAATCCTCGGCCGTCCACTTTGCGCTGGATCGCAGCGCCACCGCCTTTTACAGCACTGCGAAGAAAACCTGGGTGAGTGAACCCGGTCAATTCGATGTCCTCGTCGGATCTTCCTCGCGGGACATCCGCCTAAAGGGCGTCTATACTCTAACCGGCAACTGAAGTAGCAGACGCATAAAAATTGCGAAGGGCCGGGCCTGCGGCCCAGCCCCTCAGTTTCTTTAGGATAATCGCCAATCCCTTAGAACTGGCTGGCCCCCTCGTTCAGGATGACAGTCACGCTGTCCCCCAGGTAGCTGCCCCAATTTGCCAAGGCTAAATCCGCGGGACCCGTGCCGTTCTTCACGAACTGCCGAGCCACTAAGCCAATGGCTTGGTCCCCGGCGGGATGGGTCAGCAGTTTGTTAAACGTGCCGTTGCCCTTGCCGAGGAGCACGGTCACAGTCGAGTCATAGGCGTTGGAAACCGCCAGATCGAGCGTGCCGTTTCCCGTGAAGTCTGCCGCCACAATGTCAAACGGACCGCGGCCCACGGTGTAATCGGTTTGCGGCTTGAAGGTACCATCGCCCTTGCCGAGCAACACAGATACGGTGCCGTCTTGCTCGCAAAGTGCATTGTCGTGACCGCAGGTATTCGCGACCCCAAGATCGAGTTTCCCGTCGCCGTTGAAGTCGCCCACCACAACACCTTCCGGCTCGGAATCTACTGAGTAGTTCACCGCCGATTGGAAAGTGCCATCGCCATTGCCCAGCAGAATGGAAACGGCATCATTCGCATTGCCTGCCCACGTCGTCACCGCTAGGTCGAGTTTTCCATCTCCGTTCAAGTCCGCGACCGCAACATTCGTCGCCCGGTCTGCGACCGGATAGCTGACCGCAGGCTGAAACGTACCGTCGCCGTTGCCCAACAGAACCCGAACCGTCGCGAAAATGAAATTCGTAACCACCAGATCGAGTTTTCCGTCGCCGTTGAAGTCGCCCACGGCCAGATTGTCGGCTTGAATCGCGGTATTAAGTTCAGTGACGATCTGCGATTGGAAGGTGCCATCGCCGTTACCCAGCAGAACGCTCACCGTCCCGTCTTCGAAGTTCCACACCGCAAGATCGAGCTTTTTGTCCCCATCGAAGTCGCCCACGGCAATGGAGGTTGGCCCGCCGCCCACCTGATAGTTGACGTTCGACGCAAACGCTCCGTTGCCCCGATTGAGCAGTACACCCACAGTGTTGTTGGCCTGCCCGAAGTCTATGTTGCCGGAGTCCGCGGTGACGATGTCAAGGCTGCCGTCGCCATTGAAATCGCCCGCCGCGATGCCATAGGGCACCGGAGCAGTCTGATAATTCGCAATCCGGAACCTCGAGCCCGTACCGACCGCATTCGTCGAGATATTCGCATTCCGCCGCGCCATCCCGCTGCCCGGCTCAACCTGTGCCGAGACATTCAAAGAAAGGATTCCGATCAGAAGTGCGACCGAAAGAAAAGTGAGATTGCTTTTGTATGGATTGCCCCTGTTCATCGTTAACTCTCCCTGTGGCGAAGTATTCCCCAGCCTGACGACCGAATCGTAAGTACAGCCCGCGTCTCTGGCGATGCTGATAACGAAGATAGCTCCTTTAAGTTACATGCGCATTACAGAGTTCGACTTATTCGGCGGGCGGTTGATCGAGTCCCTGCTTCGGCGCCAGCGGCGACCAGGGCAACCCGCTCGCGTCGAGGATGAATAGACTGCAAGTACCTGCCAAATAAGCCACTTAGCTCCGCTGCCCACCGTCCCCTCGCCTTCCTGCCCTGAATCTGGGACAATAGAACCACCGGAGCCGCTCCCCGCCGAGCGGTCTCGCAAGCCGGTTCCCCGCTGACATTTTTATGAGCCCTGAACTAGAGCAGGCCCCGACCATCGATGCAAACGTTGCGCTGCAACCTGCCGCGCCGGTCGAGGTGGCGCTGCGCGGGTCGGTGCTCGTGCTCATCCAGTTCGACGTTTGCGAAGAGATTCGCCTCGACAAGCTACGCGAGATTCTCGGCACCCGCTCCATGGCGCAGCCAAGCTTTAAGCATCCCGCACCGGTGTATGTGCGCTATCAGCGCCCGCCAGTCGTGCAGGCCATCGATCCGCTGGTGCTGGAAACCGGCGAGCAGCTTCAGGGTCAGATCAAGTATTACGACTACGGCGTCATCAGCGTCGTCTTCGAGTTGCCCTTCGCCGGCGGCTGGGAGAAGCTGGTCGGCCTTGGCAGCCGCTGGGTCTGGGATGTCGACTTCGGCGCTCACGCCACCCGCATGGTCCGCAAAAATCTCGAACGCTGCGCTCCCGCATTGGTCAAACCTTACGCCGAATGGCTAAGCGAAGACTACTTCATCTTTCACGTGCGCGAGATTGCAGGATCGCCTTCCGCGGCGGAATTGATTCAAGCCCACGGCGGACACATCGCGCAAATCGTACGTGGAGAGAACGCACAACTTTCGGAGGGCGAGCGCCAGGAAATTTTTCAATCCGGAATTTCCTATTATCCCAATGACTTGGCGGTGATCGGCTGGAATGCTGCGTTTCTGTATGACAGCGAATCCGGCGCCGCACCTGCCATTCAACTGCTGGAGTACGCCAACTCGCAGCTCTTGGAATTCCGTCACTACGACGAATTGCTGACCAAGGAACTCGAAGGCGTGTACGCCTTCCTGGACAAAGGCACCGGAATGCTTGCCCGTTGGCGGTTGGCCCGCGCCGCCTCCAAGCTGCATACGGTGCTGCTCGACGTAAGCGAACTCACCGAACACGCCGACAACGCAATCAAATTCCTCAGCGACATGTTCTCCGCCCGCTTCTATAAGCTGGCCGCCTCCAAAATCGGCGTGCCCGATTACAAAGATCTCGTCACGCAGAAGATTCATACCGCCGAAGAACTCTACCGCTTCATGGTCGACCAGTTCAACCAAAGCCGCGCCTTCGTGCTGGAAGCGCTCGTGGTCATCATCCTGGTCATCGAACTGATCTATCTCTTTCACGGCAAGCCGTTCTAATGTAGGCCCGAGTGTCCCCGCTCGCGCGGCACAAGCCGCGGACCATCCTGGATTCTGCCCTCAACGGTAAAACTCTGGTACCCTCATTCGGCCGGCATGAGAGCCACCGCGATCTTCGGAATAAAGTCCCCACCGCGAATTTTCCAAAGCTTCGCACAAACCCCCAATACGGAATGGTGTCGGAAGACCCCTGCAACTTCTAAAGACTCTGACGCGATCGTCATCTTTGGCGGGGACGGAACGATTCACCATCATCTCCTCCGGCTGGTCGAGTTGCAATTGCCTGTGCTGGTCGTGCCCTGCGGCAGCGGAAACGACTTCGCCCGATCCCTGGGACTGCATAGCGGGCGCGACGCTTTGCGCGCCTGGAAATCTTTCACCGAAGGGCGCGGCGTGGTGCGCGACGTCGATCTGGGACGGATTGAGTTCACACACGAAGGCAAACGGGAATGCCGTTATTTCTGTTGCACCTGCGGCGTGGGATTGGACGCCGAAGTCGCCCGCCGCGCCCAATCGTTTCCCGGCTTGCTACGCCGAAATGGCGGCTATGTTTGGGGCCTGCTCCCGTCCCTCGCGCATTTCAAACCGCTTGCGGTCAAGCTGAGTTCCAGCGATGTCACGCGCGAGGAAAGAGTCTTCTTCGCCGCGATCGCGAACACGCCTTACTTCGGCGACGGCATGAAAGTCGCCCCGCGAGCGAAGCTGGATGACGGGTTACTGGACGTTTGCGTGGTGGGCGAGATGTCGAAGCTGCGGTTGCTGCGCAACTTTCCTAAGATTTATTCTGGCAAGCATTTAGAAGTTAGCGGCGTAAATTATTTCCAGACGCAGGGTGTCCGCATGGAAACACCGACGCCCAGCGCGGTCTATGCCGACGGTGAATACGTCTGCAACACTCCCGTGGAGATTTCGGTCGCGGCGACCGCCTTGCGTGTGATCTTCGGGCATTAAGCAGCTATGCGAAGAGCTCGCCGGACAAAATGCATTCCTGAAAAATAAGGGCCGCCAGGACAACCATGGCGATGGGAGCGATCGCAGAGCCGCTGGCCAACCCCGGACCCGTCGGGCACAACCGTGGAAGCGTGGGCCTTCAGGCCCACGAATAAGCGATAAAAAATCCGCCCTCAGCCGCCGGATTCCTCCGCGGGTCGAGCCACAAACCGATCACGCGGGCAGCAACATGCCTTTTTCCAAATGCCGTGTAACATGCGCATACGACGCGGCATGAGGATCGTGCGTGACCATGATGATCGTCTTCTGGAAGCCTTCATTCAGCCGCTTCAGGATTTCGAGAATCTCCGTAGCGGAGTGGCTGTCCAGGTCGCCGGTGGGTTCGTCGGCGAGCAGCAGCGTGGGATCGCTGGCGATCGCGCGGGCGATGGCCACGCGCTGCTCCTGTCCGCCGGAGAGTTGCTTGGGGAGATGGTTGACGCGCTCTTCCAGGCCAACGAGCTTGAGCGCGGTCATGACGTGATCGCGGCGTTGTTGCGCGGTCAGCTTCGTCAGCAGAAGCGGCAGTTCAACGTTCTCGAACGCGGTGAGCACAGGAATGAGATTGAAAGTTTGGAAGACGTATCCAATATGCTCGTTGCGCCAGCGCGCGGATTGCGCATCGGTGAGGCGGAAAATGTTTTCGCCCAGCACCAGCAGTTCGCCGCTGGTGGGACGGTCGATGGCCGCGATCATATTGAGCAGTGTTGTTTTGCCGGAGCCCGAAGGACCCATGAGCGCGACAAAATCTCCTTTATTGATTTCGAGCGTCGCGTCGTCGAGCGCCTTCACTTCGAAGGCGTCGCGCTTGAAGACTTTGCTGACATGTTTCACTTCGACGACTTTCGTTTTGCTCAGCGTATCGGGCAGCGTTGCAGTACTCATGAATAGAATCCTCGCGGAAAATTGATGTTGCTAACTGGTGTTGCTAACTCTGACCTTTGATTTTGATCTTCATTCCATCTTTCAACTCGACCGGTGACGCAGTAATCACATTTTCGCCGCCGACCAATCCGCTGACCAGCGCGCCGCCGCTGCGCTGCGATTCGATCTGTACTTCGCGCATCAGCGTCTTGCCGTTGAAGGCGATAAAGACGACTTTCTTGCCGTCATGATCGCGAATCGCCTGGCTGGGAACGAAAACCCCAGTCGGGCCTGCGGTTGCAGCTTTCTCTTCATTCGCCAGGAACTTCACGGTCGCGTTCATGTCCGGCCGTAGATACGAATCAGGATTTAGAATCTGCACTTTCACCTGCACCGTAGCCTTCTGCCGATTGGCTTCTGGAGAAATTTGCGCAATCACTCCGTTGTACTTGCGATCGGGAAACGCGTCGACTGTGACGATTCCCTTTTGATTGGCGCTCAGCTTCGCGAAGTCATCCTGCGCGATGTCGAGTTCGACTTGAATGTCATTCAAGTCGGCGAGCGCGACCACCGAGCCCTGTGGGCCGCCTTCGGCGGAACTGGCGAATTGCGACGTGATCAACTCGCCTTTTTCCGCAGTGCGTTCGAGAATCGTGCCGCTTACAGGGGCGCGAATCAGGGTCGCGTCGAGCTGCGACTTCGCGTAGTCGGCCTGTCCTTGGGCTTGCTCGAGACTGGCGCGGGCGCGTTCGATTTCTTCTTTGCGCGGGCCCAGTTTCGACAGCGTATACGCCTTGTCGAGCGAATTCACGCGCTGCGAATCGGAGTCGTACTTCGCCGTTGCATCGTCCAGCGCCTGACGCGAAACCACTCCGTTCGAAAACAGTTCCTTGGTGCGATCCAGCGTGAGCTTGTCATCGACCAGCGTGGCGCGCGCTTCGTCGAGGTTGTGTTGTGCCTGCGCGATTTCTTCGGGACGGGATCCGTTCTGCAGTTCTTCGAGATAGGCGCGAGCATTGTCCGCAGCGCCCTTGGCTTGTTCATACTGGGCGCGGAACTCTTCGTCCTCGAGGCGCACCAACACTTGCCCGGCGGTAACTTTATCGCCCTTTTCGACGGAGATCGATGCCACGCGTCCCGTGACTTTCGTGTTTACGTTGATCTTGTGATGCGCCACGATGTAGCCGCTAGCCGATAAAACGATGCCACCAACATCGCCGCTTTCCGCCGCAGCGCGTGCCACGTCAACTTCCGGAATCGTCGGCGAAAACAGCCGGTAGCCAAGCGCAACAACGCCAAGCAAGACAACGACCGCGATACCGGCCACAATGTAGCGTCGCGCCCAGGCCGGACCTTCTTCCGACGATGATCCGCGTGCGGATCGATCAATCCGCAATCCTTGCAATTCGTGATGTTTTGAGTCGATGGCCATAAATAATTCCGGGCGGCGCTAGTCTCGCAATGCCGTGAGTATGTCCTTCCGGGCAGCCTGCCATGCGGGCGCGATGCCGCCCAGCAATCCCATGACGACTGCGAAAAGTACGGCTGCGCCTACCACCGCGGGTGTCATCCGCAGGCTGAACACCACTTCGCTGAACGTCACTGAATTGGACGTGCCGGTCTCCATTCCGTTGAAGGGCAGCATCAATAAAATTCCGACGATCGCACCCAGTAGAGATAAGACTACAGATTCGAATACGAAGGACGTCAAAATGCTTGGCTTGGAGAATCCAATGACTCGCAGGGTCGCAATCTCGCGCGAACGGTAGCTGACCGCCGCATACATTGTGTTCATGGCCGCGAAGCTCGATCCAATCGCCATGATGATCGCGACCATGATGCCGACAAATTTGATCGGCCCCCCGGAACTGGTCTGGCTCGCGTAATACTCCGGCTCCAATAATCCTTCCAGCTTTAGCCGCTGGTCGTCGGTGACGCGGTGCTTGATGGCATCGGCGCTAACCGGATCAGTCGCTCGTAAATAGGCGGATGAAAATCCCCCCTGGCGATCGAAGTCGGAGTTCATCTGATTCACGTCGCCCCAGATTTCCGATTCATACGCCGTTCCGCCAGCATCAAAGATGCCGACTACGGTCCATGGCCCTTTGCCGAATTCGAGGGTGTCACCGACATCGGCATGAGAGAAGCGGCGCGCAATCGACTGGCTGACGACGACTTCACGCTGGCCAGGCGTGAACCAGCGACCCTTCGCGATCTTCACTTTGGGGCGAAGCTCGAGCCCGTCGGGCATCATGCCGCGCACGGTCACATTGACCTCGCCCGTACCATCCTTGCGAGGCAGCACGATGACGACGACGACTTCGCCGGACGCCATCGGCTCGCCATGACTGTCTTTCGCCAGACCGGGTAGATTCTTGAGCGTTGGAAACAACGCAGCATCGAAGCCGCCAGAGAGTTCCGCGTTCGATCCCTTGCGCAACACGAGCACGTTCAGCGGATCGCCGCTGGTGACAAAGGCTCGATCTAATCCAGCGAGCAGCGCCATAAGAAAAATCGCCGTGGTCACGGTGAGCGCGATGCCCAGCGCGGTCATGCCAGTGAGGCCCTTGCGCATGGCCAAATTGCGGAGATTGTATTTGAGAGGAATCGCCATAATTTTGCTTTCTTGCGAAGCTTATCCGATGTGGCGCAGGCCCTCCACAATATTAATGCGCGAGGCGTGGTAAGCGGGCAGAGATCCGCTCAGCACTCCGACAATCGCAGCGACCAGGAGCGCCACGGCCATGGTCGCGTACGTCACTTCAAACCCGGCAGGCACGCCCACCGCAACTGGAGAACTGCTGACCAGCTTCAATAAACCGAATGCCGCGAGGATGCCTAGAATTCCTCCGAGCAGCGAAAGAGCTACTGATTCCCCGACGAAGATTGATAGCACGCGCTGCCGCGTGAATCCTAAAGTTTTTAAGACGGCGATTTCGCGGGTTCGTGAGCGCGTGGACATCGCCATCGTATTCGCCGACACCAGCAAAATTGTAAACACCACCGCGCCGCAGATGCTCAAGATGAACGCCTTCACGTTCCCCAACCGCGCCACGAACGAAAGCCGGAAAGCGTGCTCGGTTTCAGTCTTCGTCGGCGCCGGAGCGTTGTGAAACAGCTGATCGATGGCACTCTCAACCTCGGGTACATCCTGTTCGGTCGCTACATGCGTGTCGTAAAACCCGGCCTGCCCTTTGAACCATGGAACGGCTTCCTCAACATACTTCGAATTGAAGTAAAGAATTTTCGCGGGCGGCGTAATCGTATAGATCGCGCGAATCGTCAGCACCGGATTCACTTCAAAAATCGTTCCCAGGATTGTGACGCGGTCGCCAATCTTCCATCCATATTGTTTCGCCAACTCGGCGTCCACCATGGCTCCGGCGCGGTCGCGCTGCCAGGCCGAAACTTGATCCGGCGGAACGATCTTGTCCGAAGCCACTTTCAAATACTCGTCCGGATCGGTCATCATCTGGGTGAACGAATGTTCAGGGCGGTCATCGATATACTTTCCGCCGAACCATGTCATGGGCACGACCGCCGTCACGCCGGGGATGGCGCGAATCTTCTCCCGATAATAGGACGGCAGAAAGAACGCCATGGAAACCTTGTCCCGCGTGATCACCCGCTTCGCCGATTCGGGCGCGCCCTGATCGATATAAAAACTGCGCCAGATCGTCATCATCAGAGTAAGCAGCAGCAACGAGAAGCCGACGCTGAGCACGGTCAAGATGCTCCGGCGGCGATTGCGAAACGCGCTCCTCACCACAAAGCTGCCCAGTGTCATAATGCTTATCCGATGTGCCGTAATCCTTCGACGATATTGACCCGTGAAGCGGTGTAGGACGGAATGATGGCGCTGATGAAACCCACGAAGATAGATACGGATAATGCCACCGCCATAGTTCCGGGCGTCACCTTCATGGCGGCAAAAAATCCTCCGCCACCATTACTGTGAGCAGCCAGTTCCGCCAAGCCAACCGCGCCAAGGGAACCTAAGATTCCGCCTACTAAGGCCAAAGTCACCGCTTCGCCGACAAACAATCCGAGAATGGTTTCGCGACGGAAGCCGAGAGTCTTGAGTACCGCGACTTCACGAGTGCGCTCGCGAATCGACATCGCCATAGTGTTGGCTGAAACCAGAAGGATGGTGAAGACGACGGCACCGCAAATACTCAGGATGAACGCTTTCACATTCCCCAGCATGGCCACGAACCCAAGCTGAAAGGCCTTTTCGCTCTCCGTCTTTGTGGGCTGCGGCGAATCGTGAAACATTTGATCGACCGCGCCTGAAATTTTGCCGACGTCATCCGATGAATTCGCCAGAATGCCGAATGTCCCCGCTTTGCCTTTGAACGTCGGCACCGCTTCCTCCACATACTTCGTATTGAAATACACCGCCTGATCGTCGGGCTCGGTCGTATATATCCCACGCAGGTTGAGTTCAAGATTCACCGGATAAATAACGCCGACCAACACAATGCGATCGCCGATCTTCCACCCATATTTGTCCGCCAGTGTCTTGTCTGCAATCACGCCCTGACGATCATGTTGCCAGGCCGAGATTTGATCGGCAGGCATCTTCAGATCGGTGTAGACCTTAAAAAACTCATCGGGATCGGTGCCGAACTGCGCAAAAAAGTTCTCCGGCTTATCGTCTTTATACTTGCCGCCAAACCACGAAATCGGCACCACCGCCGCCACCCCCGGCACGGCTCGAATCTTCTCCCGGTAGTAGCTGGGCAACTCGAACGTGAGCGAAACCTTGTGGCGCGTAACCAGTCGCAGCGCAGACTCAGGACTGCCCTGGTCGATATAAAAGGCGTGCCAGACGGTCATCATAAGAGTGAGCAGAAGCAGGGAGAATCCAATGCTCAGAACGGTCAAAATGCTGCGGCGTTTGTTGCGGAATGCGTTCTTGCTGACGAACCGAGTGAGGGTCATACACGGCCTCGGAGATCGGGAATAAACTTCGCCTTCAGCATACTGGAATCGTCCGAGCGCTCACAACCCGCCTATGACTTACACTCCCCCCTTCACGCTGGAATGTTCGCCTAAAGAATGTTCGCTTAGAGTTCGGACGAGTGCCAGTGGCAAGCGTCAACCGGGTGGCGTGACAATTGTCATCTTTAATAAGAATCTTGCGATAAAGAGCCAGCTCGCAGCGAAGACGCGTTTGCGCCGGCTTTCGCTTGACAAGGAGTCTGTATTTCTGCAAGTATCGAAATATGCCGACCGCACGCCCCGCGCCCGACAAAGTAGTCAAGTACGCAGACATGTTTTCGGCAATGGGCACAGAAGCTCGCCTGCGGATTATGCAGTTGCTTCTCGCCGCTCACCCCGACGGCCTCGTTGTCGGCGAAATTCAGCAAGAACTGGACATTCCGAACTCGACTCTGTCGCACCATCTCGACAAACTCAGGTCCGAACACCTGGTCCGGGTCTCACGGGAGAGCACGTTCCTGCGCTACACCGCGAACACCGATGCCCTTCAGGAGGTTCTTCAGTTCTTGTACGCCGAATGCTGCACCAGGAACAAAGCGCTCAAGCCGGAATCAATTATTCAGTGCTGTAAGTGAGGAATCATGAATCAGGACATCAAAGACGTTGTCAAAGAGAAGTATGGTCAAGCGGCATTACGAGTCGCGACGGGTGGAAGTTCGTGTTGCGGGGCAAGTGCAGCGACCGCAGGTTGCGACCCCATAACGTCGAACCTCTACGACGCATCGCAAGCCGTTCAGATTCCCGAAGAGGCGTTGCTGGCATCGCTCGGATGCGGCAATCCGACAGCCCTCGCCAAACTCAACCCCGGAGAGACCGTACTGGACCTCGGCTCCGGAGGCGGAATCGATGTCTTACTGTCCGCGAAACGTGTCGGCCCGACTGGCAAGGCCTACGGACTCGACATGACGGACGAGATGCTGGCCCTTGCCCACGAGAACAAGCGGAAAGCTGGCATCGACAATGTCGAGTTCTTGAAAGGTGAGATTGAACGCATCCCGCTCCCGGATGCCTCTGTCGATGTCGTGATCTCCAACTGCGTTATCAATCTCTCCGCTGACAAGGACGCGGTCCTGCGGGAAGCGTTCAGAGTGCTTAAACCCGGAGGTCGATTCGCAGTCTCCGACGTTGTCACTCGTGGCGAGATGCTCCCCGAGATTCGCAAGAGTGTTCTTCTGTGGGTCGGCTGTGTTGCCGGTGCGATGGAAGAGAACGAATACCGAAACAAGCTGGCGTCAGTTGGCTTCGAGCAGATCGCTCTGGAGCCGACCCGGGTCTACCGAATCGAAGATGCTCGCGAGTTTCTCGCAGGGCACAACATTGATGTCGATGCCGTTGCCCCACAGGTTGACGGAAAATTCATGAGTGCTTTCGTCCGTGCAGTCAAGCCTTCGCATGCTGCCTGACATCACAGTGGATCACTACAACGTCCTGTTCCTCTGCACCGGGAACTCCGCCCGTTCCATCATGGCGGAGGCCATCATGAATTCGAAGGGAAGGCCGAGCTGCAGCGCCTACAGCGCCGGCAGCCACCCGTCAGGCATCGTGCGGCCAGAAGCTTTGAGAGAACTCCAAGCGGCTGGCATCTCGACCGCAGGACTCCGAAGTAAGTCCTGGGACGAGTTTGCGAATCCGGACGCGCCTAAGATCGACTTCATCTTCACCCTCTGCGATAGCGCGGCAAATGAAGCTTGTCCGATTTGGCCCGGACATCCGATGACCGCTCATTGGGGAGTTCCTGACCCAGCTTCGGTGAAGGGTCGGGAAAGCGAAATTCAACGGGCATTTCGTGACGCCTTCTTCACGCTCGACCGGCGCATCACTCTCTTCCTCGATTTGCCTCTTGCATCCATCGACGACCTCACTCTGAAAAAAAGCCTCGAGGAGATAGGCCGTCAATGACGTTCCCTCTGCGTGCCCGGTTGACTGCGGAATTCATCGGCACAGCGTTTCTCGTCGCAGCTGTCGTTGGCTCCGGCATCATGGGTGAGAAGCTCTCGGGCGGAAACGTCGCCATCGCCCTGCTTGCGAACACGATTGCAACCGGGGCCGCACTCGTGGCTCTCATCTTGGCCTTCGGAGCAATCTCAGGGGCGCACTTCAATCCGGTCGTCACTTTGGCTGACGCGATCGAGGGCGGCCGGTCTTGGACGGACGCCTTGGCCTACATCGTCGTCCAGATCGTCGGCGGAATTGCTGGGGCGGGGGGCGCTCATCTTATGTTCGGGCTTCCCGTCGTTTCCCTATCGCTGCACACTCGTTCCGGCTGGCCACTTGTGTTGAGCGAGTTTGTTGCGACGTTTGGGCTGCTCTTGGTCATCCTTGGATGCTCCCGACAGAGGGCGTCCGCGGTTCCGTATGCCGTCGCGGCGTACATCACGGCTGCGTATTGGTTCACGGCGTCAACTTCCTTCGCCAATCCAGCAGTCACCATCGCACGATCCCTCTCCAACACCTTCTCGGGGATTCGGCCCGTCGATGTTCCGCTCTTCATCATTGCCCAGATCTTCGGCGGATTGGCGGCCTGCCTCGCTTGGTCTTATATACGCAACGGCCGGAGAGAAACCATCCCGCAGGCGCGCTCGCTGTAAACGGCGCAAGTTTCTGGTCGAAGCGATCCAGAAACTCATCGCATTGATTCCTAAGCGCAATCCTCCGCAATTGCAATGACCTTCGTAACTCTCGCCCCAAGCGCTCTCCGCAGTATTCTAAGCACGTCATTCCCCCCATTTGAAATGGGACGGCGATTGCACGTTGACGCCGACGCTTCGTCTGCAAGAGGGCCGAATATGCCGAACAAGATTGGACGCTTCGAGATACTGGGAGAGCTGGCGCACTCCGAATTCTGCACCGTATACAAGGCCACCGACCCCGATAGCGGGCAAATGGTGGCGCTCAAGGCCGTGAAGCTCGAACCCTTGGGCGATCAGGCCCCCATTCTCGTGCAGCGCCTGCTGGAAGAAGCGGAAAGCACCAAACCGCTCAACAGCCCCAATCTCGCCGTGCTCTATGGCGCGGGCGAGATGGAAGGCTACTTCTGCGCTTCCCTCGAATACGTACAAGGCAACAGCGTCTTCACCGCGCTCAGCCGCGGCGACGGTTTCACCATCTGGGATATTCAGGACATCACCCGTCAGGCTTGCCAGGCCCTCGATCATGCGCAAGGCCACAAGTGCGCGCACTACAGCCTGGAGCCTGCGAAGCTTATGTCCGGGTGGGACGGCACGGTCAAGATTCTAGGCTTTGGCATCTCCTGCATGGGAGCGATGGCAGCGCAGGCGAAAGGCAAAGCGCCGGACATCTTGTATTACATGTCGCCTGAGCAGTTGCATGGCGATCCGCTGGACGTGCGCTCGAACCTCTTCAGCCTGGGCGCGATTCTTTACGAAATGGCGACTGATCGCAAAGCCTTTGACGGAGAAGACGCGGATGCAGTGCGGCAGCAGATTCTTGAATTCACTCCGCCCGCGCCTGCGGAAGTCAAAGCCAAAGTTCATCCCATGCTCAGCGAGCTCATCATGAAGGCGCTGGCTAAGGATCCGGAGCAGCGCTATCAGAGCGGGCGCGAGCTGGTGCTGGATTTGGAGAAGTGCAAAGACAGTCCGGTGAAAGCCGCCGACACCAGGAAAACGAAAGAACCGGCCCGCGGATTTACTGGCGACATTTCAAAGATCAAGCCGGCTGCACCCCCTGCTATTGTTACGGCGCCGGTTGCTGCGCCCGCCCCGACTCCTGCCCCAGAGCCCAAAATCGTTGCGCCTGCCGCGGCGAAGCCGGAGCCTGCCCCAGCCCCAGAACCCATGGTGGCGCAGAAGTCTGTCGCCGCCGCAGCGGGAGGCAACTCCAGCCCTTTCGCCGGCGGTGCCGCCCCGGCGCCACGACCTGTCGCGCTCACCCCCACGGTGCAAGCCCGTGTCGAGACTCCGAAGCCCACCGCACAGCCGCCGCTTGAATTGATGTCCGCGCTGGCCGTCGAAGAGCCCGAAGTCAAAGCACCGAAAATCAAAGTCGATCCCGCAATGGACGAGAGCCGGGCCGCCACAAAGAGCACAGGTAAGAGCTTTTCCGAGATGAGCGAATTGCCGCCACTCAAGGAAGTGTTCATCGCGAAGCCTGCGCCTGCTCCTGAGCCGACGCCCGAAGCCGCGACTGAGCCGGACTCGGTTCATTCCGCCGTCTTCAAGAACGGTAAGCCGGAAAAGCCGAAGATTCAGCCCGCAGAGCTAGCTAAGAAGGCGGCCAACGAAATCGCCAAGACTCCGCCCAAGCTCTTCATGTATTCGATTGCAGGAGCCATCGGCATCATCGCTTTGGTAGGCGTCATCATTTTCTTCCATGTGCATTCGGAAAATTCCGAAGACGAGGCCGGACCCGCGCCCGCAGTGGCCGTTGCGCCCGCAGCGCAGCCCGCGCCCGCTCCGCCAGCGGCCGCGCCGGTTGCGCCCCAACCCGACGCCAACCCTGCCGCCCAGACTCCCGATCCCACCCAAGCCCAGGCTGCGGCCGTCGCCCCCGAGCCTCTAACCCAGGAGCCGCCCGTTTCCGTGCAGCCGAAATATACCGGCAAGAAGAAATCGAAAAGCGTGGTGCAAGCGGCGCCCGCCGTAGCCGTCCTCATTCCCGGCCAGCTGACATTGAACTCCACCCCAGCCGGGGCCCAAGTGCAGGTTGACGGACAAAGCAATCCCGCGTGGGTTACGCCTTACAACATGGCTGGAATAACGCCGGGGTCGCACGTGGTCGTTATCGGCAAGCCGGGTTACAGCACCGAAACGCGCACGATCGATGTAGCCTCAGGCAGCAAGTCATTCGTCGCGGTGCAACTGGCCTCTCTCGCCGCCATGATCGCGGTCAGCAGCGATCCCGCTGGCGCATCCATTCTTATGGACGGCAAAGACACCGGCAAAGTCACGCCCGCGCAAATTGCCGCCGACAAGCCCGGCTCGCATACTTTCACCTTACGCAAGCAGGGTTACCTCGACGACACCAGCACCGCCAACCTGCAAGCGGGCCAGACCTTCCGCTACGCCCCGACATTGCGCGCGCTGGGTTCGGCGGACGACGTCAAGATTGGCGGCAAGTTCAAGAAGATGTTTGGCGGCTCTGACACCGCAGGCATGGGCGGCGTCACCATCAAGACCCAACCCAGAGGCGCGCAGATTGCCGTCAACAACCGCATCCTCGATAAGACATCCCCCGTCGAGTTCTATCTCGATCCGGGAACCTTCGTGATCGACATCACGCTCTCCGGCTTCCAGTCGGTGCACAAAGTCATTACCGTCGAAAAAGGCGGCAAAGTAGCCATCGACGAAAGCCTGAATCGCGAGTAGGCTTCGCCGGTTTCGCGACTACTCCAGCTTACGAGGTTCTCACGAAAGCCCGCTTCTGGATCGGAAGCGGGCCGGATTTTTTTTGCTGCGCGAGACGCCTAATAGCGGCCGAACGTGCGCTCGTAGCCTTGCCGGTAGCCGCGCGCGTAGTGCTCCATGTAAGCATACTTGTCGCCATAATCCGACCGGTAGCCGCGATCCTCATGCGCATACTTTCCCCGCGGATAAGGCTGAAATGCCTTGCCATGCAACAAGTCCTGACGCGCCACCAGCGCTCCATCTTCGTAGCCCATGTCGTGCGCCAGCCGGAATGAAGGCGGCTCGTAACGATAGTCCTGCGGCTGATAATAGCCGTTCTGCGCCAAAGCCGCGCCGCCCAACCCAACCGCGAGCGCGCCCGCCACAGCGATGCCGCGCAGCCAATGCAATCCCTTCAGCGTCTTCATCGCAAACCTCCGTCGCAACTTTTTTTCTGGAACTCTTGCCGCATAGGTTTGAACCCCGTTCAGGGGGAAAAGTCGCCGCCGGATTCCACGGTTCCCTCCGCCGGCAAGGTCTTTGCGCTGCGATGATATCCTGCTTAGTTCTCTTAGGGAAGGTCATCATGCAAGCAATCGGAGTCATCGGCGCAGGCACCATGGGCAACGGCATCGCCCACGTCTTCGCCCGCAGCGGCTATGAAGTCTTTCTGTGCGACCTCGAGCCGCGCTTTCTGGATCGCGGCCTCGCGACCATCGAAAAGAATCTCGATCGCGAAGTGTCGAAGAACAAGATTTCTGCCGCCGACAAAGCCGCGACCCTGGAACGCATCGAAACCGTCACCGACCGGACTCGCCTCTCCTCTTGCGATTTCGTGATCGAAGCCGCCACCGAGAGACTCGAAATCAAGACTGAAATTTTTCGCGACCTCGATCGCGTCTGCCGCCCCGACGTCATCCTGGCCACCAACACTTCTTCGATTTCGATCACCAAACTCGCCGCGCTCACCTCCCGCCCCCGGCACGTCATCGGCATGCATTTCTTCAATCCCGTTCCGGTGATGAAGCTGGTGGAAGTGATTCGTGGGCTGGCCACTTCGCAAGCGGCCTTCGACGCCGTTCGCGAGCTGGCGGTAAAGCTCGACAAGACTCCAGTGGAAGTGAACGACGCCCCGGGCTTTGTCTCCAATCGTGTGCTCATGCCCTTACTGAATGAAGCCATGTACGCGGTGATGGAAGGAGTAGCGACGCCCGAGGCCGTCGATGAAGTCTTCAAGCTGGGCATGGCGCATCCCATGGGGCCGCTGACACTCGCGGATTTTATCGGACTCGATGTCTGCCTCGACATCATGCGTGTCCTGCAGGATGGCCTGGGCGATCCCAAATATCGTCCCTGTCCGCTGCTCATCAAGATGGTCGACGCGGGCTGGCTCGGGCGAAAGAGTGGCAAGGGTTTTTACAGCTATTGACCGGCGATTGACTGCCCAGATCGCGGAGGTCGCTGAGAAAAAAGGGGCGAAACCCTGTTGAGCCGTTATGATTTTCCTTTCCCCAAGTTCCGGTTCTCTCGACGTCTCGGCGGTGAAAGCTCTTAAGTGACCACTGCCATCTCAGCTCGACCCGATACGCCGATTTATTTACTGGCAGTCATCCTCGGCATCGCCGCAGGTATCCTCGATGTGAAGCTCGGCGATCTTCTGCTGACCGCCATGTGGGTGCTGGCTTCGACCATGGTGCTGGGCGGATTGCGTCCTGAACGTCCGTGGCGCTGGATTGTTGCGGTCGCTGTCTGGGTCCCGCTCACTCAATTGGCGGCATATCTCTTCATGCAGCAGAAACCTTATCGCGCGCAAATCTACGAATCCTTCCTGGGATTTTTGACTGGCATCGCTGGCGCCTATGGCGGGTCCGTGCTGCGCCGCGGCATCGTGGAGTTGCGAAAGTAGCGCGAAGACCAAATGTGTTCTCAGAAGTCCTGAGTATTCCTCAGTGAACATCGGTGCTCCCTCCGTGCCCTCTGTGTTAAAGATTTTTCTGAGCCGCTGTCCGTGCCCTCTCCACCAACGCTTTTCACACCAAAGGCTCGGATGCCCAGAAAGTGACTCCCTTTCCACAGCTAGTTTGGGTATGCTTCGCATATGGCGGTTTCGGTCTCTGTGCTGGCCAGTGGCAGCCGGGGCAATAGCACACTCGTTCGCAGCTCACGCACTCGCATCCTGGTGGATGCGGGCGTGTCCTGCCGCGAAATCTGCAAGCGCCTGAAAGCCGTCGGCGAAGATCCCACCGAGCTTTCCGCCGTCGTCATCACTCACGAACACTCCGACCACGTGGCCGGGCTCGCCGTCCTGGCCCGCAAGCTGAAAGTCCCGGTGTTCATGACCGGGCCAACTCATCATGCGTGGGCGCGCGCAGTGCGCGATCAGGTAGGCGAGTTGCCAAAAGTGGACCGGCTGGAATTCTTCTCCGCGGGCTGCAAGTTTCAGATTGGCGATATCGAGATCATGCCGTTTACCATTCCGCATGACGCCGCCGATCCTACCGGCTTCACCTTCCGGGCCGAGGGGGCGAAGGTGGGCATTGCCACCGACCTGGGCTTTATTCCGCGCAATGTCAGCGATCATCTCCAGGGTTGCGATGTGTTAATGATCGAGTCAAACCACGATCTGGAAATGCTGCGCAGTGGGCCTTATCCCTGGTCGGTGAAGCAGCGGGTGATGAGCCGGGTGGGCCACTTGTCGAATGCGGCGCTCGCAGATTTCTTCTGCAATCGGTATGATGGAGGAGCCGCCTACATCGTACTCGCGCACCTTTCGGAGCAGAACAATCATCCGGAAGTGGCCCGGCACGCGGCCGAAGCGGCTCTGGGCCTCCGCGGCGGGCATCTCTGGAACCAGCTGTTATTGGCATCGCAGGGCGCGGCGCTCGCTTCTTTACACCTGTAAGCGGCATCTGTAGTTGAGTATGAGTCAATGCATCGACCCTATCGTCGGCAACATCCTTGCCGGATGGCGCTATGACATCTCCGGCATCGCCCCCGAGATGGGTGCCGGTTACGAAGAACACTTCGCCAGTTGCGCCCACTGCCGCTCGCGCCAGCGCCTGCACCGCACCATCGATATCTCGCTGATCGCGCTGGCCTCATTGTCCGGCGCAGCTTTTCTGCTGGCCTTTGGCGTCATCCATTACTTTGGCCCTCGCCACGCCTTCCTCCTGGAAGTTGCCGCCTTGTGCGGCTGTGCACTCTCCGCGTTAATCTGGCTGGTCGTCGCTTTAGCCACCCCCGCACCCATCGTGATGGCGGACGCAGCCCGACTGGGCGCGCGACACGTTCATGACCGCCTGCCGCTGGAGATTCGGGAACGCCTGCCGGAAGAGTTGCGCGTCAAGCTGACTGGGTCGTAGTCCACTACACGCCTACGGAAAACGGCTTGGTGTGCGAGTCGACACTTAACGACAGCCCGCTGAAGCGCCCTTGCAGCAGCGACATCAGTCCGGTATACCAGTAGCCCACGACGAACAAAACCAGAAAGGGTACGGTCAGGAAGTTCTCGTTGTCGATCGCGTAATAGACCGTCGCGGCGAAGTAGGTCCCGATCAAAAGTTCAATCCACGGAACCCACCCCAGGCGCTTGCGGTAGGAGTTCGCGCGCACCTTATCTTTCCGCGATTCCACGCGATACTTTGGCGTACGCGCGAAGGCGCTCTGCTTTCCGACCAAAGCTTCGAGAACCGCGCGCGTGTTCGTGACCGTCAATCCAATGCCCAGCGCCATCAAGAATGGCAGATAAAGAAACGTTCGCGGCCACTTACGGGGAAATAATTCTTTCTGCGACACCAGATAAAAGCTCGAAATCGAAAACGTCGAAGCCAAGAATAAAGGGATGTCGATATAGAGCATCTGGAACCATCCCTGATAGAAGCGGATGATCATCGCGGGCAACAGCAAGACCGACAGCACGCACATCAGCGGATAACTCATGTTCGCGGTCAGGTGAAACCAGGCTTCCAGCTTGACGTGCCAGGGCTGGTCGCTCTTGAGCACCTGCGGCAAGATTTTCTTTCCCGTCTGAATAAGACCCTTGGCCCAGCGCGCTTGCTGCGTTTTAAACGCGGTCATCTCCACCGGCAGTTCCGCTGGGCATTCGACGTCTTGCAAGTAAATAAATTTCCATCCCTTAAGCTGAGCGCGATAGGACAGATCGGTGTCTTCGGTCAGCGTGTCATGCTGCCAACCGCCCGCGTCATCGATGGTCGTACGGCGCCACATGCCGGCCGTGCCGTTGAAATTGAAAAAGACATTGCTGCGGGCGCGCCCGGAGTGTTCGAGGACGAAATGACCATCGAGCAGAATCGCTTCGACCTCGGTTAGGAAGGAATAGTTACGATTGATATGCGTCCAACGGGCCTGCACCATGCCAATGCATGGGTCGTTAAAGTGATGGACCGTCTTCATCAGAAAATCCGCAGGAGGGACAAAGTCGGCGTCGAAGATGGCTACAAACTCGCCCTTCGCGGAGTGCAGGCCTTCGGCAAGAGCCCCAGCCTTGAAGCCCTGGCGCGATTCGCGATGATGATACGTGACCGGAAGTCCGCGACTGGCGTAATGTTCAACCAATCCGCGCGCCACGGCAACCGTTTCATCGGTCGAATCGTCAAGCACCTGAATGTCTAACTTTTCGCGGGGATAGTCTATGCGAGAAATCGCCTCCATCAAACGCTCAATGACAAATTGTTCATTGAAAATCGGCAGTTGCACCGTAACGCGGGGAAGCTCGGCAAAATAATTTGCTGGCTCGGTGGTGCGATTCTTCTGGTGTTTGTAATAGAGATAGACCAGCACGTAACGATGCGCACCATAAGCCGCCAGCAAAATGAGAACGATAAAGTAAGGAATCAACAGAGCAATATCGAAGCCGTTGGCCTGATAGAGTCCCTTGAAAGTCGTGTCCAGAAAGTGCTGACGGACGTAGTGGGCGAAGCCGTGCGGGGCGAGCATGGATGCAAAAACGAAGGTCATTGCGCCTCGGGGGCATCGGACCTGTTCGGATCGATCAGGCGCACTTCCTTCATTTTGCGGCCCACGCGCAACACAAGGTAGTGGTTGCCCGGCAGATCGGCAATGAAATTACTCTCTCCAATCGCCTTGCCGTCAATACTCACGGCCCCACTCTTTAGCTTCGCACCAGCTTCGCTATTCGAGCTGGCCAGCCCCGCTTGACGGATTAGCTTGTCTATTCGAACGACGCGCCTATCGCCGGTTGTCTTCGGATCGACATAAACGACAGCACCGTGATGCTTCCCATCGAAGTCGACGGCAACGTCGCCTGTCTTCACATCAACGCGATCCAACTCCTCCGGCACTTCATCCTTCTGAAACTGCTTCGCCCAGTCCTCGGCAGCTTTTGCGGCGGCTTCGGCGGAATGAAAGTCGGCCACGATTCTGTGCGCCAAATCTTTCTTGGCCTGCATGGGATGCGACTCCGCCTTCATCTTCTCGATCTCGGCGACTTGCACATCCGTCAGCAGCTCGTAATACCGCCACATCATCGCGTCGGAGATGCTCATGACCTTGCCGTACATTTCGAGCGGCGGTTCGTGAATGCCAATAGCGTTGCCCAGCGACTTCGACATTTTCTGTACGCCGTCGAGGCCTTCTAGAATGGGCATAGTCAACACGACTTGCGATTCTTGGCCGTAGCTGCGCTGTAATTCGCGTCCCACCAGGAGATTGAATTTTTGATCGGTGCCGCCGAGTTCGACGTCGGCTTCGAGAGCAACGGAGTCATAGCCCTGCGCCAGCGGATAGAGCAGTTCGTGCAGAGCGATCGGCCTTTCTTCCTGGAAGCGCTTGTGGAAGTCCTCGCGTTCCAGCATTTGGGAGACGGTGAATTTGGCGGCGAGGCGAATCCAGTCTGCGGAGGTGACTTTATTGAACCACTCACTGTTGAAGCGGGTTTCGGTCTTATTCGAATCGAGGATCTTGTAAACCTGCGCCATGTACGTCTTGGCGTTGCGCATAATGTCTTCCGGCGTCAGCGGAGGACGGGTGGCCGAGCGTCCTGTGGGGTCGCCGATCATTCCTGTGAAATCGCCGATCAGAAAAATCACGGTGTGGCCCAGATCCTGAAAATGTTTTAGCTTGCGCAGGAGAACGGTGTGGCCGAGGTGCAGGTCGGGCGCCGTGGGATCGAAGCCGGCTTTGACTCGCAACGGCTTGCCGGTGGCGCGCGATTTTTCCAGCTTGGCCCGAAGTTCGGCGACGCGAATAATCTCCGCCGAGCCTTTCTGGATGTAAGCAAGCTGCTCCTCTACGGGCTTGAACTCGGTCGGGGCAAAGGATGACATGGAAACCCTATTATAGTGAAGGCCTCGGCGGCGGACGGCCCAAGTGGGAGTCGCTGAACCAGAATCCTACGCAATCCCCATTACCAATCGCCTACCCTTCAGCTCGAACTTTCCCTCCAGCACAAGCTGGATCGCCTCCGAATAGGCAATATGTTCCTGTTGCAGAATGCGCGCAGCCAAAGTTTTCTCATCGTCGTCATCGAGCACAGGAATCGCCCTCTGAAGAATGATCGCGCCGTGATCCAATTCTTCGTCGACAAAATGTACCGTACATCCGGCCACCTTCACGCCGTAGGCGAAAGCTTGTTCTTGCGCCTCCACTCCAGGGAACGCAGGCAGCAGCGACGGATGAATATTCAAAATGCGCTGCGGAAATTGCTGCACAAACCACGGCGACAGCAGACGCATATATCCCGCGAGGCAGACGAGTTCAACGTCATGGGCGCGGAGCGCCGCAACCACTTCCCGATCGTGGGCCACACGATCCTTCCCCTTTGACGGGATAACGACGGCCGGAATGCCAAGTCCGCGCGCAACCTCCACTCCCCCAGCATCGGCCTTGTTGGAAACAACAACGGCGATTTTCGCGTTACGGATTATCCCGCTCGCAACACTTCGGGCAATCGCCTCAAAGTTCGAGCCGCGGCCGGAAAGCAAAATTCCGATATTTTTCCGTCGAGTCGATTCCACGCACTGCCATAGTAATCGACCGGGCCGGTTTGCTGCCTGTCCCCGCGTTGGGTATAGTTTTCTCAGGCCTATGTACGAAGACTTTACAGCTGCCGACCGCTGGACCAGAAAACAGGTTCACTGCATTTACGATTCGCTGATCGTCGCATTGTCGACGCGCCACGCCGATGCCGTGGACGTCAACTTTCGCGTCGACGGACGCGTCGTCACGGTCGCGCTACCGCATCCGGCATGGCCGGAGTACACCAAGCGCACCGGCAAAATGATCACCGATCGCCTCGCCATCGACATCGCCGGACATTACCTTAAGAAGGCGCTCGACTCCGGTGAAGGCCTGGGACGCGACTTCTATTCGCTGACGATCGCCCAAACGCTCCAGCACGTTGAGGCGTTGCTGCAAGAAGCACAACTGCAGACCACGAAATAACCTCACCCCGCTTGGAAGAATTTCTCGAAATGAGGGAGAATAGAAGGTTGTGTCCTGCCCAGCAGGGTTCACCTTCAGCTTCAGTCAGGAGAAGCCCATGTCGGCTTTGACCATGGAAATCGAAACCACCAGCAGCGAACCGAAGCACCCCGGTCTGGCCCATTGGGTCGAAGAAGTCGCCCAACTCTGCAAACCGGAGCGCGTGCATTGGTGCGATGGCTCCCCCGACGAATATCAGTCCATGCTGCGGCTGATGGTGCTTTCCGGCGTCGCCATTCCGCTCGACCCACTCTTGCGGCCCAACAGCATTCTGGTGCGGTCGAACCCCTCCGATGTGGCTCGTGTCGAAGATCGCACCTTCATTTGCGCCGCCACCAAAGACGAAGCTGGTCCCACCAATAACTGGGAAGATCCCGCCAAGATGAAGGCTCTGCTGCGCGGCCTGTACGCCGGGTCGATGGCGGGTCGCACACTTTACGTTATCCCCTACAGCATGGGTCCCATCGGTTCACCTATTGCGGGAGTCGGCATCGAGCTTACCGACTCGCCTTATGTCGTCGCCAGCATGCATGTGATGGCGAGGGTGGGAACGAAAGTCCTGAAAGTTCTTGGCCGGGACGGCGAGTTCGTTCGCGGCCTGCATTCCCTCGGCGCTCCGCTGGGCCCCAACGATCCCGACACCACCTGGCCCTGCAACGCCGAGCACAAATACATTTGCCACTTCCCCGAGACGCGCGAGATTTGGTCGTACGGTTCGGGATACGGTGGCAATGCACTCCTCGGTAAGAAGTGCCACGCGCTGCGCATCGCCTCAGTCAAAGCCCGCGACGAAGGCTGGATGGCCGAGCACATGCTCATTCTGAAGATGACAAGCCCTGCGGGAAAAGTGAAGTATCTCACCGGAGCATTCCCCTCGGCCTGCGGCAAGACCAACCTCTCCATGATGATTCCCACCATTCCCGGCTGGAAAGTGGAAACCATCGGCGACGACATCGCCTGGATGAAGTTCGGCAAAGACGGTCGCCTCTACGCCATCAACCCCGAGTACGGTTTCTTCGGAGTCGCCCCCGGAACCAGCATGAAGTCGAATCGCAACGCCATGCTGACCGCAGCTCACAACGCTATCTTCACTAACTGCGCCATGACCGTCGACGGCGACGTTTGGTGGGAAGGCATGACCGCCGAGAAGCCGCCGCGACTCATCGATTGGTATCGCCGCCCCTGGACGCCCGAATCCACCCGCAAAGCCGCTCATCCCAACGCGCGCTTCACCGTTCCCGCCAGCCAGTGCCCGTGCATCGCGCCGGAGTGGGAAGATCCCAAAGGAGTTCCGATCGACGCGATTCTGTTTGGCGGTCGTCGCGCCGGCGTCGTGCCCCTCGTAACTGAATCTCTCGACTGGCAGCATGGAACCTTTCTGGGCGCAATCGTCAGCAGCGAGACCACCGCGGCGGCGTCCGGAAAAGTGGGTGAGCTGCGGCGCGACCCCATGGCAATGCTGCCCTTCTGCGGCTACAACATGGGAGACTACTTCGGCCACTGGCTGAAAATGGGCGAACACTCCGAGCCCGCCAAACTTCCCAAAATCTTTTACGTGAACTGGTTCCGGCAAAACGAAAGCGGAAAGTATCTCTGGCCCGGATACGGCGACAACAGCCGTGTGCTGGAGTGGATCTTCGACCGCTGCGATGGCACGGTGGATGCGGTAGAGACTCCAATTGGACGTTTGCCTCGCCCTTCGGATCTGGATACGAAAGGTTTGGACATCGACCCCGCCAGCATCGCCCAGTTACTGAACGTCGACCTTGCAGGTTGGCTGGCGGAGATTCCGCTCATCGAGCAATACTTCTCCAGGTTCGGCGATCGCTTGCCCCAGGGCATGCGCCAGCAAGTGGAAAACCTGAAGCAACGGCTTCTTCAGGCTGCGAAGCGCTCACTTAGGCTTTCTTAAGCGCGCGCACGATGGAAACCAGCAGCACCCCGCCGAGGATGCCCACAATCACGTCGGGAATAATGCCGCCCCGCGAATAAAGCCCAAACAGGCTGAGCACCCATCCCCCCAGGACGCCGCCCACGATGCCCAGCAGAATATCCACCAGCGGGCCGTAACCCGCGCCCTTCATGATTTTTCCCGTCGCCCAACCCGCGATCAGTCCCACGATAATGGCATAGATCATTCTTTTTCTCCGTTGCAATCTTGCCATGCCTCGAACCGTTTGTCACCTGGAGCGCCCAAAAATAATCCACCCCAAGAACCGCCGCAGCCTCGCCCGTGCGCTCTGACCAAGCCGATTGAGGACTCACTCCCGATTTCTAGAATTTTCATTGGACAAGCGCGGCGCAAGCGCTACAATTGAGGCCGTCCGTTATTCTTGCGGACGACCGCGCAACCTGCACCCTTCGTCCACTGGCCACCCCACGACCGCAGCAATGATGTTAAGGAGCGACATCGTGATCGCCAATTCTTCACTGCGCTTGTCGTTTGGCCACGCTGAAGCCGACTTGCCAAACGGCCCAGGCTACGTGAAGACGATGTTCGCGGGTTTCCAAAACTCGCTGAGTAGTTTCTGGAACCAGACGCAGGCGATTCAGATCATGGCCAACACGCACGCCGGGCCGCCGGGAAATACCGATCTGGGGTACGCTAACACCGAGGCGTCGATTTTTGCCGACAGCTATGTGCCGGGCGGCGGCTATGCCAACTCGTCCGGTTTTGGCGTAGAGTCGTTGAGCGAATACGACGTGTTTTCCTACCCTATTGGCCGCACCTGCTCCGACAATTGGTGCGACAACTTCGTGGCGTTCAACGGCAACAGCGACCTGAATCTCTACTTGCAGACCGAGACGCCGAATCTGTATGCGACCTACGCAATAAAGGACGTGATACAAAACGGCCAGTACTCTGGCAATGAGGTAGAGTGCAAGACCTCTTGCACGACTACGAGCGGTCAGAACAGCCCCGACAATCCGGCGGCAGCACCGATGGAGATTTATTCGGGTCAGGGCTTCGCGCTGCTAGGCAACAGTTCGGAGAGTTCGTCGCAGGTCTACCAGGTTTTAGGCAGCACGCGATTCGCTTGCAGCTCGCTTGCTCAATGCCCGACTTCTGGTACGGAAACGCTCTATTCCGGAGACTTCTTGCCCGACACAATACCGTTTGCGGCGAGCTTGGGCACAAAGACCATCGAAGTCTACTTCTGCGATTGGGAGTACGCATTCAATGGCAACAGTTCGACGACCTACAACAATTGCCAGCCCTACGACAGCACGTATTCGCCGCTGTACAAGAAAGTTCTCAACACGCCGTAAAGAAAGAGTGAGTCTCTACATGCGCTTAAAATTTATGCTGTTAGCAGTTCTTGCCTCCGCAGCCGTCGCCCAAGGGCAGACCTACAAAGTGTTGCACAGCTTTGAAGGCACCCCGGGGGATGGTGCCGGCCCCGTCAGCGATCTCGCCCTCGATTCCCAGGGAAATCTGTACGGTACGACGACTGCGGGGGGAAGTGAGGCTAACGGAACCGTCTTCAAGTTGGTGCCCGGGAAAGGCGGTTCGTGGTCCGAGCAGGTTCTCTATAACTTCTGTACCGTATCTCAGGGAGCAGCCTGTTCGGACGGCTCAGGTCCGTACGGGGGGCTGGCGCTTGACTCTGGGGGGAATCTGTACGGCACGACCGTGGGAGGCGGCGCCAACGATGCTTGCGTCGGTTCTCTTGGATGCGGGGTGGCTTTTGAGCTGTCCCCGCAGTCCGGCGGTGCGTGGACTGAGACGGTGCTGCATAATTTCTGCGCCAATCAATCCCAGGGCAAGTGCCTTGATGGCTTTTCGCCCGAATCGCAATTAATACCGACAGCTCGGGGAATCTGTACGGTACGGCGAACGGCGGATCCGAGCGTGGATATGCTGGCATCGTGTTTGAGTTGTCCCCGAACGACGGTGGCTGGCGGCAGAAGGTGCTCTACAACTTCTGCTCGCAGGCAGGGGGAAGTATCAACGCCTGCCCGGACGGGAGCCTTCCCTACGGAGGGGTGACGTTCGACGCGGTGGGAAATCTGTACGGAACCACGGTGCAAGGCGGGAGCAAAACCAACGCCGGCGATGGTGTGGTTTATGAGCTTTCCCCCTCCGGGAAGGTCTGGAAGGAAGCTCTGCTGGCCGCCTTCCCCTCGCCGAACCATTTATTCGGTATGCCTCCCGACGGCGTGGCCATCGACCCCAAAGGCGACCTTTATGGCAGCTTCACCTTCCCCGACGGAGGCGTTTTTCGGCTCAATCCGGTGACCGGCAAGTATAGTATCTTCGCTTTTGACGGCAGCGACGGCAGCGTGCCACTGGGCGGCGTGACGCTCGACCCAAAACGCGGGGTTTTGTATGGGACAACCTCGCAGGGCGGCGGGGGTGGCAATGCAGGCAATATTTACCAGATCGACGCGCAAGGCAAGGAGAAGACCCTCTACCACTTCTGCTCACAGCCGAAGTGCACCGACGGTGATATACCGTGGGCAACTCTCGTGATGGATCCGCAAGGTAATCTCTACGGTACAACCGAGTACGGCGGCGAATACGGCCAGGGCGTAGTCTTCGAGCTCGAAATGCCCTAGCGCGGGCGGCTACTTTGCCATGATGCCAACCGCCGCGATCATCCGCCCGGTGCGCCCACGCTCTGCCCGATAAGAGAACAGCCGGTCGTTGTCGCACACCGTGCATAATCCAGATACGTCGATGTTCTTCGCCGGAACTCCCATGGCCAGTAACTGGCGACGGTTGGCTTCGGCCAGGTCGAGAAATATCTTGGTCGGCAAGATACTGTGTCCCGGCGCTCGCGCCGTCAGAAATAACAGCGGATACTTCTCCCGCACCGGATCGGACTCCTCAATCTCGCGGAAAAGCTCCGGCGCATATTCAAATTGCGATTCGAATTGCGCCCGAACTTCTTCGCCAACTTCGTAGCAGCAACCTCCAATGCCTGGTCCAATCGCCGCTTTCAGATCCCGCGGCATACTCCCAAAGTGCAGCCGCATCGCGCCCGCCCCCTTTTCCACAATGCGCTTGAGCGTCCCCCGCCAGCCCGCATGAAAAACCCCAACCGCCTTGCGTTTGCTATCGACCAGCACAATGGGATAGCAGTCCGCAGTCTGAATACCCAACAGCAGATTCGGAGTGTTGGAAATCAGACCGTCGCCCACCAGCGGCTGCAAAGCAGGACCCGAGACCTCATAAATAAGATCGGAATGAATCTGCCGCAGCGTGACCAGCGGCCAAAGCGTCTTGCCGGTTGTCGCGCCCAGCGTCGTCGCGAACGCCCGCCGATTGCGCTCCACCGCGGACTTGGCGTCCTCTTTCGTGAACCCCAAATTGAGCGACGACTTCCCATAGACCCTCGAAAATCCACCGTTGCGCGTGGAAAATCCATGCACCAGCCAGGGCAGCTTGCTTAAATTGTCGGCGCGCAAAATCTCCACAGACGTCTTCCGCGCTTTCTTGCCAGCCATACTCTTCTTCACTCGTTCATGGTAACAAGGACTCCCGGGAAGCCTCGGTCACTTGCGCCCGCGCCGCGCTTAGGATACAAACGCGGCAGGAATTATTTCTCTTATGTCCATCGTCCGCAACGCTCTGCTCGTAGTGTTTCTGTCCCTAGGATCCATCGCGCAAGTCGTGCCTCCGCCACCCGCTCCAGCGGAAAAACCGAAAGATGCGGCGTCGACGAAGCCTGCCGACTACTCGCAGGAAGCTTCCGTCGTCGAGAAGTGGCGCACCTCGTACTACTTCAACGACGATGGCACCGGCCGCCGCGAGCAACTCGCCCGCGTCAAGATTCAAAGCGAAGCCGGCGTCCAGCAATGGGGACAAGTCGTCATCGGCTACAATTCCGCCAACGAAAAAGTCGATGTCCCCTATGTCCGCGTGAATAAGGCCGACGGCACCGTCGTAACCGCGCCCGCGGATTCCATTCAAGACCTGAGCATGCCCTTCGAAAAAGAAGCTCCGGTCTACACCGACTACCGCCAGAAACATATCACGGTGCCCGGACTTCGTCCCGGCGACATACTCGAATACAACGTCGTCATCACCGTCGCACAGGCGCTCGCACCACGCCAATTTTGGATGGAACACTACTTCGGCAAAACTGGAATCGTGCTCGAGGAACAACTCGAACTCAATGTCCCCAGAAATCGCCAGATCGCTTTGAAGACGCAGGCTGGCGAAAATCCCAAACCGGCGGAGGAGAAAGACCGCAAGATTTATATCTGGAAGAGCTCGCATCTCGACCCCGATGACGATGACGGCAAAGCCAGGAACGGCAAGCCCAGGAAGGCAAAGCAATCCCCCGACGCACCCGACGTGCAAATGACCACCTTCGCCAGTTGGGAGGAAATGGGCCGCTGGTACGGTTCGCTCGAACGCAATCAGCGCACCCCAACCCCGGAGATTCGCGCCAAAGCCGCCGAACTCACCGCTGGCAAGACCACAGATATCGACAAGATCGAAGCGCTTTACGATTTCGTCGCCACAAATTTTCGCTACATCAGCCTCTCCTTCGGCGTGGGACGCTTCCAACCGCACTCCGCCGCCGACGTCCTGCACAACCAGTACGGCGACTGTAAAGATAAGCACACGCTACTCGCCTCTCTGCTTGAGGCCGAAGGCTTCCACGCGTCGTCCGTGCTGATCAACACAACCCGCAAACTGGATCCCGCAATTCCATCGCCGGCGCAATTTGATCACGTCATTAGCCTCGTCGTGCTCGGCAAAGAAGAAATCTGGATGGACACCACCGCCGAGGTCGCGCCCTTCCGCATGTTGTCCTATAGCATTCGCAAGAAACAGGCATTGGTGATTCCGTGGGAAGGCACGCCGCATCTCGAAGAGACCCCGCCCAATCCACCCTTCCAAAGCGTGCAGGTCCAGACCTTCGACGGAAAGATCAACCCATTCGGCAAACTCGACGCTCACATTCACGATGACATGCGCGGCGATACGGAACTCTTCGCCCGCAGCCTGTTCCGTCGCGTACCCAACGCCCGCTGGCCCGAGTTGGTGAAGGGAATGAGTGCATCGCTCGGCCTTGACGGCGACGTCACCGATCTGAAAGTCAGCGATCCGGCGAACACGAAAGAGCCATTCCAAATCGACTACAGGATTTCAGTCGCCAATTACTTTGATTGGACTAAAAAGCAAACCGAAATGCGGCTGCCGCTTTCCGACTTGCGCTTGCCCGACGTCGATGAAGACGACAATGGCGACAAGAAAGATGATCCCATCGAACTGGGCGCGCCCGGCGTTTACGACTATAAAATTCACCTCGAATTTCCGCCCAAATATTCTTTACGCGCGCCCCTGCCCTTCACCATGAAGCGCGATTATGGCGAATATTCCGCCAGCTACAAAGTGGAGGGCGCGTCCCTCGACGCCGAGCGCAAACTTACAGGAATCATTCGCGATCTGCCCCCATCGCGGGCGCACGATTACGCCGCATTTCGCCGCGCTGTTTTTGCCGACACCTCGCAGCAATACTCGATCGACGGCACTCTCGCGGGATCGCCCGAAGTCAGCGCAGGCACCAAAGGCTCAGACCTGGAGGACGCGGCCCAGGCCGCGCTCAAGCAGGGAAAGTATCAGCTCGCCGCCGATTTGTTCACCCGCGTGGTGCAGACCGATCCCGACAACAAGACTGTGTTCATGAATCTTGGTCGCGCCTACATGGGCCTGCGCCAATACAAAAACGCGATCGAGGCGTTCCAAAAGCAGACCAGGCAAAATCCTTACGATGAGACCGGCTTCAACAACCTGGGTTGGGCTTACGCCACAGACCAGCAGTACGATCCAGCCGCCGCTGCCTTCGGCAAAGCGCTGGAGGTGAATCCCCTCAGCGAATACGCTCATGCCGCCCTGGGCGATCTGTATTCCGAAGAGAAACAGTACGACAAGGCCGCCCCCGAACTGGAAAAGGCAGTCTCCTTAAAGCCGGATAATCCTGCCCTCCGGGTGAATCTCGGCACGGTTTATCTCAACCTCGGCCAGGACGACAAAGCCATGGCGGCCTTCGACAAGGCGATCGAAATCGCCGCTGGGCCGGAAATGTGGAACGACATCGCTTACCAGTTGGCGCTCAAGGGCGCCCATCTTGATCGCGCCCAGCAGTATGCCGAATCGGCCGTCGATGCGGTCGCCACTTCGCTGCGCAACGTCTCGCTCGATCAACTCAATCGGCGCGACTTGTACATGGTTCCCTCGCTCTTCGCCTACTGGGACACCTTGGGCTGGGTCTACTTCGCCAAAGCCGACTTACCCAAAGCCGAAAAATATGTGAGCGCGTCGTGGACTCTCGGCGGACATTCTGAAGTCGGCGACCACCTCGGCCAAATATACGAAAAACAAGGCAGGAAAGATGACGCCATCCGCGCCTACGCGATGGCACTCTCCGGCATTCGCCCGAAACCAGAAACCCGAACCCGCCTCGCAGCCCTGGTCGGCGAAAGCAAGGTCGACGCATTGGTCGACAAACATCGCGCAGACTTGCAAGACATGCGCACGGTCGATCTCAACTCCGGGCCGAAAGATGCCGGCAGCGCCGAATTCTTCGTGCTGTTGAAGCCGTCCGCCAGCGGAGCCGTCGTCGATGGAGTGAAGTTCATCAGCGGAGACGAAAAGCTGAAACTTCTAAGCGACGGCTTGCGCAACGCGAAATACAGCCTCACGTTTCCCGACGACGCGCCAGTAAAAATCGTCCGCCGCGGCGTTGCTTCCTGCTCCCAGCAGGACGGCAAGTGCACCTTCGTCATGATGCTTCCGGAAGACGTGCATAGCGTGGATTAGAGCAAGCGAAGCAGCGATAAAAACGGAGATTCCCGCATTCGATGGGGTGAGCAAAGTTTCATCTTGGTTGCCAACGACCCTCCCGACGACCGCGACCTAGACTAGGGCAGGCGCTGGCACTAAATGCCCTCCGTTCGACTGCAACGATTTCAGGATGTTACGGGCATAAGCCACACAGCTTTCTCGCTCGGGAACTTCGACAATAGAGCGGCTCGGATATTCGTCGTAGGTTCTGCCGTCGAGCAACCTGCCTGTTTTCGCTTTGCGCACGCCTCCCCACTGCTTGAAAAAAAAGGCTACGTCCGATTGGTGGCACTGATGGCGGATGGATTTGACCCAATCCTCATGCATCGGACGGGCGCCGGGGCCGCTCTCTCCGCCGACAATGGCCCAATTGATTCCGGCCAGATTGAAATCGCCGAGGTCTTCGAGCAGCGGCTCGATAGATAAGAACCGGACGCGAGCGGGTGACTGCCGCAGATGAGTAACCCGCGGCAAGCCGTATTTTCGATCTTCGACGCTGACGCCCCACCAGATGTGACCTTGCTTGGCCGCGAACCGAAGGCGTCCGCGCAGCAGGTCTCTTAGCCTCTCCGACCGCTTGGTCAGCACTTGGAACGTGTGCCATTTCGCCGTGACCATTACGTTGCAGACGGCCTCGATATAGTCGTCGGGAACCCCGTCCTGGAAAAGGTCGCTCATCGAGTTGACAAACACCAGCTTCGGCGTCCGCCAGGAAAACGGCTCGGCAAGCTTGTGCGGTACGAGCCGCAGATCGAAACCCTGTTCGTAGGGATGTCCCTTCACACCGCGAAATCGCTCCGCAAAAGTCTGTGCGTAGCAATGCTTGCATCCGGGGCTGATCTTCGTGCAGCCCCGCACTGGATTCCAGGTCGCGTCGGTCCATTCGATGTGGGAGTTTAGGCTCATTATCGAATGCGGTCTCGGCCAAATTTATCGAATATATAGGTCACGATTCCTTCCGCCGCATTTTTCTGAGATGCGAAGAACAGGTAATAAACGGTGGATCCTTTGCTGTTTTTCATTGCCAACGGTTCCGGTACGCTCTTGAACCCCGCGACTTCACGTAGCCGTTTTCGGTATACCTCTGCCAATCTCTGGTTAGAGACTCTATCCTCCATCTCTTCAAATAGGCCCTGCGTCTTTTCATAACTCGCGGCTCGCCATGAGTCGTCCCCCCAAAATCTAGTCATCCGCTCTATATGCAGCGGAAGTACGGTCGAGGGATCGTGCCGAATCACGTTGATGTTTATGTCGTAAATAGGAAAATTTATGAACACCTCCAAGGACTGCATAGTACCGGCCTCGCGCACAACCTCCCAATCGAGCGTTAACCCGTAGGGATCGAGCAGGCACAATCCTCTCTTGTAATCAGATCTCTCTACCCTCGGAAACACCTGTTTCAGCAAAATTTCGTTGCAGTTCCCCTTATGAAGGAACACGTCGGATCGGTCACCGATCAGTTCGCGCAGCCCGTTTATTCGGTCGCCGTCGAGATCGATGAGGTGATATTCGCGAAAAGGAGGATTCACCAACAGCGCGTTCAACGGGCTCCCTAGTACCATCTCTCCGGTCTTCTTAGATTGGTGATAACCCGCGCCAGCAAAGGCGTCGATGTAAACGTGAAAAAACGGCGGGCTACTCTGATTGGACAGAATCTTAGAGTACTCGGCCGCATATCGTTTGAGGATGTCTAGTTTAACTTCCGACCAAGGTCCGATCTCGTCAATCTTGGGGGGCACCATCGGTTCGCCGCCTTTGGTCGAGAATAGCTTCCGACTACGATTCTAGATGGCTATAAACTCACTTCAATATCTGTGCATGTTCGCCCTAAGATCCCCAGATATGCCCGTCACTTTCCCAACGCCAGCTCATACTGAAACTCATACGAATGCTTGCCGCCCTCGGCGATGATGATGTTCATGGTGCCGGTAATGCCGGTTAGCTGGCCTGTGCCGGAGTCGGGGACGACCGTTACGGCCAGGTGCGGCGTGCCGCGGGTCATGGTGCCGACGTGGTAGAGCGCGAAGCTGCCGGTGCGTCCGTGGAGGGTGCCAGTGACGCGCTCGACGGCGACGTATGCGCCTGAGCCTTTCACGCTCCCGCTCATGGCGGTGAGCATCTCGCCCTTGCTGGTGGCTTCGAGGTCGCCATGAAATTGTTTGTCGATCGACATGCGTCCGAGCACGGCGTCGGCGGGAATGCCTTCCATGGTTTCGGGAGCGAGTTTGACTTCGAATGGTCCGGTGGCGTGCTGAGTCATGGGGGTCTCCTTCTTCGTGGATGACGGGGTTGTTTGGGCGGCAGCAGAGAGGGCGCATACAAGAACGAACATAATTCGCCATTTGTTCGCCATGCCCTGTAGTGTGCCATAACTTGAGGTTCGCTTCAAGGGGCGAATTGTGCGGGCGAGACACCCACTCTACATCCTCAAAGTCATAGCGGAATATTTCCATGTTTCTTCGGCGGATTCTTATCGCGTTTCGTTGCGAGCATTTCCAGAGCCTGGATCAGCTTCTTGCGAGTATCCCGCGGTTGGATGACTGCGTCGACGAAGCCGCGGTCGGCGGCTACGTAGGGGTTGGCGAAGCGGTCGCGGAATTCTTCGATTTTCTTCTTACGAACTTCATCACGGTTTTCGGCGCGGTCCAGTTCGCGTTTATATACGATGTCCACCGCGCCTTCGGGGCCCATGACCGCGATTTCAGCGCTCGGCCAGGCGTAGTTCACGTCGGTGCGAATGTGTTTCGAAGCCATGACGCAATAGGCTCCCCCGTAGGCTTTGCGGGTAATCACCGTGATCTTCGGCACCGTGGCTTCAGCAAAGGCATAAAGCAGTTTGGCGCCGTGCCTGATGATGCCTCCGTACTCCTGCTGGGTGCCGGGCAGAAAGCCGGGGACGTCTTCGAACACAATAAGCGGAATGTTGAAGCAGTCGCAGAAGCGCACGAAGCGCGCGCCTTTGACGGAGGCGTTGATGTCCAACGTCCCGGCTAAGAAGGCGGGTTGATTGGCCACTATGCCGACGGACTTTCCATTGAGGCGAGCGAAGCCGACGACGATATTCTTGGCGTAGTGTTCATGAACTTCGAAAAAGTAAGCGTCGTCGACAACAGAGTGAATCACGTCTTTGATGTCGTAGGGAAGATTCGATTGCGCCGGAATGACTGTGTCGAGGGCCGCGTCGGCGCGGTCGATAGGATCGGTGCAGGGCTTTCGCGGCGGGTCGTCCACGTTATTCGATGGCAAGAAACTCAGCAGCTCCCGCACCATCGACAAACATTCGGCGTCATCGTGGGCCATGAAGTGGGCTACGCCTGAAGTTTCGTTGTGCGTGGCGGCGCCGCCGAGCTCATCTTTGGTGACCTCCTCATGGGTGACTGTCTTGATCACGTCGGGGCCGGTGATGAACATGTAGGAAGTTTTGTCCACCATGAGGATGAAGTCGGTGATGGCGGGCGAATAAACTGCGCCGCCCGCGCAAGGGCCCATGATGGCGGAAATCTGCGGGATGACGCCGCTGTAGAGGGTGTTGCGCAGGAAGATGTCGGCGTAGCCGGCGAGCGACATTACGCCTTCCTGAATGCGCGCGCCGCCGGAGTCATTGAGGCCGATGAGCGGAGCGCCCATCTTGGCGGCGAGATCCATGATCTTAACGATCTTGGCGGCGTTGGCTTCAGATAAAGACCCGCCGAAGACGGTGAAGTCCTGTGCGAAGACGAAGACTAGGCGGCCTTCAATGCGACCGTAGCCAGTGATGAAGCCGTCCCCGTAAAACTTCTGCTCCGCCATTCCGAAGTCGTTGGAGCGATGGGTGACGAGCTTGTCAGTCTCTTCGAAGCTGCCTTCGTCAAGCAGAAAATCGATGCGTTCGCGCGCCCACATCTTGCCTTCTTTGTGCTGCCGTTCACGGCGCTGCGCGCCTCCGCCTTCTTCGGAGAGGCGGTCGCGGGTTTGCAGTTCTTCCAGTTTTTGTTCGGGAGTCATCGACCCAGATTATAGGGGATGGGCAAAGGATTCGGCGAAACGGCGCCGGGATCGACAAACAAAGCTCTCCCCAGAGAGACCCTTGTGCTGCTGCTTGCCGTTATCCCTGGATGGCCGCGCCGGGGCGGAATCGGGCTCCTGGCTTGGAAAGCGGGGCGATGCACAATTAACCCACCGTTCACAACGCTGCCCCAGTGCTTCTGCGACAATAGGCGCGGGTTTCCGCAGCAGTCTTCGACGCAACACCACCGGACGAGCCGTCGGTTATGGTTGGCCGAAACGCAGAGCCCGATACCACGACTCCGGAGGAAAAGGTCATGATTCGCAGAAAAAAGATGTTGGGAGAAATTCTTGCTTCAGCACTGTTTCTATTTGTTTTGTTAACTACCCTGAGCGCCTCAGCTCAGCAATACAGCCAACTGTTTCAGTTCCCCGGCGACGGCATCAGCGGTCTGGGCAGCGACGGCGACTTGGTCGCCGACTCTTCCGGCAACCTCTATGGCACAACCTACTATGGCGGCGACATGAAGGCATGTTTAGGTGGTTGCGGCGTTGCCTTCGAGCTCTCGCAATCGGGCGGGGTTTGGACGGAGACCGTGCTGCACACCTTCTCCAAACTCAGCGACGGCCAATATCCTACCCACGGCCTCGTCATCGACAAAGCCGGCAATCTTTACGGGGTGACCTTTAACGGCGGCAATATTACCGCTCAGGAGTGTCTTTCCATCGGTTGCGGCTTGGTTTTCGAATTGAGTCGCGACGGCTCCAGCTGGAAGGAAACGGTTCTGCACAAATTCACCGGCTACGACCCGAACACTGGAAAGAACGATGGCGCGGATCCTTTCGGCGGCTTAACCATCGACGATAACGGTATCCTCTACGGCACAACTCTCGGCGGTGGCGATCCCGACTACGGAACTGTTTTCGCACTGGCTCTCACCAGGAACGGATGGCAAGAGCGCACACTCTACTCCTTCAAAGGAGGAACCGAGGGTTCCAGCCCGCTGGGCGGCCTCACCCTGGATGCGTCCGGCAACCTCTACGGGACAACCGCGGGCGGCGGTCCTTGCTGTGGCCTTGTCTACAAACTGACGCGCAACGGCTCCCACTTTACGGGCAGCCTTCTCTACGCTTTTTCCTCACCCGAAAAGGGCCAGGAACCGCTCGGCCGTCTCACCTTCGACAGCCATGGCAATATCTATGGCGCAACCTACTACGGCGGCGACCTCTCCGCCTGCAGCAACGGGTGCGGTACCATATTCCAGCTCAAACCTAACGGCAGCAAGTGGACCGAGTCTGTGATTCATACCTTTCAGGATGCCGACGGTCAGCATCCCGAGGCGGGCGTTACGCCAGTCAACGATGCCCTCTACGGCGTCGCTCACTTTGGCGGTACGTTTTCTTGCGGTATGGGATTTAGCTGCGGTGTGCTCTACGACCTGACCCAATCGAATGGCACCTGGAACCAAACCATCCTGCACGACTTTCAGGGTGCTCCGGACGGCGAGTTTGGCGTTGCCGCTCTGCTCTATGACAACGGTACGCTGTACGGAACCACCCATAACGGCGGCATCGGTTCCAACACCTGCACCACAGGCTGTGGCACCGTCTTTCAGTTGGTACCCTAGCGCCCACAACGGGGTGTACTGAATACGAAGTCTGTTTTTGATGAAAGGTAAGTCGCTTGGTCCAGGGCGCGGCTCTCAGCCGCGCCCATTCTTTTACAAAGCTATTCCAAGCTCGATCCCACGGGCATATACCGGTATTTCTTGCCGTCCCAATAGGTCGCGGATGTCATCTGGTCGCTGCCATTTTCCAACGCGTAAATCGCTTCGATGGTCCGCTTCTTCAACTTCATTTTCTTGAGATCGATTTGCTTGTACGAAAGGTTGACGATCAGGAATTTCTCTTTCGGCGTGCGCCAGGCGTCCTTGCCCTGCCCGTGGACAATCAGCAGCACCAGGCTGCGATTCTCCGGCAACTCGGTCGAGTACATCGTGGTCACGGCAGGATTGCCATAGCCGTAGAACGTAAAGTAAGGATCGATCACCTTGTAATCGAACTGCCCCTGATCAAGCATGGGATCCTTACAACGCGCCGGGATGACGATATCGTCCACGCCGTCGCCATCGAGGTCCGCCACTGCGGGGCTTGCCAGTGGGTTGAGCGTACAACTCGTGCCAAACTGTTTCTGAACAAAGTCATTGTCCACCAAGGCGGTGGGGGCGCTGACCTGAGCCGAAAGGTAAGCGGAGAAGAGGACGACGAGAACGCACGGTGAAAGAGACTTCATCCATTTACTGTAATCCGGTTTGCAGCCCAGGGCTCGATTGAATGTTACTCGGAGGTAACCGCGGTAACTGGGCCCTTGCACCTAGTCCTCGCCTAGTCCTCGGCGACGACAAAAGCGTCGATGTATGCGTCGATCACACCGGTGAAGGTCGCTGGATCGGTTTCTGGCAGGCAGAATTGAGGATACGGATCCCAGGATTGCAAGAGCACATAATTTGGTTGACCGCCGCTCGCTCCCTGATAGAGCTGAAAACGGGCGATGACTTTGCCGGACCATTGAGCGTCGGAAGTGTCGGTCAAATCGCCGATGTAGATGATGCCGAATTTCATTCCGCCCTGTTTCGTCGAATTTTCCAATTGCTTGACGAGGGTAGGCCAGGAGGGATTGCTGAAGTCGATGTCCGCGAAGAAGAAGGGGAACGGTGCGCCGGTGACCGTCCGATAGGTCGTATGCCACTGTGTGAGCGCAGTGATGACGTCCGGCGCGTAGGCGTTTTCGATGATCGGTTCGACGTCGCCGACTGCCGCGTTGGGATAAACGCTCTTCACAATTTGCACATACTGGCCGACTTCAGAGGCAATTTCGGTCGTGGAGAAGTGGCATGAGCGGGGATCGCCGACGACATTACCGAAGAAATACGGCTCATCGACCTTAATAAATGCGACATTGGCGCCGATCGCCTGCAAGCGTCGCAAATAGGTGAGCGTAAAAGCCTGTACGGTCTGACCGTAAGGCACGAAGCCCTCGACGCCGGAGCCGCAGCTGGCAAGCGCCTGCAGCGCCGGAGCCTCGATCTCGATCCCCATATTATGCGCGTTTAGAAACCTGACAACCGACTGCAGGCTCGAATCGTCGACTGTTGTAATCCATGCCGCGTACATCCCGATCACTTGCGTCTTCGCCATGGCTCGCGGCCAGGGTGCGTTGTCTTGGAACACCGAGAGGAAGTCCGCCGAACCGCCCCCATTTTGTCCGCCCGGCCCTCCGGTTCCCGTGGGATGTGGGTGAAACCAGATCTGGGCGGATGATGTCGCCGTGGAAGCCGAAGGTGAGGCTGCCGATCCGCCACAGGAGATCAAGCTCAGCGACAAAAGCGCGCAACCCGCTAACGCGGTGAGCAAATACGGGGTGACGATTGTTTTCTCGTTCCGGTTGTTGCACATCCTAAAATCCTTCCCTCGCGCATCACGGTTATGACTGGCGGCGCAGTTCCATTAGCTTGGTCTGTTGCGCATCCGAAAGCAGGTTTTTGATGCGGACGAGCAACGAAATTTGGGCGCGCTTGATCTCGCGCTCGCGATCGAGAACCTTATCGACTTGCGCTAGGACGGCGTTCTCATCGACGGGATGAGCCTTCAGCAAAATGACAAGCTTTTCCGTTTCCGCCTGCGCATCCCATTGCATGTCGATAAATTTGGCCTGCGCCTTCTGGATGGCGTCTTTGATCGCTTTGGATTGGCTGTCGTTCAGATTGATTTCCTGGTGATATTTCATGACCAGTTCCGGGGGAAACAGATTCTGGGCGATGGGATCCTCGGCCTGCTGCGGCTGTTGGGCGAAGACTGAGGCGCCGAATAGCGCGAGTACGATTAAAGCGAAATAAGATTTCACGAGCATTCCTCCTTTAAGGTAAAAGCTTCTTTTTCTGTCGCCGACGATCATGCGTGCGTGGAAAGGCTCCTGCGAAATCTTGCGACAAATCCAGCGTCGGAACGCTTTGTAGCCACTCTCGTCCGGGTGTCTGAAGCAGGAAGTCCGTGGGCGCTTTCCACTGCGCCAACGCAGCGACAGGCTGGCCTGAGTCGCGTTCCCGATGCGGGAAGAGTTGAAGCCATAAGGCAGCGGCTAAGATCATGGCAACGCAGGCGGTCGCGGCGATGAACCTTCCGGCAAATCCAGATCGCAGCTGACGCTTAGCCTGTGATGCCGCTAGTCCTGAGAACTTCGGCGCTTGCGCTTCTTCCTGCGTTCGCAAGGCCGTGAAGCGGCTGCGAAGATCTTCACCGTTGAAGTCGTCTTTACGGATCGCCATGTTTCATTCCTTCTCCGCAAAAACTTGGCGGAGCCTCGTTTTGCCACGTTCAAAATGGGTCCGAGCCGTTCCCAGTCCGACTCCCATGATTCCAGCGGCTTCTTCGACGGTGAGATCCTGATAGAAAACCAGATGCAGGACCTCGCGCTGCCGCCTGGGCAGCTCGATTAATGCGGCGCGCAACGCTTCGTTAGTCTCCGACATTCCGGCCGCCGCTTCGGGGTCGGGCGCACCCATTGGTAACGGCGCGCGCATGATCCACCGATCCAGCAGTTGTCCTCGCAGCCAGCGCCGGCGCCGTTGCTCCCATGCGGTGCGGCGGATTACTCCGAAGAACCAGGTTCGCAGGCTCGATTGCCCGTCGAATCTTGCCGCGCCTTCGAGCAATTTTAGATACGCGCTTTGCAAGACTTCTTCCGCCTCCTCGCGGCGATGATCGCAACACAGCAACGCCCAGCCAAAGCTGGCAGGATGGAGCCGTTCGAGTTCATCCTCATCCTGGAAATCGTTTCGCGTCACGCTGCGCGGGGATGCACCCGCCCTCCGCTCGACTTCATAGTATGAGTGTCCCGGGGCGGCCGCTCATAGGACAGGAATGTTAAGGTTTTTCCGGGGTACGCTGAAAGTGTTGCCAGCCTTCGGGTTTCAGGCGGACAGGCTTGGCTGCGGACGCGGTGAGCCACATCTTGCCGCCCTTGATAATCCTGCCGATTTTGCTGATGGGGACACCCCCAATGCTTTTCGGAACTCGGGTGCGAGGCGGAGCCATGAACAGTAGTTCGTAATCCTCGCCGCCGTGCAGAGCGAAGCGAATCTCTACCGCCTGCTTCAACTTTCCCACGCAGGCGAACGGCAGCGCCGCTGCCTCGATTTCCGCCCCAACGCCGCTTTCTTCGCAAATGTGACTCAAGTCGGTGGATAGGCCATCGCTGACGTCGATCATGGCCGAGGCGATTTTCTTTTCGCGCAGATAGCGGCCTATAGCAATTCTTGGCTCAGGATAAAAGTGGCGCGGAAATTCGGCTGGCGAGAGCTTGCATTTCGGATTCGAAAATAACATACGGAGCGTTGCGCCCGACCCTCCTAAATCGCCTGTGACGTAGATCGAGTCGCCAACCTTTGCTCCGGATCGGGTGATTGCCCGACTCTTCGGCGCCGATCCCACGACCATGATGTCGGCGAGGATTCCAGAAGGCGATTCCGAGGTGTCTCCGCCCGCCAGCGTGACGTTGAAGTTTTGCGCCAGATCCAGCATCCCGGATAGGAACGCCTTCACCCACGCTGGGGAAGTGCCGCGAGGCAGCGCCAAAGACAAGAATGCCGCCCGGGGCAGTCCGCCCATGGCCGCGATGTCGCTGAGCCCGCGGGCGAGACAGCGATGTCCGACGCAGCGCGCCGGGTGCCACTCGCGGCGGAAGTGCACTCCCTCGATGCTGTAGTCAGTCGTGACCAGTGTATCGTGTCTTGCAGGCAGCCGAAGAATGGCGCAGTCATCGACAATGCCCCGTACGATGGTCGCATTCCGTCCCGTACGGCGGCGAATCTGCGCGATGATCTGCTTTTCAGATATTGGCACGCTGCTGTTTGTATCATAGCGAGATAAAGATGGCCCGATTTCGCGGCCCTCCTGGCCATCCGGACCGTCCCAAAATGGGACATAAGTAACGCCCTATACGTCCCTTCTGCGATTGACAGGGCGAACCTAGTTTGCTAACTTGGGGAACGTTCCAATTGTCATAGGTCGAGACAAGTGCTGCATTCCGTGAGAATTGCAGGCGCGTCATTTGTGTTTTTGTGGTTCCAGGCGGCGTTGGCTGAGCCGCTTCGTCACAGGTAACGTAACCTGCTGACTACAAAACTTGACCTTCGAAGGCCCAGTCAACCGGCCCGGGTCATGATGAATCCGATATTCTGAAACGGAGAGCGATTGCGCAAGCGTTTTTACATTCTTTTTGTGGCTCGCGGCGACGACGGGCAGTTGCGTAAGATTCCCATCCCCGCCCACTATCTTTATGTATTCCTGGTGGGCACTGCGATCGGCATTCTCGGCCTGACCGGTATCGCCAGCTCCTACATGCGGATGCTGTTTAAGGTCACCCAGTTCAACGCCCTTCGCTTGGAAAAAGATCAGCTCCGCAACCGTTACTCCAAGCTGGAACAGGTCGCGAAGGAGCGCGATATTCAGGTCGCCTCCCTCGGGTCGCTGGCCAGCGAAGTCTCTTCCCTTTACGGATTGAAGACCGGCCCATCGCTGGTCACAGCATCGTCCCCGGCGGTCGAAGATCAGGGTGTCAGTTCCTCCATGGATCGCCTTTACATGCTCAAGGCCACCGCGCTCAGCGGCGCGGCTACAACTGGAATCTCTCTAGGACTCACCCGCGACGTAACTCCTGCCGACTGGGTGCAGGCCAACTCGGCGCCTAATCTGTGGCCGGTCGAAGGCGCTGTGACCGGATCGTTTGGCGAACGCATCGATCCCTTCAACGGCGAGGGCGCGTTCCATTCTGGCGTCGATATTTCCGCCTCCTACGGCCAGCCCGTCATCGCTCCGGCGGACGGCGTGGTCGAGTTCGCCGACTTCATGGGCGGCTACGGTCGCGCCATCATTCTCGATCACGGCCACGGCCTCAGCACCCGCTACGGACATCTCTCCAACTTCGCCGTCACCCAGGGCGAGTACGTGCATCGCGGCGACACCATCGGCTACGTCGGACTAAGCGGACGCAGCACCGGCCCCCACCTGCACTACGAAGTTCGCATCAACGACACCCCAGTCAATCCCCACAAGTATCTCCGCCTGACCATCGCGAATGCGGGCGGCTTCGCCGCGGGCAGCTAGAGGCCGCAAGCTTTTAGCTGGAAAACCGGATGGCCCACCTTTACGTTCTTTGTAAAGGTGGGGACTGTGCAGCCAGTCGGCGGTGTCTAATCCTATGAGGAAGTTCTTGTGGGAAGGAGTGCATCCTGACTCGTTTGTTCGAGTGGATCAGTTTAATCGCAGCCATAGCTATTGGGCCGGTCTTCCTCGTGATCGGTGAGCGCATCCCTTTCGCTTATGGAGCGGAGGCTGGTGTGGATTTTGTCCTTTGCGCGGTCGTCATTCCAGTACTTACTCTTGCCGCTGGTCGCCTCAAGTTCGTGGTTTGGCAGGTTGCGATCGCTTCTATTGCTTTGGCCGTAATTTCTGACAATCTGCGAGCAAACGCTATGCATCGGCGTGAGATTCTTCCTGCGGCATATGTCTTCTGGGCTTTTGGAACGTTGATTTCTTCGCCGCTGCCGATTTACTTCTTCCTCAAGCCCCTACCCCCGCGTCAGCGATGCATCGGCGGTGTTGTCATCGGTGTGATTGCGTTAGGACTATGGATCGGTCTCAAGAGAATCGCTGGCTAGAGATAAAGAGGTGAGCCTTCGACTTCATCCTTGGACTTCCATTCAGATGGCGCCCATCAAACGTTCGATCTTCCAATGTGCAAACTGAAATGTGCGGACAATCCATGAAACAACAAGAAGGCGTCGCATGTAGAGGGTGGGGCGTCCATACTCCCCATAGATGGGCGCGGGTCCGAAAGACTCAACGGCGTCAAGGGTGAAGTGTCTGATATCTTCCAAGCCACCCAGCTTACTCGTCCAAGTCCCGTCGGCTAGCTGTCGCGCCATGTGTTTTGGCTCGTCGCCGATCGAATACAACGCGACTTTTTCATATCCGAACTCCAATCGCGAATTCGAACATTCCCTGTAACCCAACCGGCGAAACGCCTTAACGAAACAAGATATATTTTCTTCTCTTTCTAGGCGAAACGGCCAATGCGTGTCGGGGCCGGGCCACCAGAACCCGTGATGTGTATCGCTGGCAGCCCAAGCTATGCAGTTGTATGAGCCGGGATTGGAGGGGTGACCAGTTTCTGGGCTAGTGATATCGTATCCAGCTGCGAATAATTTGCGGAAGGTGCTCTCTAATCTCTGTGATCGCAAGCCTCAAATCATTCCTTTCCTTTTTCCCCACTGAAGCCACGCTTCTCTCATTCGACGATTGTTGCCTGCGTCACTCGGATCGAAAGGGCGAATTCCTGTAATTTCCGCCAGGGCGGGCAGCCAGAATCCGTGGTTCTGAGCTAGATCAGTCAAAAGGCAAGGGACGACGTCCCATCCAAGCTGAATGATTCGCTGATAGGCGGGGTGAGCGACAAGGTCGCGCACAGAAGAAATATGCCCAGTCTCGCGTTTCCACTGAGCAGCTTGCTGTCGAAATCTTTCAGCAATTGTCTGTTCCGAAGCTTCGGGCTGCTCCATCTCCAGGACGCTACAGACGCGCGCGTCTTGGATGGGCATGTGCCACATCTCGTCTAGCAGTCTGCTCGAGCCCTTGCCGTGAGACAGCCACTCAGAGAGAGCGGTCTCGGGACGGCAAAACTCAGAGAGTTGCGGCAATAGTGAAGGCGTCCACATAATTTCTATTCCTTAGGCGCTCCAAAAAGTCGAACGTCTCCTATGCTCGACTTTAGTGTTTTGGCTTTCGCTTCTGCGCGATCAATCACGCCCCGCAATGTCTTAAGATCGTCTCCATCGAGAGAAACGTAAAATTCCTGATGCCTCTCGTTGCCACGGTGAAAGCCCAGTTTTAGGAGATGCACAACCACCATTCCTCTTGGGCCATCCTCAATCACTTGGCCGAAAATGGGGCGAAGATCAGTTAGAATGCGGGCGTGGCAAAACACCCGCTCATCATCCGTCCTCAAATCATAGGCCTTTGAGATGATCCCAAATACCTCAGCGTTGAGAAGGATCGACAATTTTTCCTGGAAAGAGCTTCTCTCCGAATGGGGGAGTTTCAGATCCGGCGAGTCAAGTCGTTCTAGTGCGTCGCTTACCTCTTCCACAAATATCTCGACCGGGACATCCCTGGCCGCCCGTACTCCATACAGTGCGTTTAAAGATTCTGCTATCTGTTTGAAATCCTCTAGATTCGTCTGCGATACGGAGGTGACAGCGCTTATGGCCACGCTGTCCGGACGCTGCATAGGCGAGATGTCACTTGCTTCCTGGCTAGTTACCACGCTGTCAAGGGCCTTCCTGATATCGCGTACAGTGCGATCATCAAGTTTGCGTATCTTTGATACGCCAGCTTGGTAGCGCTCTGGGATGTTAAGTTCTGGCATTGTCAAGACGTCAAGAGGACGTTAGCACAGCCCCTTTAATTATTGTGGAAAACCTGTTGATGCCCCATAAAGAGGGGCCGTTCCGAACCTTTCATGATAATAGTTTACATTGATTCGGCATAAGGGAATTTCGGGGCTTGACACGGTCAGTAGCGGAAATCCAATCGAAGGGCCATGTCCTGCGGCTCGGCCAATCAACCATGGCCCATTTCGCCCATTCGACTGATAGATCCCTGCTACTGCCGCAACCCCATCCAACGTTCCGACACGACAATCGAATTGCCTGGGTTGTGCGGATCGTAGCGCACCGATGTCGGCAGGCCCAAGCGGCAGGAGTGCAGGTTGATGAGTTGGCGCAGGTAGGTGACGTCTTGCGAGGCCTCGTAAGAGACGCCGGCTACGTCGTATTGAAAAATGAGCATGGTGGCGGGCTTGCGTCCTTCGAGGCGGAGATCCTGGACGTCGATGACGGTGCCGTCGGTGATGCGTCCCGCCTGGTCGAGCCATTCGCGGCGCTTCTTTTCCAGTTCGTCGGGGCCGGCGGGCTTGCGCCGCAATAAAAGATACGTCGCCAGCAATGCGGCTGCGCCGATGGCGGGATAGTACATCTGGGCAGAGTTCATCTGGGCGGGAACAACCTTCCTACTCCTACTGACAGCATAAGACGGAAGTCGCAGCAACGGAAGAGGCAGCGGGTTACGAAGGTGGGTCGCGGGGTGGCTTAGAAGGCAAAGTCAAAAGCGGCGGACAGGAGTGTCCGCCCCACACGATCCCCTCTTACGCGCGGCTTTTCTTGGTCGCTGCAGCCGCCAGCGCGCCAGCTTTTTCCCACGGACGCTTCGGACGTTCCGCAACTTTCTCGTCGCGGTCTTTCACCCGGTCGTAGTGATACGACTCGCTCACCGTCCCCAGCGATTCGTTGTAAAGGCTGGGCAGGCTGAGGCATTCTTTCAATTCTTCGCTGAACTGTTGCAGCGCTTTCAGATGGTCGGCCGTCGCGGGCACTTCGGTCTTCGAGGTCTTGAGGAATTGCTGATAGCCCTTGTTGGTCAGCTTGGAGATTTCGCCGCCGATCAGATATCCCGGATAGGCGAAAATTACGGCCTGGTCGTCGGCGTTCTTCTGAATCGCGGCGGAGCAGTTGTATTTCTTGAGGAACACGCGTCCCGTCATGCCGGGGGCCTCGATCAGGTCAAAGCCATGATCGCGCAGCCAGGCCAGCGCTTCTTCGTAGGTGCGTTGTTCCACTTTATTAGTTGGCATTGCTTACCGTAATCCCTTCATTTATCGATTAGATGCACACTGGCCGCGAAGTACTCGGATGCGCAGACTTCAACCCTGGAGTCGGAATAACCTCTCTTATAATCTAAGCAAGCCTACTAGTTACATTAATTTTAGGTCGGAGAAACATTACGTCAGTCACGGCTGTGGAAAAAGCGATGAAGAAAACGCCGGGTCATTCCGCACAACTCGCTTCTTCTGAGCAACATGCGGTGGCCGCGGCGGAGTCTTCGCGCCCGCTCCTGGGCCAGACCTGCGAAGACCGAATTGGTAACTCTCCGCTGATTCGTCTGGAAAAGATTGCCAGAGATTTGCCCGGAGTGCAAATACTGGGTAAGGCGGAGTGGCTGAATCCGGGCGGGTCGGTGAAGGATCGAGCGGCGTCGAACATCGTGGCGCGAGCGCGCGCGATTGGAAAATTTAGCCCCGGAAAAATTCTGCTGGACTCGACCAGCGGCAATACTGGCATCGCATACGCCATGCTCGGTGCGGCGCAGGGCTTTCCGGTAACGCTGTGTATGCCGACGAATGTGTCCATCGAGCGCAAGCGAATTTTGAGCGCCTATGGAGCGAAGATCGTGTACACCGATCCCGGCGAAGGTTCGGATGGCGCCATTCGCATCGCGCGCGAACTGGCGGCGGAGCATCCGGAAAAATATTTCTATGCTGACCAGTATTCCAACGACGCGAACTGGCAGGCGCACTATCACGGCACCGCCAACGAAATCTGGCAGCAGACTGAGGGACGCATCACCCACTTCGTCGCCATGCTCGGAACCAGCGGAACGTTTGTCGGGACGACGCGTCGCCTGAAAGAACTCAATCCCAAGATTCGCTGCATCTCGCTTCAGCCGGATTCACCCTTTCACGGCATCGAAGGCGCAAAGCACATGGCGACAGCCATTGTTCCGAAGATTTACGACCCCAAGCTGGCGGACGAAGACCTGGGCATCTCAACCGAAGACGCCTACGCCACGGCAAAGCGCTTGGCCCGCGAAGAAGGATTGCTGCTCGGCATCTCAGCCGCCGCCAACGTCTTAGGATGCCTGCACGTCGCGCGCCGCTTGCCGCCGGGTGAGCCAGCGGTCTTCGTGACGATTTTGTGCGACTCGGGCGATAAGTATTTGAGCGAGCGCTTCTGGGAGGACGAGTAAGACCTCCTTGCTGAAGATCGACATGTTGAAGATCGATAAAGAACGCTACGAATCCATCCGCCGTCACGGGGAAGAAACGTATCCCCATGAGTGCTGCGGCGTGCTGCTCGGCCAAATGGACGGCGACACCAAGACCGTCACAACCGCTGCCCGCGCTGGCAATACGCGCACCGATTCTGCGCACAATCGCTACAACATCGATCCCAAAGAATTGATTCGGATTCAGCGCGAGGGTCGCGACCGCGGCGAGGACATCATCGGCTTCTACCACTCGCATCCCGATCACCCGGCGCGCTGGTCGCCAACCGATCTCGCCGAAGCCCACTGGTTCGGATGCTCCTATGTCATTACTAGCGTGGAAAAGGGCAAGGCCGCGCTGACAAATTCGTTCGAGCTGAACGGGAGTGACGAAGCGGATAAGGAGTTTGCGGATGAAAAGATTGAAGTCGTCTAAGACAGGCCCGTGTGGGGCGGACACTCCTGTCCGCCGCCTTTGACCTTGACTTGGTTCTACGGCGGAGAAGGCGGTCCGTCCCGTACACTGTGAATCTTCCCCGCGTTTTACGGCATCTTTTCCACATGGCAATATCGAAAATACTAATCCCCACACCTCTCCGGCAGTACACCAGCAAAGCGCCGTCCGTCGAGGTTTCCGGCGGGACCATCCGCGAGGCGCTGGCTGACTTGGTCTCCAAGCACCCCGACCTGGGCAAGCAGCTTTACGCCGAAGACGGCAAGCTGCGCGCCTTCGTCAACGTTTACTTGAATGACGAAGACGTGCGCTACATGCAAAAGGATGCGACAGCCGTCGCCGACGGTGATAGCATTTCGATAGTGCCTTCCATCGCCGGAGGCCGCTAGCTATGTCGATGCCCAGTGAAACTCGAATGTCCCGCGACAGCGCCCGCTGTTGCTGTTGTTGTCTGTAGTTCTGTACACCGCTACCCCGCAGTACACTCTTGAAGCGAGGCTCTTATGGCTACCATTACCGAAGCGAAACCCGAAGCCGCAGTTTCCGGCGGCACTCTGTCGAACGAAGAAATCCTGCGCTACTCGCGGCATTTGATCATGCCCGAAGTCGGCATGGAAGGCCAGCAGAAGCTTAAAGCCGCGAAGGTGTTGTGCATCGGCACGGGCGGCCTGGGATCTCCTCTAGCTTTGTATCTCGCTGCCGCCGGAATCGGGACGCTCGGCCTCGTGGACTTCGACGTCGTCGATTACACCAATTTGCAGCGCCAGATTATCCATTCGACTCCCGACGTGGGGCGCAAAAAGCTCGACTCCGCCGCTGAAAAACTGCAGGCGCTCAATCCGTTTCTGAACATTCGCAAATTCGATATGCGGCTTAGCAGTGAGAACGCGCTTGAACTCTTCCGCGAGTTCGATATCGTCGCCGACGGAACCGACAATTTTCCAACCCGCTATCTGGTGAACGATGCGTGCGTGCTGACCGGCAAGCCCAATGTCTACGGATCAATCTTCCGCTTCGAAGGCCAGGCCAGCGTTTTCGCCACGGAAGACGGCCCCTGCTATCGCTGCCTCTATCCCGAGCCGCCACCGCCGGGATTAGTTCCTTCTTGCGCCGAAGGCGGCGTGCTCGGCATCCTGCCCGGACTTGTCGGTGTCATGCAGGCCACCGAAGTCATCAAGCTGATTCTCGGCGTGGGCGAGCCTTTGATCGGACGGCTGCTGCTGATCGACGCGTTGGCCATGAAGTTCCGCGAATTGAAATTGCGCAAAAATCCTGAATGCCCTGTCTGTGGCCCCAATCCGACCGTTACAAAGCTGATAGACTACAACGAGTTTTGCGGAATCCGGGGTGAGGAGATGGCTGTGGAAGTCACGACAAGCGACATTCAGGTGGAAGAATTGAAGCGCCGGCTGGACGCTGGCGACAACATTTATGTGCTCGACGTGCGCGAGCCGCACGAATATCAGATCTGCAACATCGGCGGACATCTCATTCCGCTCAACGACCTGCCGAATCGCCTCAACGAACTCGACAAGAACAGCGAAATCGTCGCCCACTGCAAGATGGGCGGCCGAAGCGCCAAAGCCGTCGACTTCCTACGCCAATCTGGATTCAAGAATGTCCGCAACATGACTGGCGGAATTCTAGCGTGGGCGGATCGCGTCGATCCACGGATGCCGAAGTACTAGCAAGTCAAACCCATCGGACTGGGGAAGGCCTATGCACGATAATTTGGGGCGACTCGCACCGTCGTCCCGAAGAGTTTTCTTGAAGGCTGGGACATGCTTTGCCCTGATGCCTTCGCTTCCTCTGGCTGCACTCTCCAAGGTCACGCAACCACTCGGCGAAGACTCGGCTTCAAGGCGGCCCTCCTACACGGCACAGCCCAATTCGCCGGAGTGGATGAAGGATCTGATCATCTACGAAGTCGCCACTAAGGGTTTCACTTCTCCCAACGGTCCTGAGAGCGGAACCTTTAACAGCCTGCGCAGCAAGCTCGCTTATCTTCAAGAACTGGGTATCACCGGGATGTGGCTGACCGGCTATTCATTGTGCGATCCTCACCACTTTTACAATATCTGGACGCAGTATGCCGTGATCGAGCCCGACAAGTTCGATCCCACTCTCGGCACCGCGGATGAATTCAAGCAACTCATCGACGACGCTCACTCACGAGGCATCAAGATATTTCTCGACGTGATCACTCACGGCTTAATGCAAGATAGTCCCGTGATCAAAGCCCATCCCGCGTGGTTTCGTGGGGGAAGTTGGGGTATGACCGATTTTGACTGGGAAGGTGGGCACGCCGATCTGGACGATTGGTGGGTGAAGATGTACACGGATTTCGTAGCCGTCTATGGGGTCGACGGCTATCGCCTGGACGTCAACATATATCGTCCGGACCTGTGGGAGCGTATTCGGAGCAATGCGGCTGCGGCCGACCATCCGATTGTGATTTGGGAGGAAATAAATTCTGTCATTCCGGGCGTCACCGATTTTACGCAGCGTGAGAATGTCATCAGCTCGACCGACGCCGGCATATTGAATGAGGTTTTAGTCAACGATCTACCAGGATTTTATGATCGCAAGTTCGGCCGCTCCGGCGATTACCAGGTCGAAATCGAGTACGAGAATAGGGACCTAGTTAAAGGAAGCACGAAAGGGGATGGTCCGCTCACTGTTCGGTTGATTGGTCTTTCCACCGATCGAGTCAGCCGAAGGATCGGTGAAATTCCGGCGAAGCCCGACGGACTTCCCGACGTTCAACTTAGACTCGGCAACGTTTCCCAAAGGCCGATCGCGAACATTACGGTGCGCGACGATATGGGAGAGGAATGGCAACTGCGCGCCGGACAATGGTTTACTCGGCCCCTTTTCGTCGACGTGCCCCAGTCCCTGGGGCCGCTATTGCTGGCCCCGACTGTTGACGTCTACATCGGCACGCTCGCGTGGGGATCGTCGATTCAACTTAGTTGTCATGACAACGGCTGGACCGGCTTCCCCTTGGACAAGAATCCGTTCGTCGCACAGGGAAGCCGGTCGTTATTCGGATACTCCTTTTTGTTTTCTCCCATGATTCCAATCTTCTTTTCGGGAGAGGAATTTGACGCGACCTTCCACGCCCTACCGGAACTGTCTCCCAGTCTTTATGGCGACAAGGACGCAGGTAAAGGCCGATGGCTCTATGGCGCCATGCTTGATTGGAGCGAACTGAGCGGCAATCCGAAAGAAAATCGGCACAAAGATATGCTCGCCGACGTCAAGAAAATAATCGCGATTCGGAAACAGAATTCATCAATCCTCGCCGTGTGGCCGGCCCGGAAAGAACCCAATTTGCGGGCTGTGAAGTGTGAGGGAGATATCGAAACACCGGTACCTTATCTGCGATGGAACGATCATTCCGCAATCCTGATCACGGCGAATCGAAACCGGGAGCGGGACGCGCATTTAAAGCTGCGCATCGACCTCACGGGCGTCGAACCCGCCGACCATAAAAAATATCTCATCACGGATTTGTGGTCGAACGCCGCAAGCAGGACGCTCACGAAGACCGACTTGGAAAACTTCCACTGCACGGTCCCACGTGATGGAACGCTCGGCGGCGGCCTTCAGGCGTTCAAAATCGAGCCGGCCTAAGACCTCGACTACTCCGTCAGCCAGCCAAACCAATTGCCGCAATCAATTTCATTGGGCGAAAACGACATCGTCGTGTCAGACTTCTGCACCCACATGTAGGCATGGTCGGCGCGATGGTTGACGTGCTGGACGCTGACGACAACATTTATGTGCTCGACGCGCGCGAGCCGCACGAATATCAGATCTGCAACATCGGCGGACATCTCATTCCACTCAACGACTTGCCGAATCGCATCAGCGAGCTCGATAAAAACAGCGAGATCGTCGCCCACTGCAAAATGGGTGGACGCAGCGCGAAAGCCGTAGACTTCCTTCGCCAATCCGGATTCAAAAACGTGCGCAACATGACCGGCGGAATTCTAGCGTGGGCCGAGCGCGTCGATCCTAACATGCCGAAGTATTAAAAACCCCACCCTTCTCGCAACGTACGCGAGAAGGGCGGGGCACTCGCTAAGACTCTCAGTGTTTCTCCGCCACGTCGCCAATCTTGGCCGCCGTAGTTCCGTGGAATGTGCCGCTGGCCGTGCGATCCTTCACCGATGTGATTTCCAGCGTTCCGATGTTTTGGGTGTTGAGATCGATCACTTCTCCCGTCTGCGGATCCTTCACTTCATTCAGAATGTGCGAAACCTGCAACACATCGCCGATGGCGACTCCCTGCGCGCTTCCCGCATTGATGATCAGCGACGGCCCATTGACCGAGGCCACGCGCGCGGAAATGTCCACGTGCTTCTGCTCCAGGTTGGGCAGTTGCTTGTTGAGTTCGTCGGCGAGATGGTTGACACAGTCCATGGTGGCTTCGCCGACGATGGTTTCGGCAAAGTTCGATGAGGTCATATCGACCTGCGCGCCCCCGCCGCCGGCGCCAAAGGCTCCGGCAAGTCCAGCCAGTCCGGCGCTTTTTCTGACCGATTCACCGCGCGCTTCGCCCGTCGCAATCACTTCGCTGGTCTCCGCGTCGACTAAACGGTAATCGATCACGACCACAGCTTTATCTTTCTTGCTCATCGCGCCGATGGCGCCAAATGCGCCGCCGATAATGCCCCCGCCCGCGACCTGCTTCTTGCGATCGTCGCGTCCGAAGACCACGATATCGCCGTACAGGATTGCGTCCGCCCCTCGGATCTGACCGATTTTCGCGCCCGTCCCTTGCTTCACCCGTCCACTCGCGGCGAAATCCTGCTCCGCCATAATCTTGTTGATCTTGGCCCGTTCGACCACCACAACCTTACCTTCTTCGGCGATGCGTTTTACGAACATCGCCTGAATGCCCTTGCCAATATTTTGATCGGTACCAAAGACGGCCGCGACTGTGGTCTTGACCGTGGAGTAATCGAATTCATCCACGGCGATGCGCTTCTTGTTCGCTTGCGCCGTCGCCGCCGCGCTCACCGCGGTCGCGGGCGGCGCTGCGTTCGCCGGTGCCGGAGCCGGTGTCGCTGCCGCTGTTGCGGGCGGAGCCGCTGCCGCTGCCGGAGCCGCCCCGCTCGGATTCTCCAACATCGAAAGCACCGTATCGCTCGCCCCCGCCTGCTTGAGCGCGATCAGCTGATCGGTGGTTGGATTCACCGGTGTATTCGTCGTCTGTATCTTGTTGATGATGACGCTCTCCGGCAGCTTGGCCTGCAGCAGCTTCAGAACCTGACTGACGATGTCTTGCTTCGCCGCCGTCGTGTGCTTAGCCGTGGTTGTCGCCGTCTGCGCAACCAGCGGAGAAATCGAAACTACGTGGCTGACTGCAACGCATATCGCTACCGCGAAAAGAACGAGTGACCGGTTTCTCATATTTAAGAATCGTCCAGTGATCCAGAATTGTTGGGGGAAAGACCACGGGTATGATAAAGCGGAACTTGCCCTAAGCGAAAGAAATATTTTGGGGGGAGTGAAACCAAAGCACCACGCACCGCGCGAGGGACGACGACTGCCACCGCCGTCCCTCCCTCAATCGACGCCGATTAGTTGCTGCCGCTCATGCTCGCCTTCGACATTCCGTCTCCCAAACTCAGCGCTTCTCTCTTGCCGATGAAGTGAATTTCGGCGATGTTCTTGGAGCCGTCGGCCCCGGTCGTGATCACCGCTGCGTCATTGGCCGACTTCTGCGCCAGTTCGACGACATGCGCGCTCGTGGTCGTGACTACGGACTTGCCCTTAAGGATGCTCATTTGCACATCGGAGCCAGTGCCTTGCCACGTCACGGAGTAATCGCCCGGCTTAAGCTGCGTCCCGTTAATCGTCACGGGGCTGGTGATTTGCAAAGACCCCTTGTTGGGAGCCGCGAAGGCGCTGGTCGCGATAAGGACCGCTAGGCCCAGAGTGAGGGTCGTGCTTTTCGAAAATTTCATGACTTCTCCTTTTCGTCCCGAGTGCTCGGGAGCAGTTCTGGGCGGCTGGCCTTCGCAAAGAGCTTGTGTTTCCTGGCGAAAGTCCTACAATGCAGGGGCAGGGGTCAGAGCGGACGAAGTTTCGGCTTCGCCCTTCTGCTGCGGGGATTGCTTCACCTGGGCCGCCAAACCGAAAGTGACGCAGTCCCTTACCCTCTTAAGTTCTGTGCCGAACGGAGCCTGTCGTCCTGCGCCCCGTTCCTTTTCTTTCTTCAATCTCAACTACGCTTCAGCCTTAGCAAAAGTTCCGCCGATTTGCGTGTCGGAGGTTGGACGCTGCGGGGCTGCGATGGTTAGCGGTGAGTGAGTCGGCGAAGTGTGAACGGTCGGTGAATTAGAACTCGAGATGAAACCGGAAGCCCGGGACCCACACCGGGCCGCGGTCGCGGTTGTATCCCGGATGGTTGATGTGTTGCAGATCGGGGCCGATAAACAATCCGCGCCAGACGTGCGCGTTGTAGTACCCCTCTTCGATATTCTCGCGCCCATAATTTAGGCCGCCATCGCCGAGCAGAAATCCTGATCCGCCGAGTTCGAGGTAGTGCTGATGGTCGGCGGAAATTGCGTTCGACACAAACACGAATCCGGCTTTGTCGTAGGGACGCTGCCATCGCTTTCCTACATAATCTGTGCCCACGGCAAAAGTCTGATCGACTTCGGTGTAAGCATAAGATTCATGCTGGCCCTCGTTCCACCCGAAGCGGGCGAAGCCTCGCCAGAGCTGAGTGAAGTCATGCTCGAGGTTGACCCCAAATCCATATTTCACCGTGACCTTGAAGGCATGATTTGTGATCTCGGGAGTAGCCGTCACTCCGGCGAGATAGTTGTTCACGGCCTGGCGATAGACGCCCATGTTGGCATGATTCTCGAAGGCCAGCAGGCGAACGGTGGTAGCGCGGGTCGCGCCGCGGCCGGGATGGAATTCAAATTCGTAATTCTCGGCGCGTGCCTTGCGCAGATTCCAGACCAGATCGGGCCCGTTGGCGACGCTGGGCATGAGTTGCTCGCCATAGCGAAATGCCCAGTTGCGATCATAGTAAGCGGCAATGATGCCATAGGTGTAACCGCGAGTGTCGGCGGCGTAATCGTAAGCGCCGTTGTTGTCCACCGTCCAATTCATGAATTGGAAGTGGCTGTCGGTGCCCACCTCATTGATGTCGAAGTAGTCGGCGGTGCCGAATTTTCCGGCGCGCAGCTCAATGCGGCGCACGGGCAGATGAGTTGCAAGGCCGAAGGGGCCGCGCTCGACCTCGATCGTCTGGTGGCTCAGGGGAATCACTTGTCGCATCAGGATGCGGGCGACGTAAGGATTCTTGGAAAGCAGCGGGTTGCGTACGACGTCAAGGTTGGTTTCGCCTGCCAGGCCGAGGGCGTCGCTCAGTCCGCCGCCGCTGGCTTCTTCGAGGTCGAAAAGGATTTCAGTCGTGCCGCTGATCTGATAGCCGAGAAAGAGCGTGGACACGTTGGAAGTCGCATGTTCCGATTGCGGCCGAAGACTGTCGGGGCCGCTGTAGAGCGCGGAGAACGACGGATGATATTGAAAAATGATGTTGTCCTGGCCGGAGATCCACCAGCGCGTGGTTTGCGAGTGCGGGAACATAGTGAGTAAAGGAACTTGCGCCTCAATCGCCCGGGGGGGAGCCTCAGTCGACGGGTCGACACGACTTTCCTGCGAGTCGTCCCTGGACTGGCCAAAGCCCGACGCCGGCGAGGCAAAGAGCAGAGCCCATGCCCACATCCATAACGCCCAGGCGCGCAGGGCGCGTCTCGACCTCAATTTATTCGACATGAGCATTCGGCCCCAGCGAATGATATTAGCATGTGTATACGCAGATTTGTTAACCATGGTTAACGGTAAACGTACGCGTTCTGGGAAGAACCTGTAAGCCACTGCAAAAACCCTGCGCAAAAACGTGGCTACCCTGTGGTTCAATCAATGAGGCGTCGGATCGAGGCCGGAGCTGGGCGGGAGTTGCTCCACCAAAAAGTAAGGACAGCCCGGAGCCCCCGAGGCTGTCCTAAAATCCCTCCCGGTTAGAAGGGCTTGGTTATCTTTCAACGATAGCCATGCCGTGTTGCGGGCGTATTTCGGGCGTATGAATTTGTGGTGAATTCCGCTCCCCTGAACCTACCCGCAATGACTACTCCAACCACACCGCCACCCCGCATCGTTACTGCTCCTCGTGGTAAACTCCGAGTAAGTTATCTCCCAGTAAAGAGGGCCTTTCCCGCACGCAAGATAGGCCTTGGTGAGCACCCGGTTGATTGAATTGGCAGCATCGATACTATCCGCGGACTTCGCCCGCTTGGCGGAACAAGTGTCCGCCGCCACCCAGGGCGGAGCTTCCGTGGTGCATTTTGATGTCATGGACGGCCACTTCGTCCCCAACCTCACCATCGGCCCCCCCGTCCTCAAATCGCTTCGCGCAGTCACCAAGCTACCCATCGACTGTCATCTAATGATCGAGAATCCGGACCAGTACGTGCCGGATTTCGCCTCCGCCGGCGCCAATTGGATCTCGGTGCATCAGGAGGTCTGCCGGCATCTCGATCGCTCTCTGCACTTGATTCGCAGTCACGGCGTACGCGCCGGCGTCGTCATCAACCCAGCGACGCCAGTCGATACTTTACGCGAAGTGCTCGGCATCGTCGATTATGTCCTCGTCATGTCGGTAAATCCGGGCTTCGGTGGTCAGAAGTTTATCCCGTCCTGCCTGCACAAGATTCGCAAGCTGGCAGAGCTTCGCCATGAGCGCGGCCTGAATTTTCGTATCGAAGTCGATGGCGGCGTCGATTTGGAGACAGTGGCCGACGTCGTGCAGGCTGGCGCGGAAGTTTTAGTCGCGGGCAACGCCGTGTTTGGCAAAGGCGATCCAAGAAAGAATGCAGAAGGTCTCTTACAAGCTGCGCGGGAAGCAACCATGGTGAAGGTCTAATCGCAGTTACGCATTTCGGAGAATTATGTCGCGTCGTATCGCAATTTCACTGTTCGCTCTGCTGCTGGCCGGTACGGTTGCCTGCACCAACAAGAAGGTATCCAACCCCATTGCAAGCGTGGACTCGAAGCAGCCCGACAAGGTCCTCTTCGACAAAGCCATGGACGCGATGAAGCACAATCGCTTTGACGTCGCGCGCCTGACGCTTCAGACCATGATCAACACCTATCCCGACTCCGAGTACATCGCGCGCGCCAAGTTATCCCTGGCGGACTCCTGGTACGACGAAGGCGGTACCGCGTCGCTGGCCCAGGCCGAAGCCGAATACAACGACTTCAAAACCTTCTTCCCCAACATGCCGGAGGCCGCCGAAGCCCAGCTTAAAATTGCCAACATTCATTATGAGCAGATGGAGAAGCCAGACCGCGATTTCACCCACGCGCTTCGAGCGGAAGAGGAATACCGCAATCTGATCTCGGAATTTCCCGACAGCAAACTCGTTCCTGAAGCCAAACGCAAGCTGTTGCAGGTGCAGGAAATCGTCGCCGAGCGCGAATTCGAAGTCGGAAAGTTCTATTATTTGCGCCAATCCTACCCCGCCGCGATTGCACGGCTCCGCACCCTCGAAGATCGCTTTCCGCTCTACAGCAAAGCCGACGAAGGTCTCTACCTCCTGGGTCAGTCCTATGAAGGTGAGCTCAAGACCCTGCGCTCCCGCCCATCGTGCACCGCCGGCTTCAATAAGCCGCCGGGCTGTATCAACGAAACCGCGAAATCGAACATGATTCAGGATTTCACCAAACACGCCGCCGACGCCTACGATCGCATCATCACCCGCTATCCCCTGATGGACCGCGCCGACGACGCGAAGAAACGTCTGGCCGACCTCAAGATGCCCATCCCCCGGCCCACGAAAGCCGAGGTCGCGCAAAACAAAGCCGAAATGGAAAGCCGCAAAGACGACACCATGGTGGCTAAAGTGATGCACACCTTCGCCAAACATCCGGACGTCAGCAACGCGGTGACCATAGGCGAACCGACTCTGGTGGACTCCCAGCCGATGAGTCCCAGTGATGTCGTGCGTGAAGCCAATGCAGCCGCGGTCGGTTCCGGCGGAGGAAAATCCGTCTCCGTAGAAGCGGTAGGCACCGGTCCCATTCCCGCCGGCGAAGCCGCGCCTCGCTCCGATGCCCCCGCTCCCGACGCCACCGCACCCCCTCCTCCAGTCGGTGCATCTGCGCCGAATTCCAATACTGCTCCCGCTGACTCCAATGAACTCAAGCCGGATGCATCGGCGGCCGCCGCCAACGATCCCAATGAACTCAAGCCCAATGTCGCGCCCGATGCCGGAAGCGCGCCCCCCCAGCAGGTTAACGAAATTCAATCCGGCGCAAACGCGACGGTCAGTGCAACCCCCAGCGCTGCCGATCAGCCAGCCGACGATAAGGACATTTCCTCCAGCAAGCCGAAAAAGAAAAAGGGACTCGAAAAGCTGAATCCATTCTGATCGCCTGATACTGCGTTTTGCCCGCCGGACGGGCGATTGGGCGAACCATGTTTAGCACAAATCCGCTTGCATCCTGCCCGAGAAGTGTGTACAAAGGGTGTCTGGATTTTTGAGGCTTTCTCTGGCCTGCCTCTGATCTCCAGGTTCTGTCACACGGCGCGCCACGCGCCCCATTCCAACTCAGGCAGGTAATTGTGATCCGATTCATGCGGCTGTCCGTTTCTGCGACTTGCGTCTTCGCGCTTTGCTTCTTCCTTGCCAGTTGCAGTTCCGGCGGCGGCAGCAGCACCGCGGGCGGCGGCTCCAACACCGGAGGCGGCGGCGCCACTACAGATCAGCCCTCGGTCGCGACTTCCGCATTGCCCCCAGGAACCGTCGGAGCCGCCTACACCACCACCATGCAGGCCGCGCACGGCACTCCCCCTTACACATGGACGTTGACTTCCGGCGCTCTTCCCGCAGGCTTGAGTTTGAATTCGGCAGGCATCATCGCCGGAACTCCGTCGGCGATTGGCACCTCGTCCGGGCTCATCTTTCAGGTCACCGACGCCCAGAGCGTGACCGCTCTATCCTCAGCTCTTTCGATCGCGATCAATCCCACCGCGTTGACCGTATCCACCAGCAGCCTAACTCCGGGCGTTGCGGGCACCCCTTACAATGCGGCATTACAAGCGACGGGCGGAGTTCCACCCTACTCTTGGACGATAAGCGCAGGCTCACTGCCTGCCGGTCTCACGCTAACTTCGCTCGGCGTGATTTCCGGAATTCCCGCCACTTCCGGCAATGCAACCGGCCTCACATTCGAAGTCATGGATTCCACTCACGCCACTGCTTCCTCGGCTGCCCTCAGTCTCGACATCAGCCCCGCCGCGCTGATCGTTTCAACCGCCAGCCTCCCTGCGGCAACCGTTGGGACCGCCTATTCGGCGTCCCTTTCGGCGACCGGAGGTGTCGCGCCCTACACCTGGACCCTTACCGCGGGAACGCTTCCTCCAGGCCTTACCGTAAGCTCTTCCGGCGTGATCGGCGGAACACCCACCGCTGCCGGCACATTCAGCGGCCTCACATTCCAAGCCACGGATTCGAATCGTTCCACCGCTTCTTCGAGCGCTCTGTCCCTCCAGGTGAATCCCGCTGCGTTATCCGTTGCCACGACCTCTCTGCCGCAAGGCACGGTCAATGTCCCCTACAGTTCCAGCTTGCAAGCCACCGGAGGAACTCCTCCCTACGTATGGTCGTTGGTCTCCGGAACCCTGCCCACCGGTCTATCCCTGAGTGCGGCCGGAGTGATCGCAGGAACCCCCACCACAGCAGGCGCTAGCGGGCCGCTCGTGTTTCAGGTCACTGACTCGCACGCCGTCATCGCCAATTCCACTGCGTTAACTCTCACCGTCGATCCGCCCCTCGCCATCACTACCAATTCGTTACTCAGCGGCATGGTCGGCGTCAGTTACTCAGCAACCTTGCAGGCGACCGGCGGATCGGGATCCTACACTTGGACTTTATTCTCCGGCACTCTGCCCCCTGGCCTCTCGCTTTCCCTCGCAGGCGGCATTTCCGGAACTCCAACCACTCCGGGAACATTCACCGGGCTCATCTTCCAGGTCACCGATACCCTCGGAAACACTCTCCAATCCACACCACTGAGCCTGCAAATTTACAACGCGCAGGGTTGCAGCGCTGGTTCGGAGTCGTTGTTCGGCACCCAGCCCTACGCCTTCCTTCTGAAAGGATTCTCCGCGACCAATACTCCCGAAACGATTGCCGGAAGCTTCACACCCGATGGTGCCGGCAACATCACCGCCGGTGAAGAGGACGACAATAACGCGACTGCATCGACGAACCTGCCGTTGATCGCAGCCAACAGCTCTTACACGCTCGGCGCGGACAACCGTGGCTGCATCAATCTGGCGACTTCTCAGGGAACGCGCACATTCTTCTACTCGCTCACATCGTCGAATCACGGCGGCCTTCTCATCGAAGCGGACGCAACGACCACTCGCGGCACCGGCATCCTTCGCCTGCAAACCCCGGCCGCATTCACCACCGGCTTAAGCGGACCCTACGGACTGCTCTTCTCCGGCCTCGATTCCGCAGGCGCGCGCTTCGGCATGGTGGGATCTCTCAGCGCCGCTTCCGGAGCATTCTCAACCCTGGCACTCGACACCGACGATGCCGGCATGCTGGCCTGTAACGACGGCAACCCACCCTTCCTAAGCCGTTGCAGCACTTCGCTGGGCAGCGGAACCTTCACCGCAGCCGATCCGAACGGCAGAGGCACAGCCACACTCGACGCATCCTTTAAGAAATCGGACTATACCGGCAACTACGTTTACTACATCGTCAATGCGACCGAGGTCCTCTTCGCCAGCTCCGACCCGCTCGCGACCAATGCCGTCATCAGTGGCGAGGCGCTGGGAACCACCGGCGTTTACTCCGCCAGTGACCTTACCGGAACCTTCATCGGCCACGGGGTCGGTCTGGGAAACAACGACCAGCCCATCGCTTCTTTAGCCATCGGCACTTTCGATGGCAGCAAAGCGATGTCCGCAGGTACGCTCGCGCGCGATCAGGCTGGTTCTCTACCCAAGTACGCTTTCTCAGGCGTCTACTTTGTAGACGCCACAACCGGGCGGGTCTGGTTCAAGGATGACAAAACTCTGGTCTCCGGCCAGATCGTCAACCATTACCCGGGCATCAGCGCTCTGGTGCTGGGCAACGATCCCCAAGCCACTACCGGAGTCGTCGAGCCCCAGGCCGCAACCGCGCCCGCAACCGGAAACCTTGCTCTGGGTACTGAGGAAGACGCCGACTATGCAACTGCCAATCAAATCGGCATTGTCGACGTGGGCGTGTCATCCTTTACCGGCACGGAGAACCTTAGCAACTCGAGCGGACTATCCCTGAACCAACTCATTCCGGCCACCAACTTCACCTTCGACGCGAACGGCTTGGGCGACTTCGGTACCGGATCCACCAACCTCGCACTCACCAATGGTTCAATCTACTTCATTGATGAATCGGCGGGAGTGACCCATCCGACAATCACAATCGCCACGCAATAGTGGCAGATGGATGCCCAGCTTTACGTTCTTTGTAAAGCTGGGCATCCCATGCTGACTCCAAAGTGATTTCATCTTTCCCTTTCCCGGGAATCGATCTTCCTGCCCAATTCGCCAACCCGCGCGCGCGCCAAACTTTAGGCCAGTGGGTATTGGCCCGTCGTAACCAATAGTAACCACCCATTTGATTGACTTGTGTCGCGGGACGCGATAACTTCGCGCTATCTGCCCGTTCAACGAGGAAGCTTTGGCGCGTAAAGTACTGCTGGCCGACGATAGCGTGACCGCTCAGAACATGGGCCGTAAGATCCTTACGGAAGCCGGTTATGAGGTTATTACCGTCAACAACGGCTCCGCTGCCCTCAAGAAAATCAATGAGTTAAAGCCCGATTTGATTGTCCTGGACGTATACATGCCAGGCTACGGCGGCCTCGAAATCTGTCAGCGCCTCAAAGAGAATGCCGAAACCGCGCGCATTCCTGTCCTTCTTACGGTCGGCAAGCTAGAACCCTTTAAAGCTGAAGACGCACGCCGGGTTCGCGCCGACATGCACATGATCAAGCCCTTCGAGGCCAGCGAATTGCTCACTGCGCTCACCCGCCTCGAAGATCGCATCGTGCCCCAGGGCCCGGTGAAAGGCCGCAAGTCACGCGGTAACGCCGACGACACCTCATCCGACACCGAACGCTTCGGCGACGACGAAGCGGGCTGGAAGAACCGCATCATCATGCCGAAGGCGAAATCCGCCGAAGCTGAGTCTCACCCCGAGCCCGAGCCCGAAGTCGCCGCCTCAAAAAGCCAATCCTTGCGCGACCTGCTGGCCATGGAAGACAAAGCGCCGCACCTGGAAGAACCAAAATATGATGTTGAGGCGGCAAAAGCCGCTGCCGCTGCCGCCGCTCCCGTGGACGCCCCTGCGAGTAAACTTCCGCAAGACATCACCCCCGAAGAGATCGCAGCCATAGCCGCCGCTGCCGCCGCCTTCCAGCGAGTGGAGCCTCCGATTGCGAACGCTCCGCCAGTCACAAGCGTCCCAGCCCCAGGCCTCCAGGCGGCTCCGCAAGATCTCGCGAACAGCTTTCAGCGCACAAAGCCTGAAGCTGAGCCTGCGCCGCAAACCCAACCCGAGGCCGCAACCCTCGCCTCCGGGCTCACGTTCCAGGCTCCGTCCATCTCTCTCAGCAAGAACTCCGTGCTCTCGCCGGTTGTCGCCGAGCCAGTCGCCCTCCCGGTCAAAGAAGAGTTACCCATGACGCCGCAGGCGCTCCGCCCAACCATCACCCAAGAAACACCGGCCCAAATAGCGGACAACGCGACCGCCGCGGAACTCGCGCCTCCCAGCACGGCCGCGCGAGTGGAAAACCTCGAAGCGGAAGAAGTTGCCGCCGCTCTCGCCGGAATTGGACCCAGTGCAAGCGTGGTGGAACATCCCACGGTCTCGCCCAGCGCCGGAGTTCGCTGGATTGCGGAGCCCGCGGCCGTCAGCGTCCAGGAGAGTCGCACCGCTCTCGCCCTCGAGATGGAGAAGGCTTACTCCGCCCTCGTGCCTACCGAAGCCAATGCCTCCGGCTTTTCTTTAGAACCGCTCGACGAAATGAGTTTCGCGCCACCCCGCCAATTCTCGCTCGACCTCGAAGCACAAACATTCACGCTGTCGCACGAACCTGCGGCGATGAGAGACTCCGCGTTAGATCCCGGTCCATCCGTCGCCGTCGAGCAAGAGCAAGAGCGGAAGCGGGAACAAGAGATCGCTTCGCCCATCCAGCAATCGGCGCCCGCAGAAACGCCCGCGCCCATCATTACCGCAATAGCGAGCGTGGATCCGGTTGAGGCGACAGAGACTCCCGAAGAAATCTCGTCGGAGAAAGAAACTCGCGCCAGTTTTGCCGCCACGGAAGCAGCCAGCAGCGCGCCCGAAGTAGAAGCCGTGACCCACCAGACGGAGCCGGTAACCGTGGCCGCGACCGCCACCGTTCAATCCCAAAGCCTCGAGCGCGAAGAATTAAAGGAAGAATCTCCCGTGACTGCACTCGCCGCCGCCGCCGCCGCGGGAGTGACCTCCGCATCGCCCGCAGCCCCCGAACTAACCGCTTCGGCCGCCCCGTCGCCACAGCCCGGGGTAGAGAACGTTATTCGGCAAAAGGAGACTGAACTCGCCGCAGCTTGGCGCAGTTGGCGCGAAGTCAGCACCCCTACCGCTGAGGCAACCTCAAAAGAACGCTTTAACACTTTGCGCGAAGAACCTGCTCCCGCCACGTCAGGCAAAGAATCCAAAATCGAGACTGCCGAAGCCCCGGGCGATGCCGAGGACATATCCAGCATCGTGGACACTATGCTCGCCGAACTCAAGCCCAAGCTCATGAAGGAAATCGCTCGCAAGATGAGCAAAGGTAAAGAGTAAATATCGAATGGAATCCGGCCCGGTTAATCGGCTGTCGAACCGCCAACTCCTCTCAACCCCAGTTCAATCGCTTCCGCTAAATGCAGCGTTCCCCGCCCCGTGCATTGCTGGATCTGCTCGCGACAGCTGAAACCGTCCGCCAGGATGAGAGTTTCGGACGCCGCTTGGCGGACCGCGGGCAGCAATTCCAGCTCTCCAATCGCGAGCGATACGTCGTACTTGTCTTTCTCGAAGCCGAATGAGCCGGCCATGCCACAGCAACCCGGTGCTGGGGAAGTGAAATCAATCCCCATCTTAGTTAAGACCGCTTCCTGATCGCTCATCCCCATGATCGATTTGTGATGACAGTGGCCATGCATAAGGACCTTCCGCGGAAGTTGCGGCAGCTTGAAGTGCACCGCCTTCTTTTCCAGAAATTCACTTAGCAGGAAAACTTGGCGGGAAAGCTTTTGCGCGCGCTCGTCTTTGGGGAAGAGATTGAGTAGCTCGTCGCGGAAGACGGCGGCGCAGCTCGGTTCCAAGACAACGACAGGCGATTCGGCGTCCAGCGCGGACTGCAAGGCACCGAGAATTTCGAGCAGCAGGCGTTTCGCGCGATCTAACATACCGAAGTCGTAAAGCGGGCGGCCGCAGCATAGATTGCCGGAGGGGACAGTCACGCGAAAGCCCGCTGCTTCGAGTACTTGTACGGCAGCTTGTGCAGTTTCTGGCAGGAAGTAGTTGGTAAAAGTGTCCGACCAGAGTAGAACTTCGGGAGCGCGTGTTGGGGCCGAGCTCTTCCGCTTGCGAAACCAGCTACGAAAACTCTGCTTGGCGAATGCAGGGACCGTTCTTTGCGGCGCGACACCGGCCACAGCTTTCGCGATGTCTCTAAGGAACGACGTTTGCGTGGTGAAGTTCGCCACCTCGGGCGCATAAGACGCTAAGCGCGCCCAGACATCGATATTGCCGAACGCATAGGCACTGCGCGGGCGGCTGTTGGTTTCATAATAATGCGACAGGAATTCCGCTTTGTAGGTCGCCACGTCAACGCCAACCGGACAATCGCTCTTGCATCCCTTGCAGGCCAGGCAGAGGTCGAGCGACTCTTTCACATGTTCATTCTGCCAGCCATCGCGGATGACTTCGCCTTGCGTCATCTCCCAGAGCAGGTGAGCGCGACCGCGCGTGCTATGCTCTTCCTCGCGTGTGACCCTATAACTGGGACACATCACGCCCCCCTCGTCGCGGCGGCATTTGCCCACCCCGACGCAGCGCAGCGTCGCTTGCGCCAGACTGCCGTTGTCTTCGACGTATTGAAAATGGGTCGCGGGCTGCCACGGTTTGTAATCCGCGCCCAGCCGCAAATTTTCGTCCATGAGGTAGGGCTCAACCAGCTTGCCCGGATTCATCTTGCCTTCGGGATCCCAAATCGTTTTGAAGCGGCGGAAGGCTTCGATCAACTCCGGCCCGAACATCTTGGGCAACAATTCCGCCCGCTGCTGACCGTCGCCATGTTCGCCGGAAATCGAGCCGCCATAACTGACGACAAGGTCGGCGGCCTCTTCCATAAACTGGCGATAGATTCGGATGCCGTCTTTGCTTTGCAGGTCAAAGTTCGTGCGATTGTGAACGCACCCGTCGCCGAAATGTCCGTAGAGCGTGCCGCGATAGTGGTAGCGCGTCATCAGCTTGCGCAGATCGCGCAGATAGCCGCCAAGCTTTTCGGGCGCGACGGCGGAGTCTTCCCAACCCTCCCAGTTCAGCGCTTCGCCCGGAACGTGGGCGATCGCGCCCAGGCTCGATTCGCGAACTTCCCAGACTCGCTTGATAGCGCGCTTGTCGGTGAAGAGCCGCATCTTGGGTGAGCTTGGGCCGCGATTGAGTGCCGTCATCAACACACCGGCTTGAGCTTCAGCCGCGGCGGGCGAGTCGGCGCCAAATTCGGCAAGTAGCCATCCTCCACCGTCGGGAAGCAGCGCGAGCCCTTCGGAGTTTAAGCCTTGGCGGCGCGTGTACTCAATGAGCAGGTCGTCCATGCCTTCGAGGCCGATCGGCTTGTGCTCCAGAATTTCTGGGACGCGGTCCGCGCATTGGTAGATGTCGGCGTATGCAATAGCCAGCAGTACGCGATGCTGCGGACTTTCCACCAGCCGACAGGTCGCTTCGAGCGTCGTGACGCACGTTCCTTCGGAACCGACTAGCGCGCGCGCCACCTGAAAGCCATTCTCAGGAAGCAGTTGGTTTAAGTTGTAGCCGGATACGCGACGCGGAATGTTCGGATAACGCTCGCGGACTAATTGGCCATAAGCGTCGCGGAGTTGCTTGAGGCTTTGATAGATTTCGCCACGGCGCCCGCCCTGGCGAATGATTGCGTCAAGGTCGTTGTCAGGTGTAGCGCCAACGTTCATCCTGACGCCGTCATAGGTCAGGAGTTCCAGCGCTTCGATGTTGGCGTCGGTCTTGCCCGACATCACCGAGTGAACGCCGCAGGAGTTGTTGCCAATCATTCCGCCAAGCGTGCAGCGGTCGTGTGTAGCCGGATCGGGTCCGAAAGTGAGTCGATGTTTTTCAGCCGCGTTGCGCAAACGGTCGAGCACGACCCCGGGCTGAACCCGCGCAATACGGCGCACCGGATCGATCTCCAGCATCTGATTCATGTGGCGCGAGAAATCCAGCACCAGCGCCACGTTGCAGCCTTGTCCAGCGAGAGACGTGCCGCCGCCCCGGCAAAGAATCGGCGCGCCAAACTGCCGCGCCAGTGAGATCGCCGCGATGCAATCGTCGGCATCGCGCGGAGAAACAACCCCAATGGGGACTTGCCGAAAGTTCGACCCGTCGGTGGCGTACAGCCCGCGGCTGCCGGCGTCGAATCGAACTTCGCCGCGGAGAGCTTTCCTCAAGGCGGAGTCGAGTCCCGACGAATCGAGAGTGGACGCTTTGGAAGCTTTCGCGATTTCGATGAATGCGTCCGGCATGTAGCAACAGACTCGCCCTAATCGCGACACATGAGTTGCAAGAAAACCCGCCGCTACAAGTTCCTAAGTCGCCTGCGAGTTCCTAGAGAAGATACCGCGTCAGGTAGTCCGTCATGCTCAGCCCCAGCAGAAGCATCAGCCAGAACACAGCTGCGATGATCACCGTCTTGGTCAGCTTCTCGCTGGCATATTTCACGTGCATAAAGAACAGCACCACCAGCAGCGCCTTGAACGTGGCGATCACCAGGGCCACGATGGTGTTCAAAGGCCCCAGATCGATGAAGGACACGCCCGCGGTAACGCCAGTGAGAATCAACAGCGTGATCCAGATCCCGTAGTACATCCCGACCGACATTGTGTGTTCAGACGTGGCGTGTTCAGACATAGTGTTCTCTCATCGCTAGTGCAACGGTTTTCGGTCGATCAAATATAACAACGGAAATAGATAAATCCAGATGATGTCAACGAAGTGCCAGTAAAGGCCGCCGATTTCGATGGGCGTGTAGTACTCCGGCCCGTAGGTTCCTTTCCAGGCTTTGTAGGTCAGGTAAAGAAACAGTCCGACGCCAACGATCATGTGGATCGCGTGCATCCCGGTCATGGCAAAGTAAAGTGAGAAAAAAATCTGCTCATGCCGCGGATCAATGTGCAGCTGGGGATAGTCGTGAACCAGATCGCTCACATTGAACGTCGAGCCGGGAATGTGATGCTCCGTGTATTTCGCGTACCACTCGACGCCCTTGATTCCGAGGAACGCGAGGCCGAGCACAAGTGTCAGCAATAGCAGGACGACGAGCAGCTTGCGTTTGCCCATCTGCGCCGCGCGAACCCCCAACGCAACCGTCAAGCTGCTGCAAATCAGCACTGCGGTGTTGATGGTGCCAAGAGTGATGTCGAGGCTGCGGCTGCCGGCGGCGAACTCTGCGTAGAACCAGATGCGGTAAATCAAATAGGCGCAGAACATCCCGCCAAAGAACATGACTTCCGTCGCCAGAAACAGCCACATGGCTAGCTGCGACGAGTTGCGCTGCTGCTCAGCCGTGACAAAATGATGCCGCAGCGCCAGGTGTTCCTGTTCGCTCTCGTGAGTCTCGACGACCGAAGTATCGCTCATGCGCTGACCTCCTCCGGTGCGGGAATCTCGTGATAATTGTAAGCTTCCCAGGTCACGACCGGCTCGTAGTCAAAATTGAAAGTCGGCGGCGGCGACGCAGTCTTCCACTCCAGTCCAGCCGCGCCCCAGGGATTGTCTCCCGCAATTTTGCCGTAGCGCAGCGACCACAGGAAGTAGGCCATTGGCAGCAAGTACCCCACTGCAAGAATCGTCGAACCTGCCGTCGAGAGCACATTCAACACTTGAAACTCCGGCGGATACTGCCAGTAACGGCGCGGCATTCCGAGGTAGCCAAGAATAAATTGCGGGAAGAACGTCAGGTTGAATCCGATGAACACGATCAACGCCGCCAGCTTGCCCCAAAACTCGGGATACATGCGACCGGATATTTTCGGCCACCAGAAATGCATGCCGCCAAGATATCCCATCACTGCGCCGCCCACCATGATGTAGTGGAAGTGGGCGATCACAAAATAAGTGTCGGTGACGTGAACATCGATGCCCAGCGCGGCCAGGAACAGCCCGGTCAGGCCGCCGATGGTAAACAGTCCGATGAAGCCAAAGGCGTAGAGCATCGGAGTCTGGAAGCTGATGGAGCCCTTGTACATCGTCGCGGTCCAGTTGAAGACCTTAATCGCCGAAGGCACCGCGACTAGATAACTCAGCAGCGAAAAGACCAGCGCGGAATAAAGCGAGATTCCTGCAACAAACATGTGGTGCGCCCAGACCAGGAAGCCCAGCACGGCAATGCCAATACTCGACAGCGCGATGGCGCTATAACCGAACGCCCGCTTGCGCGAGAAGCAAGGGATGATTTCGCTGACCACCCCCATCGACGGCAGAATCATAATATAGACAGCGGGGTGGGAATAGAACCAGAAGAGATGCTGAAAGAGCAGCGGATCTCCGCCAAGCGTGGGATCGAAGATTCCCAGATGCAGCGAGCGTTCTAGAACGACGAGCACAAGAGTGATGGCCAGCACCGGGGTCCCCAGCAACATGATGACGCTGGTGGCATACATCGACCAGACGAAGAGCGGCAGCCGCGACCACGTAAGCCCCGGCGCTCTCATGCGGTGCACGGTCACGACGATATTCAATCCCGTAAGAATGGACGAGAAGCCCGCGATGAAAATCGCCAGTCCGGCTTCGATCACGTGCGTGTTGCTGAAACTTGTGCTGAAGGGCGTATAAAAAGTCCAGCCAGTATCGACGCCGCCGAGCACCATGGCGTGCAGCATGAGCGCGCCGCCGATGATGTAAAGATACCAGCTGATCAAATTAATACGCGGCAACGCTAAGTCTTTCGCGCCGACCATCATGGGGATCAGAAAATTTCCCAGCACCGCGGGAATCGACGGCACCAGAAAAAAGAACACCATGATCTGCCCATGCATGCTGAACAGCTTGTTATAGGTGTCGGACAGCACAAGGTCGCCTGCAGGAGTGAGCAATTCGAGGCGAATGAGAAGAGCGAAGAATCCGCCAATAAAGAAGAAGAACGTGATCGAAACCAGGTAGAGCAAGGCGATGCGCTTGTGATCTGTAGTGAGCAGCCACGAGCGAATGCCATACGTGCTATTGAGATAATTCTCGCGTTCTGTATCGACGTTTACTGCCGCTGCGGTCGCCATTTCGTTTCCTTATGGATTCTGCATTGCCGAACTGCCCGTCTTCGCCGTTGTTGAAGCCGAACCGGCCGCGCCCGACGGCGCCTGGCTCAGCGACTTCACATATGCCACAAGCGTGCTCAGTTGTTCTTCCGATACCAGGCCCTGGAACACTGGCATGATGGGCTTGTATCCGCTAACCACTTTCGCCGCTGGAGCCAGGATCGACTCGCGAACGTAATTTTCGTCGGCGACCACGGTTCGTCCATCCTCCAAGAGCACCGGCTTGCCAAAAATTCCCACGAGATTAGGACCGCGGCCTTGCCCATCGGTGCGATGGCAGGTAGGGCAGCCCAGTTGTTGAAATAGCGCCGATCCGTTTTCCGCCAGCGTGCCGCTTGCGCCACCGCCCGCCAGCCAGGCGTCATAAGCCGCGGGCTCCATGACCACGATGTCGCCAATCATTCCCGAGTGCGACGTTCCGCAATACTCCGCGCAGAAAAGATGATACGTGCCGGTCTTAGTAGCGCGGAACCACTCCGTCGTATACCGTCCGGGCACAACGTCCTGCTTCATGCGGAACGCCGGGACGAAGAAGTCGTGAATCACGTCCTGCGAAGTCATGATCAGCTTGATGTCGCGGCCCACGGGAACGTGGAGCGCATTTATTTCGCGCGGACCTTCGGCGTGTTCCAGTTTCCACATCCATTGCTTCGCCACCACATAAACTTCAGTCGAAGCCATCGGAGGGGTTCGTTCCTGAAAAAAGAGCACCGCGCCCCAAACGAAGATGACGATGAAAATTCCCATCGGGATGATCGACCAGGCCAACTCAAGAATCGTGGAACCCTCGATCTGCGTCGCTTCGACGCCCGCGCGGCGACGGTATTTTGTGGCGAAGGTCAGCACCGTCGCGAAAATCGCCACCGTCATGACCAGCGACAGCAGGGTCAGGAAAATGAAGAGCGCGTCGACATTCCCTGCCATCGTCGAAGCCCGTGCCGGCCAAAGTGGAAAAGTCTCACCCATAATTTCTTATCCGTGCGTCGTGCTTACGCCGCTCACGATGCTCCTTTTGCGCCCCGGCCCCATCTTCATCATCAGCCCGAAGAACGCGCCGAGCACGAGAATGGTAGCCAGTCCGGACAGCTTCAGAATTCGGCCAATGATCGCACCATACTTCCCCGTATCGGGATCGTAGTGATAGCAGTAGAGCAACACCTGATCCAGCGGCGATCCAATCTTGTTGCCGGAAGCTTCCACCAATCCAAGCTGCAAATCTTTCGGCGCAAACTCTACGCCGTAGTAGTACTGAGCAATTTTCCCTGCGGGCGTCAAGATCATGATCGCCGTCGCGTGCGCGAATTGCTGCGTCTTAGCGTCGTATTCATACTGAAATCCCGCGGCATTCGTCAGAGCCTCGATCGACGGCTCCGGGCCAGTCAGAAAGTGCCAGCCTGCATCCGCGCCCGCTCGCTTGTAGCGTTTTAGATACTCGGCTTTTTTCTGAGCCGCCATCTCCGGCGTCTCACCGGGATTGAAACTTACTGTCAGCACTTCGAACTGATTTCCAACGTCAAACTTCAGTGGACGGAGCGCGCTTTCGAGTCCCGTAAGCACTTCCCCGCAAAGCATAGGGCACTGGTAGTAAACCAGATTCAGGATCATCGGCTTCTTGCCGAAATAGTCGCCGAGGCGAACCGCTTTGCCCGTCTCATCGCGGAACATGAGATCGGCGGGGATCTGCTCACCCAAGTGCTGTTCAATCCCGACATGCTTCAGCCCAATCGGCTTCACATTGGAGGGCGGCGCCATGATGCCCTTGGTCATGCCCTGTCCCCAAAGCGAAGCGGAGAGCAACATCGCGGCAACGATCAGCGCCGCAAAGTGCTTCGAATTGTGCCGTGCTGTTTTCACTTTTTGCCTTACTGCCTCGGCGTTGCTTTCTTGGGAGCCGCCATGCCACTCGTGTCAGATTTCTCTGCTGCAATGCGGACTACGTGAATTTCTGATTCCGGCTCCACGCCCGCTTTCGGAATCGTCGGCAATCCGCGCTGGGCAATCAATTCCATGGCGCGATCAATCGGAATGTGAAGCTCGCCTGCGCTCTGATCGACATAGCCGTAACTGTGCAACTGCTGCTCTTCATGCAGGCGAAACTCATTGATCTCCATGCGTTCGTTGGTCTCAAGGCGCGGCTGCGGAAAGTTCTGGATATCGCTGGGCAGCGTCTCTCTGGTCTCGCTTCGGTGCGCAACCAGGGGACTTCCGGTGTCCTGATGCTTGGCCATGTAGTGATCCATGAAGTCGTACATAAAATGGATGACCACATTCGCGCCCGCCGCCAGAATGACCAGCGTCACCATGAATGCGATCACCGTGCCAGCGGTCAAATCCTGGCGCTCGAAACCGGACTTTGCGTGTGGTTTAGTGTCCGCCATGAGCCGGCTCCAGAATTTCTTCAGAATGAATTTCGTAGGCGGGCAGCAACGGCCGCGAGCCCAGATTGTAGGCAAACGTCCCCAGCCACAAGCCACCGATGGCTACCGGGACGACGATGTCCAACCAGGTCACAGTGAACGTCGCCGAGAAATTCGGCTCAATAATCCAGAACAGATCCACGAAGCACATGAACAACAGCCACAGCGCCACCCAGACCATCTTCTGAATGTTCCGCTTGAACGATCGCGATAGCAGAATCACAAACGGCACCGCAAAGTGGAACAACGCGAGAAATACTCCCACATAGCCCCAGCCGCCATGAATCCGGCGCATGTACCAGGTGATTTCGTCCGGCAAATTGCCCGCCCAGATTATCAGCCACTGCGAAAACGAGAAGTACGCATGCACCATGATGAAGGCCAGCATCCACTTGCCGTGATCGTGTACATAGCTGGGCTTCAGCATCTCCGTCATCGGGCGATACTTCGCCAGAATCGCTTCAATCACCACCACCATCGCCATCGCAGCAAGCAATTGCCCGATCAGAATGATGAGGCCGTACATCGTCGAAATCCATGAAGGATCCATCGACATCATCCAATCGATAGTGGCGAAACCCATGGTGAACGCATAAAGCACAAGCCCCGGAGCGCTGAGCTTCTTGAAGCGGGCCGCCCCATTCCGCATAGGCGGACGATCGAACTCCGCCGACCATTTGCTTAGAAAGAAAGAAATGATGTTCCAGATCGCAAAGTAGATGATCGCGCGCAGAATGAATCCATGCGGATTGAGGTAGCTCTGCGTGATGCTCTGCAGGTGCGCGAGAAGCTTCTTGTCCGTGATGCCGTCGAGCGGCCGCGCCCAGATATAGAGATAGGGCAGCCCGAAGAGGATCGGCAGGAAAAGAATCGTCATCAACGGCATGCAGCGCATGGCCGCGCCCAGTTGGCGTCCCGCGACTTTACCCCAGACGCCGTCGGTCATGTATGTGATCATGAGCAGCGCCATCGAACCCAGGCTCACCGCGATCCAGTCCATGTAGCCGAGCAGGTAGGCGCGGAAGAATTGCTGCGGCTGCAGGAACGCGCCGATGCCCGCGAAGATGGCGAAGAACACGCCAATCCCAAACGCGCGCTGCTGAATCGTCTTGACCACAGGCGGCGCGGCGAAATTCATCGTGGCGAGCGTTTCGCGCGTGCCGTGCATTGCGCCGCCCGTATTCTTGATCGCTGCGCTCATCGCGATGACTCCTCTTTGGAATTCATCGCATTAGGGTCGGCCGGGACGCCGTGCCCCATCGGCTGTTCGGCGGGCATGACTTCCATGGGCTCCGCGTTCGCGGGTTGCAATTCAGGCAGCGTCGCGCCCGATCCCGGTTCGCCGCGAAACACTGGCGGCTGCGATGGAACGGCTTGTCCCGCAGGTACATCGGCGGTAGTCGCGTTCTGACTCAACTGTAAAGCGCGAATGTAGGCCACAATGTCCCAGCGATCCCGCGGTGGAATCTGTGCCGAGTAATCCGGCATCGCTCCAAAACCGTTGGTGATCACGTCGTAGAAATACCCCAGCGGCGCTTTGCGCAGGCGCTCGATGTGATATGACGGTGGACGTTTATATCCACGCTGCACGATCATTCCGTTGCCGTCGCCCAGTCGAGAATGGCAGGGCGAACAGTAAATGTTGAAACGCTGCTGCCCGCGCGTCAAGACTTCCGCGGTGACTGGGAAAGGCATATAGTCGCCGGGATTGGAGCCGACCTTGCCGGTGTAGAGATAAACATCGTCATGCAACTGTCCGCGCGCGACTACGCCATCAACGGGAGGACGCGCAGAGCGCAAGTCGGAGTAGAAATCACTCTTCGCCAGCGGCTTGAAGCGTGGCTGATCGTGCATATCCTGACGGCAACCGGCGAGTGCGAAGACAGCCAGCAGTCCAATCGGAGAAATCCTGCGGAGGCTCAGCTTCATTTAGCTGGGCACCTCCGAAATGGAGATCGGCCGCAATCCTTCAAGAAACGCTCGAGTGTCGCTGGCGTTGTATTTTGGGTCCGACGAAAAAACAATCAGGAAAAACTTATCTTTACTGGCCAACTCAAAGCGCGGCACATTGAACACGGGATGATGCGGCATGGGCAGGCCATTCAAGGCCAACATTCCGAACACCGCAGAGAGCACCGAGAACAGAATCGTCAACTCGAACGTGACGATAATAAAAGAGGGCCACGAGAGATAAGGCCGCCCACCCACGTTTACCGGATAGCTAATCGTGGCAATCCAAACCTGCATAAAGTATCCGGTAAGGCAGCCGATAATGCCGCCGCAAAGAACGACCAGCGCGACGTTATTGTGATGGAATCCAATGGCCTCCGAAAGCTCTTCAATCGGAAACGGACTGTAAGCGTCGATCTGCTTATAGCCCGCGGCATGAGTCTTCTTGGCCGCTTCGACCACTTCGGTCGGCGTATCGAACTCTGCCATCAAACCGTAAATTGGATCTCTCGCAGCCATTCGTCTTTATTCCTTCACCTTGGATTCAGGCAAAAGTGTGCTCATTTCAAACATCGAAATCGAGGGCAGCAGCCGCAGGAACAGGAACATGCAGAAAGTAAAGAAGCCCAGCGTTCCCAGGAAGACCGCCCAATCCCAACGCGTCGGGTAATACATTCCCCAAGACGAATTCAGGAAGTCGCGCTGCAAGCTGACCACAACAATAATGAAGCGCTCCAGCCACATGCCCACCAACACCACCGCCGAAATCATGAACAGCAGAATAGGATTGCGCCGGAATTTCCGAATCCACAACAACTGCGGGATGAAGATATTGCAAATCCACAGCATGTCGTAGAAAAACGCATACGGCCCATGCAGCCGATTCCACAGCAGGAAAGAATCGTAGCGATTGCCGCTATACCAACCCATGAACGCTTCGATCACATAACCGTAGGCGACGATTAATCCGGTCGCGAGCATGACCTTGGCCGAATTTTCCAGATGGCGCTCGGTGATGAAGTCTTCCAAGCCATAAATCTTGCGAATCGGAATGGCGAGGATGAGCACCATGGCGAAGCCGGAGTAAATCGCGCCCGCGACGAAGTAGGGCGGGAAGATGGTGGTGTGCCAGCCCGGAACAATGCCGACCGCGAAATCGAAGCTGACGACTGTGTGAACCGAGAGAACGAGTGGTGTCGCCAATCCTGCCAGCAGAAGATAGGCCGTCTCGTAACGGCTCCAGTGGCGGGCCGAACCGCGCCAGCCCATAGCCAGCAATCCGTAGGCGCGCTTAATCCAGATATTCTTGGCACGATCGCGCAGCGTGCCTAAGTCAGGGATCAATCCTACAAACCAGAACAACAGCGAAGTTGTCGCGTAAGTCGAAACCGCGAATACGTCCCACACCAGCGGGCTGCGGAATTGTGGCCAGTAGTTCATGGTGTTGGGATACGGGAAGAGCCAGTAAGCCAGCCACGGACGGCCCATATGCAGCACAGGAAACATTCCGGCGCAGGCGACGGCAAACAGCGTCATGGCTTCGGCGAAGCGGTTGATCGAGTTGCGCCAACTTTGCCGCAGCAGCAGGAGAATTGCAGAAATCAGAGTTCCAGCGTGGCCTATACCGATCCACCAAACGAAATTGACGATGGCGAAGCCCCAACCAATGGGGATGTTGATGCCCCAAATCCCGACGCCCTTGAGGAACAAATAAGCGATGGCAGTCGTCAGCACCATGACGAATGTGCCCGCCACGCTCAGCCCCAGCAACCATCCGATCGACAGCGGACGCGTGAGCACGACCGAGCTGATCTTCTCGCTGATCGTGGCAAACGAATGCCCCGGCTCAAGCACCGGCGCCCGGCTGACGTTCTCTTCGAGTTCGAGTTGTTCCACTGGCGTCATGATGGATTCTTCTTAAGTCTGCGTTATGCCTCAAGCTCCGGATTCGGATTGCGAATCTCCGCCAAATAAGTCGTGCGGGGACGCGTATTCAAGTCCGCCAGCAAGCTGTAATTTCTGTTATTCGCTTTAAGCTTCGACACGCGGCTGGTCGAATCGTTGATGTTACCGAAGCTGATGGCGTCTGCCGGACACGACTGCTGGCAGGCGGTTTGCAGCGTACCCTCCTTCACGAACGGCCCACCGTTTGCACGCTCGGCATCAATGCGCGCCCAGTTGATGCGCTGAATGCAATAGGTGCATTTTTCCATCACGCCGCGGCTGCGCACGGTCACATCCGGATTGCGCATCATCTTGTACTGCGGAGTCTCCCAATCCTGAAACAGCAGGAAGTTGAAGCGGCGCACTTTGTAGGGGCAGTTGTTCGAGCAATACCGCGTGCCGACGCAGCGGTTATAAACCATGTCGTTCAGGCCTTCGGTGCTGTGCACCGTCGCGCCCACCGGACAGACCAATTCGCACGGCGCGTTCTCGCACTGCATGCACGGCACCGGCTGAAAGTAAGCTTTAGGATTGTCGCGGTCGCCCTGATAGTAGGCGTCTACGCGCAGCCAGTGCATGTGCCGTCCGCGCACCACCTGCTCTTTGCCAACGACTGGAATATTGTTTTCCGACTGGCAGGCGACGATGCAATTGTTGCAACCCACGCAGGCATTCATGTCTATCGTCATGCCCCATGAGTTCGGCTCTTTCTTGTAGTCGTAGCCGGGATAAAGCGTTAACTCCGCGGGCGGCTCGTCTTCCTGCGCAAACTTCGGCTCCTTCTGATATTCGTCCAGCGTGGCCGTGCGCACCAGAGGGCGCGAGTCGCCATTCTGCGTCTCCATCGTCTGGTAGCCCTGGGTGCAAGCCAGCTTGTAAGTTCCGCCCGACTTGCGAATCTTTCCCGCAGCCAGCGTCGGCGTGGCGCTATAGAAGATTGGATACACATCGAAGCCCGCGCCCGTGCCAGCCCGTCCTGCGCGGCGGCGTCCATAACCGAGATATGCGGTCAGAGAATTATCGGGATGCCCGGCCTGAATCCAAACCGGAGCGTTGATCTTTTTCCCATTGACCTCAATCTCGATGAGGTCTTCGCTCTTGAGGCCCAGGCGATCAGCCATCGACGGGCCAATCAGCACGGGATTGTCCCAGGTCATCTTGGTCATCGGAGCGGGCAGCTCTTGCAGCCAGCCGTTATTCGAGAAGCGTCCATCGTAGACCGAAGCGTCACGGCGAATATTAATCTCGACCGAACCTTCGGGATTGACGTTGGTCCCCGACGCCGGAACGCTGCCCGCCTTCGCGCTTACCTGTTTCGGAGCGAATGTCGTGCCTTCAATCCAGCCATCGTGCAGCGACTTCCGCCAGAAGGCATCAAAGTCCGCACCGGTGTGCTTCGATTTCCAATAACCCTGCACTAATTCGAAGGCGCTGGTCTGCGGCTGTCCCGCGATCAGCGAAACCACTTCATGAATACTCTTGCCGTTGTAAAGCGGCGCCAGCAGCGGCTGCTGGATGCTTACCGTACCGTCATAAGCGCGTGCGTCGCTCCAGGATTCAAGATAGTGCGCTTCATTGATGTGCCACTGGCAAAGCTCCGCGGTCTCGTCGTGGTAGAGGCCGAGGTGAACGCGAACCGGAACGTTGGTCTTCATCAGCGCGTCGGAGAAACCCAAATCCGCGGGCGCGTCATAGGCCGGATTGCCGCCGAGGATGAAGAGGATGTCTACCTTACCGCCACGCATGTCGGAAACCAGTTCCTGAATCGACTGCGTCTGATTGATCGGATTCGCGTCGACTGGTTCGGTGTACTCAACCGTCATGCCGACATTGCCCAGCGCCTGATTCATCAAGTGAGCCAGCGCATGGACCGAAGCAGGCTGATGGTCGCCGACAATGATGACGCTCGATCCGCGGTGGGCTTGCAAATCCTTGGCAACCGTCGTGGCAAATTTCGCCGCGGACGGCTCGACGGCGCCCGCGCCTTCGCCCGTCCCGAGTGCGGCCGCAAGCGCGCGCGCAAACGATTCGATCTTCGACGCTTGCAACGAAAGCCGATGATCGGCCTTGCCGCCCGTGATCGAAGGCACACTCTCGACCACATACATACGACTCATGTTGCCCGCGTCGGGATTGCGCCGCTTCGCATAATCGCGCGCGTAGCGAATGCTGCCGGGAAATCCTGCGTACAGAAAGTCTGCATCCAGCGAAACAATGACGTCGGCATTCTCCAACCGATAGCGCGTTTCCACCTGCTGCCCGAAAGCCAGCGCCGAACCGCCGCGAACATTATCGCGATTTACTGGCTCGTACACGTGCCACTTCGCCTGCGGATAGGCCTTCAACAGCGACGCCATCTGATCGGCCAGCGTCGGCGAAGAAACCGTGCGCGTCAGAATGCGAATGCCCGCGCCTTGCAGCGGCTTCTGCATATTAATCGCGCCCGTCAGCGACTCGATCAATCCGCCCCATGTCCCCATCTCGCCCATATGCACGGGCTCTTGCGAGCGATCGGGATCGTACATTTCGAGAATCGAAGCCTGCGAAAAAACGTCAGTCCCGCCGAGGCTCGCAGGATGTAGATTGTTGCCTTCAATTTTTGTCGGACGATACAGATGGCTTTCAACCAGCAGCGGCGTGGCATACCCGCCAAGCGTAAACGCCGTCGCAAAAAACATCGGACGCCCCAACACTACGTCTTCCGGCTGTCGCACGTAAGGGACGATCGGTTCCAGCGGCTGCTTGGTGCAGGCCGTCATGCCTGCCATGGCGAGCGATGCGCCCATCAGCTTGAGGAATCCGCGGCGCGAGACTTCGTCGATCCACTCCGACGCGCCTTTCGGAAATTCGCGGTGCATCATCTCCTGAAATTCGGCGCTGCCCGCTAATTCCTCCAGGCTGCGCCAGTACTCAGGACCCTTGGCCTCCGCGACCTTCGCCCGCGCGGTCTCCAAGTCGAGAACCCCCTTCTTACTGGGACAGACCGCTTCGACGTGCTGCTTGCTGTTCTGCTCTTCCATCTTCATGAAATTTCTAAAAGCGTAAATTTTTATCGGTGACACGTCGAACAACTCGTAATGTCGGCCACCGAACGCAAATTGTATTGTTTGATCAGATCGCGACCAAACGCGCGCTGATCGGTGTATTCCTTGCCTTCAAAATTAATCGGACGCGCCAGCGAGGGCTGCTCGTAACGCATATTGAACACCTGATCGCGCGGACGCAAATACTTATCCGGCGCGCGATGGCAGTCCAGGCACCACTCCATTTTCAAGGAGGCGTCGTTGTACATCAGCGGCATGCGGTCGACGGGGCCATGGCAGGTGTTGCAACCGACCCCCTTGTTGACGTGAATGCTGTGATTGAAATACACAAAATCCGGCAGATCGTTGACTTTGGTCCATACCAGCGACTTGCCGCTGCGATAACTTTCGCGCACCGGTTCCAGCAAGGCGGCGTTAGTCCAAATCTGGGCGTGGCAGTTGATGCATGTCTTGGTGGGAGGAATGCCTGCGTAGTTCGAAACCTCAACCGACGTATGACAGTAACGGCAGTCGATGCCCAGTCCCGCGACATGGTGCTGGTGGCTGAAAGGCACGGGCTGCGGACGCACCACGTGCGCATAGGTTACATAAGGAGAACGATCAAGCTCCAGAACCGCCCAAAGAGCAATGGAAATGAAAAAAATCGAGCCAAAGATTGTGGCTCTCGCGATCGTGTTCGCACTGCGATGAAATATCTGCATGGAACGGCGTACTTGTCTCACAGCGGAAACCTTTTTAGATTTCCGGAACGTCCAGCATTTCAGTGAACAGAGTTATGAATTGCGTGCAGCTAAATTTTTATATCCCTGGAAAACTTTTGAGTATAGCAGTTTGATGAGAAGCAATAACAGGTTTCTGCGGAGAAATTTTTTTAATAACCCGGATTGGGATTCAGGGGAAAAGCAAAACCACAAATCCATTCGCCTGCGAAAGCTGCAATGCGCAGGCTGGCTCCGTCACCGCAGGTTCATGACCAGCAGCTTCGGTTCCGTCATCTCGTCGATGGCATAACGCAACCCTTCGCGGCCAAGTCCGGAATCCTTTACGCCGCCGTACGGCATGTGATCGATGCGGAACGACGGCACATCTCCGGCGATCATGCCTCCGACTTCGAGTTCAGCGTAAGCGTCGAACAGAAGTTTCACATCGCGCGTGAAAACCCCCGCCTGTAAGCCATACTGCGAACGATTCAGCTCGCGAATCGCATCGGAGAAATTGTCGTAAGTCTCTACCGTTACAACCGGCGCGAAAATTTCCTGACAGTTCACTTTCATTTCCGGTTTTGTCCCGGTGAGCACGGTCGGTTCGAGCATCGAGCCGTGGCGACGGCCGCCACAGAGCAATCGGGCGCCGTGACGAATGGCTTCCTGTATCCAGTCGTAGGCCCGGATGGCATCGGACTCGCGAATCAGCGGCCCAACATCCGTCGCCTCATCCAGTGGATCCCCGGATTGCAGCGTCTGCACTCCCGCCAACAGAAAGTCGATGAACTTGGCGCTCACCGAACGCTCCACCAGGATGCGTTGCACGGAAATGCAAGTCTGGCCGGCGTAGGCGAAACCTCCCGCGACGCAGCGGTCGGCGGCATAGGCGAGGTCAGCGTCGCTGTGGACGATCACGCCCGCGTTGCCACCCAATTCAAGCACAACTTTCTTCTTCCCCGCGCGGCGCTTGATATCCCAGCCGACCCCCGCGCTGCCGGTAAAGCTAATGAGCTTGATACGATCGTCGCTGACCAGCAATCCAGCATCTTCGTTGGACAGCGGAAGCACATTCAAAGCGCCATCCGGCCAGCCTGCTTGCTGCACCGACTCCGCCAACAGCATGGCGGTAAACGGGGTTTGCGGCGCGGGCTTGAGCACCATGCTGCATCCCGCAGCAATGGCGGGCGCGACCTTGTGTGCCACCAAGTTCAATGGAAAATTAAACGGCGTGATGCCCGCGATGGGGCCCAGCGGAAAGCGCCGCACCATACCCCAGCGGCCCGCGGTAAACTCCTGCCAGTCGAGCGGAATGTATTCGCCGTAAATCCGCGTGCTCTCTTCCGCCGCAACTTGAAACGTGAAGATCGCACGCTCCACTTCCGTGCGCGCCGCGCGAATCGGCTTCCCCGCCTCCAACGCCATGGTGTGCGCGTATTCCTCCTTGCGCGCCCCAATGTTTTGCGCAATACTTCGCAATACCCGCTGCCGCTCAAATGCAGGCAGCCTGCGCGTCGTGCCAAAAGCTTTTACCGAGGCCGCAATCGCCTGCTCGGCGTGCTCCCGCCGTCCTTGCCGTACCGTTCCAATGACCTTGCCGTCAAAGGGAGCCTTGATCTCGACCGGTTCGCCTTCTTCGATCCACTTTCCATCGACGAGAAAGGCTTGAGTTCCAGCGAGGGTTTCGGTCATTTGCGGCATGGCAACGTCTCCGTTCCTAGTGCAGTCACTACGATTCCGATTATAGACTTGCGGTTGGGTTGCGGATTGGATTGCGAGTAATGACCAAGAAATCTAATAAAGGGACAATGGCGTATCCGACGATTGCGGAAATCAGTAAGGAAGTTCGCCGACGCGCAGTCTCGCCGGTTGAGCTGACAGAGCAGTGCCTGGCGCGGATCGAGAAACTCAATCCGACGCTGAACGCTTTCGTTACTGTGACTGCGGACTCCGCGCTTGCCCAGGCTCGCACAGCCGAAGCGGAAATCGCTCGCGGCGATTGGCGCGGCCCCTTACATGGCATTCCCCTGGCCCTGAAAGACTTGATCGACACCGCAGCAGTACCCACAACCGCAGCCAGCGAACTCTATCGCGACCGCGTTCCCGCCTACGATGCCGAAGTCGTTTGCAGACTGAAAGCGGTGGGGGCCGTGCTGCTAGGCAAACAAAATATGCACGAGTTTGCCTACGGCGGCAGCTCGATGATTAGCTGCTTCGGGCCGGTGCGCAATCCCTTGAACTCCGCACACATCGCCGGCGGATCGTCGGGGGGCTCGGCCGCCGCAGTCGCCGCTGGCATGTGTTTCGCCGCGCTCGGCACCGACACCGGAGGCTCAATCCGCGAGCCCGCCGCGTTGTGCGGCATCGTCGGCCTGAAGCCCACCTACGGCTTAGTAAGCACCCAGGGCGTGCTTCCACTCGCCCCCTCCCTCGACCACGTTGGACCGCTGACTCGCACTGTCGAAGACGCCGCCATCGTCCTGCAAGCGATTTCCGATTGGCCAGGAGTGAATTTCGCAGAACCACTGTCGCCCCACCTGCGCCTGGGCTTCCCCCAAGGATTATTCCTCGAGCAACTCGACCCCGAGGTGCAAGCAAGTTTCCAGCAAGCCCGCCAGTTCTTGTCGTCCAAATTCAACGGCTCGCGCGAACTCCACCTCCCAGACCCCGGCGGCCGCGTTCTGCTCGCCGCCGAAGCCTGGGCGGTTCACGCAGAGAATATCTTCCTCAGTCCTAATCTTTATCAGCCAGAAACCCTGCGCCGTCTTCGCGGCGGAGAAGAACTCACGCCCCAGGAACTCGCAGCCGCTCGCGCGGAATTAGCGCAAGCCCGTCTCGACATAACGCGTCTCTTCGATGACGTGGATTTGCTGATCACGCCTACAACTCCGCAGCCCGCGCCCTCCATCGCAGATCTGGCGAATCATCCCCATGACCTCCGTCCGCGAGAGATTCTGTTGCTGCGCAACACCAGACCCTTCAACGTCTGGGGACTGCCCGCCATCTCCGTCCCCTGCGGGTTCACAAAAGCAGGATTGCCAATCGGACTTCAAATCGCTGGCAACTTCGGCGCGGAAGGTTTGGCACTCCGACTCGCCCATTGGCTCGAAAAGAATTCGACGCGCAATCGAGACTCTCACGGAGAATCCTGACGCCCCTACTCGTAGCGCAAACTCTCCACCGGATCCAGCTTCGAAGCCCGAGTCGCAGGAACCGTCCCAAACAAAATCCCCACCAGCGACGAAACCACTATCGCCACGATCGCCGACAGTCCCGAGATCGGCAAACGATACTCCGTGAAAAATCGAACCGAATACGGAATCGCCAATCCAATCACCACCCCCACCACGCCCCCGCCCAGCGAGATAAACACCGCCTCCGACAGAAACTGAAAGCGAATCTCGCGATTGGTCGCGCCCATGGCTTTGCGGATCCCAATCTCCCGGATACGCGCGCTCACCGTCGCCAGCATGATATTCATGATTCCGATGCCGCTCACCAGCAGCACGATCGCAGCCACCAATAACAAGACCATCGTCAGCGCGTTGGCCGTCCGTTCCGCCACCGTAACCAACTCCGTAAGATTGCTCACGCTGTAAACCGACTCCGAGCGATGCCGCGATTGCAATACCTTCCGAATCGCCTCAGTCACAATCGGAACGCTCGACGGGTCCGACGCCGAAAAATAAATCTGCTTCACCGACAGCGTGTCGCTGAAATAGCGGCTCACCGTATAAGGAATTACCATGGTGTTGTCGATCACTTCGGATTGCCCAAATGTGTTCACCCGCTCGCGAAACGTTCCAATGACCGTAAACGGCAATCCGCTAAGCTTGATCACCTTGCCAACCGCGTTCTGCGGCGAACCATAAAGCTGCTCCGCCATCTTCTGCGTGATCACGCCAACCTTGTTGCGGGCGCGCTCGTCCTGGTCGTCGAAAAACCGTCCGGAAAGCACCACCAGATTCCGCACAATCAAATACTGCGGATAAACGCCCAGCACTCGAATATCGCGCTCTTTGCCGTTCCCAATCGGAATGCGATCGTCCAACGGCACTACCGGCGACGCAGCCATAATGCCCGGAACCTGTTGTAGCACCGCCTGCATATCGTCGATGGTCAGCAGATCGGGCGTCACATTACGCTGGTTCCCGCCTTCGTACTCCGCGTAAATCCAATTGGCCCCGATCGACTGAATCTGGTCTAGCACGTACTGCTTGCCCGTAAGTCCCACCGTCACCACCAGGATGAGCGAAGCGGTGCCGATCACCATCCCCAGCGCGGTCAGAGCGAAGCGAACCTTGTTGCTACAGAAGGTGTCGAACGCGAACGCAGCAAGCTCGCTCAACACCAGCTTCCTGCGACCAACCTGTATCTCGGTGCTGAGCGCTGTAGACATTGCTTATCTGATGCTATCGGGTGCGCCTAAGAGGCGCAATCTTGCTTGGGGTTCGGGATGGAAGCGATGGACGGGATGGAAGCGATGGACGGGATGGAAGCGATGGACGGGATGGAAGCGATGGACGGGATGGAAGCGATGGACGGGATGGAAGCGATGGACGGGATGGAAGCGATGGACGGGATGGAAGCGATGGACGGGATGGAAGCGATGGACGGGATGGAAGCGATGGACGGGATGGAAGCGATCGGGCGAAGAATCGTTGGCAGCCGACCGACTGTCTCCCCAGCTGACCGGCTGCCAACTCCTCGGAGTCGCAATTCGTAGCTGAGACGCATGAGGCCGGAAAATGACTAACAGAAAAAAACGACAAGTTTTACAAGCGCGGCTCTCGACCGGCTACTTCTCCTGGAAATCCAGAAACGCCCCCACCTTACCGTAATAAATTCGCAGGTTGCAGGTCTTCGGCGCGGTGTGCGCCAGCGATACCTGCACTTCCTTCTGCGACTCGCCCACTTCTCCCAACTCCATCGGAGCCCGCGCCAGGTCCTGCGTCGCATCGTAATTCTTGGGCGTACTCACATTCTTGTTGACGATCAACGTCCAGTCCTTCTTATTGGGCATTACATAAAGGATGTACGCCCCCACCGGCACGTTCACGTTATTGAACACCAGCGGAGTTTGCGTAAACAGCGTCATTGGCTCCCCGCCCGGCAGCCACACCTTTCCGTTCTTTGGATCTTCCTTCCCGGCGGTTGCGTACTGAATCGTAACTTCCATGCCGTCCGCGAAGTCACAGTATGTGCTCGGCGTGTCGGGCGCCGCCGCCGCTTGTTGCGCCCAGCCGGCGACGGACGACCCCAGAACTGTGATCGAAATCAGCAGCCAGCGCATGACAATACCCTCCCCGTGTGTAGTCGTGCCAGCCGCGTTGGCCGCAGCCGGAACGCGCAATTGTAAATCATTCCCCGAGGCATACGGTAGGCTGCGGCCTCCTCATTTTGCTCAGGTCTTTCCCTGGATGCGTTCCCAGTGGAAAACAAGTGAGCACTTTTATACAGTCTTCGCGAGCCCTGCGGCGATAGATTTTGTGCAACGATGCAACGGGGCCGCTTCGCCTGGGTGCCTTCCAATTCCCCGGAAGATTGCCGCGCCGGCCCCGTACTCAAATCTGCGTTTCGGCGTCGTGAAAACCTAATCGGCTCTGCGCGTTAGCTTTCTCTCATGACGGCCCTGCCTTCGGTAGAATCCGAAGTAGACATGTACGCGCGACACACACCCGCTCCTCCACTCTCTGCCTTTGTCGAGTGTTTCTGGTACTGGGAGGGCTCCGGCGACACGGCCGCCCGCGAACGCCTCCTCCCCACCGGCCAGGGCTGCATCATCGTCAATTTGCGCAACGATGCAATGCGCCTCTATTCCGCCCACGACTTACACTCCTACCAGAGTTATGGCTCGGCCTTCTGGGCAGGCGCCCTCTCCACGCCCAACATCATCGACAATCACCAGAAAGATCGCGTCTTCGGCATTCAGTTTCGCTCCGGCGGCGCTTTCCCATTCGTAAAAATGCCCGTCGACGAGCTGGCGAATTGTGCGCTTCCTCTGCATTCCCTCTGGGGCCACTCCGCAGCGGAATTGCGCGAACAACTGCTGGCGGCTCCGAGTCCGGACGCAATGTTCCGCGCCGCTCAGAATGCGCTCCTGGGCCAAAGTGTCCGCTCCCTCGGTTTGCACGCGGCCGTGGCATGGGCACTCCAATGCTTTCAGCGTCCCGAACGAATCGGCTCACTCGCGGACTTCAGCCAACGCCTCGGCCTAAGTCAGCGCCGCTTCATCGAACTATTTCGTACCCAGGTAGGGCTCACCCCGAAGGCGTATTGCCGGGTGCGACGCTTCCATAATTTGCTCCGCGTGGTGCATCCCTTGTCGGAAGTGGATTGGTCCCAGGTGGCGCTGGATAGCGGCTATCACGACCAAGCGCACTTCATTCACGAGTTCCGCGAGTTCTCGGGATTTTCACCCTCCCAATACTGGCAGCGGCGCATCGAGCACTTGAATCACGTGCCGATCTAAGTTTTGAAACTCGTACCCGGAGAGCAGGTCAAATTTTTACAAGACGCCGCCCGCGTAACCGGCGCATGGTAAGAGACAGGAGGGAATTATGACCAAAGCAATTCCAGACGGAACTCACAGTGTGCAGGTCTACCTGATCGTCGCCGGTGCGGAGCAGGCACTCGCGTTTTATGCCAAGGCACTGGGCGCGAAGCAGCGCTTATGCATGAAGCGCGGCGATGGCACAGTGGCTCATGCCGAGATCGAGATCGGCGACTCCTGCGTAATGCTGGCCGACGAGAGTTCGGAAATGAAGGCCTGGAGTCCCAAGCATTATGGAGGCTCGCCCGTAACCCTGGTCGTCAACGTAGAAGATTGCGATGCGTTGTATAAGCAAGCCATGGCGGCGGGCGCAGCCAGCGTTCGCGAACCCGCCGACCAGCCCTACGGCGACCGCATGGCCGGCGTCAAAGACCCCTTCGGCTACACCTGGTACTTCTCAACCCACATCAAAGATATGTCGAAGGAAGAGTTGGAGAAGCTGTAGGGTATTGACTAGTCAGATGACTAGTCAATATGATGCCTGCAGGAGGTCATCCGTGGCTTCATGGCAGGTCCAGGACGCGAAAGCGCGATTCAGCGAATTGCTGGACGCAACCGTTAAAGAAGGTCCGCAGACTGTGACGCGGCGCGGCGTCGAAGCGGCTGTGCTCGTCCCCATCCAGGAGTGGAAGCGTTTGCAGCGGGCCGCGCGTCCCGGATTGAAATCATTATTGCTCGCGCCGGAAAACCGCTTCGCCATGGCGATGCCACAACGGGGAAAGCGGCGGCGACGACCTTTGCCGGAACTTGAGTAACAAGTTTCTGCTGGATACGAACGTCATTTCCGAGTTGCGGAAGCCGCGTCCGCACGGCGCAGTCGTCGCTTGGGTCAATGTTCAAGCGGAAGAAAATCTGTTTCTATCTGCGGTCACGATCGGCGAGTTGCAAGCGGGCGTTACACTCACGCGACGGCAAGACGCTTCCAAGGCAGATCGGATTGAGGCATGGATCGATCAATTGGCAAACTCGCATCAGGTGCTCCCCATAGACGCGGCCTGCTTTCGCGAGTGGGGCCGCATCATCCAGAGCCACTCCGACCACCTTTTTGGAAGATGCCATGATTGCCGCCACGGCTCGGATTCACAACCTGATTGTAGCCACAAGGAATGAGCGAGATTTTGCCCGGCTGGGAGTGAAGATGGTGAATCCGTTCAAGTGAGAGGGCATTCGGTCGGTGATATTCTTTACTGGCTGTGGAGCGGGCACGTTAGCTGGCATTCCGTTCCACTTCTTGCTCACCGCATTTCATGCGAATTAAGCGCGCTTTACCCGTTGTGCTTGGGCTGGTCGTGGTGGCGGCGCTCGTCACGCTGGCGGTGCAGTTGCGCAAACACGCCCCGCCAGAACCCGCTCGCCTCCTGCCCGCCGCCGACGGCTTCGCCTACCTCGACCTGGCCTGGGTCCGGCGAGCCAACGTAGCCGGACAGCTTCCACAAACCTCCCACGACCCCGACTATCAGAAATTCATCGACCAAACCGGTTTCCAGTTTGAACGCGACCTAAACGAAGTCGCAATCGCCATTCACTTTCCGCCATCGTCAAGCGTGCCTGCGAGTGCCGCGAGAGACGCCATCGCCGATGCCACCCGCTTTTCAGAAGTCTTCGTCGGACGCATCGACGGAAAAAAGCTGCGCGACTATCTCCACGGACTCTCTTCGTCCGTCGAAACCTACAACGGCGTTGATATCTATTCCATTCCGCTCGAAGGACGCACCGTCCGCGCCGCGATTCTAGCCGTGGACACGGTCGCGGTGACCAATCATTCCGATCCTCTCGTGATCCGCGCCATGATCGATCGTTCGCACAAACTCGCCTCCCCGTTTGGCGGCCCCGCGTTGTTGCGGCGGTATTACCGGCGAGTGCCGCTGGCTAGTCTGGCCTGGGCTATCGTGCGCGCCGATCCTACCAGCACAATGGGGACGACGTCTCCCATCAACTGGGGATTCCTGTTTTCAAAGCCCGCCGTAGTGGTGGCCTCCGCGCGCTACCTGGGCAATGTGCATCTCCGGGCGGAAGCCTTCACGGGCGGCCCTGATGAGGCCCAGGCCGCGACCGAACGCGTGCAAGCCTTCATGGGAATTTTTCATGCCGCCGAAATTTCATCTGGAACGTCCGGCGGCGGCGATCCCGATATGCAGAAGCTTTTCGACAGCGTCCAGATTCAGCAGTCTCATGAACGGTCCGTAATGACCGCCACGGTGCCGATAGAATTGCTACGAAAACTCTTTGCCCAGTCGCCGTTAGGCGAAGCCGGGAATCGCTGACCCATTCCAACTCTTTGACCCTCAGTGATGCCTCGTGCCCTCTGTGTTCAAGCTCTTTGATTTGTCAGAAAAGCCTCCGGCAAGCATTACAAAAGTCGTTGCTTGGTTCGCCCCGCACCCCTCTGTCACAAACGTCGGAAGCGTGGGCCTTCAGGCCCACGCTTCGCACGCAGGCCGACGGGCTTTAGCCCTGTGGGTCGCTCGACGACTCTGCGTTGCTTCAACTCTGTAACCATCTCCCCGCCCGCACATCTCTATTGCAGGTAGAATAATTCTGCATGACGAACCTTCCCTTACCGCTGGCCGCCTTCGTGGCCGGGCTGATTTCATTTCTGTCCCCGTGCGTCTTGCCCTTGGTGCCCGGCTATGTCTCCTTAATCTCCGGAGTCGGCGTCGAGGAACTCAAAGCGCAGCGCGGCGGATTGCTGGGCAAGGTCATGATCAACTCCATCGCTTTCATTCTGGGCTTCAGCGTCGTATTCATCGCGCTGGGGGCGCTCTCGACCGAAGTGGGTCAACTCCTGGCTCGTTACAAGACAGTGTTGTCGGAAATCGCAGGCGTCGTCATCATTATCTTTGGCCTCCATCTCACCGGCATCTTCAAGATCAAAGCTCTTTACACCGACGCCCGATTGCACAGCGTGAAAGGCGGCAGCACCGCCGGTGGCGCGTTCATTATCGGTTTCGCTTTCGCCTTCGGCTGGACCCCCTGCGTGGGGCCGATTCTGGCGGTGATATTGGGATTTGCCGCCGAGCAGGATTCGGTGACAAAGGGTATTTTCCTGCTCGCCATTTATTCCATGGGTCTGGCCGTGCCGTTCCTGCTCACGTCGTTGATGATCGAGCGCTTCCTAAAATTCTATAGCCGCTTCCGCTCCCACATGCATGCGGTGGAAGTGGCCAGCGGCGGCCTGTTGATCGCACTCGGTATTTTGTTGGTCCTGGGAAAATTTACCCTTATTGCAAACTATCTTTCGGGATTAAATCGCTTCGTCTTATAGCGGGGAGTGGATTGTGAAACGTGATCCAGCGGCAATTGTAGCGGTAATAATCGTAGTCGGACTGATGCTCGCGTTCGGCGTGCATATGGCGCGCAAGAATAAAGGCGGAAGCGCCGTCACCCAACTCAAAGGCCAACTCGCGCCCGACTTCACTTTGCACACGCTCGACGGCAAAACCACAAAGCTCTCTGACTTTCGCGGCAAGGCTGTGCTGCTGAATTTCTGGGCGACTTGGTGCGAGCCCTGCAAAATTGAAATGCCCTGGTTCGTCGAACTGCAACAGCAGTACGGCCCCCAGGGATTGCAAATCGTCGGCGTCGCAATGGATGACGCCGATCCCCAGGACATCGCAAAGTTTACCCAGAACATGCACGTGGACTATCCCATTCTGATTGGCAAGGACGCAGAGCGCGAGAAGATCGCCGACGCCTATGGCGGCGTACAGTTCCTCCCAGAAACCCTCTACCTCGACCGCGACGGTCATGTCCTGGACAAGAACTTTGGCCTAAAAGGCCGCGGCGAGATTGAAGATAATGTGAAGAAGGCGCTGGCCGCTGCTTCTTCGCCAACCGCACAAGGGCAGTGAGGTCTCATGAACATTTGGATCAGACACTTCGCTTTGGAAGTTGGGCTGGCGGTGCTGGCGCTGGCGGCGTCGGCGCAGGACATGCCGGGGACGAAGGTTCCTTCGGTGACGTTCCAGCCTCCTCCCATCGCCACCATCGTGCGCGGACAAGAAGGCGCCATCAACTTGCAGTTCCGGATTGGCTCGGGCTTTCACATTAACTCGAACACGCCGACCGAGGAGTACCTGATCCCGACCTCGCTAAAGCTGGATGTGCCCACGGATTTAGTGGTGGGCCGAATCGCTTATCCCGCAGGCGAAGAAACAAGCTTCGCCTTCGCCCCAGACGAAAAGCTAAGCGTTTACAGCGGCGACTTTGAGTTAACCGTCAAAGTGCGAGCCCTCTCGACGGTTGTCCCCGGCAAATACGAATTTCGCGGCGATCTGAAATATCAAGCCTGCGATAACGCAGCCTGCTATCCCCCGAAACAGACGAGGGTGAACTTCGAAGTAAAGGTAGTAAAAGCCCCAGCCGCAAAGAAAGCCAATCCAGGTCAGAGCCCCCACGTGCATACCTAGCGGCTAGATCAAAGCGCAGCGACGCGATCCCGCAATTCTCTTGCAATGGCCTCTGGGTCCATATCCGGCGCAAAGGCCACAGCCTCGCCTACTCTGACCGTGATCTGCCCCGGCAACGCATACTTCTTCCCAGCTTGCTTACGCTCGAACAGGCCGTCTATCCGCATCGGCACGACAGGCAGCCGCAGATTGTTCACGAGCAGCCCCACGCCGGAACGGAAGGGCAGCAGACTCCCGTCTTCCGTGTGCCGCCCTTCGGGAAAAACTAAGACGCTGTAGCCGCGGTCGACCGACTCTCCCGCATAGTGAAACGCCGCCCGAAATCCCGACTCGCGCGGCAGCGGAAACAAGTTGAGCAGCGACACTCCGAGCCCCCATTTGACTTGATCGAATATGCGCAAGGGAAAAGCGCGCTGCCGCGGCGGCGTCCGCAAGATTTCCAGCGCCTCGCCGCGAGTCGCAATGGCAAGCCGATTCCCCAAACGCGCGGGCAGCGCAGCGATGATGAAGCCAATATCGACGTCATCAATGTGATTGCATACAACCAGCACCGGGCCCTGCACCGAACGCAACCGCTCCCGGCCGATGATGCGCGGCCATGCCAGCACACGCACTGCCGGATGCAGCGAAAGATACTGCGCAAAGATGCGAATCCAGGTGACCGGCCAGCGTTGCACCCACTCTGGATAATGATAAAACGCAGCCTCGGACGACTTGCCGCGCAAAAGCGTCTCCAGATCGCCGACCGTTCTCGCCGCAGAAAAGCTGACTTCGTTAATCTCCGTTTGATAACGATCCTCAAGAGCGCTCAGAAGCGCTACACGATCCATCGAGCTAAGATTCAGATCGCCATCCAGCTCAGCTCCCGCCCTCGGGTTCGAATTCGTAAGCCGTGCGATAAGTTCGCGCAAGTCGGACCTTGGCACCTCACCCGGGACCGAACCCTCCGTCCGCGCTCGACGCACCGCTTCAGCGATAACATTCCGCCTCGGTTTCAAAGTCGAGGTCAAGGGAAATTGCGGCTCCGGCCAAAGGTAAAAATCGTTAATACGTTGATACTCCGCAAGTCCGAGATTCGCGCGCCGAATCGCCTCCGCCGCATCCGCATTTTCCTGCACGATTAATACCGCGCAGGGTTCGGCATTTCCCTTGTCGGGCAGCGAAATGACCACGCTATCTTCGATCTCTGGCTGAAGCCGCAGCGCCGCCTCCAAGTCTTGCGGATAGATCTTCATCCCGGCCGCGGTAACGATGACCTCTTTCTTCCGGCCCTTAAAGTAAAGATTGCCGCTGGCATCGGTCTCCCCGAGATCTCCGGTGCGGAACCAGCCGTCGTTGCCCGACATTGGCTGCGCCGCATCGCCATTCCAATAAGACGAAGCCACGCCACCGCCGCGCACCATAATTTCGCCGTCGTCGGCGAGGCGAATCTCGCGTCCCGGAAGCACGCGGCCGATGGAGCCTTTGCCGATACGAAATGGATGGTTGACGCTGATCAGAGAAGTGGTCTCTGTCATTCCGTAGCCTTGAATCACTGCATATCCCAGCCGCCGCCAGAATTCTTCAGTCTCTGAGTCGAGCGCCGCCCCGCCGGAGATGAACGCCCAGAACTTCCATCCCAAGCGATGATGGAGGCTGCGAAAGATCCACCAACGCGCTAGAAAGTGCTCCTTCGCCGCGGACAAAAATCGATCCCGAAATCGTTGCAGTTCGCCGCTTTCCTCTAAATCGTTCTCAATCTTCTCCTTCAGTGAATCGATCACGCGCGGAACGGAAACCAGCACCGAAACCCGTTCGCGGCGAATGCTTCGAATAATGTCGCCGGGCTTCAGCGAATCTTGAAAAATTACCGTCCCCCCCATGAGTTGCGGCACAAAAATCCCCAGAAATTGCCCAAACACATGACTGAGCGGCAACAGATTAAGAAATCGAATAGGATGAAACGCCCTCTCATATTTCAAATAGCGCGCAATTTCCGTCTCCAACGGGGCCAAATTGCTCAAGACGTTTCCATGAGAAATCACGACGCCCTTAGGGTCAAAGGTTGCTCCCGAGGTGAATACCATTTCCAGCGGATCGGAGGCCCCTAGCTCCCTCGCGGAGTAAATCGCGGGCGAGTGGAACTGCAAAATCTCCGTTAGGGAATCCAAAGTAACCGAGGCCAAATCCGCCACGGCTCCGGCATGGGCCCGCGAAGCCACAATCAGCTTTCCGCCAACTTGCTGAAATATGCGCCGTGCAAAATCATCCGTCGCAACGTCGTCGATCGGGACCACAACCACGCCGCACAGTGCCGCGCCCAGAAAAGCGGCCACCCATTCTGCGCAATTTCGTCCCCACAGCAGAATGCGGTCGCCTTTACCCACGCCTCGCCCGTCCAGCTCCCGCGCGAAGCGAAACGCGCCCTCCGCAACCTGCGGATACGTCCAACGCTCGGTCCGATACCCGGCAGCCTGCACATAGGCAATCTCCCGCCCACGACTGAGAAACCCATGTACATAGTCCGCTAAGCTGCGCGGCTGCATGAATCGAGGTTAGCGCATTTCCCGCAAGCGCCTTGTCCCCCTCCTGCGCTCCCCCTCAAACCTTTCGTTTGTCACCTTAGTAACAATGCGAATTGTGGTAACCAGCCGTAGAATGACCTTGGTTCGGGCGAATTCCCGGCAGCAGTGGGCCAACTGGCCATTCTGAGGCTGGGCCAGTGGCCGTATCGCTTTTGACCGTGCACCCGAACCAGACAGAGAACAGAGACAAGCTAGGCTGGAGTTCGTATCCTATGGCTTTCGGTTTCGGCTTCAACAAAGAAAAGGTACTCGCCGCAGCGGAGAAGTTTGTCCAACAGGGCAAGCTCCAGAACGCCATCGCCGAGTACGAAAAAGTCCTCAAAGCCGACCCCAAAGACCTCACCGTCAACAACACGGTCGGCGACCTCTACTCGCGCCTCGGCGATAACGATAAAGCGGTGGAATGCTTCAAGACCGTTGGCGATGCTTATGCCGCTCAGGGCTTCACGGTCAAAGCCATCGCCATGTACAAGAAGCTCACCAAAAGCAAGCCTTCACTCGAAAACACTCTACGCCTGGCCGAACTCTACACCCAGCAAGGACTGTTCAACGATTCGCGCGCCCAATACTTGCAGGTCGCGGAAGAATTTCTGCGCTCCGGCGAACTGGAACAGGCGGTGCGCATTTTCCAGAAGACCCTCGAGATGGATCCCGAGAACGTCGCCATGCGCACCAAGCTGGCCGAAGTCTATGTCCGCTTGGGAAAGAAAGATGAAGCGCGGCAATTGTATGCCCAGGCCGCTGAAAGTTTGCGCAACCGAGGACAGGTCGCCGCTGCCGAAGACATTCTGCAAAAGCTGGCCGCGCTCGATCCCAACGACGCCTCGGTGCTCATCTTACGCGGAAGGAACGCTCTCGAAGCCGGCGATCTCTCCACCGCCGCCCAGCTCCTGGAAAAAGTCTCGGACTTGCCCTCCCGTCCCGAAGCCCAGCAAGGGTTGCTCCAGGCATATCTCGGACTCGGTCGCTTGCACGATGCAGGAAATATCGCGACCCAACTGTTCACTGGGCAGAACGATGTCAGCGCTCTGGTTCGCTACATCGACGCGCTGATCGCGGCCGGAGAGCACGAAGACGCCCTCCGCATTTACGAAACCTATTTCGATAGTCTGCTCGCGGCCGACGCGGCCGGTGTGCAACAAAACTTGCACGCCATTATAGGACACGTCAGCGAAAGTCCTGCCGATCTGGAGAGCATCCTCGACCTGCTGAAAAAGGCTGGCGATAACAGTCATACCGCCGAAATTCTGGAACTGCTGGGGCACGCCTGTGTTCACTCCGGCGATCTCGAGAAGGCGCGCGACTATTATCTCGAACTGACCACGCTCGAGCCCCAGAACCCGGTCCATACGCAGAACTACGAACAGGTTCTGGCACGCCTCCGCGGCGGCCCGGCGGCCCACACCATCACAGTCGAGGAAGGCGCCGTTCTCATCGAGGAACTGGAAGCCACTTCACCCTCCCTCGATCAGCATTATTCGGCGGAAGTTTCCCGCGCCATTCGAGCCGCGCTTACCGACGCCGACCTTTTCCTCTCCTACAACATGCCCGACAAAGCGTTGGGTCCATTGTTGGAAGTGCTGCCCCAAGCGCCCCGCGATCTGCGATTGAATCAACGGCTGGCCGCCTTGCATACCCGCTCCGAAAGATTCGCCGAGGCGGGCGTCTGTTGCCGCACCCTGGAAAGTCTCTATTACGACGCCGGCTTCGCTGAAAACGCTTCGCGCTACGCGGAACTCGCCCAGAAATACGAAGAGCGAGCCGACTTCGGAGGCATGAGTCTGTCCGAGGCAACCGACGATGAGCCGGTTTCCGACAGCATCGAAGCCTCCGCGCCGGAGTCGCTGGCTGACGAATCCGAATTTCCCGACGAAGTCAGCGTCGAAATCGTCGACGAAGATTCCGTCGAAACCCCACACCTATCTCCACCAGAAGAATCGCAGGACGCCGAGTTTTCCGTCTCCGCACCCGAACCCACCCAGGACGAGCCGGAGCAGGATGCCGCCGCAACGGAAGAGTTCACCGTGGACGCGTTCAGCGAAACTGCGCAGGAAGAAATCGACCTCTCCGAAGAGTGGGATGGGACGTCCTCAGAATCCGAAGAGCCTGTCGCTGCCGAAGCTGCCGCGCAAACTCCGGACGCTGAAACTCTCGAGCCGGTTGCCCAGTCTGCCGGCGTCGATCAACTTGCCGTCGCAGAAACCGTCGAAGAAATTCGCTTCTACTTGCAGCAGTCCATGCACGAGGAAGCGCATGCTGCGCTCGCCAAGCTCGAAGAACTGGGCGCGGGCGCGAGCCTACTGGCCGAGTTGAGAACGGAAGTCGAGGCTGCCACCAGTTCTCCAGCGCAACCGGAAGCCGCTGCGCCGCTGGTCGATGACTCCAGCCCGGAGGCGGTCGCCGACGAAACCACCCTCGCAGACTCCGCGATTACAGAATTGGAAGTTACCGCCACGGCCCCTGCCGAAGAACTGGCGGAATTCGAAGCCGCACCTGAAATCACCGCCGAAGTTGAGCCCGAAGCAGCCAATCCGGAGCCCGCCGAAACGCTGGTCGCTCAGCCCGAAGAGGCGGCGCAAGTGTCCCCGCCGTCAATCGCAGCTCATGCTGCCGTACCGACCCCGTCCGCTCTCGAGATCGCGCCCCCAGCCGCTCCGGCCATTGCCCCAGTGGCAGCCCAATCAAATCCAGTTCCCGTTGCCGCCAGCCCCGCATCTCCCGCCGTTGTGCACGCAGAGCCAGCTTCTCCCGGAGTGCTCCAGGAAATCACCCACGAGATTGAATCCTCGCTCGGCAGCGATTTCATGGCCGATGCCCCGTTTCAGCAGGCGGAGCCTGCTCCAACTCCCGCGCCCGCAATCCCTGCGCCCGATCCCACTCCGCTCAAGACCGGAGCCCTGGGTGAGTTCGTAGCCGATCTCGAAGCATCTCTGGGCGACGAATTTCTTCCCGAAGCGCCCGCAACTCACCCCTCCATCGCGGCGACTGTGGCCCCGCCCACACTCGCTCCTGTCGTTCCCGCAACCACTCAGATTCCAGCCGCCATGGCCGCCGCCGCACCGTCGTCCTCGACCATCGCTCCGGCGCAGCCGCCCGTGACCCTTTCTCCTTCGCCCAGCGTCTCCAAGGGTTTTGACGCCGGCAGCGCAGGCGTCGATCTCTCCGACATGTTCGGCGAACTTAGGCACGAACTCGAAGAAGGTGGCTCCTCCGACGATAACGATCCCGAAACCCATTACAACCTCGGCGTGGCTTTCCGCGAGATGGGATTGCTCGACGAAGCCATCGGGGAACTCCAAAAAGTCTGTCAGGCGGTCGAACACGGCCATCCCTTTCCTCAACTGATGCAAACCTATACCTGGCTCGCGCAATGTTTCCTCGATAAGGGATTGCCTGAGGCCGCAATTCGCTGGTTCGAGCAAGCCCTCCAAATTCCCGGACTCGATGGCGAAACCCGCACCGCCTTGCATTACGAACTCGCGTCCGCCTACGAGGGCGCCGGAAACAAGAGCCAGGCTCTCGAGCATTTCCTCATCACCTATAGTGGCAATATCGATCATCGCGATACTTCCGAGCGCATACAGGCCCTCCGGTCGTAGAATGTCTCGATGAAGGTTCGAAAGATCGAGATCTCAGTCCGCCACTTCCGTTTCCCACTTCGCCATCGCGGAGGCGCGCTTTGATCCCCGATCCCGGTCTGCCCTCGTCCCTCGCCTCCAAATCGGATCCCGCTTCCTCCTCGACCGCTGCCCCGCAGGTTCATCCCGGTCGCGCCGAAATTTGGCTGCGCCGCCTCGCCATGCTGCTCTTTGTCTTCCTGTGCGCCGGAACCGGAGTTCTTCTACTCATCCTGCCCTGGACTCCCAATTGGTCTGAAAATCATTTGCTCTTGGGTCGTCCCGCTCTGCGGGACTTCATCGAAAATGCCTTTGTCCGCGGATTATGCAGCGGCTTGGGTGTGCTCGATATCTGGATCGGCTTCACCGAGGCGGCGCATTATCGCGAATAACGCCGCATCCTCAATCTGAAATCATATGCGTCCAAAGAAAGAACATTCCTATGAGTGAAACCATCATCACCCGCGCACCCCTCGCTTACGAAAATGAAAATTTCTTGAACAGTCCCGATGGCAGAATCCTGCGTGTCCTCGCAGAGTATTCTGAACCCCTGGCGCGATTCCGCCGCGAACAGATTCAGGATACCGTCGTATTTTTCGGTTCGGCCCGCTTCTGCGACGCTTCCGCTGCCAACTCCGCCCTCCAGGAAGTCGAACGCAACGATTCCGCGTGCAACGAAGCCGAGAGAATCTCCCGCAAGAAAAAAGCCCTTGCCTCCGTCGACATGGCAAAGTACTACGAAGACGCCCGCCGGCTGGCCTTCCTCTTGAGCGAATGGTCGGTCCAGATTCCTGCGCGTCGCCGTCGCTTCGTGGTCACCACCGGGGGCGGCCCCGGAATCATGGAAGCCGCCAATCGTGGCGCCAAAGAAGCCGGCGCCAAAACCATCGGATTGAATATTCATCTGCCCTTCGAGCAGAATCCCAATCCCTACATCACACCCGCGCTTAATTTCGAGTTCCACTATTTCTTCATGCGCAAATTCTGGTTCGCCTATCTGGCCAAGGCGCTGGTGATCTTTCCCGGCGGGTTTGGCACCCTCGATGAATTCTTCGAGATCATGACCCTCGCCCAAACCGAAAAACTCGCCAAGAAAATCCTGGTCGTCATGTACGGCAGCGAATATTGGCACAGCGTCCTCAATTTCCAGGCCATGGTCGACGCCGGAACCATCGCCGCTGACGATATCGACCTGTTCAAGATCGTCGACACCCCGGAGGCCGGCTTCGAGTACCTTCGCCAGGGCTTAACCCAACATCATCTCGGCTCCCAACCCCGGAGTAGGAGCGAGATCGTCCCCGAAATCGCCAAGACCAATCCCTAGCGCGGACCGCATTGCTGCTCTGCTACATCACCGACCGAACCCAGTTCCCCGGCCCGGAGATCCTTCGCCGGGAACTCCTTCTCCGCAAGATTGCTGAAGCGGCCTCCTGCGGCGTCGACTTCATTCAACTGCGCGAGAAAGATCTGTATCCCCGCGACTTGGAACGTCTGGCTTGCCAAGCGCTTCATGTTGTCCGCAAGGCGGCAACCGCGACTCGCCTCCTGATCAATTCCCGCACCGATATCGCCCTGGCTTGTGGCCTCCACGGAGTCCACCTTCGCTCCGACGATGTATCGGCCCACGTGGTTCGCCGTGCTTCGACAAACGCCCCCACTCCCGTGATCTCGGTCTCCTGTCACTCCCCGGAAGATGTGCGCCAGGCCGTCTCCATGCTCGCTGATTTCGCTGTGTTCGGGCCTGTTTTTGAAAAGCCCGGCGTGACCCATGCGGTGCTGACAGGCTTGCATGCCTTACGCTCAGCCTCCACCTTGGGTATTCCGGTCTGTGCCATCGGCGGCGTCACCCTCGCGAATGCCCCATCTTGCCGCGAGGCCGGTGCGGCGGGAGTCGCCAGCATCCGACTGTTTCAGGAAAACTCTGTCGCCGAGGTCGTGCGACGCCTCCACAACCCGTGACCTGTCAGCGCTGCGCGGACAGCAACGTGAGAATATCGCGTAGGCCTTGGCGTATGTACTTCAGTTCGCCCGGCGCTTGCCTCGGGAAAGGCAAGGGCGCCTGCTTTTTATCCGGCTTGCTTTCCACTTTCAGATGCTGGCGCGCGCCCGCGATGGTGAATCCCTCTTCATACAGCAACGCCTTGATGCGAAGGACGTTCTCCACATCCTTCCTGCGATACATGCGCTGCCCCGTGCTCCCCTTCACCGGTTTGATTTGCGAAAATTCCGTCTCCCAGAAGCGCAGAACGTAGGTCGGAAGCGAGCACAAGCTGGCTACCTCGCCGATCCGGAAGTAGAGTTTGTCCGGGATCGCGACATCGGCCGCCCTCTCCGGCGTGGACATTTTTTTCTTCGCACTCTTACTCATCTTCAGCAGTCCTGCCTGGCGAAGTCGCATGCCGCGCCGCGACTCGCGAATTCCCTCTGGCGTTTCTAGCAGAAGTGTACCCCGCAAACAACTCTTGCTTGTTCATCGCCCCACGAAAATGCCCCTCGAAAGGTGCTTCTTTCGAGAGGCCTTGGGAACCACTGAATCAGGCGGGGAAGTCCCGCCGCACATTTAGTGCTTTTTCTTTTTGGCAGCTTTTTTCTTTGCTGGCATTGAGGCTCCTCCGTTGAGTGGATTTTCCCTTGAAACGCAATCTTTGCCAAACGTTACCCTCAGTGAAGTAGAGAAAACGCTTGCACCACAAGATATTGCGCACTATTTGTCCCAATGTCAATACAATTCTTTCACCCCGAAGGTTTTAAGTTACTCCCTGGCTCGCGCGCAGGAAGACCGCACACAAATCGGTGGCGCGGCGAACGCACCTGCTACTCTAAGTTTTCATGGGGAGAGCGATCGAAAAAATAAACTTCTTGAAGGCGGCGGGACTCGCAGCCGCTTTCTTGTGCGCTCTCTCCTGCGGCGCGCCCAATGTGCCGTTGCCGCCCTCGCTTCGCCTGCCACGGCCAGTGGGCGACTTGCGCGCCGTGCGCAAGGGCGATCATGTCTACCTCGCATGGACCTCGCCTCAAAAGACCACGGATCGCCGGCTGATTCGCGGAACTTCGACCGTCGAAATCTGCCGCAGTATCTCGTCGCTGCCACTCCAGGAATGCGGCGTCCCCGTTGGTTCGCTCATAACTCCAGCCCCCGCCGCGAACCAGAAATCAGTAACCTCCGCCAAAGTCCAACAGGAGTTCGCCGACGTTCTCCCTGACCAACGATTGCAAGACGATCCCCTGGCGAAGATAGGATATGCAATCTCAGTCACGAACGACCGCGGTCGCAGCGCAGGACTCTCCAATCAGGCGATCGTCTCAGCTGCGCGAACTCTGCCCCCGCCCTCTGAGTTTCGCGCCACCATGACCGCCGCAGGCGTATCGCTAACCTGGACCCCTGGGGTCGCAAATCCGAATTCAGCCTCGCTTCACTTCTACCGTATCTACCGCACCGCCAGGAATTCGCCGCCGGAGGTTGCCGGAGAAGCCGCCATCGCCGAGTCGACCTTCCTCGACAGGAATTTCGAGTGGGAAAAAGACTACTCGTATCGCGCCACTCTCGTTACCGCTCCCCTGACGGGTGACGCTTCGCTGGAAGTCGAAGGCGACGATACTCCCGAAGTCGAAGTATTTACCCACGACGTATTCCCACCAGCGCAGCCCGGCGGATTGCAGGCCGTCTTCACCCAGACCGGCGCCCAGTCGTTTATCGATCTGATTTGGACTCCCAACACTGAGCCCGACCTGGCTGGATACAACCTCTACCGGCGCACCCCGACGGGCGCTCCAGAGAAATTGAATGGAGATCTACTTAAGCTGCCCGCTTACCGCGATCCACAAATCGTCCCCGGCGCTCAATACTTCTACACCGTAACTGCGGTCGATGTGCGCGGAAATGAAAGCCCGAAGTCCATCGAGGCGCACGAGCAATCCCCGGAACGATAAACCGGCGCCACCGCCGATTCCGCTCCCGCCTACTGCACCGTCTGCATCAGGGAAGCCGCGCTGCCCGTGAAATCGGCGTTGCCATTATAAGTTGCCGTCATGGTATAGGTCCCGCGCAGCAGCTTCGACGTGGTATACGTCGCTACGCCTCCCACCAAAGCCACCCGTGCCGCCGAGCTCCCATTGCTGAACACGACCACGCCCCCCGGAGTCCCGCTGAACTGCGGACTGACCGTCGCAGTAAACGTCACCGGTTGTCCATAACTGGAGGGATCCTGCGATGAAGTCAACGTCATCGTCGTCGAAGCCTGCCCAATGAATTCGTAAAGCACTTGGGAGGTGCTCGCGGCAAAGTTCGCATCGCCGTTGTACACCGCCGTGCCCGAAACCGATCCGATACCGGTCGCCGGTGTGGTCAGCGTAGCCACGCCGCTCATCAGCGTTCCAGTTCCGAGTATGTTCGCCCCTTGTCTGAAGGTCACCGTGTCGCCATCGGGCGGCACGCCCAGGCTCGAGCTCACCGTCGCCGTCAACAAGATTCCCTGCCCGTATATCGATGGATTGGGCGAAGCCGAAAGAATCGTCGACGTCGGCTCCATCACCATCTGATTCACCGGCGCGGAGGTGCTGCCGTTGTAATTGGAATCTCCGCTATAAACCGCCGTAATCGCATTGCCTCCCAGTGGCAATTGGCTCGTGGTGTAGCGCGCCGACCCAGCCTTGAGCATGATCGTCCCCAGTACCGTCGTGCCATTCAAAAACTGCACCGTACCCGTGGGCGTGCCTGACGACGTCACCGAGGCGGTGAACGTCACCGGATTGCCCTTCAACGAAGGATTTATCGACGAACTCACCGTAGTCTCCGTCAACGCCAGCGAAGTGTTCAAAAGCACTTGCACCGCGCCGTTGCTACAACCTGCGTCCAGGCAGCTGCTCGCGACCAGCATGTCCGGCTTGCCATCGCCGTTGATGTCGCGCATGGCCAGAGCTCCGCTCGTGATCGAATCGAAGCCGTTGTACCCCGAGCCATAGTTCGTCGCCGCCTGGAATGTGCCGTCGCCGTTACCCAGCAACACTCCGACGGTGCCGTTACACGGGCCAAAATCCATATCGCATAAGTCTGCGACAAGAATGTCCGCTTCCCCGTCCTGGTTCACATCCTCGGCCATCACCGAAATCGCGGACTGGCCGCCCGAATCGTACGTAACCGCGGTTTGGAATGTGCCGTCGCCGTTGCCCAAAAGCACCCCAACTCCTCCATCGCTGCAACTCGTCGAGCTGAAACAGTCGTTCGCCACCACTACGTCGGGCTTGCCATCCCCATTCACATCTTCAACCGCCACCGAAGTCGGATATTCCCCTCCCGAGCCGTACGTAACGGCGACCTGAAAAGTCCCGTCGCCATTGCCCAACAGCACCCCGGCGCTGATCCCATTGGTGATGACGATGTCGAGCCTGCCATCCCCGTTCACGTCCGCCACTGCCACCGCATTCGCGCCGCCAGACCCAAACGTCGTTGGTGTCTCAAATGTTCCATCGCCATTGCCCAGCAAAACCGCCGCCCCCGTCCCATTCGCAACGATGAGATCGGGCCTTCCATCCTCATTCACATCGCCTACTGCGATCGCTCCGGAACCGCCCGCGCTGAAAGTGTTTGCCGCTTGAAAAGTCCCATCCCCATTGCCCAGCAAAACCCCCACACCGGTTCCGTTGGCCACTAGCAGGTCATCCTTGCCGTCTCCGTTGACGTCCGCCGCCGCGACAAAACTCGCTTCGCTCCCGCCCGAGTTGTACCCGACCGCCGATTGAAAGGTGCCGTCTCCATTTCCCAGCAGAACTCCCACCACCCCATTCGGACAGCTATTCAGGCTGACGCATTGGCTGGCCGCAATGACATCCGCCTTGCCATCTCCATTAACGTCGGCAACCGCAACCGCCGTGGCAAAGGTTCCGCCCGAATTGTAGGCGTTAAGGTATTCGAATAAAGTCGCCGGGGGTTTCGTCCCTCGGGATTTCCCGCCCGACGGTAAAATTCGAGCCGCAGCATTCCCCCCATGATTCGGCGGCAGCGGTACACGATGTCTCGGCAACCGCGATGGAGTCGGAAACCAGGCAGCCAACAATAAGGGAAGAAGCGCCGTTCGCGGGGAGAGCATTTGATTCCTCTTAGGTTTCAAAGTTGTGGCCCAGCCACATCTCTAATCCCAGCCTTAGATGCAAGTGAACCGACCTTGCGAGGGATGTCGCCGACAAACATCGGCAAGTGACAGCAAGGGTAGAATGCGACTCTCCGCGTGTCAATGGTAAGTATGTGCCATATCGCCTTTAGGCTTTAGCTCGAACCTGCACCGCGGTTCCATCCGGCAGGCTTCCATCCAGCAATTCAATCTTCCCCTCTCGCACCACGCCATTGAATTCCCGCTTCGTCGCTGCTGCCGGTCTTAGCGGAGGCTTGGCCATCATCGCTGCCGGCGCTCGTCCCATCCCTTTGTCCATCGCAGCGTTCGCCAGCGCATCCGCCTGTTGATTCTCGGCCCGCAGCACATGTCCAATGGCAAACCAGTTCAGTTGCGCGATCAGTTCTTTGGCCCGGCTGTGCAAATCTTGCAACGCTGCATTCTTAACTTTGTAAATCCCTTTAATCTGCCGAACCAGCAACTCCGAATCGCTGATCACCTTCAGCGCCCGGCAGGGATGCGCCACCGCAAACTCCAACGCCGCGATCAGCCCTTGATACTCCGCGAAGTTGTTCGTCTGATGGCCGAGATATTCACTGAGCGCGGCGACTTTCCTGCCCGTCTCATCCTGAATCACGACGCCGAACCCAGCCGGCCCGGGATTCCCCCGCGACCCGCCGTCGCTAAAAGCAATCAGATGTTGTTGCGGCGGGTTCTCGCGTACTTCAAACAGGCCTTGTCCGGACGATGGAGTCATAGCCAAATTCTAAACGGTCACATTCCCGGACCAAATCAGCGGCCCGTCGCCAGCCGTGTCGCCAGTCGGCTGGGCAAGTTGGCCGCGAAGATGCGATCCTGCGCCGACTTCAAATCATAGGGAACGCGGTAATACGCCATCCTCCGGCTATCCGTGTCATAAAGCCCGAAGGCCGCCCGCCAATCGCTATCCCGCGGCTGCCCGATCGAGCCCGGATTGATCAGATAACGAGTGTTTTCCTCCACCTGAAATTCCGATACTTCACTTTGTCCCACTGTACTGTAAGCCGGGCGGCGCTCTTCGACCTCGCCTCCCGCTGCCGAAAAGACTCCCTGAATATGCGTGTGTCCAAAGAACGTCATGGACGCCTGCGAAACTTGCAGCGGTCCGGACGCGTCCTCCAGCGTGATCAGATATTCATCCTCGTCAAGAGGTGAGCCGTGAACGAATTGCAGCCCTGGAACGTCCTCGATCTGCACCGGACCGTGCGGCAATGCCCGCAGCCATTCCAGGTTTTCCGCCGTAAGTTGGTCCCGCGTCCAGGACGCCGCCAGCGCTGCAATGGGATTGAAGTCCCCCATGTCCATCAGCCCGCAAACCGCTTTGTCATGATTACCGCGCACGAAAAACTTTCCCACGGACTGCGCCCGCGCAATCGCTTCATTCGGACTGGCCCCATAGCCAACAAGATCGCCCAGGTTAACAACGATATCGTGCCCCGGCGCCGCCGCCAGGCAAGCTTCCAGCGCTTCTAAATTTGCATGAATGTCGCTCAGTAAAAGAATGCGCAAGGTTCACCAGGCAAAATCACGATTATAGTCCCCTATCGGTGATCGGACATCGCACCCAGTGATCGGGACCCACCTCCGTCAAAGCGGGCAACGATTGCGCACACTGCGGCTCACGCAGTTCGCAGCGCGCTTCGAAGCCACAACCCGGCGGCGCGGCGTCCGCCGACGGTACCGATCCCACAATCGTTCGCAGTGGTTGCGTACGATCCGTCCGCAGACTCGGTACCGCACCCAATAAACCGCGCGTATATGGGTGCATGGGCGATTTAAATAGCCGGGTACGAGTCGCAAGTTCGACCAAGTGTCCCGCATACATGACCGCAACCCGATCGGCCACCTGCGAAACCACGGCGAGATCGTGCGAGATAAACAACATGGCCAGTCCGAATTTCTCGCGAAGCTGCGCCAGCAATTCTAGGATCTGCGCCTGAATAGTAACGTCCAGCGCGGTCGTGGGCTCGTCCGCGATCAGCAGTTGCGGCCGATTCACGATCGCCATCGCAATCATCACACGCTGCCTCATTCCGCCCGACAGCTGATGCGGATAGTCGCGATAACGCCCCGCCGGATCGGAGATCGCAACATCGTCCAGCGCTTGTATCGCAATTTCGCGAGCTTGTTTCCGGCTGACATTTTGGTGCGCAAGAACAGCCTCCGCCACCTGCTCGCCGACTCGCATGACCGGATTCAGCGCCGTCATCGGCTCCTGAAAAATCATGGCGATCGCGGATCCCCGGATGTGCCGCATTTCGCCCTCCGGCAGCGTAAGCAAGTCTTGCGCCCCAGTGTCTCGCTGCCATACAACCTCGCCCGCGATCCCGGCGTGCGCGGGAAGCAGGCGCATCAGCGCCAGTGAAGTCACCGACTTGCCCGAGCCGGATTCGCCCACCAGTCCCAGCACTTCTCCCCTGGCGAGAGTGAAACTGAGATCCTGAACCGCATAGCGCGGCCTATTTTCGGCGCTTGCGCCGGACGGAAACCGTATGCTCAGATGGCGCACTGCCAGCAACTCAGCCACGCCATCATCCTAGCAGGGCAATCGCCCCACCGCACCGCCCCAATGGCTGCGTATAAAATGAAGCCTGCAGATGAATGTGCCCAATCCCACTACGACGGACGTCACGCCGGATTCCGCGAAGGCCGACGACGCCAAGCCTTCCAATTTTATTCGCGACATCATCGTCGCCGATATAAAGTCGGGCAAGTATGGCGGCGCCGTGCAAACCCGCTTCCCCCCAGAGCCTAATGGCTATCTCCACATGGGTCATGCCAAAGCGATTTGCCTCGACTTCGGTCTTGCCGCCGAGTTTGGCGGCAAGACCAATCTGCGTTTCGACGACACCAACCCCTCAAAAGAAGAAACAGAGTACGTCGATTCGATCCTAGAAGACGTTCGCTGGCTTGGCTTTCAGTGGGATGAACTCCGCTACGCCTCCGATTATTTCGACCAGCTCTACGAATGGGCCCTGAAATTGATCCGCGACGGCAAAGCTTACGTCGACGATCTTTCCGCCGAAGAAATTCGCGAATTGCGCGGAACCTTGAAGGAACCGGGAAAAGAAAGTCCATATCGCAATCGCAGCGTGGAAGAAAATCTCAACCTCTTCGCGCGTATGAAAGCCGGCGAGTTCCCCGACGGCTCCCGCACTCTGCGGGCAAAGATCGATATGGCTTCGCCCAATGTCAATTTTCGCGATCCCGTCATTTATCGCATTTTGCGCGCACACCATCATCGCACCGGCGACAAGTGGTGCATCTATCCTATGTACGACTTTGCCCATGGCCAGTCGGATTCCCTGGAGCGCGTCACCCACTCGATGTGTACTCTCGAATTCGCCGATCATCGCCCCCTCTACAACTGGTTCATCGAGCATCTGGGAATCTTCCCTTCCCAGCAGATCGAGTTTGATCGGCTCAGTCTGACTTACACTATTCTCAGCAAGCGCAAGCTGCTGCAACTGGTCCGCGACCGCCATGTCAGCGGATGGAACGATCCCCGTATGCCCACGATTTCTGGCATCCGGCGCCGCGGCTATACGCCGGAAGCCATTCGCAACTTCTGCACCGCCATCGGCGTTTCGAAAACCAACGGCTCCATCGAACTCGCCATGCTCGAACACTTCGTTCGCGAAGATCTAAATCGCCGCGCTCCCCGCGCGATGGCCGTGCTGCGTCCCCTGAAGCTTGTCATCGAAAATTATCCCGACACGCTCGTCGAAGACATGGAAGCGGCGAATCATCCGGAAGATCAAACCGCCGGCCTGAGAACGGTTCCATTTTCTCGTGTGCTCTACATCGAGCGCGACGATTTCATGGAGAGCCCACCCAAGCAGTTCTTCCGCTTGTCGCCGGGGCGAGAGGTGCGATTGCGTTACGGCTATCTGGTCACCTGCACCGGCGTAGTGAAAAACGACAAGGGCGAAGTTGTCGAAGTGCGCTGCACCTACGATCCCGCGACCCGCGGCGGCAACGCCCCCGACGGACGCAAAGTCAAAGCCACCATTCACTGGGTCTCCGCCGCGCACGCAGTCGATGCCGAAGTGCGGCTTTATGACAACTTGTTCACCAAAGAAAATCCCGACGACGCACCCGACGGAGATTTCTTGCTCAACCTGAATCCCAGTTCTCTCGAGACGATCGCCTCAGCCAAGCTCGAACCTTCGCTGGCCGCGGCTGGGTCCGGAAATCGTTTTCAGTTCGAACGGCTGGGATATTTCTGCCTCGACGATGACTCACAACCCGCCAAGCTCGTCTTCAACCGCACCGTCGCCCTCAAAGATTCCCACGGGAAAGCGAAGCGCTAACCGACTAACGCGAACCTATCCCGCCTCCGCCATCCCCGATCGCCGATGGTGTCGATCGCTGACTCTCAAATACCCCATGTAGAGCACGACTCCCAGATTCACCAGCAGAATCCCCACTCGAAACCAATTCGGCTTGCGCGTGATCTCATACACCTCAATCGGAAGGTACATCCCGCCTGAAACCAGGGCCAGCCACTCCGCCCAAACCCTCGCCTTCCACAAGCCGTACGACTCGACAAAGCGAAGGATCGCATAAACGGTCGCCAGCACCGCAATCCAGATCAGCTTCGTTTCCGTCACTTGGTCGGCCCAGTCGAACAAAAGCTGCGCCAGTCGATGGTCGGGATTGATGTGAAAGAAAGTAAGAAAATCGTCCACCAGATCCCACGGGTCGCGATGCATCAGCGTGAGCAAACTGATCGCCCCGCACAGGGCCAGAATTCCCTTTGCCAGCTCGAGCGAAGCCACCGCCCTTAGAACTTTGGCGTGCCCACCGTGCTCCGTCCAGGCTTGGTGCGCAATCTTCAGCCGCCGGCGTGAAGCCATAGCGCTAAGCTTTCTTCTCCATAATTTCCTTATCTTAATCCCGACTTGCCAAACCCATCGAATGACCGCCGCCGCGTTTTCAATTCATCTGGTCAAGTTACACTAACCACGTTCCATGAATCATGCACGCATCGCCGAATTGCTGCAGCCTTTCTTGGCGCTCAATACCAATTCCGCCGCTGACTCGCTCCTGCTCGATCGCCTCGCCACCTATCTCGACCTTTTGCTTCACTGGAACGCGCGTATGAATCTCACCGCCGTCCGCGAACCCGATGCCATCGTCGCCCGTCACTTCGGCGAGTCCCTCTTCGCTGCAAAGCACCTCCTTTCCCGCGATGCGGCGAATCCCCCAATCCACCTCATCGACATCGGATCGGGCCCAGGTTTTCCCGGCCTGCCCATGAAACTATACTCGCCCTCGACTCCCACTGCATTAATCGAGTCCAATCAAAAAAAAGCGACCTTCCTTCGCGAAGTCGTCCGCGCTCTCAATATTTCCGGGATCGAAGTCATCCCCACTCGCGCAGAAGATGCCGAGGTGCCGTCGGCCCCGGGCCGAACTGTCGTCACCCTCCGCGCCGTCGAGCGCTTCGACACCATTTTCCCGACCGCGATAAAGATGATGAAAGACGACGGGACCATGGCCTTGATGATTGGCCAGTCTCAATATGAGACGACTCGCGATCCAAGCTTGAAGTGGTCCACGCCGACTTCCATTCCACAATCTCAGAGCCGCATCCTTCTAATCGGCCAGAGAGCTGATGCCTCGATAAGCTTGGTGCCGGAAGAGTAAAAAGTGGGAAGCATTGCATTCATTCAACACGGATATATAACAGTTAGCGCTTAATCATGGCTGCAACTGGGACGGAATACCAGATTATTGCCATTGGCGTAGAGATCACGCGGCAATCAAGTAAGGGAACCAAGAGAATAAAGTGTGGGAATCGTCTAATCTAAGAAGCCGGAACGCAGAAGCCATTAAGAAATTAAGGACTTGAGATCCCCTGTGGCATTTCCTCTTGAGATCCTCTGCGTCCTCTGTGGTAAGGGTTTTGTCCTTCGCTCTATCGAAATGTTCCCACGGGAACATTCTCAAATCCAGCTCGTCGCGAAAAAATGTTCCCGTGGGAACATTTTGCACAGAAAAATTCCGCCACCATTGCAATCTCCCGTCGCTTCGCTCTATCCTGCGGAAGTTCCCTCTCCACAAAAAATGTCTCGCATCCTAGCGGTCGCGAACCAGAAAGGCGGCGTCGGCAAGACCACCACTTCCATTAACCTTGCCGCCAGCGCCGCTTCCCTCGGCATCGAAACCCTCCTCGTCGACTGCGACCCACAGTCCAACGCCTCCAGCGGCCTCGGATTCCCCAAGAATCCCGACCGCCTCAGCACTTACCACCTCCTCATGCAGGAAGCTACCGCCGAAGCCGCCCTCCAGGCCACCGATCTCGACAACTTGGCCCTGATCCCGGCTCACAAGAATTTGATCGGAGCCAATCTCGAACTCATCGATGGCGACCGCCGCGAATTCCGACTCCACGACGCGCTCGCCCCAATCCGTAATCGCTTTCAACTCATCGTCCTAGACTGTCCGCCTGCACTCGATCTGCTCACTCTCAATTCCCTCGTCGCCGCCGACGCCGTCCTCATTCCCATGCAGGCCGAATACTTCGCCCTCGAAGGAATATCCGAACTCCTCGACACCATCGAACGCATCAAGTCAAACTTAAATCCGCAACTCGGAGTCGAAGGCGTCGTCCTTACTATGTTCGACGACCGCACCAACCTGGCCCAACAAGTCACCTCCGAGCTGCGCCGATATTTCGGCAAGAAACTCTGCGAAACCAGCATCCCCCGGAACATTCGCCTCGCTGAAGCCCCCAGCCACGGAAAGCCCGCTATCCTTTATGACCCGCGTTCCCGCGGTGCGGAGAGTTACCTGGCCCTCGCCCGCGAAATCATCGCCCGCTGCCTTCCGGACCTCAAATTGCCTGAGCCATTGATCGATCTCTCCGCCCAAGCCGAATCCACCGGGAGTCCTAGCGACGGCGAGGCACCTGGCGAGTCTCAGAAAAAAGACAATCGTCTTCGCAAATGGATCAAAGGCCGCAGCAAAATCACCACCATTGACATCGCCTAATGGGAATGAATCGCAAATGACGACCACCACAACTCCTCCAAAACGCGCTCTCGGACGAGGCCTCGACTCGCTTTTGCCCTCGGGTCCACGTTCCGTCACACCCCCGCCAGCGGAAGCCGTGACACCCCGCGATGCCGAAATTCGCGAAATTCCGCTGGACGCGATCGACAGCAACCCCCATCAGACGCGCTTGCTATTCGCGCAGGAAGCATTGCAGCAACTCGCCGACTCCATCCGCGAAACCGGACTGGCGCAGCCCATCGTTGTCCGCCCTGCGACGGGCAATCCGCAGCGCTTCGTCTTGGTTCTCGGTGAACGCCGCTGCCGCGCTTCTAAGCTCGCCGGAAAGACCACCGTCCCGGCCATCATCCGCCAAGTCTCCGAGCAGCAGGCGGCGGAGATGACGGTCATCGAAAATCTTCAGCGCCAGGACCTAACTTGCATCGAGCAAGCTGCAGCGTTCTTCAAACTTAGCCGCGACTTTGGCCTTACCCAGGAGCAGATTGCGCAACGCGTCGGCGTATCGCGCGAGTCGGTTGCCAACTACTTGCGCCTGCTGCGCCTGCCGGAGGGAGTGATCCATTACCTGCAAATCGGCAAGCTCACGTTCGCGGAGGGCCGCGCCTTGTTGGGTCTCCACGAGCCGAAAGATGCTGAGGTTCTGGCGGAGAAGTGCTCGAGCGGATCGATCTCATTCGCGCAGCTTGTCGCGGCCATCAAGGCGGCGAACGCCAAAGCCATGGGAGAGACCGCTCCTGCGGCGGCTGCGCCTGTACTTGATCCCAACGTGCGCGCGGCCCAGACGGAAATCGAGCGCGTCCTGGGCCTACGAGTTCAAATCAAAGACCGCCACGGCCGCGGAAAAATAGTAATCGAATACGACTCAATCGACGACTTCGACCGCCTAACCCAGGCGCTCAGCCGGAAGTAGTCGTAAACTACTAATTTAGTTGATAGCGTTGCTCCGGTACTGTCAGACGCTTGTGCTATGATGTCTGACATGGTGTCTGACCGCATCACGATTCGCATTCCGGAGACGCTTGGGGAGCGCTTGCGCCATCGCTCGCGGATGCGGGGGCAGCCCGAGTCGGCGCTGGTCCGCGAAGCCTTGGAGACTTATCTGGGACAGCCCAACGACGCGCGTCCCGCCTATGAACTGGCCGCAGAAGCGGGATTGATAGGCTGCATCGGGCACGGCCCGAAACCTCCGGCGACAGACCTCAGCACGAATCCCCGCCACATGGAAGGCTTCGGCAAGTCAAACTTCGGCACAACCAGGTGAAGCGGCGCGTGCTGGTGGACACCGGACCGTTGGTTGCCATTCTCTCGAGCCTGGACCAACACCACGCCGCATGCGTAAAAGCGCTGCATCAACTGCCCGGCCCGCTGCTTTCCTGCTGGCCCGTGATCACGGAGGCCGTGTGGCTCTTGCGTTCGCATCCGACCGCCGTGCAGCAGCTTCTGCGAAGCTGTTCTTCAGAGAAGCCGAGCGGCTTCCTGGAACTGCTTCCGCTCTCCGGCGCAGAAGCTGGAGCCATTGCCGACGTCATGAAGGCGTATCAAGACATTCGCCCTCAACTGGCCGACGCAGCGCTGGTTTACCTGGCCCGGCGCGAAGGCATCGACACCATCTTCACCCTCGACCGCAGAGATTTCAGCGTCTATCGCTCCGCCACAAAACGCGCCTTTCGGATTCTGCCGTGATCGCCAGTGGGTAGGAGAAAAGCTCACGGCCCCATCTATGACTTCGAGTGGGCACTACTCGAAAAGGGGTGCACCTTGTTCGGTCTTTGCCTTCTTCCGCTTCGGAGTCTCTGTCGGCTCAAATGCGGCAGCCGCTTTAAGCTCTTCTTCGGAAATGAGCGGGCCTGCGCAGATTCGGTCGAGTAGCTCCGCCTGCTTCGGCTCGAGCTCGACTAGCATGGCGAGGACGTTCAGAACATTCAGCAGTTCCGTTGTGTATTCGGGAAGCCAATGATCCGGTTGGACGTCGCCAAGCGGGGAGGGTTGTCGCCGGTCGCCGATGATGGGGCGCTCTCGATTTTTCTTGCGGTAGCTGAACCACTGCAAGAGCACCTGCTTGCCTGATACCTCGTACTGCCACACGGCTGGGTCCGCAATGATCGATCACGGACATTATCGCATTAGAGGCGGGAACGCGTTGCGGAATACGTGTCGCGGGCTGGTAGGATCTTTTCGCGTGCAAGATCGGTCGCTTCGCGCACGTTCACTGCCCTCAAGACGACACAGTTCGGCGAGACGCGGCGTGTACAATCAAGCCTTTGTGCGTTAACTATGCGCGCGGGAGAGATTTTCAGGTTTGAAGCTTAGGGATTTAGGTTTGTTGGCGCTGCTCACGGCGGGGGCGTTTCTGGTGCAGGGGTATCATCCGGGGGCGGAGGATGCGGAGATTTATTTGCCTGGCGTGGAGAAGCTGCTCAATCCCAGGCTGTTTCCGGCGTACACGGAGTTCTTCGCGTCTCATGCGCACTTGACGCTGTTTCCCAACCTGATCGCGGCTTGCGTGCGGGTGAGTCATTTGTCGTTGAGCGGCGTGTTGTTGGTGTGGCAGGTCGCGTCCATCTTCTTATTGTTGCTGGCGTGCTGGAAGCTTGCCGGACTTTGTTTTCGGAACGTCGCCGCGCGCTGGGGGGCGGTCGCGCTGGTCGCGGCGTTGCTGACGCTGCCGGTGGCGGGGACAGCGCTCTACATTTTGGATCAGTACACTAATCCGCGAAACATGGCGGCGTTTGCGGGAATCTTTGCGGTAACGGCGACGCTGGAAAAGAAGTACGTCGTAGTCGGATTATGGCTGGTGTTTGCGGCGGCGGTGCATCCGTTGATGGCGGCGTTTGCGTTCTCGCTGTGCTTCCTGCTGATTGTGATGGAGCGGGCTAAGTTGTGGGACACGCGCGAGGCGGTGTTCTTGGTGCCGCTCGCGGGATTGTTCGCACCGGCGACGCCTGCGTATCATCAGGCCGCGTTGCTGCATCCGTTTCATTATGTGCTGAAGTGGCAGTGGTATGAGTGGATCGGAATCTTCGCGCCGATGGCGCTGTTCTGGTGGTTCGGAAGAATGTCGAGAGAGGTTGCGCCGCAGGGCGAGCCGGCGCTGCGCCGACTGTGCCGCGCGTTTATTCTGTATGACGCGATTTACTTCGCGGCTGCGGTGGCGATCTCGGCTCCGGCGCGATTTGAGGTGTTGGCGCGCTTTCAACCGCTCCGCAGCTTGCATCTCTTATACATAGTCCTGTTCTTGTTCATAGGTGGGTTTCTGGGGGAGTATGTATTGAAGACGCGCGTGTGGCGATGGATCGCGCTCTTCCTCCCTTTATCTGTCGGGATGTTTCTGGCGCAGCGAGCGCTGTTTCCTGATAGCGGCCATATTGAATGGACGCTGACGTCGTCGAAGAACTCTTGGGCGCAGGCTTTTGTTTGGGTTGAGCAGAACACGTCGGTGGACGCGGTGTTCGCGCTCGATCCCAAGTACTCGCAACTTCCAGCCGAAGATGCTCAGGGATTTCGTGCCATCGCCCAACGCAGCATGATCGCCGACGCCGGAAAAGACAGCGGTGCAGTCAGCATGTTTCCTCCGATGGCGGACGAGTGGTATCGCGAAGTGCAATCCCGCGAAGACTGGAAACACTTTGAGCGGAAGGACTTCGCGCGGTTACAATCGGAGTACGGTATTTCGTGGGTAGTTGTGAGTCAGGCGCAGGCATCGGGAATGAACTGCCCGTATCAGAATCAGGCCGTATCGGTGTGCAAGCTCGACTGACCGAAACAAAAGGACAAGCTGAATGGCAGTTGCGGCAACCGTCTCCAAGCCAACGTCGGTGTTCGACTACGAACGCTGGAGCTACGAGCTCACGCGGCTGAGGCGTGTGTACCAGGACAATCCGCCATGCCCGCACGTTCTGTTGCCGGACTTCATTGCGCCGGAAGCGGCGTGGGAAGCGGCGCAGCAGTTTCCCGGCCCGACGACCGAGGCCTGGACGCAATACAAACATCAGAACGAAAACAAGTTGGGACTGGCGAAGCGGGACATGTTTCCGCCCCAGCTGGCCGAGATTGTCGATGAACTGAACTCGCCTGAGTTCGTGCGCTGGCTGTCGGAGTTGACTGGGATTCCGGGGCTGATGTCGGATGAGAGCATGGAAGGCGGCGGCCTGCATCAGTCCACTCGTGGTGGCTTCCTTAACATTCACACCGACTTCAGCATGCATCACTACCACAAGAACTGGCGGCGGCGGGTGAATCTCATTCTGTATCTGAATCCGGCGTGGCAGGCGGAGTGGGGCGGCGCGATCGAGCTGTGGGACACAAACATGCAACACTGCGCTGCGAAGTATCCGCCGTTTCTGAATCATGTTCTGATCTTCAACACGGACGACAAGTCGCTGCATGGTTTTCCTGACCCGTTGCAATGCCCGGAAAATGAGTCGCGCAAGAGCGTGGCGCTTTATTACTACACGGAAGAGCGCGAGGGCCAGCGTCCCAAGTCGACGGACTATCGCGCGCGCCCGAATGACGGCGCGGTGAAGTCCAGCTTGATATGGCTGGATAAAGTCGCCGTGGATCTCTATTCGCGGGCCAAAGTAAGGTTTGGATTTTCCGACGAGCTCGCCAGCAAGGTGCTGGGATTTTTCTCTGGGAAAAAGTAGCGGTTAAGATTTGGCTTCCGCTGGCAAGCCCGTCGAATAATAGGTTGCGCTGCTGCCATCCAGGCGCTTGCCATTTTTATTGAAGATGGAAAAACTGGCCATCCCGGCCCGTTGCAATCCAAATTGTAGCGACGTTGCGAGCACGCCCAGCCCGTACTTCACGCTGCGGGAAAAATTGATTGACGAGGCTTCTTCGAAGTATTTCGTCGGGCAGGACACTTCGCCAATGCCGAAGCCGAAATGGGCGCACTGCGCCAGCATCTGATTGTCGAAGACGAAGTCATCGGAGTTTTCGAGCAGGGGAAGTTTTTCCAATACCTGGCGGCTGAAGGCGCGGTAGCCACTGTGATACTCGGAGAGCTTGATTCCCAGAAAAATGTTTTCGAAGGCGGTCAGGAAGCGATTGGCAATATATTTCCACCAGGGCATTCCGCCGCGCAATGCGCCCCCGCCGAGGATGCGTGAGCCCAGGACTACATCGTAGATTCCATACGCCACCATGCTGGACATTGCCGTGACCAGCAGCGGCGTGTACTGATAATCGGGATGGACCATGATTACAACGTCGGCTCCGGCCGCCAGAGCCTCGCGATAGCAAGTCTGCTGATTGCGTCCGTAGCCGTAGTTGCGATCGTGCACGAACGAGCGCAAGCCCAGCTTGGCGGCGACTTCGAGAGTTCGGTCGGAGCTATGGTCGTCGACGAGAATGACTGTGTCCACGGCGTCAGGCAGCTCGCGCACGGTGGCTTCAAGAGTCTTCTCCGCGTTATAGGCGGGCATTACCACTGCGATGCGTTTGCCGTTGATCATGAATCAAAACCGTGGAAGGTTGAAGCAGCTAACGATTTTAGTATACGCGATCCTGGCGTGAAACCGGTGGGCAGGCGGCCCAATTGCCAGAGACAAACCGCGTCATTCGACCTCACAGCGTCGTGTTGTGCAGAAATTGTAGCCCGTTGAAAAGAGAGACTGGAGACAGAGAAGGGTATAATCGCGGCAATTCCATCATGGCTCTGATCCCTGGCACGAAACTCGGTCCTTATGAAATCCAGGCTCCGCTCGGAGCCGGCGGCATGGGCGAAGTGTATCGTGCGCTCGATGCACGCCTGGGTCGCAGCGTAGCGATCAAGATTCTGCCGCCGCATCTCTCCTCGGACGCCGATCTGCGCACCCGTTTTGAGCAGGAGGCGCGGGCAATTTCCGGCTTGCAGCATCCTCATATTTGCGTGCTGCACGATATTGGCTCGCAAGACGGAATCGTCTTCATGGTGATGGAGTACGTCGCCGGAGACACGCTGGACAAGTTGATTCCGGCGGACGGATTGCCCGCCAGCATCGCGCTCAAGTACGCGTTGCAAATCGCCGAAGCGCTGGCTTGCGCGCACACGGCGGGAATCGTGCATCGCGACGTAAAGCCGTCCAACATCATGGTGGCTGCGACCGGACAAGTGAAGGTTCTCGACTTCGGGCTGGTGAAACTGGCAGGGCCTTCCTCGGTAGAAAATGAGCTGGCTACGATGGCGACCACGCCGGGAATGATCGTCGGCACCGCGGCGTACATGTCGCCGGAGCAGGCACAAGGCAGATTGGTCGACGCTCGCAGCGATGTGTTTTCATTCGGCTCGGTTTTCTACGAGACGCTTACCGGACATAGAGCCTTCGCGGGCAACTCGACAGCATCGTTGCTGGCAGCGCTGATTCGCGACGATCCGAAACCGGTGAGCGGATTGCGTCGCGATGTGCCGGCAGAATTGCGGCACATCGTTGACCGCTGCCTGAAAAAAGATCCGGCGGAACGCTACACTTCCGCGACTGAGTTGGTGCATGAACTGCGAACCGCGCGCGAACTCTTGTTTCCGGAGTCCGGTGCGGCAATGACTCCGGCGCGGATCGTGCGCGAAGCCAAACGGCCGCGGGTTCTGATTCCGCTTGTACTGGTTGCGATCGGCATCCTCGCCGGAGGGGTATGGCTGGTGCAGCATTATCGCGAAGCCCGCTGGGCGCGCGCGTACGCGCTGCCGGAAATCGCCCGCCTTGCGGATGCGGGAAAGTATGGCGACGCATTCGTACTCGCCACGCGGGCGGAGAAATCGATTGCGGGCGATCCTCAGCTGGCCGCACTTTGGATTACGATTTCCAACTTCTATTCCATCGACTCGCAACCTGAAGGCGCAAAGGTCTATCGCCGCGTGTATGGAAATCCCGCAGCGCCGTGGGAATCGATTGGCGTTACCCCGATGAAGGATGTTCGTCAGCCGCGGGGCGCCTTCCTTTGGAAGTTCGAGAAGCCTGGACTGAATCCCGCCTTCCGCCTTACCTACTCTTTGTTTCCGAAATTTGCGCCTCTTGCCGGCGATCACCTCTCGGGCAGCGTCACACTTGATGAAGCCGGCAACGCTCCCGCGGGCATGGTGCGGGTTCAGACCGCGAAGTATCCTAAAACGCTGTTCATTCCCGGCTACGAGGCCGCTCCCGAATTGGCTTTAGGCGATTACTGGATCGATCAATATGAAGTGACCAACCGGCAGTACAAAGCGTTTCTCGATCAGGGCGGATATCAGAAACAACAGTACTGGAAGCAGAAGTTCTTGAAGGATGGCAAAGAGCTTTCATGGAATGAGGCGATGGCGATGTTTCGCGACGCCGCGGGGCGCGCCGGCCCGAAGGATTGGATTGAAGGCGATTACCCCAAAGGGCAGGATGATTTTCCAGTGACCGGCATCAGTTGGTACGAAGCCGCCGCCTATGCGGAGTTTGCAGGCAAAAGCCTGCCGACGATCTACCACTGGAATCGCGCGGCGGGACCTTTCTATGCGTCGTACATCGTTCAGGCCAGCAACTTTGGCGGCACGGGAGTTTTGCCCGTGGGCAGCAAGCCGGATATGAGTCCGTGGGGAAATTACGATATGGCGGGGAACGTGAAGGAGTGGATTTGGAACGAGTCCGATCCGGGCAAGCGCTACGTGCTCGGGGGCGCGTGGGATGAGCCGAATTATATGTTCGTCGATCCCGATGCGCAGTCGGCGTTTCTGCGCGCTTCCAATCTCGGCTTTCGCTGTGTGAAATATATCCAGCCGGAGGCCGTGCCAGCGGTCGCGATGGCGGCGATGCCGTCTCCGCGGCGGGACTTGCGCAAAGAGAAGCCGGTCTCCGATGAACTATTCAACGCTTATCGCAGTCTTTACTCGTACGACAAAACTCCGCTGAACGCGACTGTCGAGCGTCTGGACAAGCCCGACGAAGATTGGACAACGGAGAAAGTCACTTACGACGCGGCCTATGGCAAGGAGCGCGCCATTCTTTATTTGTATATTCCGAAGAAGAGCAAGCCGCCTTACCAGACCGTAATCTTCTTCCCGGGATCGAATGCGCTGCTTATCCGGAATTACTCGATGTACGCGACCAGTTCGCTGGACGCCATCATCAAGAGCGGGCGCGCCGTGATCTATCCCATCTATAAGAGCACCTATGAGCGCGGTGACGGCATGGAAACCGACGTCGCCGGCACCAGCAGCACCTGGCGGGACCACGTCATTATGTGGGTGAAGGATGCATCGCGCGCCATCGACTACGCCGATACTCGCAGTGACCTCGATGCCAACAAGATCGCCTACTACGGTTATAGTTGGGGCGCGGAAATGGGTGCGATCGTACCCGCAGTCGAGCCTAGAATCAAGGTTTGCGTGCTGGCCCTGGGCGGCCTTGACTTCCAGCATTCGCTGCCCGAGGTGGATGTGGTGAACTTTGTGTCCCACGTGAAGCAACCCACGCTCATGCTCAACGGTAAATACGATTTCTTCTTTCCGGTAGAGTCGACGCAGGAGCCGTTCTACAACCTGCTGGGATCGAAAAAGGATCAGAAGAAACATCTGCTGTATGACACCAGCCACAACATTCCGCGGAATGAGTTGATCAAAGAAACGCTGAACTGGCTGGATGAGTATTTGGGGCCAGTGAATTAGTTTGTACCTGTCCCCCTGAAAGAAGCGCGGGTTATCCCGCACGACGGGAAGATTCCTTATTTTTCCGTAACTCCGCTTACCTCTGCGCCGTAACGCCGTCTGATCACCGGAGGCCAGAGCTATGTCTATCAGAACTTGTCCGTTGACCATCCTTATGATCACCCTCGCGGCATCGGCGGCATGGGCGCAAGATGCCGGGCAAGGCAAAGACTTTCATTGGAAGGGAAAGCTGTCGGCCGAAAACGTCGTCTTTATCAAGAACGTCAGCGGAGCCATCGACGCCGAAGTGTCGACGGGCGACGAGGTCGAGCTCACAGCGGAAAAAAGCGGCGATGAGGCCGATCAGGTCAAGATTCAGATGGTGCAACTGAACGACGGCATCATGTTTTGTCCCGTGCATCAGGGATGGTTCAACGAACACTGCGATGGATCACACTCGCTCGGCAGTCACGGGAACCGGCTGAAAGTGCACTTCATCATCAGGCTGCCGGAGAATCTGCGTTTTATCGCCGAGAATGTGAACGGAGAAATCCGGGCCGACAATCTTGGCCGCTTCGTGAAAGCGAGTTCGGTGAACGGCAAGATTCAAGTCTCGACCAAGGCGTGGGCGGAGTTGAATTCGGTGAACGGGAGCCTCGAAGCCCGCATGGGACGCTCGGATTGGCAGGGCACGCTTAAGTTGGAAACCGTGAATGGATCGATCTCCGTCGAACTGCCCAGCGAGACCAACGCCGACGTGGAGTTCGCTTCGGTGAATGGACATCTGCGCACCGAGTTCCCGCTCACGACTCAGGGCAGCATCGACCGCCATTCCATCAAAGGCGAAATCGGCACGGGTGGGCGCGAACTGAGAGTCGAAACCGTGAACGGCAGCGTAGAAATCAAGCGCGCCTCGTTATAGGCGAGCCGACTGTGTACGCGCGAGCCCTTCGGCTTCGTTTAGGGCATGCCCGCTCGTACTTACGATGAAGCTTGCCCTCCGGGGACGCCAGAGTTGCGTATCATCGAGCCAAAGGCGAAATGGTGCGCTGCGCGGACATGATGGGCAAAGACAAGTTCCTGGACTTTTACGAGAATCTCGCCGAGCACTATCACCTCATCTTCGACGATTGGGACCGTGCTATCGAGCGGCAGGCAAGCGTATTGAATCCGCTGCTGTCATCTCTGTTACCGAATCCTTCGCTCAAGATTCTGGATTGTGCGTGCGGCATCGGAACACAGGTGATTGGATTCGCAAAAGCTGGGCATCAGGTTGTGGGTTCGGACTTGAGCCTCGCTGCGATCACTCGAGCCAGACGTGAAGCGGCGTTGCGCGGACTCGACATTCGGTTTTACGTTTCGGACATGACTTCTTTAAGTGAGATCTCCGAAACCGATTTTGACGTCGTGACAGCCATCGACAATGCTTTGCCGCACCTGACTGCGGCTGAACTTTCGCAAGCGCTGCGAGCGCTCCGGACAAAACTCAATCCCGGCGGTGTCTTCCTCGCGTCCATACGGGATTATGATCGGATCGTTGCTCAAAAGCCGACGACGCAAGAGCCGGCGTTCCATGGCGAGGCGGGAGAACGCCGGATCGTTCATCAAGTCTGGGATTGGATCGACGGTGAGCACTATCTCGTTCACCTCTATATCACGGCGCTGTCGGGAGGCAGATGGCAAAATCACCATTTCGTCTCCAGATACCGTAGTCTGTCGCGCGACGCGCTTTCCGCTTCTTTGCGAGAATCCGGCTTCGAACAGATACGTTGGCTGATGCCGGATGAGAGCGGGTTCTACCAGCCATTAGTGGTGGCGAGGAAAGCGTCGAAGTAGCACTCATTGCAAAGCGTCGCCTACAAGCTGCCGGCATTGCGAATCATTCCGCCATCGACGAAAAATGTTCCGCCGGTGCAATAGGCGGCTGCGTCCGATGCGAGGAACACGGCCAGCGCGGCGACTTCTTCCGGCTTGCCCCAGCGGCCGAGAGGGATCTGGGCCATAAGCTGGGCCTCGATTTTCGGATCGGACTCGACATCTTTATCGATGGGCGTGTAGATCGCACCGGGTGCGATGTTATTCACCGTGATCTTGTGCGGTGCGAGTTCGACGGCGATGGTCCGCATTAACATGCGCAGTCCGCCTTTGGCCGCGCAGTAGGGAGCGTTGGTAGGCATTGGGAGGTCTTCGTGAACCGACGAAATGTTGATGATTCGTCCACCGCCGCTTTGACGAATCATCGCGTTGGCCGCCGCCTTCGCGCATAGAAAGGGCCCGGTCAAATCGACGGCAATCACTTTCTGCCACAGCTCGAACGGAAACTCGACGAACGGATGTTTGAACTCGATGCCCGCATTGTTGACCAAAATATCGAGGCGTCCGAACGTGGCGACGGTTTTCTGGACGAGCGCATCGACCTGTTCGGGATTCGACACATCCGCCGCAACCGCCAGCGCTTTGCCGCCCGCCTTCTGAATGGATTGCACCGCGGCATGGGCCAGCTCGGCGTGCCCGACATAATCAATCACAACAGACGCGCCCTCTTTTGCGAAGGCGTTGGCGATAGCATTGCCGATTCCGGTGGCGGCTCCGGTTACGATGGCGACTTTGCTTTGTAGATGCATGGTGGAGTGGATACCTTTCACGATCAAGAAATTACAGCTTACTAGATGCGCTTCCGCCGGGTGTGTTAACACGAGTTGAAGATTTTCTCGATTCCGGCCGACCGTAATACCATCTAAGGACTCACTCATGCCGACCGCGAGCGCTCCAACCCAACCTGCGGAATCGTCCGCGACTGCGGTGGTATTTGCGCACCTGGACTTCGTGCTGTCCGGCGTGGTGATGACGTTGCTGGGGCCGATGTTGCCGATCCTGGCGGCGAAGTGGGCCCTGACCGACTCTCAGGCAGGATATTTTTTCATCGGACAGTGGGTGGTCTCGATCGCAGGTATGTTGTCCACGGGCTGGCTGGTACGCCGCTTCGGCTATCGAATCACCTTGCTCGCGGGCTTGTTACTCATGGCCATAGGCATTGCCGCACTCACTCAGCCCTATTGGACCTTGGGACTTGCCGCCGTCTGCGTCTTCGGCCTGGGCACCGGACTGACAACGCCAACCGCCAATTTGCTGGTCGGCGCGGCCAATCCGACCCATCGCGCGTCGGCGGTAACATTTTTAAATGCCTCATGGGGCATCGGCGCGACGGCATGTCCTTTTCTCGTGGCAGCGTTTCAGCGTAGCCAACACACAGCGGAATTTCTTTTTGGATTGGCCATCGCCCTAGGATTGCTAGCCGCTGCCATGGCCCTGTCGCATTTCGCCGTCGATGGAAGAGTCGCAGCTTCGCATGAGGCGGCGCAGAACGTCGACGGCATCTGGAACAAACCCCTCACGCTGGCCGTTGCCGCGCTCTTCTTCACATATGTCGGAACGGAAACCAGCATCGGAGGCTGGGTCGCATCCTACGCGCATCGCATTGACGCGAGCCCCGGCAGTTCCTGGGCCATCGCGCCGTCATTCTTCTGGGGCGCTGTTCTGGCGGGACGGATCTTCGGCGCCTTCGTTTTGCGTCAGATCCCCGAAATCCGAGTCGCCGGAGTGGGCGTAGCTCTCGCCGCACTGGGCGTACTCACGATTCTCGCCGCCAAAGACATTCACGTAATTCTGATCGGCACGACCATCGCCGGACTTGGCCTGTCGTCCGTCTATCCCATTAACGTGTCTCTGCTCGAAGAATGGTTCGGCGGCGCGCTTGCGGTCGTAAGTGGCGTCATTTTTTCGCTGGGAAATCTCGGCGGCGCAGTGCTGCCCTGGGCAGTCGGCGCAATCTCCACCCACTTCGGCGGATTGCGCGCAGGCTTCCTCGTGCCCTTGGCGGGCGCGGCCTTCATGCTCGCCTTCTATTTCTTTCATTCCAAAGCGCGAGTAAACTAAGACCATCTCCTGATGGCTGCGAAGCGCACTCTCTTTCAGAAAATCTGGGACGATCACATCGTCACCGCCGAAGCTGGCGCCCTGCCTTTGCTCTATATCGATTTGCATCTGGTGCATGAGGTAACGTCCCCGCAGGCGTTTGACGGTTTGCGGCTCGCGGGACGTAAAGTGCGCCAGCCGAAACGTACCATCGCAACCGTCGACCACAACATTCCCACAGAGCCGCGCGGGACTCCGATCACCGACCTCATTGCGGCCCGCCAGATTGAAGCGCTGCAGAACAATTGCGCGGAGTTCGAGGTCCCACTCTTCGACATGAATTCTCCAGATCAGGGAATTGTGCACGTCATCGGTCCGGAACTTGGACTGACGCAACCCGGCATGACCATCGTCTGCGGCGACAGCCACACCAGTACGCACGGTGCGTTCGGCGCGCTCGCGTTCGGCATCGGGACCTCCGAAGTTGAACATGTTCTGGCGACGCAGTGCCTGCCGCAACGCGCGCCGCGCACCATGTTCATCGATTGCAAAGGCAAGTTGAGCACAGGCGTCACCGCGAAAGACCTTGCCCTCGGCATCATCGGCAAGATCGGGACCGATGGCGCAACAGGACACGTCATCGAATACGGCGGCGAAGCCGTGCGTGCGCTTTCGATGGAAGGCCGGATGACGCTGTGCAACATGAGCATCGAGTCGGGTGCGCGCGCGGGAATGGTCGCGCCCGACGAAACAACTTTTGCGTATGTGAAGGGTCGGCGTTACGCTCCGTCAGGGGCGGGATGGGATGGAGCCCTGGCGAAGTGGAAGACGTTACCGTCCGACGATGGTGCGGTATTCGATACAAGAATAGAAATCGATGCAGCGGCACTTCCGCCTTATGTCACATGGGGGACGAATCCGGGAATGGTCGCGCCTATCGATGGTCGCGTTCCCACACTCGACGACTGGTCGAGCGACGCCGAGCGCCAAGCGGCGGCGCGCATGTTCGAATACATGGGACTGGATCCCGGCGTGGCGTTGCAGAATATCGAAGTGAATCGCGTCTTCATTGGGTCGTGCACCAACTCGCGCCTCGAAGATTTGAGAGCTGCCGCGAAAGTCGCGCAGGGCTATCACGCATCGTCGAAGGTTCGAGCGATGGTCGTGCCCGGATCGCAAGCGGTGAAAAAGTTGGCGGAGGCAGAAGGCATCGACCGCATTTTCAAAGAAGCTGGATTTGAATGGCGGGAATCAGGCTGTTCGATGTGTCTGGGAATGAATCCCGACATCCTGCAACCGGGCGAGCGCTGCGCCTCGACCAGCAATCGAAACTTCGAAGGCCGCCAGGGACGCGGCGGCAGGACGCACTTGGTAAGTCCCGCAATGGCCGCGGCGGCTGCGATCACCGGCCACTTCACCGACGTTCGCGACTGGGATTTCCGCTAGGAAAACATATGCAGCCATTCCGACAGCATCGCGGCAAAGTTGTTCCACTCATGCGGGCGAATGTGGACACCGATCAGATCATCCCGAAACAATTCCTGAAACGCATCGAGCGCACAGGTTTCGGAGAATTTCTGTTTTACGATTGGCGACGCACCAGCGAAGGCCAACTCGATCCTGAGTTCGCGCTGAATCGGGAACGCTTTCGTAATGCATCAATTCTGCTGGCTGGCAAGAACTTCGGCTGCGGCTCGTCTCGTGAACACGCCGTCTGGGCACTGCAAGATTTCGGCTTTCGCGCCGTGATCGCTCCCAGCTTCGCGGATATCTTCGCCAACAACTGCCTGCAGAATGGCGTACTGACGGTTGTTCTGACGGAAGAGCAGGTCGCACAATTGGCGGAACGCGCTGAGACAAGGCCGGAGTATCAAGTCGCGATCGATTTGGAGCAACTGGCGGTCAGCGACGATTTCGGATTTTCTGCGGCATTTCGATTGGAAGAAACCTCGCGTCATCGGCTTCTGCACGGCTTGGACGACATCGGGCTGACTTTGCAGCATGAGGCGGAAATCACTGCATACGAAGCTGCGCATCCCCGCTAACCTACGCACGGGCAGGACGACATCGCCACCATTTTCAGTTAACTGCGCTTAACACTCGTATAATCCTATTGGATGATTACCGTATCCAAGGAAGACTACCTCAAAGCAATCCTGGAAGCGGAGAGCGAAGGGGAGTCCGTGATCTCCGCGACCCTGGCTCATTGGCTGGCCGTGTCTCCGCCCGCAGTTACCATGGCGCTGCGGCGACTGAAGAAAGATTCTCTGGTCCGGGTCCAGAAAGATGGGCAAGTCGCATTGACCGCGTCCGGCCGCAAGATCGCGCGCAAACTTACGCTGCGGCACCATCTGATCGAACGCATGTTAACCGAACTTTTTGGCATGGAGTGGTACAAGGTGCATGACGAAGCCGAGCGCCTGGAGCATGCCGTCTCGCCGGATTTCGAAGCCAAACTACTCGCCAAGCTGGGGCGCGACGGGGCCTGTCCACACGGAAACCTGAGCGAGATGGAGAGTCCAGCCAGTCGGCGGCGGCGCGGACTGGTACTTCTCGCGTTAGCCGAGGCGGGCCAGAGCTATCTGGTCAGCGGAATCTACGAGCGGGACCGGCACCTGCTCGAGTTTCTCGAACATCGCGGTGTACGCCCGGGAGCACGATTGCAAGTCACGCGCCGCAATTACGACCAGACGCTGACACTAAAAACCGACGCCGGAGACATCTCGCTGGGCCTGCCCGCGGCGCAGAAAGTCTGGGTTCGCTCGGCTGAACCGCTCTCCAAATTTCGCCCCCACTAGCGCTCAAATACAGTTAACTACGGTTTACTTCCTTGTGTATACTTAGGCTAAGGCACGAGCGCGGGGAGTCGTGCGCCGCGAATTCCTATGGCTGTCGGCACTTTAGATCCGGAGAAGCAGGGCTGGCGCACCGAACCCTTGCGCCCCAGTTTGCCTGAGATTCACAGCACCCTTACGATCCCGAAGTCGCCTGCATTCTTCGGAAAAATGCTGGCCTTCGCCGGACCAGGATTCCTGATTGCCGTCGGCTACATGGATCCTGGCAATTGGGCCACCGACCTCGCCGCCGGCTCGCGCTATCATTACCAACTGCTGTCGGTCATCATGATCTCCAATCTGATGGCCATTCTGCTGCAAGCATTGGCGGTCAAGTTGGGCGTGGCCTCAGGGCGCGATCTCGCACAGGCCTGCCGCGATCATTTCAGCCGTCCAGTTTCGATCGGCCTCTGGATATTCGCCGAAATTGCCATCGCAGCGTGCGATCTGGCGGAAGTGATCGGCTCAGCCATCGCCTTAAATTTGCTGTTTCACATCCCACTCTTGTTGGGTGTTTGTCTTACGGCACTCGACGTATTGCTGATCCTCTTCTTGCAGCAGCGCGGCTTCCGCTTCATCGAGGCGCTCGTGATTTCTCTGATCGGCGTCGTCAGTGTTTGTTTCGCTCTGGAAATTGCTTTCTCCCATCCCGCGCTGGCTGGCCTCGCTCATGCCTTCTTCGTACCGCCGCTCCAAATGATGCGCGACCCCAGCATGTTATACATAGCCATCTCGATCCTCGGCGCAACGGTCATGCCGCACAATTTGTATCTGCACTCTGCGATTGTGCAGACTCGCAATTTCGCCCAAACGTCTGATGGCAAGCGCGAAGCCATACGCTATGGCATCCTCGACTCCACGGTCGCTCTGACCATTGCTCTCTTCGTCAACGCTGCGATTCTAGTCGTGGCCGCCTCGGTATTCTTTACCCGCGGATATCACGAAGTCGCCGAAATTCAGGATGCGTACAAATTACTCTCACCGCTGCTTGGCGTAACCGCCGCCAGCACAATCTTTGCGCTGGCCCTTCTGGCCTCAGGACAAAACTCCACGCTCACCGGAACCCTCGCCGGACAAGTAGTGATGGAAGGCTTCCTGCAGATTCGCCTGCGTCCCTGGCTCCGACGGCTGATCACGCGTGGCCTCGCCATCGTTCCCGCGATTATCGTCACAGCCTACTGGGGAGAGCGGGGCACGGCGAGCCTGCTCGTCTTCAGTCAGGTCATCCTCAGTATGCAGTTGAGTTTCGCGGTCTTTCCACTTGTCATGTTCACCAGCGACCGAAGAAAGATGGGCGAGTTTGTGAATTCGCTTTGGCTGAAATGGCTGGGTTGGATAACCGGCATCGTGATTTTAGTCTTGAACGTTTGGCTGATAATCCAGTTCCTAAAGTGAGCCAGTTACGGAGTAACGCTGCTCTCTGCGTTCGCGATCACTGCGGTCGAAGCTTTCTTTCTGCGCAAGTCTTGCGGAAGATGCGATCGGGTCAGCCACAATCCCCCCGCCACTGCGGCCAGCCATGTGATTCCTGAGAGCGCGACAGCTTTGATGTCGGCCATGCGATTCGCGTCCGCAACCGTGCCGCGCGCGATCCAGAAAGCGAAGAATCCCGCGAACAACGCTGTCACGGTTGCCTTCGCCAATTCCAACCAGGGCAGGCCATCGACCCGCACCAGCTTACGGCGGTGCAACATGATCGCCATCACAATGCAGTTAACCGCAATGCCGACGTTGGACGCCAAGGCGAGCCCAATCTCCGGCAACACATGATAGAGCTCTCGATAAATAGGTATGGACGCAATCGTAATCAGCGAACTCGCGACCATCGGGGTCAACGTATTTCCCGCAGCATAAAAAGCTCGTGCATACAGGCCTTGCGCGGACCAAAACACGAGCGAGAGTGAGAACCAAAAGAAGTAGGACGCAGTCGCCTGCGAGTCCGAAAAAACAAAACGGCCGTGCGGCAGACGGTAGACGAGGTCGATCAGAGGATGCGCCGCCGCCATCATAAAACTGGAAGCCAGCAGCGACGCCGCCGCGATGCGGTACACCGAAGCATTCACCGATCCTGCGAACTCGGTCATCCTCTTTTCGCCGAAGAGCTTCGCGAAAAACGGCAATGACGCCTGGCCGACGGCCTGGCCGAGAATCGCAATCGGCACCGCAAGCAATCGCTTGGCATAATTGATGTGGCTGATTGCGCCGGCTTGTCCTGCAGCAAAGTAGCGCAGAATCCAATCGTCGGCACTCACTAGCGATACGCCAATCATCAAGGGCACGGTCATCCGCAGCCATTCCCGAAACGCCGGATTCCTTACATTGAAGTTGATGCGATATCCGGTGCCCGCCCGAGCCGCGCCAATCGCATTCATCAGAAACGGCCCGATAAATGTCCCCGCCAATGCGCCGATCGCCAGCGAAGCGATTCCGAGGCGATGCGAGAATGCGACTCCGGAAAAAATAATGCATGCGTTATAAATCAGCGGCCCGAACGCAGGAAAAAGAAACATACGCCGCGAAGACAACACGGCCGAAACGATGCCGCCGACATAAAATAAAATCTGCGCCGGAAGCAGGATGCGCGTCAGACGAATGCAAAGCGCCATCTCGTCCGGCTTGAACTCATGAAACATCGCGTGCGTAATTTGAGGAGTAAAAATCTCTGCAAGAATCACGCCGACGCTGAGTACCAGCGTCATCACGGTGATAATGACGGAAAACGTTTCCTGTGCTTCGGCCTCGCGCTTCTCGGCGAGAAAGCGGGAGTAGATCGAAATGAAAGTAATCGAAATGGTTCCACCCGCGACTAGATAAGCCAGGAAGTCGGGAATCTGAAACGCCGCGATGTACGCGTCAGTCGTCGGCCCCGCACCAAACGCCCATGCGGTGTAAGCTTCGCGAATGTATCCCGCAACTCGCGACAGAATAATCGCGAACATGATCAGGACAGTTGCAGAAAATGCCGTGTGCTGATGCGAGGGACGGAACAATTGCGCTACCCGCGCCAAGGCGCTTTCCGATTCGCCAGATTGAGGGGGGAAATTCGACATCCTCACAAAGTCTACATCGCGCAGAGCTACACATCCGATGAAGACGCTGGTTCAGCGCAATCATGTTGCGCCTTTGACACTCGCGCGCTCGGCCCCGGATAATCCTGACTGTGCCCCCACCCGATTCAACTCCTGTTCGCCGCTCAGCCGTCCTCCAGCGCTCTTTTCGCAAAGACTTTCCGGTCGCGGTTCGCGGCGAGGGCGTCTGGCTGTGGGACGCCGATGGAAAAAAATATCTCGACTTCTCCGGATCGGCCGCAGTCAACTTCATCGGCCACGGGGTTGCGGATATTTCGCAGGCCATGCTAGCCCAGGCGCACTCGCTGGAGTTCGTTCACTCCAGTCAGTTCACGACGCAAGTCGCCGAAGAGTTTGCCGCCGAGCTCCTCCACTTCGCAGGAGAACACTTCGCAGGAGGCTCGGTCTATTTCTGTTCAGGCGGGTCGGAGGCCGTCGAGACCGCCCTCAAACTCACGCGGCAATATCAAGTCGAGATTGGCCATCCCGAACGCCACCAAATCCTAGGCCGCAATCAGAGCTATCACGGCTCGACCCTGGGAGCGTTAGCAGTTTCGGGCAATCGAAAGCGCCGCGAGATCTATCGGCCGATGGTGCGGGAATCGGCGCACATCGACGTCCCTTACTGTTACCGCTGCAATTTCGATTGCACCGACGGCTGCGCTCACTGCGGCCTGCAGTACGCCGCCGGACTGGAAGAAGCCATTCTCAAAAGCAGCGGAGCAGCCTCGGGATTCATCTTCGAGCCAGTCAGCGGCGCCACCCTGGGCGCGGTCACGCCCCCTCCGGGCTATCTGAACGCTATCGCCGACGTCTGCCGGCGCCGCGAAGTTTTGTTGATCGCCGACGAAGTCATGACCGGCATGGGACGTACTGGCCGCAACTTCGCCGTCGATCATTACAAGATCGCGCCTGACATAATCGTTACGGCCAAAGGCTTGTCCAGCGGATATGCCCCGCTCGGAGCAGTGATCGCGACCAAAGCCGTCACCGACGCCATCGCTCAAGGCTCGGGATTGCTGCTCCACGGCTTCACCTATAACGCGCACCCGATTTCCGTATCCGCCGGACGCGCTGTCTTGCGTCATGTCCTCGAACGGAAATTAATCGCAGCCGCCGACTCGCAGATATCCGGCAGCGCCGCCTTCAACCTGAAAGAATCCTTGCAATCGCTTCTCGGCCTCCCCTCGGTCGGCGAAGTGCGAGGTATCGGACTGTTGTGGGGAATTGAATTCGTCAGCGAAAAAGCCAGCAGGCATCCTTATCCTCCGGAATCGAATTTCGCGGGACGGGTCGCCGCAGCTGCAGCCCGACAGGGCGTCATGGTCTATCCCATGCAAGGTTGCGTGGACGGAATTCGCGGCGATCATCTTCTCATCGCGCCGCCGGCGATCATCACGCGAGAAGAAATTCTGTTTGGCGCGAGAAAACTGGGCGAGGCGATTGAGGAAATCGCCTCGCAGCAAACAAGCTAAGCCAAGGCCGGTTGCCCAGCAGCCACTGTTTCCGCGTCGAACACGGCCGCCAATCCGTGAAGAACGGCGGCGATGCGAACGGCGCCAGCGACGGCCTCCTGGCGCAAGCCTTTTTCGCGCACAATTTTCTCATGCGAGTCGACGCAGACCTGGCAGCCGTTGATGGCGGAGACGGCGAGACACCACAACTCAAAATCAACCGCATCCACTCCATGGGCGCGCAGCATATTCATGCGCAGCCGCGCTGGCGTGCCGCGATAGCTATCGTCCGAAGTGAAGTGCAGAAAGCGATACCAGACGTTGTTCATACCCATGATGGCAGCGGCGCCCTTGGCGGCGTCGATGGCCTCGACCGAGAGATGTTGTTCCGCTTCCGCGACGATCGCACCGGTCAAGGCTGCGTTGCGTGATGCGACGGCGCAAGCGACGGCCGTCCCCCAAAGCTGCCGCTTGGTGAGATCGGTCTGCTGCATGAGCGTTGAGAGATTCAGTTTCAAGTCGCGGGCGTAGGCGGGTACGGTTTCCAATAACTCATGTAATGTCATTGAAGTCTCCATAAGGAAGTCGCAGGCGCAGCTCGGGTAAGAACCGCGCCTGGTTTAAGAACGACGTCGTCCGCTTACGACTATACGGTCAGCGTCTGCTCGCCCTTCTGCCAGTTGCAGGGGCAGAGCTCATCCGTCTGCAAGGCATCGAGCACGCGCAAGACTTCCTCGGGATTGCGTCCCACAGCGCCATCGGTGACATAAACGAAGCGGATGATGCCATCGGGGTCGACGAGGAAAGTCGCGCGCGTCGCCATTCCATTAGGCGCCAGAATGCCCAGTTGCTCGCACAAATCTTTTCTAACATCGGCGAGCATGGGGAACGGGAGATCCTTCAAGTCGGGATGATCGTTGCGCCAGGCGCGATGCACCCATTCGGAATCGGTGCTAGCGCCGAGAATCTGGGTGTCGCGTTCGGCGAATTGCTTGTTGAGCTTGCCGAACCCGGCGATCTCAGTGGGGCAGACGAAGGTGAAATCTGCGGGCCAGAAGAAATACAGCTTCCACTTGCCGGCGTAATCCACGTCGGTGATTGTCTTGAAAGCCTTGGCTGGATCTTTCTCGGTGCTGACTGCTGCGGTTAACGAAAACGACGGAAACTTCTCACCTATGGTTAACATGGCTCTCCTAAGAAATGAAATGGGTTTGATGGCACTCTGAGAACTACGGGGTTCAAGAACTGCCAGGGAAACGCTTGTGCGGACTGCTCCACCGCTTACTCTTTACATATTATATGGATGTCGGAAGAGACGCGAAATATGCGTGAAAATCAGTATCGGAGGGAAGTCTGCGGCTTTCCGTGTATTGCAATCTTGCGAGCCGAGACGGCTGGTTTCATGACAGGCACATCCAAGGCCGAATCTTTCCGGAGGCTGAAAAAGGCGGACAGGATGTTCGCGCTTGCTTCGGGCAGACGTCCGAAGCAGGCACGACTGTTTTCCGGTCGAATTATATTTAGCGCAGCGATCCTGAGGACGTGACCGATCCGACTCCACTCTCGAGGCAACGCGATGCGGCTGGCGCGACCGGCATCGAGCCCGCTTCGTTGCTGGACTTGGCATTCCTGTACCTGCGTTTGGGGACCACGGCTTTTGGTGGACCCGCCGCGCATATTGCAATGATGGAGGATGAGGTCGTCCGACGGCGACGATGGCTGACGGCGGAACAGTTCCTCGATCTGCTGGGCGTGGTCAATCTCATTCCTGGGCCGAACTCGACCGAGATGGCCATCCAGATTGGTTATCGCGTGGCCGGTTGGCGCGGTTTGGTGACCGGCGGACTCTGCTTCATTTTGCCCGCGGCGCTGCTGACCTTGGGGGTGGCGTGGGCCTATGTCCGCTACGGGATGTTGCCGCAGGCGGCCGGCATTCTCTACGGTATCAAGGCGGTGATGATCGCGGTGGTGCTGCAAGCGATCTGGAAACTTTCGCGCAGTGCGGTGAAGACCAAGCCGCTCGGCGTGATTGGCGTGCTGGCAATTCTGGCGACTGCGCTGGGAGTGAATCTTCTGGTCGTGCTCTTCGGCGCAGGGGTAGTGGCGGCCATCGCCGAGCGAGCGTGGTCGGATGCGACGGCGATCCCGGCCCGACTCGCCGCGTGGCTTTCGCCCGGGATTGCGTCAGGCACGGCGGTCGGGATGGCGGGTGCAGCCACGCCATTCAGCCTCGCGTCCTTATTTTTCTTCTTCCTGAAAGTAGGCGCGGTTCTCTTCGGCAGCGGATACGTCCTGCTGGCATTCATTCGTCCGGATCTTGTGGTGCGATTGAAGTGGCTCACCGACAAACAATTGCTTGACGCAATCGCGGTCGGCCAAGTCACGCCCGGACCGGTGTTCACCACCGCGACATTCATCGGATATTTGCTGGGACGCGTTCCCGGCGCTGCGGTCGCGACCCTGGGCATCTTCCTGCCGTCATTTATCCTGATCGCAATGGTAGGCCCGATGGTTCCGCATCTGCGCAAGTCCGCGCTCTTCGGCGGATTTCTCGACGGCGTAAACGTGGGAGCACTTGCTCTTATGGCAGTGGTGACCTGGCAACTGGGCCGGGCGGCCCTGGTGGATGCGACGACAATAACTCTGGCAGGGTTGAGCGCGGTTGCTTTGATTGGTTTGCGCGTGAACACGACGTGGCTCATCTTAGCCGGAGCCATCGTCGGGTTTGTGAGAATGGGATGAGCTCCGATTATGCCTAACTCAGCCGGATACTCCGGGACACCACTACCAAAAAAGCTCGGCATCAAGCCAGTTCACAAAGTCGCCCTGGTGAACCCTCCCAAGGATTTCTCTGCCACCCTCGGCGATCTACCCTTCGGCGCGAGTCTGCAAAACGGATTGAGCGGGAAGTCCCTCTTCGACGTGATTGTTGTTTTCGTGAAACAACGAACAGAACTGGAACGCCAGCTCGCTCAGTTGCGAAAGCGCATGACTGCGGCAGCCGGACTTTGGATCGCATGGCCTAAGAGAACCTCCGGAGTCGCCACCGACATGACCGAACATGTAGTCCGCGAAATCGCCCTTCCCACCGGTCTTGTGGACAATAAGGTGTGCGCCATCGATGACACCTGGTCCGCGTTGCGGCTGGTCATCCGTGTAGAGCACCGATAGCCGGAATCATGCCGCGGGCATCTGCACCTGCACAGAATCCCTCGTAACCTCGCGGTGCATTAGAGCGAAGTACATCGCCTCCACTTGATCCGCGATTTTAGGCCACAAGTATTGGTCAGTCACCCGCGCCAAAGCCTGGCGCCGCGCATGTTCTCGCAGCATCGGATTCCATAGCAACGACCGCAGGGCCTTTTCCAGATCGTCCACGTCGCCTTTGCGAAAGGTGAATCCGGCATCATGGACGACTTCGACGTTCTCCGGAATATCGCTGGCCAGCACGCAGACTTCAGCGCCCATCGCGTCCAGAAGAGCGAGTGACAGACCCTCCATGTCGGAGGGAAGAACGAACAGCATCGCGTTCGTCAGCAATTCATCCAGCGGCTCGCCGGACACCCAATCCAAGAAAATAACGCGATCGCTCCTGTGTTTGTGCAAGCGTTCGACATAACCTCTGCTGTGACTCGATCCACCGGCCAGCACCAGTTTCACTGGAGTCTTGATACGCTCGAACGCCTCGATCAGGAGGTGACAATTTTTCTCCGGCGAGAGCCGACCCATAAATAGGATGTAATTGTCCGGGGAAAGTCCCCACTCCGGCAGGCGGGAAATTCGGGCACGCCGCCGAATTGTCGCGCCGTTGGGGATGTAAACAGCCTTACCCGGATAGTCCTGCCGGTAATGTTGGTGCAAAGTTTTCGATACAAGAATCGTTTTATCGGGGAGCATTCCCGAAGCCCGCTCCCCCAGCCGCAGAATGGAAGACGCAAACCAATTCCACTTCTTGCGCTGCCAATCGAGGCCTTGCACCGTAACCACCGTCTTCTTTCCCACAAGGCGCGGCAAAAGGGAAAACGCCGCCGACCCGAGCGCGTGGTAGTTGACGATGTCGCAGTCCGAAAACATGACGTGGAGGGTGCTCAGAAAAGTGTGCGTGAGCGTGTCCAGGTGCTTGGATCGAATCGAAGGCAGGCGCACCACTTTCATTCTGCGGTGCTCGGCAATGACCGGCGTGAAGTGGTTGCGGCAGTAGACGGTAAGTTCATGCCCCTTGGAGGCCAGCAAAGATCCAACTTCTTCGTAGTACGATTCAATGCCGCTGTATTTGGAGATCACACCGCGTCCCCCGATAAATGCGATTTTCAAAGGCTTTTCGGGGACGGCGGAGCTGGTGTTGGGGTGGGGGAATTGTGCGACCCTGGCAGGGCGCGGGTTGAGGCCTTCATAAATCTTCGTCAAGGCGCGGCAATGATTCTCGGGATCGTGATACGACCGCACAAGCTCGCGACCCGCCGCCCCCATCTCCGCAACCAGGCGCGGCCTGCGATCGAGGAATGAGATGGCGGCGGCGAGTTGCGCTGAATCGCCGGGGCGATAAAGCACTCCGGTTTCGCCCTCGTGCACCAGTTCGCGACGCGAACCCAAGTCGGAGGCGACGACGGGACGTCCCCAAGCGTAAGACTCCAGAATGCTCTTGCCCAGGGTCTCGTACGCATGGGAGGGCAGCACGGTAAACCGCGACGCGGAAAGCAGCCGCTCAAGAGCATCGCCGGAAACGTGTCCGACGAACTCGACATTGCGCAGCTTAAGTTTCTTGCCAGCCGCCTCGAGCGCCGCCCGCTGTGGCCCCTCGCCGGCAATCTGAAAAGGCACTTGTGGCAGGCGCTGTGCGGCCCGCAATAAATCTTCCACGCCCTTCTCGGGAGACAGTCGTCCGAAATAAAGCACGGGTGCATCGGATTTTACCGGCGGAAAGAACGACGGAAGCCCCTGAAAGTGCGGGAGAACATCGATCCACTGGCGGCGGTATCCGTGTTCCACGAGCTTGTCTTTGACAAAACGACTCGGCGCGAGGAATCGGTCCACACATTTTTCGTAGGTGCGGGCGGCCCGATGGCTGTAAGCTTCCACGGCCAATACCAATCCCGCCGCTGGAGAGTGGGAATGGCATCCTTCCGTGACCACATTCCAGAATCGGCCGCTGGCACATTTTTCACAGGCTTGCCCGTGCGCGACAAAGTTATAGTTGGGGCAAAGCATCTTGAAGTCGTTCAGGTGATAAAGGACGGGAACCGATTGGGCTCGAAGCTCCCACAGGATCGACGGCGACAAGTGGTGATAAATGTTCCGGACATGCGCCACATCGGGACGAAATTCGGCGACCATTGACCGCAAACGCTTTCTCGCGCCAATCGAGTAGATGACATGCGCGGCGTTCTTTATTTGAACCAGCGCCGATTGGCCCGTGCGCTTAAAGTCGATCTGCGGCACAAAATGCTTGTCGAAATGCGTGGGCTCACCGCGCGCATCCGCCATGGAAAACAGGGCCACCTCGTGACCGAAAGCGGTCAACCGCCGCATCAGATCGAAGAGATAAACTTCGGTGCCGCTAAACTCGAAATTATATTTGTTGCAAAACAGGATTCGCATTTCTGAAAGTCTCCTCAGGGCTGAGTGCACGCGTGGTAAAAATCTTCGACAGTTGTGCGAGATTGTTTTGCCGGTGGAAGTCTCGGGCGACCGCCTGGTGAGCGGCGCGCCGGATGCTTTCACGTTCCTGGAGGGAGCCGCCGATTGCGATCCACTCGATCTTCGCGACGAGGTTCGATAAGGAACCGGGGGAATACAGAAAGCCGGTGCGCCCGGGCGCGATGTCGCGAACTAATTCGGGGATGCCGGTGATGGCTGGGGCGATTACGGACACGCCGTACGCCATCGCTTCCATCAGGACGATTGGAATCCCCTCACTGCGGCTGGTTAGAACGAATAAATCGGCATGACGGTAATGCTTTTCCAGCTGAACTCGCGACAAGTGGCCCATCAGGTGGACTCGACTGGCGAGGCCCCATTTCCTAATAAGGGCCTCTAACTTGGGGCGCTCCGGGCCGTCGCCCGCGATGAGGCAGTTGAAATCGAGGCCGCGCAAAGCGAGTTCGCGACAAGCGGCCAAGAGGAACAAGTGATCCTTGACCGGATGGAGTCGCCCCACGTTCAACAGAGTGAATGGGGCGCTGGGCTGGTCCATGCGCTCCAGGCTTTGCGGGACATCGACTCCCAGACGCTGGACGATAATTTTTGCGGGATCAATTTGGGGAAATCGCGACAGGATTCGGTCCCGATTGAATTGGGAGATGGTTAAACAGAACTTACACATTTCAAGTTTCGAGGCGAGATAAGAGGGATGAAGCAGCAGATCGGAACCATGCAGCGTCATGCTGAAGCTGACACGGAGAAGGCGGGACGCGGTGAGCGCAACCCAAGATCCGAAATAGCCGTGATGCACGTGGATGTGATCGAGGGGCCTGGAGCGCAGCAGGGAAGCGTAATAGGCTCCGAGAAGGGTATGCAGCAAACACCGGGCGCGCCGCCCAGGGGGCTCGTTCTTGTCGTGGAGGGCTCGGAAAAGAACGGCGATGAAGGCTCGGGGATTCAGCAGACAAAGACCGATTGCAGAGAGCGCTGGTCTCAGACGGATCGGCGACACGTAGATTGCGGGCTGCGAGCGCGCGAAGAAGTCGCGATCCAAATCGGGCTGTGGCCGACGAATGCTCGTGGGGAGCACGGTGAATCCACGAGCACGCAATTCTTCAATCTCGTCGACCACGTAGGGCTCGACGGCGGAAGGAAACTGATTACTCAGATAGGCGATGGTTGGCATGGGAACTTTCTTGAGCGGGAGGGTAGGAGGCGCGACGGTTTTGAGCGGCCAGAATTCCAGCCAGGGTAAAGAGCAATCCGTTGACGAACTGATAGTTCATAACCACGAAGCTGGCGTTGAGGAAATACACCAGCAACAGAAGGGGCCACAAGGAACGAAATTGAGCATCCATAAAACCGTGGTCGGGCTGCGATTGCGTGGCTTGGGGAAAACGGCCCAAGCGAAAAAGATCGAAGATGAGCCAGACATATAAGGTGAAGCCCAGGAGTCCGTGCTGAACGGCGATTTCGAGATAGGTATTGTGGAAGAAGAATTGCCTTTGATGAAATTCGCTGATGCGCCGAGTCAACTCGCGCTGCATCGGCTCGAATCCCCAGCCCTGAACCGGCTTCTTCAGAAACATTTCCCAGCCTGCCTGATAAACGGCCATGCGAAATTCGACCGGGCTTTTTTCCTGCAAGCGGTCGAGGAGAGAGTTGTGATGGCTGAGCAGGGCCAGGGCGCTGCCGGTTCCGACGATTGCCACGACGGCAAGGGTCAGGCTGACGCGACGCACGCGGCGAGACGGAGACGTCGCCACCAATGCCACGGCCGATGCAACGAACGACAGCCAGACCGCGCGCGTCTTCGTGGCCACAATGGCCAGGGGCAAAGCTAGAAGGAAGAAAGCCGCCAAGGGGAGTCCAATACGTTGGCGACGGAAAGAGTCGAAGGCAAGGAGGCCGAGTAAATTCAAAGCCAATCCGTTGGCGACCGCCTGCAGGAAGGGACCGCGAGCGCGGTCGGCATGAATGCCGAGACTTTCATCCAGGATAAAGGGGGGGAAGATGAGGGCGGTGGCACCGGCCAGGAATAAAATCGCAATGACGATGAGGTAAGCCAAGACGATGAGGTTGAAAGTTTCAAGCTTATGCAGGGCAAGGGAATGATCGAATATGATGCCCGCCAGCAAGTACAGGATGAACGGCGCAGCCCACTTGGAGGCAAGAACGCTCCAGGCTTGCTGATCGAAGGGATGGGATAACAAATCGGCACAAGACAACAGGAGCAAGCCCAGCATCGGCAGGGTTGCGAGGCGGGGCAGAACAATGGGCTGGTGGAGGAGCAAGTGACGAAGCAGCAGCGAGCACACCATAAAAGCCAAAGCGATGCGATCGAGATTGTAGAACGGAAGGTCGGGTGGCCGGAGCAGCATGGCCGCCAACATTGCCAGAAACAGCCACACTGGAGCCAAGATGAGGAGTTGCAAGGGACGAACCAAGGTCACGAGCAGCCATGGCCAGAGGGGCCGAAGGGAGCGATGCTGAGGAAAACCGGGCCGATGCCCTCGGGTTGCGGTTAGCGTTTCCATGGGATGCTTTAAGCGCCGCTGCCCTGCCATACTGCATTGACGGTCTGGCACAATATTTTCAAGTCGAGTGCGAGACTCCAGTGCTGGATGTAGTGGGCATCCAATTCGACATTGCGATCGAACGAGGGATCACGGCGGGCTGTCACTTGCCAGAGACCGGTGATGCCGGGCGTGACGTCCAGGCGACGAAAGTCCTCGATGCGGTAGCGAAGGAAATCATCGAGAGGATGAGGTCTGGGACCGACCATGCTCATCTCGCCGCTGAGCACGTTCCAGAGTTGAGGTAACTCATCCAGGCTGTACTTTCGCAGGACGCGGCCTACCCGGGTGATGCGACGATCGCGGTCGAGTTTAAAGGTTGCGCCGATCCGTTCATTCTGACCTCGCAGCCCGTCTCTTTGGGCATCGGCGTCGCAGATCATGGTCCGAAACTTGTAACAAGGGAAGGGGAGCGCTTTTTTCCCGACTCGCATGGCCCGATACAGAGCGGGGCCGGAAGAATCCAACTTCACCAATGCGGCGATGCAGACGAGCATCGGGGCCAGCAAGGTGAGTCCTGCGGCAGCGAAGGAAATGTCCATCGCTCGTTTGAGGGAGAGGCAGAACCTAGGGACAATCTCCCCGTGCATGGCGAAGGTGGGGAGATCGCCCGCCGGGGCGAAATCGCAGGCGGAGAGATCGAGTCCCTGCATCTGCGGCACAATCTTCAAATCGAGGTGGTTGTTTTTGGCGTCTCGTATCAAAGCCAGGACGATCTCGCGGGGTTGGGGATCGGCAATGACAATTTCATCGATAAATTGCGAGCGGGCGATGGGAGTGAGCCGATCGAGCCGGCCGAGAATTCGTCCGCCTGAGGGTTGTTGATTGTCGAGAAATCCTTTCACGGCCCAGAGGGTGGGGTGTTTGGAGAACTCCTGCGCCACTTTGCGGCCCGCGTGGCCGGCGCCGACAATGAGCACATTGCGAATGGAATCGTTTCCGGCGGTCGGGCGAAGGCCGGTGGTAAGGGCCAGTCTCCACCAGCACATGGTGAAGCATGCGACGGTGGCCGCGATCGTCAACTGTTTCAGCGGGTCCGTTCCGCGAGATGTGGCTTCGATGATGGCGGCGACCAGCCAGCTCCAGACGGCGATCTTAAAGAGAAGGAACATCTCCCGGTCGATGGTCAAGTGGTTGGGAGAGCGGTAGAAATTCTCCGCCATCGCGAAGGCGCCAAAGACGGAGGCGAACATGATGAGCGGGCGAATTGCTCCGAAGCGGTGAAGGGGCAAGGCGGTTAGAAGGAAGCAGGCTAGATCGGCGATGAGGCGCGAGCTCTGGCCGCGTCGGATTAGCGCGGGCGTCCAGCGGTTGGGCGCGCCAGTAGCGTCGCGGCGCTGAAATCGAGGCAGGGCCGGCAACAACCTGGGGGACGACGAAACCCCATGGACGGGATCGGCCGGATTCGAACGACCGGAAGCGTGAGATTGATGTCTCAGGCTGACTCCCGGGATCAGGCGCGGCATGGCAGACGAGTTTGGAGAAGGTGGGAACGGATATACGGATCGAGCCGCTTTCATATAGTTGCCTCCGTGAGTTTTTTGTGGCCAAGCCGATCATGCGTGCTAGAGCCGTTCGTAAATGGATTGGGGAATGGGGAACTTGCGTCCATTCAGGATGGCGCCCAAGAGCCGGACGTGCGCGGCTTGAAGATTCTGTTTCGCTCTTTGAGCGACGGCACGCCTGGTGGAATGGCTTTCGATCACGAGGACCACTCCATCACTCATGTGTCCCAGGAGCGCGGCTTCGCTGCGTGAAGCCACGGGAGGACAGTGAATCACCGCGTAATCGAATGCGAGCCGCAATTCCGCCAATCTACCTTTGAGCCATGCGGCCGAGTTTTCTCCGGGAGGGGCGAACACTCCGGGGGGCATACGCCAAAGATTGCTTGCGACCTGATACGAGGAGTGACGCAGGGAACCGAAGTCGGACAGATGTTCCCGGTCCCGGGCCATCGGGTCGTGCAATGCTCCGCCGGCAGTCGTTTGTACGATGCTGACGCTGGCTTGCACTTGATGGGCGAGATGCTTCCCGATATGGAGACAGATGTCTGCGATGGGGTGATCGTCGTCGACGGCAGCGATCACGACCTGGCGTGCGGGCTTAGGCCAACCGGGCGAGAAGATGCGGCGCACCAAGCCGCGGATCTGCTCTTGGGCGAATTCGTTGGGATGCCGTAAGGGCAGCACCTGAGCCAATTCCGGCTCGGGACCTACAGTTTCAAAGTCCGCGAAGTCGCGGTCCAAGATGTGAGGCATTGCTTCCGAATAAATAGCCATCTGGCGGTCCTTCTCGCATGCACTCTTTGAAAGTTGCCAATCTAAAGATCTTTTTCCGGCAAGGAAGCCAGCACTGGCATTCCCAAATAGCCGATGACTTCTTCTGGAGTCCGAAAGGCCGGGCTCACATAGTCCGCAACGAAGGCCGCTCCCGTGCCGCTGACGCCTGCCGCGACGAACGCCACCAGCACGAAGAACATTGCGGAATGGGTGGGCAGGATTGGAATCGACGCCGGTTCCGCGATGGTGACGTTTAGGATTCCACCTTGATCGAGTGCATCTCCGATGCGAGATTCCTCGCGTTTGTCGGAGTAGAGGACATACCGGTCCTCGGCCGACTTCAAGTTGCGGAGGAGATCGTCTTGAGCGATGGCGCGAACGCCCAATTCCTGCGCCGCCCCTCGATCCCCGGCTAGTTCCGTTTTTATGGCGGCGGAACGGGCGAGGAGGGCATTCAACTCCACTTGGGCGTGCAGCAGTTCAGATTTGGCCCACTCATGATTGGCGTCGTGTTCGACGGTTCGCTCCCGGAGCGGCGTTAGCTCCTCGGCGTCGACGGCGGACTTGGCCTGCGCGATTTCTTCGTCCGTTTCGCGCACCAAACGGTACGAAGAGCCAAACTTGGTTAGCAATTCGGTGCGCTTCAGGCGCAACTCGAGAAGTTTGGACTTTAGCTTTTCCATCAACTGGGGATTGTCGAGGTTCCTGGTCTGCGTGGTCTCGTTCTCGGGTAGAGACTGAAGTTTAGTTTGCAGAGTGCGAATGCGCTGACCCGACTCCGCGATTGCGATCTGAGCTTGTTGACGGTCGGTGTCGGCCTGACTCGCTTTTTGCAACGAAATGTCCCGCTCGAGGGCGGCTGACACCACTCCCCGATCGGTGGTAAACCGCATCAACTCGCGCTCGGCGTCCTCCAGCGCCTTTTGGGACTGTTTCGCCTGCCGATCGAAAAAGGCGAACTCGCCCGATGGGCGCCGAACGCTCTCGTGCTTTTCCAGATAAGCACTCCCCAAGGATTGCAGCACGGCCGCAGCGCGCGCGGGATCTGAGGAGTCGTAACCCACGGTAATCAGGGTCGCCTTCCTGACGGGCTCGATGTGGAGCTTTTTGCTCAACCGTCCGACGGCGCGAGCCACCCTCATGTCCCGACTATCTCCGAGAAGATTCCAGAGCCAGGCTTGCGAAGAATCAAGGCCGGTGTGGCGCACGACGGCGGCCAGAATGTCTCGATCTTGAAGCAACTCCGCCTCGGAGTTCAGGTCTTCTTCCGTCACTTCATCGCGCTCGACCTGTGGCGACTGGCTCGGGGTTGGCCCGGCCATGGGATCCATTCGTCCACGCCGGACCAGCACCTTCATTTCCGCGCTATAAGTGGGTGCGACGACACCGTAAAGCACAATCGCTACAAACACGAGCGCAAACGCGATCCAGATGACCCGCCGCTGGCGAAACAGCAACGCGACAATATCTCTCAGCGTGGGCTGGGGAGCGTTCTCCATTCGTGGAATCAGTTGTAGCGATTCGCTCATTTAATTTTTCCGCCGCCTAAAATTCGGCGGGAGTTGTATAAAGGCTCATCATCGAGGTGGGTAGGTATCGCTGAATTTTAGAAATCGTATTCTGAGGGACATAAATAAAGTCTCCCGGCTTCAGAAACAAGTCTTCTCCGAGTTGGCGGCTTTTGAGCATGGCCTTCATGTTCAGCACCCGGGCCTCTACCAATTGATCGGAGACATGGCGGAAGAGCACGATTTGGGAGTGTTTCGCCTGGCCAGTCCACCCGCCAGCGATGGCCAGTCCTTCCGCTACGGTGGTGGCGGAGCGCAATTCATACTTGCCGGGGCGTGCCACTTCTCCACTGGCGGTAAATGAAGGCTTGTCGAAATCTTTCAAGACGATCGCCAGCTCGGGATCGTTCAAGACACCGGCGTAAGCGGCGCGAATCGCCTGCTCGGCCTCCGACAACGTCAAGCCTTCGGCGTAGACCTGCGGTACTCCACGCAGATTGATGAACCCGTCGGGTTGCACGCTGACGTTTTGGTTCATCTCGGGCGAGAAAGTGAAATCGACCTCGATGGAATCGTTGCTGCATAACCGGTAGAGGGGTCGGCGCTGCCCTGTCAAGGCTGGACTCCATGCGCCGCCCCCCGTGCCGGATTTCGCGTTCGCGCTGGGCTGCACAGGAACGGCCGTCGGTACCCGTTCCTCCTGCGCCCAGGGTGCCAGCGAAAATGCCGCAATGCTGAGAATTGCAAATGCGATTTTTGTCACGAGTCGCTTCATGTCGCTCCGGGAAGTCGAAACCCGTCTTCCGCGTGACATGAAGGTAAGCCCGCGACCGCAGTGCCGCAAGACTCAGAAAGTGTTGTCTACTTTGGGATAGGGGTATGCATGCGCAACACGAAGCCCGGCATATTAAGGGTAGAACGAGGGACTACTCGCCGATGAGTCCGCTCCGTTGAATGCGAAAGTCATAACAGCCGGCGATCTGGTCGCGAACTTCGATGTAATCAACTTCATCGCGATCAAGCAGCCGAGCGACCGCGACCGCGTGACGGCGGTCGTCCACGATTTCCCGTGCGATCAGCGTCTGCCCCTTGGCGTAGGCGGTCAATACCGCGGCGTGACTCAACATATCGGCGGGATAGCCGCCGTCCTCGCGATACCGCTCACAAACCTCGGCATGAACGAACACCGGCCCAGGCAGCGGAATTTGTTCAATTCCGTAAAACGGATCGTAAGTAAAAAGGATGCGCCTCTCTTCGCCTACGCGAAATGTCCGCAGGCAGTGTCGGCAAGGGCCGTACCCAGTGGCCAACTCGGTGTGCGCTGGATGGCCGTAGCCGGGCGACGTCTGCGAAGTTCGCACTAGGGTTGCGACTTTGGTGGGGATGGCGATTACGCGAAATTTGGTCATCGTTACTATCTCCTCAATCGAGAGCGTTGGCGTCGGATTTGGACGCAGTGCCAGTGTCGCGCGAAAGATCGCGACTGCGATATCCGCTTCTTGCGTTCAAACCGCGAAAACGTCACGCTCCAATCGCTCGTGCCGGATTTCCCTTCGCTTCTCCACAGCTTTCACGCCTTTCAACAGAATGTACACAGGCCCGGCTGCGTCATGAGGTTGCGCGAAGCGCACCCACGGGAGCAAAGTTAGATACTAAGAGATGCTCATGAAAACCGAGGTTGCCGTCTGCGCGCTGTGTGAAGGAACCGGCTGGAAGTCGGTACCGATTGCGGAGAGTAAAGAACGCCGCGTGACCCGCTGTGATTGCCGCGTCGAACGGCGCGCCGAAGCCTTGCTCGAAGCGGCGCACATCCCCAAGCGTTATCAGCATTGCGAGTTGAGTAATTTCGAATCCGAGGGGCCGTACAGCGGACTGGCCGGAGCGCGGCTGGCGGCGGGCAAGTTCGTGGAAGAGTATCCGCTGGACGCAACTGGCTTGCTTCTCATCGGCTCGATCGGCGTGGGCAAGACACACTTGGCGGTGGGCATCATTCGGGAACTGATTGTGAGCAAGGGTACGCCGTCTTTATTCTGCGACTACCGCGAACTTTTGAAGCAGATACAGAACTCCTACAACGAATCCGTGAAGGCGACAGAATTGGACGTCCTTCGCCCCGTGTTTGACGCCGAAGTGCTGGTGCTCGACGAACTGGGCGCGGTCAAGCCCACCGAGTGGGTGTGGGACACCGTCAGCTTGATTCTTAACACCCGCTACAACAACCATCGCACTACGATCTTCACCACCAACTTTGCCAATCTGCCGCCAGGCGAGCGAGCCTCGCGCGGCAGCAGCGACTCCGCGTTGGCCAGGCAAGCCCGCAACGAGGACACACTGGGCGACCGCATCGGCGAGCGCATGAGATCGCGCCTGCACGAAATGTGCCGCATCGTAAAGATGGAAGGCCAAGACTTCAGGCAGGGACTGAAGAGCGCCAGTTTCCGCTAGTCCGCGAATTTCCGGTAAGCGCCTCACGCTACACTGGTCTCGTGCCGACAGAGGGCTTCGAGTTCGATCCACAACAAGACGACGATTTCTCGCGCTATCCCGCAGCACCCGCCGTTTTTCTGCTGCGCGGCGCAGTCGAGGCGGGGGAACCTTATATCAGCAAGACGGCCAACCTGCGCCGTCGGCTGGAACGACTGCTGGGCAAGCCCGCCGAGGGCAGCCGTCGCCTGAACCTGCGCAGTCAGACCCGCTGGATCGAGTTCACCCAAACCGGCTCTGACTTCGCGGCTGGATTCCTGCTCTATCGGCTGCTGCGGCAAGTACTGCCCGACGGCTACCAACGCCGCTTGCGCCTGCGCCCCGCTCCGCTGATTAAGTTTCACATGAGCAATCCGTATCCCCGCGCATCGGTGACGACGAGGATTGGGCGCATTGGCACCGAGTCCTGTTATTACGGACCGTTTCCCTCGCGCGCCGCCGCTGAAAAGCTGGCCAACGATGTGCTGGATTTTTTCAAGATGCGGCGCTGCGTTGAAAATCTCAATCCCGACCCCGCATTTCCAGGCTGCATTTATTCCGAGATGAAAATGTGTCTCGCGCCGTGTTTCAAGGGATGCAGCGATGAAGAATACGCAACCGAAGTCGGACGCGTTCGCGCCTGGTTCGACTCCGCAGGCGATTCTTTGGTTCGCGAGATTGCTTCCGCGCGCGAGCAAGCCGCTGCGAACTTAGAGTTCGAGAGCGCAGCCGCTCTGCATGAACGCGTAGAGAAAGTGAAGCTTGTGGGACGCGAGTTGCCAGAAATCGTCCAGCGCCTTGATCGGCTGGCAGGCGTGATTGTGCAACCCAGTGCGGTTCCGGAGTGCGTAGAGTTCTTCGTGCTTCGCGCTGGACGAATCGTCGGCAGCGTGAATTTCTCCATCGCTCCACCCGAGCACACCAAGTCGCAGTCGATGGAAAGCCGCATTGGGCAGGCATTGCAGGAGGTCACGGAACAGCCCAGCGGCGACATAACCGAGCTCGAAGAACATCTCGCGATCCTGAAGCGCTGGTTCTACCGCAGCAATCGCGTCGGGGAGATTTTTCTCGACGACGACAAAGGCAATCTACCGATGCGCCGTCTGGTTCGCGGCGTAGGACGCGCCTTCCGTGGCGAGAGACTTCCCGATGGAGATGCGCGTATGACACTCGGCCCCGGGACGACTTAAATCCCAGCGGCAAGAATTACTTCGCCCGCGGAGGCCTCTTCCTCACTACCACCCGCAACTCCTCCCGCCAGCGCTCGTCAATCCCCAGCACATGCCAATCGATGGTGGGCGAGAGATAGCGCAGTATCGTATCGGTGGACGGATGAATTTGCAGCGCGGGAGCCACCAAGTAAAGCAGCGGCGGCGCAGCCGATAATTCGCGTCCTAAGAAATATCCGTGGCGCGAAAATTCGTTGTGCGCATGGTGCGAGCTCACCCGCGTCCAATAGTCGAGGCCTTGCAGCGGCAGGTGAATGTCTTCGCTGGCTTTGAGTTCTAGCACCGCGAGGCGGCCATCGCGAGTGACGGTGAGCACGTCCATCAATGCGCGGTCGGACGAAACGCAGGCTGGCATCTGCGAGTACGCGCAGGCGGGATCGAGTATGCCATCGAGCGCGCTGACGTCGCGCATGACCAGCGATTCCAGCCAGCGCTCCGGATGCATCCGCCAGACCATGTTGTCGCGCGGCCCCTGCGGATGGCGCGCCTCGCCGATGGCGCGGATCAGACTGATGAAGGCAGGCAGAGTATTGGCGTCGAGCACGCGTTCTTCGGCGCCGAGTCCGAAGACGACCTCGGTCAAACTCTTGAGCGAGCAGGGATCATGCGCCAGCCGGGCGCGGGCGAACTCCAGTCCGTAATGGCGGAAGGCGATTTCGGTTGGGGAGAGTACGAAAGTCTGCGCCTCCGGCATTAAGTCGTGAACCCTGGCGATCGAATCGAAGAATCGTTCGCGGGCCGATGTCTCGTCGGCGAGCCGCGCGAGGTGCGATGAAAGATTGCCTCGGTCACCGATCTCGACAGGAGCGAGGGTGCTTTCTTTCTCGTCGAATTCGTAAAGAGTCCACTTCGCGGCCTCCGGATGAAGGTGCGCCATGCGTTCTCGGGTGAGTTGCGCTGTCTTTTTTGGCAGGATCAGGGTGAGCCCATGGACCGTGGCTTTCGCTCCCGGATCGCGGCGACAAATGTCCAGCCAGAGAATGCCGAAGGTGAGAGCTGCGTCGATTGATGATTGTGTTTCTTCATCGTTCACCCCGAGCACAGCATACGCCGATTGCGCTTTGCGCAGCACGCCGCGCGAGTAAATCGGGCCGAACGATCGCTCCAAATCCATTGAAGTGCGAAAGCGTTCGCAGGTGTATCCGGGAAAGTTACGCAGCAAAATGCGCTCCAGCCGCCGCTGATAGGCGATGCGCGTGACACGCCGGGCGTTGGGCGAACGGCGATCGCGTTGGCGGCAAATTTCCAGCTTCGACGGCTTGGAGTGCCCCAAGCGCTGCACCGCCAGCCGCAACGTCTCATTCTTCACCTCCGCCTCGAGCACCCGCCGCACGACATTGCGCTCCGCCGACCACAAATGCAGCAGGCACTTATTGTGTTCGCCCGAAACCGTGTACTTGGTGGTCGCCAGATCGAAAGCCACCGTGCCATCCTCGATCACGACGGCGCTGTTGGAGACAGAAAGAAAATCGTTGACGGCATTAGCCAGGGTTTCCGGAGTCATGTCGAAATTGTGCGGGAGGGGAGGCGAGGCGGTCAGTGACGGATGAACAATCTCTCGCCGATCGGTCAACTCAGATTGTCATTCCGAGCGTGGCGAGAAATCCCTATCTCTTTGTAAATCGTCGCACTTGCCGTTGGTTAGGTTGATAAGTGTAGCCTAACAGGCTACACTTGCGCTACGTGAAGATTCGCAGCCTCTCGCACAAGGGTCTCAGGCGGCTTTACGCGGAAGACGATGCGAGAGGTGTCCCGCCCCGATGCGATTGATAAGTTACGCAAGATGCTTGCGTTCCTTGAGGACACGCAAGCTGCCGAGGAATTACGGCCGTTGGCCAATTGGAAAGCGCACCTGCTCACTGGCGACCGTAAGGGGACCTGGAGCCTCAGCGTCACCGGCAACCGGCGCTTTACGTTTTCGAATCGATTCAGTCGAAAGCGAGGTATGGGGCCTAGACTTGGAAGATTATCACTGACACAAAAGGAACACTTTATGCCCATGAAGAATCCGCCACACCCCGGAGATTTTATCCGCACTGAAATCATCGCGCCCGCCGGTCTCTCCGTCACGGCGGCGGCGGCAGCGCTTCGTGTCTCCCGGCCAACACTGTCGAGTTTGCTCAACCGAAAAGCCAACCTATCCGGGGACATGGCGCTCCGCATCGAGAAGGCCTTCGGCATAAAAATGGACACCCTCATGCGCATGCAGGCCTCCTACGACATTGCGCAGACTCGCAAGCGAGAAAATCAAATCGAGGTGCGGAGATTCCGGCAGATAGCCAGCGTGGGCAGTCACTTAACTGCGAATTCGGCAAGTCCTTCTAGCAGCGTATTTAGAGTGCGCAGCATATCTCGCGCAGCAGTAGCACAGATTCCCGGCGGTGCGGCGAGTTCGCGGTTGATGTGGACTAGGTCCCTGGACTCGATTAGCGAATCCGAAAGCACTACGGTTGGGACCAGGGGTTTGAGCCAGCGATTAAATACTTCGACGAAGTTCCGCAAACTATGATCGGGATCGAATTCAAAAATGCCGCGGCGCTCTGCGATATACCCGCTCTGTGCCTGTATGAATGTATAGAGGATCGATTCGAGAATGGACCCGCCGAGAACGACGACCGATTTCTCATTTTCGGACTCAGCCAGTGAAACCAATTCTCGCAAGTCCCGCGCCAGTATTTCGCGGTGACGCTCGAACTCTGGTGGTATGAAGTTAAGCTGCGGGTTCTGCAGTTGGATGCACTGCTCGCAGATAGACCTCAGGGTATCTGTCATCGGGCAGCCGTTCCAGAACTAGATTTGAGTACTCCGGAGCAGTCTTTTCTTCAAATTTCAAGGGTTGGTAGAGAGCGCCACCCTGGAAAAGGAAATAGCCTGGGCGTCCATCCTGTAGGTCGTTGAAGAAAGTTCGGTCTTTAAGACCACTTAATGAGAGTGGCACCCACTTTTGATTGACCTCGACTTGCAGGAGTCCGCGGCAATTCTCGGCATCAGGTGAATCGTATGTTTTCACCAGCCCGACATTTGGCCTCACATGATTGTAGGAAGCCAGCAGATTGCTAATAGCCTTTGACTTGGCGTACTGAACTGGATCTACGTACCACCCTTTTACGAGACGGGTCGGCTCAGTGACAATTTTGAATGCGTCCAGGATACGGTCGTCAAGAAGTGTCTTGTCAAAGGCGAGAACCTCGGCAGCGGTGAAGTAACGATCAATGTCTTGTCGATTCGAGATCAAGAGCTGAAGGAAGTAATCAACCGACGTCCAATCGAACTCCGCGAAGGGAGGCCCTTTCTCGCCTGTCCTCCACCGGAGCGAAACCGGGATTCGGTCGCCAAAGCGGTCCATCGGAAAACTTGCGTACAAGGCGAGCACATGCTGAGTGCCCTCTAACGATCGTTTATTGAACCAAACCGCCAAGGCAAGTTTGGACACCCCCCGCGCTGGACCTTCAAAAGATCCGACGATATCCTCCAAGAGGGATCGGAGCCTAATCTCATATCCCTTATCCGTCGGCAAGTGTGGCACCAGTATGCCCATAGACCTAAGTTTACTGCGCTTTTGGCGGGGATTCCAGTAAAAGTACGACCCTACAACCCCTCCTGATATTCCTCGTGCCAGGCCATCTGAATCGCCTCGAGCTTGCTCTCGTTGGACTTTTGGGGATCGTCCTCGAAGCCTGGCAACTCGGTGACGAAGCGGTGCAGGTCGGTAAAGCGGACGGTTAGCGGATCGACTCCGGGATGTTTTTCGGCCAGGAGGATGCCGAGGTCTTCGGTGTCGGACCAGGTTAGCGGTTTGGGCATAGTGGCGTCCTCAGAAACTTGCTTTTCAGTGCTCTTCTGAGACGTAGTTTCTGTTCCACGCCGGAATTTCGACTACGATTTTGCCGGGCTTGGTGATGGTGGCCTGGCATCCCAGGCGGGAGTTCAGCTGAAGGTCGGCGGCCATGTCGAGCTTGTCGGCTTCGTCGTCTTCAAGTTCGCTGAGGCTCTCGCGGCCTTCCTTCACCCAGATGTGGCAGGTGGTGCATGCACAGTTGCCGCCGCAGGCGTGGTCGAGCGTGATGCCGTAGTTGAGGGCGATGTCGAGCAGGGACTCCGGCTTGCCGTGATCTTTATAGGGCAGCTTGCCGTGTTCGAATTCGACCGTCTTACCCTCAGGCAGGAAGGTGACCTGAACCGTGCTCCCGGTGGGCGTTTCGGCGGTTGCGATGCCGCCGGTTTTGCTTTCGTCTTGTGTCATCGGTGCTCCGTGGATTCTTAAACTTTTTCTCTCGTACTGCGCGGGCGAGGGCGCCCGCGCCACACGAACTTTAGTCGCTGAATTCCGCTTTTGAGATTGCATGGGGCGCGGTTGGACCCTCGCCCAGCCCTTCATCGTTCATGTTCTTGCCTTTAAGTGCAGTGGTGACGGCGCTGTCCATCATCAACTCGGCCAAGCGCATCGTGGCTTGATTGAGCGCTTCGATCTTTTCGTGAATTGCTTTATAGTCGTCGCCTTCTTTGCTGTCCTTCAGGTTGCCTTCGGCGGCGGCGATGGCGGAAATTTCTTTGCTGGTGAGTTGTCCCCAGGCTGGACTCATGCGAGCCTTGTCGAGCGCCGCAAGAATCGTGTCGGCTTCCGCGCGGGCTTCGATCAACTGGCGCTCGCGGAAGTCGTCCTCGGCGTGATCGAAAGAATCTAGAATCATGCTTTCGACCTGCTCGTCGTTTAATCCGTAGCTGGGCTGTACTTGAATTTCTGCTTCTTTGCCACTGCGTTGCTCGCGCGCAGAGACGTTGAGGATTCCATTCGCGTCGATGAGGAAGCGTACTTCGATGCGCGGCAGGCCCGCGCTCATGGGCGGAATGCCTTTCAGGTCGAAGCGAGCCAGCGAGCGGCAATCCTTTGCCAGTTCGCGCTCCCCTTGCAGTACGTGAATCGCGACGTTGGCTTGTCCATCAACCTGCGTGGTGTAGTGCTGCGTAGCGGAGGCGGGAATGGTCGAGTTGCGCAAAATAATTTTGTCAGTGACGCCGCCCGCGACTTCGATGCCCAGCGACAGCGGGGTGACGTCGAGCAACAGCATGTCGCGCGTGGCTTCCGAGCCGCCGGAGAGAATATTTGCTTGCACCGCCGCGCCCAATGCAACGACTTCGTCGGGATTGAGATCGGAGTGAGGCTTGCGCCGGAATAAATCCTCGACCAGTTGGCGAACTTTCGGAATGCGAGTCGAGCCGCCGACGAGGACGACTTCGTCGATTTGTGCAGGCTTGAGTCCGGCGTCTTTAAGCGCTTGCTTGCACGGGCCGAGAGTGCGCTGGACAACGGGCGCGATGAGCTGCTCGAATTGCTCGCGAGTGATTTCGCGGCGATATTGCTGGCCGCCGGATAATTCGACTTCGATGCGGGTTTCGAGTTTAGAAGAAAGATCGATCTTGGCTTCGATGACCGCTTTACGAATGCGGGCAACGTCTTCGCCGCTGCGGGAAACATCGCGTTTTAAGTCGCCGCGAATGTCGGCTATGGCGATGGCGATGAGTAGGTTGTCGATATCGTCGCCGCCGAGGTGGGTGTCGCCATTGGTGGCGATGACCTCAAAGATTCCGTCGTGCAGTTTGAGGATGGAAACATCAAACGTGCCGCCGCCGAAGTCGTAGACTGCGATGGTGCCGCTTTGTTTTTTGTCGAGCCCGTAGGCTAGCGATGCCGCCGTTGGCTCGTTGACCAAGCGAAGTACGTCGAGTCCTGCGATGCGTCCTGCATCTTTCGTGGCTTGGCGCTGCGCGTCATTGAAGTAGGCGGGGACGGTGATGACCGCTTTCGTCACGGGAGCACCGAAATAGCGTTCGGCGTTGCGTTTGAGCTGGCGCAGAATGAAGGCGGAAATTTCCGGCGGAGTAAATGTGCGTTCGCCAAGCTTGATGCGGATGACCTCTCCGGCTTGAAGGTCGTCGGCGATGCGGAAGGGGAACAGCTTGAGTTCTTCGGTGATGTCTTCGACGCCGCGTCCCATGAGTCGCTTTATCGAATAGACCGCGCGTTCAGGGGTGTCGATCAGATATTTGCGGGCGGCGTTGCCGACGATGGTTTGATTCTTGTCGTCGAGGGCAACGACCGATGGCACGAGATTGACGCCGTCTTCGCCGGGAATGACTACGGGAACTCCATCCTGCATGAACGCAGCGAGGGAGTTCGTGGTGCCGAGGTCGATTCCGATGATGAAGTTCTGAGGCATTTTGTAATTTGGTAATTTGTAATTTTGTAACGTAACCGCTTAGGCTTCCAGCAGTTCGTTTACGTCTCTTACTAGATTTCTGATGTAGTTTCGGCGATTCAGCAGGTCGAGCATTTTCGCATTGGCGCGGCTGATCGCCGCTTCAGAGGCGGCTTCCTGAGCCTGATCCCACTCATTCCAAATTTGCTGGAGTTCCGCCGAGAGAGCTTCCTGCTTGCTTTCGAGATCGGATTGCTTTTGCTTCACTTCTTCGAGCAGAACAGGATCGTCTTCGCCCATTTTCTTGTTCATGCGAAGCTCTTCGAGCTGCATGTTTAGTTCGAAGACTTCTTCCAGAAGATCGGGGGGAACGATTTGTTTCTTCATTGCTCCGCTGGCGCGAGCCGCTTCGGTCGCGGATTTTGATTGTTCTTCCAGTTCAATTCCAGCCAGGGCGAGGGCGTACTCGGTGCGCTTGATGGGATCTTTCAGCGTCCGATAGGCGTCGTTGAGGCGGGAGCTTTGTTCGAGGCTCCATTCGCGCTCTTGCGGAGTGGCTTGCGCATAGACGTCGGGATGTAGTTTGCGGCTCAGTTCGTAGAATGCGCGTTCCAGTTTTGCGGGATCGATTTGCAAGCGCTGGGGCAGTCCGAAGAAGGTGAAGTAATCCACTGGCTTGGGCGGCTGAACCTTGCCGCAATGGGTGCAGAAATGGCTGGCGAGTTGGTCACCGCAGGACCAACAGGCGTCGCGGGAGGGATCGCCGAGAACAGTAAGGAGCGAATTGTCGTGCGTTGCAGCCATTAAAGTGACGAACCTCAGGCGCTAAAGCGCGAACTAAAAGAGGGATTCATGGCAGCGCTGAAGCGCTGCGCCACCCAAAGACGGCGGCTGGGTGAGTTACGCAGTGCGCCGTCCGCAAGCTTACAAAGTCATACGGTCCCGTCGTAGACGGCCAATCAGTTCTCATCCCGAGAACGACGTGCCGCAGCCGCAGGATTTCGAGGCGTTGGGATTGACGAAGACGAATCCCTGCTGCATAAGCGTTTCCTGGTAATCCAGAATCATGCCGTGCAGATAAATGAAGGACTTCGGGTCGACGAACACGCGCACGTCGTCAAACTGAAACACGCGGTCGCGCTCGCGGGGCTGCGTGTCGAAGCGGATGTTGTAGCTCAAACCGGAACATCCTCCGCCCTGCACACCTAAGCGCAAGCCGCCTTGTTCGGGAGAAATCCCCTCCTTCACGATGGCGGTGCGAATACGCGCCAAGGCCTTATCACTAACCTGAATGCCCTTGGCGGGCGCGGTCTTCACGGGTTGTTCGGCAACAGTGGTAGTCATTTAATAAAACCCAAAATCTCTTCGTCCAAGTCGCTTCGGCATGCACGCGAGATCCCTCCCTCCGCCTGAAGAACGGCTGCGGTCGGGATGACTTGCGCTTTTGCTAGGCCGTCACGGATTGCGCCGGAACTGCAACTTCCTGCTTCTTCTTCCAGTCGTGAATGGCGGCGCGGATCGCGTCTTCCGCGAGCACGGAGCAGTGAATCTTCACCGGCGGCAACGCCAGTTCTTTCACGATTTCCGTGTTCTTTATTTGCAGCGCTTCTTCGACCGTTTTGCCCTTCACCCATTCGGTTGCGAGCGAGGAGGAGGCAATGGCCGAGCCGCAGCCAAAGGTCTTGAACTTGGCTTCTTCAATGACGCTGGTTTCAGGGTTGACCCGAATCTGGAGCTTCATGACGTCGCCGCACTCGGGCGCGCCCACCAGGCCGGTGCCCACTTCGGAGCTATTCTTGTCGAGCGAACCCACGTTACGCGGATTCGAGTAGTGATCGAGAACCTTATCGCTGTATGACATGTTTTCTCCTCTGAATTCTGTGAAACTTGTTTGCCAACCAACTCAGTGTGCTTCTGCCGCCCACTTTACTTTGCTTAAGTCGATGCCTTCTTTCGCCATCTCATACAGCGGTGAAAGTTCGCGCAGCTTTGTGACCGTGGTTACGACGCGGTCGGCGACGTAGTCTACTTCGGCTTGGGTGTTGAAGCGGCCAATGCCGAAGCGAATAGAACTGTGTGCCAAGTCGTCGCCCGCGCCCAAAGCCTTCAATACATAAGATGGCTCAAGTGTCGCGGAGGTGCAGGCCGACCCGCTGGAAACTGCGATGTCGCTAATGCCCATCAACAGCGATTCGCCTTCGACGTATGCGAAGCTGATGTTGAGGTTGCCGGGAAGGCGATGCTCCATCGATCCGTTGATGTAAGTCTCGTCGAGCTGGCTCATAATGCGCTCGCGCAGCCGCTCGCGCAGTCCGGCAAGCCGCGCCGCCTCTTGCGCCATTTCCTCATAGGCAATGGCGCAAGCCTTGCCCAGCCCAACGATGCCCGGGACATTCAACGTGCCGGAGCGCATGCCGCGTTCGTGGCCGCCGCCATCGATCAGCGCTGAGACCTGCACCCGCGGATTCTTGCGCCGAACATACAATGCGCCGACGCCTTTGGGACCATAAATCTTGTGCGCCGTGATCGACATCAAGTCGATGTGCTGCTTGTTGACATCGATCGGAACCTTGCCCACGGCCTGGACCGCGTCTGTATGAAAGAGGATGCCGCGTTCGTGGCAAAGCTTGCCAATTTGTTCGATGGGCTGCAACACGCCGATTTCGTTGTTCGCAGCCATGATGGTGACCAGAATCGTCTTGTCGTCCATGGCGCGCTTGAGATCCTCGAGGTCGATGAGGCCGCTCTTGGCGACCGGCAAATAGGTCACGCGATAGCCATTCTTCTCCAGACGCTTGCAAGTATCGAGCACGGCCTTGTGCTCGGTGACCGCGGTGATGATGTGATTGCCCTTTTCGCGATACATCTCGGCAACGCCCTTGATCGCGAGGTTGTTGCTCTCGGTGGCGCCGGACGTAAAAATGATCTCTTTCGGAGTCGCGCCAATCAGTTTGGCGATCTGAGCGCGCGCGGTTTCCACGCCTTCTTCCGCGGCCCATCCGAAAGGATGGTTGCGGCTCGCCGGATTGCCGAACGCTTCGGTAAAGTAGGGCAACATTGCCTGCAACACGCGCTGATCGGTGGGCGTGGTGGCGTGATTGTCCATGTAGATCGGCAGCTTCACTCCGTCGGGCGCTTCATTCTTTAACTTCGATTCGTTCTTCAATTCGGGTAGGGTCAACACTTCGGTGCTCATCGTCTCTCTCCTCTTTAATACTGCTTCCAAATTCCTATCGGATCGTTACCAGTTCTGCTGGCCGGTGATCTTCGTCCAGTTTCTCCGGGACTAACTCTTCCGGCTCATCGTTCATCTCCGAAATCACAATTTTCCGCAGCACCGCTTCGATGCTGGAGTTCACCTTGCGCAGCGGCTCGCGAATGTTGCAGCGATCGCTCTGGTCGCACTCTCCGCGAACGGTCACGCAGGAAGTGATAAATAAAGGTCCGTCAATGGCGCGAATCACTTCAAACGCCGAAATTTTGGCGGCGTCGCGCGCCAAAGTGTAGCCACCGTTCGTGCCGTGCTGCGAAATCAGCAACCCGCTCTTGGCGAGCCGCTGCAAAATCTTGGCCAGCGCCTCGGACGGAATGCCGTAAGCCTCCGCTACATCCTTGGCGCTGCAAGCTCCCGCTTGGCCGTGCTCGGCAAGGTGCTTCATGGCCATTAGCGCGTAGTCGGCTTTCTTGGTCAGCTTCAACATAACTCAGCAAATTCCAAATACGACCTTTAGAGTCGGATATACAAAGTGTAGGCCGGATAAGGCCAAAGATCAAGTCCCCGCAGCCAGTGGTGAAATTCACGGGCCGAAGCGTAGGTCTTTACAAGTGAGCGGGTTAGGATATCACGACCAAATTGGTCGGATTTTCGCAATAGGCCGAATACCGCAGATCGCGCGATGCTGAAAATTCGGCGCTTGACTTCCCACAAAACCGCGCTACACTACTGGAAATTTCCGGTAGTAGCAGCCTCGTCCGGCCCCGGTCGAGGACATTCCGGACTTATGACGACCATCCCGCCGCAACGCCCCGCAGACCCGACGGCTAAGCCAGCGTGCAAGCACCCGCGCGTGCAGATTGTCGCACGGGAAGAAGATGCTGAGTTCGTCGCTTGCCAGGATTGCGGCGAAGTCTTCGATTCGACAGAGTTTAAAGACATGACCATCGAAGAGACCAAGCTCAAGGATGACGCCGATAGCGATGCGTGACCGAAGTAATCCGCGGGGGTGACTTTTCCTTGAGCGTGAACCGCGGTCATTGTTAATGTACCTCGGGGATTCTTTTCTGGCCGAAATTCCAGCCTTGCGGGCCGAGCCACTTCGGTTCGGACCATCGTTGTCGATTATGAATAAGGATTCAAGCCCGAAGCGGATCGCGTTGGTCGTGGACGACTCCATGCTCATCCGGCACACGGTTTCGCGCTTCATGGAATCGCGCGGGTTTGCGGTGGAGAACGCCGACAACGGGAAAGCGGCGCTGGAAATCGTCGCTCGCGTCCGCCCCGACATTATTATCACGGATATGGATATGCCGAAGATGGGCGGAGCAGACTTGATCGCAGCGCTCAAGCGCGATGCGCAGACCGCGGATATTCCGGTGATCGTAGTGACTGCCAGTTTAAGCGCCGAGAAAGAGCCCGTCACGAATTGCGCCGGCGCAGCCGCCACGGTTCGAAAGGACATCGACATCGACGAGCAGCTCGAGGTAGCACTGAGCGCTATTTTCGGAAATGAATTGGGAAACCAGGCGCGCCGCGCGAAGGCCTAGGCGGCTCTAAAGCCGCAAGCCAGCCTCAGCATTGAAGTCCAGAGCGGCAAAATCTTTGGCGACAAATTTAGGATAAGCCGCGGCCGCGATCATGGCGGCGTTGTCGGTGGAAAGCTTGCGGGATGGAAAGAGGACGGGGAGTCCGTGCTCGGCGGCGCTTTGCTCGAAGCGCTGGCGCAAAGCTTGATTGGCGGCGACGCCGCCGGTTACGAAAATCGTCGCGGCATCGTAAGCCACGGCTGCGGCAAGCGTTTTATTGACCAGATCCTCGACCATGGCTCGCTGGAATGAGGCGATGAGGTCGAGAGTTTGTCGATCCAGTAGTGCACGATAGTCGTCCAGCGTCGGTTTGGCGATATTCTGCAACGCTGCGCGCCGGTCGGCGATGGCTTCCTGCATTTTGTTCACTTCGACGTAGCGCAGGACGGCGGTCTTGATGCCGCTGTAGGAAAAGTCGACGCGCTTCTGATTGGGCTCCCACTCGCCGGGACGATTGCGGTCGGCGTGCTTAATCTGCGGCGTGGCGAACTTGACCGCCTTCGCATCACCGAAGGGCGAAAGGCGATCGATCACAGGGCCGCCCGGATAGCCCAATCCCAGGAGCTTAGCAACTTTATCGAAGGCCTCGCCAGCGGCGTCATCGCGCGTGCGACCGACGGTTTCGTAGGTCCAGAGCGAGTCTTTTTGCGCGGCTAAATATAAATGGGTGTGTCCGCCGGAGACGACCAGGGCGAGCACGGGAAATTTCAGTTCGTGATTTCCCTTCTGGCGCTCTTCGAGCAGCACGGCATGGATGTGGCCTTCGAGGTGGTTGACGGCGATGAGGGGCTTGTCGAGCGCAAAGGCCAGCGCCTTGGCGTAGCTGATGCCGACGAGCAATGCGCCGATGAGTCCGGGGCCTTGGGTGACGGCGATGGCGTCGAGTGATTCATAGCTCTGCCTTGCGTCCGCCAAAGCCTGCCGCACGACCGGAACGATGGCCTTGAGGTGCTCGCGGGATGCCAGCTCGGGCACCACGCCACCATAAGGCGCGTGCGTGGCAAACTGCGACGCGACCACGTTCGACACGACTTCCTCGCCCGACCGGACGACGGAGGCGGCGGTTTCGTCGCACGAGCTTTCGATACCGAGAATGTAAGCGGACATGGGAGCCTGAACTGATTTTATCGGGCCGGGTCGGCAAAACGAAGGGATATCATCTTCTCAATGCTGAAAGAGTTCGCGATCTCGATCGTTCAAACGCTGCGCGAGCACGGGCACGAAGCCTATCTTGTGGGCGGATGCGTGCGCGATTTGCTGTTGCATCGCGAGCCTGCGGACTATGACGTGGCCACCAGCGCCACGCCGCGGGAGGCGATGCGACTCTTTCCGCGAACCTATGCCGTAGGAGAACAGTTTGGAGTCGTGCTGGTTCCGGCGCCGGAAACTGAATCCTCATTCGACGCGTCGCCTAACGCCGCTCACGCTGGACTGATTGAGGTTGCGACCTTTCGCGCCGACCTGGGCTACTCCGACGGAAGGCATCCGGATGAAGTGCGCTTCACGAAAACGGCGCGTGAAGATGTGCAGCGTCGGGACTTTACCATCAACGGGCTGCTGCTTGATCCGGCGACTGGCGAGGTTCTGGATTACGTGGGCGGTCAATCCGACCTCGATGCAGGAATCATTCGCGCCATCGGCGATCCCGAGCTTCGCTTCGCGGAGGACAAGCTGCGAATGCTGCGGGCGGTACGTTTTGCTGCGCGGTTTTCGTATGAGATCGAGCCGGGAACATTCTCGGCGATGGGCACACTCGCGCCACAGATTGCGCAAGTGTCTCGTGAACGCGTTCGAGATGAGCTCACGAAGATGCTCACCGAAGGGCGTGCGCGACAGGCTTTTTTATTGTTAGACTCCACAGCCTTACTCGCTGAAGTTCTTCCTGAGATTGCAAAGATGAAGGGAGTGGAGCAGCCGCCGGAGTTTCATCCTGAAGGCGACGTTTTTGTGCATACGCTATTGGCCCTCGACAATCTGCCGCGGCCCTGCCCGTCGACTCTAGCGTGGGGAACGCTGTTACATGACGTGGGGAAGCCCGCAACTTTTCGGCGTGCGCCCGATCGTATTCGCTTCGACGACCACGTCAACGTGGGGGTGAAGATCGCCGAAAGGATTTGCCGGCGGCTGCGCTTTTCCAATCAAGAGACGGAGCAGATTCTCGCGCTGGTGGCCAATCACATGCGCTTCGGCTACGTGCGCGAGATGAAGGACTCGACCTTCAAGCGCTTCATTCGCCTACCGCACTTTGAGCAGCATCTGGCGTTGCACCGCGCCGATGTGCTGGCGAGTTACGGCGATCCCGATCTTTACGAGTTTGCGAAAGAAAGGATGGCGTCGATTCCGCCAGCGGCCGTTCGGCCGGAGGCGCTGTTGACGGGCGAGGATCTTATTGCGATGGGCTATGCGCCCGGACCGAAGTTCAAAGCGATTCTGGCTGCCGTCGAAGACGAACAACTGGAGGGGCGTATTGCCGATCGCGACGCAGCGGTGGAATTTGTGAAGATGAGATTTCCGCTGGGATAGAGCGGGTGCGGAGTTTCCTCGACAGCAGCCGGGTGTGGTTTGAAATTCGAGAATGATCTTCGATGGGAGGAAGCTGCGTATCTGAGCGTGACACCGGCCTTTCAAAGGCCTAAGGCGCCGTCTTGATGCGGGCTCCCATGAACTCACCGGTCACCTGCAGACGATTATCCAGGGCTACGGCTGACGTTAGCATTTTTCGTCCCGCTAATTCGGGATAGGCGTAGCGGAGGTCGCGAAAGTGAATCAGGAATCCGTCGGCGGTCGTCTCTTGTTCAACCAGCGGATAGACTGCCCAGTCGAGGTACGCGCGACCCAGGAACGATTGCTTTGCCGCCAACGTGGCCTTAGTCTCCGCTGGCTTGGCGAAGATCTGCTGCGGTTGGGTGGAATCGATTTCGCGCTTCTTGGAATTCACTTGCATGGTGGCGAAGAAATTGTCGGTCTCGGCTACGCTGTACCATTTTGTCATCGTCCACCAGTAAGGATAGGCAGAGACTCTGACTGGGCGCGCGCCTTGATAGGTCGCCGCATTCAATACATCCAGCGCGTGATGATGCTCGGTGTCACGGGCCGCCCAGACGAAGACGACTCCAGCTAAGGCAGCGAAGGCGAAGCGACGTTTCCAGGCTTCGTTTGCCTCCTCGCTTCCGCCGAAGAGCGAAAGAAGGGATGGAAGCACCAACCCGGCGATCAGCAGTCCTAACAGCCACGGGTCGGCGATGAAGACGATGTCCCACGAGTACCATTTTTCAGAGAATGGCCAGAAGGGGCGGACGCCGTAGGCGTTGGTGTAGTCGAGCAAAATGTGGGTGAGGCCGGCGATGTATGCGAACAGAAACAGCAGGCCCCAGCGCGGCTTTAGAGGAGCGTCGATGAGTTTCTTGCGGCTGAGGAGCGAGAGCAGATAGACCAACCCAACGACTGCGGCTGAAACTGCAATCAGACCCAGGAACGAGTGTGTGAATCCGCGATGGTGAGCGAACTCAAACACCGGACTCTTGAAGTCGGCGAGAATATCGACGTCTGGCGCTTCCGCAGCCAGCGTCATGGTGAGCGTGGCGAGCGCGGTGCGGCGATTGAATCCGGCGCGGCCCAGGCATGCGCCGGTGAGGAAGTGGGTGAGTGGCTCCAAGAGTTTGTTGTAACACACTGTGCAACCCACTCAGGATGTGCGCGCGAGATCCCTCACTCCGCCTGAAGTGCGGCTGCGTTGGGGATGACTTAGTGGTTTAGCAATTCGCGTTCGAAGTGATTTTCAATCATGTGGAATAAATGCATACTCGCGTCTGCGCCGCCGATGCCGTGCGTCTTACCGGGATACAGCATCAAGTCGAACTGCCTGCCCGACTTGATCAGCGCATCGATCATTTGAATGCTGTTTTGGAAGTGGACGTTGTCATCGCTGGTGCCGTGTACCAGGAGCAACGCGCCGTGCAGGTTGGCCGCCGCGTTCGGCATCGAGGAATCGTCGTAGCCTTTGGCGTTGTCCTTGGGCAGGCCCATGTAGCGCTCGGTGTAGGCCGAGTCGTAGTTGCGCCAGTTGGTCACGGGAGCGACCGAGACGCCCGCTTTGAAGGCGTCGGAGTGGGTCATGGAATAGAGGGTCATGGAGCCGCCGTTGCTCCATCCCCAGACGGCGACGCGGTTGCGGTCGAGTTGCGGAACTTCGTCGAGCAACTGGTGGAGCGCGGCTAGTTGATCGCTCAATTCGACGGCGCCGAACTGGTGGCGCAGTGCGGTTTGAAATTTGCGGTCGCGGTTGGGTGTGCCGCGATTGTCCACGGAGAAAAGCGCGAAGCCTTTCTGCGCCAGCATCTGGTCGAAGAGTTCGCCGGTCCCGCCCCACTCGTTCTGAACAATCTGCGCCGCCGGACCGCCATAAACATTCACGATCAGCGGAATCTTCGTGCTGCCGTTTCCCGCCGCAGGCAGGAGCAGCTTGCCGTAAAGCGTGGTCCCGTCGTCGGCTTTGAATTCAAGAAATTTCGGGGGAAGCAAACCATAAGCATCGAGCTGTTGCGGCCCCCAAACCGGATGACAATCCGCCTGCGCATTGCAGATCAAAAGCTGGGTTGGCGTGAGCAGCGAAGAAAATCCGTCCAAATAGTGCTTGCCGTCGTCGGAGAAGCTCACCGCATGGTGCCCTTCTTCTTTGCTGACTTGCGTCATCGCGCTGCCATCGAGCTTGACCGAATAAAGCTGCAATTGGCGAGGATCGCCGCGATTGCAGGAGAAATAAATCGTCCCCGCGGCCTCGTCGATGCCGTCGAGACTTAGCACTTCAAAGTCGCCCTGCGTAAGCTGCTTTTCGAGCTTGGCATCGGCGCCCAGCGGATTCTGCTTATCGAAACTATAAAGATATAAATGCGTGTTACCGCTGCGCCAGCTCGACCAGGTAAAGCGGTCACCGGACTTGAGAATCTTCAGCGCATCGTTGGCGTAAACCCATCCCGTGGGATCGGTCTCGGTGAGCACTTTGCGCGACTTGCCCGAGCGCACGTCGACGAAGTAAAGGTCCAAATTGTCCTGCGTACGGTTGAGAACCTCGGCCCAGACGATTCCTTCGCGCACCCATCCGAAGCGCGGCACGTAGGTGTCGTCGTTGTCGGTGAGCTTGATCCATTTCGTCTTGCCGCCGGACGCGTTCACCACGCCAAGGCGCACCGTGGGATTCGGGTCGCCTGGTTGGGGATACTTTTCCTGATCGACTCTGGGGTGCGTCGGGGACCAGTCCGTGATCGGGTACTCCGGCACCCGGGTTTCATTGCTTTGCAAGTATGCGACCTGCTTGCTGTCGGGGGACCAGAAATAATTGCTGCGGACGCTGAGCTCTTCTTCGTAGAGCCAGTCGACTTCGCCGTTGAGAAGGTTGGGGTCGCTGTCTTTGGTGAGAGCTTTTTCGCCGCCGCCGGAAATTGGCTTCACGAATAAGTTGTGGTTGCGGAGGTAGGCAAGGCGATTGCCATCGGGGGAGAATTTTGGATCCTGCGCGGGTGCGGGATCGGAGGTGAACTGCACGCCAGTCGCGGTGTCCAGCGAGTACAGCCAAAGCTGGCCGTGCGAATCGAAGAGCAAGTGCTTTGAATCCGGCGCCCAATCGTAGGCGGCGACATGATAGCGCATGAGCCGTTCTTTTTCGCGCTCATCTTTCACTGCGCTGATCGGAGGAGCGAGGGTGGCGAGTTTTGATTCGCTGACCAGGACTCTCTTGTCGCCGCTGGCTGCGTCTACGTACCAGAGCTCGCCGTGGTCGCCTGCGGCATCGCGCTGCACAAACGAAACCTTCGTGCCATCGGGACTCCAGACAATATTCTCCGGGCCGCGCCCGGTGAGGCCGCCCTCGGCGAAGATCGATTCGATGGTGAGAGGCTTTGTGCCCTGGGATGCAGGGGTGGAAACCTGAGCGAGAGTAAATGGCGCAACAATAATGAACAGCAGGACGCGGAACTTAGTAATCACGAAAAGCCTCCCGATTGCTCTTGGCACGGCGATGACACGCGTTTCATTGTTAGCCAAGCGGATGGAGGTTTGCAAGCGGCGAAGCACTGGTCGTACACGCGAGATCCCTCACTCCGCCTGAAGTGTGGCTGCGTTCGGGATGACTGGCGGAGGATGCGGTCGGGCCTGAAGCGGGAAGGTCACCTTACCGTGCCGGCTTGCAGGCCCATGCTAAAATCGAGCTACAGCGAAAACATGCTCCCTGACATTGAAAACTTAATGCGCCTGCAGGAAGCTGACCGGGAAATCCGGCGCCTGCAGGATGAAGTTGCCGCCCTTCCCAAACGTGTTGCCGTCATCGAAGAAAAGCTAGCCGGAACGAAGACTGCCCTCGAAGCCGCGCGCGCCGCCGTGAAAGGCGATGAAGCCGCCCGCCGCAAGTACGATGCCGCCATTCAGGATTTGCAAGGCAAGATATCGAAATACCGTGATCAGTCTCTGGGCGTCAAGACGAACGAACACTATAAAGCTTTAATGCTTGAGATCCAGCTGGCCGAGCAGGAGATTCGCTCCAACGAAGACAAAATTCTCGAGCTGATGATGAATGTGGATGGCCGGGAAAAAGAGGTTAAGGTTGTCGAAGCACGGCTGAAGGCGGAGACTGCGGAAGTCGAGAAAGAAAAGAATCAAGCGCGCGAGCAAACCGCGGAAGACGAAAAGCTTCTCGTAGGATGGCGGGCTAAGCGCGCAACCGCCCACGGCGCGGTGAATCCCGATCTTATCCGGCATTACGAGCGGGTGATGAAATTTCGCGGATCGGGCATTGCGGAAGTCCGCGACCAGAAATGCATGGGATGCCAGACGCTACTCCGTCCGCAAACATATAATGAGGTTCGCAGCGGGCAGACGGTGATTTGCGAATCCTGCCAGCGCATTCTTTACTTCGATCCCAGCCGTGAAGACGCTGCGCTCAAGCCAGTTCCAGTGGCAAAGAAAAAAGTTCGCCACAAGGTTCATGCCGCGCGAGCGTGGTTCTATCGTTCGGACTTCGATAACGCGGGCGAAGTATTCATCGCGGTCTCGAATGGCGAAATGCGCTCCAGTTGCCGGGTTTACGACGCGCACTCCGGCCGCAAGGTGGGGATGACGCGAAGCCGTGAAGGCGATTTCGTCAACGCCTTCGCTTACGAAATCGGCAACGGAATTCAGCTCAAGAATGGATTCGTCGAAAAGGAATTGGACGAGTGGGGATCGGAACTTCCGACGGCGGTACTCGACGAGTTGCACAAAGATCTCAAGATTGCGCGCGCCCTGCTCGGGCCTGAAACCGAGCCTGCGAATCAGCCCGCAGCCAGTTAAGCAAGCGCGATCTACTGTCAGGCAGTAGTCCAAAAAGTCACAAGTACATCCTCAATTCCCCTGTAAATCGTGGCAAAACTGACCCCGGAATCCTCAAAGCCGCATGTTTTGTGGCCTTTTATGGTTCGCTTTCGAGGAAATCCGCATAAAGTGCGGTCAAAACGCTTCTTTTCCACAGCCGAGGGGTATAGTATGGCGTTCATCGCAGCTAAATCAATTGTTCCATTCCGATAGGAGGATCCATGGCTTCAGGCATGACCAAGACTCAGCTGGTGCGTCATTTGGCTGAGAAACTTGAAACCAATAACAAGACCATCGCTGCATTCCTTGAGCAACTCAGCGACGTCGCGGTGAAAGAAACGAAGAAGAACGGCGTGTTTGTTGTTCCCGGGTTGGGCCGTCTGGTAAAGGCGCACCGCAAAGCCCGCATGGGACGCAATCCGCAAACCGGTGAACCGATTCAGATCAAAGCAAAGACGGTGGTGAAGTTCCGCATCGCGAAGGCGACCAAGGATGCGATCGCTCCTCCGGCGCCAAAGAAGTAGGTTAGGTTTCAAAGTTAGGAGAAGTACAGAGGCCGGCCCATGCGCCGGCCTTCTGCTTTTTCGAGGGGATTTGGCAGCAGCAAATCCCGTTTGCCAATCGCGAATTGCGACGTAAGCCTCCTGTCGTACCTCGGCATCCAACTAAATACGATTACTTACAGAAGTTACTTGCGTTTTGAATTGGTTCGCGGTAAGTATGAGAAACAAATTCGGCGGAAACCTTGCGCCGGGCGCGGGGTTTCCAGGAGGGGGATGAATTCGTGATACCTGAGTCACACCCGCTGCAGAAGTTGTTCGTTGAACTGGTCGGACGACATTACGCGCAGGAGATCGGGATCCGCGACTCTCAAGTGGTGAACTATGTCGCGCACCTGCTCACCGAATTCTGCGAAGCCGAACAGCTGTTCAAGGTGCGCGATGCCGCGGAGCGGCGGCTCACCGACGTCGGCGAAATGCTGATCGAATCGGATCCCGTATACGGCCCGGCGCCGTCGTTCGAGCGTGAACGCGAGGTGCGCAAACACATTGGCGACTACACATTATTCTTCGCGGGGATGTTTCCAGAGAGCATCAATCACTATCGGCTACGCCGCAACCGCGTGGAAAATTTTGTGGAATGGATTAAGGCTGGAAAAGAAAGCTACTACGTGGTGTCGAAGTTCGAGCACTTCGAGTATGAGAAAGTGGCGCCACTATTCGCCCGCCTGTCGCGGAATTTCGAAGATTGCGTCTACGGCTTGAACATGGTGAAGAACGAGTTACAGGACATGCAGCATCCCATCGTTCGTGTGGATCGCGATTTGCTGACGTAATTCGCCCTACCCGGCACGATAGAAGCTCAGCACTGCGTCGCCCTGCGCAAGCGTGCGGTATCGCCGCAGACTTCCGAAAGACTCTCCTGGATCGAACTTCTTGAAGTGCTCTGCGATCACAAGTGCGTTGGGATTCAGAATGCCCACTTCCGCAAGCTCGGCCAGCGTCTCTCCGTAAACTTTTTCCATGCTGTAGGGCGGATCGACAAAAACGTGGCTCACCGGTCCGGCTAACGATCGCAATGCTTTGCGAACGTCGCGAGCGTGAATCTGAAATCCGGCCTCGATTCCTAAGAGTTTTAAGTTCTTGCGGATCAGTTCGGTCGCCGCGGGCGATGATTCGACGAACTGAACCATGGCTGCGCCCCGGCTTACCGCTTCGATACCGACCGCACCGGTGCCGGCGAAGAGGTCAAGCCAAGTGGTTCCCGCGAGCGCATGGGGATTTCCCGGCGAGAGCACATTGAAGAGCGTTTCTCGAAGGCGATCGGAGGTGGGACGCAAATCGAGTTCAATCGCGGGCAGCAATTTGCGGCTGCGGAATTTTCCGGCGATGACGCGCATGACTGAATGTTATTTCGAGCGGCAGCGTGCGTAAGAGCCGCGATTCGATTTTAGAGTATCGATTGGGATGGAGAGTTCCTATCTCCTGAGGGCGGAAAGGACACGCAAGATTCGGTCGCGCTGGGTGTTCACAATTTTCCTTCGGGCTGCCATGAAGTGCACGACCTCTCCGCCAAAGCCCTTCTTGAATAAAGCGGGCCCTGTAGCGTTATTTTCGGTGTACCCGCCGAAATCGTATTCGGTGCAGCCGCGCCGCTTGGCCCAAAGCAAGGCATGCCACTGCAAGATATGGCCGGCGCTGGCGGACTCAAACTTTTCAGCCGCTCCCCATATATACCAGCAGCGCAGTCCCGATCTGACTAAGACTGCGCCGCCGAGGATTCGATTCCGGTTTCTGGCCAGGAGCAGTGTACCCCGATGGGGGTCGTGCAACAGCCAGCGAACGATGTGGCGGAGACGGGGGATGGGATCGGCGTGGAATTCTTTGCGAAGGGACAACTCGGCGTATAGCTTGAGAAATTCCTCGAGTTCTTCCTCGGTGTGGGCCTGTTCGACGACCATCCCGACGCGAGCCGCCTTGTGTATCTCGTAGCGGGTGGTCTTACGAAATCCGGCAATGATTTCGTCATCGTTCCTTTTCAAGTCAAGCCTCAAGGTGATGCGTGAGCCCTCGAGGGGCAGCCACCCACTTTGGGCGAAGGCGTTTTCAGCAGCGGGATTCTTGCCGGGAACGACTTCGGGGCTGGCCTTGATGAAAGCGAAACCCTCGGCTTTGCTGTGGCGAGCGAGAGCTTCCAGAGCCGGGCGCAGAACGGAGTCGTCCCCGCTTATGGGGCCTTTGTTCATGACGAGAGCCTTGAAGGGACGCGCCAATCGGCCGAGGGGATGCAAAGTGCCGCAAGTGGCGAACGATTTGATTCGATTATTTTCGCGATAGATACAGAAGCGCGTGCCAGCGACAAACTGGTTCTCTTCGGTGCGGGCCCATTGGGGAAACTGAAAGGGGTGAGATCTATTCTGGGAGTCCAGAAAATTGACGACTTCATGAAGCAGATCGGCGTTCATCGAGTGGGGAAGAGCCAATTCAAGAGTGGCATCGACCTTGGGCTCCGCGATGGAGGCGATCACGTGCATCGGACTTTGAATCGCGTTGGGACGCATGATTGGCGCGGAATTGGGATTGTTACAATTTTCTCCACCGCGATGTTCCCTTCCCACTCAGGCAAGCATAACGCGGCCAGCGGGACGCGACGAACATCGTGCGAAGGGAATGTTAACAATGGCGGTTCGCGAGGCTGTGAGAGAACTCGCGAAAGGGAGTCTGGATTCTGCGCAAGGCCGAGTACCTTCGATTTCCTCGCGTGAAACTCTAGTACGCCCCGCGGAGTCTAATCGAGTAGCTTTCCTGTAGCATGGAAGCGTGGGCAGATTTTTGATGCGCAACTGGACGATTCCGGCGGGCCGCCTATTTGGGGTCGAGATTCGGATTCACCTTACTTTTGTTTTTCTGCTGATTTTTATCTGGCTGACCGAGTCGGCAGCGCGCGTTAGCCTGAATCCTGCGCGGGGCGCGGCCCTAGCGGGGATGATTCTTCTGGCTGTCGTACTGCACGAAATGTCCCACGCCCTAGCCGGCCTGCATGGCGGTCTTCCCGTCAAAGCAATCATCCTGCTTCCGCTGGGCGGCATCACGCAGCTTGATGAAGCGCGGATGACGGCGCAGGCTAATGCGCAAGATTGGAAGCGCGATATCCGCATCGCGATGGCGGGCCCGCTGACGAGCTTGCTGATCGCGTTTGTTTCGGGCAGCATTCTGATTGCGGTGAATCCGGAGTTGCATCTTTGGACGAAGCCCTTCCTGCGTTCCGACGACTTGTTGCGGAGCTTCGTCTGGGCCAATGTTTGGATCGGAGTTTTCAATCTGCTTCCGGCGTATCCGCTGGACGGTGGACGCATTCTGCAAGCGTTACTGCGGCGCAAAATGGACGCCGCGCTAGCCACGCGCCGCGCCGTTTCCATCGGGCAAACCTTTGCCACGATCTTCATGCTCACCGGCATGTTGTGGAACATTTGGCTGACCATGGCGGGATTCTTTCTCTTCGTGGCGGCGCAGTTGGAAGAGCGCAGCATTCTGTTTCAATCCGTGCTGGAAAACGTCCGGCTGGAAGATATCATGCTCACCGATTTTGCCACGCTCTCGCCCGCCGACACGCTGGAAGACGCCTTGGAGAAGGCCGTTCACTCGTTGCAGGACGACTTTCCGGTAATTCGCGGCAGCGATATGGTCGGCGTGATCTCGCGGCAGAAAATCCTGCAGGCGCTGCGGGCGGAAGGCAACGGCTACGTGCAAGCGGTGATGAATCGCATCTTCGAAGTGGCGCAGAAGAAAGAATCGCTGGCTTCGGCATTCCGTAAGCTCAGCGCACGCAATCTCAGCATCATTCCCGTAGTCGAAGAGCAGCGGCTGGTCGGAATCGTGACTTTGCAGAACCTGACGCACTCGATGTCATTGCTGGCCGAGAGCCGGAAGCTGCGCCGCGCCGATCAGGCTTCGAAGTCGAATTAGAATTTGAAGACTAATCCCAGCGAGGGCTCGGCGATGTGACCATAGCCGCTGGTGACCAGTTCCGCCTGGTGAAAGTTCGGCGGACGATAGATGAATCCGCGATATTGCAAGCGCACCGCGAAGTGCGAAACAAAGGGAAGCTTATCGATGTATGGAAATTTGGTGAAGAGACGATAATCCAGGCCGCCGCCGTATAGAAATGCAAGCTGCGTTTCGCCGACGGCCGTAACATTCTGCTGAAATCCGTTGATGTATTCGTATGAAGGATTGAACTTCAAGCCGCCGATGCCGCCGAGCAGGAATGGCTCCAGGTTGCGGGTTTCGATTGGGCTGTAGACATAGGCCGCACTGTATTCGCTGATTTTCGATTGCACCCGGAAGTCGAATTGCGGAATGGCGTAGAGCTGTGAGTTGCCGGCGCGGCCGTAGTTAAATTCGACGGAGCTATGCGAATCGAAGCGGAAGCGCGCGGTGAACAGGAACGCGCCGCCGTCGGTGGCGGTCTGGGTGACGTTGTTGCCGTCGGTCTGCTTGCTGAAAATCGCGCCGCCGTTGAGGCTGGCGTCGACGCGGTTGTACTGCGCAAAGGCGGGGGCGGCTACCAGCAGTGCGGCGAACAAGAAAAGTTTTGCGGTCGAGCTTCTAACCATGAGGCTCCTAGGTTGCGAATGATGATGGATAGGATGCTTCCATCATAGAGCCTGGGGCGGAAAATTGACGAGGCCGACCGACTAAAACAATCGCACCGCTTTGGCGACTTCGACGGCTCGAACATGCCGCAGTTCCGCCAGAACGCTCGCCGGAACTTTTCCATCGACGTGGACCACGGCGATCGCGAGGCGCGGCGAATCAGACTTCGCTCCGTTGCCGCGGCGTCCAAGAGAAAAATCCGCGATGTTGATTTCGTGCTCACCGAGGATCGTGCCGACCCGGCCAATCACGCCGGGCACGTCGCGGTTGCGGAGGTAGATCAAATTTTGCTCCAGGGGAGCTTCTACGTCGATACCGTCGATGTGCAGAAGCCGGGGGGCATGTTGATGCAGCACCGCGCCCTTCACGGTATGCTCCTCACCCGCTTTTGCTTTCAGCGTGACCGATAGCACATTGCCCGCACCGCCCATCGCTGGCTTCGCCTTGCGCTCTTCATGCAGGCGCAATCCGCGAGAAGCAGCCATAGCGGCGGCGTTTACCAGATTTGCTTTTTCATCCAGAGAGACGTTTAGGATGCCCTGAATGGCTGCATTGCGAATGAGCTCGGTTTTCCATTCGGCGATGGCTCCGCTGTAGACGATGGAAATTTCTTCGCACGCGCCGTCGGTGATCTGCGCAAGAAAAGATCCCAGACGCTCGGCCAGTACGGTGTACGGCAGTATCTCGACATATTCATCGTGCGACACGGAAGGCACATTGACCGCATTCTGAATCACACCGTGCTTCAAATACTCTTTCACCTGCATGGCGATTTGAATGCCGACGGCTTCCTGCGCTTCGTTGGTCGATCCCGCGATATGGGGAGTGAGCAGCACATTGTCGATTGATGAGTAGGCGGAATTCTTGAGCGGCTCTTCGGTGAAGACGTCGAGAGCGGCAGCGGAAACCTGGCCCGACTTCAATGCCTCGGCAAAAGCCAGATCGTCGATGAGTTCTCCGCGGGCACAGTTCACGACCTTCACGCCCTTTTTCATTTTCTTGAGCGACTCGGTGTTGATCATGCCCGCAGTCTGCGGCGTGAGCCCTACGTGTAACGTTAGGTAGTCCGCAACTGCATAGACTTCTTCGAGCGTATGCAGCTTCACTCCGTTATCTTTCGCGACATTCGCTTGCACAAAAGGATCGTGGCCGACGACCTCCATGCCGAATGCGCGGGCGCGCCTGGCGACTTCCATGCCGATCTTGCCCAGGCCGATAATGCCCAGCGTCTTGCCGCGGAGTTCCGTTCCCTGGAGTGACTTCTTTTCCCATTTGCCGGCGTGCATGAGGTCGTTGGCGCGGCAGACGAAGCGGGCCATGGCCAGCATCGTCGCGATGGTGTACTCGGCCACCGCGACCGCATTTGCGCCGGGCGTGTTCATGACCGCGATGCCCTTGCGCGTGGCTGGTTCAAGCTCGATGTTGTCGACGCCGACGCCGGCACGTCCGATGACGCGGAGCTTGGTGGCATGAGACAACAACGCGGCGTTGACTTGAACCGCCGAGCGAACAATCAATGCGTCTGCGGTCGCGATGTGCTCCGCAAGTTTGCCGTCGATCTGTTCCGGGGTGATCACGGTCCAACTGGGTTCGCGGAGCAAGTCTATGGCTGCGCTGGACATTTTTTCTGCGATGACGATCTTCATGACGAATGAACTCCCATCAAACTTGAGTTGTTATGAATCAGGGGATTCTTGCGAACGCTTTATTTTGCGGCGGCGTAGACTTTTTGCGCGGCCGCGACGGCGCGGCCGAACTCTGGCGTTTTGCCGGTAACCGCGCCCAGCACGTGTTCCAAGGCCGCCAACAATCCGACGGTGTCGAGATAGTCGTAGTAGCCGAGGTGAGCCACACGGAAGAGTTTTCCTTTCATGTCGTCGCCCTGGCCATTGGCCACTACAGCGGAAAACGATTCGCGGAAGCCTTTCACGATCGCGCCTGAGTCGATGCCTTCCGGCGCAAGCACCGCGGTCGCGGCTGCGGCGGGCGACGATGGGGCGAACAACTTCAATCCGGCGGCTTGCACTCCTGCGCGCGTCATCGCGGCGGCGAGTTCGGCATTGTCGACTAGAGCTTTTCGTCCCGCGACGAGATCGCCTTTACCCATTTGCCGGATGAAGGCCAAGGCCGCGTCCAGCGCGGCAAACAAGGAAGTGGCGGGAGTGTATGCCGACTCGCCCTTGGCGGCGGCTTTGCGCTCGCGGCGGAAGTCGAAGTAGTAGCGTGGAGACTTCGTCGCCTCCATGCGCTGCCAGGCCCGGTCGCTGACTGCGCAGTATGCCAGCCCTGGCGGAATCATCAGCGCTTTTTGCGATCCACCAATAATGACGTCGATGCCCCAGCCGTCTACATCGAGATGGGTGGTGCCAAGTCCGGTGATGGCGTCGACGACAATCAGGGTGTCGCCGCCGCTTTCGCGCACCAGTTTCGCGATGCCTTGCACGTCGTGACGCGCACCCGTAGAAGTCTCGGTGGCTTGTACATAGACCGCGCGAATATCCGGCGTGAGCTTTGCCTTTATTTGATCGAGCGAAAATGTCTCGCCATAGGGAGCGCTGACCAATTCGACCGCACAGCCAAACGTCTTGGCAAGATCGCGCCAGCGTTCGCCAAATTTGCCGGCGGTCAGCACGAGAACTTTGTCTCCGGGCGAAGTAAGGTTGGTGACCGAACCTTCCATCACGCCGGTTCCGGAGGCGGCGATGACGAGCACGTCATTCTTGGTTCCTATGAACTCTTTCATGTCGGCGAGCACCCGCGTAAACAGCGCGCGAAACTCCGCTGTGCGGTGATGCATGGTGTTGGAGGCCATCGCGGTTTGCGCGGCAGGCAGAAGGGGCGTAGGTCCGGGCGTAAAAAGGCGGTTCTTCAGCAACATGGCTGGATGACTCCTGGTTTCGATTACGGATTACGAACTCTGGATTGCGAACTCCCAGTCTAACGCACGCTGGGCGCGGCGCGGCCCGGAAGCGGCATCAATAATAGTGTTGCGCCCCATCCAAAATGGTTATCGCGCATATAATTTCGCTATGACGCTCACTGAACAGATTCAGCAGGACATCGTGCAGGCGATGAAGGCGCGGGACGAGCATCGGCTCTCCACGCTGCGCATGGTGAAGACTGCGCTCAAGAATCGCGAGATTGAAAAGATGGCGCCGCTCGACGATAAAGAAGCGCAAGCCGTATTGAGCACGCTGATCAAGCAACGCAAAGAGTCGGTCGAACAATTCACCAAAGGCGGACGCCAGGAAATGGCCGACAAAGAATCCGCCGAGATTCTTTTGATCGAAACCTACATGCCGAAGGCGGCCAGCGAAGGCGACATTGTCGCCGGCGTTAAAGCCGTGATCGCGGAGATGGGATCGCCAACCATCAAAGACATGGGCACAGTGATGAAAAACGTAATGGCGCGATTCAACGGCGCGGGCATGAGAGTGGATGGAAAAGTGGTCAGTGCGGCGGTGAAGGCGGAACTGGAAGGGAAGTAAGTTTACGCGCGCGGTCGGCTAGCCAATCTTGCGCTCGTCCTGCAAGACTTCATCCAGCACATCGGAGAGATGATGTGCGCGCTGCTTGTACTCAGAAGTTCCGCCCTCGTACTTGCGCTTGAGCAAGTGGTATTCATCGGCGATGTTCAAGGCCGCAAGCACCGCCAGCCGGGCGGTTTCGATGGTCTGGGTCTGCTGCGCCACGGCGCGCATCTTCGCGTCGACATACTCCGCGAGTTTCAAAATGTATTCCGGATCGGAGCCGCGCAGTTGATAGGCTTGATCGAAAATTTCCACGCGCACCCCGGTCTCGGTCTGCGCAGGATTCGACTTGGTGGGCGTCGCCATGAATTTTGTTATTAGCTCGCGGCTTTTTCTTCGGTCATGCTCTCGATTTGGTGAAGCATCTTCTCCACGCGCACGCGGACTTCTTCGCGGTCGCGCTTGAACTGAATCACATCGCGGCGAAGGGTCTCGACTTCTTCCTCGCGCTGCTCCAGTTGTTCGCGCAGGCGCTTGTTGTCGCGCTCGGAAATCATGCGCGCTTCCTGCGCGGACTTATACAGCTCAATCGTGCGATAGATTTTCTGTTCCAGCGCTTGAAACTCGTCGGCGGGACTCTGGGTGGGCAATTCTTGTTCTTTTACGCTCATCGCGGCACGTCTTTCCTGGGAGAAGAAATCAAGGCTTGAGCGCAGTATAACGCAGAAGCCTGTGGAGGAAATGGGACGGCAGATGACTCTCCGGTTACGCCGCACGCGCCGAGATACTTGAGCCTAAATTAGCTTCGCCACTTCAGCGTCACGGCCCCGCTCATGGGATGACGAAATGGCTCGCAGGTACGCAGCGATGCCAGATGCGCGGCCTTCAACTGGAAGTACCACTTCGCGGGGCGATCCGCGTCATCGATCAGCATCAAATGCGGATTGTGTCGTAAGCCTCGCGATTGATCTTCCATGGTCTGCCGATCCTGCTCGACAAACTTCGCGAAGACGAATTTCAGCAGCTCGGGTGCAAATGGAATCCATTGAAACAGATTCCAAGCGGCGGCCACGTCGATGCGGCAGTGAGTGCGCGTGATCGGAGTGACCGTCGTCAAACTAGAGAACCAATACTTGCCCGCACGAATGGTTTCCACGCGCAGGTTGGGCAGCACAAAATCGATGGTCGTCGTGATCGCGTCCGCCTTGGCGTAAAGCCGCAATAGCTTGTAGGGCGCACTGTTGGAACTGGGCGTGTGGGCGCTCATGCGAAAGCCCTGCGGGATCGGCTCGAAATGCTTTTGCTTTTCGTGAATGCTATGCCGACTGCGCCACCACCACGCCTGATGCACAAACGGACCGTGCGCGGGATCCATCAATCCGATGATGCCGTGATCGACGCTGCACGGCAGGTCGGCCGTAAGATTCGCGAGCTTGTATTTGTCACTAAAAATTGGAATACGCGGAGTCAGAAGCGCGGGCTCATCGCGCTTGCTGAATCCCGCGCCCGCTGCTGCCGGTTGTGGAACATAAACCCAAATGTATGCATCGTGTTCTTCGCAAGCGTAACTGCCGGCATAGATGCGATCGAATTTTAGCGTCTGATCGGAGGTGAGGGATGGAATCAGCGCACACTGTCCGCTATGAGCTTCGAACTTCCACCCGTGATAGCTGCATTCAATCCGCTTGCCGTCGAAGTGTCCGCAAGAGAGCGGCATGCCACGGTGCGGGCAGGCGTCGCGTAAAGCGAATGGCCGCCCCTGCGAATCGCGGCCGAGCACCATCGGAATTTCCAGCAGCGTAATCGGATGCAGTTGGTTCCGCGCCAACTCTGCACTGGGAAGGGCGCGGTACCAAAAGCCGAACAGCATTTGCGAATCCGGATTTCGCCGTTCCGCGATACTTTCCGAAGAGGGTTCGGGAGCTTCGATTTCAGGCATAGTGTTGGGCGCGGGAAGCGGTAGTAACCTCGACCAGATTACTACGGTTAAAGGATTCTAATGCAGCCACTTACGGCGACAGTTTCAGTGGTGCATACGACTTTGGTGCCCTCGCGGCGGCACTTCCGCGCCCTATACTTCAACTAGTCAGTTGATATGCGAAAAATGCGCTTTGCGCCACGAATTTCGAAATCATCGAGTTTCGCGACCGCCTGCCTCGTCCTAGCGTGCGCGAATTTTCTTCTATCCTCCACAAACGCGCAGGCATCCGACGGAGCCGTATCCGCGCCCATCGTCGCCGCAGTGGACGACAGCGGCCACAGAATTTACGTCAACGAATCGGTGATTGAGCCGAGCAAATCACCGACTGACTCCAAAGGGGCACACGGCTCAAATCCAAACGGTCTCGTCTATTGGAGCAACAAAGAGAATCGCTGGAAGCCGGTGCCTTCCGCACACATGAGGGCGGCGCGATCCGCTGCCGCGGAAGTCAATCAATACCTCGGCCACGGCGAGGATCAGACAACATTTTCTAGATCCAGCGAAACGCATGCGTTCAGCGCGAAAGATATCGACAGCGCGATTGATCAGGCGGCGTCGCGGCACAGTGTCGATCCCAACCTGGTGCGCGCGGTGATCAAAGTGGAGTCGAATTTCAATCCCAACGCGGTTTCGCCGAAGGGCGCGATGGGATTGATGCAACTTATGCCGCAGACTGCGCGATCGTTGAATGTGTCGAATCCCTTCGATCCGCTCGAAAACGTTGACGCCGGAGTGCGCCATCTCAAACAGCTTATGGAGAGCTACAACGGAGACGTCAAGCTAACCCTCGCCGCTTATAACGCGGGGGCGGGTGCAGTGGCACGCAGCGCGGGAATTCCGCACTTTGCCGAGACTCGCAACTACGTCAAGCGCATCACGCAACTCTACGATGGCGGGCTTGTGGAAAATCCGGGGTATGGGTCGCCACACGTTTTCCATCAGCCCATTCGAGTCGAACGCGACGCCAATGGCGTTCTTTCTTTCAGCAACACCGACTAGCCCCGCATCTGGTTAGTAGCTAGCGCATCCCTCGGAAACAGTGTCTGATAGAGGATGTGCTGGTTCGTCGTCACTAGATCGCCCAGCCAGGCTAAGTCCATTGCGAAGGTTTCATCGAACTCATGCCGCGCTGCGCTGCGTCGCAGCTCTCACGGCACTGCTGTTGTCAGTGACCGCGGCCCAGGCACGCCACAAATCGGACGCATGGGCGCGCCAGCAATTCGATCGCGCAGCCACCATGCGCGAAGCGCTGAATGGAAGGCCGATTCAGGATCGCGCCCGCCGCGAATACAACCGCGTCATCGCAGAGTATCGCAGCGTTTATTTCGGAGCGCCGACTTCCACCAAAGCCGAGCCCAGCGTGCTGGCCGTTGCTGAGTTGATGGTGGAAATGGGCCGTCGCTTCGACGACACTGCGACGCTGCAGGGTGCGATCAAGCAGTATGAATTTCTGCGCCGCGAATATCCCGGCAGCAAGTATCGCATCGAGGCGCTCTTCACCATCGGCGAGATATATAAGGATGACCTCGACGATCCCGCCAAGGCGTACGACACGTTCAAGGAATTTCTGCATCGCTATCCGCGAAGCCATTTGGTGGAAGAGGCGCGGCAGGCGCTGAAGGAAACGGCGGACGATTCCAAGCAAGCGGCGGGCAAACCTGCGCATTCTCCGCAGGGAACGGCTCAATCCGGGGTGGCGACGACATTCGCTCAAGTTCCGAGCAAGGATTCACCGAGGACCAACGCCTCAACCACTGTCGCGCGTGTGACCGGAATCCGCCATTGGTCGACGCCGGACTATACCCGGGTGGCCATCGACCTCGAAGACGAAGTCAAGTTCGAGTCGCAACGAATCGCTGGCCCCGACCGCATCTTCTTTGATCTCCTCGATACGAAGCTGGCCTCCACGCTCGTGGGCAAGAGCTTCGACGTCGACGACGGATTGCTCAAGAAAATTCGCGTCGCGCAATTCGAGCCGGGCAAAACCAGAATCGTTCTTGAAGTCGGCGATCTCTCGCGCTACGACGCGTTCTTGCTGCCCAATCCGCCGCGCCTGATGATTGACATCCACGGGAAAGATTCGTCTGGCGTCTCCACTGCGAAAGCCGCGCCGCAAGAATCGCCCGGCCAGAGCAAAGATGTGATCGCAAGCTCATCTGGGGGAACGGCGACCGAATTCACACGAACACGCTCAAAGCCATCGCCGGGAGATGATTCTCCGTCAATGCGTCCGATGAATGAAACGGAGGCGAGCAAGAGCGTACCGGAACCCAACTCCGGCTCCTCCACAAAGATCGAGAAGACCATCGTCGAAGCAGACGACGAGGCTGCGCCTCACGGCGAAGATGCAACTCCAGCGTCCGTGAAACCGATCAGCGTGGTCGCGAAATCATCTTCCGGCAAAGATGATGCCGAGATTCAGGACAAGCCCGTCAAAGCACAGACGTCGTCTATAGCTCCTGCGAACACCCCCGCCAGCAAGCCTCATCGCAAGACTGCGTCCACCTCCGCGCAGTTCGACGTGCGCGAAGCACAGCCCACGTCCAACGGCAATCGTTCTCTGATTCGCGCGCTGGGATTGAAAATCGGCAAGATTGTGATCGACCCCGGTCATGGCGGCCATGACACCGGAACGATTGGGCCGAATGGTTTGGAAGAGAAAGATGTCGTGCTCGACGTAAGCTTGCGTCTAGGCAAGCTGCTCGAATCGCGTCTCGGTTCGGAGGTCGTCTACACCCGAAATGACGATACCTTCATTCCGCTCGAAACGCGCACGGCCATCGCGAATCAGCAGCAAGCCGATCTTTTTGTTTCGGTTCATGCAAATTCGAGTCGCGATCCTGACGCGCGCGGAGTCGAAACTTATTATTTGAATTTCACGTCTTCGCCCGACGCGCTCGAAACCGCCGCACGCGAAAACGCAGTGTCGGAGAAATCCATTCACGAACTGCAAGACCTCGTGAAGAAGATTGCGCTCAAAGAGAAGATTGAAGAGTCGCACGAATTCGCCTCGGACGTGGAGTCTGCGCTGCACAGCGGCCTCGCCGCCAAGAACGCCGGTCTGCGCGATCGTGGCGTGAAGAAAGCTCCATTTATTGTGTTGATCGGGGCGAACATGCCGTCGATCCTGGCGGAGATTTCTTTCGTCAGCAATCCCGGAGATGAGCGTCGCCTCGAGTCCCCTGAGTACCGCCAGCGCATCGCAGAGTCGCTTTACACCGGCATCGCCAAATATGTCGGCGGATTGAGCGGTGTAAAACTGGCCAGCAAGATCGAAAAGACCAGCCAGGAATAGTGGCAACCTTTCGCGGCTCGGTTTCGTATAAACGCTTACGGCACAAACCGCTATAATCCGTAGGCGTCAGCCTTCATTCATCCTCAGGAGAAACCATCATGCAGAGCCGCATCACCGGTACGACCATGCCCGTCCTTGAGTTCATTCTCGATCCCAATGAGTCTGTGATTTCCGAGGCCGGCGAGCTTTCCTGGATGAGCAGCTCGGTTCAGCTGCTGACGCACACGCAGCTGGGCGGCGGTGGCGGGATTTTTGGCGTGATCAAGCGCGTGGCTGGCGGCGGCACACTTTTCATGACCGAGTATCGCGCCGTCGGCACACCGGGCGAGATCGCTTTCGCCACCAAACTTCCCGGACACATCGTTCCGGTCGAAGTCAATGCGGGCAACGAATACATGATTCATCGCCATGGCTTTCTCTGCGCCACGCCGCAAGTACAGATCGGCGTCGGCTTTCAGCAATCGCTGGGCGCGGGGATTTTCGGCGGCGACGGATTTCTTTTGCAGCGCGTGGACGGCCAGGGCATCGCATGGATCGAACTCTCCGGCGAACTGGTCATCCGCGACCTCAAGCCCGGCGAGACTCTGCGGGTGCATCCCGGTCACGTGGGCGCGTTCCAGTCCGGCGTGTCGTTTCAAATCACGACCGTGCCCGGCATCAAGAATATGATCTTCGGCGGCGACGGCATCTTCCTCGCCTCGCTCACCGGCCCCGGACGCATCTGGCTGCAAACCCTCCCCATCGCCAAGCTAGCCCACAAACTGCAAGAGTACATGCCGCAGGGCGAAGCTCGTCAGTCCGTCCAGGGCGGCGTAGTGGGAGGGATTGTGGGGTCGATTCTTGAGGGGATGAAGTAGGGGGAGCGGACTTCTTGTCGGCGCTCTAAACCCAAGCAGTGTGACGCGCAACCTTGTTACGCGAACGCTCGGCTAGTACGCTGTTCTCCGGGCCCGTGGTGTAATGGCAGCACGTTAACCTGTCCGATTACAAGGTGCGGGTTCGAATCCCGCCGGGTCCACAGCATCCCCCAGCTTTGGTAGGGGTATCTGATACGAGAGCCTCAGGACAGGGAGGCTCTCAAGGTAATCTTGACTTTGGCTTCGCAGGTGCCGATAATTGGATTGTAATTGGACAGGTTACGCCCCGAGCCATTGCGGCTCGGGGCTTTGTTTTTGTGGGACGTTTTCATCCTCGTTCACTCCGGCGACGACCCGGCCCGACGCGTCTGCACAAACGCCTTCAGGACATTATTCATGAGCGTCTGATATCCGCGACCGCGCTGCTTGAACCATTCGAGGACCTCGTGGTCGATGCGGATATTGATGTGGTCTTTGCGCGAGGGCAGTCCCATAACGCTCTGCGTCCAGTCCGGCTCGCCGCGCACGTCATCGGCGTCAGCGCGAATGGACGCCTCCAGTCTGGCCCCAGTCGTCCGCTTAACTTTGGCCCAATCGGTGCGATCCTGCCCGCGCGCGATCTTCCCCTTAATCTGCCTGGCCGTATAACGCACGGTAGCGCTCTTTTTCGGCATTTCTGGCCCTCCTCGCAAATTGGTGTAGTCATGATTGTACCCACGATGTTCAAGGGCGAAAGTGTGGTGCTGCGGTGCCGAACTAGAGCAGATCAAATGCCGTAACGATGCCTATGGGCGTTTTATATTCGACTCCTTCCCCTTGGCTCACGAGTATTGGGCTTTGATCCTCGATGAGCATGCGGAGCGCCTGCTCCAGAGGAGCGCCGACCGGACAGAACCTTGCGTTCCGCCGGGACAATGCGGCATCCGACAGGCTCTGATTGAGGCGGGTCCCACGCTCGCTCTGTTCTGTTCCAAGGTAAGAGGCGATCTCGATGTCTGATACCAGGCACCACCCGGAATCGCTTCTCACGGGCAAGAACGAGAAGGAGCTGGTTAGCATTTGCTGCCGAATGTGGCTGATTGGCTGCCACATCTCCGCGCAAATCGGATTTCGCACCATGTAATCACCAACGACTAAGGAATCAAGGGTTCGTAACAAAGCGTCCTCCAGGATCAATGAAAGTTCGATTGCGTGACGAGTGAGGCGACGAGCGACGGCGCCTTGATGCATCGCGTCGTTACGCCCTTCTCTGACAAGCTCGTAGAGTAAAGAGAAAGGAGTGTGAACGTCCCTGTGCTGGCGGGTAACACTTTCTGCGAGCGGTGACACACTGGCGACCTCTTCGATCTTTTCCTTGTACCGGCCAAGTCCGGCGGCGTTCCCGTACAGAAAGCTTCCTAGCCTCTCGACGACTTGGATAATTTCATCGAAGGCCTCTGAATCACGAAGCGCGTTTTGCCGGGCCTCGCGCAATTGGCTTGCGAACGAGACGGCGACCCTACCGTCTAAAAGACCACCTCGAGCTCTGGCGGCACCTGCGTTTAGGGACACTAATAACCTCTGTTGACTCGTGGCACACTAAAAATCAGCCTGGAGGGTAACGTGGCCGCAGCCCTTAACGGTAGATTACGGATGTAATTCTCGAAGTGCTGATTCGGGGGCCGGCCCCGCCGCGAAACTTTCCCGCGCCGCCGATACTCTAAACTGGAGTGGTGAGCTTTTCCTTCATTCGATCCCTGAGACTTGCGGCCTCACTCGCGTTCTTAGCCCTAGTTGCGTCGCTTTCCTTCGCTACGGATGCCAAGCCTGCCGCTGCTCCCCCCATTCTGCCTAAGCAATTCTCCGGCTGGACCGCGGCTTCGACCCAAGCCAGCACCAGTCCCACATCTGCCGATCCGGTTAATGCGGCTTTGCTTGCTGAGTATGGATTCACCGACTTTGAGGGGGCGACTTACACTCGCGACGGCAACACGCTGACGGTCAAGGCGGCGCGCTTTGCCGATGCCAGCGGAGCTTATGGCGCGTTCACGTTCTACAAGCTGCCGCAGATGCAGAACGAAAAAATCGGCGGCCAGGCGGCGTCGCTGAATGAGCGCGTGCTCTTCTATCAGGGCAACGTGCTGGTGGACGCGGTGTTTCAGAAGCTCACGGCGATGTCCGCGGCGGAGTTGCGCGAGTTGGCGGCGGCGATTCCCGCCCCGCCCGGCAACACCGGCAATCTGCCGAGTCTGCCGGCGTATCTCCCGAAGGAGTCCTATGAGAAGAACAGCGCGAAATACATCATGGGGCCTGTGGGTCTGGATCACGCCAACGATGGTCGCAATGGCGCGACAATTTCCGCGCAGCTCGTCGATTTCGGCGCGGGCGCGGAAGTTGCGTTGGGAAACTACGCCACATCGACCGGCGATGCCACGCTGATGCTGATCTCGTATCCTACGCCGCAGATTGCAGCGGATCATTTACGCAAGATTGAATCAAGCTTTCCACCCGGCAACTCACAGGCGATTTTCGATAAACGTACCGGACCAATCGTCGTCGTCGTCTCAGGAAATATTTCGAGCAGCGAAGCCAAGGCTCTGCTTGCGTCCGTCACTTACGAAGCCGACGTGACGTGGAACGAGAACACGCACTTCACCAAGAAAGATAACGTCGCAAACTTGCTGGTGAACGTGATCGTGCTCTGCGGAATTATTTTGGGCTTCGCAATCGCCGTCGGAGTGGCTTTCGGAGGGGTTCGCATCATGGTGAAGCGCCTCTGGCCCGACCGGTTCTTCGATCGCCCCGAGGACGTGGAATTGGTCTCGCTGCATCTCTCCGATCAAGGCCCGAGAGGGCGAGAATCGGCCCCGAAGGGCGTTAAACCGAACAATTCAAGCGAGTTAGACGTGGAAGTCGTCATTATTGAGCGCTCTTCGAGGGATGAGCCGACCTGTTAACTTTTTTGTTAAGTGATTGATAATAAAGCCATTTATTTCTGACAAAACTGTTGACACACCCTCGGCTGGCTCATAATATCTTGCCAGAAAGTTTTGACGGCGATTTACCTCCGTTAGGACTATTCTCCCTTGAAAGAAAAGGCCACCTTTTGCCGGGTGGTCTTTTCGTTTTTAAGCGAAGAGGTATGGGCTGACGAGGGGGATTGAATCTCGCGAAAGGAAGATTTTCTAGGCTGCGACCAATCCCCACTTGAGACGGAGGCGATGTTCGATGGTTTTGAAAACCAATCCGTCGACCACGTATCCGATGGCGATGATTAAGATCATGACCGCGATGACCTGGCTCATGTCGTTGAGGTCGCGGCCCATCATGAGGAGTTGACCGAGGCCCAGACTGATGAAGATCATCTCGCCCGAAATAAGAGAGCGCCAGGCAAAAGCCCATCCCTGTTTAAGACCCGAAACAATGAAAGGAAGGCTGGCGGGGAGGAGCACATACCAAAAGAGAGGAAATCCGCGCGCGCCAAGATTGCGTCCAGCCATGCTGTAGATTTTCGGCATCTGCTTGCGGCCGTCTTCCATGGCGATGGTGACGGACAGGAGAGAACCCATGACGACCACGAACAGGATCGCTTTTTCGGTCAGGCCGAACCAGAGCACGGCTAGGGGAAGCCAGCAGATGCTGGGGAGACTTTGGAGGCTGACCAACAGTCCGCCCAGAGTCTCTTCGAGGAATTTACTGCTGGCAACGGCCAGACCGAGAATCATGCCGAGAACGATGGAGAGTCCATAACCGAGCAGCATGCGCCTCATACTGACGGAGATCGCGATCCAGAAGCTGTGATCGGCGAAGCCGGCGCGGAGCGAATCGAACACTCCCCAGGGTGTGGGGAAAACATACGGCGGCCATATTTTAAGGGCGGCCAGCAGCCACCACAGGCCAATTAAGGCGGCATAAAAGAGTGAGTGGCGGAGAAGCTTTCGGGCAGCCTGGTTCATGCCCGGTCTCCGCTCAAGGCGTATTGCGCTTCCAAAGATTTGTTGATTTCCTCACGCAAGTCATCCAGAATCTCGCGGGCGGCTTTGGCGACGCTCACTTCTTCCAACTGGCGAGGGCGGGGCAGATCGACTTCGTATTCCCGTTTGACTTTACCGGGGCGGAAGGTCATCAGCGCAACGCGATCGCCCAAGCGGACGGCTTCACGGACGTTGTGGGTGATGAAAATAATGGTGCTGCCGGTCTCTTGCCAAATGCGCTCCAGTTCGTCGTGGAGCAGGTCGCGAGTTTGGGCATCGAGGGCGGCGAAAGGCTCGTCCATGAGTAGGACATCGGGTTGGGTGGCAAGAGCGCGCGCCAGGGCGACGCGTTGACGCATGCCGCCTGAAAGCTGATGGGTATAGCTGTCTTTGAATTGAGCGAGGTGAACCAGACGCAAGTAATGGTGGGTCTGCTCGATGCGCTCGGGCTGGGGGACACCCTTCATTTTCATGCCGAACTCGACGTTTTGGCCGACCGTGAGCCAGGGAAAGAGTCCGAGTTCCTGAAAGATGAGGATGCGGTCTGTGCCGGGTCCGCTGACCGGCTTGTCGTCAATGGAAACCTTCCCGGAAGTCGCCGCGTGCAATCCTGCGATGAGATGGACGAGGGTTGACTTGCCACAGCCTGAGGGACCGACGATGCAGAGAAACTCTCCGGCTTTGACCTTGAGATTGATGTTGTCCAGCGCGAGCAGGCGCTGGCCTGACGAAGTCTTGTAGCTGAGGGAAATGCCGTCCAGGGAGACCTTCGGCACGGCTGGGTCGGCGTGGCGGAGAGGAACAATGGAGGGCCTGGGGCGGGCGACCGGGCGACGGGGTCTGTGGCTCTCACTGGGGAACGTGGAATTTGGAGCGGCGGCATTGTGCGTCATGGGATTGGTTTCCTGCCTTTTTCAGTTAAGACCTGGTTCAATAGCGTTAAGTCATAGATCTTGGATAAGTCGGGCATCTGGCGACCGAGGAAGCCGTTCTCGAAGGCGGCCTTGGCGGAGGAGAGGAGGGTGTCACGGAGGGGGTCGTAGGTTACTTCCAGCCGGCCGAAAGCCTCGTCCAATTCGGCGGAAGGGATGGCTTTGCCGGTTTCCTTTTGGATTTGCTGGTTGAGGAGATTCTTAGCATCCCCACTATTATGCTTTATCCAATCGGTTACATCGACATTGGCGGCAAGCCAACGCTTCACCAGATCGGGATGGGCCGCCAGGAACTTCTGGCTCACGATGATGTTGGTGATGACAAACTGATGGTTGGGCCAGAGATCGCGCTCGTCAAGAAACAATCGGCCATTGCCTTCATGGATGAGTCGCGTGGCCCAGGGCTCGGGCGCCCAGGAGGCATCGAGCTGCTTCTTAAGGAATAGGGTGAGTTGATCGGGATTCGCGAGGGGGACGACTTGAACATCCCCGCCTTTATCGGTGGTTTTGAGTCCATTATTTTTCAGCCAATTACGCAGGGCGACATCTTGCGTGTTGCCCAGTTGGGGAGAGGCAACCTTCTTGCCGTGAAAGTCGGAGGGTTTCTGAATGCCGGAGTCATTGCGGACGACCAGGGCGACGCCGCCGCTGGCTGCCCCGGAAACGATGCGGAGGGCTTCTCCGTTGGATCGGACGTAGCCGGCGATGGCGGGGTTGGGGCCGATGTAGGCCATATCGATGGCGCCGGCAAATAGAGCTTCAATGGCGGAAGGGCCGGCATTGAAACTGCTCCATTCCACAGCGACCTGGGGACCCATTTGGCGAGCGAAAAAACCATTCGCCTTTCCCACCATGGCCTGGGCATGCGAGATGTTGGGAAATGCGCCGACGCGAATTTTTGTCTGGGTCCATCCCATCGCACACAAAAACAGGAAAAGCGGGAAAAGGGTCCAAGTCCTGGCTCGAATGAGTAGCATCGCTTATTCTTTCGCTTTCAGATTTCCATGGACGACCATGGGCAGAACGTCGAAACGATCCGAGGATTTCTTTTTATGCGACTTCTTGCTCTTAGAACCGACTGGGCCTTTGGCATTCATAATGTCGGCGAGGGTTGTGCTCTCAAGAATCTTGGCGGCGGAATCGCGGACATCGAGAAACACTTGATAGAGGGCGCGATGTTCGGCGTCGCGATCGATCAATGTGCGGAGTTGTTCCGCATCTCCGAAGGGCGCGAGCGGTCCGTCGATGAGCCGGATAATTTCCGACAGGCGAATCTCCGACGGTGCACGGCGCAGTTGATATCCACCTTTCGCTCCGCGAACGCTCTCCACCATTCGCGCATTCTTGAGTTCCAGCAGAATCAGTTCCAGAAATTTTTCCGGCAGTCCTTCCTCATAAGCAATGTCGCGGATGCGGATTGCGCCCTGGTTATAGCGGCGCGCCAGCATCATCATGGACTGCAATCCGTAGAGACCCTTCTGCGAGATCTTCATAGTATCCTCATCTTGCCATAAACCTGATTGGATTGATAGGGTTTCCACGGCAAACTATTGTTGCAATTCAATGTCCGCGTCATGACAGACGCCCATGTCTAAGTGCTTTTGCCAGTTCGAGTTTGGAATCGGTCCACCGAAAGGAGCAGACGGAGTATGCAGAAGTTTGCAATGTCCTTCTCCTTGCCCCTAAAATGGCACCGTTCTGTGATCGTCGAGACCATGATCGTCGAAACCATAGCGGCGAAAGCATGATCGGCGAAATCGTCTCGCACTACCGCATTGTCGAGAAGCTTGGTGGCGGCGGTATGGGTGTCGTCTACAAGGCGGAAGACACCGACCTTGGCCGTTTCGTCGCGCTCAAGTTTCTGCCGGAAGATGTAGCGCAAGACCCGCAAGCACTGGAACGCTTCCGACGGGAAGCTCGCGCTGCTTCGGCCCTCAACCATCCCAATATTTGCACGATCTACGAAATCGGCAAGCATGAAGGGCATTCATTCATCGCCATGGAGTTTTTGGATGGCATGACGCTGAAGCATCGCATTGCTGGCCGCCCGCTGGAAACCGAGTTGATCCTATCGCTGGCCATCGAGATTGCGGACGCGCTCGACGCTGCGCACTCGGAAGGCATCATCCACCGCGACGTCAAACCCGCCAATATCTTTGTCACTAGGCGTGGACACGCCAAGATTCTGGATTTCGGGTTGGCGAAGGTCTCTACGAGGTCGGAAGGCGTTGGGTTAAGTGCGACGACGGTAGACTCCGAGGAACACCTCACCAGCCCCGGCTCGGCGCTCGGCACGGTGGCTTACATGTCGCCAGAGCAGGCGCGGGCCAAAGAGTTGGACGCTCGCAGCGACCTGTTTTCGTTCGGAGTGTTGTTGTACGAGATGGCGACCGGCGCTTTGCCGTTTCGAGGCGAGAGTTCCGCAGTCATCTTCAAAGCCATACTTGACGCGGCTCCCACATCGGCGGTGCGGCTGAATCCCGATGTGCCTGCAGAACTGGAACGAATCATCGCAAAGGCGCTGGAGAAAGACCGCAGCCTGCGCTATCAACACGCGGACACCGAGGCGTATCGCGGTCATCTCGGCAAGGCTAGGGAATTGACGAAGCAAGCCGTGGACTCTGCTGTGCGAGTGGACAACAAAGAGAGTGGGGCGTTTTATTTGGCGCACTCCGCCCTTCAGCACGCGGCTTACGGCAATGCGGCTGAAGCACGGCGGCTAGCAGCCGAGGCTCTGAAGCTTGCTCCGGCGAGTCTCGGCGCAGTCGCCGAAGCCGCACTTGCGTATGCCGTGGCGGGCGACACGGCACGAGGAGATTCATCCGCGCAGGATTTAGAGAAATGGTTCCCACTCGATACCCAGGTGCAATCCGCTTTGGCTGCCTACGATTCGGGCTCAAATGGCGCTGGATGGAAAGTATCCGGCGGCAGCCATGAGTGCTCTGCAACCGGCCTCTCCCATTGAGTTGGGCGAGACTCCCTTCGGCAACAATATTTCTTGCCTCTATCACCTATATGTCCGCGGGCAGTCATATTTGGCAGCTGGACAAGGCAGTGCCGCCGCCACGGAGTTTCAGAAGATTATCGACCACCGGGGTATTGTTTGGAACTGCTGGACGGGAGCGTTGGCGCATCTGGGAGTGGCTCGGGCGAATGCACTCCAAGCCAGAACGTCGCAGGGCGCGGATGCCGATGCGGCCCGCGTTCGGGCGCTCGCTGCCCACACAGATTTTCTCACACTATGGAAGGACGCCGACCCGGACATTCCCATCCTAAAGCATGCCAAAGCAGAGTACGCGAAGTTGCAGTGAAGGGGACATCCCCTCCACCTGCCGGGCTAGAGATTTTGCCATACGATCTTAGCCAACTGCCAGAATCATTGCCGTAATATTGTCCGGGCCACCGCGCTCCCTCGCCAGCCTGACTAGTTTTTCCGCAGCGAATTGCGGTGATTGCTCACTGACTGCGTGCTGTATCTCTACTTCAGAAATCATTCCCCAGAGCCCGTCGCTGCATAATAGCAACGCGTCTCCCGATTGGAGGCCGGTCGGTTCCAACGGAACCTGCGGGATCAATTCAGCGCCAGCTCCTAATGCCGCCGTCAATATGTTTCTTTGCGGATGGGTTTCCGCTTCCTCGGCATTGATCAAGCCATTCTCGACGAGGCGGCTGACATAGGAGTCGTCGCGCGTGAGGCGGGAAATCTGAGGACCGCGAATGAAGTAGAGGCGGCTGTCGCCGACGTGGGCAAAATGAAGTTGGTAGCCGCTCGCGTCATCGCCGACCAGCGCGAGGGCGGTGCAAGTCGTGCCCATGCCGTGCAGCCGGAGCTCCATGCGCTGTTTTTCGCGGATGTGCTCATGCGCCTTGATGATGCCTTCCGCCAGCGGAGTCTGGCGATCCGGGCCATCGTCGGCGGCGTAGACGCGCTCGACGACTTCGACCGCGAGGCGGCTGGCTTCTTCGCCGCCCTGATAGCCGCCCATGCCGTCGGCAACGATGGCGAGGCGTCCTTTGCGGAGAAAATCGGCGTCGCTTTGCGGCTCCCAATAACCCCAGGAGTCCTCGTTATTTTCGCGCTGGCAGCCGAGATCGCTGAGCACAGCCAGCGAGACGCCGGGGCGAACGCGAAGTGGCTCAGCGCCTGTATTCCCGCCGGTCACTTCGCCCGTCACTTCATCCTTCTGCGCCAGCGTAATGCCCTCCTACAAGTGCGGAATCCCTGACTTTTTTGCGACTAGAAACTGTATCACGAGAATGACATTTGTCACCGCGCTGGAATGATCTTCTCCACTACACGGATTCCCGCTCAGGAGCGATTCTCTATGTGTGGCTGGCAGCTCAAAGAATTTCAAAGGAGCGATTATGGCGAGTTCGATCTTGAATCGAGTGGACAGAAATACGGGCAACGGGGCCGAGATCGGGCTGAAGGCGCAGGTGGTGGCGGGTCTGAAGGCGGTCACGAAAACCTATGACAAGGTGCAGGCATTGCGCGGCGTCGATCTGGAAATTCGGGCTGGAGAACTGGTGGCTCTGCTGGGGCCAAACGGCGCAGGCAAAACGACGGCGGTTAAGCTGTTTCTCGGCCTTGCGCGGCCCACCACGGGCACAGTCAATGTGTTCGGCGGAAATCCCGTCGATGCCGAAACCCGTGTCCGCACGGGCGCAATGCTGCAAGTGGGCAAAGTTCCCGAGACTCTGAAAGTGCGCGAGCACATCGACTTGTTCTCTTCTTATTATCCCAATCCGCTGCCCGCGGCCGAGACGCTGGCCATCGCGGGGATCACCGATATAAAGGACCGGGCGTTCGGCGAACTCTCTGGCGGACAGAAGCAGCGAGTGCTGTTCGCGCTGGCGCTGTGCGGCGATCCTGACATTATTTTCCTGGATGAGCCGACGGTCGGCATGGATGTTGAAGCACGGCGCGGATTGTGGGAACAAATCCGCAAACTGATCGCACGCGGGAAGACGGTACTTCTGACCACGCATTATCTGGAAGAAGCCGATGCATTGGCCGATCGCGTCGTGGTCATCAATCAAGGACAAATCATCGCCGAAGGATCGCCCGCCGAAATCAAAGCGCAAACCGCAGGCAAGAAGATTCGCTGCATAACGCGATTGAGTTTGGTCGAGGTACAAGCAATAGCCGGAGTCCTCAGCGTGGCGCAAGATCGTGACGCCATCGAGATTCGCGCCGCCATCGCCGAGCCGGTGGTGCGCGAGCTGCTCGGCCGCGATGCGACGCTTTCGGGAATTGAAATCAGCAGTGCGGGCCTGGAAGAAGCTTTCCTGGCCCTGACCAGCAAGAAGTAAGACGACTACTTTCGAGGAGAACAATTATGGCGACAGCAACCGCAACTCTCACACGTCCCTCATCGCTCGGTTCTGCGCGACGTACCGGAACGATTCTCATCAAGGAAACGAAGTATGAATTCCTCAAGAACCTGCGCCTGCCGATGTACTCCTTCGCGACCATCGGATTTCCGGTGATGTTTTATATCCTGTTCGGCATCGTCATGGGACATCAGGAAATGCCGGGCATGAGCCTGGCGACTTACCTGATCGCCAGCTACGGCACGTTCGGCGTGATGGGCGCTTCGCTTTACGGCACCGGCTCGGGACTGGCCAGCGAGCGCGGCATGGGATGGCTGCAAGTGAAACGCGCCAGTCCAATGCCTCCGTTCGCATATTTTGCCGGAAAGATCGTCATGAGCATGATCTTCAGCGCGGTCGTGGTGGTGATTTTGCTCGCGATTGGTACCGCCTTTGGCGGCGTGCGCATGGGCGCGGTGAGTCTGGCCGAATTGGTTGCAGTGTTGATCGGAGGCTCATTGCCATTCTGCGCGCTGGGGTTGGCGATCGCTTACTTTGTCGGACCCAACTCGGTTTCCGCGACCATCAACCTTATTTATCTTCCGATGGCCTTCTGCTCGGGCCTCTGGATCCCCTACATGTTCCTGCCCAAGCCGATTCAGCAATTCGCTCACTTACTGCCCTCGTATCACTTGTCGCAGTTGGCGCTGGGCGTGATCGGGCACGATCGCGGCGAGGCCATGGGTGGACACTGGTTCGCCCTAGTCGCCTTCACCCTGATTTGCCTCGGCTTGGCGCGAATTGGCTATCAGCGCGACGAAAGCAAGCTCTACGGCTAGACACAGATTCACCTTGAAAGGATGGGTCACCATGTCAACATGTCTGGAAAATTGGTTAGTCGCTTTAGTGGTTTTTGTGGCGGTGTATGAGATGGGAAAAGCGGCGCACTGGTGCGGTTGGATCGCTGTGAGTCTAGCCGTCTGGCTGGCCCTCGAAGTAATCCAACAGCCGCAAACTAACGGCTGACTCCAGCCCACGAAAGAGTTAGCCTAGAGCTTATGAGACTGCTGCCAAAAGATATCGACAACGGATGGGCGCCATACGTCTGGCTGTGCTATCTCGTTTTCTTTTGGATTGACCCCATCCTCAGCCACGCGGGATGGCGCGTGTTCACGGCGACCGCTTTAGCGACCGCTGCGTTCCTGGTGATGTACTTTACCTTCTACTGGATCGTCTGCGAATGGCAGGCCCTCTTACTTCTAGGCGGGATGTTGGCGATCGGCGTCGGGTTCGCTCCTTTCAATGGCGGCGCCAGTACATTCTTTATTTTTGCCGCCTGCATGTTGCCGTTTGTAATCGAGAAGGAGACCCATGTTCTTCGCTACCTCGCCGTGGTCCTCGCCGTCGCCCTGATTGAATGGCGACTGGCGCATCTTTCGGGATGGTTCCTCTTCTACGCCTGCGGTCTCGCATCGGTCGCGTGTTTCAGCAATATGTACTTTGCGCAAAAAAACCGCGCCATGAAGAAGCTGAGCCAGGCGCACGAAGAGATCGAACATCTGGCGAAAGTCGCGGAGCGAGAGCGCATCGCCCGCGATTTGCACGATGTGCTGGGGCACACGCTGTCCATCATCATTTTGAAGTCTGAACTGGCGGGGAAGTTGATCGATCGCGATCCCGCGCGGGCTAAGGCTGAGATGGCAGACGTCGAGCAGACGTCGCGGGCGGCATTGGCCGATGTGCGCAGCACGATTCGTGGCTATCGCGCTCATAGCCTCGAAGCGGAGATCAAGCAAGCGAAGTCGGTGCTCGAAACTGCCGGAGTGAGTGTGCAGGCGGAGTCCGTGCAGCTGCCATTATCGCCAGCGCAAGAAAGTGTAGTCGCGCTCATGTTGCGCGAGGCCGTCACCAATGTTGTGCGTCACGCCGATGCGCGCAATTGCCAATTGCGTCTGGCTCGGATCGAGGGAACCTGCCTGCTGGAAATTGCCGATGATGGGCGTGGCGGAACGCAGATCGAAGGCAACGGCTTGCGTGGGATGAGAGAGCGTGTGGAAGCGTTAGGAGGGACCTTGCGCCGCGAGACCGCGTCAGGCACAAGGTTAAGTATCGAATTTCCCGTGGCGGAGTTGCAGACGGGAGGCGCGTCCTGAACTCTATTTTGAGAGAAGCGCCGAGCCGAGGACAGTCGCCCAAGGAGGCACGCAAGGCGATCCGCGTCGTCATCGCGGAAGATCAAGGCATGGTGCTCGGGGCTTTGGCTGCGCTGCTAGAAATCGAAGGCGACATCGCGGTCATCGCGCAGGCCCGCAACGGCAAAGACGCGCTGCAAGCCGTGCTCACGCACAAGCCCGATTTGTTTCTCACCGACATCGAAATGCCCGAGATGACCGGCCTCGATGTAGCCGCGGAATTGAAGCGCAGGCGCGTTCCGGTACGCGTTATTATTCTGACCACATTCGCTCGCGCCGGATATTTGCGCCGCGCTCTCGAAGCTGGCGCATCGGGCTACTTGCTAAAAGACATGCGTGCTGAACAATTAGCGGATGCGGTGCGGCGAGTCCATCAGGGCTTGCGCGTGATCGATCCAGAGTTGGCGACGGAAGCGTGGGCGGAAGCTGATCCGCTCACCGACCGCGAACGCCAGGTGCTACGCCTCGCCGGGGAAGGCCTACCCAGCAGCGATATCGCTCTCGATCTGGGATTATCCGAAGGCACGGTGCGGAATTATCTGTCCGAAGCGATCAGCAAACTAGGCGCAAGCAATCGCATCGAGGCCGCACGCATGGCGAGGGCTAAGGGTTGGCTGTAGCTACTCGAAAACGTATTGTCATTCCAATCCTTAACCTTTGTCATTCCGAGCGAAGCGAGGAATCTGCATTTCGCTTGAGTCGCCAGTCACTTATCGTTCCAAGTGAGCTCAGCTAGATACACCCCACGCTGTCCCCAGCCAGCCCGCGACACAAACCACTTTCCATCCGGCGTATGAATCACTTCCGCAGCGTGAGCGGGAAACTTTCCAACCAGGCTCGCGAAGTCCCAAAACAGCGGACTCTCGCTTTCATACACCGCAGTCTCGTTGTAGCCGTGATTGGTGCAAACGAACAGATAATATTTTCCGTTGCGCGCGACCACGAATGGCGATTCCGTTGGGCCGCCGAAAGTGCCTTTTTGCGGATCGCGAAAGACTTCGCGCTTGTCTGCCCAATGAATTAAGTCGCGGCTGCTCACCACCTTCACCACATGGTGTCCGCCGTGCGGCTTGCTGGTCGCGGTATAGAACAGCAGCCACTGATCGCCCCACCGCAACACCATGGGATCGCGGGCATCGTACCCGTCCACAACCATGGGATTCGCCGGATGCCGCGTCCACTGCCAGAGATCGGGCGAGGTCGCGAGATGGATGTGATACTTCGCGTCATCTTTTCCGCCCGCGCAGTAATACATCCAATACAGCCCGTCATGCCTCAATACATAAGGAGCCCACACCACCGTTTCGCCCAGCTTCTCGTCGGCGTGCATGGCGGGCGCTTGTTTCGTCCACGGGCCGTTGAGTTCAGGCGCGGTGGCGTGCGCGAAAAACTTTTCCTGCTGCGGATTCGCCGGCTCCTGATGCGTGATTCCGAACAGATGCCACTGCCCATCTTCAGCGCGGATAAACGTGTGATCGTTGATGTACCAGGGCTCGCGCTCTCCCGTGGATGGGTCGTAGATCTTATGGAACTCGCCGACATGAAAAGCTGGATTAGCGCCCGCGGCTTTGCTTTGAGAACGAAGTCTCCGAGGTAGTGCAAGTTCTGTTGCCGCGACGGCGCCGGCAAGACTTAGACCCCACAATACTCTTCGCCGATCGGCTCTGAATCGCATCTGCAGGAATATTATCCTGAACCAAAATCTTAAACACAGCGGGCACTGAGGCATCACGGAGTAACACGGAGGAATTCCCTGCTTAGTTGCAAATCGCGGCGCGCGCGTTGAGAATTGCGCTATGCCGAAACGCGCTGTACGAACATATTGCGCTTACGATTTTCGACGCAAGGCTCGCCGTTGAAGCTATCGCAAATCTTCACTTATCCCAACCAGCTCACGCTGCTGCGGATGACGTTTCTTCCCTTCATCGTGATCTACATGGTTTCGGGGCGCTATGGTGTGGCGCTCGTGCTTTTCATGATCGCGGGCATGAGCGACGGCCTCGACGGGCTGCTGGCGCGCCATCTGAATCAGCAAACCAAGCTGGGGCAATATCTCGATCCCATCGCGGATAAGCTTTTGCTCAGCACCACCTTCATGGTGCTCTCGATTCTGCACAAGATTCCCTGGCGCTACACCGTGGTCGTCTTCAGCCGGGACATTTCGATTCTGTTCGCCAGCGCCGTGCTCTTCGCCATCGCGGGGTTGCGCGACTTCCGTCCCAGCATCTTCGGCAAGGCGAACACGTTTGCCCAGGTCGCGGCGGTGGTCGCGGTGATGGTGTTGCAGTTGTATCCCGTGAGATGGGTCGCGATCGTCCGCATCGGCCTGCTCCGCGCCGTCTTCGCCTTCACCATTATTTCGGCGCTGCACTACACGATTCTGGTGGGGAAGCGGCTGCGCGAGGTTTAAGAGCACGCAGCGTGGCGATAACTATATGCCGCCAGAATGTCATTTAGCGTCACTATATGACATGCTAAATGCGGTGCCCGAACTATGCTGCCCCAAGCTATGAAACTACGGCGTTATTTCGAATACCACGCCTTTGTTGTTCGCGCCGCCCAAGAACGTGACTCCGTACAGATTTCCGTGCGAGTCTTCGGTGAGCGAGGACGTGGGCATTTCTCCGTCTGCGCAATTATCGAGCTGGCAGAAGGTGTAGAGGCTTGTCACTTTGCCGTCACCAGTTGCCTTGTACACATTTCCTGTGCTGAACTGACCCCCGTAGGCGCTTGTGCCGTAAGCCGCGCCGTTTGCACGATTCAGCAGCACGCCTGCGTAGGGATCGCATCCGGTGATTGGGTCGTTATAGTCAAAGAGGTATTTTTGGATGGTGTTTGTCTTCGTGTTGAACCTATCCACGCTGCCGCATTGTCCCGCGCCCATGCCCATCGAGGACGTGAAGTAAAGGTTGCCTTCCGCGTCGAAGTTGACTTCTGAGATGGGCCTTGCCCCGCTTCGTGGCCGAAAGTCATAAAGCACAGTTTCGTTCCAATTTCCGCCGCCAGTCGGGGACAGTTTGTAGAGCACGCCCCAGGAGCTGTCGATTCCGCCGTAGTAGGTCGTGCCGTAGAGGTTTCCCGCTTTATCGAACGAAACCCCAGCCACCGCGTCCACACCGTTGGTGCAATTCTGATAATTCGGGCAGAACGTCACTAGAGTGCTATAGTTCCAGCCTCCGCCGCCGTTAGGAGTCATTTCAAAAACGCCGTTTTGAAATGTACCGTAGAGGTTGCCCGCGCCGTCCCAGGTGAGCTTACCCGCCGGAGCGCCGTTGCTCTGACTGCCCAAAAACTCGTAGAGCTTTGTGTAAACCCACGTTGCACCCGACACGGGCGGTGAAAGCTCGAAGACCGTGCCTTGATCATCGACTCCGCCGTAGAAGGTAGTCCCGTATAGGTTGCCAGCGCTGTCCGCGATCAGTCCGGCTTCCGGCCTCGCCCCATCCGCGCAAAAGCCGTTGTTTTCGAGTACCGAACAAAAATTGTAGATAATAGTTTCTGCCCAGGTGCCGTCGCGTTGCTGGCTCAGCTCAAACGCGGTGCCTTGGTTGCCATATAGGCTTCCGCCGCCGTCAAAAGTTGTTCCGAAGATATTGCCCTGCTTGTCAAAGAGCAGTCCTCCGTTCGCCAGGAAGCCGTCGTTGGCGTTTGCGCCAAAGCTGTAGAGAACTTTCTCTTGCGCCTGTCCGAGGCAAAAGCAGCTGACCGAAACAACAAGTACCGTAGCCAGAGTCCGGCGAACCATTCTTGTCATATACTCCTCCATAGTTGGACATTGTAGGTTGCGGGGGGGGGGGGACAGTCAACGGAGACTTTCACCTCTAATGAGGCTCCTCCCGCGCCTCGGGCGTTCGCGCTCATTGGAGCGGTTGCTGCACTTGCGTGCAGCCTTCGTCTCCGCCCATGCAACCTGAGGTATCCCAGCCGCCCAGTTTGCGCCTGCTAAACTATTTGTTTCCATCTGTTGACCTTAAGCATCTATGCCGCTTCGTCTTTACAACACGCTCTCTGGCAGGGTTGAGGAGTTTCGCACGATTGATCCGGGCAAGGTTCGTATGTATGCTTGCGGGCCTACCGTCTACGACTACGGACATATTGGCAACTTCCGCACTTTTGTTGCGGTCGATTTGCTGTACCGGTTTTTGCGGCAGAGCGGCTACGACGTGCGCTACGTCATGAATATCACTGACGTGGACGATAAGATCATCCGCAACTCGGCGCTGCATGGCGTGACCGTGCAGCAATACACGGCGAAGTATGAGAAGGCGTTTCTGGAAGACAGCGCGGCGCTGAATATTCTGCCGCCGCATCTGGTGCGGGCCACCGAACATATTCAGCAGATGGCGGAGTTTATCGCAGCGCTTGAAAAGAAAGGCCTGGCGTATCGCACGGACGATGGCTCGTATTATTTTCGGATCGCAAAGTTTCCGGCGTATGGCAAATTATCGAAGCGCGATTTCGCGGGCATGGAAGATGGCGCGCGCGTCGATGTCGATGAATATGACAAAGACAACGCCCGCGACTTCGCGCTGTGGAAGGCGCCCAAGCCGGGCGAGGCTTCGTGGGAAACCTGCATTGGGCCGGGGCGTCCGGGGTGGCATATTGAGTGTTCGGTGATGTCGATGGAGGAGCTGGGCGAAACTTTCGACCTTCATGCCGGCGGCGAAGATTTGATTTTTCCGCATCACGAAAATGAAATTGCGCAGTCGGAGTCGCTTACCGGCAAAGACTTCGCGCACTTCTGGTTTCACTCGCGCTTTCTGCTGGTCGAAGGCGAGAAGATGTCGAAGAGCCTGGGGAATTTTTATACTCTGCGCGACCTCGTGCTCAAGGGACACAAGCCGTCGGCGATTCGCTATCTGCTGACTTCGGTGCCCTATCGCAATCAGCTGAATTTCACCATGGACGGCTTGCAGCAGGCGACGGCGTCGGTCGAGCGGCTGCGCAATTTTCAGGCGCGGCTGACTTCGGGGAAATTTCCTGAGGGCGCAAGCCCGGAGATGGCGCAGCTGGCCGCCGACACGGTGCAGCGCATCAAGGCGGGACTCGACGACGACTTGAATACGGCGCAGGCGCAGGGCGCGATTTTCGACATGATCCGCACAGCCAACTCGGCCATGGACGCGGCGCAACTAAAGCAGTCCGATGTGGCGCCGCTGCTGGCCGCGCTGCAGACCTTCGACGAAATTTTCGGCGTATTAAAAGACGAGGACGCGGCGCGCATGAGCGGCATCCTCGCCTGGGCCAAGGCCGAAGGCCGTCAGGATATCGCGCCGAGTTTAATCGAAACCGTCGCGGCGCAAGAGCTGTCGAGCGAAGTGATCGAGCAAAAAATCGCCGCCATGGAGCAAGCCCGGAAAGCGCGGGACTTCAAGCAGTCCGATGCGCTGCGCGCGGAACTGACTGCGGCGGGGATTGTGATTGAGAATACTAAGGATGGAGTGCGGTGGAGAAGGAAGTAGAAAGAGTGGCGAAACGAGTCCTTGTAGCGGGATGTTGAGATTCGCGACGCTACCTGCCCGCGAGCGGATGCTCCCTGAAAAACGCCCACATCTGCTCAGTCGCGTCGATGCTGTGGCTATAGCGACCGACTAAGAATTCCGCCACTATCCGTTTGCCGCCGGGCCATTGGTGGCCTTCGTTCTTGATGGTGTAGAAGTCTACGTCTGCGTGGTCGGCGCAGTCTGTGTATTGCAGACGCGTGACATCGGCGGCGACTGTGGATTCGGTTGGATTCGCTCCGCAACGGTTTCGCTGCGACCACGTCGCCATGAAGGCTGGGATGTTGGGGAATCCGTCGCCTCCCAGCCTCGTATGGCCGCCGTTATAGGGACAAATAGGATCGGCGGCGCCGTGAAAGGCAATCACCGGCACCGGCCGATGGTCGGGGCACCAGTTCCATCCGGGGTCGAGGCCAGCCGAAACCAGTCCGACCGCCGCGATGCGATCGGACAGCGTGCACGAGAGCACGAACGCCATGCCTCCGCCATTCGACATGCCGTCGGCGTAGATGCGCGACTTGTCGATGTTGTAGGACGCCTTCAGCTTGTCGATCAACTCTGAAATAAAAATGACGTCGGGCATGCGCGACGGTGTTTCGCTGCCCTTCATCTCCCACGACCCTCCCGTTCCCGCAGGGTAGACCACGATGAATCCATTCTCGTCAGCCACGCGGTTCCACTGGCTGATTGCCATGGCAGAGCTCGGCCAGGACATCGAAGTGTGCAGGGTGATGACTAGCGGCGCAGGCTTTGCAGGATCGAGATTCTTCGGCACATATAGAAGATACTCGCGCTTCACTCCAGAAGAAATGATTGCGCCGTTGGTGGCGCTGGTACAGTTGGGGAAATAAAAAACGGAGTAGAAGAATCCGAGGAGGAGCAAGACCGCGACGATGGGCAGGCCAACGAGAATGAGCGCGGTGCGGAGGATGATTTTTCTAATGCTCATGGCTGGAGCCCATCGAGTTACGAGGTGGTCAACGCAAGAGTTTAACAGAGCAACGACAGGGCCGCGTTCTTCTGCGGCTCCATCGCGCTTCCTGCTGATCCTACTTAATGCTGCACCCTGAAAATCCCGCACGGAAGGCCTCGGCGTGCGCGGGAGCGCAGACTTGCTGGTTCCATTGTTTTTTCAACTCTGCAGAATTTGCCAGCACAACTTTTTTCTGCACCGACGCCGTTGCTGCTGGCGGGACATGCGCTTGCGAGACTGACAATCTGGTGTGTGACTGAATCTGGGTCTGGGGCATGAGCGCGGCGAAGCTTTCTACCGTGGTGAGGATCAGATTGACTCCAGCACTGACCCGCGCCAGCAGCGTGGGATCGGCGATGTGCGCGGCTTGTAGAACCGCGGGCAGATTCTGATTGATGCTGGTTATGGCGTCGTTGATTTTCTGTAGCTTGGTCGCATTGGGATTGGCTTTGTAATCGTTATAAAGCGATTGCAGCAGGTTGAGGTCTTTGCTGGCTTCGTTCGAAATGGCTTGAATGCCGGCAGTCTCGGCTGCGGTGATGGGTTTGCCGGAATCCATGGTGGTGACGAGGGTTCCGATGTTGAGCGCCATTTGGGTGAGCACGGGAAGGTCGGCGAGGGCGACGCTGATCCATTGCGAACTGCACGCAGTGGTGGCGAGGACGAGGCCCATAATCGCGGCCAGGAAGGGTTTGCAGCCAAAGTGAAATTTCATTTTTGCTCCTTGTATAGTGGGGAATGAGTGGGACAAAATTGTCGCGATAGATCCGCGACGAACCTGGCATGAAGACTTTGAACGAATATCTGCGCGACGCCGAACAGGCGCACGGACATCTCTGCGCTGGGCAGGTTCTAGGCGTGCGCATGGCGATGCTGGGGCTCACGCTGTTGGGCATTGACGATCCGAAGAAAAAAGATCGCAAGCGGCTGGTGACATTTGTCGAGATCGACCGCTGCATGACCGACGCGGTCGCCGTAGTCACGGGATGCCGCCTGGGCAAGCGCGCGCTAAAGTTTCGCGACTGGGGAAAAGTCGCGGCTACGTTTGTGGACGTGAGCACGAGCAAAGCCGTGCGCATCGCGGCGAAGGAGTCATCGAAGGCGCTGGCGCGGCAGATGCATCCTGAGATCGAGGACAAGAACCAGCAGCAGATGCGGGCCTATGCGGAAATCGGGGATGAAGATTTATTCACCACCCAATGGGTGAAGGTGGAGCTGCCTCCGGAAGAGTTTCCGGGATATAAGGGAGAGCGCGTATTGTGCGCCGAGTGCGGCGAAGGGATCAATTTTAAGCGCGAAGTGCAGCGCGATGGAAAAGTTTTGTGTCGCGCGTGCGTTGAGAGCGGAACTCGTTACTACGATCCGTCTTGAGCGCCCGACTTTTCGACGGCTTCCGCTACACGCAGTATCGTCGCTTCTTCAAAGTGCTTGCCTAGAATTTGCAATCCAATCGGCAGTCTTTCTTTGGTTTCGCCGCAGGGGACGGAGATTCCGCAGATGCCCGCCAAATCGGCTGTGACGGTGTAGATGTCGGCCAGGTACATGGCCAGTGGATCGTTCGATTTTTCGCCCAGCTTGAATGCTGCCGTGGGGCTGGTCGGGGTGACGATTGCATCAACCTTCTTAAATGCTTCGGTGAAGTCCTGCTCGATCAGGGTGCGGACTTTTTGCGCTTTCAGGTAGTAAGCGTCGTAATATCCAGCGCTCAGGACGTAGGTGCCGAGCATGATGCGGCGCTTGACCTCCGCGCCAAAGCCTTCGTCGCGGGTGCGGCGGTACATTTGTGAGAGCGTGGTCGCGCCGGCGGCGCGATGTCCGTAGCGGACGCCGTCGAAGCGGGCGAGATTGGACGATGCCTCGGCGGTTGCGATGATGTAGTAAACCGGAATCGCGTACTTGGTGTGCGGCAGAGAAATGGGAACGATATCGCACCCCTGCGCGGCGAGGCGTTGAATCGCAGCTTCGATTGCGCTGCGAACTTCGGCGTCGAGGCCTTCGCCAAAATATTCGTTGGGAACACCCAGGCGCAGACCACGAACTGGCTTTTCGAGTTCCGCGACGTAATCGGGAACTGGGATGTCGGCGGAAGTTGAATCCATGGGATCGTGTCCGGCGATGACTTTGAGAATCGTGGCGGCATCTCTCACCGTTTTGGTGAGGGGGCCGATGCGGTCGAGCGACGAGGCGAACGCGATCAGTCCATAGCGCGAAACCCGGCCATAGGTAGGCATGAGGCCGACTACGCCGCAAAACGAGGCGGGCTGGCGAATGGAGCCTCCGGTGTCGGAGCCGAGAGTCGCGACGGCCATATTCGCCGCGACGGCAGCGGCCGATCCTCCGGAAGAACCGCCGGGGACGCGGGTTAAGTCGCGGGGATTGCGCACCGGCTTCCACGCTGAGTTTTCGTTGGACGATCCCATGGCAAACTCGTCGCAGTTGAGCTTGCCCAGAACGATCGCGCCTGCCGCTTCGAGCCGGGTCACTGCCGTGCAGTGGTAGGGAGGAATGTAGTCGGCGAGAATTTTCGACCCTGCGGTGGTGCGGATGCCGCGCGTCACCATCACATCTTTAATGGCGACGGGAACTCCGGCCAGCGGCGGCAGTGCGTCGCCGCGAGCTGCGAGGCTGTCGATCTCGTATGCTTTGACCTTGGCGCGCTCTCTGCAAAGAGAAAGGTAGGCGCCGACTTGCGGATCATCGGCTTCGATTTTTTCGTAGTAGGCATCGACCAGGGCCGACGCAGAAGTCTTTCCTTCCGCCAATGCGGCTCGCGTCGAGTCGATAGTGAGCGATTGGAGATTCATTCGTTCGAAGCGAACCGCTTAACGTTCGATCACTTTAGGCACAACAAAGAAGATGCCATCGTTGGAAGGAGCATTCGCCAGCGCCTCTGGGCGCGGCAGCGACGGACGCAGGCCTTCCAGAATATCGTCGCGATCGGTCTGTTCGGATTGCAACCCCGCCATTTGCACCACGGGCGGCACGTTCGTTGTGTCGATCTCATTCAGGTTGTCGATGTGATCGAGAATGGAATTCAGATCGCGTAGCATGGCGGCTCGCTCGGACTCGGTGAGATCGAGGTTGGCTAAGTTCGCCACGTGGGTGACGTCCTGGGGGCTAACCTTCACGCTTCGCGGGCTCCCGTCCCATGGGAACAAACTCGATCCGGTTGACGTCCTCGCGGCAGTAGCGGTTCAAGATGGCCAGATATTGCGAGCTGAAACGGCGTAATTCCACACGCCACGAGAGGTCCTGCACCTCGACAGTCAAAACATCCTTCTCGAAACTGACCGCGCGGGTGCGGTGGGACACGGCATGTCCGCAGGCGACGGGCCAAGCCAGGAGGGGAGACGCACCTGCCGGAGATTGCTTCAGGCTTGCGGCCAACATTTTTTCCAACATTGGGCCGAGAGACTGCATTTCCGGTGAGCGATTTTTGTGCGGGAAAGATCGAGCGATCATGCGTCGAACCTATGTTTCCAGAATAGCAGTTTGCCCCCGGCAAATCGGACACCACGAGCAAGTTTATATTTGGTTTCGCAGCAATGGTTTGGGCGGATGGTGTGGGCGCGGGGGGCTTGACAAGGTTTTCCTCAGCGAGAGCGGGCTAGCTGTCTTTGCGGTAGAGGAGTTCGCGCATGGCCTGGCGCCGGGCTTCGTTGGCTTCTTTGGTGGTGGTGCGTTCGACGGCGTCCATGCGGGGCTTGGATTTGGCCGGAGCGGCGGCCTCGGCGGCGGTACATTCGAGACACAGGTTGGCGAAACCCGGCTTGTCCGGCTTCAGCTCAAACTCTTCTTCGCAGATGCTACAGATTTTGATTGGGAAAGCCATTGCAGAGCTATTTTACGCCGGTGGGAATCCAGGGAAAAGACCCCCAACGGCCACCGTTACTTGACGCGGGCTCTTGTACAATCAAAGTTGGCAGTTTTGAGGTGAATTTTCATGCTGGCTTACTTATTTGTCTTCGTCGCAATTGCGGTGCGGTTTATGCCGCATCCGTGGATGTTCACGCCGGTCGCGGCCTCGCTGTTCTTTTTCGGGGCTAAGGGATCGCGCCGCCAGTTGTGGATTCCGTTCGTGCTGTTCGCCGCCACGGACGTGGTTTTGACCAAGTTCGTCTACTCGCTGACGTTTTCGTGGGATCACTTCGTGACCTTCGCGTGGTATGCGGCCATCCTGTGGCTGGGCACGACGTTGCGCGGACGCGCCACGCCCCTTCGCGTAGTCGGCGCGGCGGTGGCGAGTTCGGTCTCGTTCTTTGTGTTGAGCAATTTCGCGGTGTGGGCGTGCTGGAATATGTATCCGAAAACGCTGGCGGGATTGATGATGTCCTACACCGCGGCGCTGCCGTTTTTCCGCAATGCGGCGGAAGGCGACTTGCTATTTACGGCGGCGATGTTCAGCGTGCCCGTAGTGCTGCCGATGCTCGCGCCCCATCGCGATTCGCTGCATGGCCGCGCGGCTTCCTAGATTCCTCTCCCTGGAACTTTCGATTTCCTAACGCCTGACGCGACTTAACCTCTGTCAGGTATTATTCCTATTCGCCCATTTGATTCGGATTTGGCCGGGGCGCATTTTGACTCAAGGAGGCGCATTGAAAGTTCGCGTGTTTTTTCACGACCGGTGCTTCGACGGCGCGTGCTCGGCGGCGCTGTTTTCGCGCTTTTATCGCGAGCGCATCCGGGACGACGTGGACTTCCAGTTTTCCGGCCTGCTGCATCGGGCGGGGTCGTTGTTTAACGAGAGCGATTTCGATGGCGACGAGAATGCCATTGTCGATTTCAAGTATTCCAGTTCGCCGAAAATCACCTGGTGGTTCGATCATCACGAGAGCGCCTTTCTCAGTCCGGCCGATGCCGAGCATTTCGAGCACGACGAGAGCGATCACAAGTTTTACGACCCCAGCTTTCGCTCCTGCGGAAGTTTTATCGCGACCATCGCCAAGGATCGCTTTGGCTTCAACACCAAGCCGGTCGCCGAGCTGATCAAGTGGACAGACATCATTGATGGCGCAGGCTATCCTGATGCCAAGACGGCGGTTGAGATGAAAGCTCCGGCGATGAAGTTGACCATGATTATTGAGTCGACGCAGGATCCGGCCTTCTTGCCAAAACTGATTCCGCTGCTGGTGACGAAGTCATTGGCGGAAGTGATCGAGGAGCCGTTTATCGCCAGCCTGTTGCCGCCGCTGCTGGAGCGGCATCGGCGCTCGATCGAGATTCTACGAGAGCGCACCGAATCGCGCGACGGCACATTGTTTTTCGATGTTACCGATCAGGCGCTGGAAGGCTATAACAAGTTCGTGCCCTACTTTTTGCATCCCGAGTCGGTGTATAGCGTGGGACTCAGCAAGAGCAATTTTCGGGTGAAGGTTTCGGTGGGATCGAATCCCTGGGCGCCGAAAGAGCCGACGGTGAATCTGGCCAAGATTTGCGAGCGCTATGGCGGCGGCGGACATGCCCGCGTTGGCGCCATTTCATTCGACGTGAACCAGCATGAAGCGGCCGGCAAGGCGGCGCAAGAGATCGTGGCCGAGCTGCGCGCCATCGATCACAAGTAGCGGATATTCTCCCTTCCGATGACGGAGTCTCCCACTCCCGGCAAGATTTTGCTTCGCGCCGAAGGACTCTCGCGCTCCGTGCTCGGGAAAATTCTCGTCGAAGACATTGGTTTCAGCCTGAATGCGGGCGAAACCTTGGCGATTCTCGGGCCGAGCGGCGCGGGCAAGAGCTCATTACTCCGCCTACTCAATCGGCTCGATGAGCCCGATCGAGGAAACGTTTTTCTCGACGGCGTCGAGTATAGACAAATTGCCCCTCGCGAGTTGCGGCAGAAAATTGGCATGGTTATGCAACGGGCATATCTTTTCCCGGGGACGGTCGCGCAGAATCTTCAGTTCGGTCCGCGACAGAGAAACGAGACGCTTACGCCCGACGTCATCGAAAAACTCCTCACCCAAGTCGGACTGGCAGGCTATGCCGGACGCGATGTCGCCAATCTCTCGGGAGGCGAGGCGCAGCGAGTTTCTTTGGCGCGGAGCCTCGCCAATGGTCCCAAAGTGCTGCTGCTGGACGAGCCCACCTCCGCACTGGATTCAGAGTCTAAATCGGGAGTGGAAACGGTTCTACAAAATGTCATGGCATCGCAGCAGCTCGCTTGCGTTTGGGTCACGCATGATCGCGAACAAGCTGCCCGCGTCGCGACTCGCGCTCTGTTGCTCGAACATGGACGTGCTATCAAGATCGGCGCCGTCGCCGAGGTGATTCATGCTTAAGGCGATCTTCACCAGCCAAATCCATTTGGGAATCGCGCAGGCTGTTGCGGCAGCGTTATTGGCTATGACGGTCGTGCTGCTTGCACGGCATCGGGGCATTCATCTGGAGAGTGAGGCCGCCATTGCGATGATGCGCGGCATCGTTCAGATCGTCGCGGTTGGATCGATTCTAGTTTTATTATTGCGAGGGCCACGCTGGACCAGTGTTCTTTTGTTGATAGCAATGATGCTGGCTGCTGGATCGATTTCCGGGCGCCGTGCCAAGGGAATCCCGGGCGCGCGCGCTGTGTCCACCTGGGCCATCGTTGGTGGCGCGGGCTCGGTGATCGCGCTTATGGCGGCGCTGGGCGTGATCGACACGGCCATCACATCGCTGGTTCCGGTGGGCAGCATGATCATCGCCAACGCGATGAACACCAATGGGCTGGCTCTGAATCGCTTGCGTGCGGACGTGCTGTCGCATGTGGGCGAGATTGAGTCCGCGCTGGCGCTGGGGGCGGAAGGCAACCGCAGCATCGCGCCTTATCTACAGACGTCGTTCGAGGCAAGCCTGATTCCGGCGATCGATTCGCTGCGATCTCTCGGCATTGTCTGGATTCCCGGCCTTATGGCCGGGATGTTGCTGTCTGGCGTGCGGCCGCTCTATGCATCCATCTATCAGTTTGTGGTTCTTGCCATGATCTTCGCAGCGTCCGGGCTCACCGCGCTTATCAGTACGCAACTGATCCGCTCGCGCATTTTTAATGCGGCACAACAACTGCAGTTGCAGCGGGGCAGGTAGATTCGCCCGGCGTACCGACTCACCTTGTGCATAGCGGCTGTTGAAGAGCGGGGTAACGGCTATTTTCCGAAGGTTAGGTTGTCGATTCGTTGTTCGATGTCTTCTGCGGTGGCGGCGATGAAGGTGAAGGTTAGGGCGTATCCTTTGTCGAGGATTTCTAGCGTGCTTTGGTGCATGGTTAGCTGGCCGGTGGTGCGGGTGAAATCTCCGCGGACGGTTTTTTGTGCTCCCATTGTGAACCCGTAGGGATCGGCGTCGGCTTTGAATCCTTGAGTGGTTGCGGCGTCAGTGACTGCGTCGAAGGCGTCGGCTGGCGTGTCTTTGGAAGCTTTCGGCAATTTTTCTGCGGCGATTACGATGGCGGAGTTGACGGTGTCTCCGGCGGCGTCGGGGGGGCGCTCGAAAGCGGCGAGCAGGACTAGTGAGCCTGTGTCTGTGCCTTCGTTCATCTGGTCGTTATTCATTCGATCTGTGCGGTCGACCCAGCCGAAGGGGACTTTGCAGGTGAATCCGAAGAAGGCGTTCTGGTAGGAGTTGTCGGTTAGCGCGCCTTCGATTGGCGGCTTGGGCGTTGTGTGTTTTGAGGAGGAGCTCGTTGGCGGGGATTGGGCTTGGGTTGTGGCGGCTAATAGCAGGAGTAGGAGTACGGGGCGCATTGGTTGAGGATAATGCATTGATGCGGCGGCGAAGATTGACTGGTGCTGCACGCCAGATCCTTCCCTACGCCTGAAGGGCGGCTGCGGTCAGGATGACTGCGACTTTTTGTTTTAGCCGGGGCCGGACAGCCGAGGGCGGCTGTCCCTACGTGAGCTTTGGTTACGCTGCGATTGGCTGGGCGCAGTGCGCGCACCGTTTTGCGGCCAGAGGGACGTCGCTTAGACATTCGGGGCAGGGTTTTGTGGTTGGCGGGGCGGCGGCTTCTCCGCGGTGGACTCTTGCCATTAGGGCGTTTAGCGGGACTACTACGAAGAAGTAAACGGCGCCGGCTACCAGCAGGAATGAGATGGCGGCGTTGATGAAGTCTCCGATGGGGAAGTCGGAGCCGTGAATGGTGAATTTGATGTTGGAGAAATCAGGCTTGCCTACCAGGGCCGCGATGAGCGGCGTTAGTAAGTCTTTCGTAAAAGCGGTGACGACCGCGCCGAAGGCTGCGCCGATGACTACGCCGACTGCGAGATCAACCACGTTTCCACGAAGAATAAACTTCTTGAATCCGTCAAGCATGAAGGTCTCCTGAATTTATAAAAGGCGATGCGACGACACGGCGACCTCAGATGCGCATGGGCATTACTACGTAGCGGTACTTGTACTCTTCGCCGTCGGCGGGACGGAATTGGCCGGCGGATTGGGCGTCTTTGAGTTCTAGTTTTACATCGCTGGCGCCGCTGGCTTTCAGGAAGTCGGTGAGGTAGGTGGCGTTGAAGCCGATGGAGAGCGGGTCGCCGTCGTAGTCGACTTCGAGCGAGTCTTCGGATTCTCCGGTCTCGGTGGATGAGGCGCTGAGTTTCAGTTCGCCTTTTTCCAGCTTGATGCGAACGGCGCGGGAGCGTTCGTCGGCGAATTGGGCTACGCGGGCGATGGCGGCGCTGAGTTCGGCGCTGTGCAGGTTGACGATCTTGTTATTGTCTTTGGGTAAAACAGCTTCGAAGTTGGGAAATTGTCCGGTGAGTTGGCGCGAGGTGAGCAGGCGCGGCCCGATGCGGAAGAATAAAGTTGAGTCGTCTTTGGCGAAGTCGACGGTTTCGGCTTCGGTGGAGTCGAGCAGGGACTTGAGTTCGTCCATGGCTTTTTTGGGGATGAGGGTTTTGAGTTCGCCGGAGACGCCTTCGAATTTTTCTCCGCTGCGCTCGACGTGAGCCAGGCGATGGCCGTCGGTGGCGACCATGGTGATGGATTCCGGCTTGATAATCATCAGGCCGCCGTTGAGCGTGTAGCGCGATTCTTCGCTGGCAATCGAGAACCCTGTTTTCGCGATCAGTGCGCGCAAGACCTTCGCGGGAATCTGGACTGCTCCGGCGCTGGGAAATACGGGGAGGCTGGGGAAGTTTGATTTCGCCATCCCAACCATTTTGGTGTTGGAGCGGCCGCAGCGGATGCTGATCCAATGATTCTCGAGAAGTTTGATGGTGAGATCGGCGTCTGGCAAGAGCTTGACGTAGTCGTAAAGCTTGCGTGCGGGGATGGTGCAGGAGCCTTCTTTTTTCACCTTGACGTCGCACGAGGTGCGCAGGCTCAAGTCGAGGTCGGTGGCGGTGAGCGTGAGTTTGTTGCCCGCGGCCTCGAACAAATAGTTGGAGAGAATGGGAATCGTGGTCTTGCGTTCGACGACTCCCTGGGTCGCGGTTAACTCCCGCAGCAATTCAAATTTGCTGACTGTGATTTCCATGGTCGTGCCTGTGGCGGACGCGATGGCTTCTACCGGCATATACGCAAATGCCTCCGGGGCGTGGTGCGAATTCGAGTACTACCCTTATATCAAAATAAAAAGCTATAAAACCAGTAGTAACAGTAGGCGGGCCGGAAAAGTGGATAACTTATCCAAACCGCTTGCGGTCAGCGACTTTGAGGCGCTGGGTTCGTGTACAAAATAGGTCGTTGCGGCGGTGCTCGCGGAGCAAGACTGGATGGTTTGGCTGAGTCTGAGTCCAGAGATGCACAGCTTCCACAGGCGGCGCACAGGGTCGGAGAAGGAAGACCAGGCCGATCCGTGCAAAAGGCGGGAGTAATCGAAGTTATCCACCCAGTTGCTCGGTAAGTTTATTGAGCAGCCTGTTCAAATCTTTGTCTTCCTTGCGCAGCAGGTCGATCTTGTCGACAGAGTGGAGAACGGTGGTGTGATGCTTGCCGCCAAACTGGCGCCCGATTTCGGGGAGAGAAGCTTCGGTGAGCTGCTTGGCGAGATACATCGCGATTTGGCGCGGGTAGACGATGGCGCGGGAGTTGTTCTTCGCCTTAATCTCGACCAGGCGCAGTCCGAATTGTTCGGCGACTACTTTCTGGATTGACTCGATGGTGACTTTGCGGGCTTGAGAGTCGATGAAATTCTTGAGCACTTGTTGCGCGTAGGGTAGCGTGATTTGCGCGCCGATGAGCGAAGAGTGAGCCACCAAGCGGATGAGAGCGCCTTCGAGCTCGCGAACATTGGAGCGGATGTTCGAGGCGATATAGAGTGCGACGTCGGTTGGTAGCGTGACCTTTTCCTGCTCGGATTTCTTTTGCAGGATGGCGACTTTGGTCTCGAGGTCGGGGGGTTGGATGTCGGCGATGAGTCCCCACTCGAAGCGGCTGCGCAGGCGGTCTTCGACTTCGGCGAGTTCTTTGGGAGGACGGTCGCTGGCGATGACGATCTGCTTCATTGATTCGTGGAGCGCGTTGAAGGTGTGGAAGAATTCTTCCTGAGTGCGTTCTTTCTGGGCGAGGAATTGAATGTCGTCGATGAGCAGGACGTCCATGCCGCGAAACTTGTCGCGGAAGCTGATCATCTTATCGAAGCGCAGCGAGTTGATCATCTCGTTGGTGAACTTCTCGCTGGAGCAGTAGCAGATCGAGGCCTGCGGCTGGCGCTTCTTGATCTCGTGGCCGATGGCCTGCATGAGATGGGTCTTGCCCATGCCGACTCCGCCGTAAAGGAAGAGCGGATTGTAGGCCTTGGAAGGGCGCTCGGCGACGGCGCGGCAGGCGGCGTGGGCGAACTGATTGCCGCTGCCGATGACGAAGGCGTCAAAGGTGTAGCGGGGATTGAGTTGGGCGGCACCGTCCCAATCGAAGCGGGATTGCTCGGCGTGACTCTTACCGCCGGGAATTGCGGTCATCGCGGGAGCGGCCGCAGGTGCGGATAAGCCTCCGTCGTGGCGGACAGGAGTGGCCGCGGGGCCTTCGTCGGGTGTGACAAACTTTACGTCCTGGTATTCGAGTCCCAGATTGTCGAGGGCTTCCTGAATCAGGTCGGCGTACTTATCGCCGACGTGCTGAAACTCCTTTGTGGGGACGCGGACAAATAAAATTCCACCTGTGGAGTGGCTATAGCGGGTGGGCTTGAGCCAGGTGTCGTAGGAATGGCGATTGATTTTCTTTTCGAGCGCATCGAGGATGCGCAACCAGGGATTGGGAGCAAGACTTGTACTGGACACAGACATAATAATTTCTTTTTTCTCGTGAAGCCTGTTTCAAGCGGCGGCCGTAAAAAATTCGGCGAGCCAAACACAGTATTTGCGCGCTGCCTTACCGATCGGGCTGTTGCCGGGCGGTTGCGAGGCGAGTGTGCCGAACTGGGAATAAATTTGGAAAAACTAACTTAGGAGCCGTGCGGAATGTTAGCACAAAAAAATTCACCGTGTGGAAATCTTTCGGAAGAGTTTTTGGGGATCGCATGACGCCGCAATTGAGCTGCATGGAGAATGAAAACTCCGCGCGAAGAGTCTGTCAAGAGTGGCGAAAATGTAACTGCCGCGCGGGTGGTGCAGGATGAATTATTGGAAGAGCGCGCCGGGCTGCCGGGTCTGCAGGAAGGTATATCCGGTTTGCCCAGTTTCGGTGCGGTCATTTATACTCTTAGTTTGCCGTTGAGCCAATTCTTGGACGTTCTTCGAACGTTCTTTCGGAAAGCTTTCCGGAAACAAATTTCAGAGCAGACATTTTAGAAACAGGAGCAGGTAAGTTCCATGCCCAAGCGCACATTCCAACCTAACCGGCGTCATCGCTCGAAGACCCACGGGTTTCGCACCCGCATGAAAACTAAGAGCGGGGCGGCCGTCATTTCGCGGCGGCGGGCCAAGGGCCGCAAGCGGGTCGCGGTCAAAGCCGGATTTCGCGAGTAGTACGCTGTCTTGCAAGTTTCCCTCATCGACGGAAATCGCAATCTGAACGCCGCAACTCATGCAGTCAACGGATACGCCTTTGGTGGCGGCTTTATGCCTCAGCCCGTCAGAGCTCATGGCTTACCCCGCAGCGCGCGCATTTTGCAGCACGCAGAGTTCGAGCGTGTCTATAAGCTGGGAAAGCGCCATTTTGGGGCGCACATGACCGTGTTTTATCTATTGCGCGACGGCGGCGACGGGGGTGCGCGGATCGGGTTTACGGTATCCAAGAAGTTGGGTGGCGCGGTGGATCGCAATCGCATGAGGCGACGGCTGCGCGAGGCGGTTCGTTTGCATGGACTGCCGGCGGAGATTAAGGCCGATGTGGTGATCAATCCGAAGCGGTCTTCGCTGACGGCTGAGTTCAGCGAGATTCAGGCGGCGGTGCAGAAGGCGTTTGAAGTAGTTGCGCGAGCGGCGAGTCAGGCTGCTGCGAATAAAGAGAGTACGAATTGAGCGACGTTGTTAAGAACGCGACGCTTGGATTTTTGCGAGCTTACAAGCGCGTGCTTTCGCCGATGTTTCCGCCATCGTGCCGTTATTGGCCGACTTGTTCGGAATATGCGATTGAAGCGGTCGAGCAGCGCGGATCTGTTGTTGGGATAGCGCTGGCGATTTGGAGAGTGCTGCGCTGCCATCCTTTTGCGAGCGGCGGGTATGATCCGGTGAGGCGCGCCGCGGGCGAAGGCGAACAGGCTGACGTCGTGAGTGAAGGCAAGGCATAAACTTTGGCTGAATTTAAGAATCCGCAGCAGGAGCCGGGGATGGATCAGCGCATGCTGATCATTTTTGGGATCACGTTCCTGGCGATCATGTTTGCGCAACCATTGCTGAAGAAATATTTTCCGCAGGCTGTGCCTGCGCCGACGCAGCAGCAGAAAGTGGAAACCGCGCCAATCGCGACGCCTCCGCCGGTCGTTGCAGCGCCCGCGCCTGTCAAGCGTGGTGTCCCCGGTGCGAAGTCTTCCGCTTCAAGTCCTTCCGTTACCCAAGCCGCTTCTGAATCCGAGACGGTGATTGAGAACAGCCTTTACCGGATTACTTTTACCAATCGTGGGGCGCAGGTGAAGTCGTGGATTCTCAAGACCTACGATGACGATCGGGGCCAGCCGCTAGACATCGTCAATCAAGCCGCCGCCGCGAAGTATGGGTTGCCGCTTAGCTTGTGGGCATATGATGAGGCGCAGCGCAACAAGCTTAATTCGGTGCTGTATGTGGCCCGCGTTTCGGGGAACAAGAACGATGCGGGATCGCAGACGCTGACTGCTCCGACGGAAATCAGTTTTGACTACAGCGATGCGGATATTACGGTTCACAAGACGTTTCGCTTTGACGATTCGTATGTGATGCACCTGGAGACTTCGGTCGTTCACAACGGCGCTTACGTGACGGCGCTGCCAGCGTGGCCGTCTGGACTGGAAGATCACAGTCTCTATACCAGCTACCATCTGGGCCAGATCGAATATCAGCTCAACGACAAGACTACGCATCTCGACATCAAGAAGATCAGCGGCGGCGGAACACTGCGCGGGCCGTTCGATTGGGCGGGCGTGGGCGTGCCTTATTTTGCGGCGGTGTTCATTCCGGAGAATCCGGAGAGCGCGAGCCTGGTCACGCTGCGCAATGCGCTGACGGTTCCGAAGAATCTGGCCAAGCCGAATGAGGATTTGGCTCCGGTGGATGTGCTGGGTGTGGCGGTTGGCGATCTTGCGGGACCGACTTCCGCGCGGTTGTTTGTGGGGCCGAAAAGTTTGGCTGTGTTGCAGTCGATTTCCGTTCCTACTGTGAATGGCGCGGAAGCCGATCTTCGTACTTTGGTGAACTTCGGGACTTGGGGAATCATTGCGCGGCCTTTGTTTGCGTGGTTGCGCTGGACTTATAAATACACGCACAACTGGGGATGGGCGATCGTTTTGCAGACGCTCATCATTACGCTGTTGCTGCTGCCGCTGCGAGTTTCGAGCATGAAGTCGGCGCTGAAGATGCAGAAAATTCAGCCGCAGATGAACGCGATCAAAGAAAAATATAAGAAGTATGCGATGCGCGATCCCAAGCGGCAGGAGATGAATACCGAGATCGGCGCGCTGATGAAGGCGGAGGGCGTGAATCCGATTGGCGGGTGTTTGCCGCTGATTATTCAGCTGCCGTTTTTCTGGTCGTACTACAAGATGTTGTCGATTGCGATTGACCTGCGCCATGCGCATTGGTTGTGGATCGGCGATCTTTCCGGACGCGATCCGTATTTTCTGCTGCCGACGATCATGGTCGTGAGCATGGTGGTGACGCAGCGGATGACGCCGCAAACCGGCATGGATCCGGCGCAGCAGAAGATGATGACCATCACCATGCCGTTGATGATGGGATTTATTTTCTACAATCTCGCGGCGGGCTTGAATTTGTATTATGCGGAGAGCAATCTGATTACGATCATGCAACAGGTGGTGATGAATCGCACCAGCCTGGGGCGCGAGATGAAAGAACTCGCGGCGAAGCGCGCACGCAAGAAATTGAAGACTTAGTTACTTTTTCATACCTATCTCAACGAAGGGCCCTGTCGCCATGCCCATCACCGACAAAATCGCAGCAGCGAAACAGATCAACGAATTTCTTACTGGAGTGGTTAAGCTGGGCGGATTCCGCCTGAAGTACCGCATCACGGTCGATCCGCCGATGACGGAAGATCGCGATTGGGAGCGGCCGGAAATTCTGGTGGAATTCACCGGGCCGGATTCGTCTTTATTGTTAGAACGGGGCGGAGAGGCTTTGCGTGCGATTGAATTGCTGGCGCTTGAAATGCTCCGACTGGCGGGCAACGAGCACGAAAAGATTTCCTTCGACTGCATGAATCACCGCTCGCTGCGCATCGAAGAGCTGCGCACCGCGGCGAACGTGGCGGCGGATAAAGTGAGAACGTCGGGCACGCCCTACGAGTTCGCGCCGATGTCGTCGCGGGAGCGGAGAATTGTGCATCTGGCGCTGCGTCCGCATGAAGATTTGGTCACGGAGAGCCAGGGCGAAGGCAGTCGGCGGTGTTTGGTGGTGTATCCCAAGGATTACAAGAGGGCGCGGGCGCGGTAGGCTCGAGAATATCGTCCCCGGAACAGTGGCTGGCCCGGTCGAAACCATGTAGACTAAGCTAGTTTTTTTGTCAGAATGGGAGCCAGAATCCCCCCGAGGCTTCCGTTCCCTTGCGAGGAGCCGACATGCCTCTCACCGTACACTGCGACGGTTGCGGAGAGTTGATGCAAGTTGAGGATCAGTTCTGTTCGGGCTGCGGCAAAAGAGCCCGACCCGCGAGTCGTTCCGCTGCGGAGCAGACCTTGCCGTCCTCGGCTCCTGTCTCCAAGGGCGACGTTAGCCCCCAGCTGCCCGCCGCCCCGGCACGCATGGGAGCCATCGCGCCTCAGGCCAAGAGGTCAGGCGCAGTCTTTTGGTTAGTGGCCGGGCTGGGCTTGCTGCTTGCCATTGTTGGTGTATTGCGAACTTCGCATGGCACGGACGACAAGGTTGCGAATCCAGATTCGGCGGCCGCCGCGAACGAGGCTGCGCCCCCGCCTGTTAACCAGACGGGGCCACCTGCCCCTGCCCCGCCGCCGGAGAAGCCGCCTACTGAGGCTGAGCTTAAAGCCGCTCTGAAACAAGTTCGGGAGAAGTGGATCGAAGACACACAAAAGGATTTATGGCGGGAGGGCTTGGAGATGACCTTTCAGGATCGCGGGACCACGCTGTATGTGCGTTACTTACTTGCAGGCGATGCCTTCAAGTTTCAATTTCAGGAGCAGTTCGTGGACGTGAACGCAGAAACACTCCGGCAATTGGGGTTCACCCGAATTGAACTGACGAATGACGATGAGGCGTGGTACTGGAACCTAAAGTCGAAGTAGCTCTGGAGGCAGACTGGGTAGTGTTGGCAGCGTGGTGTGTTCTTAATCGTCTTCGTCGGTCGCCTCGGGGTTCTTTTCTCCACTCTTGTCTTTCATTCCTGTCAGCATCAGAGCTTGAACATCATTAAGAAGTCGTGCGGACTCCCGGTCCAGTTTCTTGCGATCAAACTTCGGGCGCGAGCTGTTTGCCGTCGGCATTGCTGAGATGAGTATCGCCTCGACCTCGTCTCGGTGGTCACCATCTGTGATCTCGAAGGCAGAGAAGTAGTTCCAGAAGTTATAATGCTTCGCGTTCGGCTTCAGCGCGTGAGAACAGAGTCGATCCATCAGGGGGCCGCTGGTCTTTCCGATGTAGTGCGGCTTGTCGTCCCTGTAGAGAATATAAACGCCGGCGTTGCTTAGACTGTTCCTCAAAACGGGCTTGCTCTCTTTCAGATGAAACAGAGCACGAGGCCACATCCTGAAGAACTGGCTAACCTTCCAACGTTTGTTCATCCCGAATCCCCCTAGCGAATTGTAGCTCGCTCCGTGTTCGGTCGGCCAGCGGCTGAAGCCGAATGCGAGGGGTCTTTTTCGTGGCGCTTAAGCGCCACGCTTCCATGGCCGTGCGAACCATCCTCGGTAGTACGGAACATCCTTCGTAGCTAAGCCCAGGTTAGCGCCAACTTGCGGCACGAACCTGGGGCACCGGGGAGTTATGGTGCTGCACGCCGGATCCCTCACGCGGCTGGAGGAAACGCCGCGTTCGGGATGACTTGGCGTTCTTGCGGGCTTTGTCGTGGGGCTTGAGCGTCGCCACCGTCGGGCATTTCATCAGCCTCTGGGCGGGGTTTAGGTAAGATACGCTCTAGTTATGAGCGTGGCGTCATCTTCGTCTTCGGCGACTGGCCGGTGGCACTCTTCTGAGCGGAGTGGGCCTGCGCTTACGATTGTTTTGGCGTTACTGGGCTTCTCCGTTTTTATCAATTACATCGACCGCAGCAATCTGGCTGTGGCTGCGTCTCTCTTGAAGGATGAGTTGGGGCTGAGCGGCTCGCAGCTGGGGATTTTGCTGTCGGCGTTTTTCTGGTCGTACGGACTCTTTCAGATTCTGTCGGGGTGGCTGGTTGACCGCTTCAATGTGAACTGGGTCATGGCTGGCGGCTTTCTGTTGTGGTCGGCCGCAACTGGCGCGACTGGGTTGGCTCATGGATTCACCGCGCTGCTTGTGCTGCGTCTCATCCTGGGCGTGGGTGAGTCGGTGGCGTTCCCTTCGTATTCGAAGATCATGGCGAAATACTTTCCGGGGGCGAAGCGCACTTCTGCGAATGGGGTGATTAACGCCGGGCTGGCGAGTGGGCCAGCGTTTGGCATGTTGCTGGGCGGGGTATTGATGTCGCGATTTGGCTGGCGACTGTTTTTTATCGTACTGGGCTTTGGCAGCCTACTTTGGCTGGTGCCGTGGTTGCGATGGATGCCGCACGGGCCGGGGCTGGAAGTGGAGAAGCATGATGAAGGCGGCGCGCCGTCGCTATGGGATATTTTGCAGCGGCGTCCGGCATGGGGGACTTTTCTGGGGTTGTTTTGCAACAACTATGTGTTGTATTTTCTGATCGCGTGGCTGCCGTTTTACCTGGTGCGGGAGCGTCATTTCTCGATGGACTCGATGGCGAAGATCGGGGGCGCGGTTTATATGACGCAAGCTGCGACTGCTGCGGTGTGCGGGCGAATCGCGGACCGATGGCTGGGGCGAGGCGCGACGCGCACGCGGGTGCACTTGACATTTGTCGTGGCGGGAGCGTTGATTGCGGGCGTTGGTTTGGCGGCGGCGACGTGGGTGAGTCCGGTGGTGTGCGTGGGCGTTCTTATTTTGATTGGGGTTGCCAGCGGAGCGGCGGGGTCGAATATTTGGATCATCACGCAGACGCTGGCGGGGCCGAAGGCATCTGGGAAATGGACGGGGTTACAGTGCTCGTGCTCAAACCTTTCGGGCGTGATCGGGGCGGCTTTGACGGGATGGCTGCTGGATCGGACTGGGCATTTCTATTGGGCGTTTTCAGTGGCGGCGGGAATATCTTTCGCGGGAATTTTTGGTTGGTTGTTGGTGGCTCCGGTACAGCCGTTGGTTTGGGGCGCAGTTGTACCGCGGCTGGAGCCGACAAGTTAGGAGTCTTTATAATGGCGCCGAAGCGCCATGCTTCCAGGCTTGTCCGGACTTAAGCTCGGTGAAGCTGAACATCCATCTTGGCTAAACCCAGGTTAGCGCGAAAGTGCGGCGCGAACCTGGGGCACCCGGTGCTGTATTCCGTGACAAAGTGAGCGGTGGGTTGGGTTAGTATGAGGGAGTGCGCACTCCGCTGCTCTCGCGCGGCTTCCCTAGGTAAAAGCATTGTTCACTCCGCATGCCAATTTGAGCGATGAGGTGAACGGCAACATTATTGGCTCGGAGATTGAGGGTGGCGTGTTTCTCGATCGATTGCGGCCGCATAGCGTTTTGCAGATTCAGACACAGCATCGTTGTTATACGGCGGTGATGATGGGCGGCGGGCAGGCTTTGATTTCCGGGCATCCGGAATATTGCCCAGAGCCGACTCTGGTGGCGATTGCGGGCTCGACCTGGGGTGGGTCGATGTTGAAGCGCTGCTTTGTGGGCCGCGGGATGCATTTGGAGTTTAGCCATCCGGAGTATTCGACGCCGATTGTTACGTCGCGAGTGCGGGAGGTGTGGGAGTCGGGTGAGTCGGCGGACCCTGCTTCCGACGTCGCGGCGTCGACTCGCGAGTTTGCGCTCAGGAGGCGTTGAACACAGCGGCTGAAGCCGACGATCAGGCATCTTCGTCGTGGGGCTGAAGCCCCACGCTTCCACGGTTGTGCGAAGTATTCTTTCTGAGGCAGCGGAATCCGGTGCGGCGCGATTGAGACCAAGGTTGCGCCAGCCACTCGCGCGCGAGACATGCAATTCACTTTTATACTATTGGGGAATAATGATGCAACTTGAAACTCTTTCTCGCGCTTTGGGGCGTCGCACTATCTTGTTTTTTTTGTTTTTCATGGCTGTATCTTTGTTTGTTGCTGGCGCGGCGCAATCCGCGCGGTGCCAGACTTATAGCGTCATCTATAACTTTACCGGCATAGGAAGCGATGGGGCTGATCCTTATGCCGGGCCGGTCCTTGACTCCAAGGGAAATCTTTATGGCACGACATATCTTGGTGGAAGCGACGGGAACGGAACGGTCTATCGGCTTTCGCCCAGCGGGTCTTCCTGGAAGTACAGTTTGTTGTATAGCTTCAAGGGGCTGCCCGACGGAGCTGGACCGGCGTTTGGATCTTTAGCGCTCGGGCCCGATGGAGGCCTGTTTGGAACGACTGAGGGCGGGGGATATTTTGGTACTAACTTTGAAATTTGCGCTTGCGCGGGGCGGGAAGTTCAGATCCATCAGTTTGGCCGGGGAAGGGACGGTGCTCAGCCCATTGGCGGCGTGGTGCTTGATAAGGCGGGGAATATTTACGGCACAACCAGCTTGCAGGGTGCCTATGGGAACGGCACAGTTTTTGAAGAGAAGCGGTCGGGGAGCACTTGGACGGAGAGCACGATCTACAGCTTCACGGGTGGGGACGATGGCGCGAGTCCGCCGGCGGGCGTGACGCTGGATGCTGACGGCAATCTTTATGGAACGACTTCTTTAGGTGGGGCCAATGGCTATGGCGTGATCTACAGGCTTTCGCCGTCTGCGTCGGGCTGGAAACAAACTGTCTTGTACACATTTCAAGGGTTGGATGATGGGCAGAATCCGGTTGGAGGGTTGGTCTGGGATGGCGGCGATAATCTTTACGGCACGACCTTCGATGGCGGGGTCTACGGCGGCGGAACGGTGTACCAATTGTCGCGCTCCGGTAAAGGCGCGAAGCTTACTACGCTCTACAGTTTCAGCGGCTCTTATGGCGGACCGTACAACAAGCTCACGATCGCCAATGGCAACATCTACGGTACCACCGAAGCGGAAGGCGCGAATGGCCTGGGCTCGATATTCAAGCTGACTCGGGCAAACGGAAGCTGGGAATTTATCGACCTCTACGACTTCGTCGGCGGCAGCGAAGGCGCGCAACCTTACGGCAGCGTAGCCGTGGATAGCAAGGGCAATGTCTTTGGCACAGTCGATATCGGTGGAAGTGCGAATCAGGGGCTGGTGTTTGAAATTGTGCCGTAAGGGGTGTCGCGGGTCGGCGGCCAAGCGGTGATCAGTAGCCATTAAAACGAAAACAGGCCCGGAAGCCGCACTGTTAAACTGTTTCCATCATGAAATGGGCTATTGGAGTTGTGCTCTGTGCCTCCGCGCTTCTCGCACAGCGCGTGCCTGACGCGGACCGCGCACTCAATAGGCAAAGAGGTACGGACGCCTTGAGCAAGGAGCAGGCTCGCAGCAAGGCAAGCCTCTGTGCCGAGGCCTTGCTGAGAAGGACCAGCAAAGGGAAATTATTGCGGCTGCGAATTCCGCCATTCTCGCCGGCCCCCGTTGACCGCCCCTGGTGGCGCGCAAAACGCGTGTTAGCCTCCGTAGCCTGATCCGGCTCGCTCTAAGCGGAAGTGAACTTCTGTAAGCCGGTATCTACATCCACGATCAGACTCGTCCCGCTCTCTCATGCGATGCTCCGAGATTGCCTTCGGAAGGGTGCGGTGTTTTTGCCGTCGCTGCGCACAGCCCCCGTCCCTTCGTTGACTTGCCCCAGTTGCGTCCGTAAGATTGCGTCCTAGCGCTTCGACTGATCATGATTGGCGAAAACATTTCGCATTACCGCGTCCTGGAGAAGCTTGGGGGCGGTGGTATGGGCGTGGTTTATAAGGCGGAAGACACGCGGCTGCATCGTTTTGTTGCGCTCAAGTTTCTGCCGCCTGAGGTGGCTCGCGATGCGCAGGCGTTGGCGCGTTTTCAGCGGGAGGCGCAGGCTGCGTCGGCGTTGAATCATCCTAATATTTGCACGATTTACGACGTTGGCGAGGAGGATGGGCAGGCGTTCATCGCCATGGAATTTCTGGATGGGATGACGCTGAAGCATCGCATTGCGGGCAAGCCGATTGAGACCGATGTTCTGCTGAGTCTGGCGATTGAGATTGCCGATGCGCTGGATGCGGCGCACTCCAAGGGAATTATTCATCGCGATATTAAGCCGGCGAATATTTTTGTGACGGAGCGCGGACACGCCAAGATTTTGGATTTTGGTTTGGCGAAGGTTGATGCGGCGGCGGGTTCGGCGAGCCGGATTGCGTCGGACAACACGGTGACGCAGTTGGATAACGAGGACCTCACCAGTCCGGGATCGACGCTGGGCACGGTTGCTTACATGTCGCCGGAGCAGGCCCGGGGCAAGGAGTTGGACGCGCGCAGCGATCTTTTTTCTTTTGGCGCGGTGCTATATGAAATGGCGACGGGCCTGTTGCCGTTTCGTGGAGAGACTTCCGCGGTCATCTTCAAGTCGATTCTGGATGGCGAGCCTACGCCTGCGGTGCGGCTGAATTCCGCCGTAACTCCGGAGCTGGAGCGGGTGATCGATAAGCTGCTGGAGAAAGATCGCGAGTTGCGGTATCAGTCCGCCGCCGAGTTGCGCGCGGATTTGAAGCGGTTGACTCGGGACAGTGAGTCGGGGCGACATAGCGAGTCGGCGAAGTCGTCGTCCCGTGCAAAGTTTTCTCCTGCGATGGTGTGGGGGGCTGTGGCGTTGCTGCTTGCCTTCGTCATGGTTGCGGGACTGCGGAAGCATGATCTTTTCTCGCGCTCATCGCAGGGCGGAACGACTGTTTCGAAACCGTCGGTCGAGACCATTGCGGTGCTTCCGTTTCATGATCTTTCAGAAGCGACTAGCGATAGCTGGGCCATTGGAATGACGGACGCAATTATCAGCCGCCTGGCATCGTTGCAAAATCTGGCGGTGCGTCCGACGACTTCGGTGTTGAAGTACGCCAAGGAAACGCCGGAGCCGACGGTCGTCGCCAAAGAGTTGGGCGTGCAGAGCGTGCTGGAGGGAACGTATCAGCGATCCGCGGATGTGATTCGGGTCACGGTACAGCTGATCGACGGGAACACTGGAACAGCGAAGTGGTCGCAGCGTTATGACCTGCACAGTGCGGATATTTTGACGTTTGAGGATCAGATTGCGAGCAAAGTTGTAGAGGGTTTGCAGATCGAGATTTCGCCGACGGAGCAGAAGTCGATTCAGCAGCCGGGCACCACGAGCGTGGACGCTTACAACGATTATTTGCAGGCGCGATTTTATTTGAATGAGTACCTGGCGTATTCGCGCCTGGCAAGTCTGAAGAGCGGCCAGGCCCAACTGGCGAACGCGATTAAGGCCGATCAGAATTTTGGAGATGCGTATGCACTGCTGGCCGAGTTCTGCGTATTGCAGAGTGCAAACTTTTCCTTAGGCGCGGCGGAGACCCTCGTGCGCGGTGAAGCGGCGGCGCAAACCGCGTTAAAAATTAATCCGCAATCGCTCGATGGATTGACTGCTCTGGGTGGGCTGTATGCGGAGCAGGGTCGCGAGGCAGAGGCGATCCGTACGCTTAGAAAAGCGGTGGCGTTGGCGCCCAACAGTGAGGGGGCGTGGCAAAATCTGGGGTACGCGTATTATTACGCGGGGCTGAATGAACTCTCCGCCGAGGCCTACAGCCGGCTTATGAAGATGAATCCGACGCTGTCGCAGCCGCATTGGATGCGAGCCCGCATGCTTCTTTATGGCGGAAAGGCAGCTGAAGCGGAACAGGAATTGCGGCGGTTCGTCGCGACCCGTCCGGATCAGTTCAAGGCTTTGGCGTATTTTGGCGGCATCCTTTATTACGAGGGCAAGCTGGATGAAGCGCAACCTTATCTGGATCGCGCTGTCGTGCTGGGCCGCGATTCAGGCGACGATGCGCCGCCATTGATGGCGGCATTTCTTTACGCGTCAAGACATCAACGCGAGAAGATCGATCCGAAAGTGTTCCAGGAACGTCCAGAAGAAACTGTGGATGGCGACTCCGCTTACTGGACGGGAGGAGTTTACGCTTTGCTCGGCGAGCGGCAGCAGGCTATCGTTTGGCTGAAGCGCACGGTTGCGTTGGGTGATTTGAATTATCCGTGGTTCGCGCGCGACAAGAATTATGACAGCCTGCGCGGCGATGCCGAATACCAGTCGATTATGGATGGGGTTCGGCAACGCTGGCAGGCGCATAAGGATGAGTTCGACCCGGCGCGTTGATCGGGTAGTTGGTCGCGCGGGGGTTTATTTTTTTGGTTGCGCGCTGGGCGGTACGATGCCGTTCAGGCGCAGATACATGGCAGCCATGCCATAGTGATCGGCCCAACCGCTGGCCATGGCGATTGCGGCCATGGAGCGCGGAAAGGTTCGTCCGCCGAACATTTCGACATTTTCCCCGAGCTTGGAGTCGTCCATTTTGGCCAGCGCGTCGCTGCAGAAGTCAAACGAGGCTTTCGTCGCGGCGAGCAGCTTATCCTTCGGATCGGTATCCTTCAGTTCGTCCCCCTTCGGGGCGGGAACGGCCGCGGCCTTGGAGCAGATGCCATTGTTGGATTCCACGATGTGCACAACCAAATGTCCGAAAGTAATCTGCTCGGGTGTCGGCTTGTAAGAGAATTTGTCGGCGGGCATGGCTTCAATCGCGCCCAGAATGTTGTTCTGTGAGCGCGGCAGAAGCATGCGGAGCACGGCGGTTACGGGGTTGGGAGTGATCGCCGGGGCAGCGTTTGCCGCCGGTTTTGCATCTTGCGCGGAAGCCACGCAAGAAATCATAGCCACGGTTAGGAAAATCGGTAGTGTGGGTTTCATCTCGGAAAAGCCTCCTGGAAAGCAGGGCAAGTATAAACCAAAAACAGAGTCAGTTATGGCGAAAATCCGGCGTAATTCAGCCGGTTGTGCACGCGAGATCCCTCGCCCCGCTGGAGAGAACGCGGGGTCTTCGGGATGACTCGCGGTTCGGCTTGGGAAGGCATCTCGAATCGATGATTTTCTTAGGCGCGAATTTCCGGCGTCGCGGCTAGCAGGGTTTGCGTATACGAATCGCGCGGAGCTTCGGTGATCTGCTGCGTCAATCCCAATTCGACGATTTTGCCGCGGTGCATGACTGCGATGCGCGTGGCCAGATAGCGGACTACCGGCATGGAGTGCGAGATGAATAAATAGGTGAGGCCGAAGTCGCGCTGGAGTTGGGCGAGCAGGTTGACGATTTGCGCGCCGACGCTTACGTCGAGGGCGGAGACCGGTTCGTCGCAGACGATGAAGCGGGGACGGAGCGCGAGGGCACGGGCAATGACGACTCGCTGGCGCTGGCCTCCGCTGAATTGGTGGGGGAAGCGCGGAATGGCGGAGTCGTCAAGGCCGACGGCCTTTAGGAGTTCGGCGACACGGGTGCTGCGCCCGCCCTGTCGCATCGAACGCGACAAGGACGGGGCACCCGTTTGATTACGAGCTTCTTTATGAATGATGAGCGGCTCGGCGATGATGTCGCCGACTTTCATGCGCGGGTCGAGCGAGCCGTAGGGATCCTGAAAAATGATTTGCATTTCGCGGCGCAGGTTGCGCATTTCGCGAGACGAGGCAGTGAGCAGGTCGCGTCCGTCGAAGCGGATGCTGCCGGAGGTGGGATCGATGAGGCGAAGGATGAGGCGCCCCAGGGTGCTCTTGCCGGAGCCGGATTCGCCGACCAGGCCGAGGGTTTCGCCGGGAGCGATGGTGAATGAGACGTCGTCCACGGCGCGAGTTTCCGCGCTGGCTTTGGCGGGCGCGCCGAAGACCGATTGCCTGGGCGGATAGATCTTAGTTAAACCGCGAATTTCGAGGAGGGGCATCATTTAGCTTTCGCTCTTAGCGCGATGAAGCTGCGATCAATGGTACTGCAAGCAAAGCGGCGATCATTCCGACGACTTTCCAACGAGAGAAGTGTTCGTGGAGAAACACGCGCGCCAACACAACTGTAATTGCCGGATAGAGCGAGCTGATGACTACGGCGGAGTCAAGGCGTCCACTCTGGCTGGCGCGAATGAAGAGGACGCTGCCGGAGATATCCAGGAGTCCGGCGACGACGCCCAATGCGATACCTGAGGAAGTCAGCCCGCGAAAATGAGGCGCAAAGGCAACAATGACGGCCGTGAGAATAAACGATGCGGAACGCGAAATGCCCGCCAGCCAAAAGGGAGAGCCGCCGGCCAGACCAGCTTGCTTGATGAAGAGGAAATATCCCGCGAAGCCCACGCCGGAGAGTATGACGGCACTGATGCCCTCAGGTTTAGCGCCGCTTTCGGTGCGCGAGATCAACCAGATGCCGAGTCCGGCGAGGACGAAACCCACGAGCGAGGGGATTCCGGGCCAGCCATCGGTGGTCATCGCGAAGGCGACGGGTATGGCTGCGCCGAGGACGGCTGCGACAGGCGCGGTGAGTCCCATTCTGCCTTGGGCGAGGGCGCGATAAAAGATGGCGAGCGCGGCGCCGCCGGAGGATCCCGCGGCCAGCGCCCAAACAATGCTTATCCCATGAGGGAAAACTGCGTGCGAGGCGAACGCCATAGTGAGCATGAGCAGGGTGCCGCTGAGATGCGTGATGGTGGCGAGCACGAAAGCGTTGGCGCGGCGCGTGGCGTAGCCTCCGATGAAGTCGCTGATCCCCCAGCAGGTCATGGAGCCCAGGGCAAATCCCGCGGCAAGGTTGGGATTGGAAAGCATCATCATCATAGACGAGGAAGTTCGAAGGGCTGACGCGAAAATCGAGGGTAACACGAGGGGCACAGGTCGGTATCCCGAGCGCAAAGACGCCTGATGGTTAGTCCCCTTGCGGTTCAGGAGCCTCGACATCATTGGAGACTTACAGGGGCCTCGCCGCCAGGATGATCGCAAGTTCCGCAGGTCAAGAGTTCAGAGCGGAACTGCGGCAATGCAGCGGCGTAGTCCAAGCTGAGAAAGGCGGTATGGATGGCTGTAAAAATTGTGGAAATGTGGAAGTGTGGAAGTGGAAGAAGGGCAGAGCAGGCTCTGCTAGCCGATTTGGACTAGATCGGGGCTGGCGTTTACGGGCGGTCCGGGGTGCTGCGGAGCGCGCCAGCGGTCGACCACGGACACCTGATGCACGCAAGAGACTGTGCAATTTGGTGCACAGGATTTTTCGGTTAAGAACTCGCGGCGGATGTCATCCTTCGAATATTGCGCCAGAGGAATGCCGGGATAGCCGCGCTGCTGCGAGCAGTAATGCACGAGGCCGTTCTCGCATATATAGAGGTAGCGGGCGCCGGCCCGGCATCGCCAGTGGTTGGGCTTGCCGAGGGCGATGTTGTCCTGAAAGCCGTGGATGCGGGTGAAGCTGCGCTTGCCCATTTGCTGCATCGCCTGATAGACGCCGCGTTCTTCGTCATTCAGGGGACGCAACTGGCCCGAGCCGTCATGAATGATGCCAATGGTCGAAGTGAATCCCAGTTCCAGCGCGCGCTTGCCGATGGTCAGGGCATCTTGCGGATTCTTCACACCGCCGCCGACCACGGAGTTGATGTTCACATGAAAGTCGGCGTGCTCGGCCAGCAGTTGCAGTTTCTTGTCGAGAACTTTCAAGCTTTTCTTGGAGACATCGTCAGGGGTGATGTTGTCGATGGAGATTTGCAGCCATTCGAGTCCAGCACGATTGAGGCGCTGAATGCGGTCTGCGACCAGAAGATAGCCGTTCGTAATCATGCCCGCGATCATGCCTTTGGCACGAATGCGGGCGATAATGTCATCGAGCTCGGGATGCAGTAAGGGCTCGCCGCCGCTTATGGTGATGACCGAAGTGCCTAGCGCCGCGAGTTTGTCCACGCGCGCAAACATTTCATCAAGCGGCACCGGCTTCGAGAAGTCGTCGTACTCGTTGCAATATTCGCAGGCCAGATTGCAGCGCCGCATGGGGATAATGTGGGCCAGCAGGGGATGATCGGTTGAGATGAGCGAACGGACGACTTCCCGAGCGCCGCGAATATCGCGTTTAAGGCCCAGCAAGCGCCGGCGAAATGTAGTGTGTCCCGACAAGTTTCTCTACTTCAATTTAACCACACAGAAACCTGACAAGTACCGCAGGCAGCATTATTCGGGCCGATTCGGCCATTGGATGGGATTGTGTGGGGTGAACACTCCTGTCCGCCGCCTTTGACCTGAAGCTCCTCCCTAAACAGAAACCCTGTCATCCCGCGCGGCGTAGTCGAAGGATCCCTACTCTTACGACGCAATCGGCGGCACTCTAAATCTCCCGCCGCGGGGCCGCCGTCGCAGTATCGCCGGTATTCGGTGTCCCCGCCCTCTCGATAAGCAGAACCTCCACTTCCTCCTTCGCCACGGGACGATGCTCCACTCCCTTTGGCACGACAAACAGCTCCCCCGGTCCGAGCGAGACCACGCCATCGCGCAACTCAATCGTCAGATGACCTTTTAGCACCAGAAAAAAGTCATCCGTGTCGTCATGCTTGTGCCAGACGAATTCGCCCTGAAACTTCACTACCATGAGATCGTGGCCATTGAACTGGCCGATTGTACGCGGCTGCCAGTGCTCGGAGAATGTCGCCAGCTTGTCCGCCAGATTGATTGCCTTCATGCCAAATCCCTCTTGCAACAAAAGTATCAAAACTCAGGCCCGCTCTCGCTACGGACGAAGTAAAATCGTTTATCGTTCCCATGAAAACACTTGTAGCCCTCTGTATTTGTGCGCTGGCGATTCCGTTGAGCGCGCAAACCAAGTACGCCAGCACGAAGTACGGCGTCTCTTTTAAGTATCCGAAGGGATACGGCGTTATTCACGGGGAGCTGAGGAAAGACGACCTGGGACTCGGCTATCTCGGTCCCATTCCCATGGAGTTCTCGGCTCCCGGTGGCGTCCGCTTGGTCACCCTCGAAGCTCAGACCGATTCGTATCATGGCACCGACTTGGTGAACGCATTCTTTACGGTCAGCGTGAATCGCTTTCTGACTCGCGACGAGTGCCAGCAATTGTCCGATGGCTCCGCCGCGTCGCTCGCGAAGAAAATTCATCGAGTGCAATATCGCGGAGTCGAACGCGAGCAGGCCGGACTGAGCCACCAATCCGACAGCACCTACTATCACGGCTTCGTGAAGGGCGTCTGCTACGAACTCGGCTACGTCATCGCGACCGCTGGTTACGGAGCGGTCGACAACCTGAAGCAAGTCGATCGCGGGGAAGTCTCGGGCATCCTTCGGGGAATTCTCCAGTCGGTCAAGGTTCATCCGCCGAGAGCTCTCACTCACTTTTCCAACTCGCCCACCATCCACACGTTCGACGTAACTCCGCTGCCTGCTCCTGCCAACAGCTACCGGATTTCGTGGGACGTCAAGAACGCAGCGCGCGATGAGATTTTTCTATCGGCGAAATGCTCGGCTGGGTTGACGATTGTCGATCTTTCCGGCGGAAAGGAATCCGCCTTTCCATGCGGTGCGCCGCGACCGGTGAAGCCGGCCAAGGGTTCCCTCGATCTTCAGTTTAGTGATACAGCCAGCCAGAGCGCGCAAGGGACGATTCGAATTTTTGCCGCAGGCCGGGCCGCAGCCTCGAGAACCTCGACCTTCTCGTCCGCCGCGCCGGCTGCATCGTCGCAGTAACGCCAGACTGTAGATTGAAAGTCACTCCCCGTGTATCCTTGTGGCGAACCCAGTCCCACTCACGGAGCCATACCACGGGAGGCAAATTATGGACCCGAGCATCCTCGCAGGAATCGTCATCGGCGTCACCGCCTGGTTTCTGGTCAGCTATCTGGCAGGCGGCATTTACACCGTCAATCAGAACGAACGCGGCGTGAAGACCACATTCGGACGCGCCGAGCGCGTCGCCGGAGCAACCACGCTCAACGATCCCATCTCGGCCATGCTGGACGCGGATGAGAAGCAGCGCTACAACTATCCGCAGGTCCGCGTGATTATGCCCGGCGGGCCATATTTCAAGTGGCCGTGGCAGAAAATCTATAAAGTTTCGGTGTCGACGCAGACCATAAATATGGCGTACGATCCCGAACTGCCCAGCGCCAACCATGCAGGAACGATTCTGGACGCGGTCACGAAGGATCAGCTCAACACCGGACTCACCGGGCAGATTCGCTACCGCATCTCAGAGCGAAATCTCTATGCGTATGTGTTCGCCATCAAGAATCCCATTGCGCACGTCATGGGATATTTCGTCTCCGTGTTGCGCGAACGCATTGCGACGTTTGAAGCTCCGGTCGATCCGAACGCGACGCCGGATGTGATCGCGGGAGGTGGGATATCGATCAACGATCTTAGAAAAAATTTGCGCGACCTCAACGAGCATATGGACACTGAATGCCGCTCCTCCGACGCCCGCTATGGTGTCGTGCTTGACGCATCGCTGATCACCGGAATCGACCCGCCGCCGGAAGTGGAGTCCGCATTGGCCGCGATTAATACGGCGCACAACATGGTCTCGTCAGATATCAGTCTTGCGCAGGCGACCGCCGATCAGCGGATCGAACTTTCAAAGCGCGCCGCCGAAATCGAAACACTCAAGGCCCAAGCGGAAGTCCAGCCACTGGTCGCCCTCGCCGACCAGTTATCGCAATTGAAAGCCACCGGAGCCGGTGCCCTTCGCGCCTATGTCCGCAACGTTCGCCTCGGGCTCTTTGGCAATGCCCAGCAAGCCGTACTGGAGACAAAACGATGAACTTCCTCATTGCCCTGGTCGTCACTTTCGTCGGCGGTTTCGTGCTCGTCCCAGTTTTCTTCTGGCTGCTGCGCTTCTTCGGCGTCTACGCCATCGTCGAAGAGCGTCGCTGCTATGTTTACGTGCTCTTCGGAAAAGTCGTCGCCATCCTCGATGAGCCTGGCTTGCATATTCTGCTCTTCAAACTAGGATTGCAGGCTCCGATCGTGCGCTGGCTCGGCCGGCTCTACGTGCTCGACATGAGACTCGATCAGCAATACTTGCGCAGCCAGCCGGTCAATTCCGAAGAAGGCGCGCCCATGGGCATCGGCATCTGGTATGAAATGTTCATCAGCGACCCGGTCGCGTTCTTGTTCAAGAACGCCGATCCGCGCGGATCGCTGGCTGCCAATGTCAGCAATTCAACTGTTCGCTGCCTCAGCAATTTGAAGCTGGCCGACATGCTGCAGAATCGCCACGCCATGAGCCAGACCGTGCGCACGGAAGTGTCTCCGCAATCGCACGAATGGGGATATAAACTCGGCTCGGTCTACATTCGTAAGGTGCATTTCCGCGACGCCGCTATGATCAAACAGATTGAAGAAAAAGTCGTGAACCGCTTGCGTCAGGTGACAGCAGGCATCAAGCAGGAGGGGGCGAACCGCGTCAGCATCATCACCAGCACGGCTGAACGTCAGGCCGCCGTCGAGTTTGCCAAGGCGGCGGCGATGCGTCCGCGCATTGTGGGCGAAGCGTTGAACAAAGTTGCCGCCGATCCCGATGTTGAAACCGCGATGTTTGAAATCCTGGAAGTGCAGAAGATTATCGACAGCAAAGCGAAAATTACTCTGATTCCGGAGAAGAGCCCAATTCTTCCCGACTTGATCGCAGCCCTATGAGGACTGGACGATCATGAAGAAGATTGGCAGAGCGTCGATCGAAGTCAGCTTTATCGTCTTCCTGTTTTATTCGAATCTCCTGATGGGAGAATTCGAGCGCTCCGGTATGGGCGAGAAACGCGGTCTGAGCTGGGCGCTACGCGACGTCTTCACGACCGCCAACTTCGAAATCGCGATCGTCGCCGCGCTCGCAGGCTATGTAGTATTCGAATTCCTCCGCAAGCGAATCCGAAGAACCTGAAAGAGTCGCCAGCCTGGTCGCTCTGCGAAAGGGTGGGTCATAGACCCTGACTCAGAATCGGCGCGAGATCAGGCGGCGTGGCCGGATTGCGCATGAAACTTCTTAGCCGCAAGAATCGTGAGCGCCACAAAAATCAGCAACACGACAATCTGCGCCACCAGAAAGGGCGGCTCTTTGCCCTCTGGAGCCAACGCATGCAGCGCAGGCACCTTTAAGAAGGACTGCACGACCGCAACAAAACAATTCAAATAAAGAGCCAGCGCCGAGGTGATGACAAAAGTCGTGCGCCACCCACCGGCCAGGTGAAATGCATAGCGAGCTACAATCGCAATCGCGAGTGCAACCAGCGAAATGGCGCCGACGATATGCGACGGCAAAAGATGTTCGATCGGAAACATATATCCGGTCACGCTGGTCAAGACCGTCGTGGTTAAGAACAGCGCCGTTATGCCATCCATTCGTCTCCCGGTCAGAAAACCATACACGACGATCAGCCCCGAGAAAATTCCGATCAGGCTGATCAATACATGCACAAATGTGAACGTCGATAGTGACATCCCCAACATCATGATGCGTCTCCTCTCAATGCAGTCGTCTGACGATGCCGGAGATGCGCGGGGTGAACGGCGGAATGAAAATATGATGTCGGCAGACTTATCGCGGCTTGCTCAGACCTCAACACCGCGGCAATCTCATCCGGCTCGCAATGACCTTCGAGCAAAGTTTCAACGAAAATTCTTAAGCATGGCGTCACGGGGGAAACCTCCTGTCTACCCGCTTAGAGTAGACCTTTCGCAAAAGGAAGCAATCCCCGAGTCTCGGAGTTTTGCGCTACCACTATCAGGGTATGGACTGTGCGTTCAAACGAGTCGGTTCTCGCTCATCGAACATCCCACTTGGTGCGCACTCCCTCGGTGATGAGCGGCGGCTCCGACTTTTGCAACTCCGCTGCGACCATCTCCATTTGCCGCATCGCTCGCAGGTGATTGCGCCCGGCGATCTTGAGCACATCGTCATCGGAATATCCACGGCGCAAAAGCTCTGCGAACAGGTAGGGATAGCGCGTGACATTTTCCAATCCGGGCACCATCTCATCAGGAGCGGCCTCATAGAAATCAGCGCCAATGCCGATGTGATCGATGCCGGCGACACTGCGGATATGGTCGATGTGATCGGCGACATCCGAAACCGTTCCGCGCGGTGGGACGTTAGCTTTATCCCATGCGCCCATACTCTTCTTGATCTCGTCGTCGGTATGGAATCGCGCGTGAGCGTCCCTCACTGCCGCGTCCCGCTGCGCCTGCCACTGCGGATACTTGGGAGAATTGAAATCCCAGATAAAGCTCGCATGGATCACGCCGCCATTCGCTGGCAGCAGGCGCAATACATCGTCTGGGACACAGCGCGGATGGGGATCGATGGCGAAAGCATTCGAGTGCGAGAAGATCACCGGAGCCCGCGACACATGCAGCGTGTCGCGCATGGTGTCCGCGCTGACGTGGGAAATGTCCGCAAACATGCCCAGCCGGTTCATTTCTTTTACGATGCGCTCGCCAAGTTCCGTAAGTCCATCGTGTTCAGGCCGGTCGGTTGCAGAATCCGCCCAGTCGATGTTGTCCCAGTGGGTCAGCGTCATGTAGCGCGCTCCCAGTTCGTAGAACAATCGCAGCGCGGCGGGAGAATTCTCGATCATGTGTCCGCCTTCGACGCCCATCAGGCAGGCGAGCCGGCCCGATCGATGAATTCGTTCAATGTCGTCGGCGGTGCGCGCCTGTTCGAAGTCGGGCTGGCTGCGAATCAATCGCAGCGTCACATCGAATTCGCGCATCGCCTCGTGCAGGGAAGTGTGCGACTTCTGCGTCGCCGACTCAACAAACACCGACCAGTATTGCGCTCCCACGCAGCCTTCGCGCAGCCGCGGAATGTCGGCGCACAGCGTCGGCTGTACTTTGCTCATATCGAACGACGAGAGGTCGCCCGCCTTAGTCTCTATCAGCATCGAGGGCAAATCGTTGTGCGTATCGATCAGAGGAGCCTGTTTCAGCAGCGCCCTGGCGCGTTCCAGCAGCTTCGGGTCGGGAGCGCTGGCATCGTCCGCCGCGAGGCCAATGTTCTGCAGCAATGTACTGGCAAGAACGGCCGAACCTGCCATGAGGCTTGTATGCTCGATAAAACGGCGTCGCGAGATCAAAGAGTTGCTCCTTAAATTGTGGCGGTCGTGAAGGTTCTGCGGCAGTCTAGCAGAAAATGCGACCAGCCTAACCCGAACGGAATCTGAACATCCTCAAGAAAGGTGAATCCAATGTCCATTCGTCCTGTCAAGCGCGTTATTCAGTCTAAGCCAACCACCGAAGGAGCTGGCGTGCACCTCCGCCGTGCTTTCGGGTTCGGCAACACTCAAGAGTTCGATCCATTCCTACTGCTGGACGATTTTCGCAACGACGTTCCTGAGGACTATCTCGCGGGATTTCCGTGGCATCCGCATCGCGGCATCGAGACTATCACTTATGTACTCGCCGGAACCGTCGAACATGGCGACAGCATGGGCAATCGGGGTGCCATCGCCGCGGGTGACGTGCAGTGGATGACCGCGGGCAGCGGGATCATTCATCAGGAAATGCCCCGCGGCGACGCCACCGGACGCATGCACGGCTTTCAACTCTGGGCGAATCTTCCGTCCGCGCTGAAGATGACCCCGCCGCGCTATCAGGAAATAAAGTCCAACGACATCGCCGCCGTAACCGACGACGATGGAACGCACGTGCGCGTGGTCTGCGGAAATTTCTGGGGGAAGAGAGGTCCGGTCGAAGGCATCGCCGCCGATCCCACTTATCTCGACGTTTCGGTCGCCCCCGGCAAACGCAAGACTCTTCCGGTTGAAACCAAGAGCCACGCCTTCGCCTACGTTTTTGCCGGGACAGGCAAATTCTGCAACGCCTCCGCGCCGTTATCGGTGCCGACCGAGAGTGTGAAGTGGCTGGAGACTGCGCCTCCGGTCGAAGCGGACAATCGTTCGCTGGTGTTATTCGACAGCGGTGACGAAGTGACCGTACAAGCGGGAGAGGAAGGCATTCGCTTTCTACTTGTCTCAGGCAGGCCGCTTGAAGAACCGGTCGCGTGGTACGGACCCATCGTCATGAACACGCAGCAACAGCTGCAACAAGCGTTCACGGAATTGCAGGAAGGCACATTCCTGCGGGATAAGAAATAGTTTGCGCGGGAACTTTCTGGCCGAAAATTCGTATCCCTGAATGAGGGGGGATTCCCATGCTCAATCTACTTCTGTGGTGCATTCTCTTCGTGATGTGCTGGCCGCTCGCGCTACTGGCCCTGGTCTTGTATCCATTTGTTTGGCTGCTTCTGCTGCCCTTCCGCATAGTGGGCATCGCGGTCCACGGAGTCCTCGAAGTAATCTACCTTGGGATCACGCTGCCGTTCCGCCTGCTCGCCGCGCCGTTTCGGGCGTAGGCTCAAGTCGGCGGGCGAGGGCGCGCGCCGCACGAGAACTAGCTTGCAGCGCGTTCTTCGATCACGGCAACGGGCGCATACGCCACTCCATCTCTGAACTCGACCGTACGTCCAGAAATGGCGGGAACCCGTTCCCCCGGCACCACAATCCCGACGAGATTCAGCGGATCGGCCGCCGACAGCCGCACTACTTCTCCGGTCAACGGCAATTTGCGCGAGGCGCGAAGGGTTTCGACCGCGATCGGCAAGGCGAATTGCTCGCCGAGGAATCCGTCGACGAAGCGTCCGCCGCGAATCTCGCCGCGATCTTCGAGGCGACGGAAGCCCATGAGCAACTCGCGCCACTTGGGCAGATTCGCCTCACGCGCCAGCACTTCGCGGAAGACCACGCCGTAGCGTCGCAGCAGCATCCAGCAGGTGGACTCAACCGCGCGGGCGCGATCGCTGGTGGCGTCGGCGAACAGCAACGCCCAGCGTCCCGCATTGTGCCGAGGACGCGTCGTGCGTCCATTGCCTTGTCCGGCGCGGCGTTTGGGGTCGATGAGCGAGCGTAAGTTGTCGAAGCCATCGGCGGTCACGAGACCTGCGGCAACCAGCTCCCAGAGCGCGGTTTCGATTTCGGATTTCAACTTGTCGGTGCCGCGGACGAGATCGGCGAAGAAAGACGCCCCGCGCTGCCGCAAAAATTCGAGCACCTGCCGCGCGCCTTCACTCAGCCCGCGCCCCTCTTCGGAACTCGCCCCCGAGGCAGCGTGCGGGGTCATCCAATCCGCCTCTTCGCGCAAGAATAAGGTGATGGGCGCGACACTGGTTGGAATGACACGCCGCTTGCCCGCAACAGCATCTTCAAGCGTAGCCGGATGGGGCGAGAGCCGTCCCCATCCCACCACGCCCGTCAGGCAAAGTTGATCGAGCCATTTGGGATCGTAGTCCGCAATGCGCCGCGCCAGAATCTGCCGCTCCCAGGCGTTTGCGGGAATTTCAAATCCCTGCAATTGCCGGATCACGTCCAAAGTTGCACGTTCTCCGGCAACTTCTGAACCGGGTGCGACGTGCTGCCAGCGCAACAGCCAGCGCATGAATTGCGCTGCCGTCGCCGGCTCGACCTGCTGGCGCAGTGTAGCGACCGTCAGCCGATGGATCCGCGCCAGCAAACGCCGGTCGCACCACTCGGTTATACTCGCTGCGACTTCATCGGTGAAGCGCCCGCGCAGAATCGAGCCACCAGCCTCCATCCGGAGGAAGGCTTTATCGATCTCACTGGACGGCAATCCGAGCGCCGCGCCCAAACCCTCGGCCGTAGTGGGACCGATGTGCATCATCCATCCCGTGACCGTGGCGAGAATGGCGTCGTCAACCGAGGTTTCTTTCTCCTCGATGGCACGAACAGTGCGATCCAAGCGGGCGTCCGGATAAATTACACTGAACCACTTCGCCCGTTCCGATGCAACCCAATACCGACGCTCACCAACCTGCGCCGTCACCGCACGGTTCTGCTCGACCAATCGCCCATAATAAGGACCCCACGCAGCCACAGCGGTTTCGCCGAGTCGGCCATCGAGCGGCAGCGCAATCAGCGTATGCAGCACATCGTGCAATTCGTCAGCGTCGCGCACATCCGGCCAGGCTTCATCGCGCACCTGCGCAATCGCCAGGGGATCGAGCTTGCCGACTTCTTCCAGCACCGACGACGGCAACATGCGCCGCATCTCGACCGCCCGCGCCCGCCGCTCTTCCAGCGGAGCATCGTCGAGATACGCATAAGGATTCGCATTCAAAATCTCATGCGAAAATTGCGAGGGCACCGGAGTATCGACGGCCAGGCAAGTAATGGTTCCGTTGGCCATCTGGCTGAGCACGCGCTTGAGGCCATCAACATCCATCGCTTCGGTGAGCACATCTTTCATCACCTCGGCGACCAGCGGATGATCGGGAATCTTGATGTCGCCTTCAATATTTTCCTGACAGGCAGCGACATCCGGGAAGACCGACGCCAGCAAATCATCCGACCGCATCCGCTGAATCTGTGGCGGAACTTTCTTTCCACCTTGAAAGCGCAGCAAGGCGAGCGCACGATTGGCGTCCCAACGCCAACGCGTGGCAAATATAGGAGACGCCAGCGCCGCCTGCTCCAGCACCGGCTGCACAGTCTCGGATTGCAGAAAATGAAAGACGTCGGCCAGCGGAAAACTATGCTGCTCGGCGAGCGCGATGTTTAAGCCGTTGTCGGTGGCGGCCGCCTGCAATTCAAAATTAAAGCTGCGGCAGAAACGCTTGCGCAGCGCAAGGCCCCAGGCTTTATTGATGCGTCCGCCAAACGGAGCATGAATGATCAGCTGCATCCCGCCCGCTTCATCGAAGAAGCGCTCGGCGATGATTGTCTCTTGCGTGGGCACCGCGCCCAGCACGGCGCGGCCTTGCAGAATGTATTCCACAGCCTGCTCCGCGCCCGAGTCATCCAGTCCACACTCGTCTTTCAGCCACTCGACCGTCGCTGCCACTTGCGGCTGATGCCGCGAAAATCCCACGGGAGAAACGCCGAGCAAACGGTCGCTAATGCCCTGCCGCAAATCCGCCACATGCTTGGATAACTCCTGTGTGCGCGCCGGAGCCTCGCCGCGCCAGAAAGGAACCGTGGGCGCCGAACCGTGAGCATCTTCAACTAAGACGCGCCCCGTCTTGCCCTCCACGCGCCGAATGCGCCACGACGTGTTTCCTAACAACATCACATCGCCGGCGCTGCTTTCGACGGCGAAATCTTCATCCAGCGTTCCGACCACAATCCCTTCCGGTTGAGCCACGACGGTGAACAATGCGGTCTCCGGGATCGCGCCGCCGCTGGTAATCGCCGCCAGCCGCGCCCCGCGCCGCGCGCGCAGCTTGCCGTTGACCCGATCGCGATGAACATAAGCTCCGTATCGACCGCGCCGCGCTGCGATCCCCTCCGACAACATTTCCAAAATGCTGTCGAAGATTTCGCGCGGTAAATTGCGATACGGATAGGCTCGCCGCACCAGCGCGAACATCGCCTCTTCGTCCCATTCTTCCGCGGCGCAAGCCGCCACAATCTGCTGCGCCAGGATATCCAGCGGAGAGTCGGGGATCAGGAGCCGATCTAAGTCACCCTGCTTGATCGCACGCACCACCGCCGCGCACTCAATCAAGTCATCGCGTGTGGTCGCGAAAAATCTTCCTTTGGGGATCGCGCCGCGCCAGTGGCCGGCGCGTCCCACACGCTGCAACGCCGCCGCAATCGCTCGCGGAGAATTGATCTGCACCACGAGATCGACGGTACCGATGTCGATGCCCAACTCTAGCGAAGCTGTCGCCACCAGAATCTTTACTTCGCCGTTTTTCAGCTTCGTCTCGGCCGCCAGGCGCAGCTTGCGCGACAAGCTGCCATGATGCGCTGCGACACTCTCCTCGCCCATGCGCTCCGCAAGATGATGGGAAACGCGTTCGACCAATCTCCGGGTGTTCACAAACACCAGCGTCGAACGATGAGACTCGGCCAATTCAACCAGCCGGTTGTAAATCTCGTCCCACATCTCATTGCTGGCGACCGCACCCAGCGGGCTGCCCGGAACTTCAACCGCCAAATCCAGCTTCCGCCGATGCCCTACATTTACGATGACAGGATCAGTGCGCCCACTCCCGGTCAAGAAATGCGCCACCTCCTCAATGGGCTTCTGCGTCGCAGACAATCCAATCCGCACGGGACGCCGATGCGTCAACGCTTCGAGGCGCTCCAGCGAAAGCGTGAGATGAGCGCCGCGTTTGTCATCCGCAACCGCATGAATTTCATCGACGATGACCGTCTCGACATCACGCAAAATCGCGCGGCTCCTGTCCGCCGTTAGCAGAATGTAGAGCGACTCCGGCGTGGTGACCAAAATATGCGGAGGATTTTTCAGCATCGCCCGCCGCTCTGGCATCAGGGTGTCGCCCGTGCGCACTGCCGTCCGAATGGGCGCCATCAGATATCCTCGAGCGCCTGCCATTTCCTGAATCTCGCGGAGCGGAATCTCGAGATTTTTCTGGATGTCGTTGCCCAGCGCCTTGAGCGGGGAAACGTATAGGACCTCGGTTCGATCCTGCAAATCGCCACTCAGCGCTTTATGAACCAGGCGATCGATGCAAGCGAGAAACGCGGCCAGAGTTTTACCGGATCCGGTCGGCGCGGAAATAAGCGTGGTTCGTCCTGCCAGGATCGACGGCCAGCCTTGTTCTTGCGGCTCGGTCGGGCTGCCGAACTTCCCCAGGAACCACTCCCGCACCAGCGGATGAGCCCACGCGAGTGCGGCTTCCGAGACCCGATCAAGCAGAATTGTGTTCGCCTCAAACATCGTTTTTGTATTCTATGCCTCGAGACTGTATTCGTAAATCATTCGCCTGTGACGGGCTAGAAAAAGAAAAGCCGCACGGTCCATGACGACCCGCGCGGCGTGAGCATTCCTTGTCCGTTCGTTATTGCGGTGGCGGCGCCGGAGGCTCCTGCGTCACCTGTCCTGTGGTCTCGCCCTTCAACAAAGGGTCGGGCAGCGGCACCGAACTCTTGGACAATTCCGTCTTCACTTCCACTTTCTGACCCACCAGTGGATTGATGTCAGTTTCAAAACTCGTATATCCGGGCAGCGCGATGCGAATGTGATGCTCTCCGGGTCCGACCAGCATGCCGCGTCCCATGCCCTGAAATTCGCCGACATGGCCGACAAAGAGTCCATCGACGAACACGGCTGCGCGCTCCGGCTTCACATTGACCTTCACCGTCGCGGTCTGATGCGGCATCGGCCCGGTCAAGCCCTTTACCATGGCTACAGTAATGGTTTGGGTTTCACCCGGCTGCAACGTCACGTGCTGAGCAAAGTCCTGATATCCATCCTGCCGCACGATGATTTCATGGTCGCCCGGCAACAACATGATCTTCTTGGAGCCCTTGAGTTCCTTCACAAAGCCGACATACTGCCCATCGACCCACACTCCGGAAGTCTTTTCAATTTTCGTTTTGGCCTGAAATTGCAGACCTCCCAACACCGCATTGTTGTCGGCAAAACCCGCCGAGGTTCCGAACAGCGCACACACGACGACAAACATTTCAAGCCGTAGTCTCAAGAGCGTTTTCATGAATACCTCCCATCAGATGCTTTCGAATAAAGGCAAATTAAGACTCCAATGCCATTTTTCGCTGTAACAGGCATGATGGTGGCGATAATCGACGTAAAGGTTGTCTGAACGGTGTGGGCGCGAGGGCAAGATCGCCGACCGAACAAGCAGAGACGTGATGGTGGTGTGAGACGCGATCCGAAGTCGCGCTGCGAAAAGTTTTGCACTTTAAACGACGCTGCGTTGCGGTTTCTCGACCTGGACGAAAATACTTTGTCAAATTTTCGTCATAACTATCGAAGCAACGTCTCGCTGGCCTTATAATCCGAATCCTACGGAGCTTTGGGGATTGCCACAGCCATTCTCTCCCGATTCTGTGGTGGACAATTCAACGCCTCCGGCAAACCAACTTCCTTTCAAGGAGACCACAGATATGAAAGCTCAAGGCACAGGATTGCGTTTTCTGGCAATCGCACTCGTCGCTCTTGCCTGCTCTGGCGTTGTCGCCAGCGCACAAGAGCCAACCGCGGCTTGGACCAAACTGAAGAATCAACCGAGCGTTAACACCGACACGGCCCTGCTGTTGACGGACGGCACGGTGATGATGCACCAGTACAACAGCCCCAACTGGTGGCGCCTCACCCCCACCGACGCTGGCAGCTACATCGATGGCACGTGGTCGCAGTTGGCCTCCATGCCTTCCAATTACGCGCCGCTGTACTTCGCTTCCGCGGTTCTGCCCGACGGTCGTGTGCTTGTGGAAGGCGGAGAGTACAACTTTCTGCAAGGCGTCGAAACCAATCTCGGCGCGATTTACGACCCGGTCGCCAATAAGTGGACCGCCGTCACTCCACCTTCCGGATGGAGCACGATTGGCGACTCTCCCTCCGTCGTCCTGCCTAACGGCACTTTGATGATGGGTCAAGGGGGGCAGCCGTCGACGCGCCAAGTCCTCTTCAATGCCAGCAACCTGACGTGGACCACGACCGGAACCAGCAAGGCTGACGGCTTTTCCGAAGAAGGTCTTGCCCTGATTCCGAATGGATCCGTCTTAACTGTCGATACCGAAGATGGCACCAACTCGGAACTCTTCAATCCTTCCACCGGAAAGTGGAGCAGCGCGGGCAGTACGATCGTGGCTCTGCCCAATAACGGCGGGCTCGGCATCGTCCCCGAAATGGGTCCGCTCATGCAGCGTCCCGACGGCACCGTAGTCGCCTTCGGTGCAACCACCGCCACCTCGATCTACAGCACCTCCACCGGCAAGTGGACGGTTGGACCCGATTTCCCCAATGGAAACGACATGGCCGACGGGCCCGCCGCTTTGCTGCCCGATGGCAACGTGCTCGTCTATACCAGCCCCGGCGTGTTCAGCGGAACCGGAACTTTCTACGAGTTCACCACGGCCAACAAATTCGTAGAGGCGCCCAACACCCAGAGCGGCGCACGGCTCGAATCATGGGAAGGCCGCCTTCTGCCACTGCCGACGGGACAAATTCTTTATCTCGCCGCCGACGGCGGTTCGATCGACGCAGAAATTTACACCTCTAAAGGCGCGATCAACAACGCCTGGAGGCCAACCATCACCAACGTGCCCAGCAGCGTCACGCGGGGAACCTCCTATACCATCACCGGAACCCAGCTCAACGGCCTGTCAGCCGCCAGCGCTTACGGGGATGACGCACAGAACGCAACCAGCTTCCCTCTAGTGGTCATCCGAAACAAGGCGACGGGGCACTTCTTCTTCGCTCGCACCAGCAACTTCAGCACCTCCGGCATTGCCACCGGCAGCACGCCCGTGACGGCGAGCTTCGCGGTCTCTTCGGGCACCGAAACCGGCGCGAGCACGGTCTACGTGGTCGCCAACGGAATTCCCTCAGCGGGAAAACCGATCACGGTTCAGTAAGTTAATTTTTTGGCTCAGCCGGTTGCCCCATCCTGGTCGATTAAATTGCGACGGGATGGGGCTTTTTATTTAGCGGTAGCAAGCAGGAACGGCGGGAAGTTGGCTAGTCAAGGGCTTCCGGCTGTAAGCCGATGTTATTCTCGCCAGCCGCCTTCTTTTCCCGATACTTCTTCATCCAGGCTTCCCAGCTTTTGCCGGCGGCAGTGTCGCGTCCGGAGAACGCCAGCGCGGCAATCTCGGAGTAAGCGATCGAGAGTTTTTCGTTGGAGGTTTTCGGAATGACTCGTACGGCGGAGGTCGCGAGGGTCTCGCCATTGCGGCGGTCGAAGAGGTAGCCTTCGATGATCGTGCCGTCTTTGCGGGTGATGGTTACGTCGCCGCGGTAGTCGAAGGCTTTTTCCAGTGCTTCGCGAATTTCTTCGTCGGAAGCGAGGGATGGAATCCAGCCTTCGAGATTTTGCCTGGCGGTGCCGGGCGCGTGCTCGAGAGTGTCCGGGTTCACAATAATCTGTTCGCTCACGCGCGAGTCTCCTCGAGGGAACTCTGGTTGGATTGAATTTGCACCAGGGCGCGTGCCGGGTCGGTTGCCTCCTCGTCCAGCAAACGCATTGCGCTGGCATCGTCGTAGCGGCTGAAGAGCGTGGCTTTGGCGGTCGCGAGAAATCCGCTGATCGAACTAAATGTGGCGTTCACTGCCGATGCCTCGTATCCGCTGTGCACCATGCAATTCGCACACTTGGGATTGCCCGACTCGGTGCCGTAGTTGCTCCACTCGGTCTCGGCGAGAAGCTCGGCGTAGGTATCGGCGTAGCCGTCTTGCAGAAGATAACAAGGCTTCTGCCAGCCGAAAATGTTGTACGTTGGCATTCCCCACGGAGTGCAGGCAAAAGTCCGCTTGCCCATCAAAAACTCGAGGAAGAGTGGAGAAAGATTAAAGCGCCAATTCTTTTCGCGATTCGAAAGAATCGCCCGGAACATCCGCCGCGTGCGCGCGCGTCCCAAAAAGTGCTGCTGGTCGGGAGCTTTGTCATAGGAGTATCCCGGCGACAGCATCATGCCTTCGACGCCCAACTCCATCATCTCATCGAAGAAGGCGCGCACCTTGCGCGCATCGGCGCCGTCAAACAGTGTCGTATTTGTGGTCACGCGGAAGCCGCGCTTGAGCGCCTCGCGCATTCCCTCGACGGCGATCTCGTAACCGCCCTCGCGGCACACTGCAAGATCGTGCTCTTCGCGCTGGCCGTCCATGTGAACGCTGAAGGTCAGGTACTTGCTCGGCTTGAAGAGATCGATCTTTTCCTTCAGCAGCAGCGCATTGGTGCACAGGTAAATATATTTCTTGCGCGCGACCAGCCCCTCGATAATCTCGCCGATCTGGGGATGCATCAGCGGCTCGCCGCCGGGAATGGAGACCATGGGAGCGCCGCACTCGTCGACCGCGCGGAAACACTCCTCCGGCGAAAGCTGCTTCTTCAGAATGTGCGCCGGATACTGAATCTTGCCGCAGCCCGCGCACGCCAAATTGCAGCGAAACAACGGCTCCAGCATCAGCACCAGCGGATACTGCTTGCGTCCGGCAAGCTTCTGCCGTAACACATAAGTCGAAACTGTCCACATCTGCGAAACCGGTACCGGCATCCTGCGCTGTTCTCCTGGAAACTATATGGTATCAGGGCGTGCTGTGTTGGATGGTCTGCAATGCAGCCAAGGTGCCAGAAAATACATTGGATAGCGTTCTCGCATCATACCGCTTCGCGGAATGCCGGAGCGAGACGTATAAACCTGATCGGGTGGTATACGCGAGATCCCTCGCCCCGCTGGAGAGAACGCGGGGACTTCGGGATGACTGAGCTGTTATTGTCGCGTCTTCCCTTAATTAAAGAAACACCAAGTCATCCCGAAGACCCGGCGTACTTCAGCCGGGCGAGGGATCTGGCGTGCAGCAGAAACAATCCCACCCGAAGTTCGTGCATCACAGACTCGGCTCCACAAAGCGGGCATGATTTAAGCCGTGTCCAAAACAAGACTCTTTTACGTCTACATCATGACGAACGGACCCCGCTCGCACGTCCTATACACCGGAGTGACCAACAACCTCTCGCGCCGCGTCTTCGAACACAAGAACAAAGCCATGCCCGGTTTCACCAGCCGTTACAACCTAACTCGCCTCGCCTATTACGAGTGCTTCACTTCTCCCGGACTCGCCATCGACCGCGAAAAAGAAATCAAAGGCTGGCGTCGCAGCAAGAAGATCGCGCTAATTGAGTCGACGAATCCGCACTGGTACGACCTGGCGGAGCGCTGGAGCGAGATGTACAAACCTGAGTCGGGTACTGCGCGCGAGATCCCTCGCCCCGCTGGAGAGAACGCGGGGACTTCGGGATGACTGCGCTGTTATTGTCGCGTCTTCCCTTAATTAAAGAAACACCAAGTCATCCCGAAGAGCCGGCGTACTTCAGCCGGGCGAGGGATCTGGCGTGTACGACGAGCCATCATGCTTCTCCTCGCAACTTAGCCGCCCGACAAGGTAAAGTTCACGGTAATCTGCGTTTCCACGTCAACCGGCTCGCCATTTAAAACGTAGGGCTTATACTTCCACTGCTTCACCGCTTCAATGGCCGCCGGAGCGAGCATCGGATGTCCACTAATCAGGTGCAGGTTTTCGATGTCGCCAGTCTTGCTGATTTCAGCTTGCAGCAGAACGGAGCCCTGAACGCGCGCCGCACGAGCCAGCGCCGGATAAGTCGGATTGACCTTGCGCAGTAATAAGCCTTGCGTGACGCCTTGCGAAACGCGCACGCGAGTCGGCTTCGCAACCTTCGGCACCGCAGGCAAAGTTGAACTGATAATGCTCCGCATCACGCCGTTGGGTGTCCCGCCAGGAATGCCGCCCGGTACGTCACCCACTACACCGGAGATCGCCGGGGCCTCCTCCGCAATCATTTCGATCTTCGTCGGAATCTTGGTGGGAGTACGCAGTCGCCCCTCGTCCAGATTAGTCTGCACCACATGCACCACCTTCACCGCGGCAGCCGGAGGCGCCGGTGGTGGCGGCGCGACCAGAAAAGTCATGAGCTGCGCCTTCGGCAGAGCTTCGGTATACAGAAGTGGCACAAGCACCAGGAACGCAATCAAGCAAAGCTGGAAGATGAAAGAGATTGTCGTGGTGATGGCCCGCTTGTCCTTAAGCTTGCCACCAGACTCAATAAGACTATCTTCAAACATACGGTGTGTCTCCTGCGTTCGATGTACGCAGGTAATGACACCGTAACTCCTAAGTTCGCTCCCTCGATCGGAACCGGTCACCTCACGGTTTGACATCCCCGCACCCCCTCCGATACTCTCTCCCTGTTCCCGTGGGGCACGTCGGCATCTCCGCCGAAAGGGCTAGGCCCGCCCGCTGAAAAATCTCAGCAGGAGTGCGCTTATGCCTACCCTCGACACCTACCGCAAGCAAGCCAAGCTGATGCAGCGCTGGCATCGCGAACGCGATTATTCCATCGGCGAGCGAGTCCGCAAGCTCGAACGCTTCCGCACCTTGACCGACGAGCAGGTGTTAGCGCGTCCGTTCACGCTTGCCCTGGCGCAGGAGATCGTCGCCGTCGAAGCCGGACATCGCACCTGGGCCGAGCTGAAAGCCGCAACGGTCGGAGCGGCCAAGACTCCCCGCGCTGCGTCGGGCCAGCCGCGAGTCAAGAACGTGATCCCGATCCTGCTGGTGCGCAACGTCAAAGCCACCGCCGCCTTCTTCCAGCAAAAACTGGGCTTCGAGATCGACTTCCTGCACGGCCTCCCGCCGTTCTACGGCTCAGTATCGCGAGACGGCGTCTGCCTGCACCTGCGCCACGTAGGCAAGCCCTTTTTCGCCCAAGCCGCCACGCAGGAGAAATCGTTGATCTGCGCGTCCTTCGAAGTCACCAACGTGCAAGGCCTATTCGAGGAGTTCAAATCGCGAGGCGCAGACTTCGCTCAAACCCTAACCAAACAATCCTGGGGCGGAACCGATTTCCACGTGCGCGATCCCGATGGCAACGTTGTGTCCTTCGTTACCTAACGGGTGAAGTTGATAATCACGAATTGACCGCCTAAGCTAGAGATAGCTAAGACGTACCCTCATCGCTGGTTCCGACACTTCAAGTTCAGCAGCGAGTACAGATACCGCCGTGCAGCCTCGCTCTTGAAGTTTGCGGATGAGCCGAACAGGCATGAGGATATCAGCCGCCAGTTGATTGGCTTGCACTTCTTCCTTGGTAGAGAGGCCACTGCGATACATCGCGTCGTCTGATAGTTCATCGCCTATCTTGTCCCGATGGAGAATGAAGTGCGCGATTTCATGAGCGATCGTAAATCTCTTTCGGCGATAAGACTCCGAAGCCTTCACCCCGATGCTATAGCCGCTCTCTCCGCCATTTAAGGGATCCTTGAAAATCTTGCCCGAAATGTTCTCCGGCAGTTCATGCATCTCCCAAACGTTGAGGCCCAAATCATTGGCGATTGCCACAACATTAACCGGCGGTTCCGCCTGGTGTCGTAGGATTATCTGTCCCGGGGTTTGTTGTTTGGTTTGTGCTTCCACTTGGGCCCTCCTCTCCCGGATAGTTAGGAATTACTACCGTTTCCTGATCTTTAGATGCTGCCGGACTGGCTTCGGACTGAGCTGCTGGCATCTCTAATCCTAAAGCCATATCTTCCAACCATTTGTCTTTATTTGCAAGAATGGTTGCTTCGGCTTGCTCCTTCGCGGCTTTTGTAGCAGCAATCGTGGCCCGGGAAAGAAGATGCTCAAGGGATACTTCCCTTGCGGAAACTGCCGCCTGCGTTTTAACAGCATCCATCATGCCGCCATAGCCCCACCAGGCCGCAACTGCCACTACTACGGCCATAATCGTCAACATGATCGCAAGTAAAGCGACCATGAGGCCGATACCCGCGAGCATGATGACAATCCAAGCGTCAAAACTCATGATGTTATAGAGCGCGAATAATATCTGGATGAAAAATTTCAGCACCGGAATTGCGCCGCCCGGTTATACCCCCAATCAACACACCAAAGGGCACTCCTGAATACTCTATGTCTCCAAAACCACCACCCCAAACATGCTATAATCAAGCGTACCTCAAATCAGCGTAAGTGCCCATTATTTCAGCCATTTGAGCAGTTTCCAGATGCCTGAGAATAGCGCGCTGGCCGGATGTCGATTTCCGGCACTTTCCACGGAGCTGAATGGCAACCAAAGAACTCGACGTACCTGTTGATCCAAAGGCAAAAGGCGGCGCAGCCACGCCCGCCAATGGCGATTACACCGCCGACTCCATCAAGGTTTTGGGCGGCATGGAAGCGGTCCGCAAGCGCCCCGCAATGTATATCGGCTCGACCGGCGAGCTCGGCCTGCACCATCTCGTCTACGAAGTCGTCGACAACTCGGTCGACGAAGCGCTCGCCGGCCACGCCGACAAGATTGAAGTCGCGATTCATCTCGACAACTCCATCACCGTAGTCGACAACGGCCGCGGCATTCCCGTCGACAACATGGACATCGACGGCGAAAAAATTCCCGCCGCGCAAGTCGTCATGACCACGCTGCACGCGGGCGGAAAATTCGATAGCTCGACCTATAAAGTTTCCGGCGGACTCCACGGCGTCGGCGTCTCCTGCGTCAACGCGCTCAGCGAAGAATTCGATCTGGAAATCTGGCGCGACGGATTCACCTGGGAACAGACGTACTCAAAAGGCGACCCGACAAGCAAACTAAAGAAAGCTGGAGCCACCAAGAAGCGCGGAACAAAAGTTCATTTCCTTCCGGATCGCTCCATCTTCACCGCCACCGAATACAACTTCGACACGCTTGCCCAGCGCCTGCGCGAACTGGCTTTTCTGAACAAAGGTTTAACCATCACGCTCACCGATGAGCGCACCACCGACGCCAAGTCTGGCGAAGCGAAGACGGCTGAATTCAAATATTCCGGCGGCATCGCCGAGTTCATCAAGCATCTGAATCGCGGCAAGCAAGTGCTGCACGAGAAGCCCATCTACATGGAAGCCGAGCGCGATCAGGTCGCGATGGAAATCGGACTGCAATATAACGACGCCTACTCCGAGACCGTTTTCAGCTTCGCCAATAACATCAACACCATCGACGGTGGCTCGCATCTCTCCGGCTTCCGCACCGCGTTGACCCGCACCATCAACTCCGCCGGTCAGTCGATGGGCCTCTTCAAAGACGTAAAAGAAAATCTCACCGGCGACGACGTTCGCGAAGGCCTGGTCGCGGTCATCAGCGTGAAGTTATCGCAGCCGCAATTCGAAGGACAAACCAAAGGCAAGCTCAATTCCGACATCGCCGGAACCGTGCAAGCGCTGGTCAACGAAAAACTCGGCGCGTATCTCGAACAGAATCCCAGCGTCGCCAAGAAAATCATCAACAAAGCCATCGACGCCGCTCGCGCCCGCGAGGCCGCCCGCAAAGCCCGCGACCTCACGCGCCGTAAAGGCGCTCTCGACGGCGGCGGCCTTCCCGGCAAACTAGCGGATTGTTCCGAACGCCAGCCCGATCGCTGTGAGCTGTTCCTGGTCGAGGGTGAATCGGCAGGCGGCACGGCCAAACAAGGCCGCGATCGCCGTTTTCAGGCCATCCTGCCACTCAAGGGGAAAATTCTTAACGTAGAAAAAGCCCGCTACGACAAGATGCTCGGCCACGAAGAAATTCGCGCCATGATCACCGCGCTGGGCACGGGCATCTCGAAAGAAGACTTCGATCCCGCCAAGCTGCGCTACGGCAAAATCATTCTGATGACCGACGCCGACGTCGACGGCAGTCACATCCGCACCCTGCTGCTCACATTCTTCTTCCGCCACATGCAAGAGCTCATCAAGCGTGGCAACGTCTTCATCGCGCAGCCGCCGCTCTTCTCCATCAAGAAGGGCAAGAAGATGCAGTACATCAAAGACGAGCGCGAACTAGTGAAGGTAATGGTAAAGCGCGCGTCGGACGGCTTGTCGGTACGCTACGGCGAGGGCGCAGCGAAAATCGACGGCACAACTCTCGCCAAATTCGTCACCGTCCTCGACGAGTACATCGGCTTCTTCGACAAAGTCAGCCGACGCCTGCGCGAGGAACGCATCACCGAACTTCTCCCCAAGCTGGATTTATCCAAGCGCGCCGACTTTGAAGGCGACAAGTCTTCCGCACCGAAGAAAATCGAAAAGCTCGAAGGCTCCGTGAAAAAGCTTCAGAAAGAATTGAAGCTCAAAGAAGTCGCCACCCACTTCGACGAGGAACACAATCTCTGGGAACTGCGCATCGTCAACGCCGACGGCGCCGAACACCGCGTCAACTGGGAGTTCGCTTCCACTCCTGAATATCGCCAGATGATGTCGAAGTACAAACAAATCGAACCCTACATGGAGCCACCCTTCATCGTCGAAACTCTGCCCAAGGCCGGCAAAACGAAAGCCGACGAAGAAGCCGACACCGAAGCCGCCGAAACCGACGAGCAGAAAGTAGCGAAGAAGAAATCCGCCGAGCCAGTCATAGTAGAAAAAGCCACAGCCCGCGAGCTTCATGAATACGTCCTCGCCGAAGGCAAAAAAGAGTACGACATTCAGCGTTACAAAGGCCTCGGCGAAATGACCGCCCCGCAACTATGGGAAACGACGATGGACCCCGAGAAGCGCACATTACTCTCCGTCCGCCTCGAAGACATCGCCGAATGCGAAACCATCTTCACCACCCTCATGGGCGAAGACGTAGAAGCCCGCCGCAAATTCATCGAAGACAACGCACTCGATGTGAAGAACCTGGATATTTGATCCTGCGAGGTTGCGCATGAGACTCGGTTTAATCTTGATAGCCATTTTGGTGAGTTCCGTCGCTCATGCTCAAGGCTGCAAGAAGGCAAGCTTCGAGGGCAGGGTCGAGGGAGGCGAGTCATACCGATTCAATATCACGCCCGACCTGAAAGTGAGTCTTGAACCGCTTAAGTCCAACTGGGGCTGGCAGGTGACCGTTTCACCAAAGGATTCGACCGACGACTGGACGTTCCCCGTAAACATGCCTTTGCGAACAGGCGAATCCCAGCTGCTTGGCACAGGCTATGGGACAACCGCGAGAGAAAGATTGAAATTCGGCGCAGAGGTGAAGTTCGTTCTCACCACGGCAGACTATGCCCGCTACTCGAAATTGGCCGCGGAGACTCTTGAGTCGTCGCGGCCCGAGGCAGCAGGGGAATACATTCGCTTGCTCCCTAAAATCCCGGCAGGCGTGATTGCAATAAATGTTCAGGAGTACGATCAGACGGGGTCCCCGGAGACCGTCGCTTGGATGCGATTCAAGGGTTCGATTGTCGTTCCAGAGTCATTCGATCTAGGCGGAGACACTCGGTGGGTTTCCGTTCCGCGCGGCAAGGGTTCGGATTAGAGCACAACCAGTTCTGCAACCTTCCCACGCAGTGCGCGGTCAAAACTAACAAACTTCAAGCCTGCCGCAACCGCGAAAGCCAGAAGATAAGCGTCCGCCCACATCTTTGGTGACTGGCTGGATAAGCGCGAGTGTGAGCGAAATTCTTCCTCAATGTCATGCGGCTCTGCAAGAAGGGAAATTCGCGTATCGGCCAAAACGCGATCCCAAACCTTCCATGCTCCCGACATGGTCTTAGTGTCGCCACCCATCACGCTCTCAGTGGTGAGGAGCCGGAGCACGGTGATTTGTGTGAAGCGGCAGAAAAAGAACTGCTCCTCGCCAGCCGCCTCAAACCACTTCCTCGCTCTCTCCGAGTGAAGATGCCGGTCCCATAGGAGCGCAATCCACACGTTGGAATCAGGGAAATTCAACGTGTTCATAGATCTGCTCGTTCGTCAGTTCCACCTTGGGGCCTTTGGAAACGATGATGGGGAATTGCACTCTCTTCGATCGTGGCCGTTGTCCTTGGAGCAGCATACTCTTGACTCCTGCCAACACCAACGCACGGACGGAACTTCCTTTGGCAGCCGCCTGTTCCTTTAGCTTCCGGTAAAGGGGAGCGGGAATATCGACAGTTGTGCGGACTGATTCCGGCATGACCTCAATTGTTCCATAAGTGCCATAAATATGGAAGAGGAATTGTCCGTGCGATTTTCCGATTCTCATAGCCGGATGTAAGATATCGCCATGAACATACCCGACCTGCTAGGAGTCCTAACGATGATGATGACCCTGTCCGCTCTAGCCCAATCCGGAAGCGCTCCGTCACCCGATGAGACTGCCATCCGCGCCATCGTCGACTCCGAAGTCGCCGCCTGGAACCGCGGAGACGCCAAAGCCTTCGCCGCCCATTTTGAACAGGACGGCTCCTTCACCAACATCCTCGGCCAAATCAGTTTCGATCACGCCACCTTCGAACAGCGTCACACCCACATCTTCGCAACGGTCTACAAAGGGAGCACGATGAAGCAGAACATCCAGCGCATAAAGTTCGTCACTCCCGATGTGGCGCTCGTCGACGGCGAAGCGCTGGTGACAGGCTTCCAGCGCCTGCCTCCAGGAGTCCAAGCCCCAGACGGCATCCTGCGCACCGAATTGCAGCAGCTCTTCGTAAAGCGCAACGGCGAATGGTGGGTCGCATCCTTCCACAACGTAGACGTCAAGCCTCTGCCGCCGCAGGCCGCAATGCCTCCGCACTAGGCGCAACTTCGTGTTGTCCGGATCTGCTTCCGGCATTATAATAATCATAGCCATGGAGGCTCCATGAAACTCAAGCTCCGCGCCGTTGGCACATCCACCGGAGTCCTTCTCCCGAAAGAAATGCTCGCCCGCCTGAAAGTGAAAAGAGAGGACACGCTCTTCGCCGTTGAAACTCCAGAAGGCTACTTGCTCACACCCTACGACCCTGAAGTCGATCGCCAACTTGGCAAAGGCCGCGAGTTCATGGCCAAATATCGAGAGACCTTCCGGGCGCTGGCGAAGTGAGACGTCCGGTCTGGATTGACCGGCGCGCACTCCTCCTGCTACACAGCGAAACTCTAGCCGAGCACGGAGGGCTATCCGGCTTCCGCGATGAAGGCCTGTTCGATGCCGCTCTGGCCCGTCCGCAACACATCCACGCTTACGAACCCGACGCCGATCTCGCGCGCCTCGCCGCCGCGTATGCTTTCGGCCTCGCCCGCAATCATCCTTTCAACGATGGCAACAAACGAGTAGGATTTCTCGCAGCGGGTCTATTTCTCATGCTCAATGGCCGTGAATTGCAAGTCGACCAAGCTGATGCCGTCACCACAATCGAACGCCTCGCGGCAGGTAAACTTCCGGAAGCAGACTTGGCAGCCTGGATTCGCGAACACATGGTTCGCCCGAAGCGCAGCTAGTCTAGCAAAAACAATGCGCATCGCCCTCGTCACTTCCGCAGATTTCCCTGACCTAACCGACGACGACAGGGCGTTACTTCAGCCCCTGCAAGATCGCGGCCACTCAGCAGAACCCGCAATCTGGAGCGCTCCCAAATGCGACTGGGCTGCCTACGACCTAATCGTGATCCGCTCCTGCTGGGATTACCATCTGCGCCTTATGGAGTTTCTGCGCTGGATCGCATCGTTGGAAGAACGCAACTGCAACTTGTGGAATCCTCCTGCCATGATTCGCTGGAACGCCGACAAAACTTATCTTCGCGAACTCGGCGCACGCGGCGTTTCAATAGTCCCCACCCTCTGGTTCGAGCCGGACTCGCGAGTTGATCTTCAATACGATATCCGCAATGCTGGATGGAGTAAAGCCGTCATCAAGCCCCGCGTATCCGCAACCGCGTATCGCACAGAAGTAGTCGAGACGGAACAAGCCGACGCCGCGCAGGAGCTGTTCGACGACCTACTGCATGGCCCTGGAGTGATGGTGCAGAAGTTCATGGACAGCATCGTCACTCACGGCGAATGGTCGCTCATGTTCTTCGCCGGACGCTACAGTCACGCAGTCCTCAAAACGCCGAAGTGCGGGGATTTCCGCGTCCAACACGATTTCGGCGGCAGCTCGGCGAGCGCAGTCCCTCCGGATTACGTGATTGAAGCTGCCGCCAAATCCATCCGGACGCTCGATTCGATTCCTCTTTACGCGCGGGTCGACGGCCTCGAAAGTGACGGCGAATTCATGTTAATGGAACAGGAACTAATCGAGCCTGCTCTCTTTCTGGATTCCTCGCCGGACGCGGCAGACAGTCTTGCGGGAGCCATCGCTGCCTCCGCCGGTGTCTAAGTTACCAGCGAGTTACGACAGAACTCGCGCCGTTCGCGCGAAGAGATGCAAGTTTTCCAGCCGACCACGTTCTCCTCCCAAGGCCGGAAATCTCCTCCTTCCGCACCGAACGAATTCGCTAATCGGGAGGGACTATGAAGCGCTTGCTCTGCATGATGCTTTTCGCCGCCGCTGCCGTCGCCCAGCAGCCGGCCGACTCGAACGCCCCAGCTTTAACCATCTACAACCAAAACTTTTTCGTCGCGCGTGAACATCTGCCGCTCGACTTAACCGCTGGCGTCAACCACGTCGACTACGCCGGAATCGCCGCGCATCTCGAACCCGACTCCGTTATCCTCCGCGATCCCGCCGGACGCCCGCTGCAAGTGCTGGAGCAGAACTACCGCAACGATCCCGTCTCGCAGGAACTGTTGCTGTCATTCTACGAAGGCAAGACTATCGACTTTCTTCAGCCAGACAAGACGACCGTCAAAGGCAAGATCATCCGCAGCGGATACATTCCCAGCTCTAACTATGGACAGAGCTACCAGGCGCCAAACATCACGCAGCCCATCATCGAAATAGACGGCATTTTGCGCTTCGGCCTACCCGGCCAGCCGCTATTTCCCGCGCTCTCGAATGACTCAATTCTGAAGCCAACGTTAAGCTGGCTTCTGCAAAGCCCGTCCCCGGCCAAATTCGACGCCGAACTCTCCTACGTCAGCGGAGGCATGAGCTGGCAGGCGGACTACAACCTCGTCGTCTCCGACAATCCCGCCGCGAAAGCCGACCTGCTCGACATGATCGGATGGGTCACGATTCAAAATCAGAGCGGCAAGACTTTTGAAAATGCGAACATCAAGTTACTAGCCGGAGATGTCAACAAGATCGAGGGCGGCCCGGCCCGCAATCGCATGTATGCCGCTGCCAAAGCGGCCGACATGGCCGCCGAAGCCCCGGCCGTAACTGAGAAATCCTTCGACGAATTTCACCTCTACACTTTGCAGCGCCCCACCACGCTGCACGACAACGAAACTAAACAAGTCGAATTCGTCCGCGCCAGCGCCATTCACGCCCAGCGCCTCTACATTTACGACGGAGCGCAGTTTCCCCAGTACGGTTACTCGCCTGAACAAATCCGCCAGGATCAAAACTACGGCACCCAATCCAATCCCAAAGTCTGGGTCATGGAAGAGTTCAAAAACTCCGAAGCGAACCGTCTCGGCATCGCCCTACCCAAAGGCAAGCTGCGCTTCTATCGCCGCGACACCGACGGACACCTCGAATTCATCGGCGAAAATCAGATCGACCACACACCCAAAGACGAAACTCTGCGCCTCTACACCGGCAACGCCTTCGACGTGGTCGGCGAGCGCAAGCGCACCAACTATCACATGGAATCCGGCCAGCACTGGATGGAGGAGTCCTTCGAAATCCGCGTCCGCAATCACAAAAAAGAGCCAGTCAACGTCCGCGTCGTCGAACACATGTACCGTTGGACGAATTGGAAGCTAAACGCCGAGCCCGAAGGAGCCCACAAGACCGATGCGCAGACGATGGAATTCCCGGTGACAGTCGACCCAGATGGAGAGCGGGTCATCGATTACACAGTGCATTATTCGTGGTAAGGCGCCCACCCTGTCGCAACCCAAAGCGAGAGAGGTGGGGGCACCGGTTTTCTTACGATGGCAGTTCGTATTTCGTCTGGGGGTAGAAGTAGCTGAACATGATCCAAAGCATGGCGATTATAATCAGCGCGAAAACGCTGCCTTCGGGGCCGACCGTGCCGCCAGTGATCCAGCGGCTGCCGTGAAAGGAAGTGTTCAGTAAATGGCCTTGCGAAATCGTCCCGCTGTCGGGGACGGAGTAGAAGTAGCTCTCGGCCCAATCCCACGAGGCGTGAAAGCCGACGGCCCACCATAAGGTTCCGGTGCGATACAGGGTGAGGCAGAAAAACAGGCCGATCAAACCGGCGGCCAGCGCGCCCATCCAAGCCTCGCCCTGGTTGCTCAGGTGGACCGCGCCGAAGAGAGTCGAAAAGATCAGCGCGGAGGGCCAGAAACCGATTCCTTGCGTCAGGGTAAACAAAGAGTAGCCGCGAAATAGAAACTCTTCGAAGAATCCGACCAGCAGGAAAACGGCTCCCCAAAACGCGGCGTACTTGAAAATGCGAGGGCCATGCAGAGCTAAACCTCCGAGCGAAAAGCCCTGCGCGCCCCGGATGAACAGCAGCAGCAAACTTAAGGACGCGAAGCCCCAACCGACGCCGACCCAGAATTGCCTTCCGAAGGCGCCGGCTCGCGGCAAGCCATAAGTTCCGAGCGGACGTTTTTCGATCTTAGCCATGATCAGCGCCGGCACAAACGCCGCGATCACGCTGGCGATCTCGGCGATCATCTGTCCCCACACCGACGGAAGAGTATGGGGAGGAATTCCGCGGCGCAGCGCGGCGCTGATGGTCACCAAAGTCAGTCCGAAAAGAACGATGTAGAGCAGAAGCCGCCATCCCGAACGAAGTCCCGATGAGCCCACGAATAAGGCCGTCGATGATGGAGCGGATTTCGATGGAGCGGATTTCGGCAAGGGTGTCGCGGCAGGCGAATGATTGGTCAACTCACCTTGCGGGTCCAAGTTGGAAGCATCGCTCATGGTTATCCGGAGAATCGGTCGAGATACGCAGATTAGCATACGCCGTGATAAAACCATGATTCAGCCATGAGCAGATTTTTTACACACGAGCGCTTTGGACATCCCCAATTCATTGCAGGGCTTTTCCTGTTCGCATTCCTGGCGCAGGCGGGCTGGCTCACTTTGCGCAAAGCACCGACCGAAGTGGATGCGAGCGAACTCTTTCGCATCCATGAAGGCTGGGCTCAGCTGCAACGCCAGGGGATCGCCGGAACTCCCAATGACGCGCGGCTTGAAGCAGGAGTTACGCTTCCGTCGGAGGTGGAAGTGAATGAAGGCTATGACCCCAATCATTCGCCGTTGTGGTACCTTCTTGCGGCTGCGCCGATGGCGACTTGGGCCGGGCCCGGACATGGCGAAGACTGGGTCGTGCGTAACTGGGGATGGCTTTCAGCCGCGCCGTATCTGCTCTTAGGCGTGGCGCTGGGCGCGTCGTTGTGGTACGTTTCGCGACGCCTGTATGGGAATGCGGGGGGTTACATCGCGCTAACGCTTTACTCTTTCTCGCCCGGAATTCTGCGGGCCAGCGCACTGTGGCACACGCCGCCGGAGATGGGAGCGGCCTGGGGGAGTTTCGGCGCGATCTTTACCTCCATTGCCGTGGCGCACACTCTTTATGCCCCGCGCGAAGTCATTCTGTGGAATTGGCGGAGAACCCTGTTGCTCGGCTTGTCCTTCGCGCTGGCGATCGGCTGTCAATTTTCGCTCGTTGTTCTCGTTCCGGTTGGGCTAGGTCTCATGCTTTACTTGGCGCCGGATCGTCGTCGAGCTGCGGCGACCATTTGGGCCGCGTCGCTTGGCATCGCCTGTTTTCTGGTTTATGCGGCGTATGGATTTCACTCCGATGCGACGGGACATAGTTTGAGTCACGCCAATTTCTTCGTCTGGGAAGCTAGGTCATTCGGAATGGCGGGAGCCTATCGCCAATTGGTTATTCAGCTCGGACTCGCGAGCCCCGTCGCCTTGCTAGCATTTCCCGCGGGATTATGCGCTTACCTGCTGTGGCCTCGCGCCCGTTACTTTGGCAACAGCGCTCCATTACTGGTGGTCGCACTCTGTCTGCTATTGGCGCTGGCGAATCCGCAATATCCGGGCATGGGTTTCGTGCTGGTCGCTCTGCCCTTCATTTTCGTGTTTATTGCCGGAATTGCCGCCGACCTGCTCGAAACCTCCGACCGCAAACTAGTCCAGACCTGCATTGGGAGTCTATTAGTGGTCAGTTCGACTTGGAATGTATGGCAATTATTGCGGGTGTGACGGGGAGTCGAGTGTTGGGCAAGTCCGCGGCGTTGACGTTGAGTGACAGCCATGGGAGCTGGAATGCCCCGGCTTTCCCTAAAAAATACCGCAACCCCCAGCCTCGTCCCATGTTCTAATCTGATAAGAGCAGCAGCGCGGGAGGTTGCCCATGCATTCCAGCCGTCTTATCGGTTTTATAATCCTGGTGGCGTTGTTCGCTTCCGCATCGCACGCCCAAACCGCCCACGGCCTTCCGCCGTCGGTCACCTCGACCGGGTTTGGCCACAGCGGAAGCGCTCCTCGCGGACTCGCTCCTAGCGTAGGCTCGATAAATTTCGGTGGCGTTCCCTCGGCTAACCGTTCGGGTCGCGGCGTTGGCAACACGCATCGCGGCTACAATCCTTCCTACAATTCGAATCGCGGCCGCAACAATTACGGATACGGCGCGGTCTACGGCGTTCCTTACTTCTATCCTTATGTAAGCGACGACTCTGACAGCGGCTCGCCCGATGACGACGAGTACAGCGGGGGCCCGACCATATTCGATCGCCGCGGTCCGGGCACGCCCGTCGCGCAGGATTCGCCGCCGGCGTACTCCGATGGGACGACGCAAAACCCGCAATCTTCCCGCGAGGAACCGGCGATTGATCAGCCCGACACCGTTCTCATCTTTAAAGACGGCCACAGCGTTGAAATCGAAAACTACGCCATCGTCGGTCCAACGCTATACGAGGTTTCCTCGGGACAACGGCACAAGATCGCGCTGGCCGACCTCGACCTCGCCGCCACCGCAAAACAAAACGACGAACGCGGCGTGGACTTTCAGGTACCTAATCCCGTGCAAGCAAATTGATATGGCAATACGCCTGATCCGCGGATGCTTCACGATCACGCTGGTCGCTTTGTCCGCCGCTCCCGCAGCATGGGGTCAGGTGCGGGGAGGCTTCGCCGCGCACGCATCGTTCGGCGGCTCCAGCCGTGGAACCGCGAGCTTTCATCGCTCAGCCCGCTTCGGGTCAGCCGTCATCTTCAGCGATCCTTATTACTACGGTGACTATGCGTCTGGCGGCTTTGTCGAGGACGGTCCGCCGCGGTTTTTTGTTCTCCCGCAGCCCGCACCTCCCGAGCCGCCGAGCGCACCCATTCACCCTCTACTGATCGAGCTTCAAGGCGACCACTACGTCCGAGTCGGAGAAGCGCAAAACGAAAACCATCGGATGGCCGGCCTCGAGTCTGTAGACAAACGGGGCGACCGCCCGAAAGACGCGATGGCGACATCGCGGGATTTAACGCCCACGGTATTGATCTACCGCAACGGATTTCGCGAGAATATCCCGCAATACGCCATCGTGGGGAAAACGATTTATGCGCGCGGCAACTACTGGCGGGACGGCTACTGGACGAAGAACATCCAGATCGCTGCGCTCAATCTGCCGGCGACGATTCGCGCCAATCGGGATATCGGCGTGAACTTTGTGCTGCCAGACGGGCCCGGCGAAGTGGTCACCCGACCCTAGGCGATTGCAAAACGGAGCGCCTGCATTACAATCAGCCACTAGCCGTTCCATACAACTTTGAGGTTTCTCATGATCGCGCGTCTCTCAGCCGTCTTGCTGCTCGGCACGTTCGCACCCGCCCAGAACACTCTCCAGTACACCACTACCAACGCCAACGTGAAGTATTTGTTCGCTACGGCGGAGCCGGTGCTGCGTCTGCACTCCGGCGACATTCTGGACACCAACACGCTTGACTGCTTCGGCAATGCCTTGCGCAAGCCGGGTGACACGGTCAGCATGGCGACGGGGGATAATCCGCTAGCCGGGCCGTTTTATGTGGAAGGAGCGGAGCCGGGGGATACGCTGGCGGTGAAGATTCTCGATCTGCAAGTCGATGGCGACACCGGCGTCGGAGCGTTCTCCCCCGGCTTCGGCGCGCTCAACGGCACGAACTACACGCCAATGCTTGAAAAGCCGCTGCCCGAGCGCGTTTGGTTCTATCACATCGACCACACTGCTAACACGGCGACGTTCAAGGCGCTGGATTCCGACTTCAAAGTGCCGATTCCGGTGCATCCTTTCTTTGGATGTATTGGCGTTGCGCCCGCTAACGGCGAGGCTCGCAGCTCGCTCGTGCCAGCGGAGTTTGGCGGCAACATGGATTCGCCCGAGGCCAGCGTTGGCAACACGGTTTACTTTCCGGTAAACGTTAAAGGGGGACTGCTCTATCTCGGCGACGGCCATACCGCGATGGGCGATGGCGAAGCGGCAGGCTCTGCGATCGAAGTGCCGTTGAAGGCGCGCGTGCAACTCAGCGTGATCAAAGGCCGCACCATTGGCTGGCCGGAGTTTGAAAACGACGACGCGATCATGACGGTCGGCGCGTATCGTCCGGTGGATGACGCGGTGCGCATTGCGCTCACCGAACTCATCCACTGGATTCATCGCGACTACGGCTTGTCGGAGATGGACGCGTACGAGCTTGTGTCGGAAGTCGGACGGCTGCACTTGAATGAAATGGTCGATCCGAATTATGTGGTGGTCGCGTCGATCGAGAAGAAGTATCTGCCGGGGAGGAAGTAGGCGGGCGGAGCAATGTGTCCGGTCCTATAGCTAGAGCCTGGATAATTCGCGCACCCTCTCATCACCGCTGCCTAAATCAGTTGTAAATTTGCCCGGATTCCCCTACTACCGTGACGCCTTTTACAATCTGTTCCTCCGCATCGCGAACGGAAACGGATAGCGTCGCGCCCGGCCCGGTGGGAGGAGGCACACCCAGCACAATGGCAGTCTTGACGTAAGGGTCGACTTACTGATACACCATTTTCGGCTGCTTGGGGATTTTCCCCAAGCAGGCCGTCGCCGCGAACAGTTGCGCTCCGGCTATCGCAGCTTTCCTGTTGGAGAATACTTGATTCTCTAACGCATCGAGGATACCGGTGTCCAGATTATGCAAGTGGTCCATTCCAAGCGGGACTTAGATACATTATTAGGACATTGAGATTGCGCGTGACTGATTCTGTTGGGTGAGATGCGAGGGATGCGCTCGAAACGGGATCTCATCGTGCTATACTTTTACTTGTATCCCATAGCAAATAAATGACGTTAGACCCCTGCGGCGGGCATCTCGCCGAGGGCTTATTTGCTGCGCAAAACGCGTTTTCGCTCCTATAAAAATCTATGGCTGACGATCAGAATCCTGAGCTTCCTTTAACGCCTCCGCCCGGTGGCGGAGACCGTGCCAATCCCTCCGGCGCCAACATTCAACCGGTCAATATCGAAGAGGAGATGAAGCGGTCGTACCTCGACTATTCGATGTCGGTGATCGTGGGCCGCGCGCTGCCCGATGTGCGTGATGGATTGAAGCCAGTGCATCGCCGCATCCTGTATCACATGTTCGATTCCGGCCTGCTGCACAATCGCCGGTATGTGAAGTGCGCCCGCGTGGTCGGCGAGACCATGGGCAAGTATCATCCGCACGGAGATACGGCGCTTTATGACGCGCTGGTGCGCATGGCGCAGCCGTTTTCGCTGCGCTATCCGCTGATCGATGGTCAGGGAAATTATGGCTCGGTCGACGACGATCCGCCGGCGGCGATGCGTTACACCGAGTGCCGCCTGGCGCGCATGGCGGAGGACCTCAACGCCGACATCGATAAAGATACGGTCGATTTTGTCCCGACCTATGACGATTCGAACGTGCAGCCCGAAGTTCTGCCCACGCGGATTCCGAATCTGCTGGTCAACGGATCGAATGGCATCGCGGTCGGCATGGCGACCAATATTCCGCCGCACAATTTGACCGAGATCGTTGAAGCGGCAATCCTGCTGGTCAACCATCCGGAGACTTCGCTGCCTGAGATTTTGAAAATCGTGAAAGGTCCGGACTTCCCGACCTACGGCATCATCCACGGCAAAGCGGGAATTTACGAGGCTTACAAAACCGGGCGCGGACGCTTTATGATGCGCGCCAAGGCTGGCATCGAGACCTTCAACAAAGATCGCCAGGCGATTATCGTTACGCAGATTCCTTATCAGGTCAGCAAGAAGCGGTTAATCGAGCGTATTGCCCAGTTGGTCAATGACAAGATAGTAGATGACATTTCCGATATCCGCGATGAGAGCGATCGCGACGGCATGCGCATTGTGATCGAACTCAAGCGTGGCGCCGAGCCGCAGATCGTGCTCAATCAGCTCTTCAAGCACACCTCGATGCAGGAAGGTTTCAGCATGATCTTCCTCGCCGTCGTGAACGGCCAGCCCAAAGAGATGGGCCTGATCCAGGCGATTCAGCACTTCATCGATCATCGCGTGGATGTGGTGCGGCGGCGCACCGCTTACTTGCTGAGAAAAGCCAAAGACCGCGAACACATTCTCGAAGGCTATCTCACGGCGCTTGAACATCTCGACGCCGTCATTACGATTATTCGTGCGAGTGGCAACCGTGCCGAAGCGAGAGAGAATCTAGTCTCGTATTTTGCGGGACGCAAGATCGATATTAACGTCACGGGAAGGGCCCCTAAGGTTGATCCGGAAAAGCCTTTCACTGCGCTGCAAGCCGACGCCATTCTCGAATTGCAACTGCATCGATTGACCCGGCTCTCCATTGACGAAATCACCAAAGAACTGAAGCTCACGCGCGACAACATCGCGGAGTATGAGTTGATTCTCGGTTCCGAAAAGAAGCTGCGCGGCGTCATCATTAAAGAGCTGGAAGAAGTGAAGAAGCTCTATGGCGACGAACGCCGCACCGTCATCGAAGACGAAGCCGCTGAGATCAGCCTCGAAGATCTAATCGCGGACGAGCAAGTTGCGGTGACGGTGAGCCATACCGGATACCTGAAGCGCACTGCCATCTCCACTTATCGCAGCCAGCGCCGTGGTGGTACGGGACGCATGGGCATGAAGACTCGCGACGAAGATTTCGTCGAGCATTTGTTTATCGCGTCCACGCATGCCTACATTCTTATTTTCACCAATAAGGGCCGCGTCTACTGGCTGAAGGTTTACGAAATTCCCGACGTGGGCGCAGCGGGCAAGGGTAAGCACGTGGGCAATCTGGTCTCACTGCAACCCGGCGAAACGGTGCGCACCATGCTGGCCGTGCGCAATCTGGAAGAAGAAGGCCGCTTCATTTTCTTTGCCACGCGCAATGGAACGGTTAAGAAGACCGAGCTGAAAGACTTCTGCAACGTCATGCAGCGCGGAATCATTGCGATTGGTATCGAAGAGAACGACGAACTTGTCGGAGTAACGCTCACCGACGGCAGTCAAATCATTTTCCTAGCTTCGCACGATGGCCAGGCGATCCGCTTCGACGAAGGCGACGTCCGCTCCATGGGGCGCCCGGCTTACGGCGTACGCGGCATGAATCTCGACGAGAAAGATTACATCGTCGGCATGGCAACTACTGCTAAAGACGCGAAGAAAGCCGCGGCTGAGGTTGAGAAGGCCAAGGCAAAGACGGGGATCGCAGAGGCCACGGCTACAGACGAGACGCTGCCCATCAAAGGGTCGCTGATTCTGTCTGTCACCGAAAACGGCTATGGCAAGCGAACTCCGGCGGACGAATATCGTTTGCAAAATCGTGGCGGCTCTGGAGTCATTAATGTGAAGACCACCGAACGTAATGGCAAAGTTACGGGCATCGCGCAGGTCACGGAGAATTCCGAAGTGATGCTGATCAGCCAATACGGAAAGATTATCCGCATGGACTCCAGCACCATTCGCGAGTCTGGCCGCGCCGCGCAAGGTGTGCGGCTGCTGCATCTGGAGCCGGGCGATCGGGTCGCGGCGGCAGTGGTGATTCCTCTGGAAGTGGAACCGACCAACGGGGGCGGGCTGCTTCAGTAGTCGCGATGATCCGGCGCACGATTTGACTGCACAGGTTGCCATCTTAATATTCGCCGCCGGAGTGATTGGGGGCGCGATCAACTCCGTTGCGGGCGGAGGCAGCTTTGTGGCGTTTCCGGCGCTGCTGTTTACGGGTGTGCCGCCCATTCCTGCGAATGCCACTAACACGGTCGCGCTATGGGCGGGCGCGGCGGCCAGCGGCGGAGCTTACCGCAGCCGCCTTGATGTGGCCCGGCGAGTCTTGATTCCCCTGTTAGCCTCCAGCTTCGCCGGTGGAATTCTGGGCGCGTATCTACTGGTTAAGACACCGGCACAAACCTTCCTTCAGGTATTACCCTGGTTGACTTTGAGTGCGACCCTGCTGTTTGCCTTTGGAAAAAAGCTTGCGGGCCAGCGCGCGGGCATTGCCAAGGACGCTACCGCAGCGGCCATCCTCGGCGCGGCCGGATTTCAGTTTCTGGTGGCCATCTACGGCGGCTACTTCGGCGGAGGCATGGGGATTGTGATGCTCGCTATGCTGGCGATCATGGGTATGACCGATATACACGCGATGAACGCGCTTAAGACGGTGATGGCGCTGGTGATCAACGGAGTCGCAGTTGCGACGTTCGTCGTGGCCCGGGTGGTCTACTGGCCGCAGGCGATTGTGATGACGGCAGGGGCCATCGCGGGCGGATATTTTGGCGCGAAGTACGCGCAGCGCGTGCCGGGGATTTATATCCGCAGTTTTGTGATTTTGGTGGGCACGGGGATGACGATTTACTTCTTCTGCAAGTCCTACTAAAGGGTGTCGATTCACACCCTACGATTAGACTCTTCTTCCTAACTTCTTACGGACGGTTGGCGCTCTCCTGGAGTCTGGATCAGGGATTGAAGCGGGAGTGGAGCGAGTTGGCCGCTGGAGCTTAGAATTCATTCCGTCAAGGTGCAGGTTGGGCTTTCGGTGGAGCAGTTTCAACAAAACACCTACAGGGTTGTCCTTGTCTAAAGGGTGCCGCAGGGGCAGATCCGGACGCACTGCATAGCGATTCCGCCTTCCTACTTTCGAGTGTTCCAAATATCCCTCGTCAATCAAGTCGGCGACAATTCTTTGGGCAGAGCGTTCCGTGATGCCGACTTTGGCCGCGACTTCCACCATCCGGATATTGGGGTCGGCCGCGATGCAGAGAAAGACGTGACCATAGTTGGTGAGGAACGTCCAGTTTTCCATGAAGCACCTATTGTGGCATATCGAACGCCTTGCGAAACACGAAATACATGTCGTATATTGAAAAGGCGATTGCAGCCAACTTTCAACGATTAAGGAGAACGGCTCTGTCTCAAACCACCAGCATCACCGTCGCCTATGGCGATGGCGTCGGCCCGGAAATCATGGAAACTACACTTTTTGCGCTCCGCGAAGCGGGCGCCCAACTGCGGCTTGAAACCATTGAAATAGGCGAAGGAGTCTACAAGCGCGGACATACGTCGGGCATTGAGCCGTCGTCGTGGGACTCATTGCGCCGCACCAAAGTCTTTTTGAAGGCTCCGATCACGACCCCGCAGGGAGGCGGTTTCAAGAGCTTGAATGTCACCATCCGTAAGACTCTGGGACTTTTCGCCAATGTGCGGCCTTGCGTGTCGTATCACCCCGTGATTGCAACCAAGCACCCGGTCATGGATGTCGTGATCGTGCGGGAGAACGAAGAAGACCTGTACGCCGGCATCGAACACCGTGAGACCGATCAGGTGATGCAATGCCTGAAGCTGATCACGCGGCCGGGCTGCGAGAAAATCGTGCGCTATGCCTTTGAATACGCCAAACGCAATCATCGAAAGAAGGTGACTTGTTTTACCAAAGACAACATCATGAAGCTTACCGACGGCCTGTTCCACAGGGTCTTCGATGAGATCGCCAGGGAATATCCCGACATTGCCAATGAGCACTGGATCGTCGACATTGGAGCGGCCCGGTTGGCGGATACGCCGGAGGTGTTCGAGGTGATGGTGATGCCCAATCTGTATGGCGACATCCTTTCGGACGTTGCGGCTCAGATTACGGGTTCGATCGGCCTGGCGGGATCGGCCAACATTGGCGAGCATGTGGCCATGTTCGAAGCGATTCACGGGTCTGCGCCGGCGCTGGCCGGGCAGAATGTTGCGAATCCAGCGGGGCTGCTGCTGAGCGCGGTGATGATGCTGGTGCACATTGGGCAGAGTGAAGTTGCCGGGCGCGTCCACAATGCCTTCCTGCGCACGATTGAGGAGGGGATTCACACGTTCGATATTTTCCGCGAGGGCGTGAGCGTGCAGAGAGTGGGAACGGCAGAGTTCGGCAAGGCCGTCGTTGCACGTTTAGGGCAGTTGCCGCAGAGCCTGAAGCCAGTGCAGTACAAGCTCGCGGATCGTCCGATTCAGGCGCATTACACGCCCAGAAAGCCCGCCGAAAAGAAACTCGTTGGCGTCGATATTTTCCTGGATTGGCGACAGGGTAAACCGGACGAACTGGCGGAAAGACTGCGCCAAGTCGAGTGCGACGGATTCCAATTGAATATGATTACCAACCGCGGGGTGAAGGTTTGGCCGGCGGGCGTGCCGGAGACGTTTTGCACCGATCACTGGCGCTGCCGGTTTACTCAGGCCAATGGGAATGGAGTGACTCATCGGCAGATTATCGGATTGATGGGGCGGATCGAGCAGGCGGGCCTCGATTTCATCAAGACGGAGCATCTGTGCACCTTCGACGGGGAGCCAGGATTCTCTCTCGGTCAAGGCCAGTGATGATCCATTGGTCCTCGTAGGCCAGCGCAGTCGAGCACTTGTTGGGGCCTTCTACCAGGCCGAGTGTATCCCCGGCGATGGTTCAAATTCGCCGAAGCCTTGTCTGGCTGTTCTTAGGCCTTACAAACCTGGGCCTGACAAACTTGGGCCTGGAAAACTTGAGCCCCTCCCTGGAAAAAAGATAAGGTTCTCCGATGAGGCTGGAATAGCGGGAGGCTAATTGGCGCCATGAAGCTCGCATCTCCGCGGCGGGCGCGGCTTGCGCAAAGACCGGGAGAAAGCTGCCGCTTTCAGTGGATGAGGTCATGGCAGCGGCCGGAACAACCAGCGTTCTGAGAACCGCATGGCGTCTTTCATCCGGGCGCAATTCCCCTTGCAGGGCGCACCCTTCCAGCCAGCACAGCGTCCAAATCCCGGAGCAAGAGATGGATTTCAAGACGCCGACCTCGGGCTCCAGGGTCTGGGAAGGAAGTCTCTCTGTCCGAGCGTGAAAACAGGAAGGTAGATCACGCTCCAGGTACTCGTTCACCCAAATTCCCACTAAGTCAGTCTGGCCATCGGATTCGGAAGCGGCTCGTTCGTGTGCGAGGAATCGTTCGACCAACGAAAGCGAAGGGTCGATGTCGCCAAAGCTACGCACCAGGAGCAGTTGCGCCTTTGTCATATACGACATATATAACATGAGTTACATATCGTATATTACTTTTTTAATCGTGATGGGAGCCTGGTCGAGAGGATAAGCTCCGACGGATGTATATGGGTAGTCGCGAATCAACCGGGTGTTCCGAGTCAGAAAACCCGCCTACTGCGCCACCGGACTCTGAAGCTTGTCGATGTTGCGCGAGTTCTCAATGGCGACCGCGGCATAGTCGCAGAGGGATTGCAGGAAGAACTGCTCCATGTCGTTGAAGTGGGCGAGATTGGCGTTGATTAACTGAACCACTCCCACGATGCGACGTTCGGAGCGCAATGGCATGCAGACGATGGAGCGAGTTTCCCACTTGGTGAGTTCGTCTACGCGCTTGGCGAAGCGTGGGTCTTTGCTTACGTCGGGAACGATGACATTCTCGCCATGCTGGGCGACGTAGCCAGCGATCCCCTCACCCATCTTGAGTCGGACTTTCTTCAAAGCCTCGGCGGCAGGGCCTACGGCGAGGGCGAAGTAGAGCTCGTTGCGTTCTTCGTCGATGAGGAGAAGCGACCAGTTGTCGGGGCGGAAGTATTCCGCCATCTTCTCCATGATGGTTTGGAGCGTGGCGTCTATTTCATCACTCCGCGTTGTGCGATGCCGATGTTATCGCGGCTGGTGTTTTTGACCAGGTACATCATTTCGTCGGCCTGGCGGATGATGTCATGCGGGGTCTTGGCGTCGTGCGGATACGTCGCTACGCCCATGGAAGCGCGGACATTGATATTCAAACCTTCCTCGCGGCAGAACATGCTGGTGCGAAGGCTATCGCGCAGCCGCTTGGCCACAACCAGCGCAGCGTCTTTGCTGGTCTGGGGCAACAGCACGACGAATTCGTCTCCGCCATAGCGGAAAGCATAGTCGATCAAGCGCAGCTGCGCCTTGATCAGGTATCCGATTTCGGCCAGGAGTTGGCTTCCGATCAAGTGGCCGTGAGTGTCATTGACCTGCTTGAAATGGTCGAGATCGATGAAGACGACCGTGAACTCGTAGTTAAACCGCGACGAGCGATAGACCTCGGTTTCGAGGGTCTTATAAAGATGCCGGGCATTGTAGAGGCCGGTGCAGTCGTCGGTGATGGTGAGTTCCTGAATGCGCTCGACCGCGCGGGCGTTTTCAATCGCAATGGAAGCGTAGTCGGAGAGCGACTGAAGGAAAAACTGCTCCTTCTCGCCAAAGTTCGCCATGTCCACGTTGACCAGCTGAATCACGCCCAGGATGCGCAAGCGTGAGCGCAGGGGGATGCAGATGATGGAGCGGGTTTCCCACTTGGTCATTTCGTCGATGCGCCTGGCGAAACGGGGATCGTTCACGACGTCGGGAACGATGAGATTCTCGCCGTGCTTGGCGACATAGCCCGCGATGCCCTCGCCGATCTTCAGGCGAACATTTTTCAAGGCTTCAGCCGCGGTGCCGACTGCGATGGCGAAATAGAGCTCTTCGCGTTCTTCATCGACCATCAGGAGCGACCAATTTTCGGGGCGGAAGTATTCAGCCATCTTCTCCATGATGGTTTGGAGAATGGAATCGAGGTCAAGGGACGAGGTCAGGGCTTTGGCAACATCATGAAAGATGTTGAGTTCAAGACTCTGCCGGTTCAACATGGCCCCCGTGGCCTGGCTCATGAAAAAGTCCCCTCGAAAAGGCACCGCAAGTTCCATGATTATAGGTTCGGAGGGGTGGGTGGGCAATGCACCATTGGTAACATGTACCGTCGGGTGGGGCTTAAGCGGAAGATTCGAGACCCGAGAGGCTTCTAACGAGGGACGGAGCTGCGCCCGATTCTGATAGGCTCAAGCGAGGTGATTTTCACCAGGCTCCCATGCTATTGGTACTGTGTTTTCTGATAGGCGCGATTACCGGGCTTCGCTCGATGACGGCCCCGGCGGCGGTTTGTTGGGGCGCGCATCTGGGGTGGCTGCATTTTGCCGGAACTAGATTTGCCTTTTTGGATCATCCGGCTTCGCTGATTGTTTTTACAGTGTTCGCCCTGGGCGAACTGGTGGCGGATAAGCTGCCGAAGACTCCTGCTCGAACTGCGCCGCCGGGGCTGATCACGCGGATCGTGTTCGGAGCGGCGTGTGCGGTGGCGCTGGCGATGAGCGCGGGCGCCGCCCTGCTGGTCGCGGGATTGATTGGCGTGGTTGGCGCGCTGGTCGGAACGTTCGGGGGCTATCACATTCGTCGTGCGCTGGTGCTCCGGGCGCACCTGCCTGATTTCGCCGTGGCCGTCGTCGAGGACCTGATTGCGATTGGCGGCGGGTTGCTGATGGTCGCGCATGTGTCTGTGTAGTCTTTGGCGAAAGAATTTCGTATGACAGAATCATCCTCCCTCAGCACGGATAAGCCGACGCATTACGATGCGATCATCATCGGTTCCGGGCAAGCGGGCAATCCGCTCGCGGTGGCACTCTCCGATAAAGGCATGCGCACGGCCATGATTGAGTGCGCGGCCATTGGCGGGACTTGCGTCAACTACGGATGCACTCCGACGAAGACGATGGTGGCCAGCGCGGAGCTCGCCTATCAGGGGCGTCGGGCGGCGGAGTACGGAATCCGCTTGGGCGAAGTTTCTGTGGATATGGCGGCGGTTCGCGAACGCAAGCGCGGTGTGGTCAGGAGGTGGCGCGAGGGCAGTGAAAAACGGCTCGAAACCGCCCAACGGGTTGAGGTCATGCACGGCGAAGCGTCGTTTTCCGGACCGAAACAGGTTCGAGTGCGCCTGAATGCAGGAGGTGAGCGAACCCTCTTTTCGGATTTAATTGTGATCGACACTGGTTTGACGGCGAGTATTCCTGCGATCCCAGGTATGGACGCTGTTCCTTATCTGGACAATGTCAGCATTATGGAGCTGGGCGAGGTGCCGGAGCATTTGCTGGTCATGGGTGGCGGCTACATTGGGCTGGAGTTTGGTCAGATGTTCCGGCGCTTCGGGAGCCGCGTGACCATCGCTCAGCACGGGAAGCAGCTACTGACCGGAGAGGATGAAGACATTGCCGATGCCATTGCCGCGATTCTGAAAGAAGACGGAATCGAAATTTTACTGGAAGCAACGCCTCACTCAGTGTCAAGTTCGGATGGGAAATTGCACCTAGTGGGCAGTAGCCGAGGCCAGGCTGTGACGCTGGAAGGCACACACTTATTGGTTGCGACTGGGCGTCATCCCAACACCGAAAAGCTCAACCTGCAAGCTGCAGGCGTGGCCACGGACGACCGCGGCTACGTTCGCGTAAACGGCAAGCTGGAAACATCCGTTCCGGGGATTTACGCGGTCGGGGATGTCAACGGGGGGCCGGCGTTCACACATGTCTCCTATGACGACTACAGAATCCTGAAGGCCAATCTGTTGGACGGGGGCGATCGAAGCACCGCGGGGCGGTTCATCCCATGGTGCCTGTTTATCGATCCCCAATTTGGCCGTATTGGGCTGAGTGAGTTAGAAGCGCGAGCGCAAGGCAAAGGGGTTCGTGTGGCCAAGCTGCCGATGACTTCGGTGGCTCGGGCCGTGGAAACCGGCAAAACCCGCGGTTTTATGAAGGCGCTGGTGGATACTGAAACAGACGAAATTCTGGGTGCGGCGATTCTTGGCGAGGGCGGCGGCGAAATCATGTCCATGATTCAGATTGCCATGATGGGCAAGCTCCAATACACAGCGTTGCAGAGTGCCATCCTGGCCCACCCCACCTTAGCGGAGTCCCTGAATAACTTGTTTAGCAAGATCGAGAAGTGATGGCAAAGCCATTGGGGCCGGCCAGCGGCCCACTAACCCTGCGTTTGCGCCCGCTCACTGAACCTGCCGGAATCTGAGGCAAAATTCATTGCCCGAAGTCCCGATCTCTGCTAGCCTTTTATAGTTGAAAGAGTGCGCCTAGTGATTATCCTGGTTTGCCCCCACCAGAGTCACACCCCGACTAGATAATTTAAGGAGACACGAATTTGTCCACGAAGAACCGCTATCTTTTTACCTCGGAATCTGTGACCGAAGGCCATCCCGATAAGATCGCCGATCAGATTTCCGACGCGATCCTCGATGCCTGCCTCACCGACGATCCCACCAGCCGCGTGGCTTGCGAGACGTTGACCGCAACTGGCCTGGTCGTTATCGCCGGCGAAATCACCACCAAGGCGTATGTGGACTTCCAGAGCCTGGTGCGCGGGACCATTGCCGCGATTGGCTATAACAACGCGCTTTACGGCTTCGATTCCAACACGTGCGCGGTGATCTCGAGCATCAACAAGCAGTCCGGCGACATCGCCATGGGCGTGGACACCGGCGGCGCCGGCGACCAGGGCATGATGTTCGGCTATGCCTGTAACGAGAATGAAGAGTTGATGCCAACGCCGATCTCGCTGGCGCACAAGCTGACCATGCGTCTCTCTGAGGTGCGCAAGAGCGGCAAGCTGCCTTATTTGCGGCCGGACGGGAAGTCGCAGGTCACGGTTGAGTACGATGCAAACCACAAGCCCGTGCGGATCGACGCCGTCGTCATCTCGACCCAACACGCGGAAACGGTCGGCAATGACGAGCTGCGCGCCGACATTCTGAAGCACGTGATTCAAGCCGTGCTACCAGCCCACTTGCTCGATCAAGACACCAAGTACCACATCAATCCTACGGGGCGCTTCGTCATCGGCGGTCCCATGGGCGACACCGGATTGACTGGCCGCAAAATCATCGTCGATACCTACGGCGGGATGGGACGGCATGGCGGCGGAGCATTCAGCGGCAAGGATCCGACAAAAGTCGACCGCTCTGCGGCTTATATGGCGCGTCATATCGCCAAGAACATTGTTGCTGCTGGCCTGGCGGATCGCTGCGAAGTGCAACTCGCCTATGCGATCGGAGTGGCCGAGCCGGTAAGCGTTTTGGTCGATACTTTCGGTACGGAAAAAGTCGACAAGAACATCATTCCCGATCTGGTGCGGAAACACTTCAAGCTCACGCCCAAGGGAATCATTGAATCTCTTAACCTGCGACGGCCGATTTATTGCAAGACGGCGGCCTACGGTCACTTCGGCCGCAACGATAAAGACTTCACCTGGGAAGCAACCGATAAAGCGTCCAAACTCGCGGCCGATGCTGGAGTCAAGGAGCCGGTCGGAGCGTCGAAGTAATTGGCATTCCGTAAGCTCACCCTGACCCCAAATAAGGTCAGGGTGAGTTACCCTAAAGACATTCAACCATTCGTCATAAAACAGAATCATAACCATCGCGTGTAACGCGCCACAGGAGACACATGGCTACCTCGACTATCAACGCAGACGTTAAGAACATGGAACTGGCCGAAATGGGTAAGAAGCGCATTGACTGGGCCAACCAGTCGATGCAAGTGTTGCAGATCATCCGCAAAGAGTTCATCAAGAACCAGCCGCTGAAGGGCATTCGGATTTCTGCCTGCCTGCACGTCACCGCGGAAACCGCCAACCTCGCGATCTGCCTGCGCGACGGCGGCGCGGATGTCGTGCTCTGCGGGTCGAATCCGCTATCCACGCAGGACGACGTTGCGGCCAGCCTGGTGCGCGATCACAACATTCCAGTTTTCGCCATTAAGGGTGAAGACAATGACACCTACTACAGCCACATTCTGGCGGCGATCGATCACAAACCACACATCACCATGGATGACGGCGCGGACCTGGTCACGATTCTGCACACCAAGCGGCAGGATGCGCTCACCGGCGTGATCGGCGGCACCGAAGAAACCACCACCGGCGTCATTCGTCTGCGCGCCATGGCCAAAGAAGGCGTGCTCAAGTTCCCGATCATCGCGGTGAACGACGCCGACACCAAGCATCTGTTTGACAACCGTTACGGCACCGGGCAATCGACTCTGGACGGGATCATTCGCGCCACCAACTTCCTGCTGGCGGGATCGAAGTTCGTGGTCGCTGGGTACGGCTGGTGCGGACGCGGACTCGCAAGCCGCGCTCGCGGCGCTGGCGCCGAAGTCATCGTCACTGAAATCGATCCGACGAAAGCTCTGGAAGCGGTCATGGACGGCTTCCGCGTGATGTCAATGCTTGAGGCGGCGAAGATTGGCGATGTGTTCTGCACCGTGACTGGCAATAAGAACGTGCTGGCGAAGGAACACTTTGAAGTCATGAAGAACGGCGCGATCGTTTCGAACTCGGGCCACTTCAACGTTGAGATTGATATTCCGGCGCTCGAAAAAATGGCGTCCTCGAAGCGTACAACGCGCGCCTTCGTCGAAGAGTATTCCATGAAAGACGGACGCAAGATCAATCTGCTTGGCGAAGGCCGGCTGATTAATCTGTCGGCAGCCGAGGGACACCCTGCATCGGTGATGGATATGAGTTTTGCCGATCAGGCGCTGTCGGTCGAGCACATGGTGAAGAACTACAAGAACCTCGAAAAGACGGTCTACAAGGTTCCTGACGAACTCGACAAGCGGGTGGCGAAGTTGAAGCTCGAATCCATGGGCATCAAAATCGACAAGCTGACCCCGGAGCAGGAAGAGTATCTGGCGGGGTGGTCGGAAGGCACGTAGTTTCTTGGATGTTTGTTGCAAGAGGGGACGGCGAGAGCCGTCCCTTTTTTCTTTGCGGTGATCGTACTGGTCGTAGTCGTTCTCTGATTTAGGCGAAAAGGCCAAGGGCGGGGGCGCTCGCGCTACACCATCACTCGGCGCGGGATCTGCTTTTCTTGGGTTCGTGACGGAGGCTGCGGCCTTCGACCAAGTGGAATAGTTCTTCGCCCAGGTTCTTGGCGTGGTCTCCGGCGCGTTCGAAAGCTTGCGCCATGAACATGAGATTGGTGCTGTATTCGCGGCGCTGACGGTCGTGAGTTTCCAGGTGGCGATGGAAGACGGAGCGGCAGGCGGCATCAATTTCTGAGTCGGCTTGGAGAACCCAAGTGGCGCTGTTGAGATCGCGGTTGGCGAATCCGTCGTGAACCGTGGCCAGCATTTTTTCGAGAGTCTGGCACATCAGGACTAGATCGCGGGCGTCTTCGCGCGTGAGTTTTGTATTGAGTCGCTGAAGACGTTGAGTCACTGACCAGGTGAGATCGCCGACGCGTTCGAGGTCGATGATGAATTTGAGGCAGGCCAGCAGTTGGCGGGCTTCGGCTTCGCTGACCTGGGTGATCGCGCTGGTGATCTGTTCATCGACGCGGCGCTCCATGCGATCGAGTTCCTTTTCGCAGTCTTTGACCGCCAGGAAGGCCATGTGCGATGTGTTTTCGATGTAGTCGCGTAGATTGAATGCGCTGTCCTTGGCGACCAGGCAGGCTTGGAGGACGAGTCCGGTGAGTTCCGCGGTGGATTCGGTGTCGATGCGCCTTGGTGCTTTCTTCCTGGCGGTTTTCTTTTTCGCGATCATGAGTGTCTGGGATGCATCGTCGAAAATCTATAACACAGCGGGCGCTGAGGTTTCACAGAGGAGCCACAGAATCAGTCAAGAGAGCCTACCCCGAATGATCAAACAGAATTCTTAATCTTGTCCGGCTTTGGCGGCGTGGGCTTGATGAGCTGACATTCCATGATACCTCTGAAATGCCGCGAGGCCATCTTGTCCCATATAACGGGCGAGCACCGTGGGGTTGCTTTCGCGGAGATCGACCAGGACGAAGCCATCGAGGACATTGGAAAAATTGCGATCGACATTGAAACTGATGAGGCGTCCGCCGAGTTTGGCGTAGTGCTTGAGCAGAATGGGGACGCTTTTGCCGTCGCTCTCGACGTCGGCGATGGGGTCGGAGAGTTCCTGGAGGTCGCTGAGCCCGGCGCAGGCGCTGCGGCAGTCCGCGGATTTAATACCCTTAGGGCGGAAGGGATTGCGGGGCGTGATCCAGCGGGCAAGGTCAGCGGCACTCCATGCTTCCGCATCGTTGGCCATGGTTTCGCGATTTTGTTCCTGGGCTTCGAAGAAGCGGACAATCAATTCGCGTGAGATCCGGTTGTAGCGGCTGCTGATGCTGACTGCGCCGAATAAAATTGCCGGGCCGGGCTTGGAGGCGAGATAGCGGCCGATGCCCTTCCAAATCATGAGCAGGGGCGCGAACTGGCGCTGATATTCGAGGCGGATAAAAGAGCGGCCCAATTCAAGGGCGGGGCCAAGGCGCTCGAAAAATTCTGGATCGTAACGAAAGAGGGTGCTGGTATAGAGGCCCTCGATGCCGAATCGGGGAAGAATGTCGCGGGTCAGGCCGATACGGTAGGAGCCGGCGATTTCTTGTTTCGGTTTGCTCCAGAGGAGCAGGTGTTGATAATGGGGATCGAAGCGATCAAGGTCGGAACTCTTCCCTGAACCTTCGCCCACCTCGCGGAATGTGAGCTCTCGCAGGCGTCCGATCTCTTGCAGCAGGTTGGGAATCTGGCTGGACTCGGCAATGTAGACCTGAAAGTCACGGTTCTGCTCCAGAAGATTCATGGATCCCAGTTCCGCGACTTCATGGCGCAGCAGCGCGGGGTGGATGGCGTCGACGATGGCTTCTTCTTTTTTCAGGGGCAGAACGGCTTTTAGAACTTCAGGCACTGTGCGGCGCGAGCGGTGACGCTGCGAAAGGAGGTAAGTGCGCCATCGCAAATAGGTGGCAGCGGACTCATCGTCGCGGGCGCCGCTTACCACTTCCGCGGGCACCGGGTTGCCGATGCGAACCGTTACTTTCCTGTCCGTCTGGGCGAGGAATTCATTGAGCAGCCAGGTCGTTCGGAGGTTGGGATTTACGAATCCCATGGCTTGGAAGGTGGCGCTGTTGCGTCCGGCGACGAACGTAGGAACGGTGACAGCGCCGCTGAGGCGCGCCAGACGTGCGACGGCAGGATTCCAGCGCGGATCGGCCACAGCCATTTGGGGAAGCTGAATATGAGAGACTTCGCCGGCGGGGAATATGACGAGCAATCCGCCGGATTTTAACCACTCCACGGATTGCTGAAGGGCGCGGCGGTTGCGTCCCACCGATCCGGAGTGGCCGAAAGGGTCGACGAAGAAGCAGTGGTCGTGCAGCTCGGGAATCTCTGCCAGCAAGAAATTGGTGAGAATCTTAACGTCGGGACGCACGCGGCCCAGCAGACAGCCGAGGATGGCACCGTCGAGCAGGCCGAAGGGGTGGTTGGCTGCGACGATAGCGGCTCCGGCCCGCGGAACACGGGCCAAATCTTCGTCGGATACCCGATACTCAACGCGCATTTCGCGTAGTAAGTTCTCCAGCAAGGGCCGATCTTCTGGATGGCGCGCGCGCACGTAAAGCTCCTTCACGCGCTGCATGGGGAGGAAGCGACGCACCATGCGGGGAATGGAAAATGCTTCCAGATCGGCGAGCGACGGGGTCGGAGTCGACCGCTCCGGCGAATCTAGAATGGGCATATGTATTGTTGTTAGTCCCATAGCGTTTCTAGCGCATGAATGGCAGGTTAAAATTCCGTAACATCTGAGGCTCTTTAGTAACTGAAGGGTAATGCCTTCCGGGCAGCGAGAAATGACGCGGTGGAGTGTATTCATGGGGTGAGCCAGTGTTTTGAATGGTTCTTTCCCTGATTTCCACTTGCCCGCACAGGCCCGATTGCCGATAATCAGGTAGGAGTATCACAACCGTGCATCGATACGCCCGAACCGATCTGCTTCGCATTCTTCAGATTACGCCCCGGCAGTTGGCATCGTGGGAAAAGGCAGGGCTGGTTGCCTCGACTGCGGACTATTCTTTTTTCGATTTGCTGCAAGTGAAGAAAGTGCGGGACTTGTGCGCCAGGAAAGTCCGGCCTGCGGTGATTCGGCAGTCGCTCGAAGCCATGCAGAAGCAAGTGGCGGGAATGGACAATCCTTTGTTGCAGGCGAGCGCTTACACGTCCGGCCACCGGGTCGCGTTTCGGCATGAAGGCCGATTAGTCGAGCCCATCGCAGGGCAGTTCATGTTCGATTTCGCCGGCAATCAAAGACTGTTGAGCCGAACGCCGATGGTGGCTGTGCCATCGAAGGTTGACGCGACCACCGCCGCCGAGTTGTTCACGCGCGGGATTGCGCTGGAAGAAGGTTCCAACAACCAAGCGCAGGCGATTGCGACCTATGAGCAAGTGCTCACAATCGATCCCAAGCATGCCGCGGCGCACATCAATTTAGGCACGCTGCATTACAACCGGCAGGATTATGCGCTGGCGGAAGAGCACTATCGTAAAGCGATCGAAGCCGATCCACGCTATGCGCTGGCGCATTTCGATTTGGGTAATGTGCTGGACGAGACGGGGCGTGTAGCGGAAGCGATTATTACCTACAATACCGCGCTGCAACTTGCGCCGACGTATGCGGATGCGCATTACAACGTCGCGCTGGCCTACGAAAAGATCAAAGAGCCGCGCAAGGCGCTGCGACACTGGCAGGCTTATTTGCGGCTGGATTCGTCCGGACCATGGGCGACTCATGCGCGGAATCAGGTGAAGCGGATTCTGCAGGCCGAGGGGATGAAGCTGGTGCCGGGCGGGCGCTAATACTCCGATCTCTTCGTGGTGCGGCCGGCAATACCTAGTCCTTCGCTCGCTTCCGTGGGCTAACGCCGACGGAAGGTCGGTGGGAATTTTCTCTTTGTGCTTGCGCAGGCTGGCGATGCAGCCGGAGATGGCGTCGTTGGCCAATCTCGCGATGTCCCGCCCATCCGATTCACCCTCCAGTGGTAAAATCTCTAGTTCGCATCTCACACACTAAGGTTGCCGTATGCCTGAGACATTGCTGCAAACGCCTGCTCCTACTCCGCTGACTTCTCTTACTGAGGACGAGATTCTTTTTCGCGATAACATTCGGCAGTTTGCCGAGGAGAAGGTGCGTCCGCTGGTGAAGGAGATGGACGAGAAGGGCGTGTTTGAGAAGAGCCTGATCGACCAGTTTTTCCAGCTGGGGTTGATGGGCATTGAGATTCCTGAGGCGTATGGCGGCGGCGGGGCGAAGTTTTTTGAGGCGATCCTGGCAGTGGAAGAGTTGTCGCGCGTTGACGCGTCCGCGGGCGTCCTGGTCGATGTGCAGAATACGCTAGTTAACAATGCGCTGATGCGCTGGACGAACGACGAGCAGAAAAAGCGCTACCTGCCGCGCATGGCGGCGGATACTTGCGGAGCGTATGCGTTGAGCGAGGCGGGTTCTGGCTCGGATGCATTCGCTTTGCAGACCAAGGCCGACCTGAAGGGCAGCGACTACGTGCTCAACGGGCGCAAGCTTTGGATTACGAATGGCAAAGAGGCGGGCATCTTTATTCTATTCGCAACGATCGATCCGGGCGCGGGGTACAAGGGCATTACGGCGTTCATTGTCGAAAAAGGCTTTGCGGGATTCACCGTTGGCAAGAAAGAAGACAAGCTGGGTATTCGTGCTTCGTCGACTTGCGAGTTGATTCTGGAAGATTGTCGCGTGCCCAAGAGCAACGTGCTGGGCGAAGCGGGCAAGGGATACAAGATTGCCATCGAGACGCTGAATGAAGGGCGCATCGGCATCGGCGCGCAGATGGTCGGCGTGGCGCGCGGCGCGTGGGAGTATGCGGCGAAGTATGCGCAGGAGCGCAAGCAGTTTGGCAAGCCGCTGTCCGATTTTCAGGGAATTCAATTTCAGATCGCACAGATGGCGACCGAGATCGAGGCGGCGCGGCTGATGGTCTACAACGCGGCGCGAATGAAAGATGCGGGCGTGCCGTTTGTGAAAGAAGCGGCAATGACCAAGCTGTTCACTTCGCAAGTGGCGGAGCGGGTGACGTCGCTGGCGATTGAGATTTATGGCGGGTATGGGTTCACGAAGGATTATCCCGTGGAGAAGTATTGGCGGGATGCGAAGATTGGCAAGATCTACGAAGGCACTTCGAACATGCAGCTCGCGACCATTGCGAAGCTGGTGATGGGCGGGAAGTAGATTCGCGTTTCAGCTTAGCGCAGGCCAGGTTAGCGCCAAAGTGCGGACGCGAACCTAGGGCACCTGAATTCGTTGCCTCGTCCGAACGGGCCGTCCACTGCGGCTTTCAGGGTGCAAGTCACGTTGGTAATCCTGCTTGAGTTACCAATATGTGCAGGACGTTGCAGCTTCCGGCGCTTGTCTTTTCTAGTCATTCCCACCTAACATCCACTGTTCCAACATCTTGACGAGGATTGAGCTCTTGGTTCGCTAGCTGCACTTTAGAGGGTGCGCTGGCTAGCGCCATGGAGTGCAACCTTGCAGGACGTAAGCCCAAGCCCCGAACTCTCAGCGACAGGCGTCGCTCCGATCAGCGCTCCGCCCGTCGCGGCAGCGAAGCGGAAAGCGACCCTCCTACCCGTCCTGGTCGTGCTGTTCCTCTTTTCTTATGGGCTGATGGCGATGCTGATTGTCGAGCAGGGACGGACGATCGAGTCGCAGCGCGGCCTAATCCAGAACATTTTTCGTGACACCGTCGAACTGACGTCGCTGAAGGGCAAGATTTTCCAGCAGAACCGGGCGGAAAGTCTTGCTCATGCAGCGCCGCCGAAAGTTCCGACACCGGCGCCGACCGTGCCGGGGCCAGATAAAGCTGAGGCGCCGAGCCCGCTGGCCAACCAGAGCGATCCGCAGAATAAGGTCGCCTCCGGAAAAAAATTGCGCAAAGAAAAGCCGCCCAACGCGGCCGACGATGAGCCGAACCGGCGGCGCATGAACTTAGTGATTTGACCCAATTTAATGACCCTCGTTCCCAAGGATAGGTAGGTTATGCAGACTCTCCCAATTGCGATGTTGATGTTGACGATTTCGTTCGGCGGCGGGTGGCGCGATGGACGAAGTCCCGTGACTCGCGTAGTCGCGCCAGCCGCATCCGCTGAGCACCAGGCGCGCAAAGGCGGCAAGTGGTACTTCGCCGAGACCGGACACGCGGTCTATTGCTACGGTCCGGTAAAGTTCTTACCGCAGGAGCAGGGCGGCATACAGCGCGTAGCGACCGTGTGCCAGGGCGATCAGCCGCTGGTACCGCTGCGCGACTAGGTTATTCGTCAGCGCCGTCGCATCCCATCAACTGAGAATCGCACACGCGTTCGCTTCCCTTCCGATCATCCCTTAGACTGGTCGTTATGGCGAAGTTTGAGAAGCATATTTTTGTGTGTGGAAATCAACGGCCGCCGGAAAATCCGCGGGGATGTTGCGATCCTGACCAAGACGGCCAACTGCATCAGGCGTTTAAGAGGACGCTTGCGGGACGCGGCTTGAAGAGCCGGGTGCGAGCCAACAAGGCTGGCTGTTTGGATCAATGCGAACATGGGCCCACGGTAGTGATCTATCCTGATGAGGTCTGGTATGGAGGCGTCACTCCAGCCGACGTGGAAGAGATCGTCGACTCCCATGTCATAGCGGGTCACCCAGTGGCGCGGCTACTGCTGGCGCCCGACTGCATCAATACGGCGAGCTGCGAGCATAAGCCCCGCAAGGTTTTTACCAAGCCAACGCAAGATTAAGGCTACAATTCGTTTGAGGGGCTGCCGTGAGATTCAATGCCAAGCCGGACTGGCGCAGTAAGTGGCTTAGGCTTTGCGCGGCCATCTTCGCAACGCTGTCACTCTCTCTCTCCGCCCAGACCGCGGACCAAAAGTCCACAAGCGCATATCGCTCGGCCACGATTATCAGCGTGCGCCAGGTGGCCCGCAACGGATTCCTGGTAAGCCGCTATTCGTCGGCGCACGTGTTCACCGTCGACTTTACGCTGCGCATGGATGAGCACAGCTACTGCATCGACTATGACACCATCGTGATGCAAGAAGTCGATGACCTAAGGGCCGCGTATCAAAAAGAGGTGCAGGTGGACATGCAAGGCAAGCGGCTGGTCATCATCCTTCCCAGCGGACGCAAGATCAGAGCGCAATTGGCTGACTCCACTCAGTGCTAGCGCGCTGCTTTGGGTGTATGAGGATGGTAGGCGCGGCAGGAATCGAACCTGCAACCGCCGGATTAGAAATCCGATGCTCTATCCGATTGAGCTACGCGCCCCTGAGAGCAATTTAGCATGGGTGGGAAGGACCTCGTAGATGTGATTTCCGAGCCCTTCGTATCCCTTGCTTGTCAGAGTGCAATCTATGGTTTTATGTATTCCTACAGGGATTTCCCATCCAAAGTAACGTAACCTCTGTAGTCGCGAATCACCAATACGCATATTATTCAATCACTTACGCCCCCTAGAAAATGGCCACTGCTGTGCATTGTTATGACCGAGTATCGCCGTTGCACCCCAACAATTCTAGGTGGAGACAATAAAATATGCGATTTAAGACATTGATCACAGTAATCGCCGCCATGGCCCTGTTGCTCTCGGGCGTGGCCTTGATGGCCCAGGAAACAACGGGCGGCTTGACAGGTACAGTGAAGGATCCTACGGGCGCCGTTGTAGCGCACGCGCAAGTGGTGGTCACAGCTCCTTCGTTGACAGGCAGCAAATCCTTCTCCACCGACTCAAGCGGCAATTACCGCTTTGCCAACCTGCCTCCTGACACCTACACAGTGACGGTGACGGCCAAGGGTTTCTCCACGGTCAAGCGCGAAGGAGTTGTGATTGAAACCGGCCACTTGCCGACGCTTGACCTGACTCTGGCCGTAGGGGCCACCGACACCGTCGTCGAAGTATCCGGGTCTGCTCCCGTGATTGATACGACGACGAACACGACCCAGACAAACATTACCGAAGATGTAGTGCAGGACGTTCCACACGGTCGCTCGTTTCAGTCCGTCATTCAGTTCGCCCCGGCAGCGCGAAACGAGCCGCTCGAAGGTAGCAACCTTCTAAGCAACGGCACCGGCGGCGGTTCGCCAGGCAACGAGAGTAATGGTAGTGATCACGGATTCTCGGTCGCTGGCGGCTCTGACTCGGAAAATTCGTACTTAGTGGAAGGGCAGGAAACGGCGAATATCATAGGTGGTTATTCCCACACGAATGTTCCCTTTGACTTCATCCAGGAAGTTCAGATTAAAAACTCCGGAATCGAAGCCGAGCATGGAGGCGCACTGGGCGGCGTCGTCAATGTCATCATGAGAAAGGGAAGCAATGAATATCACGGCTCGGTATTTGCCCAGTTTGAAAATGATGCGCTTGACGGCAGTCCGAATGCTCGAATACGCTACGACGACTCCAGCACGGGTACTCCGACGAGTTGGGGTGCCATAGACCCAGCGGCACAGCTTTACCAGCCAACAAAGCCGCACACGAGCGACGTGTTTCCTGGGTTTACCATCGGCGGACCGATATTAAAGGATAGAATTTTCGGCTTCGTCGGCTTCAACCCGGAGTGGAATGATTATGAGTACAAGATCAATTACGGCCCGTCGAATGGCGGCTTGCTTCCGTATAGCCAAAACACTCAGACTTACTACACCACTGCCCGCATCGATGCAAGCATTACAAGCAAAATTCGCGTGTTCGGTTCGTGGTTGTATCAGTACCAGAAGCAAAGCGGAGAGGCTCTGCCTCGCCCGGATTCAACGACTGGCTTCTTCAACCCTGCAACCGGTTGCTTCAGCTCAGACACTTGCATATCGGCAGGCTCGCCGAAGTTTGTGTACTCTCACGCGCTCGGCTACTCAGCGCCGAACAGCACCACGAACGTGGGTGCAGATATCACCATCAATCCTCACGTGATCGCGACGACACGGTTCGGCTACTACTTCGAGAACTACCACGATTTCGGTTATCCGACGACTGGGGCAATCTATAGCTTCCAGGCAACTGGAATCGGGGCAACCGGAGCTTGCGACACGACCGCGAATCCGAACTGCGTCGGACCTGCAATCCCGGCCTCTTCCCAGCTGTCCCAATCGACCGGATATTTCAACATCGCCAATAACTCCAACTACACGGCTCGCAACGCGAGCAAGGCTGTCCAGTACGATGCCGACCTCGCTTGGTTTAAGAGCGGCTGGGCTGGTACGCACAATTTCAAATTCGGCTATCAATTGAACCGTTTATCGAACGATTTAGCGCAACGGTACAATGCGCCACTCGTGAACGTTTACCCAGGCTTTAATGGAACCGCTACCTCTTACACTCCCGCGGGCCCAGTCGGCCAAATGAATTGTGCTCCCTTTCAGGCGCTATATGGCGGCGCTTGCCAAGGTTTGTATGGGTACGTTTCAGTGTTCGACTTCGGCTCCCTGGGCAAGGCCACAAGCTTCAATCACGGCCTTTTTGTTCAAGACTCTTGGACAGTGGCCCGTGGCGTTACGATCAACGCCGGCGTTCGCTTCGACAAGGAGTATCTGCCGGGCGAAGCGCAGGAAAGTGGTACTCCTAGCAAGCCCATCAACTTCAACTGGACAGACAAGATTGCGCCGCGAGTTGGCGTGGCCTGGGATGTGTTCCAGAATGGGAAGATGAAGGTCTTCGGCGGCTATGGTGAGTTTTACGACATCATGAAGCTAAATCTTGCCATCAGTTCATTTGGTGGTCAGTATTGGCAACAATGCTACTACGCACTGGACACTCAGGATCTGTCCTCTATTGTTCCAGCCTTCAATAGCAGCGGGCGTTATTGCGGAGGACCTGGCACAGGGGCGTCAACGGAGGCAAATTGGGCTGGTGGCGTCCAGCCTGCCGGGTTGACGTTTCTAGAGAATCAGAATTTCCGCCTTTTCCCGACCACTTGTTCGACTTGTAACCAGTATCAGGAAGGTGTAGCGCCGAACCTTAAGCCTTACAAGCAGCACGAATCGGTTTTCGGGGTAGATTACCAGCTGGAAAAGAACCTAGCGTTCGAAGCTCGTTGGGATCGCCGCCGACTAGACCATGTCATCGAAGATTCCGCAATCTATAGCGGAGCGCTTGCCAGCGAGACATTCGTGATTGTAAATCCCGGCCAAGGCGTAGATCGGACTTTCAGTGGCTTCTGTAACTTCCTCTACGGTGCGCAAGCTGGAGTAGGCTGCGCGGGAAGCCCGGCTCCTCCAAACAACGTCATCCCTGCCGCCCGAAGCTACGATGGGGTCGAGCTCCGGCTAAATAAATCGATCAGTGACCACTGGTCGGGAATGTTCTCGTACACCTATAGCAAACTGCGCGGTAACTATACAGGCCTGACTAGCACTGATCTGGCGGACGGCGGGTTTGGCGGACGAAATTCGCCGAACAACAGCCGCTCATTTGACGAAAACTATTTCTCTTGGAACGACAGCGGTGGATCCTCGAGCGGTGCGTTGCCCACCGATCGCCCAAATACGTTCAAAGGCTACGCATACTACGAACTGCCGTGGGGAAAGTTTTCCAGCAAATCAACTACGGATTTCGGCATCTTCCAGTACCTCTATCAAGGCTCACCTGAAACAACGTTTGTCGACGTGGGTTACGGCGGAAATGCTTGGCCCGTCGACCCTGTCAATCGCGGGAAATGGGTCGATGTAACTCAGGATCCGGCAACAGGCGCGGTTACAGTTGGCAATACGCGAACGTACCGCACACCATGGTACATCCAGAGCGACTTCCAACTCCAGCAAAGCTACAAGATCAGCGAAAAGCAGTCGCTATCGTTCTCGGCGACCGTAGGCAACCTGTTGAATCAGCACTCAGTGACCGCCTACCAAGGTGAACTCGACACGGGCTATTTCTTTCAAGGAATTACGCCCTCTGGTCCCGGCTGCACATTCATTCCGGGCTCTTGCTTTATCGCTGATGGCCTGCCGTTCTACTCAGCAGCACAGCGTCCCTGGAGCTTGTCGGGCAATCTAAATGCCGGTTCGCCCTTCTTCACACCGGGACCGATTACGATCAACAGTCAGTACGGGAAGCCATTGTTCTATCAAACCTCACGGACTATCCGCTTGCAGGTGCACTACACCTTCTAGCTGGATCTTTACAAGTGTCTTGAAGGAGCCGGGCAGACTCGGCTCCTTTTTTTTGTCAGAGCTCCAAGCTAGAAGATCAGTTATTTGAAGTCTCCTAAATCAACGCGGTTGGGTTATATCGACTGGATGCGGGGGTTGGCTTGCGTTTTGATGTTTCAGACGCATTGCTATGATGCCTGGCTGCGTCCTGTTGACCGGCATGGGGACTTTCTGAAGTGGTCGCAGTTGGGTGGGACGCTGCCTGCGCCTTTGTTTCTCTTTCTGGCTGGGATTTCCGTGGCTTTGATAGCGGATAAGATGCGTCGCAACGGGGCAGTTGCGTCTCAGATTGGATGGAAGCTGATTCGGCGCGGGATGGAGATTCTTGCTCTCGGGCTGCTGTTTCGTTTGCAGGAGTATGTGATTGCCTGGGGATGGGCTCCGTGGAGTGATTTGTTGCGAGTCGATGTGCTTAATGTGATCGGAGTTTCGATCATGATGATGGGCGCTTTGGTTTGGGTGGTGCTCGCGTTGTCCAAGGAACGGGTGCGACTCCGGCTGGGGCTGGGTTCGGTCGGCGTGGCGGCCTTGATCGCTGTGGTCACGCCTTTGCTGTGGACGACTTGGCGTCCTACTTTTCTGCTATGGCCGCTTGAGTCTTATATCAACGGAGTACATAACTTGGGTGCGCCGCAGGCTTGGCTGTTCCCGATCTTTCCGTGGACTGCGTTTGCGTTTGCGGGATTAGCGACTGGATGCGTTTTGGTGAGCGATGTGGTGCGGCGGTGGGAACGCGTGGCTTATCTGCTTGTTGCTCCCGCGGGAGTGGTGTTGATTGCGGCGGCGTTGTGGCTGGATTCCCGGGCTACTAGCTTGTATCCCGTGTATGACTTTTGGCATACGAGTCCGAACTTCTTTTTGATTCGCGTGGGATTGTTGCTCGTTATCTTGACGCTTAGCTATGCGTGGTGTCGCTGGGGATTGGGGCAGGTGGGATTTAGTCCCCTGATTCAGTTGGGGCAGACTTCTTTGCTTGTCTATTGGGTGCATATTGAGTTTGTGTATGGACGGTTCACTATTTTGCCGCATCAGGGCGTGGGGATTGGGACGGCTTCGGCTGGGTTGGCGGTGATTTTTGTGGCGATGCTGATATTGTCTTTGCTTCGGACGCGAATCGATTGGGCTGGCCTGTTCGGACGTGGGACGGACTGGTGGGCGGCTTTGCGGCGGCCATTTCTGGCGGGTTGAGGAGTTCAAAATCTTCAACACAGAGGGCACCGAGGTATCACTGAGGTTCACAGAGGAAGGCTCATAACGCACAGAGCGATTCGCTTTCGCGAACCGCTCTGTTGCTTTCGCTAGGATGGCCGGCTCTCAGTGAGCTGGCTGCGGGGCCGGGGTGGCTGGGGCGAAGTTTACTTTGGGGACTTCGCGAGCTGCCTCTGAAGCGGCGAAGTAGGCGTTGTTGACTTTGAAGCCGGCCCATCCGGCGAAAAGGCTGTTGGGGAATTGCTGGACGTAGGTGTTGTAGTCCTGAAGGGTGTCGTTGTAGCGCTTGCGCTCGATGGCGATGCGATTCTCGGTGCCGGCGAGTTCGTCCTGCAGGCGCAGGAAGTTTTCGTTGGACTTGAGCTGCGGATAATTTTCTACGACTAGAAGCAGGCGGCCGATGGCGCCATCGAGTTGTCCGTTGGCGGCGATCTTTTCCTGCGGGGAACCGGCGGAAAGCAGCGCGGAGCGGGCCTTGGCGATGTCGCCGAAAACGGTGACCTCCTGCTGGGCGTAGCCTTTGACGGTTTCGACCAGGTTGGGGATGAGGTCGGCGCGGCGTTGCAGCACGATGTCGACCTGCGACCACGCGGCTTTGACCGCTTCATTCTTGGTGACCAGCGTGTTCTTCACGCCGACGTACTGGCCGAACGCGAAGAGCACGATTAGCACCAGTACGATAATGACGATCCACATTTTGCCCATGTTGCCTCCCTTGAATTCTTAATTGTGTGCTGAATCCAGCATTTTATCCACTGCGGCGGTGACTTTTTCAATGGCCGATAAATAAAGTGTGCAGGTTTGTTTGGCGTCGGGACGCTGATGCTTTGGGTCGTGACGAATGGCGATTAGAGTTTCGAAGGCGGATGCGTCGAAGGAAATCCTCCTTGCGAGGGTGCTTATGGTCTCGGATTTGGCGTGAGGCGCGGACTCGCCCAGCGCGATTAGGACGTGGCGGAAGAGTGTGGTGAAGGTGGAAACGGAGCCGAGCATCAGCTTCCAGAGGGCCACGTCGTCGGTGGTGGCGTGAAGCAGGCGTTCGCGGAGGAGGATGAGTTTTTCGCGTAGCTCGTACTCCAGTTGTGCGCGATGGAGGTGCATTGGGACTTTGAGTGTGCTGAGGACATCTTCGCCGTAGAGGAGGCGATGGCGTTCTTTCATGTCCAGAAATTCGATGGAAAAGACGTCGGCGGAGCGCTCGATTTCCTCTCGTGTTAGGAGCAATGGTGAGTGATGCTTTTGGGCGTGCCACCAGTCTGTCGCGGGGGCGAGCGCGGCTAGATCGGCAAACGAGGCTTGGCGCAAAACGGCGAGCAGGTTGACATTGGAGAAGTCTGGGCGGAAGTCGCCAGTGGCGGCTGATCCGTAGAGGATGACGCTGATGAGGTTGGGGCCCGCGGATTGCTTAAGGCGGCTGACGAATTCTTCGATCTGTTTCTCGGGAACCATGTTTGACCTCGCGTTCTCGCAGGGGCTAAAGCCCGATTCATTTGCGTCTATTCGTGGGCCTGAAGGCCCACGCTTCCACGGTTGTATTTGCATTCCTGTAGTTTGAGTAAAACCGCTCTACCGAATCTTTTCGATACTCTCGATTTACCAACTGCCGCCGGCACCGCCGCCGCCGGAACTGCCGCCGCCGAAACCACCGAAACCGCCGCCTCCACCGAAGCCGCCTCCCCCTCCGCGATAATTTCCACCGCCTCCACCACCGCCGCCGAAGATCAGCATCCAGAACAGGAGGCGGCGGAGCGGCGGAACGAACAACACAATGATGATGACGATGATGATTAGAACGATGCTGATGGGCGATGGTGCGTCGGCATGGCGAACATGTCGTTGCAAAGGAGCTTTATCTTGATTTTGCGTGAGCTTGACGCCGGCGTCCTGGGCGATGACTCCTGCGATGTTAGAAGTGAGTAGTAGCAGAGCACTGTTGTAGTCGTTCTGCTTGAGGAGAGGGACCGCTTGGCGACCGAAGCCGCCGACTTTTCCATCGGGGAGAATAGGCTCGAGGCCGTAACCGACTTCCACCCAATAGCGATGATCTTGTACCGCAACCAGAATCAGCACACCGTGGTCGGTGGCTTTGGCGCCGACACCCCATTGTTTGAAGAGCTGGTTGGCGTAATCCTGAATCTCGTTGCCGTCCAAAGTATTGATAGTGACGACCGCGATTTGAGCGTGTGCGTTGTGATCGATTTGGGTGCAAAGGTCGTCAAGCTGGGCGGCGGTTTCGGCGTTTAGGACATGCGCGAAGTCGTTAACGTAATCGGTGGGTTTGAGCTGGGCGATAGGCTCGGCGTAGGCGAATGGGAGGGCTACGGTCGCGGCGATTACACACGCAAGGAGAAAGCGCTTCATCCGAGCTAAGTGTATCGCAGAAGAGCGGGTGTGGTCGGTCTAGAAGTGGCGGAGGAAGTCGACGACCTTGCGTTCGGCCCAGTATCCGTCGTCGGGGTTTGGGCCTAGTTTTTGCGGGTCGGATAGGAAGGCGCAGTGGCCTCCGTCGGGAGTTTCGCAGAATTGGATGTGGGGGTTGGCGAGGATTTTGGCGCGGGTTTCCGGAGTGATGCGGATGAAGGGGTCGTTGGCGGCGTGGATGATGAGCGCGGGACGGGCGATCTGAGCGATGACGTTGGCGGCGGCGGCGCGGGCGTAGTAGTCGCTGGCGCCGGTGAATCCGGTGTAAAAGGCGGTGACTCGGTCATCGAATTCGCGGAGGGTTCGAATCCCTTGCAGACGAGAGAGATCGAAGTCCGAAGGAAAGAGTTTTGTTTTGGCGCGAAAACGGCGGCGCAGTTGGATTAAGAAATATTGTTCGTAGAGGTAGTTGCTGGGATCGTGCAGCGCGTCGGCGGAGGCGGCGAGATCGACTGCGGGGCATACGGCGGCGACGGCGCGGAATGGTTCGGGGCCGGAGTTTCCCCACTCGCCGGCAAGTTTGAGCGCGAGATTGCCGCCCATGGAATATCCCACGAGGGCGAGGCGGGAGATGCGGTCGTTCCCGATTAGATTCTGAGCTACGGCGGCGAGGTCGGCGGAGCGGCCGGAGTGATAGAGCGTCGCGGACAAGCCGTCGGTGCCGCCGCAGTTGCGCTGGTTCATGCGGATGACGTTCATGCCGGCGGTGAGTCCTTTGGCGGCAATACCGCGCATGTATTGCGAATCGCTGGAGCCTTCGAGGCCGTGAATGACGAGGATGGTGAGCGCGTTCCGGCGATCGGGTTGCCAGTGACAGTGACAGAGAACGCTCACGCCGGATTCGACTTCGATCATGCGGGACTCGGGGGTGGGGAGTGGGACGCGGCGTTGCAGGAAGAAGCTGGCCAGGGTTTGGCGATGGCCTCCGCGCAAACCGCGGCGAGGAATGAAATCACAGGCTACGGGTTGCGGTGCGGGCACGAATTGATTCTAATGGAGTGAGCAAAACCTGAGGAGAGTGCAATGCCGATTTTCGAATATGCCTGCAAAGAGTGCGATCACGAATTTGAGGCGCTGGTGTTTGGGCGGGATAAGGCGGCGTGTCCGAAGTGCCAGAGCAAGAAGCTGACGCCGAAGTTGTCAGTCTTTGCCATGACGTCGAAGTCAGGATCTACAGGGGCTTCGGAACCGGCAGGCGGATGCGGATCGTGCGGCGATCCGCGTGGGCCGGGTGCTTGTTCTTTGGGAGATATGAACTAAAAGTCTACGGCGGGTCGCGCGGCACGACTGAAATCGTGCCGCGATACGAAGTCTATAAGAGAGGGTCGAAAGCACTTCGTGCCCCCAGGTCAAGGGCGGCGGACAGGAGTGTCCGCCCCACACGATCTCATCGTAGGACGTTAGTTGCGGACGCCGATAGCGAGCGCTTGCTTTTGTTTCTGCCAGTAGATCAGTGCGCCCATCAATCCCATGAACAACATAACCAGCAGCATGTCGAGTGAGCCAGCTTCCGGCACTTGAACATTGCCTCTGCCGGAAATGTTCAACCCATTGTGCGAATTGTTGCAGCCATTGCACTCGAATCCGAGGACAAAGCTTTGGCCGTTGCCGATTCCGCCGAAGCGCGAATTGATGCCGCTCAGAAGGATGGTGGTGATCCCGTTCACCGTGGAAACGGAGCAGTTCGCAAAAAGATTCTGAAAGCAGTTGATTTGGCTGGCCGGAACTCCGGTCTCAGTGAGTTGCAACGTCGACCAGCTCGCGCCGGAATCGTTGGTCAGGAAGAATGCGCCCACTCCGCTCTGAGGAACCGAGACCGAAAACGCTTGCCCGGCAGCTTGGCAGCCCGACGGTGGGCACCAGGCGCTGGTAAGGCCGAGTTCAGCTCCGGCTCCGGGTGCAAGGCGGTGCGAGTTGGCATTCGCCAGGGGCAATGCGAGCATCGTGCTCGCAAACAGCAATACAACAGACTTGAAGGATTGATTCACTAAATTCTCCTGCTCATTTTCTAATTCGGATTGTTTGGGGCGACGGGTCGGGTCGCGAGCGGGGGAATTTGATAACCATCGATAGTATGACTCGACTAGCGGGAACGCGAAATGGCCCGTAGGTGCTAGGCGAGTTACTAATAGACTGGGAGACTTTTGGCCCTCAAGCGCTGACTCGTAACCGTCTGGAGTTGAGCCAGCCTTGCCCAAGATGGCCCGATTCTAGGGCCCGATTCGCGCAAACTCCGTATGTTGTTTAGAATTGTGGTTTGCCCATGAACGTTCCTGCAATCCAGACGGCGCTGCGCGAACGCAACATCGATGCGTGGCTTTTCTATGACCATCATCATCGGGATCCCATCGCTTATCGGCTGCTGGGATTGCCTGCGAGTTTGATGGTGACGCGGCGCTGGTTCTATCTGATTCCGGCGGAGGGCGAACCGGTGAAGCTAGTACACAAGATCGAAGCCGGACATCTGGATTCGCTGCCGGGGAAGAAATTGCAGTATGCGAGTTGGCAGGAGTTGTTCCAGCAGGTGAAGGTGATGCTGGCGCCATATCGCGACGTGGCGATGCAGTATTCGCCGAACAATCTGGTGTTCACGCTGTCGCTGGTGGATGCAGGCACTGTGGAGTTGATTCGCGGGCTGGGCAAGAATGTGGTGAGTTCGTGCGATCTGGTGGCGCAGTTCGAGGCGACGTGGAGCGAAGAACAGATTCAGAGTCACTTTGCGGCGCGGGATTCGATCGATGCGATTACGGAGGCGGCGTTCAAAGAAATTGGCGCGAGGGCACGGAACGGCGCCACGACGGAATACAAAATGCAGCAGTGGTTTCTAGAGGCATTCCGGCGCGAGAATTTGGTGACCGAGGACGGGCCCGTGGTAGCGGTGAATGCGAACAGCGGCAATCCACATTATGAGCCGCATGGGGAAGGTTCGTTGCCGATTCGTGAGGGCGATTTTGTTTTGCTCGATGTTTGGGCGAAGAAGAATACGCCGTACGCGGTGTATTACGACATCACTTGGACTGGATTTGTGGGCAAGGCGCCGTCACCGAAGATGATGCAGGTGTTCGCCACGGTGCGCGACGCGCGGGATGCCGGCGTCAAGGCTGTGGTCGATGGAATCGGCTCTGGGCAGAGCTTGGCGGGTTGGCAAGTGGATAAGGCGGCGCGGGATTCCATCAAGCAAGCGGGCTTCGGCGATTACTTTATTCATCGCACAGGCCATGCGATTGGAACCGATGTTCATGCCAACGGCGCCAACATGGACGATCTGGAGATTCACGACGAGAGGCAGATTTTGCAGAACTCGTGTTTCTCGATCGAGCCGGGAATTTATCTGCCCGAGTTTGGCGTACGCAGCGAGGTCAATGTGCTCGTGAGGAATGGGCAGGCGGAAGTGACAGGAAAAGTTCAACGGGAACTGGTGATTATTTAATGGCCACGACATCGAAGTCGGGCGACAAGAAAAATGTAGCGGCGGCACCGCCTCCGATGACGACGATGTCAGTGCTGGCACCAGCGGTGGGATGGCTGATTCCGGGCGCGGGGCACCTCATGCAGAGGAAGTGGGTGCGCGGGATTTTGTTAATGGTTTCGATCGTGACGATGTTCCTGCTTGGCCTGGGTATGCAGGGCCACATCTATAAGCCGAACGGCGGCGACATTCTTGACATTCTCGGTTTTGTCGGGGACTTGGGTGCCGGCGGGCTTTATGTCTTCGCGCGGGCGCAAGATTGGGGCATTGGAATGATCTCTCATGCGACGGCGGATTACGGGACGAAGTTTCTCATTGTAGCGGGACTGCTCAACTTCCTTAGCGTGGCCGACGCTTATCACATTGCGATCGGAAAGAAGCCGTAATGCCTTTCACGCTGACCCTTTCACACTTTAGTGCGGCCATTGTGTTCGCGCTGTTTGCTTCGATCGTATTCGCCATCACACAGCGCAGCGAGATGCGAGACCAAGTGCGCTATGGACTCTATTGTTTCGCCATGTTTGTAGGCGGAGTGTTTGTGGCGGGATGGGCGATGTGGTTTTTGCGGCGCTAGGACACGGGGGGCTAAAGCCCGGTTCTTCTTGCGTGATTTTCGTGGGCCTGAAGGCCCACGCTTCCACGGTTGCGTGGGCGTTCCCTTCGATTCATCGAGCAACCCCAAACCTTACTCTCAACGCTACAGCTCAACCCAAACCTCAGCGCCAGACCAAACCACGAACCTCAACACAGAGGCCGTGGAGGTTCGCGGAGGACGTGCTACAGAGGTCTTTAATCTTCCCAGACGAAGGCGTCGAAGATGCGTTTTGTTTCGAAGCCCAGTCTTTCATAGAGTTCGACGGCTCGGTTGTTGGCTTCGGTGACGGTTAGCGAGAGCGCGACGAACTTTCTGCGCTGGAGGCTGGCGGTGGTGGCGGCGATGAGTTGCTGTCCGATGCCGAGCGAACGGTACTCGGGCAGAACGCAGACTTGAGTCACGTGGCCGACGTCGTAGCGGACGCGTGAGCAGAGGATTACTCCGGCGAGGCTGCGGGTCTTTTTATGTTTCGCCACGAATGAGGACTCGGCGTCGAAAATCCCGCAGCCGGGGAAGCGAACGATGTTGTTGAGGAAGCGAATCGATCCGCTCAAGCTGCGATATTGGTCGTTGATCTGGGAGTCGACGTGTCCGCGATAGGCGTTGGTGATGAGAGCGGCGACGGCGTCGTAATCGTGCTCCGACCAGGGACGAATTTCGATTTCTTCACTCGGCGGAAATAAGGCAGCGGGGCGGGTGCCTTCCAGCGGACGCATCATGAACAGCCGGTGATGACAGCTGAAGCCTTGTGCGGCGAAGGGTTCGGCGACCGCTCCGGTTTCATGGACCAGCAATTGCGCTTCGATGCGATGAATGCCGGGCGACTGTTGTAGGGTCTCGATGACGTGGCGAAGCAGTTGGCGTTCGACGTCGTTGGCGTTGTGCTTCTCGCCGTTGCTGACGTAGAGATCGCCGATCACTCCCTTACTGCCTTCGTAGACGAAAAAAGTGTAGCCAAAGATGCGACCGCGATCGATGGCGGCATAGCCGGGAAGAATTTTAGTGTCGACATAACGCAGAATCATGTCGGCGGAGCCGTGGTAATCCCAGCTGAGGAGTTGCGACCAGGTGCGGGTTTCGTCGTCCAGTAGAGGGCGCAAGTCGTCCGACGAAAAGTGCCTGAGATCGAGAATTTCCACCCGGGGCTCCTGCGAGAATGCGGCGTCCTTCCAGGCGCGCGACGCTTGCCGCTTTTCAGAGTTTAGTGGGTGCGCGGGAGGCGAGGCAAATGGAAGAACACGCGGAGCCAACAGGGAGTGTCCGGTACTGCAGGCGTGTTTGCATTGCACGCCAGATCCCTCACTCCGCCTGAAGAGGGGCTGCGTTCGGGATGACTTAGGAGTTTTGTGATAGCGGGACTATTTGGATGCGGCAGCGGAGACCCAGAAGTATTCCAGTTTCTGTGGGGCGAAAGCGCCAATCAGGGTGACATAGCGGCCGGGAAGGTCGGAGCTGAGTTCGGCCTGCGATCCTGATGTGGCGATGACGAGGTGTTCGCCTGTCGGGACAGGATTTTCTCCGTAGCGGCCGATCGGTTGATTGCGATAGAAGGCGAGCCCGAACTGGACTTCGCGGCGGGCGCGGAACACGGCGACTGGTGCGTCGTTCGGCGCGAAGGCAGCGATCTCTTGCGCGACTGGTCGGGCGGAGAGTTGTTGATCGAGCAAGGGCGGAGCGACGCGAAAGACGATGGCGAGGGCGAGGACGATGGGGACAAGGGTGACGATGCGGAAGAGGCGCAGCCCTGAGTTGGAGCGCAGCAGGGTTGCGAGGAGGATTGTCAGAATCAGTGTGACAGCGAGGGGAACGATGGCCGATTGTCCCCATGGGATGCGATGTTCAGTTAACAAATATGCGGACATGAGCGCGGGCAGCATGATGCTTGCGGCGGCGATGGAGTGTAGAGCGATCAAAGTGCGCCCCGGTAAGGTTGAGTTCTTGGCCAGCGAATTCAGGTAGGTGACTACCAGAAGAGCGCCAGCGGGGAGGGCGGGGAGGATATATCCCGGCAGTTTGGATTGCGAGAGGGAAAAGAAGGCGATGGGAATCAACGCCCATACGGCGAGGAATTGCGGCAGGGCGCTGTCGCTTGATTCGGGTCGCTTCGTCGAGCTACGGATCGATGTCCAGAGCGCGCCGAGGGCGAAGACTGTCCAGGGAAGCAGGCTTACGAGCGCGACTGGAATGTAGTACCAGAAGGGCGCGGGATGACGGTAGAGATTCGATCCGAAGCGCGCGAGGTTGTGTTCGAGGATGAAGGTGCGAAAGAATTCTGGGTTCTTGAGTTGGACCAGGATGTACCACGGAACGCAGACTGCGCAGAACAAAAGAATTCCGGGGAGCCAGAGGGTTTTCCAAATGATCGCGATCTCGTGGCGCAGCGCGGCAAACAGTACGACGATTACGAGCGCGAGAAAAGGTGCGACGGGGCCTTTTGCGAGCGTGGCCAGTGCGAGGAAGAAGTAAGACAGCGCCAGCATTGGCTTGCGTTGCTGTTCGTACCCGAGGAACCAGCAGAGCATGGCGATCGTGAACATGGCGGCGAGAGGCATGTCGGTTGACGCGGCGCGAGCGAAGCCGATTATAGCCACCGATGAGGCCACGATCAGGGCGCCATCGAGAGGAAAGCCGCCGACGAAACGCAGGCGGCGCAGAAAGATGTAAATGGCTGCGACCATGAGCGTCGCGTCGAAGGCGGATGGAATGCGGGCGGCCCAATCGCTCACGCCGAAGAGTTTGTAACAGAGTATGGCTTGCCAGTAGTAGAGAGCGGGCTTTTCCAGCCAGGGGACACCGCTGAGCGTGGGAGTGATCCAGTCGTGGCGGGCTAACATTTCGCGGGCGACTTGGGCGTAACGGGGTTCGTCGGCGCCAATGAGGCCGAAGGAGGACAGTCCGTAGAAGAACAGAAATCCGCAGAAGCCGAGGAGCAGGAAGGCGTCGCGAAGTGTGGCGCGTTTTGTCATGGGAGCTTAAGAAGTATGCTGTGGGCGGCACGGATTCCCGCTTCTCGCAAAGGACGCGAGAAACGGGGCACCCGCTTTCGCGGATTGCCTCAGGCCAGGAGCGCAGGCAGGACGCTTTGCCTTGACGTGAACATGCTGCGGAATTTTGGCTTTACGAATAATGCCTCTCCGATCGCGCCGAACGGCCCATAGCCGACTTCGTAGTCAATCACATCCCGCACGATAGTTCCAGCGATGTTGTTGCGGATTTCTTCCGCAAATTCGTGGCGGTGATGCCAACTCTTGAACGGGCCTTTCTTTTGGATGTCGGCGAAGTGGTGGTTCCAGGCGAAGTCGACGATTTGTGCGATCCAAAGGGCGCGGATGGGCAGCGGCGGAAGTACGCGAAACGAGGTGACGATTTCGGAGCCGATGCCGGCGATTTTTGTGCGGTTCGTTCGCGGCGGCAGCGAGGATTCGGGCGGTGGGATCAGGCGCAGTTCGTCTATCTTCGTGGCGGTGGAGGCAGGCATAATGCGGGGCAGGTTTTCGGGCTTCGCGAAGAATAGGAACACTTTATCGATCGGATAGGGAACCCACTGCTCGAACTCGAGGTGAGACGGCATGGCTTGATTGATTCGAGCGTATCAGGAAAGAGGACATCTGGTGCGCGCCAGATCCCTCACTCCGCCTGAAGTGCGGCTGCGTTTGGGATGACTTGCACATAGGGAAGAGATAAGTTTAGTCACGGGATGGTACGGCGTAGTATCCGGTGCGGGATTGGATTTTGTAGTCTTTGTCTTTGGCGTGAATCTCGACTTTTCGGAAGGTTCCGTCTTTGGCGGAGTTCGTGGGCGTGTAGCCGATGTTGTATTGGCTGCGCAGTTCGTTGGCGATCTGGTTGAAGGCGTCGCGCAGCTTGTCGATTTTGTTGCCTACTTCGATGACGCGGCCGCCGGTTTCTCCGGTGAGCTTGCGCATTTCGCTGTCGCCGGAGTAGCCGCCGAAGCCGCCGTAGAATCCGCGATCGGCGCACAGCAGAACGTAAACGATGCTGTCGGATTTCTGGGCGGCTTCGATGGCGTCTTTGATGCGCAGTTGGCTGCCTTCGTCCTCGCCGTCGGTGAGCAGGATCATGGCTTTGCGTCCGACTTGCTGGGCGAGTTCATCGTGCGCGGCGAGATAGACCGCGTCGTAGAGAACGGTGCCGCGCGGCCCGTTGGCAGTGGGGACGGGGCCGCCACCGAGGCCGGGCAGAGTGCCTCCGCCACCGCCGGTGTTGATGCGGACGCCGTTCATGGCGTTCTTCAGGCTATGCACGGAGTTGGTGAAGTCCTGGAGCAGTTCGGCGTTCACGTCGAAGCTGAGCACGAAGGCGAGATCTTTGTCGCGGAGTATCTGGCTTAAAAAATCGCCGCCGACCTGCTTCTCCATGTCGAGAACGCGCATCTGACTGCCACTGGCGTCGATGAGAATGCCGAGGGTTAGGGGCAGGTTAGATTCAGCGGCGAAATACTTGATGGTCTGGGGCCTACCGTCTTCGAGGATGTCGAAGTCGGTCTTGGTCAGGTTGGGGATGAGCGCGCCCTTCTTGTCTTTGACGTTGAAGAAGAGCTGCACCACGCTGACGTTGACCTTGAGAGTTTCGACGGATTGATCGTCGGCGGGCGCGGATTGCTGGGCGAAAGCGGGCAATGAGGACGCGATGAGAAGCGCGCCGAAGGTTAAGATTCGCAGAAAGCTGGGACTTTGAGGCATGAAAAGTGTTCTCTCTAAGTTTTTTGTTAGTCTATTGTTACACGGCTTAGATGCACAAAACTGGCTCGTCACGCGGGGTAAAATCTCCGTCACCTGAAACGTTGGATTGCTACGCGCGAGATCCCTCCCTCCGCCTGAAAAGCGGCTGCGGTCGGGATGACTTTCGGAGGAAGTGGATGGCGAATTTGCTAAGTCGGGTGACGCTGCTGGTTGTAGTCTTGGCTAGCCTGACGGCTGGAGCGGCGGCGCAGCAGTCTCCGAATAACATTCCGGACGCGCCGTCGTCGGCGCAGCCGCCCAAGTTTCCAACGAATATACCGCCGTCGACGGGCGGTACTCCGAGTGAGGCGGAAGGTCAGAATTTGCCTCCGAATCAAGCGCCGCCGGGGGAGTCATCTTCGAGCGATATGAATCCGGGCGGTCCGCCTCCGATGAAGGTCGACACTGTGCCGGAGGGTGGAGCGACCCCGGATGCCGCCCCTGCGAACGAGCAGCTTTATAAGTTAACGGTGAACGTCAACCAGATCGTGATTCCGCTGATGGTGAAGGACGAGAATGGGCGGCTGGTGTCGGGTTTGCTGCCCAAAGATGTCTCAGTCTTCGAAGATGGCAAGAAGCAGGAATTGAATTACTTCACGAGCGATCCCTTTGCGCTTTCCGCAGCGGTAGTGCTCGACCTGGGCATGCCGGATGTCGCGGTGCAGAAAGTGAACAAGACGTTTTCGGCGCTGGAAGGCGCGTTTGCCAATTTCGACGAAGTCGAGATTTATACCTACAGCAACACGGTGGGACGGGCCAGCGATTTTCGCGGAGCCGGACGGCAGCTGGCGCAGGTGCTGAACGATCTCAGCACGGCAACCGGGAGCAATAATGGCCCTCCGGTGACGGGCGGTCCGCTCGGCCCGGAAGGGCCGACGATTAACGGCGTGCCAGTCGATCCGCAGACGCCGGGGGTGATCACTCCCACCAAGCAGGCGCATGTGTTGAATGACGCGATTTTGGCGGCGGCGCTGGACTTGAGCAAGCGAGATCGCAGCCGGCGCAAGGTGATTTTTGTGATCAGCGATGGGCGCGAGTATCGCAGTAACGCGAATTACAAGGATGTGCTGAAGGTGCTCCTCTCGGCGAATATTCTGGTTTATGGCATCGGCGTCGAGGGTGCGGCGATTCCGCTTTATGACAAGGTGGAGAAGATTCATCTGCCCAAGTTCGGTTACTCCGACATTTTGCCGAAGTATGCGAATGCGACTGGCGGCGAGGTCTTCAATGAGTTTACGAGGCGGGACATGGAGGATATTTATTCGCGTGTGATTGGGGATGCACGCAACCAATACACCCTCGGCTATGCCAGCCGGGCCACGCCCAGCAGCGCTTACCGTGAAATCGAAGTGCGCGTCGCGAATCATGGGCCGAGCTGTAAGACGGCGTATCGGCCTTGCATCGACGTGAGCGCGAAGGCGGGATATTATCCGCTGCCGCCGGCGCCGAGCCGCTAAGTGGTTTTGAATTCATCACCTAGTAACCCCGGTAACCTGTGGGTAACCCATCGCCTGTGGTATAAAACCATGAGTACGAGAGCCACAATTTTTCGTCGGCGCGCTTGCATGAAAGCGAAGCGCTGTCGTGCGCCCTTTGAGGAAAGCCGTTGAGCTTCATCAATTTCGCAGCCCGTGAAATCAATTGCAAGATCGTCTATTACGGCGCCGGGCTGGGCGGAAAGACCACCAATCTCCAGTACATCTACCAGAAAACTGCGGAACAGCAGAAGGGGAAGATGATTTCGCTGGCGACCGAAACCGAGCGGACTCTGTTCTTCGACTTCCTGCCGCTGGATTTGGGCTCGGTGCGCGGTTTTAAGACGCGAATCCATCTGTATACGGTTCCGGGCCAAGTGTTTTATGACGCCAGCCGCAAGCTGATTCTGCGCGGCGTGGACGGAATCGTGTTCGTTGCCGACTCGCAGGAAGCCCGCATGGACGCGAATATCGAAGCCCTCGACAATCTGATGTCTAATCTCAAAGAACACGGCTACGACTTCAATAAGATTCCTTACGTGTTGCAGTTGAACAAGCGCGATTTGCCCGGAGTGTTGCCCGTGGCGGAGCTGGAAAAAGAACTTCGCCGCAAGACTGAGCCGATTATCGAGGCGGTGGCGTTTCAGGGACCCGGCGTGTTCGAGACTCTGAAGGAAATCGCGCGGCAGGTGCTGGTGGAGTTGAAGCAGGGCGGGTAGATCAACACCTTTAACACAGAGGACACCGAGGTCGCACAGAGGAATCACAGAGGAACAAGTTAGGAAAAGAATGAGACTGGTTCGACTGCTTCTTCCCTTCGTATTCCTTCCCTTCTCCGTGGCTGCACAGACCAGTCCCGTCTTGAACTTGATGCCGCTACCAGCGAGCGTTCAGCCTGGTTCTGGGCAATTGCTTATCACTCCTAATTTTTCCGTCGGCGTCGATGGCTACTCTGAGCCGCGGTTGGAGCGGGCGGAAGAGCGCTTTCTGGATCACTTGCGGATCAAGACGGGCATGTTGAAAACGAACATGTCGATTGCGCCAGCTGCTTCTGCAATCCTCGTCATTCATGTTGGCCATGCCAGCAAGGAAGTACAAGAACTGAGCGAGGATGAATCGTATACCTTGCAGGTGACGCCTGCGGGGGCGAAGCTGAACGCGGACACGCCGCTGGGGGCGCTTCGCGGATTCCAGACTTTTCTACAACTTGTGCAGATTACGGCTACGGGGTTTGGCGTGCCAGCGGTCACGATTCAAGATGCGCCGCGTTTTCCCTGGCGCGGACTGATGATCGACGTTTCGCGGCATTTCTTTTCTCTGGATGTTCTCAAGCGCAATCTCGATGGCATGGAAGCGGTGAAGCTGAACGTTTTTCACTGGCATTTGTCTGACAATCAGGGTTTCCGGGTGGAGAGCAAGAAATTTCCCAAGCTGCAGGAGATGGGGTCGGGCGGCCGGTATTACACGCAAGAGGAAGTGCGTGAGGTGATCGCATACGCGCGGGATCGCGGCATCCGCGTGGTGCCGGAGTTCGATATGCCGGGGCATTCGACGGCTTGGTTCGTGGGCTATCCGGAACAGGCGAGTGGGCCGGGGCCTTACACCATTGAAGGGCAATGGGGAGTTTTCGATCCGGCGATGGATGTGACTGAAGAGCGCACGTACAAATTCCTGGATGAGTTTATTGGCGAGATGGCGAAGCTTTTTCCGGATCAGTTTTTTCATATTGGCGGGGATGAGGTGAACGGCAAGCAGTGGGATGAGAATGCCAAGATTCAGGCGTTCATGAAGTCGCGTGGGATTAAGACGCACGACGACCTGCAGGCATATTTCAATTCGCACATTCAGGCGATTGTGAGCAAGCATGGAAAAACGATGGAAGGGTGGGATGAGATTCTGCGCCCCGATCTGCCGAAGGACGTGGTCATCCAATCATGGCGGGGACAGGATTCGCTGGCGAACGCGGCGCAGCAAGGATATCGTGGGTTGCTTTCGTCGGGATATTACCTCGACTTGATGTGGCCTGCGTCGCAGCATTATGCGGTCGATCCGATGACCGGAGCGACGGCGAACTTGGATGCGGACGGGAAGCAACGAATTCTGGGCGGAGAAGCCTGTGAGTGGTCGGAGTATGCTTCGCCGGAAAATCTGGATTCGCGTATCTGGCCGCGCGCGGCGGCGATTGCCGAACGTTTGTGGTCGCCGCAAAGCGTGGCCGATGTGAACTCGATGTATGCGCGATTGGAATACGTGAGCCTCGACTTGAATGGTCTGGGCCTGACCCATCGCAGCAGTTATGAGCCAATGCTACGGCGCCTGGCGGGAGACGGCGATGTGGATGCGCTGCGAGTGCTGGCTGATGTGGTTGAGCCGGTGAAGAACTATGATCGCGAGGAGTTGGCGAAGACTCCGATGACCAGCGCGACGCCGCTCAATCGCCTGATCGATGCGGCTCGACCGGAAAGCGATACGGCGCGTGAATTTTCTGCGAGTGTGGATAAATTGCTGGCGGGGCGGCTTGATCCCGATGGAAAGGCACAGATGCGGGCGAGGCTCGAACTTTGGCGGGACAACGATGCGCGCTTGCAGCCGACGATCCGCGGGTCTTTTCTGCTGCAGGAGGACGCGACGCTTTCGCAGAATTTATCGGCGTTGGGCGTGATCGGCTTGCAAGCGATGGATGCGATGGATGGCGGTCAGCCGTTGTCCGATGATTGGAAGTCGCAGCCACTGGCGTTTCTGAAAGAAGCGGAAAAACCGAGCGCGCAGCTTTTGCTGATGGTCGCGCCGGCAGTAGAGAAGATGGTCGAAGGTGGCGTGGCCGTGGCATCGGCGACGAAGGAGAATCCGTGAAGCCAAGCAAGGTTTTCGTCCTGATCATGCTGTGCTGTGTAGTTGCGTCGGCAAAGGTTGTCGCGAAGAAGGTCGCTTGCAGCGGGACACGCTACGAATATCAATTCTTCGATCCTTCCGGGGATGGTCCATTTCCTGCGATCTTGCTATTGCACGGGGCTGGCGACGATGCGCGCAACTTCATCGACGAATGGACGCATCTGGCGAAGCGCGAGCATATTGTGCTGATCGCTCCGCAACTCAATCGCGATCCCAAGTTTGAAGACGTTGCATTGCCGGTGTTTCGCTGCATCATCGACGACGCAAAATCTCAGGCAAAGATCGATGAGAAGCGCATTTACTTGTTCGGCCATTCCGCGGGTGGATATCTCGCCTATGACGGGGCCACGCTGGACTCGCAATACTATGCAGCAGCGGCAATTCACGGCATGGAAATCAATGCCGATTACACCTGGATCGTGACGAAGGCGCAGCGCAAGACTCCGATCGCAATCTATATCGGTGATCACGATCAGTTCTTTTCCGTGGAGCGAGTGAGAGCGACGCGCGATCTTTTAGTGAACGCCGGTTTCCCGGTGCACTACGTCGAGCTCAAGCATCACGACCACAACTACTACGATCTAGCTAAGCAGATTAATGAAGACGCTTGGAATTTTATGAAGGGCGTGCGGCTGCCGCAGTAACAGCTAGGGCTGCACCGGACTTGAAAGTTTGTGCGTCGGCCCGATTTCCACGTCCACCTGCGAGTTGCGGTCGAAGGTTACGTCGCGTCCGTGGGCGAGGAAGCGAGTGTAAATCAGGCGAGCCGTGCCGATGGAGCCGATCACGCCGCCCACGATGCGAGAGCCGGTGGAAATCGCAACGATACGCGTGATGAGGCCGAAGCCGTTGCTGGCGGTCGCGGCGTGGCTGATGCCGCCGTCGGAGTCGGTGAAAGCGGAAGCGGCGAGGAGACCCATCGCCAACGGGAGCGCGATGCCTTTGTTCGTGTCCGGGCTGACGCCACCTTCCGCGTCGAGCTTTAAGTGACCGCCTTGGGAGCCGTCGAGCGCGGTGGGAACGCCGGCGACTTGCTGCGCGGGGGCGTTGGCGAAGTCCACCTGATTGAAACTGAAGCGAAGGGCGCCATTGCGTCCGCGACTCTTTGCGGCTTGCGCGTGCAGCACCCGGCCACGCAGGACAGCTCCCTGCGGAATTTCGACTTTCCCTTGCGGATCGAGGAGCGGCTGAGTCACGACCGCAGCAACAGGATCATCCTGCCGGGAAGTCCTGGAGCTAAGATCGACCGCGAGCCGCGCATGAACCGTGGCGGATTGCTCAAGTTTCTGCGGTGGTTCTTTTTGCGGCGGATCATGTTTCGCGCGATTCTGGGCGGCATCGAGCGGAGCGGGGGTCAGTGACGAGCCCGGCGGCACAATCGGCTGGAGCAGGGTCAGGTCATACTGCGTTCCCGCTTCAATTGCCTGAGGATGCCATGGCAATTGGGCGAAGATGGCTTTCTTAATTCGATCCCACTTGCCGGGTGCGCGAACGTCGTTAAGGGCTTGGTCTTTCTGCTGGTTGAAGCTGGCCCAGGCTTGGGCGAACAGGGATTTGTGCGGTGCGGTGGAACCCTGGAAGCGCACCACGTCGGAGCCTTGCTGGGCCGGAGCCGTTTCGAGGGCAAGGAGTTGTCCACTGGCCAGTTGTACGTGGTCGAACTGAAGCGTCGCTTCTCGCAGAGGAGTGAAATCGCCATGCGATACGGCGTCGAGACGCTTGTTCCGGCTGACGGGAGTTACAGCGATGATTTTGCCTTCTACAACAGAGCCAGCGGGAAGCAAGAGCTGGGTGGAACTATAGAACGGCTCCACGGTGCGGGCAAGGGCTTTCGCGCCCACTTTTATCTTAGACGCTGCCTCGAGTTGGACGCGGAGAATAGGTGGAACCGCCGGCGCGGATTTGTCGCTCTGGCCATAACACAGCGCAGAGCCCAGGGCCAGGGAACACAGAACTGGGTAGAGTAAATTTCGATGCAGCATCATGCGGCTCCAAGGGCTCATCTGCGAAAAGGACGGTCGGATTCCGCGAGCTTATTGCTTGAAAAGTTTGTGGCGAACATCAGGCCAGAATTCCTTCACCTCGTCGAAGAAGGTATCGAGCGCGAGTTGCTGACCCCATTTTTTCATATTATCGCCGACGGTGCGCTGCGCGTCAGGATAGTAAATATTGGAAATGCCAGCGGCTATTCCATTGCCCGCGATTTCCGAGATGTTGAACTGACTCGTTCCGGCGTCGGTGCGGGTGATGACTTCGCGGCTGATGGCGTATTTCGTGCGCTTCCAAAAGCCGCCACGGCCCATCACGAAGTAGCGGGGATCCTGATGCAGCACCGAAGGAAATATGGCTTCGGTCATCATGTTGCCGATGGCCTGGTCGGCGAAGGCTCCGCCGTAGTACTTGCCGAAGCCGACCGCACCTACGCCGAAATCCGGGTACTGCACATTCGCCATGGAAATTCCGGCGAAGACTCCAGCGACCAGGAAGGCCGATGGGTCGAAGGAATCCTCGAAGGCGAGTTTGAACTTCGCACCGGTGCTCAGAGGCTTGATGACACCACCGAGTTCGTCGGAGCGATAGTTCGGGATGACCCACAGAATGCGATGCTGGCCGCTCTCTCCGGGTTTAGTCCCAGTGGGGTTGTCCGAGGGAACGCCCGTCGTGGGTGCGGATTGCGATTGTGGCGCATCCGGCAAGGCCTGTTGGGCCACCGCTGTTGTGGTAAAAAAAGCAAACGCTACGAATAATACAAAAGGGAATCGCCTATTTCCCTGAAAGAGTAAGTTCTCGGGCATCCTCGAAAGATGCTGTGGCGAGCCGCGCAGTTGTAAATTATTCTCGCGTAATGAATTGTACGGAGGGGGATAAGTGAGATTGCTGCCAGCGAGCGCTCCCCGACATGGTGGCATCGTTATCCGGCAGCGCTAAGTTTTCATAGCGGACACGACACGCAATACGGTGCGCGCAGGAAAAAATCCCGCCCGATGCAGGGGGTTCGAGCCTGCCACGGAATGCCAGCGAGACAAACTTCGGTAATGGGTTTCCCGCAGCTAAAAATAGGTCTTTCCCTCAATAACATCGATCCTGCGAACTGGCCGCTGGGACGAATGCGGGGTTTCGCAGCGTCGGTGACGTTGGTAACTCTGCCTGCCCTCATAACCCTCATAAAATTATGCTGCGGTGAATCTCACGAAGCAGCGTAATACGGTCTGGCTGGTGGCGACGGCCTATCTTGTCGCCATGCAGTTATTGGTGTCTTTGATGGTGCATCGCGGTTTCTTCCTGACTGCTTTCGGGGATATCACGCGCTGCGTTCTTTTGGCGGTCGCCTGCTGCTGTACCGCATCCAACATCCCTTCGAGCCGAGGCCGCGCACGGCTGTTTTGGGCGCTGATTTCTCTGGGCCTCGCCATGTGGTTTCTGGTGGAGGTGTTGTGGGCGTTCTACGAAGTGTTTCTTAATCGTGAGGTTCCGAACCCATTCTCCTGGGACGTGCTGCTGTTTCTGCATCTGGTGCCCATCATGGCAGCACTGGCGGTGCGGCCGCATCGTTCCGCCGATCAGGGCAGCGCTCAGGTGGGAGCCATTGACTTCATTCTGCTCTTCAGTTGGTGGTTGTATCTGTATTTGTTCGTAGTAATTCCATGGCAGTATGTTTCGCCGGACACCTATCTATACGGACGCAACTTCGACGTCCTTTACTTTTTTGGGCACGCCGCGCTGGTGACGGGAGCCGTTCTGGTGTGGCGGGATAGCAAGGGGCCGTGGCAGCGACTGTATCGAGAATTGATGGTCGCGAGCTGCCTGTATGCATCGATTTCGGTTACCGCCAGTGTCGCCATCGATCGGGGATGGTACTACAGCGGAAGTCTTTACGACGTGCCATTGTTGTTCTCAGTGTTGTGGTTCGCTCGCGTAGGCCTGGTGGGGAGATCGCTGAGTGGCGAATTGCAAGGGGAAACGGAGGCCAGGATGGAGCGGAGCCACTGGATCGCGCGGCTGGCCATGACGGCGGCGCTGTCTCTTCCCGTGCTCGCTGCAATCGCGGTCTATGGCGGGCACGCGCCTGCGCGGGTGCGGAATTTTCGACTGGGATCGACCTTAGTGGCGATTGCGGCCATTGGCGCTTTGCGCTCCTTGCGACAAGCGAGACTGGACCGCGCCTTGACCCAGGCCCACATGGAACTGCGCGAGGACTCGCTGACGGACCTTCTCACCGGCGCTCGCAACCGCCGCTTTTTCGCCTCGACCATCGAAGCCGATGTGCAACAGGCAATGCGCCGCTATGCGAAAGCGGGGCAGGGGGAGGATCCCCACAATCGCGACCTGGTTTTTTATCTGGTTGACGCCGACTACTTCAAACAGATTAACGACCGGTATGGCCATGATTTCGGCGACAAGGTCATTGTGGAGACGGCGAAGCGTATCAGCACCGCGATTCGCAATTCGGACGTCCTGATCCGTTGGGGCGGAGATGAGTTTCTTATCGTCTCGCGTTATACCGACCGGCGCGATGCGCGAACTCTGGCGGAGCGAGTACTCGAAGCCGTGGGCACGGAGGAGTTCGAGATTCACGGCACAAAACTGCGGCGATCCTGCTGCGTGGGTTGGGCGGTTTTCCCATGGTATTGCGACCAGCCGGAAGAGGTGTCCTACACCGACGTGCTTCGTCTGGCGGACACGGCTTTGTATAAGGCCAAGAGCGATGGCAAGAACCGGGCAATGGGGATGATGCCTTCGAATTCAAAGCGGAACCCCGACGGCGCTACAGATTGCTCGCTCGCGCAACTGCTCGGAGCCATCGAGGTTGTCAGCCATGGTCCAACAATCGCCGAGCGCGAGGGTAAAAAGGTCTCTCTTTTGGCCAAGCCCGCGACCAGTTCGGCTTAGAGGAAATCATTCGTCGTTCGAGTCGTCTTCCGGTTCGATCGGGTCGGCGGCATCCCCATGGATCGCGTAGGAGAAGCTTTTTCCTGAAGCAAATGCGAATGTGACCTGCGGCGGTTGACGTTGCCAACGCGGAGTTGCGCATGGTGTGCCTTCGGTTTGAGCGCTGTCAAGACTCTTCTTGAGCAGGGGCTTGCGTCGCGCGATCTGCACCACAACGGCGCTGAATTTCTTTGCGTTGGGGCTTTCCACGATACCGCAGTAGGCGGCATAGTCTCGATACCAGCTCACAACGGAGGCGTAGGTGTCGAAATTCGGCAAGGCGATTGCCGAGATGCGGCCGGTCTGGCGATCGATCAAGAGCCAGCCTCCGCGTTGCCATTGCCAGCGTGGCGTCGCGATGTTTTCGTCGGGCAGCAAGTCATTTACCCGAAACGCCCGGCGGACGGTAAAGAGTCGGTCGGTAATTTCGTGGGCCGCTCCGATGGTGAATTCCCTCAGCTTACCGTCGATGTACAGTGCTCGAACCTTGAGATCGAAAGGCTGAGTATCTTCGGCGTTCGCGAAGAATCTGGCGGAGACTGGTTTTCCGAACATAACGAAGTGAAGCTTGTTTATGCCCGAGGCTGGAGAGGTGCAGAGCAGTGTGGCGAATAGGATGATACGCCAACGGCTGAGGTTCGGGCACCGCGTAACCGCTCGCGCCTGCCTGATTGAGGACACGTTGCCGGGTGCGAAATAATTCCCGCGTTCTTCATGCAATTTCCAGCCTTGCCGAGTGACGCTGTGCATCGCTGTACTCTAGCCGCGGGGGACGGTGAAGACAAGGTTAGCCGTCACACTGACGACGCGGGAGTTCGTTTCCGAGGCCTTACCGGCGTGGGCTCGATGAGCGATTTTCCGTTACAATTACGAGCTTAACCTGTGAAATCTTCCACGCCATCTGCGCAGACAACTATTTCCTCCGTGCCACATTCTCATTTATCCATGAGCGAGGTTTCGCCAAAGCGGAGAAAGGCGAGGGTGTTGGTGGTCGATGATAACCCCGATACGATGACGGTGATGAGCGAGTTGCTGTCGACGCGCGGGTACGATGTGGTGACAGCTCCGAACGCAGCCAAAGCCGAATTGAGCATCCGGCGCGAGGCTCCTGATTTGATTCTCTGCGACGTCATCATGCCAGGGAAGTCAGGCTATGAATTTTGCCGAGAGCTTAAGGCGAGTGCGGAGACGCGGCTGATTCCGTTTGTGCTAATGACCGGCCTGAGCGATCGCGAGGCCCGGCTGCGAGGCATCGAGTCGGGGGCGGACGATTTCCTGAGCAAGCCGATCGCGCCGGAAGAACTTTTTGCGCGAGTAACGTCCCTACTTAAGCTGAAAGAGTTTACCGATGAACTGGAAAATGCGGAGTCGGTTCTGTGTACACTCGGCCTGAGCGTCGAGAGCCGCGATCCTTACACCGAAGGCCATTGCGAACGGTTAGCTGGGGACGCCAGCGCGCTGGGGCGACATCTTGGCCTCGACGCGGAGTCGGTGGTGGCATTGCGTCGTGGTGGGTATTTGCATGATTTGGGAAAGATCGCGGTGCCGGATGAGGTTTTGAAAAAGGGCAGCAACCTCACCCTGGCGGAGTGGCAATTGATGAAGCGGCATCCCGTGACCGGGGAAAGCATTTGTCGCCCGTTGAAGTCGTTCCGGCTGGTTCTGCCGATCGTACGAAATCATCACGAGCACTGGGACGGAAGCGGCTATCCCGACGGGCTGCGGGGAGAGGAAATTCCACTCCTGGCTCGCATCCTTCAGGTTGTAGATGTGTACGACGCTCTGCGAACCGAGCGGCCTTACAAGCCGGCCCTCGGCCATGAGAAGGCCGCGCTTACGATGCGCCGCGAAGCGGATGCGGGGCTGTGGGACAAACGCCTGGTGGAAGAATATTTATCCCAGCTGCGGAAGCGGCATCACGCAGCTTAGAATCCTATCAGGCCGCCCATTGGAATCGATCACTCACAGTTTTATTCTGCCCGCTTACAACGAAAGTGAGCGCATCGCCTCCACCGTGGAGATGGTGCTTGCCTACGTTCGGGAGAACGGCTGGACGGCGGAGGTGATCGTCGTCAACGACGGCTCGACCGACGCAACCGCGGACATCGTCCGTCGACTCGCCGAGCGAAACGCAATGGTGCAGTTACGGGACAATCCCGGCAATCGGGGGAAGGGCTACAGCGTGCGCAACGGGATGTTGCACGCCCGCGGGGAGATCTTGCTCTTCAGCGACGCCGACCTATCATCGCCGATTACCGAGGCCGGAAAGTTGTTTGCCGCGCTGTCCGCTGGTTCTGACATTGCGATCGGTTCGCGCTGGCTGAAGACCGAGCTGCAAATTCAGCGCCAGCCGATCCATCGGCAGTTGTTTGGGCGGATTTTTAATTTGGCTTTGCGGCTGGTCCTAGGACTTCGTTACAAAGATACGCAGTGCGGATTCAAGGCGTTTACCCGGCGTGCGGCGGTGGCGATTTTTCCGTTGCAGCAGATCGAGCGCTGGGGCTTTGATCCTGAATTGCTGTTTCTGGCTCGTAAGTTGGGATTTTCCTGCGTTGAAGTTCCGGTGGAATGGTCGCATCGCGACGGAACGCGAATTTCGCCCCTGCGGGATGGCATCAAGATGTTCTTCGAAGCTCTCACAATTCGTTGGAATTCGATTCAAGGCAAATATTCTCCGGTGAGAGCGGCGCTGCGTACGCCTTAAGCCGACCCGTTCGCGCGGATTGCCTCGGCAACCTTGCTTCCCATTTCGCCGGTGTTCAGTGTCATCGCGCCGGTGCGCGCTAAGTCTTTGGTGTGGAAATTATCCGCTAAGACGTTCTGCACGGCGATTTCAATCGCGTTTGCTTCGGTGGTGAGTTGGAAGCAATAACGGAGCATCATGGCGACCGACAGGATTGCGCCGAGAGGATTGGCGATTCCCATGCCTGCGATGTCGGGTGCCGATCCGTGAATGGGTTCGTACAGTCCCACCTTGCCGCCGATGCTCGCGGAAGCCAGTAATCCCAACGATCCGACGATGCCGCCCGCAAGATCGGAGAGAATGTCGCCGAACATGTTTTCGGTGAGGACGACGTCGAAGCTCGCGGGACGGGCGACCAGAGCCATCGCGAACGAATCGACGTAGGCGTGGGTGAGTTCGATGTCGGGATAGTCTTTCGCGATACGGGTGACCACATCGCGCCAGAGCCGGGAACAGTCGAGGACGTTGGCTTTGTCCACGGAGACGACTTTATGGCGGCGCGTGCGGGCGACTTGCATGGCGACATGTGCGATGCGTTCGATCTCCGCTTCGGAGTAGCGCATGGTATCGACTGCATTTCTCTGGCCCGCGGCGCCGTCGAGCGAACGCGGCTTCCCGAAGTACAGTCCGCCGAGAAGTTCGCGGACGACGAGGATGTCGGTACCCGACACGATGTCGGGGCGGAGCGGAGAACTGTCGGTGAGCGCGGGAAATAAGACGGCGGGGCGGAGGTTGGCAAAAACGCCGAGCTCCTGGCGGAGTTTTAGCAAGCCCGCCTCCGGGCGCAGGTGACGCGGCACCTGATCGAAGGCTGGGCCGCCGACGGCGCCGAGCAGGACTGCGTCCGCAGCCAGGCAGGCGTCGAGCGTCGGCGCAGGGAGCGGTTCCCCGAATTGCTGGAAAGCGATGCCGCCGACGGCGTGCGATGTGTGAGCGAGTTTGTGGCCGAAGGCTTGGGTGACCCGTTCGAGAACCTTGACGGCTTCGTGGACGACTTCCGGTCCAATGCCGTCGCCTGGGAGTGTGGCGATCTTGAGATTCATGCGGGAGTGGGAGGGCTGTTCTTAAACCCGCTCGATCATACCCCCCAGAGGTAATCTTCGTGTTCGCGGTGACGATCCGGGAGGCGGGGCATGACATCGACGGTTGGGTTGCCGGTGGTAAAGCGCGATCCCTTCTTCGATCCCGACGTGGAAGCCGCCGCTGCGAAGGCCGGCGACTTCACAGCGAACGGTTTCTTTACCAGTGCGGGAGGTTGGCTGCGGCTGATTTCGCGGAGCATGGCTTCCAGGTGACAATCCTGCACGGTCTTTATCTCGTCGGCCAAGATGACGAATTTACGATAGACATCGTCGAGCTCCCGACGGTCGAGTTCGTAGCCCAGGGCGGCACAGCGCAAGCTCAAAGCGTGGCGTCCGGAATGTTTGCCCAGGACTAGCCTGGACTCGGGAACTCCCACTGACGCCGGAGTCATGATTTCGTAGGTGAGGGCGTTCTTCAACATGCCGTCCTGGTGGATGCCGGCCTCGTGAGCGAAGGCGTTGCGTCCAACAATGGCCTTGTTGGGCTGGACCTGTACGCCCGTGATTTCGGCGAGCATCTGACTGGCCGGAAAGAGTTCGCTCGACTGAATATTGGTTTCGAAGCCATAGTAGTCGGCGCGCACCTGCATGGCCATAACAATCTCTTCCAGCGCCGCGTTGCCGGCACGCTCCCCGATGCCGTTCATGGTGCACTCGATCTGGCGGGCCCCCGCGTTGACTCCGGCCAGCGAATTGGCGACGGCGAGGCCAAGGTCGTTATGGCAGTGGGTGGAGATGGTGACCGCATCCGCGCCAGCCACAGTTTTCTGAATGTTTTTCAGCAAGTGGGCGTATTCGTGGGGAACGGCATATCCTACCGTGTCGGGAATGTTGATGGTGGTCGCGCCCTCGGCGATCACGGTTTCGAGGACTTCAAAAAGAAACTCCGGCTCGGTGCGAGTCGCGTCTTCGGGCGAAAACTCGATGTCGTTGCAAAAGGTTTTGGCCAGGGCCACGGCGCGGCGAGTCTGTTCCAGGCATTGCTGACGGGAGATGCGGAGCTTGTGCTGCAAGTGAATCTCAGAGGTCGCGAGAAAGATGTGGATGCGGGGATGCGCCGCGTGTTTCAGCGCCTTCCAGGCGAGCGTGATGTCGTGCTCGGAGGCGCGCGCGAGGGCGGCGATCACGGGCCGGTCGAACGTCCGGGCGATGGTCTGGACGGCGGCGAAGTCGCCTTCCGAGGCGATGGGGAATCCGGCCTCGAGAATGTCTACGCCAAGGCGGTCCAACTGCCGGGCCAGGCGGAGTTTTTCCTGCACATTCATGCTACAGCCGGGCGATTGCTCGCCATCGCGGAGAGTGGTATCGAAAATCTTGATCTGTCGGGTCGGGTTCATGGCTTCCTCTAGCCAATATGGTAGGGGAGCCGAGTGCAATGGCAAAACTTATAATTGTTGAAAGACTATTAGTCGTGTTACTTCTATAAGTGCAGCTAATAGGAGAACCAAGACATGGACCTCGCGCAATTGGAGGTGTTTCTGGCGCTAACGCGCGAGGGCAACTTCTCGCGCGCGGCCAAGAAGCTTTATCGGACGCAGTCGGCGATCAGCCAGAGCATTCGCAAACTGGAGCAGGAGATTGACGAGCCATTGCTGGACCGGTCGTCCCGCGATCTTGTCCTTACCGATGCTGGAAGGGTTTTGCAGGAGTATGCGGAGCGGCTGCTGAATTTGCGGGCGAATGCGCAGGAAGCGCTGGTCGAACTGCGCGAGTTGCAGAAGGGCAAGCTGACCATCGCGGCCAATGAGTTTACCGCGCTTTATCTTTTGCCGGTGCTGACCGAGTACCGGCGTCTGCATCCGATGATTCGCATTATGGTGCATCGCGCGCTGGGCAGCCACATTCCGGGCGAAGTTCTGCAACACAATGCTGAATTGGGCGTGTTGACGTATGACCCCGAAGAGACGCGGTTGCGGCAGATTGTGGTCTATCAGGACGAGTTGATATTCGTGATGCCGCCTTCGCATCCGCTGGCGAGCGAGAGGCAGGTGAGCATCCGGCAACTGGGCGCGGAATCGTTTGTGGCGCACAACGTGACCTCCCACTATCGCGAGAAGGTGATCGAGGCGTTTCGGCGCTACAAGACGCCGTTGCACATGAACATCGAGCTGCCGACGTTGCAGGCGATTAAGCGGTTTGTGGTGATGGGCAACGGGGTGGCGCTGCTGCCGCGGCTCAGCGTGGAGGATGAATTGGCGCGCAGCGAGCTGGCGGGTGTAGTGGTCCGCGAGCTGCAACTGCACCGCAAGTTGCGTCTGGTCTATCGGAGGGGGGCGAATCTATCCCATGCGGCGAAGGCTTTCCTGAAAATCGCGGAAAATGCGGCGGTGGAACACCCGGAAGTCTATCGGTATCAGCGGGAGCGCTAGCCGATTGGGCTCAATTCGGGCGCAGCCGGGCCTGTTGTGAAGCGATTGTGCGTTTTCGCACAAAGAAACGCATTGTGTCCGGTCTATCCTATGAGTTAACATACGCGCACCGTTGTGTCACGCGACGGACGATTTTCTATGCCCAGCGAAAGGCAATCCCGGCGCGACATTCTGCGGTTCGGACGGATGCTGCACGACCGAGGCTATGTCGCGGCGACCGACGGCAATCTTTCTGTACGACTTGATAACGGCCTGATTCTGGTTACGCCGACGGCGATGTGCAAAGGCATGATGCGGACGACGGATTTGGTTGTCGTCAACACCGAGGGCAACCGAGTTGCGGGACGCAGAAATGTTTCGAGCGAGATTGGCATGCATTTGCTGATCTATAAGCGGCGCCCGGATGTGAAGGGAATCGTTCACGCGCACCCGCGCACGGCCACGGGATTTGCCGCCGCCGGCATGGCGCTCAATCAACCGCTGGTCTGCGAAGTCGTAATCGGCCTGGGCTCGATTCCGCTGGCGAAGTATGGTACGCCGGGCACTCCCGAACTTGCTGGCGCGCTGGAGCCACTGGTTCCGCAGTATGACGCGATTTTGATGTCCAATCATGGCGTCGTGACTTATGGCGCGGACTTGCACTCCGCTTATATGAAGATGGAAACGGTCGAGCACTTTGCGCAGATCGCCCTGGTCACGCATATGCTTGGCAAGCAGCAACCGCTAGGCGCGCAGGATTTGGAGAAGCTGATGATCGTCCGCACGAAGTATGAAGGGACGCGGTCGGCGGCGCGGATGCCTGTGGCGATGGGGTGAGGATTTCTGAAAATCCGGTGTCAGACAAGAGCTGTTGCGCAGCAGGCGACTGTAGTCGATCTTGGTGCCTGTAGTTTCCATCCTCGAGTTCAATTGGTCCTATCGGCGGGCTAATTCGTGACAGCAAATCCGGGCCGATTTTCCCTGATGCGTTTCGAGAACTCCGGATCTTTATCCGCCGCTCGCGCGGCATCATTGATGTGCGCTCGCGCTTTCAACTCTGGGAAAGACAGGCCATCGATCACGAGCTGATGATCGTCATACATCATCTTGTCGGATTTCCCACTAAGCAGAATGCGCCAATCCCAGCGCGGCTCGTGAACGCCACTGGCCGCCGCAGCCACGGCAATGTTCGTCGTGCAGTTGTTAGTGAGAGCGTTGTACCATTCCGGCTCGCGGTGCAAGCGATTGATGTGATCCAGATATTGCAGGAATAAACCCTGCGCTTGTTGAGGTGACGCGGCGGTATGGAACAGATAAACTTCTTCGGCAGTGCGAAAATTCGTGCGTAGCCGGATCAAGTCGCGTTCGTCACTGACGACATAAATCAATTCGTACTGGCGAAAGAATCCGAGAATCGCAGAGTAGCTCTGGCCAACGGCCTTACGCGTCTCGATCGAGATCGGCAGATGTCCCTCGTCCCCGAAATCGAAGATGGCCATGGTGTGTGCAATCCACGGCGAACCCCAATAGGTGAGCGCCATATCCAGCCCGCGCAACTTTGCCAAATCGAAGGTACGAGTCTGCCATTCGCAGGTGTAATCGAACTCAGCGCGATAATCGCAGTGCCGCACATTATGGAGGACGACGTGATCGCCATTGACTTCCGCCCACGGAGTCTGCGCGACATCCGCCTGCCAATTACGGGTATTCGACGGCTTCAGCGACAGCCACCAAACCAGGACCATCGCAAAAGCTGCGATCGCAATCATGAAGGCAAAGCGGCGATGGAAGAGCAGTGGCGAGACCACCGCCACAAAGTAGACTGCCGCGAACGGCTTGCGAAGCGAAGCCAAAGGCAGATCGAAGTAGATTGCGGACATCGCCCAGACCGTGAGCGCCCCACCGACAAAAACAGCGAACAGGGCACGGAGTGTCAGGAAAAACTTATTGCGAGGCGAAGGTAAGAGTCTGTCCACTGAGTTCTAATGCGATGTCCCAACTGCGCGATCAATTAAAAACGCCCGTACCTCAGCGGCGTTCGGCATCGATGGCTGCGCACCGCGGCGCGTGACCGAGATGGCAGCCACCGCACAGGCGTAGCGCGCACTGTCGATCGCCGACTTCCCGCTGACCAATCCCACCGCGAATGCGCCGTTGAAAGCGTCTCCGGCGGCCGTAGTGTCGATGGCTTTGACCTTGAACGCCGGAATCCATGTGCGTGTCCCATCGCTTTGTGCGAGAAATACTCCGTTCCCGCCCAGCTTCAACAACACATTCCGTGGTCCGCGTTGCAGCAGTGCCTGCGCGGCACGACTCGCGCTTTCAGATTCAAGTGGCGCATTATCCAAACCCAGCAATGACCGCGTCTCGGATTCGTTGGGTGTGATCCAGTCGACGCGCTGCAAAAGCGCAGCGGAGAGCGGTCTTGCCGGAGCCGGGTCGAGCATAAGGGGCACGCCTGTTTCCTTCGCGATGACGGACAAATGGTCAATCACTGGCAAGGGAATCTCCAGTTGCGCAAGCACGATTCCCGCAGTCGCAACCAACCCGCGGTGCCGATCGAGATCTTCAATCGTAATTTCGCCGTTGGCGCCGGAAACGACGATGATGCTATTTTCGCCTCGGTGCGAAGTCGAAATCAGAGCGACGCCCGACGGGCCCGCAGCCGTTTCGACGGCACTCACGTCGACGCCCGCGTCAGCGAGCGCTTGCCGCAGCTGCGGCCCGAAAGAATCGTCGCCAACTTTCCCCAACATGCGAACGGGGTAGCCAAGGCGTCCGATGGCGACGGCTTGGTTCGCCCCTTTGCCGCCAAAAAAAGTTGCAAAGCCATCCCCAGAAATCGTCTCTCCGGGGGCGGGAACGCGCGCCGCAGTCGCGACCAGATCGAGATTGATGCTTCCGACGACCAGAATAGGTTTTGCCATATCGGCTGTTCTGATCAGCGCCCCACCACGGGCGCGATTGCCACCGCCCCCAATCCAACCAGAAAAAACATAAACATGAGCGGAATAAGTTTGCGCGCACTCTGGGGCGCGGTCGCAAATTCCTTCCAGATGAAAACGCCCCAAATAGCGGAGATCATGGTCGCGCCTTGTCCGATCGCATAAGAAATCGCCGGGCCGATAATTTGCGCATGAGACGCGACGAAGTTCAACACCGTCCCCGTGCACCAAATTAATCCGCCGACGAATCCCCAAAAATGCCAGGACGCTCGCGCAGCGAAATAATCTTTCATCGCGACCGGTGCGCCGCCGGTCAAAGGACGTCGCATAAAGAAATAGTTCACCGGAAGCGCACACAGAGTGGTTCCGATTGCGAAGACGAACGCCACGCTATAGGGACCGAGCGCATTGTTTCCGGAAGTCGCCTTCGCGACAAACGGATAAAAAACACCCATGAGAATGCCACAAGCAATGCTGATCTTGATCCCGCGCGAACTCAAACTCCGGCGATGTACCTCGCGGCGACGATAAGCCATGGCGTTGAGAACGATCGCCAGCACAACAAGAACCACCCCTCCGAAAAGCAAAAAAGGATTTCCCGTCGGCGAGATGATGAAATTCAATAGCACGCCAACGACAAGCGCCAGGCCGATGCCCACGGGAAACGCAACCGCCAGACCGGCAATGTCGATGGCCGCAACGAGCAGCAGATTGGCTACATTAAAAATGACGCCAGCCAGCAAGCCATACCCGAGGTGCGTCGCATCTGCGCCGCGCAGGTTGTTAAAAAACGATGCCTCGCCGCCCCCGGCGGTTCCCAGACTCACGCCCCATACGAGGCTGGCTACGATGATGCCGACGACGTAATCCCAGTAAAAAAGCTGAAAAGCATAGCCCGGCGCCAACTTCATTGTGTTGGCCCACGATCCCCAGCACAGCATGCTCCCAATCATGAACAGCAGTGCGATTCCGTAGGCTTCGGGTTGGTACATGAGGCTGCTTGGCAGTATGCCACATTCGCGGCGGACACGGATGAGAAGCGCCGGACCCGTTGCATACCGTTCTCAAGAAACGATAAACTCGCTTCTTTCCCGGAGGCTCACTTGAACAAACTTTTCTCGCGCGTGCTGGTTCTAGTTCTTACTTTAGCCGCAGCGTTGCCCCTTGCCGCGCAGTACACCGATCAAACCGCAATCAATGATTTAGGCGGACCGCAAGAATTCGCCCGCCGCCGTCAGGAACTCGCGAAGCAGGCGCAGACGGGTTACATCATTCTCTTTGCGCGAGTCATTCTGCCCGAGGCCAATCACTATCGCGAAGACAATGACTTCTACTACTACACCGGCCTCGCCGATCCCGGCGCAATCATGGTCATGGACGCAGCCAAAGGCACGGCCACGATCTTCGAGCCCGAACAAGTAGGACGAACCAAGCAGGTTTATGGACCCAATTTACTTTCGCGCTCCGCCGATGAGCAAACGAAGATGGGATTCACGCGGGTCATGCCGATCAGCGCGCTGGACATCAGTCTCGCGGCCATTCTGACGACGGGACCAGACCTCTGGGCGCGGCTGAGTTTTCCCGACAAAGCCGACGGCGCTCGCCAAGAAACCGGCCGCGACTACGGCGACGAGTATAAAGATCCCTACGGCCAGTCGCTACCCGGCGATCGCGAAGCGCTCAAAAAACTGGCGGAACGCTATCCCGCAGCGCATTTGAAAGACGCCACCCCCTTCATCGACGCCATGCGCAACATCAAGACGCCGCCGGAGATCGAAGTCCTGCGCCGCAATGGGAAACTCAGCGCCGAAGGATTGCAGCAGGCCATTGCTCATGCGCATCCGGGAATGTTTGAGTATCAGATTGAAGCGCAGGCTGACTTCGTCTTTCGCAACGGCGGAGCGCAGGGATGGGCCTATCCCGCAATCGTGGGCACCGGAGAGAACATCAATACCTGGCACTACTTCAGCGACCGCCGTCAGATTCAGGCCAACGATCTCGTGGTCTTCGATTTCGCCGCCGACCTCGATCACATGACCATGGACATCACGCGCACCTTCAACATCAGCGGCAAGTTCACGCCCGAGCAAGCCAAGTGGTACGCCGTCGACCTCGAATCGCAGAAAGCGTCGATCGCCATGCTCAAGCCGGGCAACACTTACGAACAAGTCGCCGACGCCGGCAAAGCGGTGTTCACGAAAAATGGCATCGAGAAAATGTGGTACGGATTCCCCGGCCACTTCGTCGGATTAGCCACCCACGACGTGATGCGTCCGACTGGCCCCGTCAAAGTAGGACAAGTCGTCACCGTCGAGCCCATCGTAGAATTCCCCGAAAAGCAAATGCACTTCCGCGTAGAAGACACAATCCTCATCACAGAAAACGGCCCGGAGATTCTGTCCTCCAGCGTGCCCAAGGAAATGGTCGATGTCGAGAAACTGGTGGGGAGCGCGAAGTAAGCGATAGGAAGCCAAACCTCATCGACTAAGAAATCTGCACCTTATTTCTTGTGGAAGGGCACGGCTTCAGCCCCTGTTTCTCTCTGAGTTACGTTCCCAAACTTTCAACCTTGCGTCCCGCCCGCCTTTTCGATATTCTGCCGTTACACCGGAGAGGAGGTGGTCGAATGACAAGTTCAGAAGGCTGTAGTAGCTGTAGCATCACGAGACCAGGTGAGGTGGCTGCGACTTAGGGCGGTTGCTCTAAGGTCCTCGCGGCGCGGCAATCATGCGCACTGAGGCCAACCATTTCCAGCACTAACCGGTGATTTAGGATTGGATCCGTCCCGGCGTTAGGTCGCGCCGGGAACCCGAGTTGTGCCGGAGGGGTCACGTAGAGTGACCACCTCTTGGTCAATCCCAACAGACCACCGGGCGGCCCGCGTGAACCTTTGCGCGGGCCGTTCTCTTTGTCGCGTGACTCTGTGCGGGTCCAGTGGCGCGCCGCGAAAAAAAGCTGTACAGTGAGCCACGGCGGTTCTCCCGCTTACAATGAGCAACGAAATAGACAAAGAAGCGGCTGCGAAGGCCGCCATGCAGTTCGTGGGCGATGGCATGGTGGTTGGCTTGGGCACAGGCTCAACCGCGTTATTCGCCATCCGCATGCTAGGCGAGCGAGTCAAGGGAGGGTTGAAGATCGCGGGCATCGCCACTTCCAAGGGTTCCGAAAAACTCGCGGCGGAAGCCAATATTCCGCTCACCGACTTCGATCACGCGCAGAACATCGACGTCACCATTGACGGCGCCGACGAATTCGATCCGCAATTGAATCTGATCAAGGGCGGAGGTGGAGCGCTGCTAAGGGAAAAGATCGTCGCGTCGGCGTCACGGCAGGTTGTGATCATCGCCGACTCCAGCAAACAAGTCGCCACGCTGGGAAAATTTCCGCTGCCGGTGGAAGTGATTGGCTTCGCCCAGGCGCTGATCGCCAGAAAAATCTCCGCTCTGGGCGCGAATGTTAAATTGCGCCAAGGCGCTGACGGCCGCCCCTACGTAACCGACGAAGGCCATCACATTCTGGATTGCAACTTTGGCGCGATTGCCAACCCGGCCGGGCTGGCGCGGCAGCTGTCCGCCATGCCGGGAGTCGTCGAGCATGGCCTATTCATCGGTATGGCCGGCATAATTCTCGTGGCGAAGGCCGGAGACGTCCAAGAGTTACGGCGGACTTAGCCAACAATTTCGTGCAGCGCCTTCAGCAGGCCGCGCACTTCTTCTGGCGTGTTGTAATGCGTAAGGCCGATGCGCAGAAACCCGCCGCTCTGGGATACGCCGAGCAGTTCGGCTAGGTTGATGGCATAATACATGCCGTCCCAAAGAAAGAATCCGCGGTCGCCCAGCTTGGTCGCCAATTCGTGCGGAGTGTGTCCCTCAATTCGCGCCGCAAATGTAGGGCAGCGCTCGTTCATCCGCGCCGGATCCGCGATGCCATAAAGCTTTAGCCCAGGGATGGCCAGCAGTCCCGGCAGCAATTCCGCCATCAAGCCTTGCTCATAAGTATGAATCGCTTCAAACGCGGCCACCAGAGCCTCGCGACGAGTCGCTGGCTGTTCCGAAGAAGCGCGTCGCCCGAGGTCGGCGAGGTACTCCACACAAGCGGTGATCCCCGCGATGCACTCGTGGTTAAGCGTGCCCCACTCCCATCTGTAGGGGATGTCATCGCTGTTCGGGCGAACCTTATAAGGCCGCAGTCGTTCGAGATGTTTGGCTTTGCCGTAAAGCACACCCATGTGCGGACCAAAGAACTTGTAAGTCGAGCAGACCAGAAAGTCGCAATCCAAAGCGCGAACGTCAGTCAGGTGGTGCGGCGCCGAATGTACTGCGTCCAGATAGGACAGAGCGCCGACTTCATGCGCCATACGAATAATTGCCTTCACATCGTTAATCGTCCCAACCGCATTCGACGCGCAGCCCACCGCCACGAGTTTGGTGCGCGGCGAAAGCTTGCCCGCAAGGTCGTCCATGTCCAGCGTGCAGTCCGAGGGATTCACGTCGACCGTACGAATAACAATGCCATCCTCTTCAAGCGCTTTCCAGGGCGAGAAGTTCGCATCGTGATCAAGCAAAGTGAGCAAAATCTCATCGCCGGGCTTTAGCTCGCGTCCAATGGATCGGCTGATGGCGTAGGTCAGCGCTGTCATGTTCGCGCCGAAAACCACCTCGCGCGGATCGCAATTAAGAAAGTCGGCCATGGCAGAGCGCGCGTTGGCCAATACCACATCGGTGTTGCGGCTGGTTGCGTAAGCGCCGCCGGTATTGGCGTTGTTGCGAGCCAGGTAATCCGAGATGGCATCAATCACGCGTTGCGGAACTTGCGTCCCGCCCGGGCCATCAAAAAACGCCGCGGGATGTCCGTCGAACGATTGCGCCAACGCGGGAAATTGCTGACGCAGCCACGCGAGGTCCAACCTGGAGCCAACTGTTTCTTTCGTGGTGTCCTCTGTGATTTGCATAACACTTCGTCTAGGTAGAACTTACTCATACGCCAGTGCGTCAATCGGATCTTTCTGCGCCGCCTGATACGCCGGATATAAAGCCCCCGCCATGGCTCCGACAATCGCCAGCACAGTGGCCAGCAGAACCCAGTCACTCCCCCAGAAAAGTCGCAGCACGGGCCGCTCGATCAGAATAATTTTGCGCGTGAGTGCGCTCACCGCAATCCCCAGGGCCACTCCAGCGACGGCCAGCAGCAGGGTTTCCCGCAGGATGACATTCACGATATACGCCTTCGACGCGCCCAGCGATTTCAGAACACCGATCTCGCGGGTACGTTCCATTACAGCCGTATACATGGACTGAAAAATCACAAGAAAGCCAATCACCATCGAAATTGCCACGACCGTTTTGATGAAGATCTCAAAGCCCGGCAAGTTGCCGGGCGTCATCATCGAAAGATATTCCGACATCGATCGCACCGCGTATTTTTCCATGCCCGGCACATTCTTGATCTCGTCCACAACGGAGTCGATATTGGCGGGATCGTCGAGCTTGATATAAAAAACCGACGTGCGACCTTCTGCGCCGATCAGGTCCTGCATGGTGGCTAGCGGCAAGAATTTGCGCGCACCCTTGCCGTGAGTCACGATGCCGCATACGCGAAACTCGTGACTGAGAATCGTGATCTTATCGCCTACGTTGACGTGCTTCATCGCGGAAAAAAAGTCGTCGACGATGACATCGTAAGGCCCCTGAAATGGGCCGCCGGAAACATAATGGAAAGCCGGCGTCAGCTTGTCATAGGTCGCGAGATCGATGCCGTAAATGATTTCGATGGTTGGTGAGGTCGTGAGATCCCAGATTACGGGCGCAGCGGCAACAATGTGCGGCAGCCGTTCCAGAATCGGTCCAATCTTCACCGAAATCGGAGCCCCGCTGACCCCAACCAGTGCGCTAGATCCCGGCGGTTGCACCATGATGTCGGCCCCCACTCCGGCCTGACTTTGCTTCGAGCCGTTCAGCTGTCCGTAAGCGAGGGCCACGATGAGCAGAATAAGCGTCACTTCCAGCGCGATCGCGACAATACTGATAATCGACCGAATGGGCCGATGCACCAGGTTCGCGACGATCATCTTATTCATGGTCAGCCTTAGCGAAGATTCGCGCTCAACCTAGAACGACTTATGCAACTTGCTGTGCGGGGCTGCCGACATGCCGCTGCCCGAACCCGACTCGCCTAATCTTACAACGTCCGCGTTGGGCGGCTGTTCTAACACGAACTGATCGTCGGCGATGGGCTGATTCAGATCGAGCTTCACGATGTTCAGGGTGATGTCGTACTCTTCCTGCACCCGCACGATCTCGATCTGCGAAGGAAACTTCACCCCGTTGTAGTCTTTGTAATCCTCATATTTCGCATCGGTCGCGATCGATCCGTCTTCGTTGTAGAAAATCTGTCGATGCGGCAACAAGTCCATCCGGCTAAAGGTAATCTTGCGCGCCAACGACCAACCGTGAATGTCGCGGCGAATGACGTCTATCAGGTATGCATCCTGCTGGTGCTGATGTTTGTTCTTGTCGCTGACTGTTTCCGTGCCATTCTCCAGCACCGCAACTTCACTCTTTGGATCGATGCGTTGCAACAGGAGCGCATCATAAATAGCCGCCGGTCGCAAATTCTCCAAGGGATGCTGCGTGTTATGAGACTCCACGTTGTTTTGGCCCACGACGAAGCGATTCTTGGGAGGAATCCAGAGCTTGAAAGAATCGCCGTCGCTCACCATATCGAAGGCGTGAGTGCGAACCACGGGCAAGAGGCCAATCATGCGCAGCATCGAAGGTTTCCGGGCAAGAATGTATCCGCGAATCTCCTGATAGTCGGTGACCGTGCCTTTTTTCTCGCCGCCCACAGAAGTGTCAATATCAACGGTCGCCTGCATGGACTGGATCTTGTCCGCCTCCGAATCGATGTAAGCCAGCAGATCGGATTGATTCGAAGTGCGAAGAGGCAGAGCTTGATATTGGCGCTCGATTTTGCGCGAACGAAAGAGGCAGCCGCTCCAAAGAAGCGTCAAAAGCAGGGGGGCTAGCGTCCAATAGCGATGGTTAAAATTCATCAAAACTAATCATTGCGAACCAAACTCAAGCAAACTGGGTGTTAGATGAGTATAAATTGGAAAGGTGGCACGATTTTAGAGACCATTTCAAATCAAGTCTATCCTCCGTTCTTCGCGCGCCGATATGCGGCTACGTTGCGATTGTGTTCTACCAGAGTTTGAGCGAAGCGATGGTGTCCCCCACCATCCGCGACAAAATAAAGATAGTCGGTCGTCGCAGGATGCAGCGCCGCTTCCAGCGAACTCCTCCCCGGATTTCCGATCGGCCCCGGCGGCAGTCCCGGATGCATGTAAGTGTTGTACGCCGAGTCGAAACGCATATCATCGTGATGCAGGACCCCGGTGTAGCTCCCCGCCAACAGCTCGCCATAAATAATGCTGGGATCCGCCTGGAGCGGCATATTCTCTCGCAGGCGGTTGTAATAAACGCTGGCGACTTGAGCGCGCTCTTCGGCGGCGCCAGTTTCCTTCTCAATAATCGATGCCATAATAACCGTCTGCGGAACGTCGGTGACCAGTCTAAGCTGCTGCGCGACTTGGCGGAATTGCTTCACCATCACAGCAATCATTTCGGCAGTGCTTTGAGTGCGCGTGAATTCGTACGTGTTGGGAAAGAGATAACCTTCGAGCGAGGGCGCACCCGGAGCGATGTCCGCGATCAATCCGGTCTCGCTGGTCGCCAACTTGATGAATTCCTCCCGCGGGCCAAGACCGGCATTCTGCATCGCCTGCGCGATATCGAAAATCGTGAACCCCTCTGGAATCACGACGGTGTGGACATAGATATCGCCGCGCACCAACCGGTCGTGGACGCGCACCGCATTGTCGGAGCGCTCAAAGAGGTATTCCCCGGCCTTCAAGGAACGCGCACGCTTGAAATAGTGCAACAGCAGGAATGCATCCGTGCTGCGTATCACACCTGCCGCTCTGAGTTCGTGCGCAATGCGCCGCGTGGAGTATCCGGGCCGCAGCAAAACGAACGTCGGCCCCGGCGGCATCACAGAGGAGTCCAGCGCCCAGACCACCCACGCGCCGGCGGCACACAGCGCCAACAGAAAGAGAATGTAAAGTTTGCGCAATCTGCAATTAGTTTAGACGGACAACGCGAGTTGGTCGATGAGGAAGGCGGGCCTCGCAAGTTTCAAACGTCTAGTTCGGGTAATTCCCGTTCCGCGGATCGTAATCCCGCCCATACTTGTTCTTATGCGGCGGCGGTGGCGCAGCCAACGCCGCGATCCGGATCGTGCCCAGCGCGTGCGATGAGTCCGAGATCGTAACCTCTCGCGTAGCTGCCATCAGTACCTCCGCTGCGGCGACTTCACTCCAGATATGCAACACATACCGACCGCGCGGAACATCAGAAAAAGAAAAACCTCCGCGCGGATCCGAAATCGCCCAATATGGCGTCTTCAAAGCAACTACGACGGCGCTCATCTGCGGATGAATGTTGCAAAAAATGTAGCTGACGCCCTCTCGATCAAAGTGGACGATGCGCGACTCGCCAGCTTCATACAATCCGAGGTCGAAGCGCTTGCCATCGAACAGCGAAAACACATTATGAAACCACGGATCGAGATTCGGAAATTCAACCGCCGCACCTACCGGCACAACCAGAATATGCGGCACAAACTGTTTGTCCTTCTGCGCCAGGCGCAGCTTGGGTGTGGGTGCAGAGGTCGGGTCAAGCGCCTTCGCCGACCCATCCAGTGGAGAAAGCCACGCCACCACGGGAGGCGAGTTGGGCTTCTTCACCGACTTCGCATTCTTGGCCATCCCACCCTCGAACTCAACTCTCCCAGTCACAGAAACTTGCTGGCCAAGCGCAACACCATTCACGCACATAAGCAGCACCCAGATGCGCAAAAGATGCAGGCGCGAGCGCTCTCGCTCGCGCGCCGCCAAGAGCAAGCCTGCTCGAACCGCTGCCGACCCTACAAAATCGAGCTGCGATGGTTTGATCAGAACAGCACACCCATCATCAGATTGATCTGACTCGCATCGAAACTCTGATTGCCCAAAGCAAACGCCTTCAGATAGTGATACTCCATGGAAAACAACAGATCGGTGCGTGGCCGGTAAATGAAGTTCGCCAGAACCCCCTGATTCCGAATCAGCGCCGGACCCAAATACGAGGTATTGCCGGGATCGTTGCGGATATTCTTAGCAAACGGATTGTCTTCACCGAACGCAGTGTTGAACTCAAGTTTCGCCAGCGGTTTGTACTTGAGTTGCGCCCACCCTCCTGCAGACGGCAATGCATAAATCGCGGTGTACGAGGTCGGCTCGGCGGGATAGAGAACGCTCACTCCCAATCCGCCTCCGATTCCACCGATCGCATTGCCCCGATAGAACTTTCCGCTAAGCGTGACGCGACTCGAGAGCGGCAAACTCACGTCCGTCATCCCGGCCCAGGCGTTGATGTTGCGATCGAATCCATAGTTCTGCCGGCCGTAATAACCTCCCGCGCCCACAGTCAACGGCTGACCAAAAACGCTGCGCGTCCAGGCGACACGGGTCGCATAGGCCGGCTGTCGCGACGCTTCGCCAGCCTGCGGTGTCCGATAAAACGAATAGGCCGACTCACCGTCAAGATTGTCCAGAATTCCACCTTGCAGTAGAAGCGTGGAATCATCCGCCAGCGCAATGCGATGCTCCACGCGAACCTGTGGCGTCCAGGTCCACAGATTTCCCGCATAATTCAGCGCGGGAATCGACAGCGACGCGAACGAAGATGGCGACAGCGGAGAGATGAACAACATATCCTGCCCCGCAATGATCGAGGTGTTCGGCCAATCCAGACGGACAGTTCCGGTGCGCAACCATGCCAAGCCATAGTTCACGCCGTTCGGATTGCCCGCAAATCCGCCCCCGAAATCAAACCGAATATCCGCGCTGGTTTGTGCCCCTGCAAAACGCGGGCCTTCCGCGGACAAGCCTATCTGCGATTGCCGCAACGTCCCGCCGAAACTGCCTCCCGATGATCCGGCAGCATTCGGCAGCGCGAGCGCAGGAATGTCCGAGTTGTCCACAGTTCCCTGATTGCTGAACAAATTAAAGAGCACGATTCCCGAGAGCCGTATGCGGTACTTCGACCAGCCCTCGACCTTCGTCTGATACTGCTCATCAACCTTTCCGGAGAGCAGTTGAAATTCCTCATCGAGCCGCGCGTCGCGGTCTTTCTGTGCCGTCTCAGTGTCCGGCGCACGAGCTGAAGCTCCAGCCGTGGTTTTTTCCGTATGCGCAACTTGGTCGCGAATCGCGAGTTCGTGCCGCAACTCTTGCGTTTCTTGTTTGTACGCGACGTTTTCGCCGCGGATCTCCTGCACGGCGGTTTGCAATTCGCGCACTTGCCTCTGGAGATCGGTCACCGTCGAAGTAAGAGATTGAACGGCTGCCGTCGTGTCCTGCGACGATTGCGCCGCGAGCGTCGCCGCCAAACCGATAAGCCAGAGCGGGATCAATGTCAGAGCACGGTGCGAGAGCATGGGGATGTCCCTCAATTCGGATTTCATCGTGAACTTGTGACTGCTTCGGCGGCAGGCCACGGCTTAACAAACTGGAGCTACGCCTCCGCGGCCAGTTGGCCGGCGCGGGCGTGCAATGGCAGAGTCACCTTAAACACCGATCCCGCCGGCGACGTGCTTTCCACAACAACCGTGCCGCCATGATCCTCGACAATTTTCTGCACCACGGTCAGCCCCAACCCGGTGCCATTTTCTTTGTCGAAACTGACAAAAGGCTCGAAGAGCGTATGTCTCACTTGCGCCGGAATCCCCGGACCATTGTCAGAAAAGCGCAGTTCAATATCGTGTTCTGTGTTTCTTACGTCGATGCGCACGTATCCATTTTCACGAGGCACCGCCTCGCAGGCATTCAGAATCAAGTTTTGAAAAACCCGCTCCATCTTCTTGGAATCGAACCAGCCGTCGCTCGATCCTTCGCTGTGTACATCAATTCGTACTCGATGATACTCCGGCCGAGCCCTCACGATTTGCACCACGCGCTGTAGCGTCAACTGCAGGTTGCCGAACGATGGCCGCAGCGATTCCCGTGCTCGCGAAAACTCCAGCAGAGACTCGATCAGGTCGGTCATTTGATCGACTGCTAAGCGCACTTCTGAATACAGATCTTCGCGCTGGGCGGAGGTCAGCCGGCTTTCGCACAAAAACTCAGCGTTGGCTACAATCGCCGCAAGCGAGTGCCTCAAGTCATGCGAAATCGAGCTGGCCATGCGCCCGATGGTCGCCAGCCGTTCCGATTCGAGCAGGTCGCGCTGCGTATTTTGCAGATTGCTGCGCATGCGGTCAAAGGCGACCGCGACTTCAGCAACCTCGTCGCCCCCGGAAGAATCGAGGGGATACGCAAAATCCCCGCGCTCCAAGGCGCGTACGCCGGAGACGAGAGTCTTCAGCGGTCGCGTAAACGTATTCGATATCAGAAAGACCAGCAGACTGCCGCCCAACACCGCCGCTAAACCTGTCGCAATCAGCTCGCGATTCAATCTGCTCAAGAACAGAGTCGCCTGATCCAGCGACTTCAAAACCGTCAACTGTACCGGCGAAGTATCGGAGGACAGGCTCACCGATGTCGCCAAAAATTGTTCATCTCCCAACCTGACCTGACGAGGCGCCGGCGCGCCGCCGCTGTCCGGCATCAGCCGTGACAGCTCGGTTTCCTGCGTGCTCGAAAGAGAACTCTTCACCAGTTCATTGTCATACGAAAATGCCACCTGGCTGGCGGCCACACGGCTGATCTCGTCTACGATGCGATGATCGATCTCATAGCCCAACGCGATGTGCCCCAGCAGACGATTCTCCGCCGGATGTCCAAAATAAATCGGCTGAAGAAAAACTTCATACAGATGCCCGTTTTCATACCACCAATGCCGCGCCTCTCCCGGCTTGAGCGACTGCGCCAGAAATCCTTGCGCTGTCTCGGCGGTAAGCCCCGGCGTCAGCGCATGGATCGCCATCACATGATCGGACGAGTCGGCGAGAACCAACAGATCGCTGCCGGCCAAATGCCATGTGTCCTGTGAAGCGTCTTGAATGGTGGCTGCGTCGCGCGTCGTCATCAAGGCACGCACATTAGGCAGGTCGGCCAGCAATTCCGCGGAGCGCGCCAACGTGATCTGGCGTTGTCGCTGGAAATTGTCGAAAGTCTGTACGGAATTATCCAAGTCCTCCAGAATCTGCTGCCGGACGCGCTGCTCCACGCTATGCCGTACCACCAGCAGAGCGGCGCCCGTGAGCCCCGCAGAGACGAGGAGGACGGTGAGCAGAAACTTCGTTTGTAGGCGCAGTGATCCCATTCCTGGTTGAAGCCCGTCAGCGGTGAGCGAACTCCCTTCGCTCCCTACGGCACGAACTTATAGCCCGCGCTATGTACGGTGCGAAAGTGCACTGGATTCGCCGGGTCCTTCTCCAATTTCTGCCGCAGCTTCAAAATGTGATTGTCCACGGTCCGCGTCGAAGGATAGTTCTGATATCCCCACACTTCATTCAGCAGCTCCTCCCGCGAAATCACACGCTCGGGATTCTGTGCCATGAACTTGAGCACCTTGAACTCCTGCGCGGTGAGCGCGACATCCTGGCCGGCGCGAGTCAGCTCCATCTTGGTGAAGTCCACGTTCACGTCGGCAAACGAAAACGTCTTGCTCACCACGGGAGCACGACCGGAACGGCGAATCGCCGAAAGCACACGTGCCAGCAATTCTCGCGGACTAAACGGCTTCGTCACATAATCGTCCGCGCCCAGTTCGAGCAGCAAAACCTTATCGGACACATCCGACTTCGCACTGAGAATCAAAATCGGCAGGCCCGGCGACGCCTGCTTGATTTCGCGACACACATCGGGGCCAGGCAGTCCCGGCAGCCGCAGATCGAGCACGATGGCCGAAGGCGGCGCAGCCCGGAACATCTCCAGCCCCTTAAGTCCGTTGTCCGCCATTTCGACGGCGAAGCCTTCGGCTTCAAACAGTCGCTTCAGGGCTTTCTGTAGTCCCGGATCGTCTTCGATGATGAGAATGCGTTGCATGTGCGGTCGCGCGCTTACCGAATTCGTAGCCACCAGTGTATGCATAAAGCGGGCACCCTTCGTAGCCCGATTGATTGTCAGGCTACAGGAAAAAACCGCAATTTACTGGGATTCTATGAAAAGTGACAAGCTGGAGACAATCTTTTGACAAATCGCCAAGCGTGGTCCATCACTTGCCGTGAATTAAGCCGCGTCGGTGGATGGGAGGAATTTGCGCTTGCTTCGTTCACGGTGCGCCATTATTCGCGAGCTCATCAGGAAAGCTCGGGAAGCAGTACCCGCCACGGCACGGGAGAGTCCCTGCCGCAAGCCGGTGGCGGGAGTCGAGCAAAAGTCATAGCCCGGCATAATTCCCGCTTTTCGAGACGACACCAGCTCGGCATAGAGGTCGAGGAACGAAGCGGTGACGGCTTCCCACGAGAATTTCTGAGCATCCTGGCAGGCGAGTCTGGCTTTGGCCTGGCGCCGCGCGGGGTCGCTCAAGGCTTGGTCCAACGCCGCCGCAAACGCTCCGACCGTGGCTTCCGTCAACCACGCATTTTCAGAGTTGGCATAGGCCGTGACGCCGCCGCGGTTCGGCGCCAGCAACGGCAAGCCCGACGCCATCGCTTCCAGGGGCGCAATGCCAAAAGGCTCTCGCGGATTGGGATGCACAAACATATCCGCGTTGGCGTAAAGATCCGCCAGGGCGTTGCGATCGGTGACGTGCCCGAGAAACTTTACGTGTCCCGGCATCTCTGCGTGGCTGGCGGTTTCCCAGCGCGAGGATTCTATGCCGTCTCCGGCCACGAGCAGACGATAGTCCCGGTCGCCTCTGTTGACGAGAAACCGCAGCAAATCGAAGAGCAAAGCGAGATTCTTTTCCGGCACCAGGCGACCTACATAAAGCAGAAGAACGCTCTTCGGCGAGGCGCCGAACTTGCTGAGCAAACCGGCTCTGAGTTCGGCAGACCGTCGCGCGGGCGACACGAAGCTCAAATCCACTCCCATGGGCCGCGTCCAAGTGGCGCGCGGAACTAAGTGGCCCACGGACGCCTGCTGCAGCTCCGCAGCGGTGTATCCGGAATTCGCGATGTGGTGATCGAAGAAGGGATAGTAAGCCCACTTCATATAGCCCGAGCAGAAAGCATTCGCCAGAGGGATGCGGCCAATGTAGGCCCGAAAGTTGTCGTCCATGCGCTCGCAACTCAGGCCAACCGTCACCGGGCGAAAGTCCATCGACTCCAGCAATCCCAGCCGCAAAAGGGCGCTAAGATAATTCAAAGTGTACTTGTCGCAAACTTCAACCAGATCCGGCTTCTCCTTCCGCAAAATCTCCTGCAACGGACTTCCCGGCCATAAGTATTGCGGCGGATAGATCGCGCGATATGCGGGATTGAATTTTGCCGCCGGAGAAGCCACATAGTAGATTCGACCAAACTCTCCGCACTCCTCCATCTGGTGTTGTTTCCCCGGTACCACCAGCCGGATGTGTTGACCACGCTGGTTCGCGCCCCGCATCAGCGCGCGATAAAAAGTGGCAATCCCGCCCGAGCGTTCGTGCCAGGCATTCGTCATGTGCAGCGTCTTCATGGATCGCAGCCCCTACTTGCCTGAAAAAATCTTGCGGAAAAACCGGTACGGCTTAAGAATGAAGAACTCCAAAAGCAAAAAAGGCAGTCGCTTCGTGTCTGCGCCTAAAGACACGCCTTCCCCAGCCACCAGCATGGTTCCCTGACGCATGGCATACCAGTTGAACAACCCGGAGAATGCACTGACGATCACCGAAATAATTTCGGCAACTTTGAGGTGGGGCGTTCCCCGCAAGAAATGCATCCCATACTCCAACACCTGAAAACACATGGGCACGATAAGCGCCAGAAGTACGCCCGTAGCCCATTCTGGCTCGGCGTTACGAAAGGTTTGCACGATGGCACCATAGAAACCGGCAGTAACCACGCAGAAGATAGACTCAACCAGCAGGGTCTCGAAGATGGAATGAAATCCCCGGCGGATGGTGACTCCGAGAAAGATCGGCCCGCGCAATACCATGCTGAGCAAGGCTGATTTCCAGTTCCATAGGAGTAACAAGCGAAATGGGTTACGAGCCAGTTTCGCGAACGCGCTACCCAGGCTGGGGCCAGCCTCATCGGAGGAGCGCGGGAAACGTGGTGTGAGCAAGGTCGAAACCAAACTTGAGTATATGCACGAACCATTCTGAGACAGAGTTAACGTAAGGTTAAAAAACAAATTTACATAAAAATGTTTGAAACGTAATATGGCATTCACGAAGCTTTGAAATGGTATGGGCGAGGGTTTGCCGGCAGCACCGAAAGAGAAGCGTCTAATCCAGAGAAATCGAGGAGGCACTTTGCATTGCCAGGTCACCTGCCTTTGGAAAGAGCCTGAAGTCGCGGATTCATACCGGGCTGGCGTGAGCCTGCACGGTCATACCAATCACTCGAAAGAATCCCTCTTTTTCATTCCGCAGTATGCGGCAAAGCATCCCGTCACCAATTGGATCGTTAAGTTCTGCGAAAAGAAGTCTCTGGAGGAAACGGCCATTCCTCTGGATTTCTCCCGCGCCTACTGGACTCCCGTGATGCCGCCGCTGGCTGCTTTCCAACTGGAAAAGCAGCAGATTGAGAACAGTCTGGACCTTAGATCCATGGTCTCCATCACCGATCACGACACGATCACGGCTCCTATGCTGTTGCGAGTCGTTCCCGAAGCCCGCCAGACTCCGGTTTCCACGGAGTGGAGTGTACTCTACCGCGGCAGCATGTTCCATTTCGGAGTCCACAACCTTCCCAGCGGCGAAGCCGAATCGATTATTCAGGTGCTGAATATGTTCAGCGCCAACCCGGTCGAAGGCGATCTGCCGCAGGTGCTGGAGATGCTGCACGACAATTCCGACATCCTGCTTGTCCTGAACCACCCCATGTGGGATATGACCTGCGTCGGAGCGGACGTTCATCTGCAGAACCTGACCGCCCTTTGCGCAGAAGTTGGCATGTTCATGCACGCCATGGAGATGAATGGCTTGCGCGACTGGAAAGAAAATCAGTTCGTGATGCACTATGCCGAAGGCTGGAACTTGCCGGTTATCTCCGGCGGCGACCGGCATGGTTGCGAGGCGGGGGCGTGCATAAATCTGACCTCAGCGGGCAGCTTTGGCGAATTCGTTCACGAAGTGAGAAAAGACCGCCGCAGTCACGTGCTCTTCATGCCGCAGTATCAGGAACCCATGGGACTTCGCGCGCTCCAGGCTTTTCTCGACTCGGTGCGCGAGTATCCCGATTACCCGCAGGACATGCGCCGCTGGGAGCAGCGCGTTTTTCATCACGATTATGCCGGCACCATGCGCCCCATCTGCGAAATGTGGCAGGGAGCGCCGCTCCCTCTCAAGCTCGTGCTCTCCGTTTTTCAGCTGGCGGAGAACTCCCGGGTGCGCGATTTTCTGCACAACACCTTCGCCCGGCCTCATAATGAGGAGATAGAGTTCCTTCCGGTCAAACGGCAAGAGGTGGTGTGATGGGTGAAGCCGCGCTCCGCGTCGCATTCTTCCCCGACGCATATCACGAAGTCGATGGCGTGGCCAACACCTCCCGGCACTTCGAACAATTTGCCCTGCGCCGCGGTTTGCCTTTCCTGACGGTGCTGGGCGGCACGAAGAATTCTCTGGAGCACGATGGATCGGTGACCCGCCTCGAATGCAAGCGCAGCCCGATCGGCTTTCCGCTCGACAAAAAACACGACTTCGATCTCGCCTTCATGCGGCACTACGGCAAGGTCGCCGATCAAGTGCGCGCCTTTGAGCCGGACGTCATCCACATCACCGGCCCTAGCGACGTCGGCATTCTCGGCACCGTCATCGCGCAGCGAATGCATATTCCGCTCGCGGCGTCCTGGCACACCAATGTCCACGAGTATGCCGAACGCCGTGGCGTCGGCTTGCTGCCGTTTCTGCCCAAGTCCGCACGCAACAGAGCCGGACGCGCCATGCGCGAGGCCAGCCTGCTCGCGACTCTGCGCTTTTATCACATTGCCCAGGTTTTGTACGCTCCCAATCAGGAATTGATTGACCTGCTTGAAGAAGGCACCGGAAAGCCCTGCTACCTCATGGGACGAGGCGTCGATGCCGTTCTATTCGATCCCCAACGTCGTTCCCGCGAAGACAAACCCTTCGTCATCGGCTACGTCGGACGTCTTACCGTCGAAAAAAACATTCACTTCCTCGCCGAACTCGAAGTGGCCCTGCTGGCCGCCGGTATGACCGACTTCCGTTTTCTCATCGTAGGTCAGGGTGCCGAGGAACAATGGCTCAAAGAGCACATGAAGTACGCCGACTTTGCCGGCGTCCAAAAGGGTGAAGATCTCGCCCGCCACTACGCCAACATGGATGTCTTCGCCTTTCCCTCGCACACCGATACGTATGGCAACGTGGTACTCGAAGCACTGGCATCCGGCGTTCCTGCAGTGGTCACCGATAGCGGGGGCCCCCGCTTCATCGTGCGCGAAGGCGAAACCGGCTACGTCGCCAGGAACCTCGGCGAATTCGTCGCTCGTATTCAAGAGATGGCCGGTCAACCTGGGCGCATGGGAATGTTTCGCGCCTCAGCTCGCACCTTCGCCATGAGCGCCTCGTGGGATCACGTGTTCGAGGCCGTCTACGCCGGCTACGAGCGCGGCCTGCGAAGTTCGACCGAGGCCGGTGACAAGGTTCGCGGCAAGGCGGGAACCGTGCGTACTGGAGCGCCCAGCACCATCTAAAGTGTGCGTGAATTTATTCCGATTTAAGCAGCAATTACTTCGAGGAAGCGGACATGACGAGACAACGGCAAATCCTCTGTTCCATCTTCATTCTGACTCTGAGCGCCTTCGTTCCCGCATTAGCGCAAACCGCGACTGAGGCGGCCCCGCAACTCAAAGCCGCGCCCCTGAACACGCAGCAAGTGGTCGCCAACATGGAAGAGCGCAACCGCGACCGCGCTCTCGCCCTCAAGCAATTCGAAGGCAGCCGTCTCTACCGCATGGAATATCGCGGCTTCCCCAAGAACGAAGACGCCGAAATGACGGTCAGCATGGATTATCGCTGGCCCGATAAAAAAAACTTCAAAGTCGTTTCCCAGAGCGGATCGAAATTCGTGATCGATCACGTTTTCAAGAAACTGCTCGAGGCCGAACAGGAAGCGCTACAGCCGGCCAACCTGGCCCACAATGGCCTGACTTCCGCCAATTACGACTTTGAACTCGTAGGCTACGAACAGACGCCACAATCGGCACGATATGTCCTTGCGGTCACGCCCAAAGAACGAAGCAAGTTCCTATACCTGGGGAAAATCTGGGTCGACGCCAAAGACTTTGCCGTTGCCCGCGTCGAGGCCGAACCCGCGAAAAACCCTTCTTTCTGGATCAAGAAAAGCGAAATCCGCCACACCTACGCCAAAGTCGACGACTTCTGGCTGCCCGTCGAGAACCATACTGAGAGCATGATTCGGATCGGCGGCAAGGCTACGCTATCCATCGAATACTCGAACTACAAGATCACCCAGGCCGAAACGCCGCAGGTCAAGACTGCAGCCGCATTGCTTACGTTGCAGTAGCGTTCTTGCGAACCACTAGCGCTTTACAATGCCGCAGGCGATGCGCCCACCCGAATTCCCCGAAGGATCGGTCATCATGTCATCCGCCTTCTGGTGAATCACAAGGGCCGTCCCGCCGTTGCTGAACATTGAGTGAGTCCCATCAGTCAGAGTCACATCGGGATCGCTGACCGTGGTCTTAGCGTTGCCCTTCGCGTCCACGGTGAAGTTCTGCATATCCCCAGCGTGGTGGCCCTGCGGATTATTCAGCCCATGCTGCTTTCCATCGGGATTGAAGTGCGGCCCCGCACCCTTAAACTCGGGTGCATCGCACACTGCATTCTGATGAAAGTGAATCGCATGCTCGCCCGACGGTAGCGAACGCAGATTCAGTTCCAGGGTCACGCCATTTCCCGCAGGCTTGATGGTGACGAAGCCGATGCTGTGGCCTAGGCTATCGCTGAGCTCAACTTTGACTTTGGAGGACTTGGCGCTGCTGGTAAGTGTGAGAGTGAAGAGTACCGCCGAGACGGCGAGGCTTGTTCGAAACGCATGTCGCATAAGACCCTCCTTGAGGGACGGCTCAGAATAACAAAATTCATGAAAGGGAGGGAGGGCCGCTGAACCGAAAAAACAAAAAAGCCCCGAGGTGGTGTCGTATTCATTCGTCTCGGCCAGTAGCTCGCGTTAGACCCTCGCTGACCTGCTCTTGCCGCCCTCTTGCGAAAGCTGCCTGCGATCTGCGCTTGGGCTCCGGGCTCACCGCCAACCGGAAAAACCAATTCGACGCCTCGGGACTTTATCCTGCCTTTGACTTGGTGTTCTGGTTCGCCTCGACCAGCGCCTTGCTATAGACCCTCACTGACCTTCCTTGCCTTTCATCTTGCGATGCCGCAAAGCGATCCCGCTCGAGCCCCGGACGCCGCACCAACCGGGCAAACTGCCGAACTCGTCAAAGAACATTTTCTTTTTACTCCTCCCAATTTTTAAGTCAATCGAAAAACCGCAGAAATATCCCCTTTGAAAGCAATCGAGTGCAGCCCCATCACAGGGGCGTGACCGTTTCTTGTGCAATCGATTCGGGAAGTTTCACAACCGGGTGATTCGACCCAGATTTCGCGGGAGTGTCTAGTGGTAGGGCGAGGTATCCCTGTGAATCGGAACTTTGTGGAAAACTGAAGGCAATCCCCGCCTGGCAAGGTTCTGCGAGGTCCGGCTTCTATTCCGTGCGAGCTGTATTGCGTGATCCGGGGTTGATCCAGCGCGGTGCGAAAGCATAATTCAACTGCACCAGCATAATTACGACGATGCTGGCATAGGTACTGAAGATCGATAGCAGCGCGCCCACGGCATAGAGGGACTGAGCCATTACAATTCGTCGTTTCACTGCCACGACGATCTCCGACGGTAAATCGGGTTTCGTCAGGGCTGACTCGAGAGCACAATTCCAACTCAGATAGAGCGTGAGCCCCAGCGCCAGAATGTTTAGCCAATACAGGAGTAAAGCCAGTCGAAACGCCAGGAACTCAGCCAGAAGAATCGTCGAGAAGGGAGTGATGGATACGAAAAACAGAAAGGCGAGATGCATCCAGGTCAGGCTGCGGCTGGAGCGGGAGAGATGGTTGAGCTGCGTCTGCTGACCGACCCAGAAAATTCCCAGCGTCAGGAAGCTCATCATGTAAACCAGCAGCCGCGGAGCGAGCGCCAGCAAAGCATTCGCAAGATCACGCTCGCTGGGAATCGCGTCCCGGGCGGGGGCGTGCAAATCCAGAACCAGAAGGGTCATGGCCACAGCAAAAATGCCGTCGCTGATGGCCGCGAGGCGCTCCACGCTTTGTCCTGCGATCTGGTTATAGGAACTCTTCACGCGGAAAAGTGTATCAGGGTCGCGCGAGCTTCAGCGGTTGGCCGCGCCGGGGTTACGTCCAGGCCAGAGGCTCCGCACGAACTTCCGGGTTTCCATAGTGCGTTCCTGGCGCGTCAAAGTTATTGAATTGCGGTTTTCCATGTGAAAGCATGTCTCTAGCCCCCGATGGCAGTCTCAATGGATAGCGCTCTTCTCACTCTCGTGGTCGTGCCGGGAATCGTCGCCCTCATTCTGTTCCTGGTGTTTACCTACCTATACGAGCAGAGTCGGCAGGCGTATTTTCGAGCCTGGCAATTGGGGTGGGCTGCATACACCTTGCATTATGTGGTGAACGCATGGGGAGCATGGCGTTCGTTTTCCGCCATTGCGGCTTTCTTGTCCTCCTTTTTGCTGATGACGATGGGGCTGTGCATTTTTGTTTCTACGCGACTCACGAGGAAGTCGGCGGCGGAGGGGGGCCGGCAGGAATTTAAACTTCGTTCCTATGAGATGGCGTTGTGGGTTTTGTGCGCGGCCATCAGTTTGTGGAACATCACCGCCTCCAGCCTGTTCTTCCGCATGGAGATGGCGCTTGCGGTGGTTCTGCTTTACTGCACCGCTTTTTTCTATCGCGAAGGGCATCGCAGAAAATCGCTGGCCTTCACATTGCTCTCTTTTTCGCTCGCATTTTGGGCTGTGATCATGGCGTTTGGCCAGTCGCGCGGGCCCTATTTCGAAATGTTCGGATTGGTGGAGAATCTACTCGGTCCAGCGCCGCAAATGCTCCTGGGCATCGCCATGGTCATGGTGTTGTTCGAGAATGAACGCAATGCATTGCAAGAAAACGCCCTCGCCTTCTCGACCCTTGGCGTGGATCCCGCCCGCCTGCTGAGCGCAGCCGACGTTGCGCCCAACATGCAAAACATCCTCAGCCGGCTGACCGCTCCGCTGCCAACGAATCGAGCCATGATTTGTTTTTCGCAGCGTTGGCGGAACCAGTTGCCTTGCGTCCAGCAGGGGTTCACCGCAGAGTTTCTACAGAAATTCGAAAACTCGGGCGCGGCCGAGTATGTGTCCGAAATGGCCTACCGGCGTGGCGGATTCGTCACCTTTCACAACCTGCCGGAGATGACTGAGCCACTGCCTGCTTTTCCGGGCGCGAAGTTCGAACAGTTCCAGCAAGTGCTGGGCGAACAAAATATCGGCAATCTCACCGCGGTGAGCTTGCAAACCCGCGAACACCACTTCGGCGTCATCCTGTTTCCCCACGCCGATCGCCGCATGTTCGGCTCTTCCAACCTGCGCCTTCTCATTGGTCTGGCGTTGCAACTCGGTCTTACCATCGAAAACTATGTGGTGATGCATGACGCGCAGCGGCGGACGAAAGAATACGAGTTGCTCACCGAGATAGGCCAGGCCATCAGTTCGCGGCTCAATCAGGAGGAAATCCTACGCTCCATTCAGGAGGAACTCGGCCAGATTTTCGACACCAGCTGGTTCTACGTCGCCTTCCTGGATGGAGACGTGGTGCGCTTCGAATTGGAGGCGGAGAACAACGTGGTGTTGCCCAAGCGGTCTCGCAAACTTTCCAACGGCTTTACCGAGTACATCGTTCGAACCGGGCAACCGTTGCTGATTCAGTCCGATCTGGAAAAAGTCCGAGAGCGGCTGGGCGTAACTTTCCTGCCTCCGAGTCCGGCGAAATCGTTCTGCGGCGTGCCGATCTTCTTCGGAGGCAAAGCGGCTGGCGTGATGGCCGCCATGACGGTGGATCGCGAATATGGATTCGAGCCGCGCGATTTGCAAATCATGAAGACGGCCGCAGGGCAGGTGTCCGTGGCCATTGAGAATGCCCGCCTTTTCGCCGACGAGCAGCGCCGGTCGCGGCAGCTCGCATTCTTGAACAATGTGTCCAAGGCGGCAATTTCCAGCGACGACTCTGAGCAAATGCTGCAAGACATTGTCGGCCACATCCAGAAGAATTTTCATTTCGACCATATCGGCATCGGTCTGCTCGACTATGCCAGCAAAGATATCGAGATCAAGGCCGACGCGGGGTTTGCGGCAAAGTCGGTCGGAAAGCGCATTCCACTCGGGGTTGGAATTCTGGGCCGCGTCGCTCGTACTGGCGAGAGCGCACTGGTGCAGACCAGCAATCCCGCGGGTGCGCAAGCTTTGCTGCCGGAGGCGCACTCCGTCCTGTGCGTGCCGATCAATTACGGCGAGACGCTGTTGGGCGTTCTTAACATTGAGAGCTTGCAAGAGGAGGCCTTTGTTCCGCAGGACGTTTTGATCTTGAACACGCTGGCCGACCTGCTCGCGACCGCGCTGCATAACTCCTTTGTCTTCCAGAAACTGCAGCAGCAATCGATCACCGACGGCCTCACTGGAATCAAAACGCGCCGCTTTTTCTGGGAAGCGCTCTCTTCCGAATGGAAGCGCGCATCGCGCTCCGGACGGCCGTTCTCGGTCGTGCTGCTCGATCTCGACAAATTCAAAGAAGTGAACGATGGGCGCGGCCACCTTGAAGGCGACCTCGTGCTCGCCCGCGTGGGACGGCTGCTCGAACAAAAGTGCCGCCAATCCAACGTAGTCGCTCGGTACGGTGGCGATGAGTTCATCATTTTGATGCCCGAAACTGGAGCCGAGCAGGCGCAGATTCTGGCCGAACGCCTGCGCCAGTGGCTGGCCACCGACCCGACACTCATGGAGCACCGCATCACTGGAAGTTTTGGCGTCGCAAGTTTCCCAGTGCATGGTTTTTCTGCGGAAAACATCATCCGGGTTGCCGACGCGGGCATGTACGTCTCGAAGCGCGCCGGGGGCAACCGCGTTTCCACTGCCGACGGATACGGCGAGGACGAAACCGCAGCCGTTCAGCGTCAACTCATTTCGGGATTCATCGAAGGATTTTTACAGCGCGAGCAAGACAGCACGGAAAGCCTCGAAGAACTCTGCACCACGCTTAAGAAATTGTGCGGCGGAGAAGAGGCCTGCAATGTTGACATGCTGCGCGAAGCCATCGAATCCTTGACTCATGCCTCCGAACTGCGCGAACTCAACGGCGGCGGCCACGGCGAACTCGTCGCCCGTTACTGCCAGATGATGGCCCGCACCCTGGAAATCCCCCCGGTTGAAGTCGCAGAGCTAACTTATGCGGCGCGGGTTCACGATGTCGGCAAACTGTTTGTACCCGAACGCATTCTGAATAAGCCAGGCACGCTGACGGACATCGACTTCGAAGCCATGAAGATGCACTCGTGGGCGGGCGCTCAGGTGGTCGCCACAATTCCCGGCAGCGAAGCATTGCAGGACTCCGTCCATCACCACCACGAGTTTTTCGACGGCAGCGGCTATCCCTCAGCCTTGCGCGGAGAAGAGATCCCGCTGTGGGCGCGCATCATCGCCATCGCCGACGCCTACGTCAATATGACGACGGAGCGCTCCTTCGCCCCGACCATGACCTCGGAACAAGCCATGACCGAACTCACGCGCTGGAGCGGCACCCGCTACGACGGAATGTTAGTCCGCATCCTAACCCGAGAACTCAAACCCGAACGCGCCGCGTCCAACTAAAAGAAGTCCTCGGTGGCGTTCCGCTGTGTTCCCTCAGTGTGCTCTGCGGTGAAGATCTTCGCCAATCGCGAGAGAGAACCCAATAGTTTCCCGCGACAAGAGTCCTTGCGGCCCGCAAGCCCCGCAGGTTAGATTCCAGTATGCCCGTCACCCTGTCTCTGCAAGGCAAGACTGCGCTCATCACCGGCGGATCGCGCGGCATTGGCGCAGCTGCAGTTCGTCTCTTTGCGGAAGCCGGCGCCCACGTATTCTTCAACTACGAAAAAGCTCACAGTGCGGCAGAAAAACTGGCTGCCGAAATCGGCGAGCGCTGCGCCTTCGCGCAATGCAATCTCACCTCAGCCGCAAGTGCAAAAGATTTGGTCGCCGCCGGAGTGCAACGCTTCGGCCGCATCGATATCCTCGTCGCCAATCACGGCGTCTGGCCGCCGCAAGACGCTCCCATCGACACCATGGACGACGCCCAGTGGCGCTCCACCATGGCCATCAACCTCGACAGCATTTTTGGGCTGGTGAAATACTCCGTCGCCCAAATGAAGCGCCAGCCCAAACAAGGTTCATCCGCGGGACACATTGTCCTCGTCAGTTCCACCGCCGCCCAGCGCGGAGAAGCCTTCCACTGCGATTACGCCGCCAGCAAGGGCGCGCTCATCAGCATGGTCAAAGGCCTCTCCACCGAACTCGCGCCCGACCACATCTACGTCAACTGCGTAGCCCCGGGATGGGTCGAGACCGACATGTCAGCCCCCGCGCTAAGCAATCCCAAAATCAGCCGCGAAGTCTACGCCAAAATCCCCCTGGGCCGCGCCGGCACCCCACAAGAAATCGCCGCTCCGATTCTTTTCTTGTGCACTCCTCATGCAGGATTCATCACCGGCGAAGTGTTCAACGTGAATGGCGGCGCGGTGCTGGTGGGGTAGGCGATAATAGCCACATGGATCGAAAGGAAAAGCGCGAGCAGTTTCACCAGGACGCCTCCGCCTCATGGGCCCACTATCAAACAACCGGCCTGCACGTGACCGCGAAAGAAGCCGACGCATGGCTAGCCAAGCTCGAAGCGGGCGAAGCCGCTGCACTTCCGAAATGCCACCGCTGAAAGGAGCAAACGCCGCTCCCCTGTTAGGCTTCTAACCAAGCATGAAAGCCATCCTCTGCCTGATAGTTCTGGTCGCCTCGGCATTCGGCCAGTCATCTGCTCCCGTGATTCCAGTCGATCAGCAGAACGCCGCCAAAGCCAAAGCGCTTATCGACTCCGCCATTCAAGCCCTCGGCGGCGATGCTTACCTGAACATCAAGTCCATCACCCAGGAGGGACGCACCTACAGCTTTCACCTCGGCAATCCCAACAGCGTCGGAGTCGTGTTCTATCGCACCTACGAATATCCCGACAAGGAGCGCATCGAACTGACCAAGAAGCGCGACATCGCGCAGGTCTTCACCGGCATCGAAGGCTACGAAATCACTTACAAGGGCGCGACCCCAATTCCTGAGAAGGATCTGTCGAGCTACATTCGCCGCCGCCAATATTCGCTCGACTGGGTTCTCCGCAAGTGGATTCACCAACCCGGCATCGCCCTCTTTTATGAAGGACAAACCGTCGCCAACCAGAAAGCCGCCGAGCAAGTCTCCATCATCGACTCGCACAACCAGAGCGTCACCCTCTACTTCGACATCGACACTCACCTGCCGGTGAAGAAGACGTTCAGCTGGCGCGACCCCACCGACAGTCAGCGCAACGTCGAAGACGAAGTCTGGGACAACTACAAGCCAGTCGGCGGTGTCATGACTCCATTCACCACGGCGCGTTATTACAACGGCGATATGTCGAACCAGCGCTTTCTGAACTCGGTTACCTATAACCAGCCCGTGGATGAATCCAAATTCCAAGTCAACTTTCCCAATCGCCCCGAACCTCGTAAGTGACCCGCTGTGCAATGCTGTAAACATCGAATTACGAACGTTCCGCATGGCCAAACCCGCCACTCAGTGTGTCCAAATTGCCACAGTCACCCAGCCCGTTCTGCGGTAGTCTTTCTGTTACTCAAAACGCATCCCCAGCTTTTTGAAACTTGAACAAACAATTCGCTCTTCTGCGGAGTGCGAGGGCATCGGCCTGCACAGCGGAGCGCCGGTGCATCTGCGCATACTCCCCGCCCGAGCCGGTCAGGGCATAATCTTTCGCCGCACAGATCTCGACAACTTTGAAGTCGAAGCTGTCAGCCGCAACGTCGCCCGCGTAAGTTACGCCACCAGCCTGATGAAGCGCGGCGTGCTCATCTCGACAACCGAACATCTGCTCTCAGCCTTCGTCGGCGCCGGCATCGACAATGCAATCGTCGAGCTGGACAACCTCGAACTGCCCATCCTAGACGGCAGCGCCCAGCCCTTCGTCGCGCTGATTCAAGCTGCCGGAATCCGCAAGCAGCGCCGTCCGCGCACTTACTTACGAATTCTGCGCGCCCTCGAACTCCGCGAAGGCGACAAATTTATCGGAGTCTATCCCGCCGACACTTACTCCGTTTCCTACGCCATAAACTTTCCGCATCCGCTCATTGGAAAAGAAAGCTTCGAAGTCGGCCTGGTCAACGGCAGCTACTTCAAGGAAATCGCCGCCGCCCGCACATTTGGCTCTCGCGAGGACGAGCAACGCATGCGCGACATGGGACTCATTCGCGGAGCTTCGCGAGATAACTGCGTGGTGCTCACCCGCGACGGCATCGAAAATCCGCCGCTGCGTTTCGCCGACGAATTCGTGCGCCACAAAATCCTTGACCTCATCGGCGACCTAGCCCTGCTTGGCAAACGCATCCTCGGTACCGTCGTCGCCGACCGCGCCGGACACGCCATGCACACCGCTCTCGTCTCCCGCCTGTTGCGCGATCACACCCTCTGGGAAGACACCACGGTCGAGGACGACGAGACGGAAACCCCCGCGCCGGCCCACGCCGCCGCCGCCGAAACGGTATCGCGTTAGGTGAAGGCTTACCTTTCCCTGGGATCCAACATAGGCAACCGCCTCGCCAATCTCAACCACGCCATCGAACAACTGCGCCATCGCGAGCAGGTCATAGCAGTCTCTTCGTTCTACGAAACTGAGCCAGTCGAATTCACCGATCAACCCTGGTTCGTGAACTGCGTAGTCAAAATCGAAACGGAACGCACCGCGCAAGAATTGCTGCACGAAATCCTCGCCATCGAACAAAACATGGGACGCCATCGCCTCCAACCCAAAGGCCCCCGCAACATCGACATCGACATCCTCCTCATGGAAGACATAATCCTCGACACCCCAGAAATAACTATCCCGCATCCCGCCATGGCCCAGCGCAGATTCGTGCTGGAACCGCTGGGGGAGATTGATGCGCATGTGATGCATCCGGTGCTGAAGAAGACCGCGGCAGAATTGCGGGACGAGTTGTCGCAGGGGCAGAGTGTTCGAAAATCTGTCGAACGAATGCGGTTCGATTCAGGCGCGCAGGATCTCTAAGAAGCGAGGCCGCGAGCTACTTCTGTCGCTCCATCGGGTCGTGCTTTTTTTCGGTGGCGTGCGCGGGAGCGGCTACGGTCACGTCTACTTCAGCGCCAGGTTTGACGGCGACGTGTTGGCCTTTTTCATTTTCGAACGAGTTCTCAATCCTGATTTCGCGATACAACTCGTCGGCTCCCTCCAGCGTGATCTGAACCTTTTCCGGCTCACCCGGAAACGGACTCTTGATTATTTTTTCCACTGTACCGGGCAGGGTGATATTGGCCTTCGGTGCTTCGACTTCTTCACTCACAGGGGCACTTCCTTGTCGAGGGGATTGTATGTCAATTTTACAGGAAGAGTGCGCCGCTTGTGCCAATCGTATCCCAGGCCGTATGATTTTGAGGCGGCGATTCGAGTCGCTGGTCCTGAAGGGGCGCTATCGTCTAGGGGTTAGGACGTGAGATTCTCAATCTTAAAACACGGGTTCGATTCCCGTTAGCGCTACCAACTCTCGCACATCTCCATGATTCACTTGTTTACTCGGGCTGACTTTCCGCGTCTAATTAAGAAGTGTTCGACGAATCCACAGCGCGGAAGCCCCTGGGTAGGCCGCGCTTCGCGCTGGTTGCGTCGGCGGCAGTTCACTTTCTGCTGCTGGCTTGGATTCTTCATTCCGCGATGCCAGGGCTGCTAACGCCATCCTCCGTGCGCTTCGGCGTTAAGGATGGCACGCCGTCGAGCACGCTCACAACGCTCTACTACCCGGAGCCGCCGAAGGAGGCCGAACCGAGGCAGCTTGCTTTCCCAACTCGGCAACACGATGCCACCAAGAAAGTGGCGGAGCTACAGACAACGCCCGCTCCGGCAGGGGCTTCGTATGGATCGTCGGTGGGCGGTGCGATGACTGGCCCCGACGTTCGTCCCGCGCTTCCGATTGTCTCGCTCGATCCCACGGTTCCGCCGAGTGAATTGACCGGCGTCGACGGAGACGTCGTGGTTGAGATTACGATCGACGACAAAGGAAACATCGTCGACAAGACGGTGGTCAAGAGCCTCGGCGCCAGCATCGACCTGAGAGTCTTGGCTGCGCTCGAGAGCTGGCGCTTCCGGCCTGCCATGCGCGACGGAACGGCCATCCCTTCCAAGCAGGACGTTTTCTACCACTTCAAGGGCGCGAGCTAGAGGGGCGGGTTGTTGGTGGCATGCCCCGACTGAAGAGTTGTTAACTTGCTTTCCGCGCTCGCGAGGCGGCCAGGGCTTTCCCGATCATCGCCTCCAAGACCTGCTGGTCCACGTCGGCGAGCTTCTTGATGTAGAGGCAGCCCTTGCCGGTGGTGTGCGTGCCGAGCTTTTCCAGGAGAGCTTTGGCGTCGCCGTGGCCGATCACGCCGTACAAGACGTTGGCGCTCTTACGCGGAGAAAAACCGATCAGCGGGGCATCGCCTTCGCGCCCACTGTCGTACTTATAGTGATAGCTGCCGAACCCCACGATGGACGGCCCCCACATCTTCGGCTTCTCGCCCGCCGCGGCTTGCATCAACTTGACGAGCGCCTTGGCATCTGCGCGCTGGGTCGGGTCCTCGATGGCATCGATAAATGCTGCGACACTTAGTGAGGTGGGTTTGGTTTTGTTGTCAGCCACGTTTGTTGCCTTTCGTTTCTTGAAACGCTAACGCAGGAATAGAAAACGCGCAAACCGGGGATTATTAAAAGTAAAGAGGATGGCCCATTGTAGGCGCGTTCGTTGAGCCTAGAGTGGGAGCTAGTCGGAGGAAACGGGCGCATCAAACGAGAGGGACGGAAAGTCGAATTCGAGGGGCCTCCGGGCCACTTTGACGCTACTATCGGGCTGGTAGACGGGTCTATCCAACGGTCGCCGCGGCAGACGGTGCTCCAAAGCAGCCTCTAACCTGTTGCGAGCTATATCGAGATACTCCGGCAATAAATCGGCCCCCGCAGCTCTGCGGCCATGGAGAACTGCGGCGCAAGCAGCGCTTCCGGCCCCTAGATACGGGTCCACAACCAGATCGCCTGCGTTGGTCAGCGAAAGTACAAGCCGCTCAACGAGCTCGATAGGGAATTGGCAGGGATGAAGAGTCTTCTCAATGTGGTTATGCTTCACGTTAGGAATAACCCAAACATCCCCTGGATTTTTCCCTAGCGGATTACAGGTGTATTCGCCCATCCGGGGGCCCTTGAATGCTTTCTTGCCAGGATATTTCTGAGGAACGCGGACCGTGTCTAGGTTGAATACGTAGGAATCCGACTTAGTGAACCACAAAATCGTTTCGTGACGTCCGGAGAATCGCCTCGAACAATGGAGCCCGTGCTCGAAATGCCAAACGATCCGATTCCTCAGCTTAAATCCCAGCTTTTTGCAGATTGGATAGATCAGGCTATCAAGGGGAAATATCTCGCCGTTGTCTACATGGTTCCCGACCTGCCAGCATAGGCTCCCTCGCGGATCGAGTACCCTCAACGCTTCACTGAGGGTTTCTTCCTGTCCCTGCAAATATTCGGTAAGGCCGATTCTCTTCTCGTACTTCTTGCCGATGTTATACGGGGGGGATGTGACAATGAGAGATGCCGAGCCGCTCGGTATTTGGTTCAGGAGCCTGAGCCTGTCGCCGAGGTGCAGCGTGACCTGAGCCTCAGCGCAGTAGTCGGAAGCGAAGTTCCATTTCATAGGTGACGCCTCCAAATTCACGGAACTATGCCGATCAGAACTAGAGGCACTGCGGGAACGCCACGCCCTTGTCGGGCTATGTCATAAAGCGCCCCCTCATAGTACCCAATGCCGGAGGACATGTCAGCCTGTAATGCTTTCATCGGCAGAACTTCTACTCCTACGTCGATCTTGTCCCCCACATAGAAAGCCATGTGTTTAACGAAGATGTCGTAGGGTATGAATGAGTACTTTCCAAACTGCACTTCTATGGCCACCCTACTCTTCTGAAAGTCGGTCTGGTTGTACGACCTGATCGGTCTCTTGTGCTCGGCCTCGATGAGTCTTTTTTGATCTGCAGCGGGTAACGTCACAGTTTTCCTGATCAAATCAAAATCGTCCGTGACCCAGTAATCAGTTCGTACTTCTCCCCATTTGAGCTTCTCCAACTCCTCCTTGAAGCACTTGTTTATGGCGGTAGGGGAATACAAAATCCGATCTTTCTTAGTCTTTTCTTTGCTGACTTTAGTCTTGCAGGCCTGCGCGTCAATAGCCGCGATGACCTTCTCTATCTCCGACCAAATCCCCTTTTCATGAACAAGTATCCACTCACGCCCGTTTAGATGCGAGTGTACTTTCTCAATCTTCATAAACGAAAGGCTCTGGTCATTACTAGTTTGGGAATCTGAATCGGCTGGTTACAGCATTTGAACACGAACCGCTCCAAAATTAAATAAGTTGTGTAGTGCAGGTCAGTATAGCGGTCAGATCGGGCTAAGCGATCCTCTAATAGAACAAATACTTCCGCCACTTATCGTCCGAGCGGCCCATGAGCCGCATGATGTGCCTGCTGGTGTGCAGATTGAAGGCGCGGGGTTCGCGGGAGAGCCTCATGCCCGCTTCGTGCGGCAACTGGTTTCCTTTGCGCCGGTTGCAGGTATGGCAGCAGGCGACCAGATTTTCCCATGACGATGCGCCGCCCCGCGAACGCGGCAGCACGTGATCGAGCGTGAGTTCGCCGGAGGGCAGCACCTCGGCGCAATACTGGCAGGTGTTGCGATCGCGCAGCAGAATGTTCTTGCGGGAAAGTGCCCGCGTCTGATGCGGAATGCGGCGATACTCCAGCAGCCGAATTACCGACGGAACCCGCATCGCCAGCCGCGCCGCGTGCAGAAAATGACCGTTTTCTTCCTCGGTCATGGCTACGCCCTTCAGCACCAGGACCAGCGCCCGCCGCGCCGCGCAAACATTGATCGGCTCATAGGACGCATTCAGCACCAGCACGGGCTGATGCAGCGCCTGGCCGTCGCCATGCTGGTGCACTCCCACGGGAGCGAGGGTCATCGGCATCCGAGCACCGCCCGCCAGCGCATTGTTCCATTTACCCGCCATAAAAGTTTCCGGACTTAACTGGCCGCTACGAATTGAACTCTCTCTCCTGTCGGCTCGCCCAGCGTGACCTGTTGGTTGCTCAACTTCAGAGTACGCGCTGTGGTGACCACCCACACTTTAGATGCTCCCGCGCGGCGCAGCACACGCGCGCACTCCGAGACCGTCGTACCTGTTGTCAACACATCGTCGATCAAAACGATCTCGCGTCCCTTAATTGCGTCGGGATTGGTCACGGCAAACGCACCGCGCAAATTCTCGCGCCGCTGATGGCTGCTCAAGCCGATCTGCGATTGCGTAGCGCGAGTGCGGTGCAAGAGATGTCCGGCGAACTCGAAGCGGTGGTTTCCAATGACTTTGAGCGCTGCCTTCGCGATGAGTTCCGCCTGATTGAATCCGCGCTGCCGCGACTTAGCGGAATACAGCGGAATCGGAATGACCAGAGCCTTAAACAAGCCTAGATTTGGCTCAATGCGAGCCATCGCTTCTGCCGTAAGGCGTCCCAAAACCTTAGCTGCAGGCAGGATCGCAGAATACTTTAGAAGATGAATCAGTTCGCGCAAAGCACGGTCATAACTTCCGTAAGCCACCGCCTGGGTATACGGCGGCGCGGCGCGGCGACACACCTCGCACTTTGCCAAGTCGGCCTGAGCGTTGACTAAGAACGGCGTAGCCAGACGCTCACCGCAAACGCGACACAACTCCCCGCTAAGCGGAACAATGGACGCAAGGCAATCCTCACAAACCGGCAGGCGCGAAACATTAGTGAGCGGCAAGAGACAGATACGGCAATCGGCGGGAAAAAGAATGGTGAAGAGGCTTTGCGCGACCGCCCGCCCAGCCGAGCGAAACGCCAAAAACGGGCGCGAGATAGGGCTGGTCTCGGGCGCGACACCGTTGGCGCGAGTTTGGCCTTCGCTACTGCTGAAGACGAACCTCCCAAATTCAGCTTGCTCTCAGGGCGAGCTGAAAGGTTAGTATAGCGTCACGAGATTGCAGCAAGCAATTAGAGCAAGGGCACAAATGGGCATGGACTGCGGAATTTATCGGCCCGTAACAATCGGCGCGACGCGACGCCACTCGCCGTCGGACGCGCCGCGCCACGAAAATGCACTTGTAATTCGTGGCCTCGACATGCTACCTTGCGCGGTCTTAACTTATTAATCAAACGGAGCCACGACCCAGGGTCTTCACAAACATGAGCACACCCCCAGCGAACATTCCGGCGAGCACAGAACCCGCCAAGTTCAAGCCTTTTGTTCCCGAGCACCTCGAAATGCGCGAGTTCACCTGGCGCGCCATGCTGCTCGGCCTCGCCATGTGCGTCGTCCTCGGCGCGGCGAACGCCTATCTCGGACTGCGCGCCGGCATCACCATCGCCGCCACCTATCCCGCCGCGGTCATCGCGATGGCGGCGATGCGCGCATGGAAAGGTTCCCTTCTCGAGGAGAACATCGCCCGTACCGCGGGATCCATTGGCGAGTCCGTCGCTGCGGGCGCCATCTTCACCATCCCTGCATTCCTGCTGGCGCATGCGTGGCCATCGTTCCGCCCCGGCGACGCGTATTGGAAATCAACCGCGCTGATCATGGTCGGCAGCATTCTGGGTGTGCTCTTCATTTCCCTAGTGCGGCGCGTGATGGTCGAAGACCCCGAGCTGCCGTTCCCCGAATCGGTGGCCGCATCTGAAATTCATAAAGCGGGGCAGCGTGGCGCGGACGCCGCCAAATATCTCTTCTGGAACATCGGCGTCGGCGGAGTGATCTACATGCTGGGCCGCTTCGGCCTCTTCGCCGCCGACAAAGATTTTTACTTCGGTGTTGGCCGTTTAGGTCGCAGCCAGGTCGCGCTCGGCACTACCGGAACCACAAAGGTTGTCGCCGCCGGAGGAACCAGCATGTTCTCCGCGCCCAGTGTCAGCCCTGCGTACATCGGCGTCGGCTACATTATCGGATTGCGCCTCGCGTCGCTGCAATTCGCCGGCGGCGTGCTCGCCTGGGGACTCATGGTCCCGCTATTAATCTTTTTTCTAGGCCCGCAACTGAGGCAATATCTGCCCGCCGACACGCCCGACAACTGGGCCGCGATGGCTGCTGCGGTATGGCGCTTTATTGTGCGTCCTATCGCCGTTGGAGGCATGTTAGTCGGCGCCGCCTATACTCTCTTCAAGATGCGCAAGAGCCTCACTGCCGGACTGGGCAAGGCTTTCGGCGACATCAGCCAGTCCGCCAGCGACCGCGCCAAGTTGTCGCGCACCGAGCAATACATGAGCTCAAAAGCCGTTTTCGGATTGATCGCGCTCATGTTCGTTCTGATGTGCGTCCTTTACGTTCATCTCACCGGATTAGTCTGGCCCGCCATTCTTGCGGGGGTCGTCATGCTCGTGGTCGGATTTTTCTTCGCGACGGTCTCCGGCAATCTCGTCGGATTCATCGGCTCATCGAACAATCCCATCTCCGGCCTGACGCTCTCGACGTTGCTGATTGCCGCGCTGCTCATGGTTGCGCTCGGCGTCTCCGGAACGTCCGGCGTGGCGGCGGTATTGGGCGTCGCCGCAGTCGTTTGCGTGTCATCGGCCGTCGCGGGCGAATTGCTGCAAGACTTCAAAGTTGGATACATCCTCGGCGGCACGCCGCGCAAAATTCAGATGGCCGAATTGATCGCCGTCGTCGTCGCCAGCCTCGTGATGTACTTCCCGCTCATGCTGCTTCACGAAGCCAACATCCGCGCCGGCGGCATCGGATTCGGCGACCGCCAGCTCTCCGCTCCGCAAGCCGGGCTGATGGCCACGCTCGCCGTCGGCATCGTCGGCGGCAACATGCCTTGGCCGCTGGTGGTGGTCGGCATCTTCTTCGGCATCGGCCTGATCATGATGCAGGTGAAAAGCCCCATGCTGGTCGCGGTCGGCATGTACTTGCCGTTCGAGACCACGTTCGCCATTTTCATCGGCGGAGTCATTCGCTCCCTCGGCGACTGGGCCGCCAATCGCAAAGGACTCAACGCCGCACAGAAAGCCCGCGTAGAAAACGCCGGCGTGCTCACCGCGTCAGGACTGATCGCCGGCGAAGCCATCCTCGGCCTCATCTGGGCAGGACTGCAATTCGCCCCCGCCTGGACGCGCACGCAAATCTTCGCCAATCCGTCCTACATCGTGGGGATCGGTGTGATGATCGCGCTCGCCGTCCTGCTGGTTCGCCTACCGCTGTCGAGCGCAGGCGATCCAAATGAACCAGCTCCGCCGACAGCGATGATGTAAGGATAAGACTGTGCATGTGTGGGGCGGGCGCCCTCGTCCGCCTCTTGCAGTGTCACTCTGTGAAACCTCAGTGTCCTCTGTGTTAAAGCTCTTATGTCCGTAGCAAAAAACATCGCCGCCATCCGCGAACGCGTGGCGCAAGCCGCGCACCGCGCCGGACGCCGTCCCGAAGACATCGCCCTCATGGCGGTCAGCAAAACTCATCCCGCAGAAAAAATCCGCGAAGCCTACGCAGCCGGACTGCGCCTCTTCGGCGAAAACAAAGTCCAGGAATTCGCCGCAAAATTCGACGCACTCAAAGACTTGCCCGACGCCAACTTCCACATGATTGGCCACCTGCAATCCAACAAAGCCGTGAAGGCCGCTCAATTATTCTCCGCAGTCGATTCGGTCGACTCGCTTCGCCTCGCCGAAAAACTAAACGCCGCAGCCGCCGCAGAAAACAAACACCTCGCTATCCTCATCGAAATCAACATCGCCGGAGAAGCTGCCAAATCCGGCATCGGGCCCGACTCGCCGGAGCTGCAAGCCTTGCTGCAAGCCGCCCCGCGCCTCGAACATCTCTCCTTTCGCGGGCTGATGACGGTTCCTCCCATCGCCGACGATCCCGAAGCGGCGCGCCCGTTTTTCAAGCACCTGCGAGCCCTGCGCGATCAGATCGCCGCCCAGCATCTCCCCTGCATCGGACTCGACGAGCTGTCCATGGGCATGTCCCACGACTTCGAAGTCGCCATCGAAGAAGGCTCAACCTGCGTCAGGGTCGGCACAGCAATCTTCGGCGAACGCGAAAGACCGTAAATCTTAAACACAGAGGGCACGGAGGTATCACAGAGGTTCACGGAGAAAGATCAAGTCGTGCCGACTCTGTGAACCTCTGTGATACCTCCGTGTCCTCTGTGTTAAAGCTGTTGAATGGCATTCATCCGAGAATACGAAGCAGGCGCGACCTTCGCCATCAAAGTCCATCCCCGCGCCAAGAAAAACGCCATCACCGGAGAAGTCGGCGACGCGCTCAAAGTCTCTCTCACCGCGCCTCCCATCGACGGACACGCCAACCAGGCCTGCATCGAATTCTTTGGAAATCTTTTGAAGGTTCCGCGCGCTTCCGTTACCATTGCCTCCGGCGAGTCCAGCCGCAATAAAGTCATTCGCGTGGCGGGATTGAGCGCGGAGGAAGTTCGGCGGCGTTTGACTTCGTCGTGACTACGCATGGGCGGGCCGCCCGCACCACACATAATCTATGACCTTTTCTGAACGCTTTCACGAGATTCGCACTGGATTCGAGCGGCCCTTCTGGGTTGCCAACATCAGCGAGATTTTCGAGCGGCTGTCTTATTACGGGGCGTTCGCGTCGCTGGCGTTGTATTTGCAGGAGAAACTGAATTTCTCCACCGAGCAGACCGGAACCCTCACCGGACTCTTCGGCGGCATGGTCTGGTTTCTCGCCATCTTCGGCGGAGCGGCCGCCGACCGCCTCGGCTTTCGCCGCGCGCTTTCGACGGCTTATTTAATTCTGGCCGTCGCTTATTTTCTCATCGGATCGATCGCCGCGCCCTGGCTCGCTCCGGTGCGCAACACCGTGCCCATCGGCTTGTTTGTCGGATTCATTCTCATCCTGCCGGCGCTCGGCGTCGCGCTGGTCAAGCCTTGCGTGGTCGGCACCACGGCGCGCGCGTCCAAGGAGAACGTGCGCTCCATCGGATATTCCATTTACTACACCATGGTGAATGTCGGCGGCGCGTGCGGCCCGCTGTTCGCATCATGGGCGCATCGCCATCTCGGCGTTGAAAACGTTTATCGCGTGTCGGCTTTGGGCGTCTTCGCGATGTTTTTCTTTGTGCTGGTTTTCTTTCGCGATCCGCGCAAGCCGGGCGACACGCCTCCGCCATCGATCGCCGAAGTGTCGCGCAATTTCTGTGTCGTCGTCGGAAACTACCGGCTCGTTTTGCCAGTGCTTGCCGTCGCGCTCGCGCTCCGCATTGCGCTCTCAGTGCATCCCACATTCACTGTTCCCTGGTGGATTTGGGCCGCGCTGCTCGCCATTGTGCTCGCCGGAATCAGCCGCTTCATGTGGTTCCTGCTGATCTTTACCGGCTACTGGGTCGTTTTCTGGCAGCAATACATCAGCCTGCCCGGCTTCATTCACGGCTACATCAATTCGGGTGCGGACGTCGAAATCATTCTCGTGACCGACGGCCTCACCGTCATCTGCCTCACCCTCGCGATCAACTATTTCACCCGCAAGATTCCGGCATTTCAAGCCGTGATTCTTGGAACGCTGATCACGTCAGTATCGTGGCTGATCTTAGCGTTTCATCCCACGATCTGGGCGGCCGTTTTATCGATCTTCGTGATGGCGCTAGGCGAAATCATTCAGCAGCCGCGCTACTACGAATACATTTCGCGGCTCGCGCCCCCGGGACAGCAGGGCACCTACATGGGCTTCGCCTTTCTGCCTCTCGGCATCGGATCGCTCATCGGCGGCCCCTTCGGCGGCTACCTGCTGCACCGCTACGGCGAAGTCCAGCACCAGCCGCAAAGAATTTGGTACGCGATCACGGCGACCGGAATCATCACCACGGCGGCACTTTGGATTTATGACAAAACCATCCGCGTCGCAAAATCCTAAAGCAGTCGCCGCGACCCTCCGCCAGATACTTAAGGACGGCGGCTCGTCGCACCATGCCGCAGGCGTGCAGTGGTTCTTCAAAGAAGAAATCCAATCGCATGGATGGTACACAGCGGCGCTCCGCAAAGCTGCGCGACAAACTCGAAAAAAGATTCTCAAAGAATACGACCTGGCATTCTTGGTGAAACTCGCAGACCAACTCTTCACCGGATCCAACTTGGAAGAAAAAGTCTTCGCCGTCTTCCTGCTGGAAAACCTCACCGACAAATTAGGCGACGCCGAGTTTAAGCTGTTCGAGTTGTGGCTGGATCGCATCAGCAGTTGGGCCGACCACGATGGCCTGCTGCACGATGTGATCGCGCCGATGATTGTGGCGAAGCCCGCGCGCAAAGCCACGGTCTTTCGCTGGGCCAAGTCAAAGAAACGCTGGCATCGTCGCGCCGCCTGCGTCGCATTAATTCGAGGAACAAGACTGCGGCTGTTCTTCCCGGAGATCAAACGCCTCTCGAACTCGCTGCTTAACGACGAAGATGACATGGTGCAGAAGGGATTGGGCTGGCTGCTCCGCGAAACCGCGAAGGCCGACGCGGAACGGACCATTCAGTATCTGATGAGTATCCGCAACAAAGCGCCGCGGCTGGTTCTGCGCACGGCGTGCGAGACGCTTTCCCCGTCCGCTCGAAAGAGCATCTTGCAGAAGTCCTGAGCTAGGCTACCTTCGCCGTTGCTTGTTTGTGTTTTGCGTACAGCACGATCGCAGCATGAGTTCCAACGGCAATGAGCAGGCCGACCGCATGCATTCCCAAAGACGCGCCCCCGGATTTCTGCACCTCCCAGAGGGCGTAGGCGCCCGCTGGGAAAAATAGCGCGATCGCCGTGCCCAAGCCCGGGTTATAGCCATGAAAAACCGCGACGCCGACCACGTGAACAACTGCATTCACCAGCACAACGTAAACCGCGATCAAGGCATACTCCGCGGCTACGAACGCTGTTAGCCACAATGAGATGGCGATCACACCCCAAACGCCAGGTATGTTAATCACGAATACGGCACGCGGCGAGAGCACTTCTTTTCCTTGGCCAACCGTTTGATTGAAGAAGCGACGGAAGCGGTCGTCATCGTGTTCTTCGTACTGGTGAATCATGTACACCGGCAGAAGGAGGAATGTTGCGGTCAGCACCGTCGGCCACGAGCGGGCGATTACGGGAGTCAGTAACAGCAGCAGCACCCCAGCCAAAAACCCGCCATAAACCCAGTTGCCAACTAGTCTGTCCCACATGGGATCACCTTAGCGCGACCCGTGCTTCTTCTGCCAAGCCGCAACCTGATCAGTGGTCATGGGCTTCATGTTCAGCGCGATCTGCCTCATGCGCACGAATTGCGCACTGTCGCTACGATAGGCCTTTGCCGGCAGCGTGGACACTTCCTCGCTCACGGCTTCAACCCGGTTTCCGGGGTCGGGGTGGTCGCTGAAGAACTGATCCAGCGCGCTCTCTTTTCCATCTTCGTCTTGCAGCTTGGTGAAGAATTCGGCCATCTCGTGGGGATCGAAGCCGGCATCGTAAGCGATGTCCGCGCCGAGCAGGTCGGCTTCCGATTCCGACTGACGCGAGTTTCTTAGGAAATAAGATCCCACGCCAAACGAGATGCCCAAAGCCGCAGCGTGTGACACAGTGTTGTTCCCCATCACGCCAGCTAAAAGCGCGAGCGGCGCTTCCGCCGCTAACTGCTTGCTGGCCGCTCGTGTGCCATGACGCTGCACTACGTGCGCGATCTCGTGGGCAAGCACGCCAGCTAATTGCGCCTCGTTGTCGGCGGCCTGAATGGTGCCGAGGTTGATATAGATGGTCCCGCCGGGCAGGGCGAAAGCGTTGATTGCCTTTTGATTGATCACGTGAAAGTTGTAAGGCCACGCTTCGCCCGGAGCGTGGGATGCCAACTCATTGCCCAACTGCGTCACATAGCGCGTCACCGGGGACGAATCCGGCAGCAGCGGCATCTCTTTGTCCACCTCAGCCGCCGCCTGCTTGCCAACCTGAAGCTCTTCGTCCTGCGAATAAAGATCGAAGCCGTGGGTCGGCTCAACCCGCGCCGACAACAGCAATGGAGAAGCCGCCAGCAGCAGCCAGCCCAGCCAGACTCGTCCTGGAAAGCTCAGAGACATTGCTCTATTCAGATGCACTCGAACATCTCTACGCTAACCGAAAAAGCTCTCCGGCGAAAGCGACAAATCATGAAAAAAAGCCCTCCTGTAACCACAAGAGGGCGTGTGACCTAACTGAACTGTGCGAATCTTCGTTACGTGATACCGCTACTTGGCGTCAGCACTTGGGATGGCCCCGAAGTCCCTGCGGCCAACGCTGCGAACCGCTCGCGCTGGAACCGGAGGCGCTCCTGCCGCCGCTGCGCCGTAGCGCTCCATGAGCATGGGAACCATCGCGCCCTCGGCTTCTTTTACGAAGGTGATGCGTCCGTCCGCAGTGAGGTCGACGCGAACGAAGTCGCCCAGCCGCACCTGGCCGGTTGCAACCAGATTCGCCAGCGGAAACACCAGATTGCGTTCGATGGCCCGCTTGAGATGGCGCGCCCCATACTTGGGATCGGTGCCTTCATTCAGCAGGAAGTTCTTCACCTTCGAGGTACAAGAAAACACAAACTGATTCGCCGCCGACGCCATCAGAACGCGTTGCTGCACCATACCCAGTTCAATATCCAAAATCTGCTCAAGATGCTCCGGTCGCAGTGTTTTGAACACGACCGTCTTGTCGATGCGGTTCATGAACTCCGGAGAGAACTTGCGCCGCGCGGCGTCCACTGCGGTGCGATCGATCTTTTCGTCGAACGATCCGTTGACCACCATCGGCTTCTGCGCGAAGCCCAGGCCGCCATCGACCAGCCCCGTCATCTCACTGGCGCCCAGGTTCGACGTCATCACGATCAAGCATTGCGACAGATCGACGCGGCGGTTGTCGCCGAGCGTCAAAGTCGCTTTGTCCAAAATGCCGAGCAGCAACTGCCACAATGAGTCGGACGCCTTCTCGATCTCGTCGAACAACAGCACTGAAAGTTTCAGCTTATCCGTGTGCCATTGATTCAGCGCTTCCTGGGTCAACAAAGGATGGGTTTCGCGATGTCCCAAATATCCCGGAGGCGAGCCAATCAGCTTCGCAATTTCGTGGGAGTGCTGAAACTCAGCGCAGTCGATCTTAATGCAGGCCCGAGGGTCGCCAAAGAGCGCGTCCGCCACCGCTTCGACCACCCGGGTCTTGCCCGAACCCGTCGGCCCCAAAAATAGCAGATTTCCCACCGGACGCCCCGGCGCGTTCAATCCCGCCAAGAACATCTGATAGATTTCCACGACTTTTTCCACAGCCGCGTCCTGCCCGACAATCTTCCGTCGCAGGGCGCTGTCGAAGTCGCGCGCGTCGTTGCTTCTCAACGTAGGATCGAGAACGGTATTGGTCACAATCTTCATAGGGTTGTTTTCGGGTGCTGGCCCCTTCCCCGGGCCGTCCTGCGTTGGGAGACACTTTATGTCACTGCCGCCTTGCGCCGCCCACCCTGTCTAGTGCAAATCACTAGCCAACTGCGGACACGCCTCCGTCCCTGCATACTAAACAACTTAGAAAGCCGGAGAGTACCACGAAGCATACTTACATAACCGGGTGGTATGTTGTAAAGAGAAATAGTTTGCGCACGCAGGAAGTCTCTTGCTCCGCCGAGAACTAAATTCTGCCCTAGACAACCCGGTTCGCCGGAATAGTGGTTCGCCGGGGCCGTGACCGGACGTAACTGGCGGCACGTTACCACTTTCGCTACCATGCATTGAAAGTTTGTCGAAGAAAGTATCTTTTGGAGAAATCCTTGCCCCGTCATCGCTTGCTCCTGATCGCCGCCCTCGCCGCTGTTTGCGTCACAACCTTACTTTTCGCATTTGGCGGACAAACTGTAACAGCCCAGTCCGGCGGACCGAATCCGTCCGCCACAGCGACGACAAGCACTCCGGCCGCGTCGCAGCCTGTAGTTTCCAACGGACGCCTCGTTTACACCGCCCTGCGCGGAGATACCGTCGCCTCCGTCGCCCACCATTTTGTCGGAAAGTCTGCCTATCTGACTTCGTCCGAACTGACTGATGCAATTTACGAAGCCAACTCCGGCCATCGCGATCGCGCCCTCAAGCCCGGCGACCAAATCGTGATTCCTGGGATACTCGACGCGCAGATAACGGAGAAAAGCATTCCCGTTCCGCGCGACTTCGAAGTGCGCGCCGTCTATCTCACCGGACTCATGGCGGGCAGCGATCACGGCCTGCGCATCATTCGCCGCTGGCGCGAGGTCGGCGGCAACTCCGTCGTCTTCGACGTCAAGGATAGCGATGGCTCCATCAACATTCCGTTCGACAACGCGCTCGCCGGGCCGCACCACGTCACGCTGCACGATCTGCCGAAATTTATCCACTTTCTACATTCGCAAAATATGCACGCCATCGCCCGCGTCGCAATCTTCCGCGATGAGCGCCTGGTCACATCGCACCCTGAACTGGCGGTGAAGTCGCGCAAGAGCGGCGAACCGTGGCGCGAAAACGGCAAGCTGGTCTGGACCGACCCCTCGCAACCCAAAGTGCAGGAGTACAACATCGCGCTGGCCAAGCAAGCCATCGCCGCTGGCGCCGATGAAATTCAATTCGACTACGTCCGCTTTCCCGCAGAAGGCGATCAAAAAGATGCGAGCTTCGTGTTCGAGAAAGAACACCCCGACTGGCATCGCGCGGACGTAATTGCCGACTTCCTGAAGCGCGCCTACGGCGAAATTCATCCCACCGGAACGCTGCTTTCGCTCGACGTCTTCGGCATCATGGCCTGGCAACGATCCGTCGACCTCGCTCACACCGGGCAGGACATAGTTCGGATGGCGCAATTTTGCGACGTGCTCTCGCCCATGATTTACCCGTCGCATTTCTTCGGCATGGACGGCATCGAGCGCCCCGGCGACGCCCCCGAACACTTCATCGGCGAGTCCATGGCGCGCTTCGAGAAGATCACCGCGGGCAGCGGAGTAGTCATTCGCCCCTGGCTGCAAGCCTTCGCCTGGCGCACCAAAACCTATTCGCCGGAATACATCAAAACTCAAGTCCTGACCGCCAAAGAAAAAGGCGGCATCGGATTCTTGTTCTGGAACGCCAACAACGACTACAGCAAGCCGAATGTAGCCATGCCGGAAATGCTAGCCGCAAAGGACAAGTATGTGCGCGGGGATGAGCTGCCGTCCGCAGCCAAGCCCCTCACGGCGCAGAGCACGACTGCGACTCCCGCAGCCGCTGCAAAATAATTGCGAAGTCATCCCGACCGCAGCCGTTCTTCAGGCGGAGGGAGGGATCTGGCGTGAACGACAGGAATTCTTGGCGCGGAACGATGTTTCACAGATTTCCCTGCGAACAACCGTGAAGCGGGCACGACCGTGGAAGCGTGGGCCTTCAGGCCCACGAATAGATCCCCAAAATGATGGGCCTTAGCCCCCGCCGTCCTACGGAGCGCTGTGTCCGGAACAATGAAGCACCCCCAAAAATGCACTCCATGGGCCGACGGCATCGCGATACTGATGCGCCATCACACGAGAAATCTGATGCATGTGAGTTAGATCGTGAACCACCCACGCCGCCAGAAGCTCCGACAACGTCACCACTCCGAGCGATGGGTGTCTTCCGTGCTTAGCCAAGTCTTCGCTCTGCAAATTAAGAGCGTGCAAGGCGACGAGACTCTCTCTTCTCAGGTCGGCAAATTTCGCCAAAAGCTGCTCCATCGAATTCCCCGCACTCTCATCAAACTGCGCGAAGCGGTCAAACGGATCAAATGGCCGCGACTCGCCACTCTCCAGCAGGATTCGTATCCTGGGCATCCAGTCGGTACGTTCCCCGACAATCAGGTGACGCAAGATGTCAAAAGCGCTCCACGTATCGTTTCCTTCATCGCGCCGCACCCAGATGTCGGGCAACCCTGACAACAATGCACTAAGCACGGCGGGCATGCGAGCAAGAAGAGCTGTAGCTTCAGCAAGATTGAATTCCGTTCGGTTTTCCATTTCGACAGCAGATGCAAGTCCCAGCATTTTGGACTCAAGCCACATCGGGCATCGAACTATACCGCCGGACACAACCGTGGAAGCGTGGGCCTTCAGGCCCACGAATAAGTCTCCAAGAATGACGGGCTTCAGCCCCTGTGGCTGGTCCCTCTCACCCTCCCGGTGGACGACGACGCCAACAATCCGGAAGTCATCCCGACCGCAGCCGTCCTTCAGGCGGAGGGAGGGATCTGGCGCGGACGACCCGAACAACTTGCACACGCCAGACCCCTCGCCCGGCTGAAGGACGCCGATTCTTCGGGACGACTTTTCTGCTGACCCCCAGTTTGACTTCCACAACCTCTCCCCATTACTTTTGTGAGGCTGTTGAAAATCGTTCTTTCACAATTCCATTGAGTTCGCGCGAAACTTTCGTCGTATGAGTGTCTCGATTCGACGAAGGGAAGCGGGTGCAAATCCCGCGCTGCCGCGCAACTGTAAGCGAGGACAATCCGCCATCGGCCACTGGGGCAACCTGGGAAGGCCGGTCGCAAAGTACCCGGAGCGTCACCATACACGCCCCTCACTCGCAAAGCCAGGAGACCGGCGCGAACTCTTCCCCAACCACCCCTTTCGCGACCTCAAAGGAGGAGTGCCATGCGTTATTTATTTCTTTCCATCGTCTCGTTAAGCCTGCTCACTACGGCTCACGCCGAAATCAAAATCAGAGTTCTGGATCCGCAAAATGCCGCTATTCCCGGCGCGCAGGTGCAGCTCTTTCAGGACACCGGCAAGCCCGGCTCATCCGCCCAAACCACCAACGCCGAAGGCCTGGCGGTTTTCCATACCACCATGCCGCTCACGTCCTATCACGTTCGCATTCTCGCCCCCGGCTTCGCCGAAGCCGTCTCCAACGTCCCCCCCGCGATGGACACCTACACCGTGCAAATGCAACTCGCCACCGCCGCTGAGACGGTCGTCGTCACCGCGACTCGAACCCCGGTGCCCAGTCAGGACTCCGGCGCCAGCGTCGACGCCCTCAATCGCAATCAGCTCGAGCTGATCCAACCGGTCGCGGCGGATGGCGCCATCCGTTTCCTTCCCGGCGCCGTCATCAACACCGCAGGTCAGCGCGGCGGCTTGTCGTCGCTCTTCGTACGCGGCGGCGATTCCACTTACAACAAAGTCATCGTCGATGGCGTCACGGTCAACGAGCCCGGCGGCACCTTCGACTTCGGAACGCTTCCGCTGGATCAAGTCGATCGTCTTGAGTTTTCTCGCGGCGCACAGAGCGCCCTCTACGGCACGGATGCCATGACCAGTGTCATCCAGATATGGACGCGCCCCGGTAACACGCACGTTCCCGAATTCACTTTCGGCTCGGACGGCGGCAACTTCTCGACCGCCCACGGCTACGCTTCCCTGGCAGGGGCGCGCGGCCCCTTCGATTTCAACTTCTTCGGCGACCAGTTCAACACCAATGGCCAGGGCATCAACAACGCCTATTCCGATTCACTGAAAGGCCTGAACCTCGGCGCGGCATTGGGCAGCATCGCCAGCCTGCGGGTCCGTCTGCGGAATTCCAACACCCATACCGGCGTCCCGGGCGAATGGAATTTCAACGGCTACGACCCGCTCGTCCCGGTGAATGGCGCACTCATTCCACTGCCGCCGAATCCCAGCGAGTGGTCGCAATTGAATTCGCTCATCGGCAGCGTGGAACTCACCGTGAACGCGCCGTCGGGGTGGCAGCACCGCTTCACGGGCTTCGACTACCTCTACCGCTATAACGAACTCAACACTACGGCGGATGCCGATCGCGTCGATCCCTACGGCTATGCCATCGATTTCGTTTCCCACGAGGTGGATCGCATCAACCGCGCCGGCTTCGAGTATCAGGGCGATTACTCGGAGCGCAGTTGGACGCACTCCACTTTCGGCTACCGCATAGAAAATGAAAACGGCTTCGTCGGCGATACGAACTATCCCCCGCCCACCCATGGCCAGCGCCTGATCAACGAAGTCTATGGCCAGCAGCAAATCACTTTTCACAGCCTGACCGCGGAAGTGGGCGCACGCTACGTTCACAACAGCGCCTTTGGAAATATCGGCACGCCTCGCGTTGCGCTCTCCTATCTTCTATTCAACGGCGGACAGATTTTCTCCGGCACGCGCCTGCGCTTCTCGTACGCCACCGGCTTCAAGGAGCCTCGACTGGAAGAAACCTTCGCCGGTTTGCCTTACACGCAGCCCAATCCCAATCTTCTGCCGGAGCGCAATCGCGCCTTCGATGGCGGCTTTCAGCAGGATTTCGTTGGCGGAAAGTACGTCCTGACTGGCACGTATTTCAACAACCAATTTCACGATCAGATCAATTACGTCACCATCAATCCCGTCACTTTCGTCGGCGAGTATGTCAACGTCAACAAGGCATTCGCGCAGGGCGCCGAGGTCGGCGTACAAGCTCGGTTCACATCGCGTCTGTCGCTGAACTCGAGTTATACCTACACCTCGACCCAGATTCTCGACAATCCCGCGCCCGTTAACTCGCTCTACAACGTGGGCATGCCGCTCTTGCGCCGTCCCAAAAATTCGGCGACGACGCTGCTGACGTATATCGGATCCCGCTGGGGTGCCAACCTCGGAGGCAGCTTCGTGGGTCCGCGTCCCGACTCGGACTTCTACGGCTTCAACATCGACCACGCCGCCGGATACGTCCGTGTCGACGCCGGCGGCTGGTTCGCCATTCGAAAAAGAATTGTCGCCTACGCCAACGTCGAGAACCTGCTCGACCGCCACTATCAGGAAGTGGTCGGCTATCCCGCGCTAGGGGTAAATTTCCGCGCAGGGGTGCGCTTCCGCATCGGCGGAGAATGACGATCGCATGGAGGTGAGTGCCCCGTCCTGGTCACGTTTCGCGTCCCGTCCTTCGCGATCTCGGCGCTCCGAAACCGACCAGGGATTGGTGATTCTTCGAACGCATCAAAAGGAATCGGCTGGGTTCGACGGAACCGCGCTGTTCATGCCGGCTTAGGCGTGTACCGGTTGCGCCGACAATAACTGCCTTAGCACGAATTGCAGGATGCCGCCGTTGGCGTAGTATTGCGCTTCCTGCGGGGTGTCGATGCGGACGATGGCTGAGAATTCTTTAGTCTTGCCACCGGCCGCCGCTCGCACTTTAATCTGCTGGCCTGCCGTGAAGTTCTCGCACAGTTCGCGAACGCCAGAGATTTCGAAAACCTCTTCGCCGGTGAGACTGAGGCTTTGCGCGTTTTCCCCGGCGGCGTATTGCAGCGGTAGGATTCCCATGCCAACTAGGTTGGAGCGGTGAATGCGTTCGTAGCTTTCGGCAATGACCACGCGAACACCCAGCAGTCGCGGGCCCTTAGCGGCCCAGTCGCGTGACGATCCGGAGCCGTATTCTTTGCCGGCAAGCACGACCAGCGGTATACCGTCGGCGATGTATTTTTCTGAGGCGTCGTAGATCGACATCTCCGCGCCATCGGGCAGATGGCGAGTGAAGCCGCCTTCGGTGTTCACCATCTTGTTACGCAGGCGCGTGTTGGCAAATGTTCCGCGCACCATGACCTCGTGATTGCCGCGGCGCGATCCGTAGGAGTTGAAGTCGGCGGGCTTGACGCCATGGGCGATGAGGTAACGTCCGGCGGGGCTATCTTTCTTGATCGAGCCGGCGGGAGAAATATGATCCGTCGTGACGCTGTCGCCGAGCACAGCGAGCACGCGGGCGTTCTTAATGTCATTCACCGGCGCAGGCTCGAGTTTCATGTCGTCGAAGAACGGTGCGCGGCGGATGTAGGTCGAGTCGGGATCCCACGCGTAGGTGTCACCCTTGGGAACCGGCAGGCCGCGCCATTGCGCGTCGCCAGCGTAAACCTCTGCATAGCTGCTGCGGAACATTTGCGATGAAATGCTGCGCTGCATGGCGTCCTGCACCTCTTGTTGCGAGGGCCAGATGTCGGCGAGCATCACGGGCTTACTATCTTTGCCGTGGCCGATGGGATCTTTGTGCAGGTCGATGTCGATGCGTCCGGCCAGCGCAAACGCAACCACCAGTGGCGGAGACATGAGATAGTTCGCGCGAACTTCGGAGTTGATGCGCCCTTCAAAGTTGCGATTGCCGGAGAGCACCGATGCAACCACCAGGTCGCCGTCGTCGATAGCTTGTGAGACTTCTGTCGGCAGTGGGCCAGAGTTTCCGATGCAAGTGGTGCAGCCGTAGCCGACGATGTGAAACTTCAACTTCTCCATATAAGAAAGTAGCTCGGCTTTTTCTAGATAGTCGCGGACGACTTTCGATCCCGGGGCGAGCGAAGTTTTCACCCATGCTGGAACCGACAATCCTTTCTCGACCGCCTTTTTCGCCAGCAAACCCGCGGCAACCATCACTGATGGATTAGAAGTATTCGTACACGACGTGATCGCCGCGATGACCACGCTGCCATGCTTCAGCGATTTCTTGACGCTCGAAGCGACGTGTTCTTGCACATCGTGCGACTCGACTCCCACTGACGTGGGATTGCCGCCTTCCTGCTCCCAGCGATTTTCCTGCTTGGGGACGGTGGTCGCTTTCGGCTTGATGAGGGAGGGTAGCGCGATGCGAAACGACTCGCCCGCGCTCGCGAGTGCCACCCGATCCTGGGGACGTTTCGGGCCTGCAAGACTCGGCTCGACCGTGGATAAATCCAAACTGAGCAGTTCGGAATATTCAGCTTCTGGCGTGTGCTCGTCGTGGAACAAGCCTTGCGCACGGCAATAGGTTTCGACCAGCGCAATCGACTCTTCGGAGCGACCGGTCAGCCGCAAATAGGCTAGGCTCTCCTTGTCCACGGGAAAGATACCGCAGGTTGCGCCGTATTCGGGTGACATGTTCGCGATGGTGGCGCGATCGGCTAATGACAAGTCGTGCAGACCGGGCCCGAAGTATTCGACGAACTTGCCAACGACGCCATGTTTGCGCAGCATTTCGGTGATCGTGAGCACGAGGTCGGTTGCGGTGGCGCCTTCGCGCAGGCGACCCGTCAACTTCACGCCTACGACTTGCGGAATGAGCATGGAAACGGGCTGTCCCAGCATAGACGCCTCGGCTTCGATTCCGCCTACGCCCCAGCCCAGGCAGCCCAGTCCGTTGACCATTGTGGTGTGACTGTCGGTGCCGACCAGCGTGTCGGGATAGGCCGTCTTCTTTCCGTTCGATTCATTTACGAAGACGACGCGCGCCAAGAATTCGAGATTGACTTGATGCACGATGCCGGTGTCCGGCGGGACGATGGCGAGATTGCGAAACGCGGTCTGGCCCCAACGCAGAAATCCGTAGCGCTCTTTGTTGCGGAGAAACTCGAGTTCTGCGTTGAGGCCAAAAGCTTGCGGCGTGCCGAATTCATCGACTTGGACTGAATGGTCGATGACCAATTCCGCCGGCTGCAAGGGATTGATAAGACCCGGATCGCCCGACAGACGCCGCATGGCGTCGCGCATGGCGGCGAGGTCGACGACGGCGGGCACGCCAGTAAAATCCTGCAAGAGCACGCGGCTGGGCGTGAACGCGATCTCTTTTTCCGGCTTGCTCTTGCCATTCCAGCGCGCCAGCGCAACGATGTCGGCCTTGGTGACGTTGCGGCCATCTTCGGTGCGCAGCAGGTTCTCCAGCAAAATGCGGAGGGAATAGGGTAGGTGCTGGGTCGCAATGCCTTGTTCGTCGAGCGCAGACAGACGATAAATCTCGTACTCTTCGTGCGATCCGACGCGAAGTTTAGACCGGCTGCCGAAACTGTTCATGAATAAGGCTCCCTTACTGACGGCAATATCGAGGTTAGCGTTAAGAGTTCAACCTTACAGTTTAATACCGGAGCGTTGAATCGGACAGACACAGCCGTTGCGCTGCCCTCATCTTGCGCAAGCCTTGACGGGCAAGCGTCCAAGGATCAAGAAGTAAGAGTTTTTATTCCTGAGCATCGCGAAGGGACTGAGCTTTACTCGCGATCAGCCCGAAGCCGTTCTGACGGGCGGCTTTCCCCAAGCTCAACGCTTCGGTGCGGGCTGTGTCCGACTGTCCTGACCTGCGGCTCAACTCCGCCAGGGCTAGCCGGGTTTCGAATTCAAGCTCCAAGAGCTGATGAGAATGACTCTCTTGGAGTGTCTTCTTTAGCTGTGCGCTTGCCGCTGGGAAATTGCCTGACCAGTCTTGCACGCGACCAGACATCACGGCGAACTGCAAACGGAGTAGTGTGTTCACGCTTTCATCAGCCAGTGACTTAGCCTGGCGCGCTTCAGACTCGGCTTCCGCAAGCTTGGGTTCGGCCAGTAGGGCATCCATCAGCGCAATGCCGGCGGCCAATTCGTCGTCAGCCTGCTTATCTTGATGAAACTGTTCTTTGCACTTACGGATCGCAGTTTCAGCATCGGCAGCATGCCCTTGCTCAATCGAGATCCGGGCCAAGGCGAGTTCCGTTTCCGCGACGGCTTGTTTATCGCCAATCTCTTGGCCGAGAACCAGCGCTTGCTGGTGAGAGTTTCGAGCCGCTTGCAAATCCCCTTGATCCGCCAGCACGTCTCCGTTTCCATCGAGCGCATAAGCCTCGGCACGTTTGTCGGCGATTTCCTGCGCAACGGCCTGGGCCTCCTTGTAACGGGCAAGAGCGGCCTTGAGGTCGCCACGCAACCGTGCGATCTTACCCAGATCCGCGAGGGCAAGCGCGACCCCGTCTTTGTCTCCCATTTCCTTGAAGCCTGGAATTGCGTCTGAGAGCCCGCGTGCCGCTTCCGCTAGATTTCCGCGATCCAGAGAAATTTCGCTGAGGTTCGTGGCAGCAGTCGTGACGCCCTCGATATCGCCGATCTGTCGAAATACCTTCATCACTTCCCGGTACATCGATTCGGCACGATCTAAGTCGCCCTGTTCGTAGTAAAAGATGGCGAAATCGTTCGTGGTGCGAGCGGCATTGTCGCGATCGCCCACCGCTGTGTACTTCTTTCGAGCATTGTCGCAGTCCAGGGCGGTCGTATCGCCGTCGCCCATCTGACAGAGGACTCCGTAGGCTCGGGCGACGAACAGTTGCAAACCTTGCGCGTTCCCTTTTTCGATGGCGCGCCGAGCGGCGGCCTGTGCCTTGACGACGTCACTATTAACCCGAGCGCGCGCTTCCAAATAGTCGATCCGCGGGTCGCCACCGGCAGGAAGCGGAAAATGCCGTAGAGTTTCCAGAGTCTGCAAAGCGTCTGCCGGGTTTACCCATCGCTGTTCATCGGCGAGGTGAAGACCGTATTCCAAGTTGTCTGGGAACTGGATGAACAGCTGTCGATACGAATCGATGGCGCGCTTTCGATCTTGGATCGTGACATAGTACTGACCATCGATCAGCAGGCGATCTTCCGGCCCCAAGTGCCCCGAAAGATCGCGTGCCCGTTTCGCCTCATCGCGGGCCTTCAAGCTATAGCCGAGGTGACTCCAGGCATCGGACAAAGCTGCATGCGTCAAGGGAAACGCGGGCTCGACGGACGCCGCCTGGAGGAGAGAATCCCGGGCTTTTACAAAATCATAAGCCCACAAATGTTCCAGTCCCTGGGTATAGAGCTTGACCGCAAGGGGTTGAGACGGCAGAGCGGCTCGTGCCTGCGCGATTGCTTCTCCTGAAACCGGCGTCGCTCCAAGGCTCCGCCGCAGGGCCGTACCTGCCTGACTGACCAGTTCAAACAGATCGTCCTCGTTTCCGACGAAGGCCTGCTCGGCGATGGTCTCGCCATGTTCGGTGTCTTGCACGCGAACGTCCAGACGAATCCGTCTTTCTCCTTTTCCAGGCAGCGGCGTATACGAGCCAAGTACGACCACATCTGCCCCGGGATTGGTACGGAGCCGTTCCAGGGTTTCTTTTGCCAGGCTGTCTTCGTCGGTCAAGGAGACTTCTCGTTTTGCGCGCGCCACATCCTCCCCCGAAACCATCCGTAAGGCGCTATCGGCGGCGAGCTCGGTGCCGAGCATTTCTGCAAAGGCCGGCGAGAGCCAGTTGTCCTCGGGACGTCCCGGCAGATTGCGAAATCCAAGCACTGCGACCGACCGCCGTACGTGCACCGGAATCGCCGTTTGGGTGGCGTTGTTGTTTGACGAAGGATGGCGTAACGGCCTGAGGACATAAATAATGAGGGCCGAAAGGCCGATCGTCAGGATAGGAATGAGCCAACGTGCGGCGGACCGATGCGAACCAACGACTTCCGTTGGAACCAGAGCAGGCCCAGCATTGGCTATTGTCGGAGCGGGCGCGTCTGAAACCTCCGCAGTTGAAGCCGCAACCGGATTGATGACCGTGACCGGAAACAAAAATCGGTAGCCCCGCCGCGGAACGGTCTCAATAAACCTGGGCCTGTCGGCGTCGTCATTGAGCGCTTCCCGTATTTTTCGAATCGCGACGCCTAAGCTGTTATCAAACTCAACAAAAGTGTTCTCCGGCCAGAGCCGCCTGCGTACCTCCTCCCGAGAAACGATTTCTTCCGATCGTTCCACTAACATAACGAGCAATCGCAATGGAAGGTCTTGGAGTTTGATTCGGACGCCATTGCGCACGAGTGTGCCTTCGGCGGGATCCAACTCAAAGGGACCAAAGCGATAACGCACGGAGTCAGAAGCGTTCAAGATCACACCAAAGTAGATTCGGCAAATCTTATCACGTCTGAAAGAGACCTACGGGAATGGTTAAGGAAGAGCGCTAAGTGCTTATGCCACAACCGTTTCACGGTTAATGGAGGCTTAAAGAGTTGTTAGTTTGACGTTACCGTTGAATTGCCTGAGAGTGTAGCGCTGAGAGCTGCCGCACCGAGCACCCTGGCATAGCCGGTTTTGCCATCGGCAATTCGCAATTCATTTTCTATGGCCAACAAATCACGAGAAATCGTGGGCGCATGCTCACGAACTGTCTTCCCTTAGGAGAACCCTATGAAGCTCGCTTTTATTATTTTCGTACTCTCACTTTCCGTTGCGGCCGAGACCGGTATGCCGGCCAAGAACCCTCCTGCCGATGTCATCGCAACAACCACTGATAACGGCTCGGTGCCTGCTCCAAACGCTAGCTTACAGCATAGGCTGGCCGAGATTTTGAAGCGAGGCGAACCATCTTCTGACGCCAGGAAACCTCTCCCGTCTGCGGAATCCTCTCGACCTCCTGGCGCCCCCGTTGCAGCACAGCGATACGTCTTTGGCCGGATGGACTTAGTTACCGGCGCAGAACCCGATGCCGTCGCGATTGGAGCTTTTAAAACCGGCGGTCCGCAAAGTCTCGCCATCGCAAATTACGCGGAGGCTACGGTTTCCATCCTTCTGGGCAACCAAGACGGCACCTTCCAATCCAAAACTGACTACGCGGTGGGTGCGTTGCCTGTAGATATCGCGGTCGCCGACTTGAACCGTGACGGCAATCTGGATCTTGTAGTCGCCAGCTCCGCCTATTCCTATTTTTCAATCTTGCTGGGAAATGGTGACGGAACCTTCAAGCCTCAGGTTACATACTCCTGCGTTAACCAATGCTGGGATCTGGCGATCGGCGATTTCAACCACGATGGCAAGCCGGATGTGGCGGCAGCTTCCCTTGACCAAGATGCCGTATTCATTTATCTCGGAAATGGTGACGGTACCCTTCAAGCGCCGGTGAGCTATGGGACCGGCGTCGGTCCGTATTTTGTCGTGGCTGGTGACTTTAACGGGGACGGTAATCTCGACCTTGCGGTCACGAATGACTATGCCAACTCGATTTCCATCCTTTTGGGAAACGGCGACGGCACGTTTAAGCCCCAAGTGGAATATCCGGGCGGTTATATTGCTGAGGATATCGTCGCGGCCGACTTCAACGGTGACGGGCGGCTCGACCTAGCCACGGCAAACACATACGGAAATTCGGTTGCGGTTTTTCTGGGAAACGGCGATGGAACATTTCAAGACTTCGTCAATTACCCGGCGGGCGGCCAACCAAACTGGCTGGCGGTTGGAGATTTTAACGGCGACGGTAAACCGGATCTGGCAACGGCAAATACCGATGACAACACGGTTTCAGTGCTGCTGGGAAAAGGAAACGGCACGTTTGCGCCTCAGATTGCGTATGGCTCCGGCGCAGGTTCCTATGCTTTGGCGATCGGCGACGTCAACGGCGACGGAAAGCTCGATATCATAACGGCGAATGCCTCTACCAATACTGCCTCGATTCTCGCAGGCGTGGGCAACGGCACTTTTCAAGCGCCGACAAACTATGCCGCCGGACCCTATCCATCCGCGATCGCCATTGCTGATTTTAACGGCGACGCAAGGCCTGATCTCGCGGTTGACGCAGCGAACAATACGGTTGAAATTCTGCTTAATAAGGGAAAGGGAAAGTTCGGCAGTGCTACGGACTACGCGGTTGGCTACAACCCGCTCGGCCTGGCGCCGGGGGATTTCAACGCCGACGGCAAACAGGACCTGGCAGTATCCGACACGGGATCGAATGCGATCTCCGTGCTATTAGGCAACGGCGATGGAACGTTTCAGACTCAGGCGCAGTACCCGACGGATCAGGGCCCCGGAGACGTCTTGGCAGGCGACTTTAACGAGGACGGCAAACTCGATCTGGTAACCCCGACCGTGTCCGGCGAACTAGACGTGTTGTTGGGCGAGGGCAATGGCATATTTCAGCCAAGAATTGAATACCTAGCATATGACGTCTTTACTAGGGCTGGTGTCGGTGACTTTAACGGAGACGGCAAATTGGATGTGGTGGTTGACGGAGTGTATGACGTCTACGTTCTACTGGGAAACGGCGACGGCACCTTCCAATCAGAGGTTGCTTATCCTACGGGAACCAATCCGTCGGGCATCGTGGTCGCAGATTTTAACCAGGACGGCAAACTCGATATCGCCACAGCGAACCTCGAAGACAACACCGTTTCAGTTTTGCTGGGCAACGGTGATGGGACGTTCCAGCCTCAACTTGTCCTCCCGGTGGGCAACCAGCCAGTTCTCTTGACAGTTGTGGATCTCAACGCCGATGGCAATCTCGATCTCGCCGTCGCCAACTACAATGCCTTGAATTCTCCCTTTGGACCTGGCACCGTTTCGGTACTTTTCGGCAACGGAGATGGGACCTTCCAGCCCCATGTGGATTATCTATACTCCCTGGGCCTATTGGGCATAGCCAGTGCTGACCTCAACGGAGATGGCGCGGCCGACTTGGCGGTAGTGAACAACTATTCCAACTCGATTTCGATTGCGCTCAATCTCCCAGTCATCTCATTGTTCCCGAATGCTTTGAACTTTGGTGCGGTCAAAGTTGGCACGAAGAGCAATCCGCAAACCATAACCATCGCGAACCCGAGCGGCACCACGATCACACTGGAGGGAGCGATATTGAAAGGCGACGTGAAAGATTTCATTGAAACCACGACATGCCCGCGTGCTCCGCAAACGCTGGCTGCCGGTTCGCAGTGCTCAGTCAGCGTTACGTTCACTCCCAAAGCCACCGGCGTCCGAACTCTCACGCTCAACATTTCCGACAGCGTGCCCGGAAACCCGCAAAAGATCTCGCTGACGGGTACGGGGAACTGAACCGTATCGGCGGGGGCGGAAACTCGTTCGGCTGAGCTAGAATCAGTCATGCGCCATGACTGCTTGCGGTTATGTTTAGCCATCTGGTTGTCACTGTGCTTGCTGCCTCTGGCTTTGGCTGGGGACGATAAGCCGACGAGTCTTTCCGACGCACAGGCCGCTGTTGAAGCGAATCTTCGCACCGCGGACGGCAAGAAATACGATGATCAAGTCGGAAACGAGTTTGTGCAGAACCATTTGAGCGAAGTGCGCCAGTGTAAAGCGGCCGCGGGCGGGGACATGCGGAGCTTTTGGTTCCTGCTTAAGCTGGATCACGACGGTTCCGTCAAGGAAGTTTTGCTTTATCCTTCGACCAAGCTGGGCGAATGTTCCCGCGATGCACTGCTCAAGGACAAGCTTTCGGCTCCGCCTCACGCGGCGTATTGGGCGAGCGTTTACATGAAATTGAATTAACTTTACTCGCCAATCGTGGCCACGATCCCGCGACTTACAACTGCCCCGACCAATTGCCTCACTAACCATCGAGAATAAGCTAACCTCGGTACAGCGAAATCCTAATTTTGGCACTGGCCCGACACATCTCGTTCGCGCTCGCATTCCTGAAGCCCGCGCCACCCAAGCGCCATGCTACGACTTGGCTGGCGACGGTGCTGCATTATGGCGCCCTCGGCCTGTTCGCTCTTTCGATCGTGGATAGCTCCCCCGTCCCTACCCTCGCCGGCCCTGACATCCTGACCGCGATCCTGGCCGCCCGCCACCGCGAGCCGTGGTATTACTTTCCGGCGGCTGCGACTGCGGGCTCCGTGCTGGGGGCGTTCATCACCTATCGGATTGCGAGCAGCGCGGGGTCGGCTTATCTGGAGAAATTTGGCCGCGGGAAATTCACCTCGCTGAAAAAGTATTTTGAGAAATGGGGAGCGGGGGCGTTGATCGTGTCCTGCGCTGTGCCGTTGCCGTTTCCGACAAGCACATTTTTCGCGGCGGCGGGCGCGTCGAAGTATCCGCTTTCGCGATTCTTGCCGGCGGTCGGCATAAGCCGTGCAGTGCGCTATGCCGCCATCGCGCTCATTGCCGACCATTACGGACGCCACTTCATCACCGCCATGCGCCATCCTGGACAATATTGGCAATGGCTGGTGATGCTCGCTTTAATCGTCGCCGCAGCGGCGGCTCTCGTCATTTATTTGCATGGCCGACTGAGCGCAGCGGCTCCGACCGGGGCTGTGGCGCAGAGTTAGAATGCCGGTTGCGCCTCCGCGTGCTACCATCTTTTTTATTTTGATCGATGCTTCGATAGCGACACGCTGCACTCATGACTCGACTTTCGCTGAGAACAAATCCGCTGTGGCGCAGAATACTCGTCGGATCGCTCGTCGTCGTACTGTTCGCCTACTGTAGCTTTGCCGGATTCATTTGGTGGGCCATGCATCAGTCGCCGGAAATCTTTGGTCGCGTGATGGCGAAAGTTTCCGGCCCGGTCGTGTTTATCCTCTTTCCTTTTGAGACGTTTTGGATGCACGCCCGGGCCGGCTCGCTGCACGTGGGAGATTCCGCTCCTGACTTCTCTCTGTTCAAGCTCGATAAATCCGAACGCGTGCAACTGTCTTCTTTAAACAAGGCGCAGCCGGTGGTGCTGGTCTTCGGCAGTTACACTTGACCGCCGTTTCGGCGGGAGGCTCCCGCTCTCAATCAGCTATACGAGCAGTATGGCAATCGCGTTGCTTTTCTCGTCGTTTACATCACGGAAGCTCATCCCACCGATGTTTGGCAGACGGAGAGTAATGCGCGCGACAAAGTTTTATTCGCCAGCCCGAAGAATGAAGAAGAACGCGCCATGATCGCCGGAGCGTGCGTGCGAAAACTGGGCATCAAGTTTCCCGCCGTGCTGGACGAATTCGGCAACTCGACCGAGCAGGCCTACACCGGATGGCCCGACCGCATTTATCTCATCGACTCCTCCGGACACATCGCATATAAGAGCAAGCCCGGGCCGTTCGGATTTCTGCCTGATCAGCTGGCTGCGGCTTTGGCGCGCGTGGCGAAGTAAGGCGGTCTGGAAATCGCTTGACTGTGGACTTCGCGGGCCTTAAGATTCGCGCTTCTTTAAAAGTGCAAGTCTAGTGCTCGCCTGTGGGCGACTGAGGAGAGAACATCATGGCTTTTTGCAGTGCGTGCGGAAATTCGCTACCCGTCGGAGCGCAAGCTTGTCCGGTATGCGGAGCGGCAGTTGTGCAGCCCTTTACTGCCCAGCCCGGCTATCAGACTGTCGGACAGCCCGGGGGACAGCCGTTTGCACAGACAACGCCACCTCCGCCCATCGGCGCAGCGCCCGTCGGCGGCGGATTGACCGACAACATGGCCGGAGCGCTTGCCTACGTCACCATCATTCCGGCGATTGTGTTTCTGGTGGTCGCGCCCTACAACAAGAACCGTTTCATCCGCTTTCACTCGTTCCAGAGCATATTTTTCAGCGTCGCCTGGGTTGTGCTCTGGAAAGTGCTGGCCATCGTGGTTCACATTCCGATCCTGGGATGGGGAACGATTCTCCTGTGGCCCGTCATCAGCCTCGGCGGATTCATCATCTGGCTCATCCTCGTCGCCAAGGCCTATAGCGGCCAAATGTTCAAGCTGCCAGGGATAGGGGATTTCGCGGAGAAGCAGGCCAGTGCGGCGTAGCGGGGCGGTCCCAGTTCAGTTTCCTTATTTTGTCATTCCGAATCCGGCTTCAGCCGGTGAGGAATCTGCTGTTTGCGTTCCAACGGGCTGGCCCCAATCGGCCGCCAGATCATCCCATAACCGGTTGTCTCGTTCGATGAGAGCCACTTTCTTCTCCCGCCGCCACTTCTTAATCTCAGTCTCTCTTGCGATCGCGTTGTTAACGTACTGAAAGCTCTCGAAATAGACCAGTCGACTTACTAGATACCGCTTGGTGAATCCCGCTTCTTCGCCGGATTTGTGCTGTAGCACACGAGCCATCAAGTTGCCCGTCACTCCGGTGTACACGACGCGACTCTTGCTCGCCATGATGTAGACGTAGTAACGCTTTGCTTCAGTCATCGCTCCTCAGAAAAGAACAGCAGATTCCTCACCCGGCTGAAGCCGGGATTCGGAATGACAAATTGTAAGGGTCGTGAGGAAAACCATCGGTGATCGATGTCACACATGTCGTTATCCCAAGGCCCACTCACTCTTGTCATTCCGAACCGCCACAGGCGGAGCGGAATCTGCTTCTTGATTGCGCGAATGATGCCCCTTCCCCTTTCCTTTTCAATAACTTACCTCCGCCTAATGCTGTGTTTCCCCGCTAAACCGCGATTTTGCGCCGTTTGATTGGTTGTTGCTGATTCATCACCACCGCTTCCATACACTTGAAATCAGAACTCCCAGGACCATCCGTTTGGGCGTGCCCTTATTTATGTGGGTTCCCCCGGACAGCTTTAACCGAGCGTTTACGCTGGGACAACTTAAACTGCGGTATTGGTATTTGCATCACAAACTCCCGTGCTTTGAGCGCGGGTAAATGAGGACACCGAGAGGCCTATGCACAAGCCAGTCAAGTACGTCGAGAAAGCCGTCACCACCGCCGCCAAAGGCGCATGGGTGATTTTCGAGAGTTTGAATAAGATCAAACAGAATCCTTCTCCGACGCCGAAGTGGTCCGATAAGCCTTTGTTGAAGTCCTACGAAAAGACCAAGCCGCCACTGGGCTGGCCGCGCTCGACCGACTCGCTGTGCCCCAAGTGCGTGCCCGAAATTCGCCAGCAGATTCTCGACGGCAAGTTGCCCATGGAAGTGCTGATGAACGAGAAGGTGGGCGAGATCAAGGCGCAGATCATCGAACGCGACGGCAAGATCTGGATGGTCAAGGATTGCGAAAAGCACGGCCACTTCGAAGACTTGATGTCGATCGACACGGAATTCTCGCAGCACCTTGAAGATGTTTTCCCGGGCCGCGACATTCGCGCCCACAATGATGAGAAGCTGCATCATCACGGGTCGTCGACTGTGAAGTATGGACGCGGCTCGGTGTTAACCATCGATCTCACCAACCGCTGCAACATGATGTGCGATCCCTGCTTCATGGACGCGAATCAGGTGGGCTTCGTTCACGAACTGAGCTGGGAAGAAATCAAGACCATGCTCGACAACGCCATCACCATTAAGCCGCGCCGCCAGATGTCGGTGCAGTTTTCCGGTGGTGAGCCGACGCTGTCGCCTTACTTCCTGGACGCGGTTCGTTATGCCCGCAAGGTTGGCTATAACTCGGTGCAGGCGGCGACCAACGGCATTGAATTTGCCAAGAGCTTTGAATTCGCGCAGCAGGCGGCCGAAGCGGGTATGCGTTATGCGTACTTGCAGTTTGACGGCATCGGCAACGCGGCCAATGCGCATCGCGCAGTCGGCAACTTGTTCGATGTGAAGTTGAAAGCGATCGAAAATCTGCACAACGCCGGCGTCGAAATCGTGCCCGTAGTGACGATCGTCAACGGCATCAATAACGAGCAGGTTGGACGCATCATCAAGTTTGCGCTCGACAATCCCAAGCGCATCGGCTTCCTGAGCTTTCAGCCGGTTAGCTTTACAGGACGCGACGAGGCTGTCACCGACGAGCGCCGCACGGCGCAGCGCTACACGCTCTCTCACCTCGCGCACGACGTCAAGAATCAAACTGGCATGGGCGAGCCGGCGCGCGATTGGTTCCCGATTAGCTTTATGTCCACATTCTCCGATTGGGCCGATCTGATGCACGTGAACGACGTGAAGAACGATTGGGGACAACTCAGTTGCGGATGCCATCCTAATTGCGGCACGGGTATGGCGGTGATGATCGACAAGGAAACCAAGGAAGCCGTTCCGGTGACCGCGTTCCTCAAGGGCGATCAGCTGGCCAAGGACATTCAGAAAGTGAACGACGCGGCTCGCGGCAAGTTCTTGACCGTGGTCGGAATGGCGCTGTGCCTGATGAAGAATTACGATCCGTTCCAGTCGCCGACGCATTTCAAGTTGATGGACCTGTTGCGCAAGTTCGATAAGAACTTCAACGCGACCGGAAAAGATTACGGCAAGGTCGGTCCGGATCGCACGATTGACGACGTGATGAAGCGCCGCAACGATCGCTGGAATTTCCTGTTCATCGCAGGCATGTGGTTCCAGGATCTGTTCAATTACGACTTCCGGCGCACCGAGCAGTGCATCATTCCTTACGCCACGCAAGAGGGCGAGATCAGCTTCTGCGCTTACAACACGGGCGTGGGCTGGCGCAACATCATCGAGAAGATGCACATGACAGCCACGCTGACCAAGTGGTACGAAGAGCATGGGCGGCATGAGATTTTTGCCGGCGGAAAAAATGTAAAGATGGAGTCCGCCGACCACTCGCTGGTGCTGAAAGACGAAATCGTCACCAAAGACGTGCAGCACGACTTGGACAAGCTGGGCATCGCCAAGACCGCGCGCGAAGAAAAGACGCGGGCACGCGATGCGAAAGCTCGCGGCGCAGAAAAGAACGATGCGGCTTACAATGCGCGCATGGCGTCGCTGTATCGCGAAGTCGTCCTGAAAGAGACGCCAGTCGTGAGCGATGGCGGATTCATCCCGCTGGGCGCGCTGGGCAAGGCCAACGGCGGCATAGCGCCAGCGCCTCCGGTGCAAGCTGAGGTGGAAGCTGGAGAGCCGGTCGCTGGGGACTAGGTTCGGGCTAGTAGTTATTAAGGCCGCTCTGAATAAGAGCGGCCTTTTTGTTTTGGGGTAAAACGCGATTGGCTGGGGAGGAAGGCTCTTCCCTTGATCGCCTTAAGAACCATCATGCTTCGCACTAGGAAGTTATGAAGGGGCGCTTTCCACGTCAGCCGGCCCATCGTTTTCCTCACGGTCGCGTTTCGAGAATCTCCTTAAGGTTGCGTCGCCCGTGTAAAACAGCGACAACCTGCGTCGGTAGAGTGTCGGGGCGGTAGACAATCACGTAATTGGGGAACTTGGTTAGTGTCCAGAACCGGACCGGCAGCGATGTGATATCCAGCCGTTTGGTTCCCATCCGGGGATGTTTTGCGAGCCGTTGGCAGGTCGCGACGATTTCCAGTTCGACGCGGTCGGCGGCCGCTCGATTGTCGCTCGCGATGCTCCACCAAATGGAATCGAGATCTTCGGTAGCTTGCGGCGTCAGTTGAAACGTCGCGCTCATGTCGTGTTTCGATCTATGACTTCGGACGTGCCTCGCGACGCCGACGCAAAACGTCCAACGCCTGATCTCCGTCGACCAACTCGCCGCGCTCGGCTTGGGCAAAGCCGGTTGCGATGTGGGAGGCTACTTCTTCGCGTTGTTCGAGCATCCAGTCTTCAAGGTCAAGTTGCTCCCGGATGATCTCGAAGGCCTGATCGAGTACTTCGCTCGGATCCCGATAAGCTCCCGATTGGATAGCCAAGTCGAGGACACGCTGTTGATCGGGTTTTAGGTCAATCGTCATTCTTGCGCTCCCTTAAAGCAATTGTAGCGTCCAGCCGCATAACCCAGGTGAGCAAAGGTCAAAAGCCCCACTTCTCGCCAAGAACGCGAGAAATAGGGCACCCACTTTTTCTCTTACATGCATTCTGCTTCAACCCGCGCAGTTCTCAGCGCCTATTTGAAGAACTCGATCATGGGCACTGCGGTGTCGGCCCAGCCCAGGTTTTTTGTGGGTAGCCCCAGGCCTTGGGCCATGGTGCGGAGGATGTTTCCTTCGTCGTAGCCTTTGTTGTAGTCCTGGGGATCGCCTTTGGTTTGCTTATGTTTTGGAAGGCTATAGGGGCTGATCAGGACGGCCTCGACTTGTCCGCCGCAGCCTAGTCCTTCGGTTGTCGTATCGCAATTTGGATTGCCGTCGTCGTTGTCCTCGTCGAATACGACGATCAGCAGGCTGTTCGCGCCGGGTTTGAAGTACGAACTCGCCAGCAGCGGAGCGATTTCGGCCTTCAGCCAGTCGTCAAATACGGTGACGTTCGTGTCATGCGCGTCGTCGTAGCCATTGGGGGCCAGATAGGAAAAATTGGGCAGGGCGTTGTTCTTCAGGTCGGCGGCGAACTGGCTGAAGCAGACAAAGTTGCTCGTCTCGGTGTTTATGTCGGTCATGTACTCAAGGGGGTCGTGACGAACGTAGTAATTGCCGGCGTGATACGCACCGCAGCCCGGGATGTTGGGATCGCTCTCTACATAGTCCTTCCAGGTCTTGCCTGCCTGCTGCACTTCATAGGCGATGTTGTTGTTGCTGACCGGGAAGCTTTGCGGGGTCTCGGCGTCATTGTCGGTCAGGAGGTAGCCTGTAGTGAGGTTGAAGTAATTGCCGATCGAAGGGTGGCTGGACGAGTAGTAGTTGGTGGCCAAGCCATAAGCGTTGGCGAGCGAAGTCAGATAGGGCATGTTGGTCGCGTTGTAGGTGGTGTTGTAATCCGAATTTTCGCCTACGACGATGAAGACGTGGCTAAGGGGTGCCTTCGTTGGTTGGGGCGTTTCTTGCGCCGAGGCCGATTGAATCGTGAGAGACGCGCAGAGCAGAAGCGCAGCGCGCAACCCGGGGATTCTGCTGGAGGTTCTCATGAGCGACTTCCTGAGGCTAAAATTTGACTGCCAGCAAATTGTACAGCGTCGGTGCAAGCGCAGGCGGAGCTGCGCCCCGCGGGGCAGCCGGCGGCGGCTGTCTTAACGTAGGTCAAAATCAGAGTCCCCGCCCCTTCGCAACTTACGCGAGAAGGACGGGGCCCCTTTTTGCGATTACGGTACGGTTACGGTGATGGTTTGGTCGCCGTATGCGCCCGTGGTATCCCATGCTCTTACTATGATGGAGTGAGTTCCCGGCTTGAGCGCGAGATTTGTGTTCACTGAGCTCCCATTGTTCTGCTGGAACACGGGATTCAGATCGACGTAGATATACCATCCCGTGATGCGATTCTCCGAGGACGCTGTGGCTCGGATGTTGAGCGGGGAGTTTACCATCGCTCCCGTGAAAGGCGTGCTGATGTTGGCCGCTACCGTCTGAACTTCCACCTCTTCGGTTTCATCTCCGTAGGCGCCGGAGGTGTCCCAGGTTCGGATGAGCATGGAGTGTGCCCCGGGCGATGCGGTTAAGTTCGTGCTGATGGAGTTCGTAGCGCCCGCTTGATAGACGATCGGGCCGTCCAGGTAAATTCCCCATCCACTAATTTTATTGCCCGGTGTGGCGAATCCGTTGGCTTGCACCTGAAATGGCGAAACAACATTGAGGTTCCGCAGTGGCAAGGCGATATCAACGGAGGGCTGATTGCTGATCGTTAGCGTAAGGCTTTGATCGCCATAAACGCCTGAGGTGTCCCACGCACGAACCAGGAGGGAGTGCCTGCCAATGGGAAGGTTTAGATTTGCGTTGATCGAAGCCACGGTGCCAGCGCTGTACACGCCGATGCCGTCCGAGTAGACCCACCACCCGCAGATGCTCTGTCCCGGGGTGGGCGAGGCCGAAGCCTGGAGATTGACGGGGGTACCGGCATTCGCGCCGTTGCTGGGGGTCGCTACGTTTACTTCCGGCTGATAGGCCGTAGCGGTCACTGAAATGGTTTGATCGCCGTACGCTCCCGAAGTATCCCAGGCGCGGACGATGATGCTATGCGGGCCAGAGCTCAGGTTGATCGCAGGCTGTATAGCGGCGACTGCGCCAGCATTGTAGACCTCCTTCTGATCGACATAGACGATCCAGCCGCTGATGGTGTTGCCCGCCGTGGGATAGGCGGAAGCTCGAATGGTGGCGGGAGAAGTAACGTAGGTATTGTTGAGGGGAGCGGTGAGCGCGACGTTGGGTCGGCTTCCGAGCGACAGGAAAAAGTCGGACATGGAGGCCACATTTGCCGCTCCTCCGGGATACTGGGTCTGGCCCAGGGCTTTCAGCACGGTACGCAAGATATTTTCGTGTTTATACGGTTTCGTCGATACCGTGTGAGGATTGACATTGGGCCCAATCACCGCAGCATAGACAGCCGCCCCGCAACCGTTGTCCGTACCTCCACCGCACTCGTCGAAGGTTACGAAAAGCAGGCCGTTCCCACCCGGCTGAAAATTGGAGCCGTTGAGAATTGGGGTCAGGGTGTCGCTCAGGAATTTGTCGGCAGCCTGCAGTTGCTGAGGTTCGGTGCAGGTTTGCATCCCCAGGGGACAATCGTGGGCGTCGTGGTTTCCGTCTGGAACGATGATTGAGAATCTGGGCAGGGAGTGATTGGCTTCGTCGATGGCCAGTTGCGCCAAATCAACGACGTTATTGGCCGAGCCGTCGACATCGCTCAACACATCGCTATACCAGGTCGCTCCATTATGTCGGCGGTAATAGGACGTGCCGTTGCCGTTGTCGGGGGTTGTGATCGTTCCTCCGGCGGCGGCATAGGATTGGGCATACACTTTCCACGGGATTCCAGCTTCATTCAGAATCCGGAAGATGTTGTTGTCGCTGATGGGATCGCTGTTGTCTGTGCCGGGGTAGTAGCAATCGTTTCCGTTGCAGTTGAAGTCATGAGTGCCGGGCGGCAGGGTGCAGTTGGCGGCGGAATGGCAGCTTCCGGATGCGATCCACAAATAGTCCAACAAGGAACCGCCATTGTCCGACTTGTAATTCGACGCGAATCCGTAAGCATTGCCTTCGCCCACCAGCCATGGCATGTTGGCCATTACTTCGCTGAAGCTGCTGTTCTCGTCCATGACGACAATCACTTGCTGTGAGATGGGAACTTGCGCGAGTGCTGCCACACTTGCAAGCAACACTGTCAAACATGCAGCTTTAGACAGTATTCTCATGGTTTCCGCCTCCCCGGTTTAACTCGCAGGCGTTTCCTAACGTGCGTACGGACGCACCCGAACCCTTGGTCGTTAAACTTTCTTGCGGTGAGCGAAGTGTAGTGGGGCAGAAACCGCTCTATGTTTCAGAAAGGTTAAAATTTCATCGGCGACAGGTTACTAAAGTGGGGGGCAAGTCTTGGCAAAAACGAATCGAATCCGAGTGCCCTCGGACTATTTCTGCCCGTGCATGTATTCGGCCACCACTCGGGCGCAAGCTTCCACGAAGTTTTGCTCCGCTGTTGTAAAGGTGCCTGCGAAATAACTCTCAATATCGAGTTCCGCCGCCAGTTGATTCTTTACAAGAATGGGAACGACCATTTCGCTATTCACCATTGTCGATCCCGCCAGATAACGCGGGTCTTTTGACACATCGTCGACAATGACGCTCTTGCCACTGCGGGCTGCGGCACCACACAGCCCGGTATCCAGCGGAATGCGTGCATTCGGGGTGAAGCTTCCGACGAACGGGCCGATTAAAAGGATGCCAGGATCGGAGGGTTCGACGACATAAAAGCCCACCCAGTTGTAGCGGGCCATTTTTTCGTGGAGCCTCTGGGCGATGTGCTGCATCAAGGCTTCAGCCGTGGGGGCAGTCTTCCCAAAACTCTGAAATTCCTCAAGCAATTCCTGGTGCAGTTGCGACATATCTTTGCCCTTTCCGACGGTGGTCGGGAGACTTAAGATGCCACGAAATACCCCTCGCGTCCAGCCCAATTTAAGGATCGGTAATTTTTTGGGCTCGGGACGGCAACCCTGGGCTCATGGGAGGGCACTTAGGAAGGTGCGCGAAACCAAGCTACCGTATCGACACCTGTAGTACTCTGACTGAGCCCTCTCGCTGTGACCCTTTGGGGGAAGAGATTCGGTCCCGAACCGTATGGATTGTTAGGATGGGTCAAGGACTCAATAGGCACCTCTGAATCGCCGGCGAGACTCAGGTAAATCCTGTGCGACAATTTTCCAGAACGATCGTTCGCGTTGCGCTTTTTCTGAGCCTCTTCGCATTGGCCCCGCACAACTGCATCAGTTACTCAGTTCTTACCCACGAAGAGATCGTCGATTTACTGTGGACGGATCACATCAAGCCTCTGCTGCTGAAACGCTTTCCGAGAACTACCGACGATCAGTTGCGGGAGGCTCATGCCTACGCCTATGGCGGTTGCGTGATTCAGGATATGGGCTACTATCCTTTCGGCAGCAAGGATTTCAGCAACCTGGTGCATTACGCGCGGAGCGGCGACTTCGTCATAGCTCTGCTGCGCGACTCCACCGACGTCGACGAGTATGCCTTTGCTTTGGGCGCGCTGGCGCATTACGTCGCCGACAACGATGGCCATCCTGCTGTGAACCGTTCCGTCGCGGAAGAATATCCCAAACTGAGCGCGAAGTATGGCGACCACGTAACCTATGTGGACGACCCCAAAGCCCATATCCGGATTGAGTTCGGCTTCGATGTCGAGCAGGTCGTGAAACATCGTTATCCACCCGATGCGTATCACGATTTCATTGGCTTCCAGGTTTCCAAGCCGCTGCTGGAGCGAGCGTTTCAAGAAACCTATGGGATCGAATTGAAAGATATATTTCTGAGTCTGGATCTGGCCATTGGAACGTATCGCCGCTCGGTCAGCAAAGTGATTCCGGAGATGACGCGGGCGGCTCTGTTGACCAAGCAAGCGGACATGGTGCGCGAGACGCCAAGCTTTTCGAAGAAGAAATTTCTATATAAGCTTTCACGCGCCGACTATGAGAAATCGTGGGGCCGGGATTATCGGAAGCCCGGCGTGGGCGCCAGAATCATCGCGTTCTTTTTTCGCCTCGTGCCGAAGGTTGGACCGTTCAAGGCCATTGACTTCAAAGTACCCACGCCTGCGACCGAAGATCTTTTTCTAAAGAGCATCGACACCACCACCGACGACTTTCAAAAATTGCTCGATCAGTTGCGCACCCAGCCTATCCACTTGGACAACCGCGATTTCGATACCGGCAAAGTCACCAAGGCGGGGGAGTACAGTCTCACGGATCAGACGTACGCGAACCTTTTGGATCGGCTTGCGAAAAGAAAATTCGATTTGCTTACGCCCGATTTGAAGGCGAATATTCTTGGTTTTTATGCAGATCCGAATGCGCCGATTGCGACGAAAAAGTCGGCCGAGCGCTGGCAGAAAGTGCAGCAGGAGTTGGATAGTCTCAAAGCGGCTAATCCCGAACCTTTGACGCCGCCCGAAAAAGCGCCCGCGTAGCGTTTGAGTCTATGGTTTGCTGGTAAGTTCGTCCAAAGCGAGATTCAGTTCGAGCACGTTTACTCGCGGTTCGCCGAACAATCCCCACTGCCGCGGCTGCGTGTGTTCCGCGACCAGGCGCCTAAGTGCATCTTCCGATAGTTTTCTTTCCTTGGCGACGCGGGAGATTTGGAACTCAGCTGCTGCGGGAGAGATTTCTGGATCCAGGCCTGAGGCGGACGTGGTGACGAGATCGATAGGGACAAGCTGTCCGGGATGATCGGCTTGATTCGTGACGACATCGGTTTTGACCCGATCGATCAGCTTTTGATTCGTAGGTCCGAGTTGGGAGCCGTTGGAATTTGCGGCGTCGTATCCGTTGCCGGCTGCGGAGGGTCGCGAGTGAAAATATCCCGGGCCGACGAAGGTCTGTCCGATGATGCGCGACCCCACGACTTGGCCGTTGCGCACGATGAGCTGGCCATTGGCTTTGTCTTTGAAGAACAGTTGCGCCAGAGCAGTGACAGCGAGGGGGTACACGACTCCCAGCAGCACTGTGGTCACGATGGTCATCAGCACGGAAATTAACAGATTCTTCTTCATATAGACCTCAGGCCATGCCCACACGAGTGATGATCATGTCGATCAGCTTTATTCCGACAAAGGGCACGATGATTCCGCCGACGCCGTAAACCAAGAGATTTTGGCGCAAGAGCAGTGCCGCGCCCATGGGACGATATTTCACGCCTCGAAGCGCCAACGGAATCAACGCAATAATAATGAGGGCGTTGAAGATCACGGCAGACAGTACGGCGGACTGTGGCGTCTTGAGATGCATGATGTTCAAAGCATTGAGCACGGGGAAGGTGCCGGCGAACATGGCTGGAATAATGGCGAAGTATTTGGCCACGTCGTTGGCGATGGAGAATGTAGTGAGCGCGCCGCGGGTCATCAGCAACTGCTTGCCGATTTCGACGATCTCAATGAGCTTCGTCGGATTGGAATCGAGATCGACCATGTTTCCGGCTTCTTTGGCGGCCTGCGTTCCGGTATTCATGGCGACGCCGACGTCGGCTTGCGCCAACGCGGGCGCGTCGTTGGTGCCGTCTCCGGTCATCGCAACCAGCTTGCCCTCGCTTTGTTCGCGGCGTATCAAGTCCATCTTTTCCTTGGGAGTTGCTTCGGCCAGAAAATCGTCTACGCCGGCTTCACGTGCGATGGCGGCGGCTGTCAGCGGATTGTCGCCGGTAATCATCACCGTCTTAATCCCCATGGCGCGCAGCTGATCGAAACGCTCGCGGATTCCTCCCTTCACGATGTCCTTGAGATGAATCACGCCAAGAGCGCGGCGGTTTTCAGTAACCACGAGCGGCGTCCCCCCAGAGCGCGCGATCTGTTCCACCGCCGCCAGCACTTCTTTGGGCATCGCGGTGTCATGCTGCTTTAAGTATTTTGTAATGGCGTCGACCGAGCCTTTGCGAATTTCGCGGCCGTCCATATTGACGCCGGACATGCGGGTCTGCGCGGTGAAGGCGATGAACTCGGCTTCGTGTTCGGCTAGATCGCGGCCACGCAGGCCATAACGCTCTTTGGCCAGAACGACGATAGAGCGGCCTTCGGGAGTTTCATCCGCCAAGGACGAAAGCTGCGCGGCGTCAGCTAATTGCGCGGCGGTGGTTCCCGGCGCAGCGACAAATTCCGCCGCTTGGCGATTGCCGAGAGTGATGGTTCCGGTCTTGTCGAGCAGCAGTGTGTTCACATCCCCCGCTGCTTCGACGGCGCGCCCGGACATGGCGAGGACGTTGTGTTGCACCAGACGATCCATGCCGGCGATGCCGATTGCGGAGAGCAAGCCGCCGATGGTCGTGGGGATGAGGCAGACGAGTAACGACACAAGCACGAACACCGTCTGGGGCGACCCCGCGTACATGGCGAACGGTTGCAGTGTGACCACGGCCAACAGGAAGATGATCGTGAGTCCCGCCAGCAAAATATTTAGCGCGATTTCGTTGGGAGTCTTTTGCCGCTCGGCGCCTTCGACCAGAGCGATCATGCGATCGAGAAAAGTTTCGCCGGGATTCGACGTGATCTTTATCTTCAACCAGTCGGAGAGGACTCGCGTTCCGCCGGTGACCGCAGAGCGGTCGCCTCCGGCTTCGCGAATCACCGGGGCCGATTCGCCAGTGATCGCGGATTCATCGACCGAGGCGACACCTTCCAGAATTTCGCCATCGCTGGGGATGAATTCGTTGGCCGAAACCATGACCACATCGCCGGAAGCGAGTTTCGAGCTGGGGATTTCATCGGTCTTGCCGTTCGGTAGCAAACGATGTGCGATGGTCTCGGCGCGCGCTTTGCGCAGTGAGTCGGCCTGTGCTTTACCTCGGCCCTCGGCCATGGCTTCCGCGAAGTTGGCAAACAGCAGCGTGAACCACAGCCAGAGCGTGATTTGCAGATTGAAGCCGAACTGCCCTTGATGCCGCAGGACGTCGCGTAATAAAAGGACGCTTGTCGTGACGCTGCCAATTTCCACCACGAACATGACCGGATTCTTCATCATGTTTGTGGGATTAAGTTTCAGCATCGAGTCCAGCAGCGCGCCGCGAAGAATTTTGATGTCCCAAATGGATTGCGATTTCTTCACATGAACCCCTTTAGAAGCTGTCCCTCTTAGAAAGTCTTGCCCGCGGTCATCAATAAGTGTTCGAGAATCGGCCCCAGGCTCAGCGCCGGGAAAAACGTTAACGCGCCCACGATCAAGATCACGCCGACCAGCAACACGCTAAATAAAGGCGTCGTAACCGGAAAGGTTCCCAGCGATGGCGGAACATATTTCTTCCTGGCCAGATTTCCCGCGATGGCCAGCATCGGAATGATCATGAAAAAACGTCCGATCAGCATGGTTGCCGCGCCCGACAGGTTGTACCAGTTGGTGTTGCCATTCAGTCCGCCGAAGGCTGAGCCGTTGTTTCCCGCCATGGAAGTGAATGCGTAGAGAATTTCCGTGAAGCCGTGCGGCCCTGGATTGCCGATACTGGATAATCCGAATCCCGCCACCGATGAGATTCCGGCAAAGAGTAAGATCACGAGTGGGAACACAAGCGTCACCAGCATCGCCATCTTCACGTCATAGGCTTCGATCTTCTTGCCCAGATATTCTGGCGTTCGACCTACCATTAAACCCGCGATGAAAACCGCCAGCACAACGTAGATCAGAACTCCATATAAGCCAGCGCCCACGCCGCCGAACACGACTTCGCTGAGCATGATGTTGACCAGCGGAACCATGCCGCCCAGTGGAGTGTAAGAATCGTGCCAACCATTGATTGCGCCGCAACTGGCGTCGGTCGTGGCCGTGGCGAACAGAGTTGAGTCGGCAATGCCGAAGCGCGTCTCTTTGCCCTCCATGTTGCCGCCCGATTGCGTCATGCTGGCGCGCTGATCGACTCCGTGCAGCAGGGGATTACCTTGCGACTCCGCCCAGTATGCAACGGTCACCCCCGCGAGAAATAGAAACGCCATCGCGCCCCAGACCGCCCACCCGTGCTGCGGAGAACCCGTCATGCGGCCGAGAGTATAGGTGAGGCCGGCGGGGATTGCGAAGATAAAGAGCATCGCCAGATAATTGCTGACCGGCGTGGGATTCTCAAAGGGATGCGCGCTGTTGGCGTTGAAGAATCCGCCGCCGTTGGTTCCGATTTGCTTGATCGCCTCCTGTGAGGCGACTGGCCCTTGGGCGAGGGTCTGCGTCGTAACAGTGTCCATGACAGGCTTGCCGTCTGTGCCCGTGACAGGCTTGCCATCGGCGCCAACTCGTTGCACCTGCTGCGGCTCGACCAGTTTCGCGCTGTCGTAGGGGCGGAAATTTTGCACCACGCCCTGCGATACCAGAAGCAACGCGCCGACGATGCACATGGGCATCAGCACCCAGAGCGTGGCCCGTGTCATATCCACCCAGAAGTTGCCGATGGTATCTTTCTCGCGACGCGCGATGCCACGAATGAATGCGATGGCCAGCGCGATGCCCACCGCCGCCGAGGTAAAGTTGTGATACGCGAGGCCCGCCATCTGCGTCAGATAGCTCATCGTCGCTTCGCCCGCGTAGTTCTGCCAGTTGGTGTTGGTGGTGAACGACGCCGCAGTATTCAATGCGAGAAACTGACCCACCGCCGCAAATTTCTGCGGATTCAGCGGCAGAATCTGCTGCACGCGCTCGATCAGATACAGCGCCAGCATGGAGACGCCGCTGAACATCAGCATGGCAGTGGCGTACTCTGTCCACCGCATCTCGTGAGTTTCATCCACGCCAGTGAGCCGATAAAGCAGGCGTTCTAGAGGCCGTGCGACAGGGTCAAGAAAGTTTTTCTCGCGATTGAAGACGCGCGCCATGAATGCACCCAGCGGCTTGGTCACCAGGAAAATCAGCGCGAGATACAGCAGGATTTGAAACCAACCGTTCGGCGTCATATCAAAATTTCTCGGGACGCAGCAGCGCGTAAAACAAATACACTGCGGTCAGCGCGCTGACGATCAGCATGATGATGGATTCGAGGTTCATAGGCTCCTCATTTCAGGCGCTCGCAGAAACGCACGTAAGCGATCGAGAGCGCGAAGAAGACGACGGTCGCCACGACGCAAATTAGATCAAGCATGATTCGCTTCCTCGATTCCGCTGTTCCAACTCTCTACAATTGGAAACCACACCCCAACAATTCCGAGTAAGTAATCCATAAAGGATTTATAAAGTCCGCCTCGCTCCACTCAGAACTTCACTAAGATCGCCATGGTGCCGCGGTCTTCTGTATGGCGAAGATCCGGCGACCAACCCGGCACCTCGGAGCCAAGTGCGCCCGTATTACCGCCCGGCGGCGTGATTCCACCCGGGCCACTGAAATATGGGACGTTGGCATGACGATGGTTGAACTCCCAGCGGAAAGTAATGTATTGGCTGGGCATATAGTCGTAGGTTGCGGACATGTCCCAGGCTTTATATGGGTCGCCGGGATTCTCCGTGAAGTACGGCGTGCCTGAAGTAGCCGTCGCGCCATTGATGGGCGGCAACAGCACTAAGTAGCGGCCTGGATTGTTGATCCGTCCCCCTCCGAGCGTGAAGCCGTAGCGGTCTTTGTTAAACCACCATCGGTTATAAATCATGTAGCCAAGAAAGCTCTGCTTGTAGGAAGTGATCTGCCGGGCAGCGTTCTTCTGATTCGTCGTGCAATTCACGCCGCCGCCGCTTTCGCAGCCCGCATCGCCAGTTAGACTGAATGCCATCTTGTCCAGAAAGCGCTCTGGGTGGTCGTAATATTTCACTTCAATACTGTTGTCGGTGTGGTAGCGGGTTCGTGACGGAGTTCCGAAGGCATCGGCGCCTGCTCCGTAATTGTTCGAGAGCATCGAAACCGAGCCGTTCGGACGATACAGAACCTGGCCGCCGAATCCCAGACGGCCGTTGTAACGGCCGTAAGATTGCCATCCGTTAATAATCCAAGGCTCAATTTTCAACTTCGCCGTGGGGAAAGTTTGGATGCGGAGGCCGGTAAAAAACCATGGCGTGTTGGAAGACACATACGACGGCTGATAAGCCCAGTTGTCGAAGTTGTAGAAGCTAAATAGGCCGACGTAGGACAAGAAGATGCCGGCGTCCACGTTGACCCCATGCAGGGCATCGAAGTGATACCCGCCGTAAGCCTCGCTAACGTAGCGGTAGGCATCGGCGAGATCCCACTGACCGCGAGAATAGCTGGAATCGTTGCGGGGCGTCGCAGTCGAATAGAGGCCGATCTGGGACAATACGCGCCCCCGAACGTGGTCATAGTGAAAGTCGCCGCCGATGGCCAGATCGGTTAAGTTGACTTCATTCGAGCGAAAAACCTCACTGGACCCACCGATCGTATCGTCTTTGGGATGATTGAAATCGTAGTGGTAGGCCACGTCCGCGCGAATCTCCGGCGTAAAAAACTTGGAATCGAACGGCAGGTCTTTAGTGCGTGGATTACCGTTCAGCCAGGTCCAATCGGCGAAGGCGAAGGGCTCAGCTTTCGCAGGCTTAGCAGCCGGGACTTCCACCGTGGCGACCGCTTCCTCAGCAGGCACTGCCGCTGAAGCTGCCGGAGGAACTGCGGCGGGTGGCGCGGTCGCTTTCGCAGTCACTGCGCCAGGGTGCTCTGTAGAAGTATGCGCTCTCAACTCCGCTTCCAGTTGGGCGATGCGGAGCTTCATTGCATCGAGCTCTTTCTGGATGGCCGCCTGCGCCGGCTGATCTGAGGTTGCGGGCGGTGTAGGATTCGAATCGCCACTGACTTGCGCGAAACACTGAGGAAGAATAAAGGCAAAAAGCAGAACCACAATTTGGTGCTTGTGCAGTAGAAACTTCGACACGGAAGTCTCCTCTCATTTCCGGGTCACCTTCGCGCGCCGAAATGTTAATTTCGGCCGGTTGGAGTCATGACCACCAAATAGTCTATGGAGGAAATCGTAAAGAATGCATAAGGACGCGGGAGCGAAGGGACGCGACCCTTTGTAGGGAACTTAGGTCGCCTTGTCCAGCTCCGGGCCCAATGCCCCCAACTCGTCACCCGGTTCGAAGCGGTAGCCGATCCACGGTTCGGTCAAAATGTAGCGTGGCGAGGATGCCTCTGGCTCCAACTTCTTGCGCAGTTGTCCGACGAACACGCGGAGATACTCCACCTGCTCTGTGCTCTGGCCGCCCCAGATCGCGGCCAGTAGCGCCCGATGTGTGACGACCTTGCCGGCGTGCTGAGCGAGGTACACCAGCAAATCGAACTCCTTGGGAGTGAGATGAACCTCGCGCTTCTTCACCGCGACTTTGTGCGCTTCCAGATCGATGGCAAAATCGCCGACCTTAATCGGCAAGAGTTTTCCGTCGTCGGCGACGGGGCTTCTGCGCAAGTGAGCGCGGATGCGTGCCAGCAATTCCTCCATGCCGAAAGGCTTTGTGACGTAGTCGTCGGCCCCGGCATCGAGGGCCTGAACTTTTGTTCGCTCCTCGCCGCGGACCGAGAGCACGATGATGGGAACCTTGGTGTTGGGGCGCAGCCGACGACAGAGTTCTAGTCCGTCCATGTTGGGCATGGAGAGATCGGTGATGACCAAATCGGGGGCCCAATCTTTCATGATTTCGAGCGCGGTTTCACCGTCGTTGGCGACGCGCAGATCGTACCCTTGATTCGAGAGGCTGGTGCGAAGTACACGGGTGATCTGCGACTCGTCGTCGACGACGAGAATGCGCCGGTGCTCGCTACTGCGTTCGTTCATTTAATACTCTCGCACGCGCGCGGGAAAATCACGAAGGCTGCTGCTTGACGATGTGAACATCGACCTCAGGCGCATCGCGCAGGAATTTATGAATGGCGGACAAATAAAGATATCGTCGCCATCCGGTCGTGGCGGAGTGGCCGAAGATCACTTGCGTGATATGTTTTTCGCGGACGAATTCCGCCACCGTTTCGGCGACGTTCTTGCCTTCGCGCTTCTCGACGGTTGCGCCCACGTTTTCAGCGAAATGCAGATTTGCGGCCAACGATTTCTGATTGCGCTCGGTCACGTCCTGTCCCATGTCGACATAGACCACGCAGAACTCGCCGTTCAGGGCATGCGCCATGCGGGCGCCACGAGCGATCAGATATTGCGCGTCCGGATTCGAGCTGATGCACACCGCAATGCGTTCACAGATTGCGACCTTGCAGCCATTCTCATCTTTCTCCCGAAACGACTCCAGATTGCGATCGACGGCTTGCGCAACCTGACGCAGCGCGAGTTCACGCAGCGCGATCAGATTTCCCTCGCGAAAAAAATTGTTGAGCGCGCGATCGACTCTTTCCTGGGGATAGATATCGCCGCGCCTCATGCGGCTTTGCAGCGCTTGTGGCGTGAGGTCGGCCATCACCACTTCGTTGACTCGCTTGAGAACCCAGTCCGGAACGGTTTCACGGATCTGAATCCCCGTTACTCCTTGCACCGTGGGAGTGATGCTTTCCACGTGCTGAATATTCATGGTCGATAGTACGTCGATGCCGGCATCGAGCAGATCGAAAACGTCTTCGTAACGCTTGGCGTGTTTGCTGCCCTCGATGTTGGTGTGGGCCAGTTCGTCGATCAGCGCGACTCTCGGCTTGCGCGTGAGAATGGCGTCGATGTCCATTTCTTCGAACATCGCGCCTTTGTAATCCATTTTCTTGCGGGGGACGGTCTCCAGCTTCGCCGCCAATTCGGCTACGCCTTTTCTCCCGTGAGTCTCGACCACGCCGATCACGACATCTTCGCCGCGACTGTGCCGGCGCACGGCCTCGCTCAACATGCTGTACGTCTTGCCCACGCCGGGTGCGTAGCCCATGAATAGCTTGAAAATACCTCCTTTTTTCTCGGAGTTGGCTTCTTCCAGCCATTGCTCGGGAGTTCGTGCCATCGCGGATATTGTCGCCGTTCGGCTGTGAATTGTCGAACCCGCTATCGAAGCGGCGGGCGAAGCTCGGATACAATCGGCTCGTGAGTTCTTCGGGCAGAGTAGCCATTGGCTACACCGTAGCGGCGGCCGTCGTCGTCGGCATCACGTTGGTTTACCGCTCGCTACTGCACGTGAATCCCACCACCGTCGCGCTCACGTTTTTAATCGGTGTACTCTCCATTTCTGCGACGTGGGGATTGCGCCACGCGGTCACTGCGGCGATCGCTTCGACCCTGCTGTTTAACTACTATTTTCTGCCGCCCATTGGCACGTTCACCATTGCCGATCCGCAAAATTGGGTGGCTCTGGTCGCGTTTCTCATCACCGCGGTCATCGCCAGCGAATTATCGGAGCGGGCGCAGCGCGAGGCTCGCAACGCCAATGACCGGCGCCGCGAAGTCGAGCGGCTCTATTCGTTCAGTCAACTGTTGTTGTCGAGCGAAAACGTCGCGGAGTTGCTGAACTTGATTCCGCGTTATGTCGTCGAATCGTTCAATCTGAAGTTTGCCGCCGTCTCGCTGACGAATCGCGCCGACGTTTACCGCTCCCAACCCGGCAACGATGGATTGGAGATTCATGACTTGCAACTGGCCAGCGCCCGCGGCGAACCTAAGATCGACGCCTTGGGGAACGTCGCTTTTGTGCCGCTGAGAATGGGCGTTCGGGTGGTCGGCAGCCTTGGCATCTCAGGCAAAATTCCTTCCCGGCAGACTTTGGACGCACTCAGCGGACTGATCGCTATTTCTGTGGAGCGCGCCGGTGCAATCGAAAAACTGGGACGCGCCGAGGCTGCCCGCGAGAGCGAACAGCTGCGTTCTGCTCTGCTGGATTCAGTCACGCATGAATTCCGCACTCCGCTGACCGCGATCAAGGCGTCCGTAACGACGCTGCTCGGTCACTCCGCTCTCGATAACGGACAGCGACTCGAGCTTTTGACAGTCATCAACGAAGAAAGCGACCGCTTGAACCGCTTGGTGGGCGAGGCGGCTGAGATGGCACAGCTTGAGGCCGAAGAATTCGAGCTGGATTTGGAAGTGCATCCGATGAAGCGGGCGGTTGACGCGGCCCTCGAAGAATCCAAACACGCCCTGGAGAATCATCCCGTCGAAGTTCATTTGCCGAGAGACCTGCCGGCGGCCCGGATGGACCTGGAGCGTATCAAGGAGGTGTTGCGGCATCTGCTGGAAAATGCCGCTAAATACTCGCCCGCCGGAAGCCCGATTCATATCACCGGCGAAGCCAAGAATGGAATGATCACCACCAGCATCGCCGATCGCGGCCCCGGCATCGACGATTTCGAACAGGCTTTGATCTTCGACAAGTTTTATCGCGGACGCAATCACCGCTTCGAGGTTGGCGGGACGGGCATGGGCCTCGCGATTTCGAAAGCTCTGCTCGAAGCCCACGGCGGACGCATAGGAGTGACCAGCCAGCCGGGTCACGGGTCCGTGTTTTATTTCACTCTGCCGGTCGCGTAGTCAGGCTATGCGACAATCATCAGGACGTCGCCCGCGTTTACCGCGCCTCCGACTGCGGCCGCGATCTTCTGAATCGTCCCTTTCTTGGGTGATTTGATTTCGTTTTGCATCTTCATCGCTTCGACAACCACGAGTCCTTGTCCTGCTTCGACGGCATCGCCTTCGGCCACCAGATAACGCACGACCTTTCCCGGCATCGGAGCGGTCAGCTTCTTCGGCCCGCTGTCATCGATGGCAGCGTTTCTCCGGCTTTTGAGCGAGCGCGGGTCGCGTACTTCCGCTTCGTAAGGTTTGCCTTCAATCCACAAGCGGGTCGAGCCTGCGGTTGCTTGAGGGAGCGATTCCTGTCGAATTTCGTAAGAGCGGCCATCGATCAGAAGTGACAGCACGTCGGATGAGATCCGTACGGGATCAATATCGATGGATCGTCCGTCAAGATGGCAAATCCAGCTGCCGTCTTTCATTTCCAACCGCACGCGAAGGGGGCGATGATCGATGACGACTTCGAAAATCATTTAGCGCAGCGCCTCCCGCCGGGCGGCTGATTTCCACTCCGACGCTTGCAAGGCGGTGGGTGTGTCGGAAGCGTTCTTCCGGGCATTAGCCGAGGAATTTTCCATGGCAAACCATCCCGCGGCGATGGCGGCGATATGGGCGTGATTCGTTGAGGAATTGTTTTCTTTTTTCGCAAGACGATCCAAGTATCCCGTGTCGAGCTTGCCCGCTCGAAAGTCTTCATCGTTCAGGATGCGCTTGAATAGCGCGATATTGGTTTTGATTCCGCCAAAAAATAATTCGTCCAAGGCGCGAAGCAGTCGCGCCGTAGCCTGTCCGCGGTCACTACCGTAGCCGACGAGTTTCGACAACAGCGGATCGTAGTCGATGGGAACCGTCCAGCCCTCGTAGACGCCGCTATCCTCGCGAATGCCCGGTCCGGCGGGCGAAGACAGCATTTCGATCTTGCCGGGGCTGGGGAAGTAATTGTTGTCCGGATCCTCCGCGTAGATGCGGCACTCGATGGCGTGACCGCGCAACTGCACATCGGCTTGTGAGAAGGGCAGCGTCTCTCTATTTGCGATGCGGATTTGCAATTGCACCAAGTCGAGGCCGGTCACAAGTTCCGTGACAGGATGCTCGACCTGCAAACGGGTGTTCATTTCCAGGAAATAGAAGTTCTTCTCCTGATCGACCAAAAACTCGATCGTACCGGCGTTTGCGTACTGGGCCGCCTTCGCGACGCGGACTGCGACTTCGCCCATGCGACGGCGCATGTCTGGATCGACGATTGGCGATGGCGCTTCTTCCACCACCTTCTGATGTCGACGCTGAATCGAACATTCGCGCTCGCCGAGATAAACCGTGTTGCCATGTTCGTCGGCCAGAATCTGCATTTCGATGTGCCGGGGATTTACAATCGCTTTTTCCAGATAGACTTCGTCATCGCCGAACGATCTTTGGGCCTCGCTGCGGGCAGATTCCAAGGCATTGCGCAATTCGTCGGCGCGATGAACCAGCCGCATCCCTTTGCCGCCACCGCCGGCTGCGGCTTTCAGCATGACGGGATAGCCAATTTTCGCGGCGACACCCTCCGCTTCGTCGAACGAATCGAGTCCGCGAGACGTTCCCGGCACAAACGGAATGCCGGCTTTCTCCATGTTCTGGCGAGCCTTCGTTTTCGACCCCATCCTCTCCATCGAGGCAGCGGAGGGCCCGATAAACTTAATCCCCGACGCCTCGCACGCTTGAGCAAAGGTCGCGTTCTCGGACAGGAAGCCGTATCCGGGATGAATCGCTTCTGCTCCGCTGTGCTTGGCTACCGCTAGAATTTTGTCGATGTTGAGATAAGACTCGCGAGCCGGGGCCGGACCAATTCCATACGCTTCGTCGGCTTTCAGGACATGCAGCGCGGCCCGATCGACATCGGAAAAGACTGCCACCGAAGCAATGTCCATCTCCCGGCAGGCGCGGATCACACGCACTGCGATCTCCCCCCGGTTGGCAATCAGGATTTTCTTGAACATGGCGTTAGACAGCGCAAGCGCGAATCTCTTATTCTACGTGGCCGCGACCGTCCGCAAGAGATTGCTATATTGAGAAAGCGGCAAATTTGCGACTCATGGCTTCGATCGGCGCCCTTCCAGAATGCGATCTTCGTGACTCCTCGACTTCACTGCGCTGGCCCTTGCTCATCCTTCTGGTTGGATTCTTCGCCCGGCTCATTCCTGCCTGGCGACTCTGGCTCAACGCCGATGAAGCTTTGCACTATCTACTCTCGGTTCAACCGTCGCTCGCGCTGACCTACCGGGCGAGCCTGACTACGGCGCATCCTCCGCTGCTGATTGTGCTGCTGCACTATTGGCAAAGACTGGGCACTTCGGAGTTCGTTCTCCGCCTGCCCTCAGTGCTGGCGGGTACGGCCGCATGCGGCATGGCCTTTCTCTGGTTTGAAAAGGTTACCGACCGCAAGACCGCCGTAATCGGTTTAACACTCATGGCTTTTTCTCCGCCACTGATTTCGCTCTCGGCGGAAATTCGTCAGTATCCGTTGTTATGGCTTTTTACAATCAGCGCGCTGTATTTGTTTGAAGTGGCGGTCTCGCGTTCTTCTTGGCATGCCATGTTGGCGGCGAGCGCAATGATCTGGCTGGCCATGCTGACGCATTACTCGGCGTTTTTGTTCGCACTGACTTTTGGAGTCTACTCGCTCGTCCGCATCGTCGGCTCCAGACCCAAAGGAGCCGTCATCGCGGTCTGGGCCGCGGGGCAGGTCGCCGCGGCGGGCCTCGCGCTTTTTCTATTGCGCTCTCATGTCGAGAAGTTGAAATCGATCGGATTACAGGAATTGATCGCGAGCACTTACCTTCGCGCCTCGATCTATCACAAGGGCGAAGTCAATGTGTTTTGGTTCATCCCGCGAGAATTCCTGCGATTTTTCCACTTTCTTTTTAGTCAAGGGGCGGTCGGCGCCCTGGCGTTGGCGCTTTTTATCGCTGGAATCTTTCTGCTCGCGCGTCGTCCCTTACCAAGCGCTTCTTCAACCGGCCCCAGCCAACGCTTACTGGCGGTGTTGCTGGCCTTTCCTTTTGCAGCGAACAGCCTCCTGGCATTGCTGGGCGTTTACCCGTTCGGAGGTACTCGCCACAATTCGTATCTTGCGGTATTCGCCATGCTCGGCGTCGCGGTGGCCCTGGCTCACTGGCAAGCGCAGCGAATTCGTGGCCAGCAGGGCTTTTGGGCTGCCACAGTCCTCGTGCTTGTGCTCTGCAACATTTTCCCCACGCCACGGGGAGAATTCATTCGTTGGCGGGATCAGCAGCGCCCTTTAATGCAAGCCGCCGTATCCGAGCTTAAACAGTCCATGGCGGGCGATCCGCACGCTGTCTTGCTCACTGACAATCAAGGCGGGCTGCTTCTCAGTTATTACTGGTGCGGGGAAAAGATCGTACAGTTCGAAGAGCCGTTTGCGGACTTCTTCGAAGCGCGCTGCGACGGACATCGCGCGCTGACCATCGAACCCACCCGTTGGATTTTTAAAGGCCCTACTTTCGCCGGCGACGTGTCAGCCCTGCAACAGCGCTTTTTTTTGCCTCCGGACACCTCCCTCTATCTTTTTCAGGCGGGGTGGGTTATTGATAAGGAGCCCGAGTTGCGTAAAGAACTGGTCCGTTTCGGCTGCCCCGTCGCCAAAGATTTCGGCGACAACATCCTGATCTGCCGCGTCGGGCTGCAACCCTTGTGGTGACCGGGTCTATACTTTGTCTGGAGGGATATTCATGGCGAATTTTACCTTGCCTAAACCCGTGGCCATCGACGAATTCGTAAGCTTGCTTCGGGAGCTTCCTCAAGATGCATTCGTCGGAACCGGTCGCGTGCTGCGCCTGATGCGGGAAGCGCCGGTCGATCCCGAGAGCTTGACTCCATATCTGACCTGGAGCCGTCAGCATTACACGCGGAACCTGATCGATAAAACTCCTCTTTATGAATTGATGGCCATCTGCTGGGAAGTCGGTCAGGCAAGTTCGGTTCACAATCACCAGGATCAGAATTGCTGGATGGCGGTTCCCATCGGGCGGCTTCTGGTGGAGAATTTCCATTTAAAGTCGCAGCAACTCGAATTGGGGAAATGCGAACTCTCCGCGGCGGACACGGTGGAGATGAATCCAGCCAATCCGTGTGTCGTCGATCCCAAAGAACCGGTCCACCGGGTGGTGAATTCCGAAAGTTTTGGGCAGCGCGCGGTCAGCCTGCATGTTTATTCGCGCCCGTTTGACTCCTGTATTGTCTACTCGCCGGCGCAAGGTACCTGCGGTGAAATTAAACTGCATTATGCCACCGAGTTCGGTCGGGCCGTAGAATAGCGACTCGTCGTTACGGGGCTGTGTTACGGGTTTGTAGGGTCGCGCGGAAACGACTTCAGGACAACCTCGCGTGACTTTCCGGCTGGCGCCTGTCCTTGTGCCGCGTGATATTCCGTCAACGTCCCTTTCATCACATAAAATCCCTCGTCGGCGAGAGTCTTGCCCTCGCCGCGCCTGATCGTCCCTTTAAACTCGTACCAGACGTCATGCACCGTTTTAGTGGAAAATGCGAGCTGGTTTCCATCCAACTTCGCGACTTTGAAAAACTGGTCCAGGAACGCTCCCTTGTCGCTTTCGGCATCGCCATAACGTGAAATAAATCCAGTGGCGCTGCCATCGTTCTCGATGGAGAGTTGCACGAACTCACCTTCTTGCAGGAAGGTATACATCCCCGAATAGTCCGGAGAACTCGCGGCTGGCGCCGCGTTTTGTGCGACGGCGCCTGGGCTCTCAAGCATTATGCTCATCGTCGTGAAAAACATTGCAATAACGAGCGGAATCGAACGCCACGGCCTGGGTTTCATATTGGGTATTAGAGCATGGATGACTGTTCCCAGCCGCAAAAGATCGGGTGCAACCGCCTGCCACGCCATATAATCGAACTACCGAGCAGCCCGGTTTTCCTGCCGACTTAACGATGAGAAAATCCTCCACCGCTCGCGCGCTCGCGCTCGACGATCTTCCGATTACCGTCGATCCCCCATGCTTGCTAGTGGAGTTGGAGCCTGCGCGACAAGTCTTCCTGCGCAATCTCAAGGATTTAGTTCGTCCTCCGAGACAGCCTCGACTGCGCTTATCTTCCTGGCCGGGAACATTTTGGCCGGATGTTTTTGTCGATCGGCGTGCGCCCTGGCGTGGTTTCGCGCAATCGCTGGCACTGCACTGTCTTTTGGTTGTGGGAGTCGTTGCCGCAACCGAGCTCTGGGTGCAGCCGGCGCGAGTTCTGGATACGCCGACTTTCAGCAGCGCCGACGTTTTGGTCTACTCGCCGTCGGATTACCTTCCGCCGTTGAACACGGGACGCATCGCAAAACGCAAAGCGCCCAAAAGTGAACCGGGTCGCGCCGTTCAGGCCATTCTCTCGGTGCCGCCGGAAGTTGAAAATCACAGCCAAACGGTGGTCACGCCGCCTTCGGTGAAAATCGACCGCGATCTTAATTTGCCCAACATCGTCGCCTGGGCCAAGCCGTCTCCAGCAGCCCCGCTTTCCGCAACTTCGGGTCCGGCGAGTTTACGCCTGCCCGTGCTGGATGCCGCCCCAGTCGCCCCTGCGCCGGAGGTTCAGCTTGAAAAATCAAAGCGCGCTGCCCTGGCTACGGACGCAGTCGTCGCTCCGCCTCCGGAAGTGCCGCTTCATGCCGGACGCTTGAGCACGATCGACATCGGACATGCAGAAGCGGTCGCTCCCGCGCCCAAGCTTCCGCTGGCGGAGCAAAGAACGCAGCCGCGATCTTTGTCGTCATTGGATTCGGCCAGCGCTGCGGTCGCTCCGCCGCCGACCGTTTCCAGCGCAACATCGCTGGGCAGCGGAAGGCTGATCGCGCTGAACGCTCAGCCGTCGGGACCCGCTCCGCCTGCCTCCGTTGCAAATCGCCGCGGTTCGTTTGCGGTCACGCCGAACGGTAAAACATCGTCTACCGGGATTCCGCAGAGCAGTACCGGGACTGAACACGATGCTTCGGCTTCGGGCCGGGACGTTCGCGGCCTACCCGCCGGGTTGCAGGTCGCGGCAGGATCCAAGGCCGCTCAAAAGGCTACAGGCGGCGGGTCGAATTCTTCGGCTAATCCCACCCTCATTGCCGATTCGTCCGCGCCGCGAGTGAGCGTAAACCCGCACCAAACACCGGCAGTTCTCGCGGACAATCCCAGCGCGCTTGATCGCGAGGTGTTCGGCGCTCGCCGCTCTTACTCGATGACCCTCAATCTGCCGAACTTGAACTCCGCGGGAGGAAGCTGGATCATCCACTTCGCCGAGATGAAGTCCGACGGCGTCGACTCCAGCAAGACTTCGCCACTGTTCGCGCCGGTCGCATTGCACAAAGTCGATCCCGGATATCCGCTGGAACTGATGCGCCACAATGTCGCGGGCACGGAGATCGTCTACGCCGTCATTGGCGCCGATGGCAGCGTCGGCAGTGTGCGTGTCATTAACAGCGTGGACGACCGCCTCGACAGCTACGCAAAAGCTGCTGTGGCACACTGGCAATTTCTTCCCGCCACGAGAGAGGGCGTTGCGACTCCCGTGGAAGCCGTATTCTTGATTCCGTTTCGACCCGTGCACAACGCATCTAATTTCTGAGCCTCGGAATCCATCTGCAGCCCTGCGACCCTTCGTTCGCGCACCGCCGTTTCTTTTCGTTCGCGCATCTGCGACACTAGCTCTTCCACTCTCCCTATGGGCCGCATTCACGTTCTATCGGAAACCGTCGCCAACAAGATCGCTGCGGGGGAAGTGGTCGAGCGGCCTGCCTCAGTGGTGAAAGAACTTCTGGAGAATTCGCTGGATGCCGGTGCAGTGCGCATTCGCATTAATGTCGAAGGCGGCGGACGCAAGCTCATTCAAATCACGGACGATGGATGTGGCATGGTGCGCGACGACGCGCTGCTGGCCTTCGAGCGCCATGCGACTTCGAAAATCAAAGACGCGGACGACCTGCTTAACATCGCCACGCTCGGTTTTCGCGGCGAGGCCTTGCCATCGATCGCGTCCGTCGCGCGCATGAAGCTGGAAACCCGCGAGGCCCATGAAGATTCTGGTACAGTCGTCGAAATCAATGGTGGCAAGATTTTTCGGGTCGACGAAGCGGGACTGCCGCCGGGCACTTCCATCACGCTGCGCGACTTGTTCTTCAATACTCCAGCGCGCAAGAAATTCCTCAAGTCCGAATCCACCGAACTCGCGCATATCGCGTCGCTGGTGACGCACTACGCTTTGGCCCATCCCGAGAAGCACTTCGAACTGCACTCCGCGACGAACGCCATTCTGGTTGCCCCTCCGGTCGCCGGTTACAGGGAACGCGTCTATCAAGTCTTCGGCAAAGATGTTCTGGATCAACTCATTCCCGTCGCCGCCGTCCAACCGCTCGAACGCATGGGACTGCCGCAGCCTCCGCCCTGGCGTCGCAATGAAGACGAAGACGAGACTGTGACAGAGAAAAGCTTCGGCGAACTGCGCATGCACGGCTTCGTGTCCAAGCCTGAAATTCAAAAGCTCAACCGCAATTCGATGTACGTCTTCGTCAATGGACGCCTCATCCGCGACCGTCTCATTCAGCACGCTCTGATCGAAGCCTACCGCAATATTCTTCCGCCCACGGTCTATCCCGTCGTGCTCATGTTTCTCGAGCTACCCGGCGGCGAGGTGGATGTCAACGTTCATCCTTCGAAGACCGAAGTCCGCTTCCGCCAGCAAACCCTTGTGCATGATTTCGTCCGCGAAGCCGTGCGCGGCGCGCTGATGAAGGCGCGTCCCGTGCCCCAGTTCATCGCGGAGATTTCCGCCAACGCGACCGGCGGAACATCGCTCACCCCTGGCGCGCGCTTCTCCGCGCCCGCTGCCGAACCCTTGAATGGCAACTTCGCCCTGCAACCACCGCCAATCCCCGTCATGAACGAACGCCTCGACTTTGGCATGAACGGCATCGCGATCGAAGCCAACGCCGCCATATCCGTTCCAATCATGCCGCCGCAAAGTTTTCCGGCGACGACGCTCAATGGCGACAGCTGCGCTCCGCCCATCGCAGAAGCGGAAGCCCAAGATTCCGAGTTCCAGGATTCCGAGTCTCAAGAAGACGCCCTCAGGCCGCTGCTGGCCACGCTCAAGCCCCTGGGCCAAGTCCGCGAATCCTTCATCCTCGCCGTCAATCGCGAAGGCCTCTGGATCATCGATCAGCATGTCGCCCACGAGCGTGTCCTGTTCGAAAAAATTTCCCGCCAGCGAGCCGCCATGAAAGTCGAGAGCCAGCGCCTGCTCATCCCGCTGCTGCTCGAACTCACGCCCGCGCAGCAAGCCGTCTTCACCGAGATCTGCGACGAGCTCAATCAGAACGGATTCGAGGCCGAGCCCTTCGGCACCCGCAGCATCGCCATCAAAGTCGCGCCCGCCGGCATCGACGCCAGCCAGATCGAAAAGCTGCTCTTCGAGTTGCTCGAACAATTTGCCCGTGAAGATCAAGCCCTCAATCTGGAACACATCCGCCTGCGCATCGCCGCCTCCATCGCCTGCCACGCCGCCATCAAGGTCAACATGCCGCTCGAACAAAATAAAATGGAGTGGCTCCTCGCCGAACTCGCGAAAACCGATTGCCCCATGTCCTGCCCGCACGGCCGCCCCATCGTTCTGCGATACTCTATGCAGGACATCCAAAAAGCCTTCAAACGGATTTAAAGGGCTTTCCTCTGTGAAGCCTCCGTGCAACCTCTGTGTTCTCTGTGTTAAAGATTTTCAAACCTTAACCACAGGGAGCGCAGAAAGAAAGTAGAGGATTCGCAGAGCCGTGAGCATTACCCGACAATGACCGAACAGGAACTCACCGACCTCCGCCGCGAACACTGGCGCCTCACCGGACACCCCGCGCGCACGCTAGAAGACGCGCGCGCCTTCCTCGCCACTTGCGGATTCGCCACGCTGCTGCCCGAACGCCCGCCCGTGCTGCTACCGACCCTAGTCGGAGCCTGGGCTGGATCTGACGACCGCCTTCCCACCTGGCGCCTCGCCTTCGACGACGCTCGCGCCATCGCCGCCACTGAATTGATGGTGCGCCTGCTCCGCGACCGCCTCGCTTACGAGACCAATCTCTTCGGCGAAAACAATCCGCTGCTCGTCACCGCAGCCGTGTTTCCTTTTCTATACGCGTTGATCGGCGAGCGCAATCCCAAGCAGGCGCCTGAATCCGGACCGCGCTCCAAATTCTCTCCCCTGGCCTGCGATACCTTTGCCCTCATCCAGCGCGAAGGCCCAGTCTCCAAGCAGCGCATGCGCGAGCGCCTCGGCGGCAGCGTCAGCCTGCCCGCGCTCGACAAGGCTCTCGGCGAACTCAGCGCCACCCTGCGCATCACCCGTGTGGACTACAACGCCAACGACGGCTCCATCTGGGACATGCTCACGCGCTGGGCCCCCGACGTCGTCCACGAAGGCCTCAGCATTTCGGTGGGCGCGGCCTTGAGCGCCTTGCTCTCGAAATATATCGCCTGCGTGGTCGCCGCCGATCAAGCCGACCTGGACAAATTTCTCGGCCACTTCACCCCGCGCTCCCGCATCAAAGAAGCCGTCACCCTCCTGCTCAACGCCCGCGAGCTGGAGTTCATCCGCGTAGGCGACCGCTCCCTAATCCAAATGCCCGCAGAGGTACTCAAGCCCAGAGAATCAATCGCCCGTGACGCGGCCAACCGCTAGCCGCCACGCGTCCGCAAGTCGGACGTTAACCGAAGCCGACCACGCCAGTGTGGGATGTAGGTTGTGTTCGTGTGGGGCGGACACTCCTGTCCGCCGCAGTTGATCTTAAAGCCAGCACAAAAAAGAAACGAAAGAAACTCCGTGGGTGCCCCATTTCTCGCGTCCGTTGCGAGAAGTGGGAAACGGGAAAGCCGGCACAAAGAGCAGTCGATCGTGTGGGGCGGGCGCCCCCGCCCGCTGCAGTTGACCCGATGAATGGGTCGACAACCGTGGAAGCGTGGCGCTTCAGCGCCACGACAAGTCTACAAAATATGCGCGCTTTAGCGCCTGTGGCAGCACCTCAAGCATTCGCGGATGTGAGACTGGCTCTGGAGCAGCGATCGGAGTTATGCTTTAGGGGAAGAATGCGCAGTGAAACTAAATCAGCAGCGCGAGATCAAAATAAAGCTTCCGCCGCCGACAGCATGAATGCCCACCTTTACAAAGAGCGTAAAAGTGGGCCACCCGTCGGGCCATGCGGTACGAACTACCCGCCGAGATGAGGGAATGGCTTATGGCTAGAAGCTTTGGCAGGGGGATAGCGATAGTCCTCTTAAGTCTCACGATTTTATGTTTCGTCGTGAGCATACGCGTTTGGTGGCGTGCTTACAGTTGCAGAAAGAGTGCGGTTGTCTTCTTAGGAAGTCTGCGAAAGTTAAAACTGGGCGAGACGACCACAGAAGAAGTGCGTATCCTCGCCAGAGAGCAGGCTCCCTTCGTGACCCCGGACTCGCCGTTTTACCAGGGGGATTTTTGCACCTATTCTTTCCTATATAGCAACTACGACTCCGCACCCGACAGTCGTGCGGTAGTGCGTCTGCGTTTGTGGAGATTTCGTGTCGTGCCCCCGCCCACGTCCTTTATCGCCACTTTAGACCTTCGCCACAACCAACTGGTAAGAAATCGGATGTCGCTACAGTCGGCAGTACTTGGCACCGTAGAAGACGAGATGCCGGATATCAGTCCGGTGACTATGTCTTACCTGGTTGACAATTCTGTCCCCTCCCAAATCGCCATCTACCTAAAGCCTAACTCGTCCGCGGCACAGCGCGAATCTGCTTACGACTTTAACTTGAAATGTCTGGATCGGCTCGGTGGATGTACAGCGAAAAGCCAATTATTTCGGTCCGGTGGACTCGTTTTCTAAAAAATCCGCACATCAAAGGGCGAGTGGCATCTCTCCGCTTCTAAACTGCCCGCAGCACACACCAGGTTCCGGACGGTACTCTTTTCGCTGCATCTGTTTGACACCAGTGTTTTCGCGCGCTAATCTCCGCGCCCGGATTCACCCACCATTGAGCAACAAATGCCTAAAGTCCCGAAATCGCCTCTTGCCGTGCGCCCGATTCGAACGCCGCATCCACATCATCCGTGGCCAGAAAGTTATGCTGGATTCTGAGTTAGCCGATCTGTATCACGTACAGACGTTTCGCCTCAATGAAGCCGTCAAGCGCAACCGGGGGCGTTTTCCCGAAGACTTTATGTTTCAGTTGTCGCGAGAGGAAGCCTCTTCTTTGACATCGCAGACTGCGATATCAAAAAAAAGGCCGCGGCGGCAGGCGCACCCTTCCCTATGCTTTCACCGAGCACGGCGTTGCCATGCTTTCGTCCGTCCTGAATAGCGACCGTGCGATTCAGACGAATATCCAAATATTCCGCGCCTTCATGCGGATGCGCGAAATGATAGGGCTCCATAAGGACATCGCGGATCGCGTCGAGAAACTGGAGCACAGTCACGACCGCGCATCGTCGATCATCGAGATTCTCGTAGAGGACATCGACAAACTGGCGGATGAGGTGCGCACTATAAAAAGTTTACCGTCTCCCACCAAGCGGAAGATAGGGCTGATGAGATAACCGTGTCGGCTCCTCGCGGGCGAGTAGACTTGGAAGCGCTCAAAGCGACCAAGGCTCGGAGGAAAGGAGCCGAGCGATGATGATTATAGGTTGTGATTTGCACACGCGCTACCAACAGATTGCGCTGCTGGACACGGAGACGGGAGAGTTAGTAGAGCGGCGATTGGAGCACGAGAGTGGAGAGGCGCGGGCTTTTTACAGCGGGCTGCAAGGGCCGGTGCGGGTGGGGATCGAAGCCACCGGGTACACGCATTGGTTCGAAGACCTGCTGGCCGAGTTCGGGCACGAGCTGTGGATGGGAGATGCGGCGAAGATTCGCGCGTCGGTGGTGCGCAAGCAGAAGACGGACGCGCGGGACGCGGTGCATCTGCTCGATCTGCTGCGGCAGGATCGCTTTCCGCAGATTTGGCGGCCGTCGCCGGCGGAGAGAGATCTGCGGCAGCTGGTCTGGCACCGGCAGAAGCTGGTGTGGATGCGGGGAGCGGTGAAGAATCAACTGCATGCACTCGCGATGGGCGAGGGCGTGTGCCGCAAGAAGAAGCTGTTCACCGTGAAAGGGCGCAAGGAACTGGAGGGCCCGGCGCTGGGTCCGTGGGCGAGTTACCGGCGGCAGGAGTTGCTGCGCATGTTCGATGAGATGGCGGCAGCAACCACCAAGCTGGACCAGGCGGTAGAGCAAGCCGCGAAGAATCAGCCGCTGGCGGTGCGGTTGATGACGCATCCGGGAGTGGGTCCGGTGACGTCGCTGGCCTTCGTGCTGATCATCGGGCCGGTGGAACGTTTCGAGCGCAGCAAGCAGGTGGTGAGTTATCTGGGACTAAATCCGCAGGAACACAGTTCGGGCGGGAAGCAACGGATGGGATCGATCAGCAAGCAAGGCAATCCGATGATGCGGTCGCTGCTGGTGGAAGCGGGTCACACGGCAGCGCGCTTCGATCCTGAACTGAAGCGGATGTATCAACGTTTAAAGTTTCGCCGTGGGGCCTCGGTGGCGAAAGTCGCCGTGGCCCGCAAGCTGGCCGTGAGGATGTACTGGATGCTGCGCAGCACGGCGGATTATGCGCAGCTGGTTCGCATGCAAGGTAGCCCGTGGGCCACCTGTAGATGATCAAGACGTTGTACCGGTTTCGGAGCGGCTGATGGGCGGCTTGTAGTTGAGGCTACCATGAGGGCGTTGGTGGTTGTAGTAGTCGGTCCAGGGGGCGAGGGCGAGGTTGCGCTGAACGGAATCGGGCCAGTGGGTGGAGTAGGCCCATTCGCGCAGCGCGGTCTGGATGAAGCGTTCGGCTTTGCCGTTGGTCTGCGGCGAGTAGGGGCGAGTGCGGCGGTGTTTGAGTCCCATCGCGAGACACGCTTGGCGAAACTGGTAGGAGCGATAGCTGCTGCCGTTATCGGTGAGCAACGCGCGAATGACGATGCCGTGGCGCGCGAAGAAGTCAACGGCGTCCCTAAGAAAGGCGATGGTGGTGGCAGTTTTCTGATCGGGCAGGATGCGCGTGAAGGCCAGGCGCGAGTGGTCGTCAATGGCGATGTGCAGAGCCTCCCACCCAGGATGTTTTTGTTGACCACGGCGGCGGCCGTCACCGCGCCAAACGACTTGCTGGAAGCGGGTCATGCCCTTGATGTCGAGATGCAAAAGATCGCCGGGAAAGGGATGCTCATAGCGCACCACCGGCGGCAAGGGATGCAGATCGCGCCAGCGACTGAGACGAGCGCGGCGCAGAATGCGGCTGACGGTGGCGGGACTGAGTCCGGTGCGTTGCGCGATGTGATACGCCGGACGATGCTGACGACGAAGCTCAACCACCCACCCCGTCTGACTAGACGAAGTGGCTCTGGGGCTGCGATGGGGACGAGAGGAACGGTCGCGCAATCCGTCCGCTCCTTCGCGCTGATAACGACGCACCCACTTGGCTGCGGTTTTGGGGGTGACATGAAAGCTGGCTGCAGCATGGCTGAAAGCCACGCCACGAGTGACGGTTTCAACCAACGCCTCTCGACTGCGAAGCGTAAGTCGGGCATTCTTGTGGATGTCCATTCGGTCGGTCCTCGGGAGCTAAATTGCTCGTCACAATCAGCTTCTCCGCTTCCGATCGAATGGACAATGTCTTGAAAGATCACAGGTGGCCCACTTTTACGCCCTTTGTAAAGGTGGGGAGGGCGCGGCCATTCGTCACGGCTTTTTCTTTTCGCGTCCGCAGTATGCTTCGTTGTGTCCAATCATCCCCCGCTATTACGGCAATCACGATCTGCATTTCACCACTGCGGTTGTTACCAGCGGCAGTCCTGGCTGGCCTCTCCGCAGCGCCGCGATTTGTGTGCCACTGTAGAAGATAAAACTCTCGACCGAGGTCTCATGAATGCCCACCTTTGCCAAAGAACCTGAAGGCCACTGGCTGGCCAGAAGCGCCTCAGTGGCTAAAGCCGGAGTCATTTTCGCTATATCGTGGGGCTGAAGCCCCACGCTTCCACATTGCGCCGCTCCCCACCCGCCTCCGGTTATACTAATCCCGCTCTGTGACGATTCCTGAGCTGGCTCGTCCATCATTCTTATGCTTATGAAAAATGCTGTCGCTAATTTTAGCTTTAATTTTGCGATCGCCGTTTTCGTGATCGCGATCGCCGCATCTGCCCTCGTAAATGCGCAGCAAACGCCCGCTCCGGCGCTGCCTTACTCGCCCAGTCTCAATCTCGACTCCATGGATAAGTCGGTTGACCCCTGCGTCAATTTTTATAAGTATTCTTGCGGTGGCTGGCAGAAGAGCAATCCCATTCCGCCCGACCAGACTTCGTGGTCGGTCTACGGCAAGCTCTATCAGGACAATCTCGCGTTTCTGCGCGGCATCCTCGAACAGGCCGCGGCGCAGACTGCGGGACGCGATCCCGTGACCCAGGAAATCGGCGACTTCTATGGCGCTTGCATGGACGAGTCCGCCGTCAATCGCGCCGGCCTGAGTGCGATTCAGCCGCAACTCGACGCCATCGCCAAGCTGCAATCCGTTGCGGCCATCGCGCCCCTGGCCGCGACGCTGACGCTGCCCTTCGGTCGCACACTGATCTTTGAGTCAGGATCAAATCAAGACACCGACAATTCCGAGCAGGAGATCGCAGAACTCGATCAGGGCGGTCTCGGCTTGCCTGACCGCGACTACTACACCAAGGACGACGCCAAATCCAAAGAAATTCGCGAGCACTACCTGCTGCACGTGCAAAAAGTATTCGAACTCCTCGGCGAGAAGCCGGAAGCCGCCAGAAAAAACGCCGACGACATCATGCGCATCGAGACCGCGCTCGCGAAAGCTTCGTGGACGCGCACGGAACAGCGCAATCCCTACAACCTTAAGAACAAAATGAAAGTGGCTGACCTCGAACAGCTAACGCCCAGTTTCGATTGGTCGGCGTATTATCGCGATGCCGCCTATCCAAAATTCGAGATCGTTAATGTTGAGTCACCCAAGTTCTACAAGCAACTCGATGTCGAACTCAAGACCGAGCCGCTCGACAACTGGAAGACTTACCTGCGCTTCCACGTAGCCGATTCGTATTCGCCGTTTCTATCCGCTGCATTCGTCGAGCAGAATTTTGAGTTCTATCGCAAGTACCTGCGAGGCGCGAAAGAATTGCAGCCGCGCTGGCGCCGCTGTGTGCAATACACCGACTACAATCTCGGCGAAGCTTTGGGACAGGCGTATGTGCGCAAGGTTTTTTCGCCGGAGCTGAAGGCGTCCACGCTCGACATGGTGGATCGCATCGAAGACGCCATGAAAGAGCGCATCGGCCGACTCGATTGGATGAGCCCCGAAACCAAGCAGCAAGCGCTGGTGAAGCTGGCGGGCATCCGCAACAAGATTGGATATCCCGACAAGTGGCGCGACTATAGTTCAATCACGATTCGTCCGACCGATTTCGCCGGGAATATTGAACGCACCGGCAATTTCGAGTTGCATCGCCAGATAAAGAAGATCGGCCAGCCGGTCGATCACGGCGAGTGGGACATTTCCGCCGCTACGGTGGACGCCTACTACAATCCGCAAATGAACGACATCAATTTTCCGGCAGGCGTCTTGCAGCCGCCGCTTTACGATCCACGCATGGACGATGCACCGAATTACGGCAACACCGGCGGCACTATCGGCCATGAGCTCACCCACGGCTTTGACGATGAGGGCAGCCAGTTCGACGCCAAAGGCAACCTCAAAGACTGGTGGACGAAGGCCGATCGCGAAAAATTCGACCAGCGCACCAAATGCGTCGAAGATCAGTATTCAAGCTACGTGGTCGTCGACGACGTTCATCTCAACGGCAAGCTGACGCTGGGTGAGAACGTCGCAGACCTCGGTGGCGAACTGCTCGCCTTCATGGCCTGGAAGAGCAAGACCGCGCCGCTGAATCTGCAACCGGTCGATGGATTGACTCCTGAGCAACGCTTCTTCATCGGCTTTGCACAATGGGATTGCGCCAACGAGCGCCCCGACGATATGCGCATGAGGGCGACCACCGATCCCCACTCGCCCGCTGAAGATCGCATCAACGGCGTGGTGGTGAATATGCCGGAGTTTTCCAAGGCGTTTTCCTGCAAATCAGGCCAGCCGATGGCGAAGCTGCCGGATCAGGTATGCCATGTTTGGTAGGTGAGCGGGCGAAGAAGAAAGGGGCACCGTCCCTCCCCCGAGTTTCGGCCGCCCCTGAGATGCTCGTTAACTTAGAACAGTGTACCACAATCATCCTATAGTCTATTAACTTAGTTGCAGTTCGTGGGGTCGCCGTCAGCGCCAAAAAAAAGGCGGCCAGTTTGCTCGGGCCGCCCTTAATGCCGAATAAAACGATTCGGATTACTTAACTGCGTCGACCGTCTTTTCCGTGCCCGTCTTCACTCCGCTGCCGACCTTTTTCGCACCCTTAGCCGTATCTTTGCCGGCGTCTTTCGCAACATCGCCAGTCTTGTCGGCGGCCTTTACGGTGCCGTGGGCGGTCTTCCTGGCGACGACTTTTGTGCCATGACCGATATCCTTTGCACCCACTTTGGTGTCGTGACCGACATCCTTGGCCCCGGCTTTGGTGTCATGGCCTACATCCTTGCCGGCATCCTTGGTGTCGGTAGCCAGGTCCTGCGCCCCCGCGAACATCGCGCAACCGACAACCATTGCCAAACCTACTCGCACAATCCTTGTTTTCATGAAGCTCTCCCTTTTTGTTAATTGCAGTGATATGACTTAGGAGTATGAAGCAGAAACCGCCCGGAACGCAAGAGCCGTTTTACTTGCTGAGTTCAAAATTGTTGGAATGAAATTGCATGACTTCGGCCAAGTGGCCGAGAAAGTATTCTGAGTCATGAGCGCCGGGATACAGATGCGACTCGTGCGCGATTTTTTCGGAGTGCAACTCTTTGTCCAACGCTGCGGCGCCCGTTTCGAAGCCAAAGTCGTCCTGCAGGCCGCAATTGAAGTAAATGGCCATGCCCGAAATCGCGGGCCGATTTCTGTGGGCCAGATCGAACACGCTATTCGCTTTCCAATGCGCGACATCGATGGGATCGCCGAACACCGCCGCCAGCAACGCCGTCAGCGGCATGCGCGAGCGTATGGCTGCATCGAGTTGCTGCGGCGTGTCGGTCATCAAGGCTGCGCTCTGCGCGCTTACCGCAGAGAACATCTTGGGATACGCGAAGGCGAAGCGGAAGGCTCCGTAACCGCCCATCGAAACTCCGCTGATCGCGCGGGATTTCACTCCGGGACGGACTCGATACTTCCGCTCGATCATGGGCAGAAATTCCTGCATGAAGAAGTTGCTGTAGCGGACCTTGCCGTCGGCCGAGTTGATGTAGAAGCTCGCCTTGGCTTCCGGCGTGGCGATGAGGAAGTCGCCAATCTTATTTTGCTGGCGCAGGTCTTGCACGATGTTCCATCCACCGCTTTTGAACAGCGTTTGCTCGTTCTCACCCAACCCGTGCAAGTAGTAGAGGATGGGGTATCGCTTGTTCGGCGCCGAATCGTATCCTTCGGGCAGAAGCACGCAATAATGCACCGTATCGTGCAGAATGCGGCTCTGCATCGAGGTGCAATCGATCCGGCTTTGCGCATGCAAGATGGATCCCGCAAGAAGAAAAAGCAGGCTAAAGAGAACTAGACGCAAGCATAAACGCATCGCATTCATTCGTAGCGCAAAGCCTGGACGGGATCGAGTCGAGCCGCGCGCGACGCCGGATAAAGCCCAGACAGCAGACTGACGACGATGGAGAAGGCAATCGCGCTGAACACCAGCCACCACGGAACCGACCAGACTTGTTCAGGAGGGAATTGTTGACGCTTGAGATAAACGTTGGTTCCGAAGTTGATGACGTGGCCGATGGTCCAACCGAGCGCCACGCCTAGAATTCCGCCGAGAACTCCCATCGCTCCCGCTTCGGCGAAAAATAGGCCGCGAACATCTTGGTCGCTGGCGCCGATGGCCTTCATGATGCCAATCTCGCGGCGGCGTTCGAGGATCGCCATCACCAGCGTGTTGACGATTCCAATCGACGCCACGGCCAGAGCCAAACTGCCAAAAATACCGAGAAACAAATCGAGCACCGCGAAAAACTGCCGTAGGCTCTTGGTCGCGTCCGTAATCGAGAAAGTGTTGAAACCGGATTTCTTAATCGCGTCCTCAACCGACGGAACAAACTTGGGATTCTTCACCCGCACGCTCACCGTGGAATATGTGGGCTCGTTCCCGGTCGCGGCTCCGGCATCGCGCAAATCCGCGGGCTGCAAGACATGTAAGCTCTCAGCAAGTTTTAGCGGCAAATAAACGCGCGCTCCTTGCTGGCCGCGCATTCCGTCAGGATTCAATTCGGTCACGCCTACGATTTGCAGAGTCAGCAGTTTCGAGACCACGGAATACGCTGCCGCTTCCGCCGCCACTTCCGGAGGCAAGCCGCTCGTATCCTGCTGCGCCGCTTCGCCAGGGGACGAAGTGCGTTCGGCATACTGCATGACAATTTGTTTGCCGATGAGCGGTCCGGCAACGGCCGCAAGGCTAGGTTCCGCAGCCCCCTGTTTCGGGGCATTGCCTAAGAGCTGCTCGCCAAACGATTTAAGAATGATGACTTCGGGCGCAGTTTCGGAAGCGAAATAACGTCCTTGCATTCCGTCCATGGCGTCGCTCGTCTTTCCGGATTGCGGCAATCCCGCGACGGACGTTAAGTGCGGCTTGCCGTCGTATCGGATCTCCGTCACAAAGCGGATATCGGGATAAACTTCGGCCACATTCGGCAAGGCTTCCATCGTCTTGACCGCAGTTGCTGTGAGGGCGGGGCTATCCGCCGGAGCCGGGCCATTTTCTTCCTGCTCACGGCTGAAGTTGCGAACGTCGCGGCGCGACGTGACGAAAACTGTGTCGAACAGACCCGACTTTTGCAAATGCCGGGCTGCCAGTTGCTGCAAGCCAATGCCCAGCGAAAGCATCGCCACCAGAGACGCCACGCCGACAGAAATTCCCACTGTCGTCAGGGAGTTACGCAGCACCGACTCGCGCAGGTTTCGCACCGCGAGATCAGCTACGTCGTAGAACTTCATCGGACGACCTCCTGCTCGGCCGCACTCGGCGTGTTGCGCTGGTCGCCGACTAATTTTCCGTCCGCAAGAAAAATCATGCGGGCCGCATATTTTTCCGCGATGGCGCGCTCGTGCGTGACCATCACAATCGTCATTCCCATCGATTCATTGAACTCGCGCAGGAAGTTCATGATCTCGGTTCCGGTGCGGCTGTCCAGGTTTCCGGTGGGTTCGTCGGCCAGTAATATTTGCGGACGATTAATCAGAGCACGCGCCAGCGAAGCTCTTTGCTGCTCCCCGCCAGACAGTTCCGACGGGCGATGCCTCATTCGTGACTTTAGTCCGACACGCTCCAAAGCTTCCCGGGCCATGGAGTCCCGCTTGTCGCGATCCACTTCAGCGAAACGCAACGGCAACTCAACGTTCTCTAAAACGTTCATGCTCGGAATCAGATTGAACGACTGGAAGACCATGCCGACAGTGCGCAGCCTATGCTTGGCCAACTCTTCTCGCGACATGGCCGCCAGATCCCGGCCCTGCACCAGCACCTTGCCGGAGGTGGGACGGTCGAGGCCGGCGATTAAATTCAACAGCGAAGACTTTCCGGAACCCGAAAATCCCAACAGCGCGGCAAACTCGCCTGAAGCAACCGTGAGCGAAACCCCGTCCACCGCGCGGACCAGAGTCTCGCCCATCTGGTAATGGCGATGGACATCGACGATCTGAATGCCGGACGAACCCGCGGCAACTGGATTCACGACGGAATTCATGCGCTAGCGAACTTCTCCTTTAACCATGCGCAACGCCTCGGTCACGCCAGCTTCGCGCGTTTTCTTGCTTCCAGACGCAATTTCATCGGCCTGCCGATAATCGCCTTCACCCGGGGCGAGGAATAGATTGCTCTCCAGGCCGTGCTGTTTCGTGTACAGATCGTAGTAGCGTCCGCGCAAAGCAAAAAGCTGTTCATGATTTCCGCGCTCAACGATTCGTCCCTGTTCCATCACCAGAATTTGATCGGCGCGGCGTATGGTCGAGAGTCGATGTGCGATCACAAACGTCGTGCGTCCATGCATCAGATACGACAGGCCTTCCTGAATCATTGCTTCCGATTCTGAGTCCAGGCTCGAGGTCGCTTCGTCAAGAATTAGGATGCGCGGTTCGGCCAGGATGGCGCGCGCAATCGAAATGCGCTGACGCTGTCCGCCGGAGAGCTTCACGCCGCGCTCGCCGACAATCGTGTCGTACTTGTCGGGAAAACTTTCAGCAAACTCGTCAACACGAGCGATTTTGCAGGCGCGGAGAACTTGCTCGTCGCTGGCCATCGGACGCGAGAACGAAACATTCTCGCGAATCGTGCCGTCGAACAAAAAAGATTCTTGCAGCACAACTCCAAGCTGAGTGCGATACGAATCCAGTTTGATGGTGCTGAGATCGATGCCATCCACCAACACCCGACCTTCAGTCGGGACATGAAAGGCCGAAATGAGTCCGATTGTCGTGGACTTGCCCGATCCGGACGACCCGACGAGCGCAGTCACCGTCCCGGGCTCGGCATGAAAGTTAACGTCGTGCAAAACGGTGCGTACCCCGTCATAGCTGAAACTGACGTGATCGAACTCGACAGTGCCGAAAATCTCCGGCAACGTGATTGTGCGGCGCGGGTCTTGATCTTCGCGGGCTTCGTTGAAAATTTCCTGCGTGCGTTCAAGCCCGGCAAGAGCTTCCGTGATCTGCGTGCCCACTTGCACAATCTGCATGATGGGCGCGATCAGGAATCCCAGGAACAATGTGTAGGTGAAGAATCCGCCGATGGTGAGCGTCCCGGCGAGAATCTGGCGAGCACCCGTATACATAATGACCGCGCCGACGCCGCCGAGCAGCACGCTCGCGGAAAGGCTCATCACCGAGGTTGCGGTGAGCGTGCGCATGACGTTATCCAACAATCGTCCTACGCCGGTTGAAAAGACCTGCTCCTCGCGGTCTTCGGCGTGATAGCCCTTGACAACGCGCACTCCGCCGAGCGATTCAGCGAGGCGGCCAGTGACCTCCGCAGTGATCTTTCCTCTCTCGCGAAAAATCGGGCGAATCGTGCTGAACGCTTTATTCAAGGCCAGGGCAAAGCAGGACAGAAACGTGAAAGCTACCAAGGTCATTACGGCGCTAATGCGGAACAAAACGACCAATGCAATGGCGGCAGTGAGCAAGCCTCCGGCGAGATCGACGAGACCGGTTCCGATCAGATTGCGGACGCCTTCCACGTCGCTCATAATTCGCGACACCAGGTTTCCGCTCTTATTCGAATCGTGAAACGACACCGACAGCCTGCCAACATGCGTCTGCACTTTTTGGCGCAGTTCGGTGATGAGCCGCTGCGCTGCTTTGGATAAGAGCTGAGTCAGAGAAAAAGAAGTGACGCCCTGAATCACCGTGGCGCCCAAGACCACCAGCACCAGCGGCCTGAGCATGTTGACCCGGTGCTTGATGATGACGCCGTCGATCAGAAACTTGGTCGAATAGGGCAGCACCAACCCTGAGACGCGATTGATGACCATCAGCAGGAAGCCCAGCGCCAGCAATCCTCGGCGCGGACGCACCAATTCTCCCAGCAGCGGCAAAATCGCCCGCAGGCGCTGACTCTTGGGCGGCTTCGCGCCCGGAGATTTCGCCTCGGAAGTGTTTGGCGCAGCAGTCTTTGCCACAGCAGTCGGAGAGGCTGGATTCACGTAGTCTTTAGAGTCGTAACGGCGACGGAAAGGTTCTTTTTGTGGGCTCTTGGAGGCTCACTCCAAGGCCGGTTTTCCGCCGTAGGAATGTCCTGTTGCGGCAGTTGATGCCCGCGCGTTTGCTTCACAAAGGAGAACGCGGCGAAGAGCAAAATCGCAGCGACGGCAAATACGATCAGCCGCCAGCGATGGCGAATGTCAGGCTGCGAAGTGAGCGTCTGCGCCAGCACCGCTCCAAGGGCGAGTCCCGCGAGCAGTCCGCCGATGTGGGCGGAGTTATCGATGCCCGGCACCACTGCGCCGAAGAACAAGTTATACCCGGCAAACGTGACCAGGCTGCGCATGATCGAGCGCAACGCTTGCTTCGGCATCGGCAACTTGCCCATATATAACGCTGTAATCAGAGCGCCCGCCAAGCCGAAAATTGCGCCCGACGCACCTGCCCCGACCACCATGGGATGCAGACCCAGACTGGCAATGCTGCCGGCGATTCCGCACGCTGTGTAGGTCAACACATACGTCCAGGGATCGAAAATTCGCTCGGCTAGGAGCCCCAGATTCCAGAGGCACCACATGTTCAGAGCGATGTGGATGATGCCGATGTGCAGATAATTCGAAGCGAAGATGCGCCACGGCTGCGGACCCAGAGACAACGGGCCGAAGTTCGCTCCCCACGTCAGGAGCTGCTGCGTTGTTGGATTGGTGACGGAAATCCCAGAGAGCACCATCGCCGCGAACACGGCGACGTTAATGCCCACAATAATCTTCGTAATCGGCGGCGGACGCCGCGCCACGATTACTTGTGCCGGAGGCGTCCATGTCGCCGATGATGTCGTCGCACCGGTGTTCGCGTCGATGGCCGACGCCCGGCACTCCGGACACACGTCGCTCTTTGTCCCAAACACGCCAGTCCGAAATTCTCGTCCGCAAGTAATGCACGAGGCCATAAGATTTCCTAACTCGCGACTGTTTCCATTGCCTTCGTCTTCACCTCAGCGCTGGTCACCAAAATTACCGATGCAATCACCACCGCAGTGCCCGCAAGAATGAATCCGCTCACGCGCTCGTGCAGAACCAGCCATCCCAGAAATACAGCCACCACGGGATTTACGTACGCATATGTGGACACCTTCGACGTGGGCACATGCGCCAATAAATAAATGTACGCCGTATAGCCAATCCACGATCCGCATACGATGAGGTATGCGGTTGCGCCCACGCTGCGCGCCGTCCAAACTACATGCGCGAACTCACCGACCACCGCCGCGATGGCGAAATTCGCCATCCCCGCAAATGTCATCTGCCACGCCGTACCGGAGAACTGATCCACGTCCGCCGACTTCCAGCGCTTCGACAGCACCGATCCCAGCGCCCAGGAAAACGATCCGCCAACCAGACTCAATGACGACCAAAGTTGCTCGCGGCTTAACGCACCGGTCGTCGTAAGGTCAGGCCAGAGCAAAATAATCAAGCCGACTAATCCCAGCGCGAGCCCGACTTTGCCGCGGACCGCGATGTGATGATGTCCCAACAGCCATTGATCGAGGATCAGAAACCATAGCGGCGTGATCGCGACAATCAGAGCCGACAATCCCGAGGCGACGTGCCGCTCCGCATACGACAGCGTCAAATTTCCGCCTGTTAGCAGCAAGTTGCCGACTATTGCCATGCGGCCAAGTTGCAACGCCGTGTAGCGCACCTTGCGTCCGCGCAGCGCGCAATAGGCCAGCATGAACGCGCCCGCGATAAAAAAACGAATGCCGCACATCAGCGCCGGCGGAATGTGCTCGACCGCAATGTCGATCGCCAGATAGGTCGATCCCCAGAAGAAATACACCAGCCCAAACGCAACAATAATGGAGAAGCGAAGCTGGCGCGAGGCGTCCGTCATGGGAGAAATCGGGCAGGTTTAAGGGTAACACTGGGGCGCTGCGCAAATTTGCGATGGTTCGGCGATCTCCGCGTCCTCCGCGTTTGACCCATCGCTCGCACTGTTATAATCATCGTTCGTCCTCATGCCTACGAAGCGTCTGATTCGATCCACTACAGTTTTGTGTGTCCGCCGCAACGGCAGCGTTGTGCTGGCCGGCGACGGACAGGTCACCCTGGGCGAGGGCGTGATCAAGCACTCCGCCCGCAAGATTCGCCGCCTTTATCAGGATAAAATTCTCGCCGGATTCGCCGGCTCGACCGCCGATGCCTTCACCCTGTTCAGCCGCTTCGAGTCGAAGCTGGAGCAGTATCATGGCAACCTGAGCCGCGGCGCCGTCGAGCTAGCCAAAGACTGGCGCACGGATAAGTTTCTGCGCCACCTGGAAGCCTTGCTGCTGGTCGCCGACAAAGAGCAAACTTTCCTGCTTAGCGGACAAGGCGATGTGATCGAGCCGGACGGCGGCATCGCCGCGATCGGCAGCGGAGGCCCTTACGCGCAGGCCGCCGCCCAGGCGCTGGCGGAGCAGACCGAGCTATCCGCGCGCAAAATTGCCGAAGAAGCGATGAAGATTGCCGGCAAAATGTGCATCTATACCAATGATCAGGTAACCATCGAGGAGCTGTAACGCAGTGGCCATTTACCTCCCAGCAACGGTTGAAGAAGAGCAAATCGATCTCGACCAACTCACGCCCCGCGAAATCGTGGCCGAGCTGGACAAGCACGTGGTCGGGCAAAAGGATGCCAAGCGCTCGGTCGCCATCGCGCTGCGCAACCGCATGCGTCGCCAGAAACTTTCGCCTGAGCTGGCCGAAGAAATCATTCCGAAAAACATTCTGATGATTGGGCCGACCGGAGTCGGCAAAACCGAAATCGCGCGACGCCTGGCAAAGCTGGCGAACTCGCCATTCATGAAAGTGGAAGCGTCGAAGTTCACCGAAGTGGGATACGTTGGCCGCGACGTTGAATCGATGATTCGCGATCTCGTCGATGTCGCTATCGACAACATCCGCGAAGAGAAGTTGGAAGATGTGGCCGACAAGGCTGAGCTCAATGCCGAAGAGCGCCTGCTGGATATTCTTCTGCCGCAACCGGCTCCGGCGCGTCCCGAAGGCAATACAGGCGGCTTGATTCTTGAAGGCAACGGCTCCGGCGATTCACAAAGCCGAACACGTGAAAAACTTCGTCAGCAATTGCGCGAAGGCAAGCTCGACGATCGCCAGGTTGAGATCGAAGTACGCGAACGGAATTTTCCTAACATCGAGATTCTCAGCAACCAGGGCGTCGAAGAAATGGACATCAACATAAAAGACATGTTGCCCAACATCTTCGGCCAGCGCACCAAGAAGCGCAAGATGAAGGTCAACGAGGCCTTCGAATACCTGATTCAGGAAGAAGAGCAGCGCCTGATCGACATGGATCAGATCACCCGCACCGCCATCGATCGCGTCGAAGATTCTGGCATCATCTTCCTCGACGAGATCGATAAAATCGCCGGACGCGAAGGCGGCCACGGCCCCGACGTTTCTCGCGAAGGGGTGCAGCGCGACATTTTGCCCATCGTGGAAGGCACCACGGTCAGCACCCGCTACGGCATGGTGCGCACCGACCACATTTTATTTATCGCGGCCGGAGCGTTTCATGTTTCGAAGCCCAGCGATCTGATTCCCGAACTGCAAGGCCGTTTTCCGATTCGCGTGGAGTTGCAATCGCTCACCATGGACGATTTCATTCGGATCCTGACTGAGCCGAAATCGTCGCTGGTTAAGCAGTACACCGCTCTGCTCGAAACCGAAGGCGTGAAATTGGAGTTCAGCAAAGAGGCGCTCGAAGAAGTCGCGCGCTTCGCCTTCCGCGTGAACGAAGGCACAGAAAATATCGGAGCCCGCCGCCTACACACAATCATGGAACGCGTGCTCGATCAGATCAGCTTCGACGCCCCCGACAAGAAGGGCGAGCACGTGAAGATCGACGCCGACTACGTCCGCGAACGCCTGTCGGACATCGTGAAGGATCAGGATTTGTCGCGCTACATCCTGTAACTACACCAGCGCAAACACAATGTCGGGATGCAGGTCGCCTGCCTTCCATTCGCACCTGCCGTGGAAGGTTTGCAGAATGCGCCCGCTTGCGATTTGCAGCAGGTTGAGGCGCAATGGTTTGTCCGGGCCTTGCCGCCAGAAGTGTTCAAAATCGGCTTTGTGTTTGCCGGATGACGCCTCGCTCAACTCGCGATGGTTCAGCACGATTCGCCAGTCCGCAGCGGCGGTCAAGCTGGGCGCGCGATTGACCGCTAGCAGAAGCCGCTTGGACGCGCCGAACTCGATGTTCACGGTGTTGCAGGGTTCATCGAGCCATGGCAGGGGGACGAACTCCTCTTCGTCCGCGTCGCCGACCACCACGAGCTCCGCCTTAATTCCGATGGCAGATCCGACGGCCGCGCCCTCTTTCTTGTTGTTTTTTATCTCAACGAAAATGGCCGGGTATTGCACTGAAGTACGGTGAATTTGGCTGGAGATATGGCGCGTCCAAATCTCGCCTGTCCAGAATAGGGCTGTTACGGAGATCCGCCCCCACGTCAGATTCGGAGGATTTTCAGATTGCTTAAGCGTTGGCATTGCCGCCGTCGCGCTAACCACAGGGGCATCGTCGGCTGGGTAGTCATACTGCACGATACGACTGCCGATTGTTTGAGATGAACTCGGCTCGAGACCCAGACCAATCAAGGGAATCTTGTCAGGCCCACTCGGTTGAGCCTGACTCTTCTCGTCAGAAGCCTTAGCGCCCCACGGGCGCTCCATCGCCTCAACGATGCGCGCTGCGATGCCCTTCTTCTTCTGCTGTTTTGTGCCCAACGCCACGCCCGAGTCCCCAAGCAGAAGTATACGGTTCACCAAACCCGGGGGCGAGTTACGAATGAACAGGGCAGAGCTTACCCCTGGAGTTTGGGCAAGCCGAAGGGCTAATCACGACGCCTTCGCGCCGATAGCTCCTGCAGGTTAGGATAAGAGGAAAGATCCAACAGAGTTCTCGCTGGCGGTTGTACCTCTGTTTCGATCGCCTTGGCCAACATTTCCAGCGCCACTTGTGTGGTGGTGAGCGAGATCACAGTTGCGGTCAGAATTCCCTGGTCCACCCAAGCCCTGCCCTCCGTGGGCAAACCATCGACACCTGTGAATGGCACTTTCAACCATTGCTCCCGCCGCTCCTCCGTGTCGGGAAGAGCCTCGAAGGCGCGCCTCGCTCCCTTGGCAATGCCGTCGTACTGACATCCGACCACGCCGATTTGAGTAGACCGGTTGGTGGAGAGTCTCAGCCAGGCATTCACCGCCTCGAATGCACTGTCCTCCTCCCAATTGCTGCGCAACCCTTTGATTTGAATCGTCGCGGGCTTCGTGCTTTCCATACCTAACGTCCGTTGCATCGCAGCGGAATTGTTGGCCGGCCCCTGAATGTACAAAACCGTACCGCCTGTGGGTAGCAGGGCGCCAAATTGGCGACCCTGAATGCGTCCGATCTCAGTATGATCGCGGGTGACACAAAACACAGAAGTCCGAGAAACGCCACGAAGCCGATCAAGATAATCAACGTCGCTGTTGAGCACCACCCATCCGATACCGGCAGCGACTGCGGCCTCGGCTGCCCGAACCAGCCCGGTCATGGTCAGAGGCTCGAATAAAATGGCGTCGGGTCGCGGAGTTCGCGATTGAATGATTTCCAGAACCTGTTGGCTCTGCAAAACGGCATCATTGCCGGCGTGCATGATGTCAATCTCTGCCCCTAGCCTCTGCGCGGTTCTTTTAGCAGCGGAGGCCTGTTCGTGCTGGTAGTTATTGTCATTGGGCAGCGAGAGGACGAAATGCAGTTTCTTCAATGGGGGATTGCCTCGTAATGGGATAAGAGTCGTGCGGATTATCGCGGATGCGGAGCCTGACTGTCCATCTATTTGTCAGTCAATGGGAATCGTTGGAGTGATCCTCCCAGACCTGCGTTCCTTCGTCACAGACCTTCCGTCATTTGTTCCCCGACATTTTGTTTCCTAGACTCGAATTAAATGCATTGCCATCGAGTGCAGCGCTAACTTACCGGCCTCATTGGCCCTTCCACTGATACGCCCCCGGCTGAGGTAAGCCGATGTGGGCCAGAACGCGGTTGGCGAATTCCTGCGCCATGGCATCCAAACCGGGCGGCAAGTTGTAGAAGGCGGGGATGAGAGGAAAGATGGTCGCACCGGAATCGGCCGCGCGGTACATGTTGCGAATATGAATCTTATTCAAGGGAGTTTCGCGGACGCAAAGCACGAGGGGCCGGCTTTCCTTCAGGCAAACGTCGGCGGCGCGTTCGATCAGAGCGGAGGAAACGCCGTTGGCAATCCGGCCCAACGTCCCCACACTGCACGGAATCACGACCATCGCATCGCAGGGATACGATCCGCTGGCGATGTTGGCTCCGATGTCGGCATTGGATTGCTGCTGAATCTTGTCCGATTTTCCCCCCAGGAGTTGCTTCACCAGCTCGTTTCGTCCGGTCAGGCCAAGCTCTTCGGCAATGACACGCAACCCACTATCGGACACCACGAGATTAATGCGCTGGACGCGACTGTCGGCTTCGGCAGCGAGCAGCAGATGTTTAAAGAAAAGCGAACCGCTGGCGCCAGTGCTGGCAATCGTCAGATTCATGAGTTCCCGGTGGGACTTCTGAGCATAGGGACGCTACCCGGCGGAAGTCAAGGATTGGTGCACTAGAGATGGGCACCATGACTCAAATCGGGGCCCGCGGCAGCTTGGCTCAACTGCATGCTTTGGCGGCCGTCGAACGCGACATCCGAGGTTACGATCACAGCCCCCGCCGAAAATACTTGCGCGCTTTCAGCCACGCCTTTCGTTCCTATCGATCGACCCTTAGCTCCGATGAGTTGCATCAGGCCATCCTGCGGGCGGGGACGATCCTGATCGGCGACTACCATGCGCTTCCCGCGTCCCAGCACTTTGCCGCTGCGCTTCTTGAACAACGCGCCCAGCCTGGCGACCGCCCCGTCGTGCTTGCCGTAGAAACCATCTTTGCGCGGGATCAGCACATTCTCGATGAGTGGTGGCGGCGCGAGATTGACGAAGCCGAATTCCGCGAACGCATTCGCTTCGATCTCGACTGGGGATACGATTGGGCGCCATTTTATGAGTTGCTCCTCACCGCTCGCGAGCACGGAGAGGCCATCTACGGAATCGATTGCGCCCCGCGCGACGACTTGCGCAAGATCGCTGCCCGCGATCGCCATGCGGCGCACAAACTCGCGGAAATACGCGGACTGCATCCTCGCGCGGTCGTAATCGTTCTGTTTGGCGAGTCTCACCTGGCCCCAGGGCACTTGCCGCGTTTGCTCAGGCGAGCACTTCCCGCCGAGCCCGTTGTCAAGATACTGCAAAATATAGACGCCCTCTATTGGCAGGCGTCCAGTGAAAAAGAAGAACTAGTGCCGGCAGTCCGAGTCTCCAGGGACACACTGTGCGTATTCAACGCGACGCCTTTGGAAAAATACGAGAGCTATCGCTTGCATCTCAGCCGATGGGGAAGCGGCGGATCGGGCGATCCCGATTTAAGTCCCACCATCCACAACCTGATTGACAGTCTGGCGCGCTTCCTCGGCATCCAGCGCTACTCCGCTCACAATACGACGCAGCCAAAATTCCTGGTCGACATGCTGCCCGAGGTTTGTGGGGGGCAATCGAACGTCACGCTGGGCCGCCTGCTTACCCGATGCGGCGCCACGCCGGTTCAGGTGGAGGAGATTCTCGATCAGGTCGAAGATCGCGGAACGATCTACATTCCGCAAATTAACGCGGTTTACGTCCGCGATTTCAAAATTACATTGGCCGCTGAGGAGGCAGGACGATTTCTACATCACGCCTGTCGCGGATTGCCTCTCAGGAAGAAGGGATTCGCGCCGGGGGAAATCCAACCGGATTTCTATGCGCGTACGCTGGAACATGCATTGGCTCACTTCGCCTCCGCTGCATTGTGCCGCATGCCTTTGCAGGAAGACGAAGATTCGAGAGCGTCTAAGGGTGCATTCGCGAATATTCAGAAGCCTCGACGTAAGAGCGAGTGGGAAGCGGCTGCTCGCAGCGCCGGAGCGCGCCTAGGCGAAGCTCTTTGCGTAGCTTACGTTAAAAGAAAGCTGAGTCGATCGGTCTTGCGACAGTTGTTCCTGACCCACAGTGAGATTCCCAACGCCGCTCAGGAAGCGATCGGCAGATTGACTACAACTCTTAAATCCCAGATAGAGCTTTAGTTTGTCTTCTTCGTTTCCGCCTTTTTGGCGCGGGTCTTGGGCTGCGACCGACGACTTTTCGGCTTCAGCGTTGCGATGTCGTGCAAATGCAAAATCGTTGCCGCAGCTGAGTACTTTACCGAATCCTTCTGATCTCGCATCGCCGGAGCAAGTCGGTACATGATCGATGGATCGCCACGATGGGAGATGGCGTCCAGCGCGGCGTTGCGGACGAGTTCGCTCCGATCCGTGATGGCGGTCTGCACCAGCGCGTCTTCACTTTGAGAATCAGGATCGTGGGTGAGCGCTTTCGCCGCGGCTGCGCGCACCGGCGAGCTATCGTCCTTTCGTATCGCGCGATAGGCGTCGTAGCCCATGCCTGCGAAGGGGACGTAGCCGATACCCTCTTGAAAGCCCAGCAGCGCCATTTGTTTGGGATCTTTGAGTTGGTCCATCTGCGAAGCGATCAGGCCCTTCCCGCCCTTCATGTTTCCAGTTAAGACCGCGTAAAAAACCTGATAGGCTGCGGGGTCGTGTAACTTCAGCAGCGCATTCGCCGCCGCAATCGCGACCGAAGGTTCTTTGTCCTTTATGACCTCGCGCAACTTCTGAATCGCGCTGGGGCCGGCCAATTCGCCCAGGGCATAAGCTCCGGCCGCACGCACTTCTGGTTTGGTGTCGTCCAGCGCATTGGACGCGGCGTCCAGCGCCTTTGCGTCTCCCACCAGCAGGGAAAGTACGCGGACCGCGGTGGCTCTCTTGGCCGGATTCTGCTCCTGTAGTCCCGAACTCAGCACCTCCCAAGCCTGATCGATGACACTGAGCTTCGCGAACGCGGCGGACTCCTGCGGCGAAGGAGTTTGTGGGACGGAATCCTCTGCAGCCTGATTTCGAATCTCGATTCGGGGTTTGATTGGTCGAGTCTGTAGGCCCTGTATTCGCGGGGGCAGGTTGCTGCGGTTCCTGTCCTAAAGCCAGACCCGACAAGATGGCCAAAATTGAAAAGCATCTTGCAACGTAGAAAGCGCAGGTGCCCATGAAGGTTACCATCATAGCTCTTCGCGCCTAACGTTTGCGTCGGGCATCGGTGGCCCGGCGTTTCTTTGGGCCAAATACCCGCTCGAAGACGGTGTCGATGTTGGCGAGTTGACGATTTAGGTCGAACGCCCGTTCGAGCTGGCGCTTCGGGACGCGACTGGTAATATCCGAATCGTCCATTACAAGGTCGCGGAAATTCAGGGCCTCGCGCCAGGCTCGCATCGCGTGGCCCTGGACTTTTCGGTAGGCATCCTCGCGCGAGACTCCGTGCTCGACCAGATCGAGTAAGAGTTGCCCGCTGAAGATAAGGCCGCCGGTGCTGTCGAGATTGTGCTTCATGCGCTCGGGATAGACGAACATTGCCTCGATCAAACTCGCCGTCTTCTGCAAGAGATAATCGACCAAGGTCGTTGAGTCGGGGATAATGACGCGCTCCACCGACGAGTGGGAAATGTCGCGCTCATGCCACAACGCCACGTTCTCAAATCCGGCTTGTGCATTGCTGCGCACCACGCGCGCTAATCCGCTGATCTGCTCGCTGGTTACAGGATTGCGCTTGTGCGGCATCGCCGACGAGCCTTTTTGTTTTTCGCTGAAAAACTCTTCCACTTCTCGGACTTCGGTGCGCTGTAAGTGACGAATCTCCGTGGCAATCTTGTCCAGCGTGGACGCAATCACCGCCAGCGTCGCCAGATAATTCGCGTGGCGGTCGCGCTGAATCACCTGAGAAGAAATGTCCGCAGCCTTGAGATCGAGCCGGGAGCAAATCTTTTCTTCGATCACGGGCGTCAGATGAGCAAACGTCCCCACCGCTCCGGAAAACTTGCCCACGCGCAACTCCTCCGCTGCACGCTTGAAGCGCTCTATATTGCGCTGCGTCTCGGAGTACCAATTAGCCAGCTTGAATCCGAAGGTGATCGGCTCAGCGTGAATGCCGTGAGTGCGTCCGATCATGGGCGTGTGCTGAAATTCCTGCGCGCGTTTCTTCAGCACAGCCGCCAGCCTTTCGAGATCTGCGGCAATGACTGTCGAGGCCTGTGTGATCAGCAGAGCTTGTGCTGTATCCACAACATCATTCGAGGTCAGGCCGTAGTGAAACCATCGCGATGCCGGGCCGACGATTTCCGCCACTGACGTGGTGAACGCGATTACATCGTGGCGGACTTCGGCTTCAATTTCGTGAATGCGCGTGAGGTCGAAACCGGCTCGCTTGCGAATTTCGCGAGCCGCATCCTTCGGAACCATGCCGGCTTCCGCCAACGTTTCCGTCGCAGCCAATTCGACCTTAAGCCATGTCTGAAAGCGATTGTCTTCGCTCCAAATCCGGGCCATCTCAGGGCGCGTATAGCGTGGAATCAAATAGTGCTCCCGTTATGCGATGAAATTACGGTGAACCTAAGATTCTAAATGACCGCAAGCCGCAGATGGGTGCCGGGCCACCTTGTGTAAGGAGTGGAGCCTTGAAATCTCGCGGACCGCTCGGGAGCAACTGGCGGGCCTCGACAAATCTATTTCTGCCCGCATCGTCAAATTCCTCAACCGACGCGTCGCCCAGCTAGACGATCCCCGCCTAATCGGAGACCGGCTGCGTGGAACACTCAGCGAATTCTGGAAGTACCGCGTCGGCGATTACCGGATCATCCGCTCGATTGAAGATGATCGACTCGTCGTGCTCGTTCTTCTGGCGGACATTGTCGAGAAGTCTACGACCGCCGAGGATTCTAAAGCTTATTCGCTTTCGGCTTCTCCGGATCGGCGTAATCGTAAAAACCTTTACCGGACTTACGTCCGTACCAGCCTGCCATTACCAGGCGCTTGAGTAGCGGAGGCGAGGCGAAGCGGCGCTCTTTGAACTCGTCGTACATGACGTGGGTGATGTAGTAAGTTGTGTCCAGGCCGACGAAATCGAGCAGCGTGAACGGCCCCATAGGATAGCCGCAGCCCAGCTTCATAGCGTTGTCGATGTCTTCGATCGACCCGACGCCTTCCTCGTAGGCGCGCACTGCATCGAGCAAATAGGGCACCAGCAGACGGTTGACGATGAATCCGGTCTTGTCGCTGGTACGGACTGGAACCTTGCCCAGCTTTTTTCCGAACTCGTACGCGGTCTGATAGACATCGTCCGCAGTCGCAATCGTGCGGACGACTTCAACCAACTTCATCAGCGGCACGGGATTGAAGAAGTGCAGTCCCACGAAGCGCTCCGGCCGCTTCACCGAAGTCAGCAGCTCGGTCACCGAAATCGACGACGTGTTCGAGGCAAAGATCGAATCTTTCTTAACGACGCCGTCGAGCGACGCGAACATCTTCTTCTTCTCTTCGACGTTTTCGATGATCGCTTCGATGACGATGTCGCAATCCGCGAGGTCGGCCCTGTTAGTCGTGCCCTTAAGCCGCGCTCGGATCGCATCCTTTTGTTCGGCCGTGATTCCGCCTTTTTCGACGGGACGCTCGGCAAATTTCGACAGTGACTTGTCGATACCGGCGAACCCTTTGTCGAGATATCTCTGCTCGACCTCAAGCACGACCACGTCGAAACCGGCAGTCGCGGCGACCTGCGCGATGCCGGAACCCATTAGACCGCAACCTAGAACGCCAACCTTCTTAATTTCCATATGCTTTCCTTTAGTTCATGCTCTCCACAATCATGGCAATGCCTTGTCCGCCGCCGATGCAGGCTGATGCCACCCCGTACTTTTTCTTTCTCCGACGCAGTTCATAGAGCAGGGTGATGACTAATCGCGTTCCGGTTGCGCCCAGCGGATGGCCCAGAGCGATCGCTCCGCCGTTGACATTCACTTTATCGCGATCGAGGCCGAGCTCTTTTTCCACGGCGAGATACTGTGCGGCGAACGCCTCGTTGACTTCAATCAAGTCGATGTAGTCAAGCGTGATGCCTGCTTTTTGGATTGCCTGCTTAATTGCAGGCACCGGGCCCCTTCCCATCAACTTAGGATCGACGCCCGCGATTCCCCAGCTGACAATCCGTCCCAGCGGCTTGAGATTGCGCTTCTGCGCCGCTTCGAGAGACATCACCGTCACCGCCGCACCGCCATCGACGATGCCGCTGGCATTGCCTGCCGTCACTGTGCCGCTCTTGCCAAATGCCGGCTTCAGCTTGGCCAACCCTTCGATCGTAGTCTGCGGGCGCCGATGATCGTCTTCGGTTAGACTCTCACCGGTCGATTCGCCTTTATGATTCTTGAGCGCCACAGGAACCAGTTCTTCCTGAATGCGGTTTTCTTTGTATGCCGCGTCCGCCAACTGTTGTGAGCGTAGCGCGAACTCATCCTGCATCTGTCGCGTGATGCCCTGCTGCTCGCCATAGAGTTCAGCAGTATTCGCCATATAAAGGCCGCAATAGCTGTCAAGCAACGCGACCATCAATGAGTCTTCCAGCTTGCCGCCAGGCGCGAGCGTGAATCCATCGCGACCGCGAATCACAAAGGGCGCTTGCGACATCGCCTCCATGCCGCCTGCCAGCACTATGCTCGCTTCGCCCAGCTGAATCATCTGCGCCGCGTTCACGATGGACTGCATGCCGCTGCCGCACAGACGATTCACAGTCAGTCCTGGAGTTTCAATCGGCAGGCCGGCACGCAATCCCACATGGCGCGCGCCATAGAGCGCATCGCCTGAAGTCTGCTGCGCGTTGCCGAACACCACATGATCGATCTCTTTGGGATCGAGCCCAGCGCGCTCGATCGCAGCCTTGCCTGCGACGGCGCCCAACTCCTGCGCGGTGAACTCCTTCAACTTGCCGCAATAGCGCCCGAAGGGCGTACGCGCACCACTGACAATTGCAATATCACCTGGCTTCAACATGACTGTCCTGGAAAGAAGAATTTGGTTGAGTCTTCGGCTAGCCACAGCAGCGAACCCAAACTCGTTAGTTTAACAGTGTGGGCGAGTGGGGTAAACCAAGTTTCGCGGAATCGCTATCCCAGCACCGTCGTCTTGGATCTAGCCGCAGCGCGTTGCTTTACGAACCATGCCAGCAATCCGACAACGGCGATCAATCCTACTAAGGCGAGATGCTTCCGCACCGCGACGGTGACAATTCGCAGAACGTCGGGGCCGAATTTGATGGTCAGCAATCCCAGTAGAGTGAAGCGGATGAATCGTCCTGCGAAGATTGCCATCAGGTAATGGCTGAGCTGCATCTCGGTCACTGCGGCGGCGAGTGCAAACAACTTAAACGGGGTCGGCGGCGGCAGGATCGCCGGAAACATCAGGCTCCAAAAAGGATGTTTGTCGAACGCGTTATGAATCTTTTCAAAGCGCTCAGCAGGAATGCGCTTGCGCAGTAGTTCCTCGCCGCCTTTGTATCCAATGGCGTAAATCACCAGACTGCCCAGGGTTTCGCCGGCGCACGCCATCAGAACATAAAGGAACAACCGCGAAGGCGCTTGATAGACATAAGTCGCCACCGCCACATCGACCGGCATGCCTAACGCGGCGGAGTCAACCAATGCCACCAGAAATACCCCCCACGCGCCGAGGGGTTTCAACACAGCCCAGATCAGGAGCGAATAATGAGACAGAAATTTGCCGATGCTTTTCAAATCGCGTGCCTGAACTCTTTGGATGAGGGCTTCGAGATTGAGTTTACGCGAAACTTCGCGAAGGGAAGCTAGTAGCCGCGAATCTTTCTGCGCTCGCGGCCGGCATAACTGGTGCGTTCGGTGGCGACCTCCGCGGCCGCGTCGCGGAGTACCTGCAGAAACGCTTTCGCTTCTGTGCGCAGCGGCCGGCGTCGCGGATGGACCACATCGAGACTTCGCCCCAGCGGCTCGCCGTCTTCGATGGTCACGGAGGCGAGCTTGCCCTGACGCAGTTCGCGAACCACGGCCATGTGGGGCAGGAACGCCAGGCCAAGTCCGCGCTCCACCATGCGCTTCGCAGTCTCGATGCCGTCGACTTCAAGTGCAACGTTCGGAAGCAACCCGGCTTTGCGAAACATGCTCTGCGTCAACGCCCAGTCGCTGGAGCCGCGTTCGTAGAAAATCAACGGCCAGCCCGCGACTTGCTCGAGTCTCGCCTGCTGCCCATGCTTTGCCGATTGGGTGGAGTTGCCTACCAACAGCAGAGGATCGTCGCGGAGCTGGAGTGTCTCCACTTCGGGGTGCATCAGCGAGCGGGCGATCCCGATCTCAGCCTCGTCTTCGAGGACCATTTCCAATACTTCCTTAGAGTGGCCGGAGCGCAAATTGATGATGAGATTGGGATGACTCTTTTGAAAGCGTTTGAGCACGTCAGGCAGGAAGTACACGCAAATGGATAGCGCCGCCGCAATCTGGAGTGGGCCGCCGGCTTGCGGTTGCAGCTCATGCACGGCCTGGCGCGCCACGGATGCGGTTCGCAGAAGTTGCTCCGCGTGGGGACGAAAAGCGCGACCGGCATCTGAAAGCGTGAGTCCTGAGCGGGAGCGAGCCAGCAACCTCACGCCGAGAGACTCCTCGAGCGCCTTGATGCGGGCGCTCACCGCGGGCTGGCTCAAGCGCAGCGCTTCCGCGGCGCGATGAAATCCGCCGAAGGTTGCGACCGCTAGAAACGTCTCGATCTGGTCGATTTCCATTTTATTTTGGAGCGCGTTGCATGACCTCCGAGGCGAAGAATGATCTGCTAACAATACAACATGATCACTGCTCCCTTACTGATCATTTATTTCTATCAGCGAGATAGCGGAAACTGCATCGCCAAGGACGATGCCGGTGGGACTTAACTTCTGCAGTCGACAAGCTGGACGGGCGTTTGCCAAGGGGCGGGCACCAAACAAGGCATCCCTCGCGGATTTTCACAGTTGACAATCTCCGCGCATCGTAGCCAAATAGGGGCCGCAGGTTTCTCAGGATTTTTGCATCGTTCCATCCGGCCTGCCGCCGGGAATAAACGAAGCCTGCCAGGAGAGAAAAGTGAATAAAGCGGACCTTATCGATCGCATTTCGGCCGGCAGCGGCATCAGCAAAACGCAGGCGTCTGCCGCTGTCGACACCACCGTGGAAAGCATCACTTCCGCTCTGAAAAAGGGAGATCGCGTGGCCCTCATCGGCTTCGGCACCTTCTCCATTTCGCAGCGCAAAGCCCGCAACGGACGCAACCCCCAAACCGGCGCAACCATCAAAATCGCGGCTCGTCGTGTAGCTAAATTCACTCCGGGCGCCGACCTCAAAAAGGCAGTGAACCGCGGCAAGTAGACTTCGCTCAAAATAAAACGGCAGGGGCGCATAACCCCTGCCGTTTTATTTATTTCGGACCGTCGAAGATTACTTTGTGATTACGAAGACGGTGCCCCAGTTATTGGTGCCGCCCGACCAGGTCGTGCCATAAACGTTGCCGAATTTATCCACTGCAACGCCGCCCCAGTCGGCGGGCTGCGCTCCATCCGGGTATCCCGTGAAGCTATGCAACACCGTCTCGGTCCACACGCCATTCGATTCGGTCAGCTTATAAACCACACCGCCATTCGCGGAGCCGCCGAGATTGGTTACTCCGTAGAGGTTGCCAGCCTCATCCAGCGTGACGCCGGTCCAGGGATCGCCTCCGTCCGTTCCACTGAAACTATGCAATACGGACTCGGTCCATGTGCTGCCCGTCTTCTTCAACTCGAAAACTGCGCCGAGATTGTTGGCGCCGCCGCCTTCGGTGGTGCCGTAGAGATTGCCCGCTTTATCGAACACAACCTGCGTCCAGGGATAAGCTCCATCCTCGGCCCCAGTAAACGTGTAGAGAACGGTTTCCGTCCAGGTGCCGTTTGCCTGACTCAACTCGAAAATCACCCCGCAGAAGCACGATGCTCCTCCGCGATATGTAGAACCGTAGAGATTTCCCTCCGCGTCCATGGTGAGATTGCTGTACGGAGAGCTGCCATCGGCGCCACCGGTGAAATCGATCAGGGGAATGTAGTTCCAACTGCCATTCGCCTCCGGCATCAGTTCATACACGGCACCGTTGTTGTAGAGGCCGCCGTCACGAGCCGTTCCATAAAGGTTGCCCGACTGGTCGCGAATCACTCCGCCCTGAGGGTAGTTTCCGTCGTTTCCCAGAAACTCATAGAAAACGCTCTCCGACCACTTCTTCGATCGCGTCAACTCGAAAACCACGCCGTCGCCGATGGGAGCCCCACCGGTCACCGCAGTTCCGTATAAGTTTCCTTTCCCATCCAAGAAGGGAACGCCTTGGGGACAGCCTCCGTCGCCGTTTCCAGTAAAGGTGTAGAGAGACTGAAACTCACCTGTGTCTTTGTGGCGCACGATCTCGAAGACGTTGCCAAAATTGTTCAGGCAATTGCTGGATGCGCCATAGAGATTTCCCGCCTTATCCAAAACCACTCCTGCATAAGGCGCGCCGCCATCGTTCAAGCCGTTGAAGCTGTAAAGAATCCTTTCCTTCTGGGCCCACGCGCCAACCGCCAACGCGAGGATCATCATGGCAACGGGTAGACTTCGATTTCGCATAAAATAATTTCTCCCAGAGCTTCTTACTTTTAAGGTTTGCCGGAAAACACTGTGCCGGATTTTTCAGCGCCGCCCAGATAGGTGCTTCCGTATACAACGCCGTTCGAATCGACGGTCACGCCCGATGTTGGATACGAACCGTCTTTCGTTCCAGTAAAGCTATACAACCTCGACTCAGTCCATCCGCCGTTGGAAGGCGTCAACTGGAACACCGTGCCGCATCCCGGAAATGTGCAACCGCCGCTCCCACCGGACGACGTCGTTCCGTAAAGATTGCCCTTGTCGTCGAACGTTAGACCGCCACTGGGATATGAGCCGTCGCCCAAGTCGAACGCCCACAGCACCGTTTCAGTCCATGTCCCGTTGCTTTGCGGAGAGAGCTCGTAGACCAAGCCGTTTCCGCTGGGGCTGCCGATCGCAGTTTCTCCGTAAAGATTACCGGCTGCGTCGAGAATCACGCCGGCGAGCAGATAGCCGCCTTCATAGCCCCCCTCAAACGTATAGATCACCTTGTAGGTCCAGCTTCCGTTAGAGTTGGGGGAGAGTTGGTAAACGATGCCGTAATTCGGACCGCCGCCGCCCGTCGTTCCGTAAAGGTTGCCCTTCCGGTCGAACGCGAGGGTATAGCCTGGGTAATATCCGGTGTCGGATCCGTTGAAGTTGTAGAGCACGGTCTCGGTCCAGGCGCCATTGCTCGGCGACAACTCGAAGACGGTGCCTTCGCCGCCGCTGCCGCCAGTCTGCGTGGTGCCGTACAGATTGCCTTTCGCGTCGAAGATCAAGCTGCCTGAAACCGGATAGCCGCCGTCGAGACCGTTGGTGAAGGTGAGGAGAGTCGTTTTGGTCCATTTTCCATTGGCTAACGAGAGCTCGAATATGGTTCCAGCGTTCGAGGAACCGCCTTCTATGGTCGTTCCGTACAAATTTCCGGCTGCGTCGAAGACCAAGCCAGAGGCTGGTTGCGAGCCATCGTTACCCCCTGCGAAAGTGTAAAGCACGGTCTCTTTCCAGCCTTTGGAAGACGGACTCAATTCAAACACAACACCGTTCTTCGCGGCTCCGCCGGTTTGCGCCGTTCCGTAGAGGTTACCTGACTTATCCAGGACTAGCGTTCCCGCGGGATTCGCGCCGTCGTTGCCGCCAGTGAACGTATGCAGAATGGCTCCGGTCGCGGCGAGACTATTCGGAGCGAGAGCCATGCAAAGAAGAGCCAGCACAAATAAATTCGTGGTTTTTGAAGAAGCGGCGCGGGCGAACATAAAGATACCCCCAGAACTAAGAAATGATGGTCAGCTACAGCAAGTGGATGCGGTCAGTCGGTAATGCGGGGCTCACAACTCACTAATTGCGCTTAGAGTACTCGTTCGAAGCTTTCACTGTCAAATTGAAAAGCGCTGCTACACAAGCTCTTTTGGCGAATCGTGGGATTGGGATCGCGGACTAGGATCGCGCTAGCCCTTCGGGCGTGCTTTGATTGCGGGAGCCGAAGCAGGCAAACGTTCGAGCGCGTCCCGATCCCATTTTGCCAGATCGGCTGCGGAATTGTAGGTACTTTGAAGAAAAATCAGTAGTGCCGCGTCGGGATCGACCGCGGTGCGCATGTCTGCATAATTCAGAATGAACTCGCCGAGTTGCGCATTGTAGGTGGCGTCGTCCGGCTTAACGGACGCTTTGTCTAATCCAGCCGGCGAGGGTGCCGCATAGGCATAAAACGCGGGTTGACCGAACCCGCCGTTTCCGGGCCAGAAGCCCGCGCTGATGACTTCGTGCGAGTAAGCTTCGCGCGTAATCGCGTCAGCGCCAGCGCGCTCAGGTGCGCGGCGTCCGGAGAAGCGCGTCACCGCCAGATCGAAGCTGCCCCAGAAGAAATGGACCGGGCTGATCTTGCCGATAAAGTTCGAGGAGAATCGCTGAAAAATCTGGTCGGCTCGAACCAATATCCTCCAAAACCGATGAGCAAAGAGCGGATCGTAAGCAGCATGTTTCGTATCCTCGACGAACGGAATCGGATCCTTAATCTCAACCGGCACCGGATGAATACGAAGCGAGACGCCCAGCGCCGCCAGACATCCGAGATATTCATCGTAGAACGACGCCACCGATTGCGCCCGCAGTGGCATCGACAGCAGAGCGCCTGAACTCAATCGAAAGCGAAGATCATGGCTGACGAAGTCGAACTCGATTTCGAGCATTTCGTTCTGGTAAGGCATGGCGGACGTGCTCAATCCACGAGCGCTGACGTAGAACGGAACGTTCCACCACTGCGCCTGCAAGGGGCTGAGCGCGAGGCGCGTCTTGCCGACGATCTGCGTCCACATGTGGAGCGTGTTGGCGGTGTCGCTCCAATCGGTCCATTTCAGCGCTGGCCAGACGGCGTCCGTTGCCGCGCGAATCGTCTTCGAAGTCTCTTGTTCGAATAAATTTTTCATGATTGTCACGGCGTGGGTTGCTGCAGCACGAGATCGTGTTTTGCCTGGCATTCACTGCCGGGATCGTAGGCGGCGGTCCCGCTTAATCCGTTCAACGTCGCATCGAACTCCAACGGCGGGCGGCGCACACGTGCGGGCAATCCTGTGAACTTGGCTTTCCCCTGCTGGTCAGTCCCTACTTCGAGGTCGAGTTTGTGGAATCCGCCAAAACCGTAGGGGATATGAACTTTGACCGACGCGGCATAGGCGGGCTTGCCGTCGGGAGTTGTCACTGTAAGCTCGAGCGAACAGGGGCCAGCTCCGCCATCGATTTGCGAGAACTTCTGTCCAGAGGCGGACGAAGTGGATGCATTTTGAGCATTCATTCCGGGAGCCAGCAGCAGACAGAACGTGAGCGGAAGACATCGTGCGACCGCGAGTGAGGATTTCATAGAGTCACCGCTAGGATTATAGGCGTTTTCGCAGCGGCGAGGCCGTCACTGGCCGACGTAATATCCGGCACGCGTCTGCACGGTCATGTCTTTTCTTTTCACGGTCAGTGCTAGCTTGTGGAAGCCCGACTCGGCGGATTTATCCGGAGTGAACGCGAGAATATACTGGCTGCGCAATTCTTCCGCAATCGAGGTGTAGACTTCATCCACTTTCTGTTTCTTGGCTTCGAACAACATGCCGCCGGTTTCTCCGCATAACTGTTGCAGTATCTTTTTTCCGTCGACGTGAGTTTGAGGCTCAGGCCGCTGTCCCCCTCCAGGATAACCACCTCCGCCGCCCCCGGGATATCCGCTCCCACCGCCTGGCCAGCCTCCGCCACCCATGCCGCCGCGCCGTCGCCCCATGCCAGGATTGTTGGAGTTCTGCTCCGCGCCCTTAAAATAAATGGCATAAACGGCCGTGTCGGAGCGCTGCGCGGCCTCGATGGCGCTGTTCAGCGACTCTTTGCTCCCGCGATCGACGCCATCGGTGAGCACGATGATCGCCTTGCGCCCCGGCTGCTTGCGCAGCAACTCATCCGAGGCGAGAAACACTGCGTCATAAAGTGTCGTGCCCCCGCCGCGATGTCCGCCAGAATCATCACCTGAGTTGGCCGATGCAAACTGCGGCGCCGAAACTTTATCCAGCGCATCATGCAGTTTGTCTTTGGCGTCGGTGATGTCCTGCAACAATTCCACTTCGCGATCAAACTGAATGACGAAAGCTTTGTCTTTGGGATCGGCCATCATCCGGTCGAGGAAGCGCTGGCTGGCCGTGCGTTCATCGGCTAGCACGTCGCGCTGGCTCGTGCTGGTATCGAGAAGCAGTCCCAGGGTGAGCGGGAGATGCACGTCATGGCTGAAGTAGTCGATGTGCTGCGGCTTGCCGTCGTCGCTGAGGACAAAATCATCGACCGTAAGATCGGCGACAGTCTTGCCATGCTTGTCGTGGACGGTGACCGGCAGCATGACGGATTTCACCTCCGTTTTGATGGTCGCCGCGTCGGGCGTTTGCGCCAAAGCGCATGAGCACAGCGCGAGGATTATCAAAACCGGCGGGGTTTCGGACTTCAGGCTTCGCATAGCAAACAAGGCACTCAAATTGTGAAGTTTGTGAATGGAAAAATCGGTTAGATGAGAGATGGTACGCCCCGCGCCGCGAGTAGCCTGTAAAGAATCGTAACGAAACTAGACGAAATTTCGGCGAACCAACGTCGCAACCGAGAATTAGCTAAGCTGGTGGTGCTGCCGGGGGCTCAAGCGCTGGCTCGATTCCGCTGCCCGCGTTCACCAAATCCTTCAATTCTTTGCTGGGCTTAAAGAACGGAATCTTCTTGGCCGGAACCTCAACCCGCTCGCCGGTCTTCGGATTGCGCCCCACTCTCGCCTTGCGCTGACGTGTGCGGAAGCTGCCAAAGCCGCGAATTTCAATCTTGTCGCCCACGTGTAAAGAGCGCACCACGCTGTCGAAAATTGTCTCGACAATGGTTTCGCTGTCCTTGCGCGTCAACTCCGCCAGGCGGGACACTTCATCGATCAAATCTGCTTTCGTCATCGGCACGGCTCCCTAAGCTCTGTCAATAGAAGATCGTAAGCCCAACCGGTCTAATTGCTGTTGTAAGTAAGGATAACCTTCTCAAATTTCAGGGCTTCCGCGCAAGAGGGCGAGGTTTGGGCGCCAAAAAAGCCCGCGGCGTAACCCGTGGGCTTTTTCGGAAAACTGCCACAGTCTACCGATGATCGTCCTGATCCCAGTTATGCTCGGTCTCCCAACGATGGTCCCTGCCGTTCCACCACTGATGGAACCTGCCCCAGCAGCGTTCTCGCTCCGCATTCAGGTCGCGGCGGCGATCCTCGGCCTCGCGGCTGTGTTCGCCATTTTTTTCAATGGCTCGGTCGAGTCGTGCTTCAGCTTTTTCGACAGCGTGTTGACAATCGCCGCGATCATCAAAAGCGCGTGCCTGCGGGGCTGTGATGGACAATGAAAAGAAAAGCGCTCCAGCCATGAGCGCCGCCGTTGTCGCTTTTCCTAGTCTTAGCTTCTCAGATATGTTGTTCAAAAGAAATCTCCTATCGTGCGATGAAGTCGCAAACGAGGAAGAGTGTAGAATCTTCCAGAAGGCGATTCGATACCGCGAACTCCGTACCAGCCAAGAAACAATCGCGTAGTTCCGGGCTGCGCCGAATCTACTTCCAGAGGTAGTAAAAGCCGGTCTGCTGATCGAGGATTTTTTCTTTCGTGGGAAGCAGGGGCGACAGGTCGCCCATTAAAAGATCGAGCAGCGTATGCCGCTCTTTCTCGGGATGCACCAGGGTGGGCTCGCCCTTGATGCCGACGGCTTTGGCAGTGTCGTCCACGGCAGCCTGATAGTCGCCGACTGCGTCGATCAAGTGCATCGGCAAGGCCTGCTCACCGGTCCACACACGGCCATCGGCGATCGACTTGATGTCTTCGACTTTTGCGTGCCGGCCATCCGCGACCGCACTCACAAACTGGCCATACATATTATCGATGAGCGATTGCATGTAGGCGCGTTCTTCCAGAGTCATCTCGCGCGACGGATCCCCGGTGTCTTTGAACTTTCCTACCGTCAACACTTCAGGCTTGAGTTTGACCCAGCGCATGAGGTCGCCATAGTTCACCCATTCGGCAATCACGCCGATCGACCCGACCACACTGCCGCTGTCGGCGAAAATCTTATTCGTTGCGGAGGAAACGTAATACGCGCCGCTGGCGCCTACTGTGCTGATCGAGGCTACGATGCGCTTCTTCTTTTCATCGCGCACCCGCTTGACCGCGCGATAAATTTCTTCCGAAGCGGCCACCCCGCCCCCCGGCGAGTTCACATGAATGATGATGGCCTTAATGGAATCGTCATCCGCGAATTTCTTGAGCTGACCGTTGAACGTGGAGGAGTCGAGGATGACGCCGTCGAGATCGATCACGCCAATCTTCTCTCCGAAGTTCATGGCCGACGTGGAATCGCCGGAGTGCAAGACCAGAAATGCCAGCGAAAAGATGGCAAGGAGAAAGAGAAGGAAGGCTCCGCCGCCGAGAATGACCCACAGCCAGGTGCGGGAACGTCGATTGTCCGGCATGCAAAGAGTTTACCATTGGGCAACACTGCACGCAGCACCTCGCATTCCGCTTGACAAAAGCTCCCGCGTACTTAAAGATCGGTGCATCTGTAGGATTCGCTATTATTCAGGACGATCCCAAAGGTGCCCAGGTTATGAAGAATGTCTACGAGGTGTTGCGTCAGAAGGAATTGGAGTTGGCCCGGCTGGAGAAGGAAGTGGAAGCTCTGCGTGTCGCGGCTCCGCTGCTGACAGAAGAAAAAGAGCCGATCATGGTCGAAGCCATGAATAGCAAGCCTGCGTTGACCGGGACGGGCGGCCCACAGCAGCCTATGCGTATCCCGCAGCCGGCGGTAACCAATCCGCAGCCCGCACGGGCTGTTGGCTGGGAAGACACAGCGAAGCGCTGGCCGTAAAACTCGCGCTTCTCATTGTCTAGAACCAAGTCTAGAACCGAGTATTTCTTCTCATACCCTAAGCGACCCTCGCCGCCTGGTGACCAGTTCTGCGTGGGCCGAATCCCCCTACTTTGCCCGCAGACGCCGTTTGCGGAATCCGTTTAAGATGACCACACTGCTGACGGCAAAGCAACCGATGGCCCCGCACGCCAGCGCCAGCGAGACCTGCGGTCGCAGCGAGAGTCGGTCGGCGAAGAGCGTGGCCAGGGCGCAACCGATCCCCAGGAATGTCAGCAACAGGGGTGGACGCACGGTCGCCCCTTCCTTCCGATTGCGCAATTGCAACTGCATAAGTACGGCTGCTGCGCCGATGGCCGCGACGATTACGATCGCCACGGGACTGAAGAAAGCTCGCTGGCTCGTGAACGTGACCACCAGCGCGAGAGCTCCACAAAGCAGTCCTGACGCGATCACGGTCGTGCGGCGTTTAGGCGAATCTGGTGGCGGCGAATCGTCGGCCAAAGTGGGCATAGGCAACGGCATGTCCAAAAGCCATTCTAGATCGCGCAATGCCCAGCGCAAGTGCTAAAGTTTGCGCGGTTCTTAATTGCTCTTGGCTGGGACGCCCCCGGGAATCCACTCCGCCTGCAACTGTCCTCCGTGGTTTACCGCGTACAGAACCAACTCCACTCGACTGGAAATACCCAGCTTGTCGAAGATTCGGAAGACATATTTCTTGACCGTGTGTTCGCTCAGTCTCAATTCACCGGCGATCTCGCGGTTGCTCAGGCCGTCGGCCACCAGCGCGACCACCTGCTCTTCCCGTAGGGTTAGCAGCTTTAAGCCGCGCGAGTTTACAACCCGCAGGGACGGCACTTGCGCCACCGCAGCCAGTAAATGCTGCAACTGCTCCGAGTTGGCCCACACCTCGCCGCGATGGACGCAGTGGATGCACTTGCAAAGCAGGCGAAGGGGTTGGTCGAAGAAGGAGAACAAGCCGCGCGCTCCGGCGCGGAAGGCAGTCACCACCAGATCGCGATCATAGCCGCCCAGCAAAAGCACTTTGGCTACGTTGGTGTGAGCAAGATGAAGCTGCCGCAGCAGAGATAGATCGGGCGCGCCGGCGCGCGAAGCATTCAACAATACAACCGCGATTTCTTCCGAGGCGAGCAGGCGCAAACCGGCGCCCGGGTCGCAGGCGGACACCCGGAATTCCGGACGGCGCTTGAGCGCTCCGGCCAGCAACCTGCGCTGCGTCGGATTGGAATCGAGTAGGAGAACCCCGATGGATGGAACTTCGGGGGTTTGCACAATTTCCCTGCGCTGGGCCAGAACCGCCTCCATGAAGCAACCGGAGCATCAGCTAGATTCTATGCAACCGAGGATGCGATTGGCTGTGACGCATCCACTTCGGGAGCGCGACCCAAGCTGTGCAAAACCTCGGCTCGCCCCGGAACTGTAGCTCGGAGAGGTTGTCGGCATGAACGCGACTCCTCAGCTCGCCAAGGCCAGCAGTGGCGATGCTATACTTGGGGTTTCCACGAAGTTCGGTGCGTCTTCCTGTCGCACCCTTCGCGGGATTGTCGGGGAGTGGCTCAGCCTGGTAGAGCACCTGGTTCGGGACCAGGGGGTCGGAGGTTCAAATCCTCTCTCCCCGACCAATTACCTGTTTCCCACCCCCAAAGGTTTGAACCCACCATGCTTTTGGGCAGCGAACCTTTGTAGAAACCTTCTTGCGCGACATCACCCCAATTTCATGGCATAATCCGGCTCATGGAGACTTTGAGCCTGGATTTTGTGTATCTGGAAAGCGACCCTGCGACCGGGGAACCGTCCGCCTGCGTTTGCATTAAGTGCACGGCCAAACAAGACTACGCTGGAGTCAAGGCCGAAAAATTGCTGGGCGCACCCTGCCTGAGCTTCATCGAACTTGACGCAGAAATTCGGCGGCTGCACGCCGAGCTTGATGAAATCCGGGCCAGCGCCAAGAAAAAATTTTATAAAGCGCACGCGGCAGGCGTAGGAGCGTAACTTCATTTGCACAGTCTCTCGGTGCCGGCCTCGCATAAACTCGAGATGCCTTGCCCCATGCCAATCTCGCAAGGAAACTCTTTAAACCCCACCAGATCAGTCGCCAACTCCAGTCGCGTCTGAATTGTTCAATACCTGCGTTCCAGAGCTATCGATGGCGATTAACAACGAAGAAATTCACGTGATATTCGTGCCTGTACACCGCCCATAATCATCGCAGTGAAACAATTCCCTGGTTCTGACTAAGGAGCGAATCGAAATGCCCGAGAGAGTCGAAGTACGCCACACGCTGAGCGAACAGCAGGCGCGCCAGCTTGCCAATGTTACGAAAACCGTCCCCATGATGGAGGCGATCACGCCGCGCTGGCTGGTCACCTTTTTATCGTGGGTTCCGGTTGAAGCCGGCGTGATGTCGTTCGTACTCGACGACATGCGCACCGAAGACGTCGGTGCAGCCCTCAATCAAGAAGGCATCGCAGTCCGCTCCGGACATCACTGCGCCCAACCAATTCTCCGCCGCATGGGAGTGGAAGCCACGGTGCGTCCTTCGCTGGCCCTGTACAACACCTGCGAAGACATTGACGCGCTAGTGTCAGCTCTATTGCGGATACAAGCTGGCCGCGCTCACCGGAAGAGCTAACGCCCAACTGCTCGCTTTCGCGTCCCGAGTGCCTTATCCCGGTCTATCCCTTCCATGCAACTGCTGCCTCTCGGGGCTAACAGCTTGGCGCGGGCGAAGATTTCTAGGCTCGATGCTACTATTGGGAGGATTTTTTCGGCGGTACCCAGGAAATGCCGAACCAAACTTAGCTGGGAATGCGAGGGTGTGGCACAATGCTCGATAGTCTGAAGGCTAAGGGCTTTGAGGTACAGTTCCAATCTCACGCCGCGGCCATTTTAGAGATAGATTTTCCCGACGCGATCGGCGAGCTGGAGCGAGTTCTACGCGGCCTCACAATACCCATCAGGGAGATGATCGACTCCGGCGGCGGTGAGGCGAAAGTTACTCAGCGCATGCGGCGGGAATTCCACAGCGTTGGCTGGCACAAGTTTACATTCGAAATCAGGAAGATCATTAACGGTGTTGAGCGGGAAGCCATCTCGCATGAGACTGGAATTATTTGTTCTATTAAACTCTATACTGCTGGCGAGTTTGCCGATTCCTAGAGCCTGGATCACAAGGAAACATCATCTTGATAAGAACTGTGAATGGCAAGGCGATTGTGTTCCGTAATTACTACTGCTGCCCGCACGACGGCACGGAATGGTTCGACGACTGGAGCGCAACTTGCAACGACCGATGTCCAACCTGTCGGACTGAGGTCGAGCCCTTTGAAAGCGAAGACATCTAAGCACTTCCAGCTACGTTTCATGAACCTTCAATGTAAAACCGACCTCGCGTCGGAATACAAGTCCGGGTCGCAGATCGCGCGGGTGCTTACTGAAGAATGGGCCTTACGCGAAATGTACTGTCCGGCTTGCAGCTCTAGCCACCTGTCTTCATCCAAAGTAAACGCGCCTGCAATAGACTTCACATGCTCCAGGTGCGAGCAGTTGTTCCAACTCAAGAGCCTCAGGCATTGGAATCCGAGAAAGATAGTCGACGCTGGGTACGACGCGATGATCCGGTCGATTCGGGCGGATCGGGTTCCGAACCTGATAGTTTTGCAGTACTCGCCAAGCTGGCTGGTCAACAATGTATTGGTAGTACCTAGATTTTTCTTCTCGGAGAGTGTAGTTGAGAAACGGAAACCACTCGGCGCCCACGCAAAGCGGGCGGGATGGGTCGGCTGCAACATACTACTCAGCCAAATCGCCGAGGATGGGAAAGTCACCATTGTTTCGAACGGCAAAGCAGCTCCACGAGAGTATGTCCGAAGCGAGTTCTCTCGCTTGCAGGGCTTGGAGAAAGTGCCGCCGACGATGCGCGGCTGGACCTTAGATGTCCTCACGACAGTCCGCAGGTTAGGGAAGACTCGCTTTTCGCTTCAAGAGCTGTATGAATTTGAGCCCTATCTAAAGAGCGCTCACCCAAACAACCGAAACGTGCGCCCCAAAATGCGTCAGCAACTCCAAGTGCTTCGCGATCTGGGCCTCATTGAATTTACCAGCCCCGGACATTATTCGGTGCGTCACTAAAGACGATTTGTCGTCTTGCGGCCGCCGCGCGACTTATAGAGCACGGCAAGCATTTCATATTATTGCTGAAAATCTAGCCGTTGCGCATTTCAAAAGAGAAAAAGAGAAAGGGAATCGGCATACTGCCCCTCCCGTTTGACCCGACCCCTCCCACAATGCTATAAATACTGGTTTTTGTGGTGGCAACCAAAAAAGACTTGAGTTTCTCCAAGTCCGCCAGCACGACTCACGTCCGGCGCGGCCAAGCTCACACCCTCGGTGGTCTGGTGGAAGCGTGCTCGGAAAATTCAGGAGGGGGCGGCGTTCTCCTGCGTTTTGCGCGGCAGCCCCAGTTTTTTGTGCGCTGGAAATAAAAATCTCATTCGTAACGCTTATTTATTGGAGGATTCAATGCGCATCCCGATGCCCAGTTTTGCGTCGCGAGCCGGTAAGTCCGTTCTAGCTTTCCTATCTTTTCTAGCGGTTTCCTCCTGCGCCGCGTTTGCGCAGCCCGCTGACACTGGCGGCGAGGCCAACCTAACGTTGCCGGATTTGTCTTCTGTCAGCTTTCTCGGAATCGACGGCCACAAGCTGCTGATGATCGGTCTCATCTTCTGCGCCGCCGGCCTCATCTTCGGTCTCGCCATCTACATGCGCTTGAAGAATCTTCCGGTGCATCGTTCGATGCGCGAAATTTCCGAACTGATCTACGAGACCTGCAAAACTTATCTCATCACGCAAGGCAAATTTCTTCTTCTTCTCTGGATATTCATAGCGACGGTCATCGTCCTGTATTTCGGCGTACTCTCGCCCGTTCCGGGCAAGCCCGTCTCGACGACCCTTCCCATCATTCTCGGCTTTAGCCTGGTCGGAATCGCGGGCAGCTTCGGCGTGGCCTGGTTCGGCATTCGCGTCAACACTTTCGCCAACTCGCGCACCGCCTTCGCCGGACTCGCCGGCAAGCCCTATCCCATCTACAGCATTCCGCTGCAAGCCGGCATGAGCATCGGCATGATGCTGATCAGCGTCGAACTGCTCATCATGCTCTTTATTCTGCTCTTCGTTCCCGGCGATTATGCCGGCCCCTGCTTCATCGGATTCGCCATCGGTGAATCGCTGGGCGCGGCTGCGCTGCGTATCGCGGGCGGCATCTTCACCAAGATCGCCGACATCGGCGCCGACTTGATGAAGATCGTCTTCAAGATTAAGGAAGACGACGCGCGCAATCCCGGCGTGATCGCCGACTGCACGGGAGACAACGCCGGCGACTCCGTCGGACCGTCCGCCGACGGATTCGAAACTTACGGCGTCACCGGCGTCGCTCTGATCACTTTTATTCTTCTGGGCGTGCGAAATCCCACCGTACAAGTGCAGCTCCTGGTCTGGATCTTCGTCATGCGCATCATGATGCTGGTCTCGAGCGCCGCCGCTTACTTCGTCAACAGCGCCATCGCTCGCAGCCGCTTCGGCAATGCGGACAAAATGAACTTTGAAACTCCGCTGACCTCTTTAGTGTGGCTGACCTCCGCCGTTTCGATCGCCCTGACTTTCGTCGTCTCCTACTACATCGTTCCCGACATCGGCGGCGATGGCACCCAATGGTGGAAGCTCGCAACCATCATCTCCTGCGGAACGTTGGCCGGCGCAGTCATCCCCGAGTTGGTCAAAGTATTTACTTCAACCACTTCGCGGCATGTGCGTGAAGTCGTCGCGTCGGCTCGCGAAGGCGGAGCATCGCTGGCCATCCTCTCCGGCCTCGTCGCCGGCGACTTCAGCGCCTACTACCTCGGCTTCTCCATGGTCGCGCTGATGGCCGTCGGATACTACATGAGCACCATGGGCCTCGGCCTCGCCGCCAGCATGATCGCCGCTCCAGTCTTCGCGTTCGGCCTGGTCGCTTTCGGATTCCTTGGCATGGGCCCCGTCACCATCGCCGTCGATTCTTACGGACCCGTCACCGACAACGCGCAATCGGTTTACGAACTCTCGCTGATCGAGCAGGTTCCTAACATCAAGAGTGAACTGAAGAAAGACTTCAACGTCGACGCCCACTTCGAGCGCGCCAAAGATCTGCTCGAAGAAAATGACGGCGCGGGCAACACCTTCAAAGCCACCGCCAAGCCCGTGCTCATCGGAACCGCCGTCGTCGGCGCGACCACGATGATCTTCTCCATCATCATGGCGCTGACCAGCGGCCTCACCGTCAACGTGGACAAACTTTCGCTGCTGCACGCTCCCTTCCTGCTCGGCCTGATCTCCGGCGGCGCGATTATTTACTGGTTCACGGGCGCGTCCACCCAGGCCGTGAGCACCGGCGCCTACCGCGCGGTCGAGTTCATCAAAGCCAACATCCGTCTCGACGGAGCGGCCAAGGCCTCGGTCGCCGACAGCAAGAAGGTCGTCGAAATCTGCACCAAGTATGCGCAGAAAGGCATGTTGAACATCTTCATCGCCGTCTTCTTCGCCACCCTGTCGTTCGCCTTCGTCGAGCCCTTCTTCTTCATCGGCTACCTCATCTCCATCGCGATCTTCGGCTTGTACCAGGCCATCTTCATGGCCAACGCCGGCGGCGCATGGGACAACGCCAAGAAAATCGTCGAAGTCGAACTGAAGCAAAAAGGCACTCCGCTGCATGACGCCACGGTGGTCGGCGACACGGTCGGCGATCCTTTCAAAGACACCTCGTCGGTGGCGCTCAATCCGGTGATCAAGTTCACCACGCTCTTCGGATTGCTCGCCGTCGAACTCGCCGTCAAGCTCTCCGAGAGCAACGGCTCGCTGACGGAAATCCTCGCCGTAGTATTTTTCGTGATCTCCTTCTTCTTCGTCTACCGCTCGTTCTACGGCATGAGGATCGGGACAGAAGTGAAGGGCGCACACTAGGGCGGGAGCATTCTGAAGACAAGCGCCGGGTACCCCATTTCTCGCGTTCTTTGCGAGAAAGCATGCCCTGAGCGAAGTCGAAGAGTGGGGCTTTTCGCCGTAGGGAGAAACGCATACCGCCAACACCACCGTGGAAGCGTAGCGCTTCAGCGCCACGATAAAGCCCGCAAAATCTCCGGCTTCAGCCGCGGTGGCGCGACGTGCGGAGCCGGAGCAGTGTCCACGGAGCAGCTATCGGAGCTATGCGCACTCCCCGGCCCAGCAAGCTAGTGACGAAGAACTTTTCCTTACCGGCGGCGTCTTTCTTTCTTGCTCGGACCCCCCGGGGGGGGGGGTATAATTTTGGCGAGTCGCGGAAAGCCTCTTCCGCAACCGCAACGGAGGATTCAAATGCTCAACTCACCGCTCGTTCGGCAAGCCGCGCTTGCTTTATCCGTCGGAGTATTGCTCGCTACCGCAGCTCTCGGCCAAAACAGGGGGACCATTCTTCACAGTTTCGGGTTTCACAAAGGCGAGGGCGGAGAGAATCCCTACTCGAACTTGATATTCGATTCCGCAGGCAATATGTATGGGACTACGGTTGACGGCGGATACGGTGATGGCGTTGCGTTCGAGTTGTCCCCGAAGGCGGGCGGTGGGTGGAGTTATCGCGTTATATGCGAATTTGGTTCGGACCAATGCCCAGTGGGGGTTGCTCCATTCGGCGGCCTGGTAATGGATAAGGCAGGGAATCTGTACGGGACCACTGACGGGGGCGAGGAAGCGGGAACGGGTACGGTATATGAGTTGAGTCCATCTTCCGACGGCCATTGGACCTCTAAGCTTCTTTATTCATTCCCCGCCTACCCCGGCGATGGAACCGTTCCGCTAGCTGGAGTGATTCTTGATTCTGCCGGAAATCTCTATGGCACAACTTCGAACGGTGGTACTGGCGATTTTGGCTACGGAGCTGGTACGGTTTTCGAACTCACTCCCTCGGCCGACGGCCAATGGACGGAGACTGTTCTCTACAACTTTCAGGGTGGCGACGACGGAGGCGGACCGGGCTCCGAGCTGCTGCTTGACGCCAAAGGAAACCTTTACGGCACAACGTACGGAGGCGGCGCTTCACAAGACGGCACTATATTCGAGCTAAGCCCATCCGGAGGCGGCGCGTGGGCGGAAGCTACGCTTCACTCGTTCAGTGGCCTCGACGGGGCGAATCCCCAAGCTGGTCTCATTTTCGACTCGACCCGAAGACTATACGGCACGACGGCCAACGGAGGCAAAAACACCTCTTGTGAGCGCGGCTGTGGCACCGTCTTTACTCTTTCTCCTAGCGAGTCGGGAGATTGGTCACTTACCACACTGCATGACTTCTCCGGCGGATCCGATGGAGCAGGCCCGTATGCCGGTTTATCGATCGACGGAACCGGTACACTCTACGGCACTACCGTTAGCGGAGGCAAGGGTTGCGGAACACTCTTCGGGCTGAAACAGTCAGGCGGAAAGGCATTCAAGACGGTTTCGTTTGACGGAAAGAACGGATGTGCACCGTATAGTGGTGTCACCCTTGATGGTGCCGGCAACATTTTCGGCACCGCTTCCGAAGACGGATTCTATGGCTACGGCGTGGTCTTCGAGCTGTTCAACGGCCAGAAATAGCCTAGGTTTTGAAAGGCAGCTCGCCGGAAGACGATTCCGGGTCGTAATCTGGTCGCATTTGGCCCAGCAGTCATGCTGCAAACCGCCGTCCTTAGCCTTTAGCGGAACCCGCATGCTGAATTGTGCGTGTTGCTTCGTGGTGACCGGGACCACGCAAGCATCGAGGGCAAACTTGTTGAGCGCGTCCACCGAGAGGATGATGACGGGCCGCAGTTTATCCAGTTCCTGTAAAGCTAAGTCGTCCCGAAGACCCGGCGTTCTCTCCAGCCGGGCGAGGGATCTGGCGTGCAGTGCCTGCGAACACTGTGTCGCACACGCGAGATCCTTCACTCCGCCTGAAGAACGGCTTCGTTCAGGATGACTTAACTGGATGGCTTACCTGAAGGTGCGCTTAGATGGACCTTTCGGGCGATCAGGCGGCCCATTCATCGAATCGGCGCATGATCTCCATGAGCTTGCATCCCATCAGAATGACAGAGCCCCACAATATGAAGGGGACGCCATAGAGTAGGAGATGCTTGCGCGAACGGGCTAACTCAAATACCCGCATCTTCACAATGGCGTATACGTTCGCTGAGAGATAAGCGACCACCAAACAGCTCGCTACCAGGTTATGCATCTTGTTGCTCCTCCTTTTACCGCGGGAGATCAGCGCCGATACTCATCGGTCTGCGCATCAAGCGAGACGCGCTCCTTAGAGTTGAGACCATCCTCCGTCGACCGGGAGTTCAGCGCCGGTCGTGAAAGTAGCGTCGAACGCAAGGAAGAGGACGGCCTTGGCGATTTCGTCTGACGTTCCCCAACGCTTCATCGGAACCATCCCAGGGATTTTCTCCCTCATCTGAGCGGCTGCCTCAGCGGGAAACGCTTTGCCGAGGATCGGCGTGTCGATGGGACCCGGCGTCACTGCGTTGACGCGAATTTCCCGAGGAAGAAGCTCAGCAGCAAGCCCCCGGGCGAATGACCGCAGCGCAGACTTGGCGGCTCCGTATGTGGATTGGTTGGGCATTCCCTTGACGTTTGCGATCGAGGTCGTGAGGATGACGGAGCCTCCCCGACTGATCATCGGCGCGAACTTCTGGACCGCGAAAAACGGTCCTTTGGAGTTCAGGTTGAACATCTCGTCGTAGATGGCCTCGGTCACGCTCTCGAAAGGCGTTGGAATACTGAAACCGGCGTTGACGAAGAGCAGGTCGATGGTGTCGAACTCGGTCTTCACCCGAGCGGCGAGTGCGTCGAGGTCCGTCAACGACCTCGCGTCGCTCGAAACCACGATGGCCTCATTCCCAAGCTCCTTCTGCGCCGATTCCAGGCCTTCTTTTGAGCGACCCGTCACCGCAACGCGGGCGCCTCCATCGAGGAGCATCTTCGCCGTAGCGAGTCCCATGCCGCTCGTGCCGCCGATGATTACCACTTTCTTACCTTCATACCGTTTCATGTTCATTCTCCTGGTGACTGGTTGTTATTGGTTGGTCGCCGTAACTCCAAGTTAGGAATCTGGCGATGTTGATTTTGCATATGACCTTGATGACGGCCTGCTGTCTGTTGTGTTCAACCGTCTTTTGGTTGAACCGCTTAGATAGCGCTCAATCCGCCATCCACGGCCAGATCAATGCCTGCAACAAAGCTGGCCTCGCTTGAGGCCAGAAAGAGCGCTGCCGCCGCAATCTCCTCGGGCCGGCCAATCCTGCCAAGGGGAGTCGCCGATGCGAATTGCGCCTTTCCCGCTTCAGCCGCCTCTTTCGAGCCGAACAAGCCTTCGAGGATGGGTGTTTCGGTGGCTCCAGGGCTGAGGACATTCGAGCGGATACCTCGATCTTTCAGTTCCATGGTCCAAGTGCGAACGAAAGCTCGCAGAGCTGCCTTTGTCCCGCTGTATATGCTTCGGCCTGGCGTCGCCTTATTCTTGCCCGCTGAAGCAATGAGGATGATGGAACCACCGTCGTTCATCAGTGGGAGCGCTTTCTGGACGGTGAAGAATGCCCCGCGCGCATTGGTATCGAAAGTCCGATCGAACTGCTCGAGTGTCGCAGTTGTGATTGGGGCCAGTACGACCACACCCGCATTTGCGACGACGACATCGATTCGGCGGCCCTGAGAGGAAACGGCCGAATAGAGCCGATCCAAATCCTCTAGCTTTGAAACGTCGCCCTGAACCGCGGTAACGTTCTTGCCGATCTCGGCCACTGCCTTATCCAACTCCGATTGGCGGCGACTGGCGATAAAGACGTATGCGCCTTCCGACACGAAGCGCTTTGCGATAGCAAGTCCGATTCCGCTACTGCCGCCGGTAATGATGGCGACCTTGTTGTTCAAAGCAAGCATTTTCTCTTCCTTCTCGTTCTTGCAAACCATCAAGGATGATGGCTGACGAGCCGATACCGCATACCCTGACGACGGCCTGCCACACGGCTTCTTGACTACGCGATCGTGGAGCTGTGGTTGGTGCTCCGCCTCAATTGGACCCGTCAACTCCCCTTGCGCCGGAAGGATTGCTCTGAGACTTCGTTTCCGAGCGCCTAAGTTATGAAACGGTGAATTGCCTCGTAGGCGTTATCTTGAAACGAAGTATTTCTCAAATCAGTCAAGAACGTGCTTTGGTCCACCATCTCCCCGGATAACTTACCCTCTTTACTGGCATAAAACACGCCGCTTTTATAACGCTCATCCGAAATGGCATCTACAAATCGCTTTGCACCTACGTCCAGCGAATGCACCATTCCGCCCATTAATGGGAATACGATAGGCATCATCACAAACTTCAACATAAACCGCATTGGCGGCGGAAGACTATCTGGGGCGAGAGTTCCCGTTGTGTTCCCTGGGCTCACAACAACAAACTTCAGCTTGGGATATTTTCTGGCCATGGATAACGTCCACATGGTTTCTGCATACTTGACATATGCGTATGCATTCAATGCAACGAACTTCTTACCGAAATAGGATCCATCAAGAACGGCAGCAAACTCATCTATAGAAGAAGTCCTCATTGAAACTCGTTTTATTCCGAGCGCCTTTACTCCTGGGACAGCTTCCGCACTAACTGCTAGAACTGCTTTCCGTAGCTTGTCTCGTTTAATCAATTCCTCCGCTAGAATCACGTTGCCTAAAATGTTCGTAGCGGCTAATTCATTCATTCCGGAAGGCGTAGATTTCGCGGCCGTTTTACCCACTACTCCACCTGCATTTAAGACAATCGCGTCAATCGGCTCCTTTAGCTCCTCTACAGCTTTTCTCACCGAATCCGCGTCCGTGACATCCCCTATAACGATGTCAAAAATCTTCTTCCGCGTGTTCTCCTCAAGCTCTTTTTTTGCCGCCGCCGCCCTCGCTCGATTTCTGCAAAAAAGAATCACTTTTTTGGTTTCTTGTTTCAATGCGAACTGTCGGGCAGTCTCTTTCCCCAGCCCAGCATTTGCTCCGGTTATTAAGATACTTTCGTGTTCCATGGGCGTCTCCGTCTTGCAGCGTTACATACGCGAGAGTACGATACAAACAGATGCATTGCAAGGAGATTCGTACGCTATGGTAACAATTGTTGCGAAGCGTCCCCCAGGACGTCCCAAGGGCTTTATCCCCGAAGAAGCACTCGACCGTGCGGTTGAGATGTTTTGGGAGCATGGGTATGAAGGAGTCGACGTGGATCGGATCGCGCGCGCCGTGAACGTCACCAAACCCGCGCTATACCGAGCCTTCGGAGATAAGTCCACGCTGCTGCTCAGGGCGGTCGAGCGCTATGCGCTGATGTATGGAGCTCCCAAAATGGCAGCGTTTCAAGCGGAGCCGGACATCCACCAGGCCGTGACCGGGTTTTGCGAGGCTACGGTCAACACCGCTACTGGCGACGCTCGTGGCGGCTGCATGATGGCCGCCGCTGCGCTGGGACAATCGGAGCGGGTAACGGAGATCCGTTCCTGGCTCGCGAAGGGCCTCACCGCCTCCGCAGATATTTTCGCAAAGCGTTTCGAGCAGGAGATAAAAGCGGGTCGACTGACTCGCACACCCTCTGCCAAAGTGCGAGGCCGTTTGCTGGTTGACTTGTTGCAGGGTGTGCAGCTTCGCGCCAAGGTTGGTATCACTCGCGAGGAATTGCTGGAAGATGTCCGAAGCTATGTGCCCCTGATTCTTGGTAAGCAAATCTAACGCACGTCTCGGGGGCGATGCGTCGGGACGGAGAAATCAGGGCACAGATCCTAATCCCCTTTGCGCGTCGACCGCGGGGAAGCGAGTTACTTCCGCTTCTCAACCTCGCCATCCTTCTTCTCGGTGGCGTGCTCTGGAGCGGCGACGGTTACGTCCACTTCGGCGCCGGGCTTGACGGCGACGTGTTCGCCTTTTTCATTCTCGAAATAATTTTCGATTCTGATTTCGCGATACAACTTGTCCGGCACCTCCGGCGTGACAGGAATGTTTTTCAGGCTCGTCGGGAAGACTCACTACAATGGCTGCATGACCTCCGCCTCGCAGCATCTTGCGGTCACCATTTCCCGCCGCGCCGCCAAACAGCTTGAACAAGGCCACGTCTGGGTCTACCGCTCGGAAATTGTGTCGGCGAAAGACGTTCCTCCCGGATCGCTCATCGATATCCGTGACGAGCGCGGCAAGTTTCTCGCCAGCGGCTTTTACAGCAGCTCATCGCAAATCGCCATAAGGAAACTCTCGTCCGTGGCGGTGGATGATCTCGCGAAATTGCTGCGCGAACGCATCCGCGCCGCCGTCGCCTATCGCAACCGCTTCGTTGAGGGCACGGACGCCTATCGCGTCATCTTCAGCGAGGCCGACGGCCTGCCGGGACTCATCGTCGATCGCTACAACGATCAACTCGCCGCGCAAATCGTCACCCAAGCCATGGACACCGCACCAGTCCGCGCCATAGTCGTCGAAGAACTCGTAAGCCTGCTCAAACCCGCCCGCATCTTCGAACGCGTCGAACCCAGAATTCGCACTCTGGAAGAACTTCCGCCCCGCGCGTCCGGCGCAGTTTATTCGAGTAACGAAATGCCCGACCCGACGATTTTCACTATGAACGGCGTCCGCTTTCACTTCGATCCCACCGCCGGGCAGAAGACCGGAGCCTTCCTCGACCAACGCGAAAACTACGCTGCCGCCGCTCGCTACGCCCGCGGCGAAGCCCTCGACTGCTTCACCTATCAAGGCGGCTTCGCCCTTCACCTGGCCAGGAACTGCTCGCAAGTAAGCGCCGTCGACAGTTCCCGACCTGCGCTCGAAATCGCCGACCGCAACGCCGCGCTCAACAACCGCACCATCGAATGGATCGAAGCCAACTGCTTCGATCTGCTGCGCGATTACTCCGACGCCAAGAAAGAATACGACTGCATCGTGCTCGACCCGCCCGCCTTCGCCAAGAGCAAGCGCACTCTCGACACTGCCCTCCGCGGCTACAAAGAACTCAGCCTGCGAGCCCTGAAAATGCTGCGCGACGACGGGATCCTCGTCACCTGCTCCTGCTCCTTCCACGTCAGCCAAGCCGATTTCCTGCAAATTGTCGCGGAAGCCGCCGCGGATGCCCACCGCACCCTCCGCATCCTGGAAGTCCGGGGCCAAGCCAAAGACCATCCAGTCGTCCCAAACATCCCCGAAACTGGATACTTAAAGTGCGTGATAGCGCACGTAAGCCATTGAAATATAAATAAATAAAATAGTTGACAGCAATACGCTCATATTTTATGCTTCTTTCATGCTAATCACGCATCCAACGAAGTGGCACGAACCACTCGTGAAGACTTTAGAAAATTTCAAGGAGAATCTAGCCATGACCGTTATTACTCGTTGGGATCCATTTCAGGAATTCAACACTCTGCAAAGCCGCATGAACCAACTGCTGCGCAATTCGCTTTCGAACGGCAACCACAGCGACGAAGCGCTGACCAGCACTTCTTTCGCTCCCGCCGTTGACGTCTACGAGGACGAGCACCAGGTCAAATTGAAGATCGAAGTTCCGGGCATCGACGAAAAAGACATCGACGTTCGCATCGAGAACAACACCCTGACCGTGCACGGCGAGCGCAAGCTGGAGAAGGAAGAGAAAGAAGAGAACTTCCGTCGCGTCGAGCGCCAGTATGGCAGCTTCACCCGCTCCTTCACTCTGCCCAACACGGTTGACACCGATCAGGTGAACGCCAGCTACAACAAGGGCATTCTGAACATCAGCCTGGCCAAGAAGCAGGAAGCCAAGCCCAAGCAGATCAAAGTGAACGTGAGCGGCGAGAAGGCGATCGAAGGCAAGAGCGCCAAAGCCGTCGCGTAAGAACAGAAATTATGTGGGGACAGCCGCCCCCGGCTGTCCGGTCGAGCGCAAGCTCGACACGATTTCGACGGGAGGCGGCAGAAATGCTCGCCTCCCGTTTAATTTTGCAATTTTGTAATCGGGTAATTTTTGTAAGTCATCCAATGGCTGGCAGCTTTCAAATTGCCCGATTACCAAATTACACAATTACGAAATGGAGTAACCCATGGCAATTCGTTGGGACAAATTCACTGTAAAAGCTCAGGAAGCGATGCAGCGCGCCAGCACTCTGGCCGGCGAGCATGGTAATCCTGAGATCGCGCCTCTGCACGTGCTTGCGGCGCTGCTCGAAGACAAAGAGGGTATCGTTCCACCTGTGCTGGAAAAGATCGGCATCGGCGTCGAGTCGGTTCTGCACGACGTTTATCAGGAGATCGACCGCCTGCCCAAAGTTTCAGGCGACGGCGCGGCGACGGCGAATCCGTCTGCCGCATTGAACAAGATGTTGGAACAGGCTTTCAAAGAAGCCGCCAACTTCAAGGACGAGTACGTTTCCACCGAACACATCCTGCTCGCAGCCACTCAGCTGAAACGCGATCCCGCGCAGGAATTACTCGCCCGCCGCGGCGCTACGCACGATGCCATCCTCAAAGCTCTAACTTCGGTTCGCGGATCGCAAAAAGTTACCGACCAGAATCCTGAAGCCAAATATCAGGCGCTTGAACGCTATGCCCGCGATTTGACCGAACAAGCCCGCCGCGGAAAACTCGATCCCGTCATCGGACGTGACGAAGAAATCCGTCGCGTGGTTCAAGTTCTCTCGCGCCGCACGAAAAATAATCCCGTGCTCATTGGCGAGCCCGGCGTGGGCAAGACCGCCATCGTCGAAGGCCTCGCCCAGCGCATCATCTCCGGCGACGTGCCCGAGTCGCTCAAGAACAAGCGCGTGATCTCGCTCGATCTCGGCTCGATGCTCGCCGGAGCAAAGTATCGCGGCGAATTTGAAGACCGGCTCAAAGCCGTCCTCAAAGAGATCGAAGACTCCCACGGACAAATCATTCTCTTCATCGACGAACTGCACACCCTGGTCGGCGCAGGCGCGGCCGAAGGCGCAATCGACGCTTCCAACATGCTCAAGCCTGCACTGGCGCGCGGGGAACTCCGCGCCGTCGGCGCGACTACGCTCAACGAATATCGCAAGTACATCGAAAAAGATACCGCGCTCGAACGCCGCTTCCAGATCGTTTTCGTCGGCGAACCCAACGTCGAGGACACCATCGCCATCCTGCGCGGATTGAAAGAACGCTATGAAGTACATCACGGCGTACGCATCAAAGACTCCGCCATCGTCGCCGCCGCGACACTATCGCATCGCTACATCTCAGATCGCTTTCTGCCCGACAAAGCCATCGACCTGATCGACGAAGCCGCCGCCTCGCTGCGTATCCAGATCGATTCGCTGCCCACGGACATCGATCAGCTCGAACGCCGCGCCATGCAACTCGAAATCGAAAAGCAGGCGCTCAAAAAAGAAGACGACGCCAACTCCAAAGAACGCCTGCACGTCATCGACAAAGAGCTGGCCGAGATTCGCGAAAAATCTACGACGCTCAAAGCCAACTGGAAAAAAGAAAAAGACGTCATCGCGCAGCAACGCCAGCTCAAAGCAAAACTCGAGCAGCTGAAAATCGAAGAGCAAGCCGAAGAGCGCAAAGGCAATCTCCAGCGCGTCGCCGAAATTCGCTATGGACTGATCCGCCAGACCGAAGAAGAACTCAAGTCTCTCACCGATAAAGCGACAGCCCGCGGCACCCGCACCACGCGCATGTTGAAGGAAGAAGTGGACGAGGAGGACGTTGCCGCCATCGTCTCCAAGTGGACCGGCATTCCCGTCTCCAAAATGCTCGAAGGCGAAATCAAAAAGCTGGTCACCATGGAAGAGCGCCTGCGCCAACGCGTCGTCGGTCAGGACGAAGCGCTGGAGCGCGTCGCCAACGCCATCCGCCGATCCCGCGCCGGCCTTAGCGATCCCAAGCGACCCATCGGCAGTTTTATTTTTCTCGGCCCCACCGGCGTCGGAAAGACTGAACTCGCCCGCGGCCTCGCCGAATTTTTGTTCGACGACGAGCACTCCATGACTCGCATCGACATGTCCGAATACATGGAGAAGCACGCCGTCTCGCGCCTCATCGGCGCGCCTCCCGGCTACGTCGGCTACGAAGAAGGCGGCCAGCTCACCGAGCAGGTGCGCCGCCGCCCCTACGCGGTCGTGCTCTTCGACGAAATTGAAAAAGCGCACCCCGACGTCTTCAACATCCTGCTGCAAATTATGGACGACGGCCGCCTCACCGACGGCAAAGGCCGCACCGTCGATTTCCGCAACACGGTGCTGATCATGACCTCGAACCTCGGCTCGTCGTTCCTGCAAGCCGAAGACCTGAAGTCCGGCGCCGATTTCGACGCCGCCTCGAAGCAGGTGATGACCGCGCTGCACGCCCACTTCAAGCCGGAGTTTCTCAACCGCGTGGACGACGTCATCATCTTCCATCCGCTGGGCAAGGAGCAGTTGATCCACATCATCGAACTGCGCCTCGAAGACGTACGCCGCCTGCTGGCCGATCGCAAGATTTCGCTCGAGCTGACCGACGCCGCCAAAGACCTGCTCTTCGTAGAAGGCTTCGACCCCAACTTCGGCGCACGCCCGCTGAAGCGCGCCATCCAGAAGCTGGTGCAGGATCCGCTAGCCCTGAAGATTCTCGACGGAGAAGTCCTGCACGGCGATCACCTGGTAGTCGACGCCGACAAGAAGTCAGGCAAGATGAAGTTCGCGGTCAGCAAGCGCGTAGGAGAAAAAGAGAAAGTCAAAGCGAAAGCCTAAAGCAAAACAACTCACGTGGGGACGGCCGCCCTCGGCCGTCCCACTCTGCCGCTAGCGGTGAAACCCCTCCCGCACCTCCTCCAACCACAACTGCCGCACCACAACGACGCGCACAATCATCCCCAGCCCGCCCCAAAACAGCGCAGCCCCAAAATTGTTTGCGGCGATGGACACAATCGGAATCAGCAGAAACATTCCATACAAACAAACCACCGTGGCAGCCCAGCGCGCCCAATTCCGCAGATCGCGCAATTGCAGTCCGATGATGACGAACAGCCATCCGCTGATAAGAAAAACATAGCTGCCGCCGCCCACTTCCAGGCCAGTTAGCAAAGGACGCCCAATGCGAACGATGGTGTCCTGAGAAAACAGTCGCGGCGAATGCAGAATCAACAAGCCAATCACAAAGAGATAAATTCCGCTCAAGCCAAAGAGCAACGCTATCGCGGTAATTCCCGCAGGGCGCGGAGCCAGAGTGTCCTTAGCAGTCAAAAGAGAATTCACCATCGATCGGCCGATTTCTTAGGCAGTCGAAAGCTCGACGGGACGGCCCGAGCCGCCGTCCCCTCATGCCTCACGCCAAGTCAAACAGCAACACTTCAGCGTCTTCCAAACCCTTGATGGTCAACCCCGCCTCATCGCTAACCCCGGCCCCATCGCCTTGAGCCATCTTCTTCCCATTCAAATCCACTGCGCCCTTCGCCACTTGCAGCCAGGCGTGGCGGCCCTTGCCCAACTCATGACGCACTTCCTGCCCCGGCAACAACAGGGACACATACAACTTCGCGTCCTGATGAATCGTCACCGAACCGTCCGCCCCATCGGGCGACGCAATCAGCCGCAGATTGCCACGCTTTTCGTCGTTAGGGAACGCCTTCTGCTCATAGCTGGGCTCGTAGCCCTGTTTGTCCGGCATGATCCAGATTTGCAGCAGGTGCGCTGGCTCTGTCTTGGACGCATTCATCTCGCTATGCCGAATGCCCCGCCCCGCGCTCATGCGCTGCCCATCGCCGGGGCGAATGATGGAACCCGTCCCCAGGCTGTCCTTGTGTTCCAGCGCACCGGATAGCAAATAGGTGATGATTTCCATATCGCGATGCGGATGCGTCGGAAAGCCCACATCGGGCGCGACGCGGTCCTCGTTGATGACCCGTAGCGAACGAAAACTCATCCACTTGGGATCGTGATATTGGTCGAACGAAAAAGTATGTTTGGTGTTGAGCCAGCCGTAGTCCCCCCCGCCCCGCTCCTCACTCCGTCGAATATTGATCATGATCATTAGATGACTGACAAAAAACCCAGATTCAGCGGGCTGCCCGGTCCATCTAGCGCAAGTTGCGAGGGGACGATGTACTTGACCTATCGCGGGTGCCCCGTTTCTCGTTGTTCTCTGCGAGAAACGGGGCTTTGAGGCCTAACGAGACAAGCGCACCATATCCAATCCGCCAGCCCTGAGGTAAAATCAGAGAACCCTGCCGCCTGCATCGCCGCAAGCGGATTCCTTACCGTCGGGACGTGGCTCAGCCTGGTAGAGCACTCGCTTGGGGTGCGAGGGGTCGGCAGTTCAAATCTGCCCGTCCCGACCAATTCTTCGTTTGAGCTTCCTTGATAAGGATTTTACAGATGAGGCTGTCTGGAAAACTAACCAAGGACGAGCTGGCAGACGTTCGCGTAATGGTGCGGTCGAAGTATTATTGGTTGAAGTTTGTCATGTTCAACTGGTATGGAATTCTCCTCGTTTTAGTAATCCCGGGGGTGACCATTGCGGCTCTATTCGAGCCTGGCAAAGCAGATTGGAAAGGATTAGAGATCGCATGGGCCATCTTGATCGGTATCGTGGGGATCACTTTTTACCGAGTCAAACGGAGTAGCGCCCGCGAATTCGAGGCACTTTCAGCCTCGCTTCCTGACTGGATCGTCCTAGCGGATGACGGCGTTAGATTCGAGGGGCCTGACGGCGCAACATCCTTCAGGCCGTGGGGCAGCTACAAGGAGTGGAAAGAGCGGAAGCGGGCCATCGTGATAAAACTCGACAAAGGTGGGGACGTTACCATCCTTCCCACAGGGTACATGTCTGAGACGGATCGGAAAGTCCTTCGGGGCCAACTAAGGTCATATGTTTCTCCCCACAAAGGTTAGTGAGTCTTACTGACCTTACCTCTGTACTCCCACTGAGCCGCACAGCTCAGAGTTTCGAGCCGACATCGGATAGGGTTAAACAGACCGTCACGTAATCGCCCGACCCAGAGAGCAGGATTTGTGTCCCACACGGTTGTTCCGCATTTGTTCACCGAAGATTGCACAAGGATTCGCGACCTCGGATTCACTTCGTCGCACCACGTCACCATGTATGGCGAGCACTTCGAACTGACGTCCGACCCGGGTAAAACGCAAACAAGTGACTACCGGGATTCTTTCTGGATAAGGTACCGGACCGTCTGGTCTATGCCGTAAATTGGGGCCAAAAGACTCTATTGCGCCGTTGCTGGTCTATGCTAGGAATTCCGTCAGCAGTTTGAGTAGGAGGACCGTAATGAAGACAATCTGGGCTTCCGCCACATGTTTGGCGTTTCTGTTGGCAATTTCTGGACTGGCGAATGGACAAGGCCAGCCCGCTGTCATCTACGAGTTTGGCGCGAACCCGAACGACGGCGATATTCCGAACGGGGGGCTCGTCTCTGACAGGGCAGGGAATCTCTACGGCACTACGCAGTATGGTGGTTCGTCAGGCGCGCTAAAGCTAGGTTACGGGACGGTCTTCGAGCTTACGCCCGTGGCGGGGGGCTCTTGGACAGAGGCAGTGCTCTACAATTTTTGCTCGCAGGCTAATTGTACCGATGGGAGCATACCGCTGGCAGGATTGATTTTCGACAATGCCGGAAACCTTTACGGAACGACGGCGTCTGGAGGAACTTTCAATGGAGGCCCCTGCCGGCAAACATGGCTGTGGCATCGTTTTCGAGTTGTCCACCCTCTGGCGGGGGGAACTCCTGGACAGAGGCGGTACTGTGGAATTTCGGCGAGACGAGTCAAGACGGGGCGCTGCCCTTCGGCAGGCTAACCATGGACGCTGCGGGAAACTTGTACGGAACAACATCCAGCGGCGGGGCCAATGATTCCCTGGGAACTGTCTTTGAGCTCAGCCCTGGTTCCGGCGGTGCTTGGAGCGAGAACGTGCTGTATCGGTTTTGCGTCAACGGGCCGCCCTGTCAGGACGGAGTTTATCCCACAGTTGGGGTGTCGCGAAACCGGTCTGGGGATCTGTTCGGGACCACCGAGGGCGTAGACGGGACAGTATTCGAGCTTTCCCCGCAAGCTGGCGGTGCCTGGACCGAGACCACGCTTCACCACTTCTACCCGCAGGGCGGCGACAACCCGCTTTCCGAAGTGAACATGGACCAAGCCGGCAATCTCTATGGCACCGTATCGACTGGCAACGGCACGGCGCGCTGCGGCGGCATCTGGAAGCTCGCTCCGCAGTCAAACGGCACCTATAAAGGCGGCGTTGCAGTCAACCTGAATCAGTCGGGCGCTGGCGGTTGTGCCCCGATGTCTGGGGTGTTCCTCGATACCAAGACTAAAGTTCTCTACGGCACGGCCTCGTCCGGTGGAACGAACAACGCCGGGGTACTGTATGAGGTCAGCCCCGCGGGAAAACAAACTGTTCTCTATAACTTCTGCCAGCAATCCGGCTGCGCCGATGGATCGACGCCCCAAGGGTCGTTCACGCAGTACGGCGGCGCATTGTTCAGCACAACATCCGCAGGCGGAAGCTTCAATCAAGGCGTAGTGTTTACGTTCACTCCTTGAGCTGCTCTTAGCTGAGCCGCATAGCTCAGACTTCGTGCCCGGTCTCAGGTAGGCTTGCGCAGTCGCTCACGCATCACTGGTGACCGAACCCAGAGAGCAGGATTTGTGTCCCACACGCTTGTTCCGCATTTGTTCAACGAAGATTGCACAAGGATTCGCGACCTCGGATTCACTTCGTCGCACCACGTCACCATGTATGGCGAGCACTTCGAACTGACGTCCGACCCTTTCGAGGAAGGCCAATACATGTCGGTAAAGGCGCGCAGCGGAAGCGATCCCGCGATACGCACCGTTCATCTGCCGGTCGCACTCCTGCTCGGCTTGGCCTATCGCTTCCGGAAGTCGTAAACTGCGGCATGTCCTCAAGCACAGCCCAGTCTTCGACATCGATGATGATTCTGATCGCCGGACCCTACCGCTCCGGCACCAACGACGATCCCTCCCTCATCGCAAAAAATGTCCATGAGATGGAGTCCTACGCTCTCCCCATTTTCCGCGCAGGACACATTCCGCTTCTCGGCGAGTGGCTCGCCCTTCCGCTGGTCGCGCTCGCAGGATCAAAGAAAATAGGCGACGCCGCCTTCAACGAAATCTTCCACCCCATCGCCGTTCGCCTCCTAAGTAAGTGCGACGCCGTCCTACGCGTGGGCGGACCCTCCGCCGGAGCCGACGAAATGGTCCGCGTCGGACGCACCCTCGGCCTAAAAATCTACACCGCCCTCGCAGACATCCCGAAAGCCGAATAACGCGCATGGTCATCCTCCTCATGGGAGTCTCCGGCTCCGGCAAGACGACGGTCGGCACCCTGCTCGCCCAGCAACTGGGATGGCAATTCGCCGACGCCGACGACTACCACTCCGCCGCCAACAAAGACAAAATGCGCCACGGCATCCCTCTCACCGACGCCGACCGCGCGCCGTGGCTCGCGACCCTACGCTCGCTAATCTCCAACTGGATCGACAACCACGCCAACGCCGTCCTCGCCTGTTCCGCCCTCAAACAGTCGTATCGCGATGAATTGCAGATCAGTGACGCAGTCCGCGTCGTCTATCTGAAAGTAAGCCCTGAAATCCTCTCCCAGCGCCTGCTGGAACGCCACGGCCATTATATGAAACAAGACATGCTGGACAGCCAACTCGCCACGCTCGAAGAACCGCAAGACGCGCTCGTTGTCGATGGCCGCAATGCCCCGGCGGACGTCGTGCAACAGATTCACCAACAACTGGGACGAACGTAAAAACAGGCCGCACCGGCAGGCGTGCGCTGTCCAGACAGTGGTCCAGTCGCTATCCCTTTGGAGTTTCCCGCTACAATAGTGCAGTAAAGACACATGCCTTCGTTCACCGAACAATTCGACGTTATCGTGGTCGGCGCGGGACATGCTGGCTGCGAGGCGGCTATGGCCGCGGCTCGGATGGGGTTGAATACGGCGTTGTTTACGCTGAACACCGATCTGATCGCGCAGATGTCGTGCAATCCGGCAATTGGCGGGATTGCCAAGGGGCATCTGGTGCGCGAAGTGGACGCGCTTGGCGGCATCATGGGCGAGATTACCGATGCGGTGGGCATCCAGTTTCGGCTGCTGAATACTTCGCGCGGACCGGCAGTGTGGTCGCCGCGGGCGCAGTGCGACAAGCAGGCGTATCGCTTGAAGATGCGCGAGGTGCTTGAGTCGCAGCCTAATCTCAAGATCAAGCAGGCCGAGGTGGCTGATTTGATCATTTCTGACTCAACTCAGGAAAATCATCAAATCCGCCATCCTGACCGAAGCGAAGGATCTCCGGAAGTGCCGGACAGCCGGGGGCGGCTGTCCCCACGTGTTATCTGCGGGGTGCGGCTGCGCGATGGGCGCACTGTCGGCGCGGCCGCGACGATTATTACGACTGGAACGTTTCTGAACGGACTCATTCACTGCGGCGAACAGCAGTATCCTGCGGGGCGCTCGGGCGAGCCAGCTGCGATTTTGCTGGGCGAATCGCTCAAGAAACTCGGACTGCGCAGTTGTCGGTTGAAGACGGGAACGCCCCCACGCCTTGATGGCCGCAGCATCGACTGGTCGAAATTTCAGGAGCAGCCGGGCGACGTCGATCCCACGCCGTTTAGTTTTCGCACTCGGCGGGTGGCGCACCACGATTCTCAGGTGCCTTGCTTTATCGCGTATACAACCGAAGAAACGCAGAGGATCATCCGCGAGAACGTGCATCGTTCGCCGATGTATAGCGGGCAGATTCAGTCGATCGGGCCGCGCTATTGCCCGTCGATCGAAGATAAGGTTGTTAAGTTCCCAGACAAGCTGACGCATCAGCTTTTTCTTGAGCCGGAGGGGTTGAACACGCACGAGATTTATGTTAACGGCATGAGCACGTCGCTGCCGGTCGAGGTGCAGGTCGAGATTCTCAAGTCGATCCCCGGATTGGAAAAAGCGGAGATGCTGCGTCCCGGCTATGCCATTGAGTATGACTCGATCGATCCCACGGAACTGGAGCGCACGCTACAGACGAAGCAGATCAGCGGCCTGTTTCTTGGGGGACAAATCAACGGGACCAGCGGTTACGAAGAGGCTGCATGCCAGGGCCTGATGGCGGGCATTAATGCGGCGTTGCAAGTAAAGGGCCAGCCGCCGTTCATTCTGGATCGCACCGAAGCTTATACCGCCATTCTGATTGACGATCTGATTTCCAAGGGGACGAACGAGCCCTACCGCATGTTTACTTCGCGGGCGGAGTTTCGTTTGCATCTGCGCATCGACAATGCCGACTCGCGACTGACACCGCATGGGCGGCGGATCGGCCTCATTTCAGATTCGGCGTGGGCAGACTTTGAAGCGAAGCAAGAGCGACTGGCAGCGGTTCGTCGCGTGCTCGAAAAGACGAAGTGCGAAGCGGCGCGGCTGGACGTCCCCGATACTCTTTCTTCCGCGCTGCAAGGACAAACACTGGCGCAGGCGTTGAAGCGCCCTGAAGTGATTATCGAAAATCTGGTGCCTGCGTTTCGCGAGCAGATTCCAGAATTCTTCGCGAGAGTTCCGCACGATGCGGATGGACGCCTGCCATCCGAGTTGCGCAACGAATTGAAGTCGGTTGAAACTGAAATTAAGTACGAAGGCTATCTGGCGCAGCAGCAAAGGGCCATAGACCGGCTGAAGAAGGCGGAGCAGCGCAGCATTCCGGAGTGGTTCGATTACCAGTCGGTCAGCGGACTGTCCATGGAAATGCAGGAGAAGCTACTGAAGATTCGTCCGCGAACACTGGCTCATGCGGCGCGGATTCCGGGGGTCACGCCGGCGGCGTTGTCGCTGGTGAATGTGTTTATCGAGATACAGGGCAAGCGGCGCGAGCAGGCGGCGGCGATTTAGTTTGTGCGCGATTGCTCGAAAGCGATTTTCGGCTTAACATCCGGCCAGTGGCTTCTCTTAAGCAAATCCCGCCTTTGAAGGATCAAGACAAAGAACGGCTGGTATCCGCCGCGCCGGTGGAGGACGATTCCTCGTTTGAGTTGAAGCTGCGTCCGCAGCGGCTGGTCGAATTTATTGGTCAGGACAAAGTTAAAGAAAATCTCGCCGTTTCGATTGAAGCGGCGCGTTCGCGGGGTGAAGCGCTCGATCATGTTCTGCTCTATGGACCGCCCGGATTAGGCAAGACGACCCTCGCGACCATCATCGCCAACGAATTGGGCGCGGCGTTTCAGCAGACCTCCGGGCCAACGTTGCAGATCAAAGGCGATCTCACTGCGATCCTGACGAACTTGCGCGATAAGCAAGTACTCTTTATCGACGAGGTCCACCGCTTGCAGCCGGCGCTGGAAGAGTTACTCTACTCCGCGCTCGAAGACTACAAGCTGGATATCATTATCGGCCAGGGTCCCGCGGCGCGTACTCATACGATGGACGTGAAGCCTTTCACTTTCGTAGGCGCGACCACACGAGCCGGATTGCTTTCCGCGCCGCTGCGCTCGCGCTTTGGAATCGTTCTGCGGCTGGAGTTTTATACGCATGAAGACTTGCGGGTGATCATTGAGCGTTCCGCCGAGATCTTAGGCGTTGCCATCGACACTGCGGGCGCGCTGGAGTTGGCTAGCCGTTCACGGGGAACTCCGCGCATTGCAAATCGTTTGCTGCGGCGGGTGCGCGATTATGCTCAGGTGCGCGGCGCAGGAAAGATCGATCTGCCGACCGCGCAAGCGGCGCTGCAAATGCTGGAAGTGGATCGGTACGGCTTCGACGAAGTCGATCGCAAGCTGCTTCTCATCATCATAGAGAAATTTCAGGGCGGCCCGGTAGGAGTGAATACGCTGGCGGCGGCATTGGCTGAAGAGGCTGATGCCATCGAAGAAATCTACGAGCCATTTCTTATTCAAATTGGATTCTTGAATCGCACGCCTCGCGGCCGCGTCGCGACGCAGCTTGCTTACGATCATTTTGGCATCAAGCCGACGCGGCGGCAGAGTTCGCTATTCTGAGGAGGAATTCAGTATGAGGCAGATTCGGCAATTTACAGCGGTCATTGAGCGAGAAGGCGACGGATACGTCGGTCTATGCCCAGAGTTGGACATTGCGAGCCAAGGCGACTCGATCGAATCGACCCGAAACAATTTGCAAGAAGCCGTTGAGTTATTTTTCGAGACGGCTGATGCGAGTGAGATTGAGCGAAGACGACACTCGGAAGTCTTTGTAACGCGGCTCGAGGTTGAGGTTGGGTAGGCTTCGAGTTTTGTCGGGTCGCGAGGTTTGTTCAATTCTGTCACGCCAAGGATTCTCGGAAATTCGACGCCGAGGCAGTCACATAGTAATGCAAAATCGAACGCAAGAGTCCACGATTACCGTTCCCGTTCCCGACCATTCTGAGCTGCGCGTTGGAACTCTGATGTCCATCATCCGGCAAGCGCAACTGCCGCGATCTCTATTTGAAGCCTGACCTCATGATCGCTCACCTGCGCGGCAAAATTCTCGTGAAGCATCCTAATCAGGTGGTGGTTGAGGCTGGCGGCGTGGGATACGACGTAGTCATCAGCGTTCCGACGTACTCCGAGTTGCCCAACGCCGGCGCGGAAGTTGCGCTGCATATTCACACCCATGTGCGCGAAGATCAGATTTCGCTTTACGGATTTCTGCGTCCTGCGGAAAAAACGCTATTCGAGAAATTGATTACCGTCAGCGGAATCGGTCCGAAGCTCGCGATTACGATTCTCAGCGGCATGGCTGCGGATGAAATCGGACGCGCCATTCGCGGCAACGATCTGGCCCGGCTGACCAAAATTCCCGGCATCGGAAAGAAAACTGCCGAGCGCATGGTGCTGGAGTTGCGCGACAAGCTTCCGGAAGCAGCTGAACCCGGTACGCCAGCAGCTTCACTGAGCGCAGTGGAGGAAGATGTCCTCTCCGCGTTGATCAATCTCGGCTACCAGCGCGCCGCCGCCGAAAAGGCGATTGGACGCGCCGCATCGCCTTCGGGCCCGACTAGCTTTGATGGGTTGTTCCGACAGGCGCTTGCGCTGCTCTCGTAAAGACAAAAGCGCCTGGTGCCCCAGGTTCGCGTCCGCTCTTTGGACGCTAACCTGGGCTTCAGGTAAGACCGCCCATTACGAGGCGCGGTATCCAAACAGCTTGTGGCAATCGTCTCTGAGAAAATGCTCGAAGACGGGCACGGGATGGCCGCCTTTTTTCAAAACGTACTTGCATGAAATCAGACAGGCCCGCCACTTGTAATCTTCGGTGCCGTGTTTTTTGCCGTAGGCGGTGATGTCTTCCTGTGAAACGCCGAATACGACCGCGCCGATTTTTGACCAGACGCAGGCGCCGGCGCACATGGCGCATGGTTCGTGGGTGGAATACAAAACGAACTCCGGGAGATACCGGCCGTATCCTGAGGAGACATACTTCAAGGTTTCGAGCTCCACATGTTTAATGGATGACCCTGAAGTTTTCACTCGATTGCCCGCGGATGCGATCACCACTTCCCGCTTCCCCACGACACGTGTAATGACCGCGCCAATGGCGTAGTCCCCGCGGTCGCGGGCTCGCTTGGCTTCCGCGATCGCAAGCTGCATGAATTTTTTCTTCGGCCTGTAAGTGGGAGGAATCATTTTAAGCATTCTAGTCCCCAGCCGACTCGCCGTTCACAGATCCCAGGTTAGCGTCCCAAAGAACGGGACGCGAACCTGGGGCACCCGGTACTCTCTTTTATTTTCCGATGCAGAAGCGGCTGAAGATTAGATTTAGGATGTCGTCGTTGGTCGTCGCTCCTGTGATTTCGTCGAGCGGACGCAGCGCGTTGTAGAGATCGAGCAGCAGCATTTCGTGGGGGATCTGATTGCCTGCTGCGGCTGTCGCGGCATCGAGTGCAGCCATGGATTGTTCGACGAGTCGATGATGTCGGGCGCTGGTGAGAAATCCGGATTCTGCGGCGGGAACCTCGCCGCCGGTGATCTTTCGCAAGATTTCCCGGCGAAGGACGTCGATTCCTTCGCCCGTCAGCGCCGAGGTGTAAATAATGTCTGCGCGGTTTTTCGCAGGAGCGATATCGCATTTATTTTCGACGACGATTGCGGATTTGTTTTCAAGTTGGCAGCGGAGAACGTCATCCTCAACATCGGACGGTTGTGACGCGTCGAGCACAAGCAAGACCAAATCGGCGTCGGCTAGAGCCTCTCTTGATTTCTGGATTCCGATGCTCTCGGCTTCATCCAGTGCTTCGCGCAGACCGGCAGTATCGACGAGCCGCACTGGAATATCACCGATGGTGACGGTTTCAGTCACCAGGTCGCGCGTAGTCCCGGGAGTTGCGGTCACGATGGCGCGGTCGCGCTGGACCAACCGATTGAAGAGGCTGGATTTGCCGACATTGGGACGCCCGATGATCGCGAGTGTCAGACCTTCATGTATGATCTTGCCGAAAGTAAAAGATCGGGCGAATTCTGAAAGCTGCGGACGAATGTCGTCAATCCGGCGTGCGATCTCTGGGGATGACATCACCGCGATGTCGTCTTCGGCAAAGTCGATGCCAGCCTCCAGCGTCGCGATGAGGTCCACTAATTGTTGCTTGATCGGCTTGAGGCGCCGCGAAATTCCACCCCCGAGTTGTTGTGCCGCGACTCTCGCCTGATAAAGCGTTTGCGACTCGATCAGGTCGCGCACCGCCTCCGCTTGGGTGAGGTCGACCCGCCCATTGAGGAAGGCGCGCATGGTGAATTCTCCGGGTTCGGCCATGCGGGCGCCGGCCGCGAGCGCTAGTTCAACTATTCTGCGCAAAACCACGGGAGAACCGTGGGCGGAAATTTCTACGATGTCGTCTGTTGTATAGGAATTCGGCTTGGCGAAATAAGTGACGACCACTTCGTCGATGCGCGTCGAATCGGCGGCATCGATCAGCTCGGCGAAGATCGCTCGTCCGGCCGTGAGGTCGCTTTTGCTGCGCAACATAGGTAGGGCAATTTTTTTCGCTGACGGTCCCGCGAGCCGCACAACTCCGATGCCTCCGCGACCGGGTGGAGAGGCGACGGCGACGATGGTGTCATCCAGATTCACTAGTGCAGTTTAATCCGCGAGCGCGTGGGCTGGTGTGCAATAGTTAAGCAACGCGGCTCGCGCATGGCGCGGGCAATTCCTTCGGAGGTTGGGAATGGCTCCTTCAGTGACACTGGGATTGCTGGGAGCATTGCTGGTGCTGGCGTTTCTTGCCAACCGCTTTTTTCGGGTGACGCGGATTCCCGATGTCGTGTTGCTCATGCTGCTGGGCGTTTTGCTTGGCCCTGGTTTGCACCTGCTGAATGCCGAGAAACTCAGCAAGTCGACGAGCCTGCTGGGGACGCTGGCGATCATCCTTGTGTTGTTCGAAGGCGGGCTGGAGCTCAATTTGCGCAACACCATCCGCCATTTTCCCGGCGGCCTGCTTTTTTCCTCGCTGGGGTATTTGTTCAGTACGTCTCTCGTAGCGATAGTTGTCGTTAAGGGGCTGCACTTACCGCTCACCGCGGGCCTGCTGGCTGGGGCGGCTCTGGGCTGCACCAGTAGCGCTGTGGTGCTTCCGGTACTGCAGCAACTTCATGCGGAGGAATCTACCCGCGCCACGCTGGTATTGGAGGCCTCTTGGGGGGACGTGCTTGCCGTTCTGACGGTTGGTCTCTTGATCGAATTGCAAAGCAAGACTTCGCCCATTGTCGGCGGCATCGCGCATGGGTTGTCGTTACAGGTCGGATTAGCGTTAGTCTTTTCTATCTGTGCGGGAATACTCTGGTCGCGGCTGCTGCCGGTTCTCTCAGAGGAACGCTTTTGGCAAGTGCTGACATTTTCGGTTGTGCTCGTGCTTTATGCGGGAATGGAGGCTCTGGGAGCCAATGGCCTGATCGCGGTGCTGGCGTTCGGTCTGGCGATCTCGAATTTTCCCGGACTGGTTCCCGACTCCAATATCTCCGGCTCAATCATAAAAATCACGGAATCCGAAACGCTGCTGGCTTTCCACTCCGAGCTTTCGTTTCTGGTGAGGACGTTTTTCTTTGTGCTCATCGGCGCAGTCGCCGATCTGCATAGCTTCCGGGAGCACCCGCTGTTGATGTTGGCCACGATTGTCGCTCTGCTCATGGCGAGATGGTTGGCGGTGCAATGCAGCCGCTGGTCATGGAAGGAAATCACCGCGCAAGGGCGCGAACTCATCATGTGGATGCTGCCGCGCGGCCTCATCACTGTTGTACTTGCGATTCAGATTGCGGGCGCGCGCGCTGAACTTGCGTTTCTTCCGGGCCTCGCTTTCGCCATTATTCTGGTCACCAACCTGGGAGTGATTTTACCCAGTGTACGTGCCCAGAAACAGCTTCCGGTCGCGGCGCCGGTCGTCGAATCGGAGGCGGGCGCCGCTGTGCAGCAATCGGCCCCGTCCAGGAAATGGCTGCTGGACGCCTTATTACTGGTCATGCTGACCGCGGGCGGAGTCATTCTTTGGTACGGGAATTTGCCGCCACAGCTGAGACCCGCGGGCATTCGGGATCTGATCCGGTTGCACCTTCATAAATCGCATTAGCTTGCGGATTTGTTCCCCCTCACGCGGCCCCGCTATAGTGGAAATGACCGAGATCAGGAGACTGCTTGTCCCGCGATACAAAACTTTCTCAGAGCCTACAGAAGCGTGCCCAGCAGCTCATGCCCGGGGGAGTCAATTCGCCGGTGCGGGCATTTGGATCGGTGGGCGGCGAGCCGCCATTTATCGTGCGCGGAAGCGGCAGCAGTTTGTGGGATGCAGATGGCAACTCGTATATCGACTACATCGGCTCGTGGGGGCCGATGATTCTGGGCCACGCCTGGCCCGCGGTGGTTGAAGCGGTTGCCGAGGCGGCGCGCAAGGGCACCAGCTTTGGCGCGTCGACGCCCGGCGAAGCCGATCTTGCGGAGGTCGTGGTCTCGGCTTATCCTCATATCGAAAAAGTTCGCTTCGTGAGTTCCGGCACTGAGGCCACTATGTCGGCAATTCGCCTGGCACGTGCTTACGCCAAGCGCAAGTACATAGTGAAGTTTGAGGGCTGTTATCACGGACACGCGGACGCGCTGCTGGTAAAGGCCGGCTCGGGAGTGGCAACGCTCGGCATCCCAGGCTCGGCGGGCGTTCCGGAAGAGTTTACGCAGTTCACGCTGGCGCTGCCTTTCAACGATGTGGGCGCTGTCGAGCAGGCCTTCGAGCGCTTCAAGAATCAGATCGCATGCGTCATCGTCGAGCCGGTTGTCGGGAACATGGGCTGTGTTCCCCCCGCGTCAGGATATCTGCGAGCGCTGCGAGAGATCACAAAACGCGAGGGCGCGGTGCTAATTTTCGACGAAGTGATGACCGGATTTCGTCTGAGCTTCGGCGGCGCGCAGGAACTTTATGGAGTCGCGCCCGATCTCACCACACTGGGAAAGATCATCGGCGGCGGGTTGCCGGTGGGAGCTTATGGAGGACCGTCCGAGATTATGGATCTGGTGGCGCCGCTGGGGCCGGTGTATCAGGCGGGGACGCTGTCTGGAAATCCTCTGGCGATGTCGGCGGGATTGGCGGTACTGAAATACTTGCGCGATAACAGAGCGCAAGTCTATTCGCAACTCGACGGCATCAGCGGAAAACTCGCCGAGGGCGTTGCCGCAGCCGCGAAAGACGCGGGTGTCGAGCTATGTTTCAACCGTGTGGGGTCGATGCTGACGTGGTTTTTTCAAGCCGGCCCGGTGACGGATTGGACATCGGCTTCGCGCAGCGATACCAAGGCATTCGCGAGATTCTTCCGCTCGATGCTGGACGGCGGGGTATATCTTCCGCCCTCGCAATATGAGGCGCTGTTTGTCAGCGCTGCCCATACCGAAGCGGATGTAGCGGAAACGATCGGCATCGCGAACGCGGCTTTTGCAACGATGGGTTAGGGCCGCTCGCTTGACTCACGCGTCATCATCTCTGGGATCGTCACAAATTCAAATCCCTCGGACTTGTACCGCTCGATCAAGTGGTCTGTCGCTTTCACGGTTGGCTCGCGGTCCGCGCCTGGGGCAAGATGTCCGCCGTCGTGCAGCAGAATTATGTCGCCGCCTCGAATCTGTTTACTCACTTTCTGAACAATTTGACCGGAGGGCGGCGCGTTCCAATCCCAGCCGGTGACATTCCACATAACAGGGACAAGGCCCAGTTCGCGTGCGATGCGTAGCGTCGACGGGCGGCGACCTCCGAAGGGCGGACGAAACAAATTCGAGTGTGGTCCGACGGCTTGCGTTAAAGCGTCCTCGCATTGCTGAAGCTCTTGCCGGGTCCGATTATTGGAAGTGAAAATCAGTTTGGGATGGGTGAAGGTATGGTTCCCAATGGAGTGACCGGCGACAGCAATATTTTTCGCCAGATCGGGCTGTTCTTTCACATATCGTCCGATTAAAAAGAACGTTGCCTTGACGTTGTGTTTGGCAAGCGTCTCAAGCAATGACTGGGTACAGCGCGGATTGGGGCCGTCGTCGAACGTGAGTGCGATGACCCGAGGCCGGTTGCTCAAGCCAACGAAGGTCTGTCCGAACCATTGTCCTGTAGGAGACATAGACTGGTAGCCGGTTGCGATGGTTGCAAGGCCCGCCCCAGCAACGACTCCTCCGAGAATTACGGCATCGATCACTAGGCGACTATTGTAGCGTCCGCCAAGGCCCGCGAGATTTCCAGAGGGTTAACTCGGCGAACATTGCCACGGGTACTCCCGCCAAGATATTCTTCGTTAACAACGCTAGCGAGCCCATGGCAAAACTTTTCGAGTCTCCCCGATACATTGCAGTGGAAGGCCCCATTCGAGTGGGCAAGAGCACGCTCGCCCGGATGCTGGCGGAGAGGCTCAACGCGCAGCGCGTGTCGGAGGCGGAGTCCAATCCGTTTCTCGGGGCGTTTTACGATGGCGAAGCGGGCGCGGCATTCCAGGCGCAGTTCGCGTTTCTTATCCGCCGGTTTGAGCAGTTGAGCAGTCTCAACCTAAGCAAGACTTCTCCCAAGACGGTCATCACCGACTTCATTTTCGAGAAGGATAAGCTCTTCGCCTGCCTCAACCTCAACGATCAGGAATTGGAAATTTACAACCGCTATTACGACCACTTTCGGGCGCAGCTACCCACGCCCGATTTAGTCATTTACTTGCAAGCGACTCCGGAAGTGCTCAAAAAGAGGCTGAAACGCAAGAATGCGGATGAAGAGAAATCTTTGAGCGAGGATTATCTGGCGGAAGTGATCAAGGCCTATGAACACTTCTTTTTTCACTACACATCGTCCGATCTGCTGATCGTCAATACTTCGGAGATCGACTTCGTGGAGCGCAACGAGGACTTGCAGGAGTTGCTGCGCAAGGTTTCCGAACCGATTAAGGGCACACAATATTTCCTTCCGCTGGGTGGTCAGGACGCCGCCATCGCCTGATCGCGGCATGCTTGCGGCGAGTGCAAAAGCTAGTTGCGGGTCAGTTCGCCTTCTTTCTTTCCTGCGAGGGTGACGAAGCGGATTACTCCGGCACTGTCTTCGAAGACGAGTCCAGTGCCTTCTGAATTGACGACCGCGGCTTTCAGATGGCCGTAGGATTTCGGAATGCCACCGTGAGTCGGCGTCTTGTCATAGCGCGCCAGTTCGCCTTCTTTCATGCCCGTCATGCTGACGAAGCGTATGACTCCCTCTTGGTCTTCGAAGACCAAGCCGGTTCCGATTTCGTCGGCAATGGCGGCCACGAGGCGTCCATAGCTCTTAGGCACGTTGCCTTGGGTAGGTTGATGTTCAGGCGCTTCCGCTGGCGTCTGCGGCGCCGCCGCGTGAACTATGGTTGTCGCCCTGCCAGTTCCGGCGATGTATCCGGCAAATAGCAAAAACAAACCGCTGCAAATCAGCAAAATATTTTTTCGCATTGTTTTATCTCGATATCGAAGTGATTTTAGGGTTCGACCAGGATCTTGTGCATCATGCCCAGATCTTCATGCAGAAGAATGTGGCAGTGGAATACGAAGGTTCCGGCAATCGTGGGGTCGCGGAAATCCATTCGCACTTTGACGCTGTGATAGGGGTGGCCGACGCCTTCCCAAAAGGGAATCTCGATCGTGTCGCGAAGATCTTGAGTGGGCACGGGCTTGCCATCGACTTCCAGCATCATGAAGTGTATCTGATGGATGTGGAAGGCATGGGTTTCGAGCGCACGATTTTCAATGGTCCAGTCTTCCACGGCGCCGACTTTGGTTGTGATTACAGGCTTCTCGTCCGGCTCAAACACTTTCTGTTTCTGTCCATCGACCGTGATGTAAAACTGGATTGGGCCGTTCGTTCCGCCGAATTCCTCAGAGAAATAAAGTTTGCGAGCGGTCGTCGGCGTCTGGTCTCTTAAGCCGGCGAACTTGAGATGGTCCATGGACATGGGAGGTTCAGGGGAGTTGGTTCTCGTCGCCCCTTTTCCGTCCGCATGGTTGCCGACCTCAATCGTGCCCAGGGGGAGTTCGATATCGGGGTTTCCGGTGGGACCGGTGGCGTAACTAGTGGTCACAAAAAAGGCCGCCACGTCGGGGCTCGAAGGCGCTTGCACGATAAACTCCGCGCGGCTCGCAGGGGGTACAAGGATCGTAGTCTCAATTCTTGGCTTGGCTAATGGATACCCGTCCAACGCTATCAATTCCAACGGCTGGGGAGTTCCGTTGTACCAAACTTGAAGCGGCAGGAAGTCCTGGATGGTGGCGTTGGCGACACGCCAGAACTGTTTTTCATTTGGCTTCATCTCTATGCGGGGAGAGGGCCCCTTGAATGCGTTCACCGTCTGGTAATTCAAGGTAAGCTCATAGGGTCCGGGAACCCAAGGAACCAAATACTGTTGACGAACTACGAATACGCGTTCCGTGAGTCCGGCGACTTCTGGGCGAAACTTATCCATTCCCTCGACGACCAGTGCGCCGGCTGCTCCGCCATTGACTTGAAACTCGGTGAAGCCGTGTACGTGGGGATGGTACCAATAAAGTCCCGGGGGCTCGTTGAAGGGGATTTGTACGTCGTATTGGAATCCCGGCGTCCCGGGCTGTATCAGCGTCGTCAAGACGTCGTCCTGGTGACAGGTGGGCGGAATGTTTAGGCCGTGAAAATGGACATTGGTGGAGTCCAAAGTCATCCTACCTCCGTCGCCGCAGGTGTCCGCAGATGGCGCGGACATCCCCACCATGCCAGTTGCGCGGCGTTTTGACGAGCCATCGGCGATCACGTCCTTGATGCCCAGCGCTAGGTGATCTCCCGGATTGAGGCGCAACGTGGGTGACTCGACGACTCCTGTGGGGGTGGCGTATTGGTAGCAGTAGTGGGTGTAACCGTTCGAGTCCACCGAGTGACCCAGGGCAAGGTTCGCTTGGAGCACTCCGTTTTGCGAATAGAGACTCAATGCATCCTGCGCTACGGTGTTGGGCTGGGGGCGAGCTGGACACTGTGCTGCAGCGCCCGTGGAGAGAATTCCAAATGCTCCAGCCACAACCGAGTAGAGGATGAGGGTTCGCCAACCAAAGATTCCGATCATCGCGGGTAGTCCTTTACAAGTCAATCGTGCACGGGGGCTCGTGGCAAGTGCCCACGGTAATTGCAACTAAGGCTCAACCAGAATCTTGTGCATCATGCCCAAATCCTCATGCAGCAGAATGTGGCAGTGGAATACAAAGGTTCCGGCCGTAGTGGGATCGCTGAAGTCCATGCGCACCTTGACGCTGTGGTAAGGGTGGCCCACGCCCTCCCAGAACGGAATCTCGATGGTATCGCGCATGTCCTGGTTGGTGACCGGTTTGCCGTCCACTTCCAAGACCATAAAGTGAATCTGGTGAATATGGAAAGCGTGAGTTTCCAGAGCGCGATTCTCAATCGTCCAGTCTTCGATGGCCCCGACTTTGGTGGTGATCACGGGCTTTTCATTGGGCTCGAAAACTTTCTGCTTTTGCCCATCGACCGTGATGTAAAACTGAATGGGGCCGTTGGTGCCGCCAAACTCCTCGGAAAAAAAGAGCTTGCGACTGGCGGTCGGTGCTTTCTCTTTCAGCCCGGCAAACTTGAGGTGATCCGACACAAGCGGCGGGGCGGGCGCGGCCACGATCGGCGGTTCTGAGTCGCCGTTGCCAGTAAGTTTAATGCTGCCCAACGTTTGCTCAAGGTCTGGGTTGCCCGTCGGCCCGGTCGAATAAGACTGAGTGATGAAAGAGCCAATTTGTCCTGTAGCGGGGGCCTGCACGATGAACTCGGCTCGGCTCGCGGGAGGCACGAGGATGGTGGTCTCATTGCGCGTCTTCGCCAGCGGGTATCCGTCGAGAGCGATCAACTCCATCGGCTGCGGCGTCCCGCCGACCAAAAACTGCAACTGGAGAAAGTCCTGGATCGTGGCGTTGGCGACACGCCAGAATTGTTTTTCTTTGGGTTGCATTTCGATGAGGGGACTGGGCGTACGAGGGAAATTCGCAACCTGGAAGTTCAACGAGAGTTGGTAAGGTCCGGGAATCCAGGGAACCAGGTACTGCTGACGGATGGTGAACACCCGCTCTTTCAGTCCTGTCACTTCGGGTCGAAATTTTTCCATACCCTCCACGACGATGGCTCCTGCGGCTCCGCCATTGACCTGAAATTCCGTGAATCCATGAATGTGGGGATGGTACCAGTACAGGCCCGGCGGTTCGTCCGCCGGAATCTTAAAGTTGAATTGAAACCCAGGGGTGTTGGGCTGAATCAGGGTGTTGATGACATCATCGGCGTGGCAGGTCGGAGGAACATTCAGACCGTGAAAGTGAACGTTGGTGGAGGCGAGCGTCTCGGTTCCGGTGTCGCCGCACACCGCCAGGGCCGACATGTCCATAGTCATACTGGGCGCGCTTTCCTTGCTCTTATGGTTGCCGAGTTCAATGTGATTCTTGACGCCCAGGAGCAACTGATCGCCTTGGTTGAGGCGGAGAGTCGGGGCTTCCACGTATCCATTGGCGGTCTTGTAGATATAGCAATAGTGAGTGAAGCCAGCTTCATCGACAGAGTGTGCGATGGCAAAGTCGGCGTTAAGGACGCCATGAGTGCTCGTCAGACTCAAAGCGTCCTGCACCACCGTGCCAGCATCGGGTCGGTTCGGGCATTGTGCTGTCGCTGTGAGAAATGAAACGCCGCATACCGCAAACCCTACGAGACATCTGGAAAACAATCGCATCACAGACTCCTTGAACTGTTTGGCGCGTCTTAGCGCTTGGAACCAAATTGCGAAACTGAGTGTGGATCACAACCCGCTCTCGCTAGAACGCCCGCGGCGGAAACACACCGATGGATAGCAGCCCCGAACTGTTTGGATCGGGTACGGGAGAATTTGTCGCTTCCCTTAATGTGCACTTCCCCCCCGACGAAGTGACCGCGACCTCGGCGATTGCCGATGGCGCTCCGAACTCCGCCACATAGATCCCGCCGCCGTTGCCGGTGTTGTTTTCCAGCGCCAAGCCCGCGAGATAGGAAAAGCCTGTGACGTAATTTTTTAGTTTGCCGGAGACGCAGCCGCCGGAAAGCTTGCCCGTGCCTGCGTCGAAGAAGGCGGCGCTGATTTGATCTCCCTGAGTATCCACAATATAAAGAAGAGTCTCATCCGGGCTCAACATAATGTTACTGGAGTTGATTCCAGCCGCCGACTGATAAACGACCGTCTTGGAGAGCTTGCCCGACGATATATCCGACACCTCGACCACGGCGGCCGTGGATGTGTCGCCGAAGATGGCATAGTGTCCGTCCTGCGTTATATCGATGCCGGTGGGATAGGTCGCCCCTTGCTGAATCACAGCGGCGGTGGAGTTCTGCTCGTCGCCATTGGGAACGGGGGTGCCGCCAGAGATATCGAAAGACTCAATCGATCCATCGCCGAATGTCGCGATCAGAATATTGCCGCGAACAGCCATTCCATCAATGACGCCGCTTTGCAGGCCGGAGACAGTTGTGTCCCCAATAAAGGTCAGGGCACAGCCGGGCTGAACCGCGAAAGTTCCGATCGTATTAGAATCGCTGAAACTGGCATATAGATATTGAGCGTTCATGGCGAGGCCGACGCCATTGGATAAGCCAGTGTCGGTCGCGGAACCGGTCGCGCTGCCGCCCAAGGTCGCGGTGCCGACCACTATCCCAACGATATCGCTGGTGTCTGCGTCGGAAGCGTACACGCATTGTGCGCTTCCGCCGTTCAACACGCTGACACGATTCATCCCGAAATAGCCGCCGCCAATGCCTACGCCGCCCGTTAAGACGCTCCCGGACAAGGTAAGCAGGCCGTCGCTGCCGATCGTGTAAAAGGAAACGCTATTGGGGCTGGTGGGGACGACGTCATCGTTAGTGACCAGGACGTGAGAGTTCGTGGCGGCCGCGGCGATAGCCGAGAGTCCGAGCAAAGTGGCCGCTACGCAGGGTAAATAGGCTATCCATTTCGTCTTCATCGGTGATCCTCAGATTCTGACTGCCGTCTCGGGTAAATAATCCAGCTCTCCTAAGAGCTAATCACGCAATGGTGAGCGGTTCAACCCTTAATCGTTTTCGCGGGTGAGTAGTTTCCTCTCCCTGCGCAATAAATTGCCGAATAGTTGTAAAGCGTTGCCTCGACGAACGACGACGTCGGCGCATGGCCATTAACGAACCATAGAGCGGACAAGCGCTTACTACTAGACTTCGTTGCCAACGAGTGTAATTCTATTGTCATCGAGTTTAGTGGTTCGCTCTTTCGTTGATACCGCTTCAATGTTTGGGACGACGGGGACGACCGCCGCGCTAACAATCCTGAGGGGGAACTGTTAGTCTTGCAGCTCTGGGTTTCGTCTTGCCATTTATAGACCGGGAAGACTGAAGTAAACTTCTCACCATTCCGCGATTAAAGAAAGGTTGTCCCCTTGGCCAAGAACGCTTCGCTTGCAGTCATCATGCTTCTCGCATTGACAGGATTGTCGATGGCGCAGAAGCTACAAACACTCACCCATCAGCCGCCGGATGGAGTCGGTATAGGATTTCTGCTCACCGACGGCGCCGTTATGTTTCAGGGCAATGCTGAGTCCGACTGGTGGAAGCTCACTCCTGACGAAAATGGAAGCTACTTAAATGGTACTTGGAAGCAACTGGCGAGTTTCCCCTCCGGTTACGTGCCCGACGCGTTCGCTTCCGCAGTTTTACCGGATGGCCGGCTGATGGTTTCTGGAGGCGAATACAACAACGGAAATTTTGCGCTGGTCCCCCAAAGCGAAATCTACGATCCTGCCAAGAATACCTGGACCTACATCGCACCGCCCAAAGGATGGTATGACATTGGAGATTCTCCGTCGGTTGTTTTGCCGAACGGCCAGTTTCTATTGGGTCGTAAGACCAACAAGAATGTCGCTCTGCTCGACGCGAAGACTCTGACTTGGACTGCCGGAACCTTGCCGGGCAAGAACGATTTCAATGCGGAAGAAGGTTGGACGTTGATGCCGGATGGCACGGTTCTGACGTATGACGTGAAGGACGCGCCTCAGGCCGAGCGACTGATTCCCTCCAAGCGGGAATGGATTTCGGCGGGCAGCACGATCGTCGACCTGCACTCGCCGCCGGCGGAAGGCTGCCTCAAGTATGGCAACAACAATCAGTACACGTACTGCCCTCCCGGTGAGGTCGGTCCTGGAATCCTACGTCCCGACGGAACCGTATTTGCGACGGGCTCTTACACTTCGACGGGGGGAGCGGGGCATACCGCGATTTACACCCCCGGCGCGTCGCTGTTGGATACCGGAACGTGGACGGTGGGGCCTGACTTTCCGTCGGGCGACAACGCCGGAGATTCTTTCGCGGCCTTGTTGACCAACGGCAACGTGCTCGTCCTGGGTAACTCCGGCACACTATGGGAGTTCGATGGAACCAAACTGAATCAAGGTCCGGTCGCCTATGGCAGTTTGATCGTGCTGCCGACCGGCGAAGTATTTGTTGGCAGCCAGCCGGCGCAGCTCTACACGTCGAGCGGGACCTACCAGCAGAGTTGGGCACCGACCATCACCAACTCACCCACGGCGGTCACACCGGGATCGACCTACAAGATCTCCGGCACGCAGTTCAACGGTTTATCCCAGGCCGCAGCGTTTGGGGATGAGTATCAGACCGCGACCAACTATCCGCTGGTGAGAATCACGAACACTGCCACGGGGCATGTGTTCTATGCTAAAACCCACGATCACAGCACCATGGGTGTGGCTACCGGCTCGAAGCCGGTCTATACCTACTTCGACGTACCCGCTTCGATCGAGACCGGTGCCAGTACGCTGGAAGTCGTGGCCAACGGTATTCCGTCGGTCGCGGTGAATGTAATGGTGAATTAGAGATCTGCGAACTGGATCGAAAACACTGAGGCTCCCGGATTTCGGGAGCCTCTTTTATTTCTCCGCGACTTTTGTTGCCGGTTCTACTTGTGGTGCGTCTGGGACATCTCGAAGCGCTTGTTGATTTCTTCCCAATTTACTACGCCCCACCAAGCCTGCAAGTACTCCGGACGACGGTTGTTGTATTTCAAATAGTAGGCGTGTTCCCAAACGTCGTTGCCCAGAATCGGAAACAGGCCCTGAGTGACAGGATTGTCTTGATTGGGGGTGCTGACGATTTGCAGTTCGGCGCCCCTGGCCGCCAGCCAGACCCATCCGCTGCCGAATTGTTTGACCCCAGCTTCGTTGAATTTGGTTTGAAAATCTTTGAAGTTGCCAAAGGCTTTGGTGATGGCGTCAGCGATTGGCCCACTGGGATCGCCGCCGCCCTGCGGCTTCATGATCTTCCAGAACATGGTGTGGTTGACGTGTCCGCCGCCGTTATTGCGCACCGCGGCGCGGATGTCTTCGGGGATGGAATTCAGTTCCCGGACGAGTTCGATCGGCTGCTTGGATTGCAGTTCAGGATGCTTCTCCAGCGCAGCATTGAGATTCTTCACGTAAGCCGCGTGGTGCATGTCGTGATGCAGTTTCATGGTCGCCGCGTCGATCACGGGCTCGAGCGCAGCGTAGTCGTAAGGTAAAGGTGGCAGTTCGTACGCCATAAATTCAGTATTCCTCCGTCTGCTAAGGATGACAGAGAAAGGGCTGGTGATGCACGGCTCGCCGATAATTTTTTCAAGACTCGGCGGGAATATCCTCCAGTTCGTTGGAACTGCAAACCGATTCTGAATTGGCGCGTCCAAGAGCAGTCAGTCTGAAATTTATAAGGAGTCCTCATGTTTGGCTTAAAGAGATGGCTGTTGCTCTGGCTGTGGTTTACGGGCCCAGCGACCTGTCTGCAACCCTTGATGGCCGCCAGCGATGGCAACGAAATGCAGGCGGTTGTTGGGCCCGCTCCTCAAATATTTGCTGCCGGGGTCATCTCCGGACCGGCGAACGATGGCTCGCCGACATTTTCTCCGGATGGCGACACGCTCTTCTTTACCCGGAGCACAGCGGCCTGGGGAATGATCCTTGAGTCGGACAAGGTTAATGGCCGGTGGACGAAGCCCCGACCTGCGCCCTTTTCCGGTGAGTGGTCTGACTCCTCGCCGGGACTGTCGCCTGACGGGTCCTTTCTGGTGTTTGTCTCTGTTCGGCCTGCCCCTGGTACCTCAGGGAGTGTTCGTCGCATCGCCAATCTTTGGCGCGTGGATCGCGTGGGATCCGGTTGGAGTGTACCCACACGCCTGCCCGACACGGTCAACATTGGTCCATCTATATGGAAGCCCACGATCGCGGACAACGGCAGCATCTATTTTGTCTCCATCGATGAAAAGGGCGGAAAGAGGTTGTTCTATTCCCAGTATGCTGACGCAGCTTATCGGCCAGCGCTACCGCTTCCATTTAGCGACGGGACGACGGCGGATGTCGATCCCGAGATCGCGCCCGACGGCTCGTTCATGGTTTTCTGCAGCTCGGGACGCCGGGCGGGGGACACGAAAGATCATCTTTATATGGTCGTGAAAAAGGGCGACGGATGGGGGCCCGTGGTTCCGATCCGTTACGCGGGCGACGACAAAAATGGCCCTAGCACGGACGACGAACCGCACTTGGGACCCGATCATCGTACGCTTTATTTCAGCAGCGACCGGGCGGTTCCAGTCGATTTCCCGCGCTCACGCAAGCAGGCTCAAGAGGACCTCGATCGTCTTGAAATGTGGGACAATAGCAATTCAAATGTTTGGTTCATGCCGATTTCGCCTTGGCTGAAGGGCCGCCAGGGCGACTGACCCCAACTTGGCGTGCGCAGTGTTGGCGGCAGTGGTGCAAGGGCTTGAGCGCCGCCCGATCTTTCTTGGAGAATGCTCATGACACGCATTTCCGTCCGGGGATCGAGACTCAAGACTGAATGACCAGAGATACGAGTGGGCACATAGGCAAGCATGACCCGGCGTACCGGAGAAGGTATGCCCGCTATCCCATCGACTTGCGGGTCGATGTTTCCGCCTTTCGCGGGGGTGGGACGGTTGCGTTTTGGGGGCGATCCACGGAGTTGGGCGAGGATGGGGTGGGCGCGACCATTACGCAGAAGCTGGTGCCGGGGGAGGTGGTGTCGCTCGAACTGGCGCTGCCCCATGAGGCCCTGCCCTTGAAGATTCGCGCCTTAGTACGGTATCAGGACGGCTTGCGGCACGGCTTCGAATTCCTCGGCCGCACCGATGAGCAGCGGGCGACTCTGAGCCGGGTCTGCCGGAACCTGGAAGCGATCCGGTAGGCTATGTCGTGGATTCGTCGTTGAATCCGCGCATCGCGGTTACGCTGATGGACGGCCATGGCTTTACTTCATTTATCATCTTTAAAGATAGAGACCGGATGCATCCAAGTTAGAATGACGCCGGTCGGGAGGCCATCATTGATGAACGCACCACTTTCGAGAATCTCTTGGACATACGCTTGTACGCTGCTCATGTTGTTCGCGATGACGTTGGGGCGCGCGCACGCGGACGAGGTGAATCCTGCGCTACGGCCGCCCAAGGGCGCACAGACAGCGGTCGTGGTCTTCGAGGATTTACAGTGCCCGCAATGCCGAAACACTTCGCCAATCGTGCGGGAGGCGGGGAAGACTTATAAAATTCCTATCGTGATTCACGACTTTCCGCTGCCCATGCATAGTTGGTCGTTCGATGCCGCGGTGACGGCTCACTACTTCGACGCGCAGTCGAAAGAGATCGGCTATGCCTACCGCGACTACATCTTTGAACATCAGCCGGAAATCACCCCTGGCAATCTGCGCGGCTTCTCAGACAAATTTGCCGCAGACCATAAGTTAGCTCTGCCCTTCGTGATCGATCCGCAGGGAAAGTTTACGGCAGAAGTGAATGCAGAAAAAGATTTGGGCAATCGTATCGGCATTCACCAGACCCCCACGCTGTATGTGGTCAGCAACAAAGCTCAGGGCAAGCCGTACGTCGAGGTTACGGACCGCACTCAGCTCTATCAGATTATCGACGCGATGAAGAAGCAGTAAAGCTTGCGTGATCTAGTCGGGCCTTTCGTATTCGCTGAGGGGGTCGAGCAAGAACACGAAAGGCCCTTTTGTTACAGTGAGAAAGTTATAACCACAAATCCTCAAGTTCCTGCAAGAGAGATGTCTTTGTTACGAAATCCGAACAAGATTGCGATTTTTGTCTTGAATTTGGACACTCCTACCCTTCCCATTAGGGATAACTTTCCGACAGGTTTTAGACTTAAGGATCGCCGGGAGGTTGCTTTTCGCCCGGTTGATGTGAGCCTTCGGGAGCCTTTCCCCACCTACGGCCGGACATTCGGGAGATGATCGCATCCCGCGCCGACGGGTTGTTCCCCGGCGGAAAGCGCTTCGCTTTCACTATTTTCGACGATCCAGACTCCCAAACATGGGAGGCGGGTCGCGAGGTCTATGCCCTACTGCGGGACCTCGGTTTCCGGACAACAAAAGGACTTTGGCCGATGGGCGCAATACGGACGCCGAGCGACCACGGCCTGACCTGCGCCCATCCTGGCTACACCGAATGGATCCGCTCGCTGATCGATTTCGGATTCGAGGCGGGTTACCACAATGCAACCTCTCACACTTGTTTTCGGGCGGAGACGGAAAAAGGCCTGGAGCTATTCCGTTCCCAATTTGGCAGCTACCCTCGAACCATGGCCCATCACTACAATTGCGACGAAAATTTGTATTGGGGCGAAGGGCGATTAAGCGGCTGGCAACGAACCGCTTATAACGTGCTGACGCGGTTCCAGAACCACAACAAATTCTTTGGACACGTCGCCGGCCATCCTTATTACTGGGGCGATTTGTGTCGCGACCGGATCACGTACTGCCGTAGCTTTGTTTTCGGAGAGATCAATACGATCAAGGCCTGGCCCTTGTTTCCCTATCACGATCCCGAACGTCCGCTGGTGCGCTATTGGTATGTCTCCAGTGAAGGTTCCAACAAAGACCGCTTCTGTAAGACCGTCGCCGAAGCCAATCAAGAGCGGCTGGAAGAGGAAGGAGGGCTCTGCATTATGTACACCCACTTTGGCCACGGCTATTACGATGGCGTCCTGGACCAACGGTTCGTTTCCTTGATGGAAGGGTTGGCCAAACGACAGGGTTGGTACGTTCCCGTGGGAACTATGCTGGATTGGTTACGCGCGCGGCAAGGCGACATTATTCTCGCGCCGGAGCAACGCGTGCAGCTCGGCGCACGCTGGTTGCGCCATAAGATTTTCTACGGGGCGGCCTGATGGGGTATCGTCTGATTGCCTACACGGGGGATTGGGAACCCGCGGTGAGGCGAGCCAACCTCCGCATGGAGAGATCGGGCGGGATGCCGTTTCTGTTACCTCCGCATGCAGTGCCCGCTCGAGATGCAGCGCCGCTTCGTTTGGAGCACTGGTTGGTGGCCGATGCCAGCGACGAAATCCGTGGCGGCTGCCTGCTGCAAACTTTGCCCGGCTGGGTGGACGGCAAAGAATCTGTGGTCGTGAATGTACAGAGTCCGCTCAGCGAAGGGTTGGTTGACCCGCGATACGTGGGGGTCGCCGCCTGGATGGTAAGAGAAATTGTGCGGCGCCACCCATTGTCTTACTCGGTGGGGATGGGTGGAGAGCACATGCCGTACCCGCGCTTGTTGCGAGCATTGGGTTGGCGAGTCGAGCCTGTGCCTTTTTATTTCCGGGTGCTCGCGGGCCGTCGGTTTTTAGCGAACATGCAGCTCTTGCGACATCATCCCAAATTGGGATGGTTGGCGTCCGTCGGGGGACTGATACCGGTGATTCCGGATGCGGCATTTAATTTACTAAGCAATTGGCGAGCCCGTAACTCAACCCAGGAACCCTCGACCTTGCAACCTCCCCCAGAGTGGACCCGCCTTCGCTCCGGTTATGGATTCGCGATTGACCGAAATCCAATGGTCGTAGATCACCTGTATCCTCTCAGCGATCCCAGTTTTGTTCGCTTCCAATCGCCTGGAGGGAACGGCGTGTTGCGGCTGAGTGCGCTGCGGCAGCATGCTTATTTCGGCGATCTGATGGTGGTGACACTGATCGAGGCCTTTTGTCAGCCCGGTGCCGCACCCGCCTTACTTCAAGCCGCGGTAAGCGAGTCTCGGGCCAGAGGCGCGGACCTTATGGTTACCAATCAAACCGCCCCAGAATTACGACAGGCTCTGGCATTGGGCGGCTGGTTCTCCTACCCGTCAAACTATATGTTGGCTCTGTCGCCCCTTTTGACGGCGCGTACAAGCGCTCAGCCTATTTATGTGAATCGTGGCGACGGTGATGGATTGGTCAATCTGTAACGTTGGAGCCGGAGTGTTATACGACGATTGGGATTGGCGGCGGTCTGGGGTTGAATCAAATCGCCACTTTTTCTCCGGCTGGCGCATCACAACTGTCAGGACGATGTCCAAAGTCTTCCAATTCGTGGCTTTAGGACTCCTGACGCTGGCTTGCTCGGCATCCAGCCAACCTGGTTTGTTCCGGTTAGGGATAGGGTCGCCTTCCACGCTGCGGTGTCACCACCCCGGTCAGCCGGAACGACTTCCGTTGCCGGATGGACACCATTGTTGCGGTGTGCGCCACCTTTTTCCGGCTCAGGTTACGATTCGGTTTGAAACATTTCGCGGACCCGGCATAGCTCTGCCGTGGGTGATAAGCGATTCGCCTTACCGAAACGATGAAAGTCCTTTCGCGGCCGTTTTCGTAAATGCTTCCCCTCCCGGCGCAAGACCTCTTCGTATCTAATTCGCTCGAAACCGTTTGCCTCGCATTTGCTCCATTTTCCCTTTTGAGGTCAATGGAGGCGCCTCTCCCTTTCGTTACGTTTTTAAGGAGGATTATGCGGTTGTTGGTTTCGAGCCTGTGCTTGTTTATCGTAGTCGGAGTGTGCGTCGGACAGGAGGTGCCGGCCGATGGAGGGCCGCCTGTGATGCAAATGAAAGCGGCATCGTTGATCGCACTTCTACAAACGCATGTGACTTCCGGCACCGACGCCGAGCCTAACTCCACTCCGGTCGAGATGCTGATGACGGCGAACGGTTCATGGACGTTCATGTTTCATGGCGAGGCGTTCTTGAGCGATATTCAGCAGAGTGGGCCGCGCGGTGCGGATAAATTATTTTCGACCAATTGGTTTATGCCGATGGCGCAGCGCAGGTTTGGAAACGGAACGCTGACGCTGCGCACGATGCTGAGTCTTGAGCCGGCCACGGTTACGGATCGACGTTATCCGGAATTGTTCCAGCAGGGCGAAACTGCTTTCGGGCGGCCGATCGTGGATGGCCAGCATCCGCATGATTTGTTTATGGAGTTGGCGGCGTTGTACGACTACAAGCTGGGTGAGAAGGCTTTGCTGTCGTTCTATGCTGCACCGGTGGGCGATCCTGCGCTGGGGCCGGTTGCGTATCCGCATAGGGTGTCGGCGTCGGAGGATCCGATTGCGCCGCTGGGGCATCATTTGGAGGACTCCACTCATATTGTCGACGAAGTCGTGACTGTCGGCGTTACCTACAGCAGGTTTCGGATTGAGGCTTCAGGCTTTCATGGGCGAGAGCCGGACGAGTTTCGCTGGAACATTGACACCGGGAAAATCGACTCGTGGTCGACGCGGGTGACGGTGAATCCGGCGCAGAACTGGAGCGCGCAATACTCGATTGGGCAGCTAACGAGCCCTGAACAGTTGGCGCCTGCGGAAGATGTTCGGCGGATGACGGCTTCGCTGAGCTATAACCGGCCGATGCGCAAGGGGGATTGGGCGTCTTTGTTATTGTGGGGGCGAAATCAAAGCTTGCAGGATGGCAATGTCGGCAACGGATATCTGCTGGAATCGACACTGCGATTTCTCGACCGCAATCATGCCTGGACTCGCATAGAGAATGTCGATCGGACGAATGAGCTTCTGTTGGGCGAGAACCCGCTCCCGCCGGGATTTGTCGAGCGTTACTTTACGCGAGTGCAGGTTTACACGGCGGGATATGACCGCGATATCGGACACATCCCCCATCTCTCGACTGCGCTGGGCGGTCAGATTACGTGGTACGGCGTGCCGCCCAATCTGAGCCAGACGTACGGCGCGCATCCCGCAGGCGGCTTGTTATTCCTCCACTTGCATCTGCATTGACGGCGCGCCGCTACTTGTGAAGTTCGTCCTTGATCACCTTGCCGCCTTTCATCACCCACTGCACGTGCTGTAACGCAGTGATGTCGGCCAGCGGATCGGCTTCGACGGCGATGAGATCGGCATACTTATCGGTCTCGATGGCACCCACCTTATCCTGCCAACTTAACAGCTCCGCGGCGTTCACGGTCGCGGCCTGGATTGCCTGCAAGGGCGACAAGCCACGCCGCGCAAGCGCCACCAGTTCATCGGCATTATGCCCTTGCCGGTCGGGGGAGCTGGCATCGTAGCCGGACGCGATTTTGACTCCGAGACTCATTGCCTGCTGCACCGACTGCTGAATATCCTGAAGGAAGTCACCCTCGCGTTTGCGCTGTTCGGGCGTCAAGGGATTTTCTTTATCGGCGGCATCTTTGGCCATGATGGCGTCGATGACGCCCACTGTAGGCACTAGAAACGTCCCTCTGGCTTTCATCATCTCCAGATCGGCTTTGTCCGCGCCGTGGCCGTGCTCAATGGAATCGACACCCGCGGTGACGGCGTTGCGAATGCCTTCCGCGGTGGTTGCGTGCGCCGCGACTTTGCGATGCTGTTTGTGAGCTTCCTCAACGATGACGCGAATCTCGTCGACCGTCAGTGTGGGATACCTCCAGTCGGCATAAACCTTGATCAGGTCGGCGCCATTCCCGATTTGCTCGCGCACCGCGCGGCGGGCCTCTTCTACGCCGCTGACCATCTGCGCTCCGGTGGGAAAGTTCATAAGGTCGGGAGATATTCCGAAGGGGTTGTACTGGCCGACGGCAGCGATGGCGCGTGTGGCGACTTGCATACGCGGGCCTTCGGCAATTCCCTGATTGATGGCGTCCCGCAGGGCCACGTCTGCGTAGCCTGAGCCTTCATTTTCTACGTCGCGAATCGAGGTGTACCCGGCGTTTAGAGTGAGCCGTGCGTCATAGGCTCCTTCGAGCGCGCGAAATGCCTGCGATTTCGTTGCCAACATCAGCGTGTAACCATCGTCGGTGTCGGCGGCGCGCGCCATGATGTGAGTGTGGCAGTCGATGAGCCCCGGCAGAATTGTCGCACGGCCAAGGTCGATCACTTTGGCGTCTTTGGGAGCATGGGCCTGCACGTCGGAAGCACGACCGGCTTCCTTGATGCGGTCGCCTTCGATCCAGATCGCGGCATCATGAATATAGGTGCCTTTGCGAACATCGAGGATTCGCGCTGCTTTTACTACAAGAGACGACGAGGGCTGCGACTGCGCCGACGCAAGGCTTGCGAGAAAGAGGAAGAAAGACAAGGAGAGCCTGAGTGTGCGCCTTTTCATGGCACTCCTGAATATCACGACTCGGGCAAAGAAACAAGAAGCAAGCTGGGCGCTCCCGAGCTGTCCAGGCGCGTGGTTTAGCCGCCTGCTATGGCGCCGATGATAATGAGCGGTTCGGAGCCCTTCACGACCGCTTCTGGTAACGGAGCATCGGGCGGTTCGTGGGATAGATCTTCTTCGCAGGCGAAGAAGCGCAGGAAGGGGCGGCGCTCGTGGGTGACGTGATCGCGAATCGTGCCGCGGAGCATGGGATAACGGGCTTCGAGGGCGTCGAGAGTCGCCCGTAGTGTGACGGCGGGCGCGACTTCGAGGTGTAGTTCGCCGCCGACTCGCGCGAGCGTTCGGAGATGTTGAGGGAGAATGACGCGGATCATGGCTAGAGTGTAAGACTCATTTGCGTTCGGCGATACTGCGAGCCGCACGCCATTGTTGTTCCAAACTTAGTTCGCGAACCCACTTTTCTAAGTACTCTGTGTCCGTCAAATCTTGACGGATGCGCAATATCCCGGCGGCGTCCTCCAGCTGACGCTGCGAATGGGAGAGCTTTGACCATTCCAACTTTGCGATCACCAGGTCTTCTGAAGTTGCGACGTAGATGGTGTGCCCAGCGACGCTCGCGGGGTAACGCCGGCTAAATTCTGCCACGCTAAAGGCCCGGGATTTGCGGACGATCAGGTCAATTTTCCATCCGGAGCGGAGGTCGACGATATTGAACATTGATTCGCGCTTCAGAGCTTGCAGGGCGGAATCGAGGTCGGCATAGTAATCGTCGCCGCTCAGATTTGAAAACAATGCTTGCAGTTGCGCCGGAGTCGCCGATATGACCAGATCGATGTCTTGGGTAGAACGAGGATGCCCATAAAACGCGGTCGCGAACGAGCCGGTCAGCATGTAAGCGATTCCGGCGTTTTCCAGTTCGATCAACATCTCTCGAAAAGCGGGAGGCAAGTCCATTAGAAATCCGGCAAGGACATGGGGAGGAATGCAAGCCTCAGCAACTCGCGCATGATCTGCTTTTCGTCCCATTCGGGATGCTCACTCTTAATTCGCGCACGACTCAGTTCGCGGGCGAACAGGCTCATTTCGTAGGCCAAAAGCAGCCCCTGCTCTCCCGACATAGATCGTTGGATGTCGAGCTGAACGGCTTGCGCCTCGGGAGCGGTGTCGATGAGTGGCATGAGAACAGGTTAGCACTTCGTTTCGTTCACGCCAGCGTCTGCACTTCCACGCTCAACACCGCGGGCAGGTCGCGCACGATCGGATTCCAACTGTCTCCGGCGTTGGCGGAGGCGTAGACTTGGCCGCCTGTTGTGCCGAAGTAGATTCCGCATTCATCGAGGGAATCGACTGCCATGGCGTCGCGGAGCACGTTGACGTAACAGTGGCTTTGCGGAAGGCCGTTGGTGAGTGGCTCCCATTCGTTGCCTCCGGTGCGGCTGCGAAAGACGCGCAGCTTGCCTTCGTGAACGAAGTGCTCGCCGTCGCTCTTGATGGGGACAACGTAAATCGTTTCCGGCTCGTGGGCGTGAACGTCGATGACGAAACCGAAATCAGTGGGCAGGTTGCCGCTAATTTTTGTCCACTGGTCGCCAGCGTTGTCGCTGCGCATGACGTCCCAGTGCTTCTGCATGAAGAGGACGCCGGGGCGCGACGGGTTCATGGCGATGTGGTGAACGCAATGTCCGACCTCTGCGGTTGGATTAGGAATGTACTTCGAGTAGAGGCCTTGATTGATGGGCTTCCAGCTTTGCCCGCCATCATCGGAGCGGAATGCCCCTGCGGCAGAGATGGCAATATAAATTCGTTGCGGGTTCGCCGGATCGAGGATGATGCTATGCAAACACATGCCGCCCGCGCCCGGTTGCCATTTGGGACCGGTGCCGTGGCCGCGCAGTCCTGAGAGTTCGCGCCAGTTTTTTCCGCCATCAGTCGAGCGAAACAAAGCCGCGTCCTCGATGCCTGCGTAAACGGTATCGGGGTCGGTCAGCGATGGCTCCAGATGCCAGACGCGCTTGAATTCCCAGGGATGTTGCGTGCCGTCGTAGAACTGATGCGTGGTAAGCGGCGCTCCGGTTTCGGTGGATGTATCGTAAACGAACTTGTTGCTTTCGCCTTTCGGCATGCCGGCCGGTCCAGTCTCCTCCGAAGCGGACGGAGTGCCAGGTTGGTGCCAGGTCTTGCCCCCGTCGTCGGAGCGCTGAATCACTTGCCCGAACCAGCCGCTCGATTGCGAAGCGTAAAGACGATTGGGATCTCTGGGCGAGCCTTTGATGTGGTACAGCTCCCATCCGGCGAAGTGTGGGCCGCTGACGTCCCAGTTTTCGCGCTTGCCGTCGGCGGTAAGAATGAACGCGCCCTTGCGCGTGCCTACAAGAACTCGAATTTTGCTCATCTTCCGTCCTCCACCTCAGGGGCTAAAGCCCCGTTCAGATGCCCGCTAACGGCACGGATAAATCCGTGCCATTCCACAAAACCGTCCCTCCGCAATACCACGTACGCTTTCACGAAAACACACAAAGTCGGCTCATTCCCCGCGATAGGCCCGCTTCAGGCCTTCGATATCGAATTTGACCATTTGCATCATAGCTTTGAATACTCGCTGCGATTTTACTGGATCTTTGTCTCCCATCAACTCAAAGAAGACTTTGGGGACGATCTGCCACGACAAGCCATACTTATCTTGCAGCCAGCCGCATTGCACTTCTTTTCCGCCGGAGACGAGTTTGTTCCAGAGGTCGTCCACTTCCGCCTGACTTTCGCAGTTTACGAGAAGCGATATCGCGGGGTTGAATTTGTACTGCGGGCCGCCGTTGAGGGCGATGAATTCCTGACCTTCGATCTGAAAGGTTACGACGATGGCCGACCCTTTGGGGCCCGGGCCGGCGTCTCCGTTGCGGGTTACATTCAGTATCCTGGAATTCTTGAAGACCGAGATGTAGAAAGTTTGCGGCTTCTTCGGCGTTGTTGTTGAACCATAAGAATGTAGTGATTTTCTGCATTGTTGTTTCCCCTATCTTTTTGCCAATTGTGCGCGCAGACGTTGATCTCGCTCCTTGATCTCCGGCGTCATACTGGGGCCTAGGTCCTCGACGTCATAGATCTGGCGGATTTCGATCTCGGCGCCGCCGCCGAAGGGCGCGCGTTTCAGCCACTCGATGGCTTCTTGCTTGGAGTTGACTGTCCATATCCAATAGCCCGCAATCAGCTCCTTGGTTTCGGCGAAGGGTCCGTCGGTGACCAGGGTTTCTCCATCGGAGAATTTCACGCGCGCGCCCTTCGAACTCGGGTGAAGGCCGTCGGCGGCGAGCATGACGCCAGCCTTCACCAGTTCTTCGTTGTACCTCCCCATCGCCTCGAATAACTTCGTGTCGGGCAAGATGCCCGCTTCAGAATCTTTGTTGGCTTTAACAATCACCATGAATCGCATTTTCTTTATCCTTAGATTTTGTATGGGGAGAAAATCAGGCGGCCTTTTCCGCCGCTTGTTCGCAGTTGATCATCCAGGGGATGCCGAAGCGGTCGACCAGCATACCAAAACGCACAGACCAGAAGGTCTCCTGAATGGGCATGGTTTGGATACCGCCTTCCGCGAGCGCGTGAAAAATGCGCTCAGCTTCTGCGGGCTCGGCGAGGCTGATACTGGCGTGGAAACCCTGGGGTTTCTGGTAACGCTCTGGAGGAGCGTCCATGCCCATGATGGCTTGCTCGCCGATGATCATGCGGGCGTGCATGATCTTGCTGCGCCATTCGGCTGGGAGCTGGCTCGCGCCCGGCATCCCCTCGTGCGAGATGAGGCTTTCGATTTTTCCGCCGAGAACTTGCTCGTAGAACTTGAATGCGACCTCGCAGTCGCCGTTGAAGTGGAAGTAGGGATTCAGTTGCATGATTTTCTCCTTATGAGTTGAATGAAGCTTTAGTTGCCGGCTCGGTTGTGGCGGGAAGTCCCGCGATCTCGACGAGCGGGCGAATTTCAACCGTGCCAAGGCGCGCGGCTGGAATCTGGCGGGCGATCTTGATGGCCTCGTCGATATCGTTGGCTTCGACCAGAAAGTAGCCGCCGAGTTGCTCGCGGGTTTCGGCAAAAGGCCCATCGGTGATGAGCGGCTTGTCGTCGCGTACGCGCACGCTGGTCGCGGTCGCTATTGGCTGCAACGGGTTGGCGGCCAGATAATGGCCCTTCGCCATTAGCCGATGGGCGAGCGCAGAGGACTCCTGGTAACAGCGCTCCCGCTCCTCGTCGCTCCAAAGATGCTCGTCGGCGTAGATCAATAGCATGTACTTCATATTTCTTCCTTCTCTCCCTCCCACACGGTAGTCGAACGGCCGGGGCCGAAATCGACAGCGCATTGCAAGTTTTTTTCGAACCATTATGTCACCGAACTGGGTCTGCGGGACGTTGACTTGGCGGCGGCATGCCTTGGATCGCTTCCTCTATACTGCTTGCGAAGCTAACGCGGTTGGGAAAGCGGACATGTCTGAGCCACTTGTTAAGAAAGTTTTGCTGATCGGTTGGGATGCGGCCGATTGGAAAGTGATCAATCCTTTGCTGGAACAGGGATTGATGCCTACGCTGGACGACTTCATCAATCATGGCGTGATGGGCAACATCGCGACCTTGCATCCGATTCTCTCGCCGATGTTGTGGACGTCGATCGGCACTGGCAAACGGGCGGATAAGCACGGCATTCATGGCTTCATGGAGCCGGACCCGCAGACCGGTGGAGTGCGTCCTGTGACCAGCACTTCGCGAAAGGTAAAGGCGATCTGGAATATTCTGACGCAGCGCGGTTATAAGGCGCATGTATTGGGATGGTTTGCCAGTCATCCGGCTGAGCCGATCAGCGGCGTATCGGTTTCGGATCTTTATCCTTACGCGACAGCGGCTCTTGAGAAGGAGTGGCCGCTGCCGCCCGGCGCGGTTCATCCGGAAAGTTTGCGCGATGTGTTCGCGAAGTTGCGGATGCATCCGGCTGAGGTAAGCGAGGCTGCGATTCTGCCCTGGATCCAACGGGCTGCGGAAGTCGATCAGGAAAAAGATAAAGGACTGCAAACGTTCGCCAAGATACTGGCGGAAAATTGCTCGGTTCATAATGCTGCGACGTGGGTTTTGCAGAACGAGCCGTGGGATTTTCTGGCGGTTTATTACAACGGCATCGATCATTTTTCACATGCCTTCATGAATTTTCATCCGCCTCGCATGGAGGGTCTGCCGGAGGCGCGATACGAAATCTATAAAGATGTCGTCAACGGTGCCTATCGCTTCCACGACATGATGCTGGATACTTTGTTGCAACTGGCGGGGCCGGATGCGACGGTGATTCTGGTTTCCGATCATGGCTTTCATTCGGATCATTTGCGTCCGCGCGGGATTCCGAAAGAGCCTGCTGGGCCTGCGGTGCAGCATCGTCCGTTCGGTATCTTTTGTATGAAAGGAGCGAACGTCAAGCAGGACGAACGAATCTATGGAGCGACGCTGCTGGATGTGACGCCAACTCTGCTGACCTTGTTTGGACTGCCGGTCGGAGAAGACATGGATGGGCGGGTTCTGGCGCAGGCGTTTGAAGAGCCTCCGGTGATCACGCGAATTCCGAGTTGGGAGGATGAGACGGGTGAGTGCGGCATGCATGCGGCCGATTTGAGGATGGATCCGGCGGCGGCGCAGGCCGTGCTTCAGCAATTCGTGGCGCTGGGATACATTCAGCCTCCAAGTGAAAATCAGGCTAAGGCGGTGGAGTCGGCGGTGCGCGAACAGCATTACAACCTGGCTCGGGTTTATCTGGATTCTCGGCGCTATCAGGATGCGTTGCCATTGCTCGAAGAGCTGGTAAAGAATTCTCCGCATGAAGCACGCTTTCAGCAGAATCTGGCGCATTGCCACTTTGCCATGGGGCATCGGGCCGAGGCGAAAGCGATTCTGGAGCAATTGATCGCTTATGAACCTCCGGCGCAAAAACCTCCACAGAGCGAGGATGGAAGCCCATCCCCTGCGGCTAAGGTCGTTGAGCCTGCCGAGGCTGCGCCTTCGCCGAGTCCGCGTGCGCGCCGACCTTGGGCGGATTTGCTGATGGGCATTATTCAATTTGAAGAAGGAGATATGGACGCTGCTTTGGCCAGCTTGCTCAAGGCGGAGAGCGCCGATCCACGTTTGCCGGATTTGCATCTTCGCATCGGCCAAACGTATCTGCGTCTGCGTCGTACTACCGACGCGGAACGTGCCTTTCTGCAAGCACTCGATATCGACGGCGACAGTCCCGAGGCTCATCTCGGATTGGCGATGGTGCGGTTGCGGCAGCGGCGAAACGAAGATGCGGCGGAACAGGCTTTGCTTGCGGTCGGATTACAGCATTTTCTTCCGTTAGGGCATTTTCATTTGGGGGTGGCTCTGGTCCGTCTCGAACAACGCGAACGAGCAGTGCTGGCATTCGAAACCGCCGCGAGCATGTTGCCGGGATTGTTGGCGGCGCATCGCTGGCTGGCCGCGCTGTATGTGTATCCGGGCGGAAATCCGGAGAAGGCGGCGCGTCATCGCAGTATTTATTTGCAGCTGCGGCGGCGGAGAGAGACAGCGGTTCGCGCTTAGCATGCATTTGGGTACTGCTAGAATTCTTGCGTGATCACCATCGTGTCTGGACTACCGCGGTGCGGGACATCGTTGATGATGCAAATGCTGGCTGCGGGCGGCATGGCGGTGCTCACCGACGGCGAGCGGCAAGCGGATACCGATAATCCTCGGGGATACTACGAGTGGGAGCCGATCAAGAAGTTGCCGCAGCAGCCTGAGCTGATCGATCAAGCTGAAGGGCGTGTGCTGAAATGCATTTCGCAATTACTTTTTGCGCTTCCTGGCGGGCGCGACTATCAGATTGTTTTTATGGAGCGTCCGCTGGCGGAAGTGCTGGTTTCGCAGGCGGAAATGATTCGGCGACGCGGGAGCGTGGGAGTTGCGGTGGACGACGCCGTACTGTCGAAGGCCTTCGAGAATCATCTCAAGCAGGTGGAGCTATGGTTCAAGAGCAATCCGAAAATTCGTGTCTTGCGAGTGAACTATCACCATGTGCTGCGTGAGCCGCGAGCCGTGTCCGAAAAAGTCGCTGAGTTCCTACAGCAACCCTTGGACATCGCAGCCATGACGCGACAGGTCGATCCTGCGCTGCATCGGCAGCGGCGAGCTTAACTGTGTTTATGGTGTGTCTTAATTCGCGGCGAAGGCCTCCGTTAGAGACTGCGTGTTCAGCGCGCTCTTCAGCGAAACCAGGCTGGCGTTCGACTTCACCGTTATCGTCACCGGCTCTCCGGGCAGCAAATCGACATAATTGTCGGAGTAGGTCGCATCGATATCGCCGAAGGATAGATTCACACTGCGCGCGAGTTGTGCGGATTGTAGCGTGACCGCGTAGCCGTCCGCAGTTTGCTCGATGCTGGTTTCGATTTTGGGCGCGACGGGCAATTGCAAGTTGCGCGTGGTATCGAAGAAGGTTTCGTTGCGCGAGACTCTTTTCCCACCGACTTCCAGATCGAAGACGAGAAACGTTTTGTGCGGGTCGTAGCCTGCGGGCAAGTCGGTGAGGTTTAGAGTCCAATCGATTGGGTTCGACTGAGCCGGGATTTGCACTTGCTTGGTTTGATCGAATAGAACTTTGCCGGAGTAGTCGAGAAGGCGTGTGTGGATCGATCCGGCCAGCGGTTCAAGTTTATCGGAGATGACGTATACGTCGACTTTGCCATCGTGCAGATACGGCGAAACGAGTAAGTCGTCGTAGAAGCGTTTTGTGTAGTATTGGAGCGCCTTCCAGCGTCCGTAGTAGTCGACGCTGGCCCACGAGGCGACCGGCCAGCAGTCATTCAATTGCCAGTAGAGCGATCCCATGGTGCGCGGCCGGTTTTGACGAAGATGCTCGGCGCCGATCTTGATAATTTCTGCCTGCTGCACTTGTCCCAGATACACGAAGGCTTCGAAATCTTTGGGCTCGCGATATTCGCGCAGCATGTAAGTGAGGATGCGCTCGTTGCCGCCTTTATTTTTCTGGTGCGCCTGCATCACGACGGAACGGATGTCGAGGTCTTCCGGCTTGGCGAAGGAGCGAATGGTACGCATCTCGGGGAAAGATTGGAATCCGTACTCCGACATGAAGCGCGGGAATTGCATGTTGTAATCGGAGGCCGGAGCCTGCGCATGCCAGACCTGCCAGTAATGCATGTCGCCGTTGTGCTGATTGTCCGGGATTTCTTCAAAATCGGCGCTGGGCGAACTGGGCGTGTAGGGAACGGGATCGCCGTATTGCGCGACCGCGCTCTTGAGAATATCGGCGAACATGACGACGTAGTCCTGCCAGACGCGATCGCGCTGCTCGGGCGAAATTGAGCCTTTGAATTCCTGGCGATCACCCCAGTGGTGCCATCCGGTTTCGACTTCGTTATTGCCGCACCACACCACGATGCTGGGGTGTTCGCGCAGGCGCGTGATCTGATCGATGGCTTCCTGGCGCACGTTTTCCTGAAAGGCCGCGTCGCCGGGAATCATGTCGCCGCCAAACATAAATTCCTGCCAGACCATGATGCCGAGTTCGTCGGCGATATCGTAGAAGTCGTCGGACTCGTAATGGCCGCCGCCCCATTCGCGAACCATATTCATGTGGGCGTCGCGAGCCGCTTGCAGGATCACGCGATGCTGTTCGGTGGTGACGCGGCTGGGGAAGCTATCGAAAGGAATCATGTCTGCGCCCTTGGCGAAGATAGGGATTCCGTTGATGACGAACGCGAAACTCCTTCCCCACTGGTCGGGCTGGCGGCGCAGTTCGACGGAACGCAGGCCGGTCTTGACTTCGGACTTGGCTAGAACCTCAGCAGTTTTCTTTTTCTCGGTTGCTGCGCTGATGGATGCGGTGAAGTGATAACGGTTCTGGGCGCCGTAGCCCAGGGGATACCAGCGCTTGGGTGAGTCTATGCGGATGGGGAAAGAAATGTGATTCGTGCCGGCATCGAGTTGAACAGTCTGGGATCCGTCGCTGGCGGGCGTCCCGGAGAGTTCGTTGTGCGAGTAAGCGACGGTGATTTTCTGCGGGCGCGCCGACTCGACGGTCAGTTCGGCGGACAAGAGGGCGTCTTCCGCGGAGATCTTTTGCTGGTGAATGTGGAAGTTCTCGATGCGCAGTGAATCCCAGGCGTCGAGGTGAATGGGCTTCCAGACGCCTTCGGTCAGAAAACGCGGACCCCAATCCCAGCCATATTGATAAGGCGCCTTACGAGTGTAGGGAGCGGTCGCGATATCTTCTTCATTGCCGGCATTGTGGGTTGAGATCGAGGGCAGAATGAAGGGAAGTGTTTTCACGTACGGAATCATTTTGTAGACGGGCGAGTAGAAAACGATGCGGAGAGCGTTCGGGCCGCTCTTCAGTAAAGCTTTCGCGGGCACACGCCACGTTCGAAACATATTGTTGGCGCTGAGGATTTGCTGGTCGTTGAGGTAGACATCGGCCAGAGTGTCGAGTCCGTCGAAAACAAGATCGACATGTTCGCGAGCTAACGTTGCCGAGTCGACTTGGAACGTGGTGCGATACTCCCAGTCGGTGAGGCCGATCCATTGCAGGCGGGATTCGTTGTCTTGATAGAAGGGATCGGGGATGAGTCCGTCGCGGAGCAAGTCGGTTTGCACGACGCCGGGAACCTGCGCGGGATGCCAGTCTTTGACGTCGGCGCGGTCGGGAGTACCGAGGGCGTGGAACTCCCAGTTCGAGTTCAGAACTTGGGATGAAGGCTCGGTGGCACTGAGCTGCGTCGCGAACAGCGCGGATAGTAGGGCGATCATTGCGCACAGGAAACTCGAGAAACGCGTTTGCATTTGAATCCTCCTCTGACAACTCGATTCTTCAAGAACATTTAACTTGAGCACAATGCCGCCCCGCCTGCGATGCCGGCGTCTGCGCCGTAGTGAGCGGGGAGGAGCGGTATCTCGAACGAGCGTGGATTGACACAATAAAAATCCATGCGCTGATGCAAGAGATCGAGCAGCGGAACCAGCATCGCACCTGCGCCTCCGCCTAGGACGATCACGTCCACATCTAGCAGATCGACGATGTTGCTTAGCCATAGGGCGAGAAGTTCGACCGTTTCGACCAGAACTTGTTTGGCGAGCGGGTCTCCTGCGGCAAAAGCTTTTCCGACGATTTCGCTGCTGACCGCTGAGACATCCCCTTTAGCGAGAGTCAACATTTCCGATGTTACGTTCGGCGCTGCGCTCAATTTGGCGCGGGCTCTTCTTGCAATGGCTGGACCAGCGGCTAGAATCTCGATGCATCCAGGCTTGCCACAGCCACAGGGTGGGCCTTTGTAGTCGATGCTCATATGGCCGCCTTCGCCGGCAGCTCCGGTGCGGCCGTGGTAGAGTTGGCCGTCGAAAATTATTCCCGTGCCGATGCCGGTGCCGATTCCGGCGGAGAAAACCCTGCGAAAGCCTCGTCCCGCGCCCCATCTGGCTTCGGCCAATCCGGCGGCGTTGCCGTCGTTATCGACTTTGACGTTGACACCATAAATCTTTCGCATCTCGTCGGCGAGGTGAAAATTGTGCCAGCACTTGAGATTGGGAGGATTGAGAATAACTCCCACGGTTGGATCGAGCGGCCCGGGTGCGCAGACGCCAACTCCGGCGACCGCTTCGCGCAATTTTGGCTCGTCAACGAAGAGGGAATCGATGGCGGCGACGACAGCCTCCATGCCTTCTTTGGCGCTGCCGCTCGCGGGCATGGAAGCGCGTTCCCGCGATCTAATGTTGCCGAGAGCGTCCACTAAGCCGACGGCGACCTTGGTGCCGCCAATGTCCACGCCGATGAAGAGTCGGTCTTGCGTTGTGTTGCCGGTCACGCAAAATCTCCGAAAGTTGGGTTGCGTTTCATGCAGCGCGGACCGGCTTTGAGCCGCTAAATCCGTAATACACGATGTAGAGATAACAGATCACGGGCAGAATGAAGGCGCGGTGGAGGCCGATGTGATCAGCGAGAGAGCCTTGCAGCAAAGGGATAATGGCTCCGCCGACAATGGCCATGATCAATACGCTTGAGCCGTCTCCGGTGAGGGGGCCGAGTTCGGCGATGCCGAGCGTGAAGATACTGGGGAACATGATCGAGTTGAAGAGGCCGACCAGGATGATGCTCCACATGGCAACGTGGCCAGTGGAAGCCATCGAAATGAGAACTAACAAGGTTGCCGTCATCGCGGCGACCCCGAGCACGAGCCCGGTTCGCACCTTTTGCAAGATCGCCGATCCGATGAAGCGTCCCACCATGGCGCCTCCCCAGTAGAAAAATCCAACCAGCGTGGCGGCTTTTTGCTGTGAAATGTTTCCGATGTCCGGCTGAGTGAGGTAACTGATGAGGAAGCTGCCGATGGCGACTTCCGCTCCGACGTAAACGAAAATGCCCACTGCGCCCAGAACAAGATGACGATACTTCAGCACACCGGTTGCGGGCGCTCCGGCTTTATGTTCGACCGCCGGGATGGTCGGCAGGTTGAATTTCGCGATCACAAGCGCGAGCGCGACTAACGCGAGAGACAGTCCGAGATAAGGCAGCTTGACCGAAGACGCTTCGTGAACTCTGTAGGCTTGTAGCGCAGCGCCCGACATCTGGCGAATCTCGTCGACACTTTTCGGGGCCGCGCTCAGAATGAAGAGTCCGCCCAGTGCGGGGGCGATCGTAGTTCCCAGCGAGTTGAACGCCTGCGTCAGATTTAACCGGCTGGACGCGGTTTGCGGAGGCCCCAGCACTGCGACGTAAGGGTTTGCGGCGACTTGCAGCGCCGTGATGCCAGCCGCGAGAACGATCAGCGCTCCCAAAAAGAGAGGAAATGACGGAACGCTTGCTGCGGGCACGAATAAGATCGCACCCAGCGCCATCACCAGTAAACCCAAAACCATGGTGCGTTTGTAGCCGATGGCGTCGACGACTTTTCCAGAGGGAATCGAGAAAACGAAATACGCGGAGAAGAAAGCGAACTGAATCAGTATGACCTTGGCGTAGGTCAGATCGAAAATCGACTTGAGATGCGGGACGAGGATGTCGTTCAGAGCGGTGAGGAATCCCCACATGAAAAAGAGCGTGGTGACCACGACGAGCGCGCTGGTGTAATTGGTGGAGGGTGCGTTTGTGGTAGTCGCCGGAACTTTTGAGCCGGATGTCGTCATGGAGATCGGAGCGCCTCTCGCAAATGTGCTGGGACTTATCTAGGTTGTCAATTCCTTTTGCATTTCTTCGAGCGTCAAGCCTTTGGTTTCGGGATACACGAATAGCACGATGAAGAATTGCAGCACCATCATGGCGGCGAAGAAGGCGAACGGATAGCCTCCAGAAGTCGCCGCCATCAGTGGAAATATTCCGGAGATCAGGGCGTTCATAAACCAATGAGTCGCGCTGCCAACGCTCTGGCCTTTGCCGCGTACCGAGTTGGGGAAGACTTCCGAGATGTAAACCCAGATGACTGCGCCTTGGGAGAAGGCGAAGAAAGCGATGTAGCCGACGAGCAGCCAGACTAAGAAGCCTTCATGGCTATGCATGAAGAAAATGGCGGCGACGCCGGCGAGGCAGGCTGCGGTTCCGACGGAGCCGACGAGCAGCAACTTCTTGCGGCCGAGCTTGTCGATGACCGTCATGGCGATCATGGTGAAGGCGAGGTTGGTGGCTCCGATGGCCACCGCTTGCAGGTTGCCGGAGACGCGACTGAATCCTGCCTTGGCAAAAATGTCATTCAAGTAATAGAGGATGGCGTTGATGCCGGAGAGTTGATTGAACAGGCCGATGCTGATTGCAAGAAACAGGGGAAAGGCGTATTTCCGGGAGAGCAATTTCTCAGCGGCCTGCTTCTGTTCGACGTCGATGGAATCGACAATCTCTTGTAGATCGCGTTGGTAATTTTCGTCGCCGGTTATCTTCAATACGGCGCGGGCTTCGTCGATGCGCCCTTTTTTAACGAGCCATCGCGGACTGCGCGGAATGGTAAAGAGCAGCAGAAGGAATATCGCGGCGGGAAATGCGGCTACGCCTAAATCCCAACGCCATTCCGCATCGCCCAGATGGAGCAGCGAAAGTATGTAGTTGGAAAAGTAGGCGAGCAGGATTCCGAAGACCACGTTGAACTGGAACAGGCCGACCAATTTACCGCGCGATTTTGCGGGAGCGATTTCGGCGATGTACATGGGGCCGAGAACCGAGGAGCCGCCGATGCCCAAACCTCCTATGAAGCGGAAGATCAGCAATGACGGCCAACTCCAAGCCAAGGCGCAGCCGGTGGCGGAGATGAAGTAGAAGATTGCGAGTCCGCGGAGGCTATCGCGGCGACCGAACTTTTCGCCGGGGAGTCCGGCGAATAAAGCTCCGATGACAGTGCCCCAAATTGCGATGGAGACGGTGATGCCGAGCGATTTCGAAGACAGTCCGTAGAGTTGGGTGAGCGCGCCGGTCGTGCCGGAAATGACGGCGGTATCGAAGCCGAACAGCAGGCCACCGAGGGCGGCCACTCCCGTGCTTTTTAGCAAGACCGAGTTGAGCTTCATGCGGTCTCCCGTCGCCTGATCGTTGACTGGCTTCGGTTTGATTCGCGAGTTTCCGCTTCGCGGACTTTCGGTGCGAGCGCTTTCGCTTCGGCGACCGTCCATTCTGGAATGGCTCCGCGACGGCTGGCAACCAGGGCGCCGACGCGATTGGCGAAGTCGGCAATTTCGATGGCGGCCCAGCCGCTGCCTAAGCCGTGCAGGAATGCGGCCGCAAACGCGTCACCTGCGCCCACGGTATCGACAACCTGAACGGGGTAGCCGGGTGCTTCGATGAATTGTCCGTTGAGGAGCACCGCGCAACCTTGAGGGCCACGAGTCACGCAAACGCCGTCCCACTTATACAGCGCCGCGTAAGTGCGGCAGAAATCCTCGAGTGAGCGATAGGGCGAGCCGAACATGCGAGCAATAGCTTCGACTTCTTCATGATTCAGCTTGACGACCGAGGCTTGCGACATGAGTTCTTGGATTAGAGCAGGCGAAAACGCGTCGGCCCGCAGATTGACGTCGTAAAAGCGACGAGCACCGGAGGCGTGGGTTAGTATCTCCGAAGTTACCCGGTGGGGCTGCGGGAAAATCTGATGCAGTGTGCCGAAGTAGATCCAGTCAACTGGCTGAGAAAATAACTTGTCGAGTTGCGCGGCGGTTAGCTCAGGAAAATCATAAGCGGCGGGGCGATGAAGAATAAATTTCGGCTGGCCATCGCTGGCTAGCGCAACGGAAACCGCTCCGGTGGCGTGGTCTGGGTCGATGCGGACGTATTCGTCGGTCAAGCCCAGTTGGCGCATGTTCTCGATAATTCTTTCGCCGCGTTGGTCTGCGCCGACGGCACTGACGAATGAAACACGATCACCGAGTCGACTGAGGTGCGCGGAGAAGTTAAAGGTGGCGCCTCCGAGGTGTTCTTCCTGCCCGACGATATCCCAAAGCACCTCACCGATGCTGATGATGTTCACTCGTGGCCCTCGAAGTTCGCGACGGAGTTCACGTTTGACGCGCCCATGACTGTTTCAAAACCTCGCACAGTATACACGTCTGCCTGCGTTATGCAGCGGGGACTTTAAGGCTGAGTGGGGGCGCCTTGCAATTTCTGAAATTCCAGTAGCTCGCGTTCCGCGTCGGCGGTCTTGCCTTGCTTGCGATAGAGAGTGGCTAGTCCGAAATGCGCCTGGGCGGCCAGCGGACTGTCTTTTTCAAGGGACAGAAGATGAGTCCAGGCTTTCTCGGCAGCCGCTGCGTCGCCTTGGAGCGATGCCGCCTTGCCTATCGAATAGAGGGTCTCCGGCATGTCCGGCAACAGGCGGTTGGCGCGTGCGAGCTCCGCGCTGGCTTCTTTCGCTTTGCCTTGCTGGAGAAGTGCGTCACCAAGACGGTAGGCGGCTTCGGGATTGCCGGGTTGAAGTTTGGTTTGGGCACGGAATTCGTCTTCGGCTTTGGCCCACTGGAACGATCCAGCGTAGACCTCGCCGAGTTCGAGGTGGGCTTCGGGCAGATGAGGGCGTAGCTTCAACGCCTCTTGTAATTCTTTTTCCGCATCGGGCATGCGCCTCAATACAAAATAATTCTCGGCCATGGCTTGGTGGGCGCGGGCGTTGTCTGGCGAGGCGGCGAGCAGGGTGTCGATCGATTGCTTGGAGAGCAAACCGCTGGCGCGACCTAAGTAATAGAGCAGGTCGGTGTCATTGGGATGGGCTGCGTAAGCCGCCTGCAGATGGGTGACTGCATCGGACAACTGTCCAGTTTGGATTTCCGCGATGCCCTGCGCGCCAAGATCCTGAACTTTGGCGAGATGAGGGATCGCTTCAGCGGCGTAACCTTGCGCAAGCAACGCATAGCCGAGCAATCCATGAACTGGGAGAACGTCAGGGTTTATCTGCAGCGCGCGCTTGAGCGGCGGGATCGCGGCGCCATAGTTGCCAGCCTCCAGGTTCGCCTGACCGAGATTGATAAAGCCATCCGCCGCGTTGGGCGCGAGCGCGGTCACTTGTTTGAACTCGGCGATCGCGGTGTCGAACTGCTGTTGTTTTTCGGCGGCGACGCCCGCCTGCATGTGCTGCACAGCTTCCGGCGTCAAGCTCTGCCAGGCGAACCACAGTAAGAAGAGTGCGCGAATCACGGTTTCTCCGGCTCGCGAATTTCTAGAAATTGGTCAGCGCGAACGTCATTCATTACTTGATGAGTCCCGGAGGGCCAGATTACTTCGATCTTTGCGGTTTCCGCCGCGCCGAGTCCGAAATGCAGACGCTTGTCGCTCGAGGAGCAGTAACTTCCGGCGGAAGTGGCGAAGCGGGTCTGAGCGTTCACCTTCACCTTTGCGCCAAAACCGTCGCGGTTGCTGCGCGTGCCGCGCAAGATGATTCCGAGCCAGTGAAGCTTGCCACCGTTGTTGAGTAGAACTTGAGCAGGGCCGCCTAGGCTAGTGGTGACGACATCCTGCCATCCGTCGTTGTTGAGGTCGCCGAACGCGGCCCCGCGTCCGGCCGCTTTGGCCGCGCCTGAGTCGACGCGTTCGAAGCGGCCGTTGTGATTGATGGCGAGCAGAGGCAGCTCGAGATAGTGCAACGACGGATCGATATCTTCTACGTTGTCCAACACGTGGCCCTGCGCGACGAATAGGTCTTTCCATCCATCATTGTCGAAATCTTCGAGGCCGACTCCCCAGCCCGAACTTCCGCTGGATAAAATTCCCAACCCCGTTTCGAGACTTTGATAACTGAATGTGCCGTTCGCATCGTTGTGATAGACGCCGTAAATCTCACGGGGCAATTCCGTGACCATGACGTCGGGCCATCCGTCGTTGTCGTAGTCCTGAAAGACCACACCCATGCCGGATAGCCTTCGGCCGCCTTCAGAGAGTGCGGCGCCTGCTTCGAGGCCAACTTCTTTGAAAGTGCCGTTGCCGTTGTTGTGATAGAGGTACTGTTGCATGCCGTCGTTGGCGACGTAGATGTCGGTGAAGCCGTCCCCATCGTAATCGGCGAACGCAACTCCCAGCGCGCGACCTTTTTTCGCGGCAATGCCCGATTTCACGCTCACATCAGAGAACGTGCCGTCGCCGTTGTTGTGATACAGGATGCTGGTGGTCGCGGGAAATTCCTCCGGCGGACAATAGGTATGGTAATTTCCGCCGCAGTCCTTGCTGTGTTTCGTGTCCCACTCCATGTAGCGCGTGACGAATAAGTCGAGTTTGCCATCGTTATCGTAGTCGAAGAAACCCGCCGATACGGACCATCCGCCGCCGGCGACTCCGGCCTTGGCGGTTACGTCTGTAAACGTCCCGTTGCCGTTGTTGTGGTAGAGGATATTCTTTCCGTAGCTGGTCACAAAAATGTCGGGATAGCCGTCGTTATCGTAATCTCCGACGGCGACGCCCATCCCGTAATTGCCGTTGCCAGCATTTTCCAGACCTGCTTCTTTAGTGACGTCGGTGAAACTGCCGTCTTTATTTTGGCGGTAGAGGCGATTCCAATAACGAGGATCGCTGCGATAAAAATTTTCCGTTGCCGGAACCGAGCCTTCGATGCGGCCGCCGTTGACCAGGAAAATGTCGAGCAGGCCGTCGTTGTTGTAGTCGAGGAGGGCGACGCCTCCGGGCATGGTCTCGATCAGATATTTTTTCGAGGTGGGAGAGTTTTGCAGTGTAAAGTCCAAGCCCCTGGGCGTTTGTGCGCGAAAGACTGGGCCGTCGAAAGCGGCGACGCATATCGTAAGGGCGAATACGGAAACTATGATTTGCAATAAATGTCGGCGGCGGAGATTCGTCATCAGACTCTGAAGCCAGCATACTCGAAACGGTGCATGCTCAGGCGGTTCCGCGCTGGCAGACTCGTGCGGTCGATCTACGGACCACCAGCTCGGGCTCGATCAAGATTTCGGCCATCGACCACTCCGGGCTTTCGATGCGGCTCAGAAGAGTGCGGGCGGCGATCTCGCCCATCTTGCGCAGAGGCTGGCGCACTGTGGTCAGGCTGGGGCTGCTGTAGGCTGCTGCCTGGATGTCATCAAAGCCCACGACGGAGATGTCTCCGGGCACGCGCAAGCCGGCCTCGTGGATGGCGCTGATCGCGCCGATCGCGGAGTTGTCGTTGTAGGCGAACAACGCCGTGAAGTGCTTACCGCGGGCGAGCAGTTCTTTGGTGAAGGGATAGCCGACTTCGGGAGTGCTGCAATCTCCGTGCAACTCGACGGAAAGCTCATGCTTTATGCGGATGCCAAGTTCGCCCGAAACGTCTTGCACCGCTCTCCATCGGTCGGAGGAATCGGAGCTGTCCGAAGGCCCTTTCATAAAAGCAATCTCGCGATGGCCAAGCTCCCACAAATGCTTCAAGGCGAGAGCCGCCGCCTTGTGGTGATCGAGTGTGATGTTGGTGACGCTGTCGAGTTGCCGATGTCCGGCGACGGCGACCGTCGGAAGCGACAGCGGTTGGGTGACTGGGGCATCGACCGTGATGAAGCCTTCCACTCCGCGTTGCACCAAGAGATGCGCATATTTTTCGAGAGCATCTTCGTCATGTCGATGGGCCGCGGTCAAGAAGAAGAATCCGTGTTGCCGAAGGTGATCTTCGATGCCGCCGATGACCATGGAGTCGTAGGGATCGCCAATCTGTGCGATGACGCCGACAGTAAAAGTTCGCTGGACGCGCAAGGAGCGAGCGAAGAAATTGGGTCGATAGTTCAGTTCACGAGCTGCGGCGAGGATGCGATTCTTTGTGTGTTGCGGAACCGACGCAGCCGCGGGTGAATCGTTCAGTACGGCCGAGACTGTGCTGGCGGTCAATCCGACGCGCTCGGCAACCGAGCGCAGCGTGACTCGAGTCCGTGCGGCTTTGCCCTCGGTTTCGCCAGACTTCATTCGAATCCACCTGGCCGCGGACAGGGCGGCATGTTTGGGTAACCAAGTCAGTAATCGGCGAAATCGCCCGTCGCGGGGAGGTTCAGCCTTCTGTCGCCTTGCCATTAGAGCACGCAGTTCCATTGGCGGGAAAGAACTTTTGTAAATTCTTTTAGAAAATCGTTATTTTTGTCTTGACAAAGCACTCGGCTGGGGTGCAATCTGCCGAGTCGTAGCCGTGTAGCTGAAAAGTACTACGGCTTGCGCATGCTGGCCAACGTTTCGTGGGGAATCGTTACCAGCAAAAAATCTCGGAGGCCATGATGCCGTCACGTAAAGTCCTGTTGTCGTTGGTTATGCTGGGCGTTATTTTCTCGCTGCCCATTCTGATGCACGCACAAAGCACGTTCGGAACCGTCGACGGCACCGTGCAAGATCCCTCTGGAGCCGCCATCGCCAGCGCGAAGGTCTCCCTTACAAATACTGGTACGCAGGAAAAGCGCACCCAGACCACTGGCGGCGAAGGTCTCTACCAGTTCGTCAATGTTCCGCCCGGCGACTATGTGCTTGACTTCGAGAAGGAAGGCTTCAAGCACATCAGCCGCCAAAACGTGACGGTACAGGTCAACCAGGACACTCACATCGACGCGGCTCTGCCCGTCGGCCAGGTGACGGAGAGCGTCGAAGTGACTTCTGAGACTCCGCTTCTCCAAGCTGAAACTTCCTCCCTTGGTCAAGTCGTGGAAGAGCGTAAGGCCAACGAGCTGCCTTTGAATGGCCGCAACATCTTCAACCTGATCACTGTCTCGCCAGCGGCGGTAGCGCAGGGCGGATCGGGCGGCACGCCGGTTGGCCAGAACCCGTTTAGCTGGGGCAACTATCAGGTCGGCGGATCGTTCGCCAACCAGAGCGCAGAATACCTTGACGGCCAGCCCCTGAATATCGGGTACATCAATCTGCCTATCGTAATTCCTGGGCAGGACTCGATCGGCGAGTTTAAAGTTCAATACAACAACCTGGACGCGACGTTCGGCAAGTTCTCCGGCAGCATCTTGAACTTCAGCACCAAGTCGGGTACCAATGCCTTCCACGGCTCGGTATATGAGTATCTGCGCAATAAAGTACTGAACTCGAACGAATACTTCTTCAAACAGAATGAATTGGCGAGCGGTAAGAGCAACACGCCTCCACCATACGTACAAAACCAGTATGGATTCACTTTTGGAGGCCCGGTTATCAAAGACAAATTGTTCTTCTTTGCCAACTGGGAGCAATTCCGACTTCGTACTGGTTCGGTCATAACGACGACGGTTCCGATTGCCGCGTTCCGGCAAGGCGACTTCTCTTCCTTGCTTCCGGGGACTCAGTTGTATGATCCCTACACGGTGAACTTGACAACCGGTCAACGCCAGCCTTACGTGAACAATCAGATTCCTCAAAATGAGTGGAGCAAAGCGGCGACCGCTCTGTGGGATCAGTACTATACGCCGGTTGCACCCGCAAGCTCGACTTTCTCTGTGTTTAACTACACGACAGCGAGCAGCGGCGGCGGTAACACCAACCAATTTGTGACCCGCGGCGACTACAACATCAACTCCTCAACTCGTATGTTTGCGCGTTTCACGTATAGCGGCCTGCTCGATCTTCCGGTAAATCCCTTTAACACGGGACTCTGTCAGGATCGTTGCGCTGAGGACTATCATTCGAAGCTTCTTGCGGTCGACCTCAACCACGTTTTCAGCCCCAACATCATTGGAGACATCAACCTTTCAGGAAGCCGCTTCATCTACCTTCGCGCGCCAGTTCTTTCAGGCTATGACCTGACGACTCTTGGCTGGCCCGCAAGCTACAACAGCGTTGTGCCCGATGCCCTGAGAACGCCTCCGACGCCCGCCTTCCCGTATAGCGGCGACGTTGGAAAGAGCCAGGGAAACAGTGCGATCGGCGACCACAACACGCAATACAACATCTCGCCGTCCTTGACCATCATCAAAGGCAAACACACGATTCAGATTGGAGGCCAATATGAGCTGGGTCTGGATAACTACTACCAGACCAACATCGCTAGCGGCGCATTTGGTTTCCTTGGAACATACACGGCCGACAAAGCCGTCAGTCCGACCTCTGGCACGGGTACACCTTTCGCTGACTTCTTGCTTGGCTTGGCGCAGTCCGGTCCGGCTACCTTTGTGAACCAGACCGAAGGCGCGGCTCAAGTTCCCGCCCAAACCGCTGGCCGTCAAACGTATCGAGCGTTCTACGGGAACGATACATGGCACTTCAGCCCCAAGCTTACGCTGAACCTAGGACTGCGTTATGAACTTCCCGGAGCGTGGGATGACCGTTATAACCGACTGAGCTACTGGAATCCGTCACTGACCAATGCCACAGTCACTGGTTGTAGCGGAATTCCGGGATCACCCTGCATAGGGGATGCTGCTCTGGTCGGGACTGGCGTAAACCCGAATCGAACAAACTTACCGCTGAACAAGAAGGAATTCTCCCCGCGCATTGGCTTCGCTTATAGCTGGGATCAGAAAACTGTGATCCGAGGCGGCTATGGAATCTTCTGGATACCTAACTACATCTCGTTCGCGCTGAATCCGGATAATGATGTGATCAATCTCGCGACCACCGACTTTAACGCCAACCAAACCTACGCGAACAGTCTGTATCCGACGGCGACGCTGGACAACAGCAATTGCAGCTTTCCAAATGGAGCGGCACAAGGTTCTTTCGCGACATTCAGCTGCGCGACTGCCGGGCCTTTCGGAGTGACTGGAATCCTGCCGCCTCCCGGGAGAAATGCTCAACCGAACGTCTCGAACTTCGTTGCCACGAACGGGTCCCCGACGTTGGCTCCGTACACGCAGCAAAAGTTCGGTTACGTTCAGCAGTACAACCTGGACATCCAACGACAACTGGGCTATGGTTTCTTTGCGGATGTGGCCTATGCCGGTTCACATGGCGTTCATCTGGAACAGTACAACACCAACATCAACCAAATTCCCGACTCCTATATCGCGCAGGCCGCTTCGCAATATGCTGTGAATAACTCAAACGCGGACGTGGCGATTTATCAGCAGATTACTAATCCGATCAGCAGTCCAAACCCCAACCTCAGCGGCGCCACGATTCGCGCGGGTCAGCTGGATCGGCCCTACCCGCAATACAACGGCCTCGATCTAGGTGGGTACGGATGTTGCTCGAGTAACTACAACTCGCTGCAAGCGACCGTTACTCGCCGCTTCGCAGGCGGTGGTACGCTGCTAGCCGCTTACACCAACTCCAAATTGCTCAGCAACACCGACACTCTGACCAGTTGGCTGGAAGGCAACACAGGCGGCGTCGGTCAAGTGCAGGACTGGAACAACCTGAACGGGGAGCGGTCGCTCTCGTCGCAAGACGTCTCGCAGCGATTGGTCATCAGCTACGTGCTTGATCTTCCCTTTGGACACGGCAAGGCATTTCTGAATGGAAGCACGGGAGCAATGGACAAGCTCGTATCGGGTTGGGGTATCGATGGCGTCACAACATTCCAACGAGGGTTCCCCCTTAAGATATCGTGGGCCGGGGCTTCCACCACGCTGGAAAACTCCAACTTCGGCGTGAGCAACGTTCGGCCCAACGTGGTTCAGGGTTGCGACAAATCCGCTGGCGGTCGTAACATCGATAAGTGGTTTAACACCGCCTGCTTCTCCGCTCCGCCGGAGTGGGGATTTGGTACGGAGTCGCGGGTTGACTCGTCGCTTCGTCAAGACGGCATCAACAACTTCGACTTCGCCATCTTCAAGCGGACGACTTTCCACGAGCGGTACGGCCTGGAGTTCCGCACCGAGTTCTTCGATCTGTTCAATCACCCACAATTCGGACCTCCGGGCACAGGCTTCAACGGAACGGCCAGCGGGTCTCAAAACAACGGATTCGGCGTGGTCTCCTCGACCATCAACAACCCGCGCTTGATTCAGTTCGCTCTGAAATTTGTGTTCTAAATCGCAACGAGTTGGCCGGACTGGGCATTCTCCCAGTCCGGCTTTTTCTTTGCCCTGAGTTTCACAATCCCTTGCGATTAATATGAGAACTGTTGCAGTCATCGACTACGCCGATGCGAAGAAGGCTCTCGATACTGTCGTCGAAGAAGCACTGCGGCGAGGGAAGGCCGCAGTCGTCGCCATCGCCGACTCGCACGGAGAGCTGATTGCATTCGCGCGCATGGACGGCGCTCCTATCTCTTCGATCCGCATCGCGGCCAACAAAGCCTACACCGCCGCTCGTGAACGCAAGGCCACAAAGGATATCGGGGATAAAGTGCGCAGCCCGGAAAAGGGTCACGACATCGCGTATTACGGAGACCCAAGGTTTGTGGGCTGGGGCGGCGGGGTTCCGATCTGGAAAGACAGCGTGGTGGTTGGCGCGGTTGGGGTAAGCGGCCTATCGTCCTTGGAAGATGTGGAGTTGGCGAACATGGCGCTGGCGGCGCTTGGTGCAGATAGGGCTCCTTAAATGTTTCTTACAGGCTCACCCAGCTTCGCGAAGCGGACGAGCGCTGGATGGCGTCCAGCACGCGCTGCACGGCGAGCGCATCTTCGAAGTTGGCATGAAACGGCTGCTGCGCGGGAATGGAGCGAAAAAAATCTCCGAGGGTGGCGATGAAGGGATGCTCGTAGCCGATGATGTGGCCGGGCTTCCAGAAGTTTTCGCCGTAGGGATGAGTCAGCGCGGTAACCTGAACGTTTCGCTTGGCTCGTAAGTCGACCGGCTCGGTGGCATCGTAGACATCGAGCTGATTCATTTCGTCCATGGTGTAGCGAAGCATGCCCTTCGATCCGTTCACTTCAAAGTCATTGCGATTCTGGTTGCCGACACCGTAGCGGCTGGCCTCGAAGGTTCCGACGCTGCCGTTTTCGAAGTGGACTAAGAGCATGGTTGCGTCGTCCACGTCACGACCGGGAGCAAAAGTGTGCATGACGGCGCACAATTCCTTGATGGGGCCGTTCAGATAGAGCGCCATGTCGATCACGTGTGAGAGCAGATCGCCGGCGGCTCCCATGCCCGCTTCGCTCTTTTTATAGCGCCAGGTATTGCCCTTCTTCGGATCGTTTCCGGATTGATTCAGATAGATTGCGCGATAGTGATAGGTCTGTCCGATGTGACCTGCGGCGATGAGTTGTTGGGCGAATACGACGGCGGGAATGCGGCGATAGTTAAACCACACAAGATTCGGGATGCCGCCTACGGCTTTCGTCATGGCCTCCGCTTCGTCGAGCGTTGAGGCCAAAGGCTTTTCGCAGAGGACCATTTTGCCGGCTGCTGCTGCGGCGATGGCGATGGGAGCGTGCAGAGCGTTGGGAGTGGCGATGTCGATCGCGTCAATGTCTTTTCTGGCGACAACTTTTTCCCAGTCGGTTTCGACTTCGCTCCAGCCCCACTGAGCGGCGACGGTTTCGGCTTTGTCGCGATTGCGCCCGCAGATTACTTTGCAATTTACGTCGTAGGGAATGTCAAAGAAATGGCCGACCTGGCGGAATGCGTTGGAGTGGACCCGGGCGATGAAGCCGGTTCCGATCATGGCGACGTTTAGAGTTTTGTTGGGCATGGTTATTCCTGTACCTCGACAGGGCTTTTACAGAATACCTCTGCGAGGGCTGGGGGCGTTGCTTGGGTGAAACACCGGCCCTAATGCGACTGAAGGGTCAGAGACTCCTGGGAGACGAAATCGTTCCGCGTGTCCGGCCTTCGGCTTTGTATTTCCCGCTGCGGCAGGATTGAAACAGTGGGCAGTTCGCCGCGAATCATCGCCACTTCGTCGCAATTGTGGAAGCGCGGGCAGACGCAGCAGTCCTTGGAAATCTTGTCTGGAATTTCGTCCCGCTGGGTGACGGAGAAGCCGAGCTTGGCAAAAAATTCAGGGGCGCGGGTGAACAAGCAGATCGAAGTGACGCGATGCTTCCCGGCCTCGGTGAAGAGAGCTTTGACCAAGCGGCCGCCACCGCCTTTGCCCTGCTGTCCGGGATGAACGGTGATCGAACGAATCTCTGCCAGATGCGTGCCATAAAGATGGAGCGCACCGCAACCGATGATTTCTCCTTTGTCTTCGAGCACGACGAAATCGCGCACGTTCTCGCAGATTTCCGCCAGGGTGCGGGGCAAGAGTGTGCCGTCGCCGGAGTAGGCGCAAATCAGCGCGTGAATGTGAGCGGCGTCCGGAAGGAGAGCTTTACGCGTGCGCATGAACTCCCTCCCGCGTGGATTCGAGCTTTCGCCGTGCGTCGCGAATCGCCTGCTGGACGCGCTGAGGAGCGGTGCCTCCGCAGACGTCATGCAGCGCGAGAACGGAGTCCAGAGTCAAGTGTTTGTAGACATCCTGACCGAAGGCTGGGCCGATTTGCTGCAACTGTTCGAAGGGCAGATCCTGGAGTTCGCAGCCTTTTTCCAGGCACAGGCGGACGGCCTTTCCAACCTGCTCATGGGCGATGCGGAACGGCACGCCGCGCTGGAGTAGATAAGTCGCGGCGGCCCATGCGTTGAGATATCCGGTCTGTGCAGCCGTTGCCATGTGTTCGTAAAGAAAGTCTGCGGCCGTGACCCATCCGGTGACAAGTGGCAATAAAGAGACGACGGAATCCGCCGACGAGTAGAGCATTTCCTGTGTTTCCTGCAAGTCTTTCTGGTAGGCCAGAGGCAGGCCCTTGCGTGCAATCAATAACGCGGTGGCGTTGCCGATGATGCGGGCCGCTTTGCCGCGAGTTAGTTCGAGTAAATCAGGATTGCGCTTTTGCGGCATGGCGCTGCTGCCGGTTGAATAGGCTTCGGGCAAGCGGATGAATCCGAATTCCTGCGAGGAGAACAAGATCATCTCCTCCGCCCAACCGCTTAAATGCGCCGCCAGCAGGGCTAAGTCATTGCAGAACTCGATCACGAAATCGCGATCCGACGTGGCGTCCATGCTGTTGGCTGTGGGGCCATTGAATCCCAGGGCCTTGGCCATCGCGTCGCGATTCAAGGGCAGCGTCGTTCCAGCGACTGCGCCTGAGCCCAACGGGCACAGGTTCACGCGGTCGCGGCAGTCCGCGAGCCGGTCGGCGTCGCGCTGGAACATTTCAACGTAGGCGAGCAGCCAGTGCGCTACTAGAACGGGCTCGGCGCGCTGTAGATGTGTATATGCCGGCATTGCCGCAATGCCGGCTTCGCTGGCACGATCCAAGAGTGCGGTGCAGAATTCATTTAGATCGGATCGGACTTGATCGATCGCCGCTCTCACGTATAAACGAAGATCGGTCGCGATCTGTTCGTTGCGGCTGCGGCCGCTGTGCAGTTTGTAGCCGACGTCACCAATTTGCGAAACTAATTTCTTCTCGACGAAGTGATGGACGTCTTCCGCGTCTGGATCGTTTAGAAATTCCGGCGAGACGGCGGCTTGGGTGCCGATCTCCTGCAAGCCTTGCAGGATTGCGATGAGTTCCTCCGCAGCCAACACGCCCGCGTCTTTCAGGGCATGCGCGTGAGCGCCGCTGGCTGCGAGTTCGTGCAGCAGCAGGCGCTTGTCGAAGTCGAAGGACCGCTGCCAGCGCTCGAAGGCAGGATCGAGCGGCTCGCGAAAACGGCCGGACCACATTTTCTTGTTAGCCTCGGTCACGACGATGAAACCTCGGACGCCGAGACCTCCGCCGCTTGTTTGGCGCGAACCCAGGCGCGGGAACGCGAGGGTAAGCCAAGAATTCGGATGAATCCGGCGGCGTCTTTCTGGTCGTAGTTTTCGTCCATCGTGAACGACGAAAGCTCGGTGCGATAGAGCGAGAGCTCCGATTCGCGGCTGACCACGGCGACGTTACCCTTATACAAGGAAAGGGCAACCGTGCCCGTGACGTTCTTCTGTGTCGAGGCAGTGAACGCGTCGAGGGCCTCGCGTAGCGGAGTGAACCATAGACCGAAGTAGACGAGTTCGGCATACTTTAGGCCGATGTGTTGTTTGAAGTGGGCGACCTCGCGCTCCAGACATAAAGCCTCGAGTTCGCGGTGGGCGGCTAGCAGCAGTGTTCCGCCCGGCGTCTCGTAACATCCGCGGGACTTGATACCGACGAAACGGTTCTCGACAAGATCGATACGTCCGATTGCGTTGCGCGCGCCGATTTCGTTGAGCAACTCGACCAGTGAGACTGGGTCGAGCGTCATTCCGTTCACTGAAACAGGCACACCGTTTTCGAAACCTATCTTCACTTGTTCTTCGCGATCGGGCGCTTCTTGTGGCGAGCGTGTGAGCTGCCAGGTTGTGGGCAACGGGGCATTGGCGGCGTCTTCGAGTTCTCCGCCTTCGTGGCTGATGTGCCAGAGATTCTGGTCGCGGCTATGAATTTTCTCGCGGCTGGCGGCGATGGGGATGCCGTGCTTCTCGGCGTAGTCGAGGCAGTCCTCGCGTGACTTCAGTGACCATTCGCGCCAGGGAGCAATCACTTTCAGTTCTGGCGCGAGCGCCTGATAAGTCAGCTCGAACCGCACTTGGTCATTGCCTTTTCCCGTACATCCATGAGCGACCGCGGTGGCGCCTTCGCGCAATGCGACTTCGACTTGGCGTTTTGCGATTACGGGACGGGCCAGCGAAGTGCCGAGCAAATACTTGTGCTCGTAAACTGCACCAGCCTGCACGGCCGGGAAGACGTATTCGGTTAGAAATTCTTCGCGCAGATCTTCGACGAAGACCTGGCTGGCGCCGGTCGCGTATGCTTTCTTGACGACTGCGTCCATGTCGTCGCCCTGGCCGACGTCGCCGACCATGGCGATCACGTAGTAGGAGTAATTCTCTTTCAACCAAGGAATGATGATGGACGTGTCGAGTCCACCGGAATAAGCTAGAACAACTTTCTCAGACATACGCGCTCCTTGTGGGGCGGCGATGCGTGCCGGAACCCAGCAGTAAATAAAGTATGGCTTTTTGCACGTGCAGGCGGTTTTCCGCTTGATCGAAGACGACTGAGCGCTCGGAATCGAGAACTTCGTCGGTGACTTCTTTGCCGCGCTGGGCGGGCAGGCAGTGCATGAAGAGTGCGCCGGGCCCTGCAGCGGCCATGAGCCCATCGTTGACCTGATAGGGCGGGAAGACGCGGCAGCGTTCGTCAGTTTGATCTTCCTGGCCCATGCTGGTCCAGGCGTCGGTGTAGACCGCGTCGGCGTGAGCGACGGCCTCGGAAGGGTCAGTCATAAGTTCGATGGTTGCACCTGTCGCTTCGGCGATTTGTTTCGCATCGGCGACGATGGTCGCGTTCGGCTTGTAACCCGCGGGCGTTGCCATGCGGATGGTCGAGCCGAGGCAGGCGCAGGTCAGGAGGAGCGAATGAGCGACGTTGTTGCCGTCACCGACGTAAGCCAGAGAGACATTCTTGACGCTGCCGAAGCGCTCTTCGAGCGTGAAGTAATCGGCCAGCGCCTGACAGGGATGTTCGAGGTCGCTTAACGCGTTGATGACCGGAATCGAAGCATAGTCGGCCATGCCAGCGATGGTTTCCTGCGAAAACGTGCGCAGGATGATGGCATCCATCCAGCGTTCCAGGTTGTGGGCGATGTCGCTAAGCTTTTCGCGGGCGTCGAGGCGGCCGCTGGTTTGATCGACAAAGATCGCCGATCCTCCGAGGCTGGCCATTCCTGCCTCGAAGGTGAGCCGTGTGCGCAGAGAAGGCTTCTCGAAAAACATGACGGCCTGTTTGCCTTGTAACGACTTACGGAAGTCATTGGGCCGCGACTTAATAGCCCGTGCCTGGCACAGAATGGCTTCCACGCCGAGCGGGCCGAGGTCGCGAGTCGAAATGAGATCGGTGCACCCGAGTACTCCGCGGGTTGGGGCCGGCGCCAACCGGGCGGCGCCGGCAGTTTGAGTGATCAATGCTTGCTCCTTTTCGTTTGCTTTCCCGAGGCAATGATTGCGGGCTTTGCTTCACTTTGTTCGGTGAATGCGTCGCCCAGCGCGCGAATCAGCTGATCGACGTGCTTTTTTGTAATGATGTAGGGCGGCAGAAAACGCAATGTGTTCTCGTGGGTGCGATTGATGAGGATTCCCTGGGCGAGCAACTGCTGCACGACGGCCTTGGCCGTATCGCCAGAATCCAACTCCATGCCCAGCATCAGACCCATTCCGCGAACTTCACGAACATTCGCGTACTTCGCCTTCAGTTCTTCGAGTTGAGATCGGAAATAGGATCCGGTTTCTAGGACATGGCCGAGAAGGCCGTCCATCACGTGGAGGAACTCGATTGCGACAGCGCAGGCCAGCGGGCCGCCGCCAAAAGTAGTTCCGTGCATGCCGGGGTGGAGGCTGCGCGCGACGCGATTAGTAGTGAGAATGGCCCCTAAGGGAAGTCCAGCAGCGAGTGGCTTAGCGATCGTGACGATATCCGGTTTCACGCCGTAGTGCTGAAAGGCAAACGGAAGCCCGGTGCGACCCAGCCCGGATTGAATTTCATCGAGAACCAGCAGTGCGCCGGTCTTTGTCGTGAGGCTGCGAGCCGTCTTCATGAACTCTGCGCTCACAGGCCGAATGCCGCCTTCGCCTTGAATGGGCTCGATGCATACAGCGCACACGGTGCCATCGAACTTTTTCATAAGATCGTCGACGTCATTGAAGCGAACGAAACTTACGCCGGGCATGAGTGGCGCGAAGGGCTGACGATATTTTTTCTGACCGGTGGTTGCGAGCGAACCGAAGGTACGTCCGTGGAAAGAGTTTTCCAGGGCAAGAATCCGCCACTTCGGAGCGTGGCCATTGTTATTCGCGAAGCGGGCATAAGCGCGAGCAAATTTGAGCGCGCCTTCCCACGCCTCGGTTCCGCTGTTGCAGAAGAAGGCGCGGTCGAGGCCTGAGAGCCTCGTCAACTTCTCAGCTAATTCGGCCTGGTACGGATGAAAAAACAGGTTGGAGATATGAATGAGGCGTCCGGCCTGTTTTTTCAGAACCCTCTGAATTGCCGGATGCGCGTGGCCGAGTGCATTGACGCCAATGCCGCTGAGAAAATCCAGGTAGCGCTTGCCGTCGGCGTCCCATAGATAAACGCCCCGGCCCCGCTCGAATAAAGTCTTGTGCCGGTCGTAAGTGGGCACCAGAAGTCGCTCTTCGGATTGCATCACCGATGCGAGGCTCATGCGCTCACCATTTCCGTGCCGCACGCGATTTTGTCCGCGCAAAGCTGCGGCAGTAGGTTCGCTTGCGCGGCGGGCATGATGCGAACCCGCGGAACCCCAAGCGCGAGCGCACGCTGACACGCTTCCAATTTCGGCAGCATACCGCCGGTGACGACGGAACTCGCAATCAGAGATGCGACCTCGCTGGTGTTTAGCCATGGGATGACGGAGCCGTCGGATTGCTTCACGCCCGCTACATCGGTTAGGAAGGCAAGCACGTCGGCGCGCACTGCGCCCGCGCAGGCGGCTGCGGCTTGATCGGCATTCACGTTGTAGTACTCTCCGTATTCGCCCAAAGCGAGCGACGACAAGACTGGAACTGCGCCCTCCGATGAAATAAGATCGAGCCATTGCGGATTGACGGTGGCGATCTCTCCGACAAAGCCGAGATCACGCCCGGCGGGTTCTTTCTTGCTCGTTCGTATCGTCGCTCCGTCGCCGCCGCAAATTCCTACGGCCGCGATGCCTGCCTGGTGCAACGCAGCGACCAGGTTTTTATTCATCAATCCGGCGAGAACCATCAGGGCGACGTCGCGCGTCTCGGCATCGGTCACGCGCAAGCCGTCGACGAATTCACTCTCTTTGCCCATTTTCTTGAGGGTGCGCGTGAGGGCGGCTCCGCCGCCGTGGATGACGACGACTGAGTGTCCATCTTGCGATAATTCTGCGATGGCGGCTACACATTCTGCGGTTATCGCCTTGTCGTCCAACGCAGCGCCGCCGATTTTGATCGCGATTTTCACTGCAAGCCCTCTTTTTCGTCCCAACCGTACATCAGGTTCATGTTCTGCACGGCTTGTCCGGCCGCCCCCTTTATCAAGTTGTCAAGGCAGGAAATCACGATCAGCCGCCGACCGTCATCGGCAAGGGCGAAACCCAAGTCGCAGAAGTTCGTGTGCAAGGAATGCCGAATCTCGGGGAGCGAAGGATTTGCCAGAATTCGTACGTAAGGCTTTTCGGCGTAGGCGCCGCGGAAACACGCCTCGATTTCCGCGGAAGTCATCGCTCGATTCAAATACACATAGAGGGTCGAAAGAATTCCACGCGGAATGGGCAGCAGGTGAGGCGTGAATGTGAATTCACTTGTGTCCAGCCCCAACTGCTCGGCGATTTCCCCGTTATGGCGGTGATTGAATAGCGAGTAGGCCGAGAAGTTGTCGGCGACAGAAACGAATTGCGTGCGCGAGGTCAGAGCCTTGCCCGCACCGGAAACGCCGGATTTGGAATCGGAGATAATTCCGCGGTTGCGATCGACGAGGTCAGCTTTAAGCAAAGGCGCCAGCGCGAGGATCACCGAAGTCGCGTAGCAGCCGGGGTTGGCGACGAGCTTCGCCCTGGCGATGCACTCCGAGTTGAGTTCGGGCAGTCCGTAGACCGCCATTTCGGCTAACGTTTCTGCACTCAACGAGTCATCATCCTTAAAGCCGTAAGTCGCGCGATGTTGCTCGCGCTTGAGCCGCCATGCGCCGCTCAGATCGATCACTCGCAAACCTGCTGCGATTGCTTCAGGCGCAAGCGCTCTAGATACTTCGTGCGGGGTCGCAAGAAACAGTAATTCGATCTTTTTCTGCTTCAACAAATCCCATGACAACGGCTGCATCGGAGCGTCACTCGATCCGAAGTCTTCGCGGCCCGCGTCCTGTTTCTGCGACCGGCCCAGCAGCAAGGGCGCTTGTAATTTAGGATGACGCCCGAGCAAGCGCGTCAACTCTTCGCCGGAGAAGCCAGTCGCGCCTACTACGGCGGTTTTCAAGCCGGTTGCCATCAAGCCAGCATCTCTTCGATGCGCTGACTTAGTTTCTTCGCGCCTCGGATGTCGGCACATACCATCAGTATGGTGTCGTCCCCCGCAATGGTTCCGATGACTTCCGGCCAATCCTGCTGATCAAGCGCCGCGGCCACTGGTTGTGCGCTACCGACGGCAGTCTTGGCGACCAACAAATTCTGCGCTGGACGCAACTCCAATACGAATTCTCGAACCAACCGCGAAAACGGCGGCAGAGCGGGATCGGGTGCTCCGTCCGCTTGCGGCAGCGAATACCCAGCAGACGTTTTGGCCAGACCCAGATCGCGAATATCCCGGGAAAGCGTCGCCTGCGCCACTCGGATGCCTCGCTTGCGCAGCGCGCCCTGCAACTCCTCCTGGCTCGATAAGGGCACGGTCCTGAGCAGGTCAAGGATCGCGCGTTGCCGGAAGTTCTTATTCATGATGAATATATATGCACAAGAATGAATAGCTATTCATTTACTATAAGAATTCGAGAACGTCGTGTCAATAGAGGGATTAGCCCGACCGCATTACCGCCGTGCCTGGTGGCGCGGCCCGCAGGTCGTTTTGACCCCGCGGATCGACTCGTGATGGTTGCAAAAAACTGCACACTTTCTTTGAATAATTCATTCGGCATTCACATGACGGTCACGCTACCGTAACGATGTGACCGCTACAATGTTGGGTGCTCTATAGCGAATTATCGGTACTTCCTTCCTGGGTGCTTATGAGACGGTTGATCTTCCTGGTCGGGGCCGCTTCGGATGGGCTTCTTGTCGCCGAGTCTTGCCTGCTACGGGCGGGTTTTGGTGTGAATCGAATTCCCACGCTTGCCGCGGATGAAGCGATCGACCTGGGGCATCCCGATCTTGTGTTGATTGTCGCCACCTGCGGCGAGGGCGTGGATATCAGCCGTAAGGTCCGTCAACATGCTTCGCTGCGCCGAACTCCGGTTGTGCTTTTGCTGGAACAGGCTACGGAAGATCGCAGAGTTTTCGCCCTGGAGTCGGGATTTGACGATTGCATGGCCCTCCCGTTCGCCCCTGAAGAACTGGTGACGCGCCTCGAAGCCGTCCTTCGCGACCCGGCTGGCGTCGCCGAGCGTCGGGCCGACCTGGTGATCGACAGCTCTGCTATGAGGCTGATGGTGCGGGGTTCGGAAGTGCCAGCCACAACCTTGGAGTTCCGTTTAATCGATTACCTCGCTCGCCACCGAGGCCAGGTTTTCACGCGAGACCTCCTGCTGGACGTAGTGTGGGGAGATATGCAATTTCTAACTCCCCGAACCGTCGACGCCTGCATCCGCCGGGTTCGTGAAAAAATCGAACCTAATCGCGACCTTCCCACTTACTTAAGAACAGTTCGCGGAGTCGGTTATCGCTTCGACGCGCGGGTGGTTTGGCAACAGCCCGATCGCAGGGTATGCGCTTGTAAAGCCTGCTCGAAGGTGCGTGGATCCGATGCGACATCTGCCCGACGCAGCCTAAGCGTCGCCTGAAAGTCTCAGCGAATTCGCTCTGTTGTGCCGCCCTGGAGCCGAAGTTCGAAGTGGTCGATCCGAGTGTCCCGAGCCAGCAATACGGCGGCCTTGAACTCGGCCGACTTGCCCTGACACAGAATGAAATGGGTCAGCTGTTCGTTCTCTCCACAGTAGTAAACGAAGCTGGCATCGCTGGTGAGTCCGCCGTACTCCCATGTTGCGTTCCCGATTTTTGAAAAAATCATGGTATGTTTCTTCCCAGCTTTTTCGTCTTCATACGTATAAGCTTCGACTTGGGGTTCTGAAATTCTCGTGCGTAGCAAAGACCCTCCGGCATCGGATAGGGATGTCAGTGGACGTAACAATACGGCGTGAGAGGCGGGCAGGTTCACCTTTGCACTGCATCGGATCATCGGCGCCAGTTGTTTCCATCCGTAGGCCGGAGCAACGTAATCGGAAGTAAGATTCGATGACCATACGACATCTTTTGTGGGGACTATAGCAAAGTGGCGGTGCGAATCGCTGGCAATGTATGATCCTTCCCGTTGCGCTACGCTGATATCTGGCGCGAAATGCCAGGAAGTCTCCAACTCGTGCGAGCTTTTTCCCTCCGCAACATCGCGAACAAGCCAGAAACTGCCATGCAGATGAAACACGAAGCGCCGATGAATGACCGGATCGGGTAGGCGAGCGTAGCCGTCGTGGCTGCCCGCGAAAAGAGTAAAGGTCTTGCCGGCAATCCAGGTCTCGGCTTGAGCGTTCGGGATAGAGGTCCAGCCAAACTGCCCCGCGGCAATTGCCTGATCGAGATGGTCGACCCGCAAAGTATTATGAGCGCCAGTGCCGCGAAAGAGCTCGCGTTCCTCGCCCATGTAACTAAACGTGCCGGGATCGATCAGCCAGGGCCTGCCCTGCGCCGAGACTTGCACCGAGAGCGCGTCCGCGTGTCCATGCCCGCTCTTCGCGCTTCCCTGCGGTCCGGAATCTACCGTCAGCTGTCCCTCCTCGGGACGCGAATTCGCCAGGATGTAGACTCCTCCCGACTCAAAAGCCACGGATGACAGCCTTTGATCGTCCCGCCGTTCCTGCGGCAAACCCTTCACTGCCGCGCCTCCACATAGCCAAATGGATTCCTCTGTTAGTGTTGCGGCTTGTTTCCAGCTTTTGTTTTCAAACAAGAGCGCTCCGATCGCCAGCGGATCGGTGAGATGTTCTGACCGATTCCGCCTTGGGTCAAACAGCCTCCCGCCATCGTCATCTCCAAACCCGATCGGGGGTGCGGCGGCAGACAAAGCCGATACAAAGTTCAGCATTCTCCGCAAGATCGCGTCGAACTCGACCGGTATCTCGATCTGATTGCGGGCGGCGAGGAGACGGGCATGCAAAAACATGTCCAGCGCGTAAACGTGGTAGAAAAGCGATTGCTCAAAATAGACGCCGTCGGGACGAACTTGGCGCTGAGCTTCTTGCAACAAAATGTTCCACCCGCACTCTTTCCAGCGTTTTGCGCGACCAAACTGCGGACACAATGTGCCAATAAAAAAAAGCGCTGCAGCTTCGCCCAACAAATGCGTGTTGGGCGAAAAATAAGTTGAAAGATAGCGTTGCATGTAATCCGCATTCCGCCCCAACGCCCGAAAACAGTCCGCATTGAAATTTGCGGGCAGGCAATCGCAATCCAAGAGTAAATACCGCACCCACAGCCAGGACAAACTGCGGAGTGCGACTTCCAGGCTGCTGGCCCAGTTGATTCCCATGGGATAAGGGTTCGCCGCCTGCCAGCCATACCACTGCCCAATGAGTTCGTCGACATACTTCTGCTCCCGAGTAAATCGCCAAGCTTTTGCGAGTGTGACGAAATGCCGATGCCGGTTCAATTCCCACGTAACTTTGTGATCGCCCACCTCCGCCACGTCGAGAAAGTTTATTTTGTACCAAGGTTCCAGCGGAGCCCGTTTGCCATGGACTGCATCCAGATGCCAATCGATTTGAGGACCGTAAGCGACGCTCTCGTATCCCAGCAGATGAAAACGATGTTCGAGAATGACGTCCGCCTCCATCACGATGGACGCCACTTGAGCATCGAGATACTTGCGCATCAGGGCCGTTCGTTCGACCAGGCCTTCGAGGGAGAAGAAGAAATTTCCGGGGACAGTGTGCCGATCCGGGGAGAAAGGATTGGGCGGATTCCGAATCCCAAGGCGATAGCTCGCCAGGTCAATTCGCTTGCTGGCCTCTTGCGTGGCGCGAACGCGTACCTCATCCCAACTCATGCGGAGAAGACGCGACCATCTTCTGTTCATTGCTGAAGTCACTGGTGATTTGGCGTCAGACTCGTCTGAAGACGCGGTTCATGGTCCGGGCTACAGCTATCACGCCAAGTATGGCATGGGCGAAGTCCGGCTCACCGCGCGGCTGGCACTTTTAATGCGTTATTCACAGGCTCATGCTACATTCTACGTTCTTGCGAAAGTGTGGGTATTCGGAGTTCCCCGCCGTCCGCGGCCTTGGTATACCGTAATAGTGGAGTGATCCTGTGAGTTTTTCAATCAGCATCTTCGGCCTGGGATACGTCGGTTCGGTGAGCGCGGCTTGCCTCGCGCACATGGGCCATCGGGTTGTCGGCGTCGACGTTAACCGGGACAAAGTCGACATGCTGGAATCCGGACGCAGTCCGATCATCGAGGCGCGCATGAGCGACCTGGTTGCAGAAACCAATAAAGCGTGCCGCCTGCATGCCACGACCGACGCGAACGCCGCAGTCCAGGAGTCGGATATCTCGTTTATCTGCGTGGGCACTCCGAGCCTGCCGAGCGGCAAGCTCGATTTAACTCATGTGGAGCATGTCGCGCGCGAAATCGGCGCGGCTTTAAAGGAAAAAAAATCTCACCATACCATCGTGCTGCGCAGCACGGTGCTGCCAGGGACCACGGAGAGCCTCTTAATTCCTGCGCTGGAAAGCTCCAGTGGACTTCAAAACGGCGAAGGCTTTACGGTTTGCTACAACCCCGAGTTCATGCGCGAGGGTAGCGCCGTAGCCGATTTTTTCAGTCCACCCTACACCATCCTAGGCGCCCGGTCATCGCATCAGCTCACCCCACTGCGCGAACTCTACACGGGGATACAGGCTGAGACTTATGAGACCAGCATACCCGCCGCTGAGATGGTGAAATACGTTTCGAATGTTTATCACGCTTTGAAAGTCGGCTTTGCCAACGAAATCGGTACTCTGTGCAAACATCTCGAGGTCGATACGCAAGTGGTTACAAGAATTTTCACTTCCGACACCAAGCTCAACATTTCCCCTGCGTATCTGAATCCCGGTTTTGCTTTTGGCGGATCGTGTCTGCCGAAAGACCTCCGCGCCATCACGTATCGCGCCAAAGAGCTTGATCTCCGATTGCCGCTGTTAGAGTCCCTGATGCCAAGCAATGCCGAGCATATTAATCGCGCCGTCGAGGCTGTGTTGCGCACCCGAAGGAAGAAAATCGCCATGCTGGGCTTAAGCTTCAAAGCCGGGACCGATGATCTCCGGGAGAGCCCGCAGGTGCAATTGATCAAGCGGCTCTTAGGAGAAGGGTTGCAGGTTCAGATATGGGATCAGGATGTCTCCCTGGGACGTATTGCCGGATCCAATCGGCAATACATCGAGGAAGTAATCCCGCATATTGGCTCACTGCTGTCGACCGACTTTAGCCAGATCATCGCAGGTGGGGAGGTGATCGTTTTAGGCACCAAGGCAGTCGATCTGGCGCAACTTTCCACCCACCTGCGCCCCAGTCAGACGGTTATCGACCTCGTCAATCTTGATCGAGCTCACCGACCGGTGGGATCCGCATCCTACGAAGGAATCTGCTGGTGAACAAAACCAAGCCCCCACTTCACGGACTAAAAGCCTTTTCGTCGTCTCCCTGATTAGGGCAGGTAGTAGCGGAACGAGGTGAAGACCATCCCGTCCTTAGCCGACGGATCGCCTCCGACCCCACGCCAGATGTTGCGTACGACGTACGAGTACTGGGGTCCCCACTGGATGCGTCCCTTCGGCCCACTGTAAAAGCGATACCAGAAGCCGATCGTCCCCTCTAGAAGGTTGCGGGTATCTCCGTTGCAATTCTTGAGCGAACCGGGGTTGAATCCCCCGCTAAGGGGAGTTCCCGTAGAACCCACGACCGGGATGCTCCCGGTACCCGGAGCCGCGCCGCCCGGAAGAGGAGTGGTCTCCACAGAAATTGTTGTCAGTGTGGGAATCGTTTCCGTGCCGCACCCGGAATTGTTGGCTAGCGGGGATCCATATCCGATGTTGCCGCCACTGTACCATTGCCGCCCTTCGTATTCACTGCCCGCATTGAGATAAACGTCAAGTTTCTTGGCGTGATATTCCAGAGTGCCGAGAGTTTCGTATTCCCGCAGGGGAACCAGCGATCCATCCGGACGGGCAATGGCATCGGGCAGGCCGCCCGTGCCGTAGCGCCCGATTCCGTTCCCCCCCAGGAAGTGAATGCCGAGATCGAAATGCTGGGCAATCGTTCCGCGAACGTTGACGCCGATACCTCCTGCAGGTTCAGAGTTGTTGGTCACTCCCTTGGTCGAAGGTCCAGTGGTTCCGCCGCACACTGTGCTGGTCGCGTTGGTTGCGCAGGGGAAGATCCGATCCCGAAACTCGGTTACGAGACCAAATAGCTCAACGTGTCCCCATTGCGGTTGATATACGGTTTTGAATACGAAATCGGGGGTTGCATTGAACGAATAATTGGTCGTGCCGTTGTATAAACCTCCTCCTGAGCCTTGAGCTCCGAGGACAAAGTTGGGACTCGCACCGTGACCTCCAATCGTGGTTTGCGGGTTCTCGACCGAGGCGCCCAACCAAACCTGGTCGCTGATCTTCTTAGTTACGCGGAAGCCATATTGCCGCGCCCAGCTGAAGCCCACCGTATATTGCGGATCGATCGTCATCGGCAATGCTTCGCTGCGGTTGTCCAAGCCGGTTTTGGTCTCAGTGATTAAGCTCCACATTTGCCCGCCGGTAAAGGTCCACCCGCTGTTCAGCGCAGCTTGCCCCCACGCTTGCCTTTGGCGGAGGGTATAGCTGTTGCTTTGATTGTTGTTTGAGGTAACGCCGGCGGAAAGGAAGTCGGCTTCGACATAGCCACTGATTTTCGCGTTAGCCAGCTTGCCCTCGGACAGCATGGAGACGCGCGACTGGCGGCCGGACCCGTAGAACTCTGAGAGGGAGCTCTGGGTCGAGCCGGGGAATGGAATCGAATTGAAAGGAGTGTTGATGTCCGCGCCAAGCCCGTGCTGTCGATAGACGGTTTCAGCCGCCAGGAATCCGCCGGGAGTGATGGTTATGCCTTTGTAATGGAGAGCGGTAGGACTCTCCAGGCTGGTCTGAATATTCTTTTGTGTCTCCTGCAAGCTCAGGGCTACGCCGGTGGCGTTGGTTTTGAGATCGGAAACATCGTTCGTCAGCGAACTCACGGCTGCCTGTTGCTGAGACGATTGTGCGGCGGCGGCATCGGCCTTCGCTTGCGCATCCACTGCGGCCGCTTGGCTCTGATTAAGCCTCTGTTCAAGTTGTTGAATTCTCTCATCCCGACTCTGCACTTGTTGGCTCATTTGCCGCATTGCTTCTTGTTGAGCGTCAAGCTGCTGCTGCAGGGCGTTGAGTCGAGCTGCAATGGGGTCTTCCCTACGCTTTTTGGAAGCGGTCTTCGTGGAGGAAGTCGAGCTTCCTTGCTGAGCTTGTGCCGAAAGAATCGTTCCAGCGAGCGCAAGCGATAAAGTCAGAGAGATAACCCGGTTCATTTTTCCTCCTGAGAAAAGAAAATAGTGATTCGCCGCTGCGGCGTCTTTGCAGTTCTAACCCGTTCATTTTGTGGGCGAAATGCAATCCTAATCGCTGGTTTGTTAACAAGGGATGAATATTTCTTGAATTTTTGGTCAAGTTCGATGTGGGACTGTCTCATGCGGCATGCATTGTCGTATTCCGCGAAGCGAACTGGATTTACCCTGTTCTCGCACTTTGCCACTCTATTTACTTTGGTGATTCAAGGACTCTTCCACCCGACGTTGAGCGCCGCAGCTCATTTCCGTTTGACTGGTGTCGCAGGAGCCCATCCGGCCGTCGAATTCGACTTTTGATCGGAAGCACGGACTCAGAACGGAAAGCGCACGGACAAAATCGGGATGTGGTTGGTGGGATGGAAGGAAGTCACGGCGATCTGGAATCCGCCCCCGACGGTGCATCCGAGGCGATCAAGCAAGTGGAACTTGCCTAATACCATGCCCGGGGTTAGATACGCCGACGTCATTCCGTTATGCTCCCCCTCGTAGAAGTGGGTGAAATTGACTTCCGTCTCCGGCCAAATCTTCTTGAAAACTCTGTATTGAAATGCGTTGTTCCAAGTCAGGTTATGGCCGATGTGGGCGATGTTGCCGGTTGGCAGACTACCTCCCAGGGTGCCCTGCACGTCGAAGTTGCGGAAGCCCTTTCCATAGGCAAGTGTGGGTGTGATGATGGAATTCGAGGAGCCTTCCTGATACTGACCGGTAGGAAAGCTCATTTGGAAGAAGGCGGTCAGGATGTAGTTCTTGTGCTTTTCGTTGGAGGCCGCGATGCGGTATTTCACTAGGAACTGCCAGTCGCCGAAGCCATTGTGAGGGGAGTCCGGATTGTTCACGATGTAAGGCGGCACAGCCAGGATGACCTCGAAATTCCTCGCAGGAATGATCTCCAGACCTTTGCTCACGCCATAGTTATCCGTAGTGACGCCGCTATTGTGAGTCTGCCATTGAATGTCGTAACGAAACTCCTGCTCCAGGCGGGGAGTAGTGGTCGCGAGAGGCGTGATCCAGTGCGGCTGTTCAGCCTGGGTCGCGGATACCATGCTGAACCAGTCGGTAAACAATCCGTTTTGAGCGGCGGTCAATGGGGGCGTTAGGCAAACGCCCAGCGCAAGGATGGCGAACACAACGAAACGACGCATGTCAGGCCCTCTGGTTTCTGAGATTCGTAAATCGTACACGTAAACCGGTTTGTCTGTCACTTATGATACGAATTAAGGCGGCAAGTTACAGGGTGAGCGAGAATTTGATTCCTTCGCAAGTTACGCAGTACGATTCGAGACTCCATGGCAACGCGGAGCATATCTGTGGGTAAGGCCAACACTGAACTCCGGGAACCGCTTAAGCTGGGTGATGCCGCGGTCGATTTAGGAATCAGCTTTTCCACGCTCAAGCGTTGGATTTACGAAAAAAAAATCCGGAGCATAAAGACCGCAGGCGGGCATCACCGGATTCCGCAGAGCGAAGTGGATCGTTTTTTATTCCGAGCCCGAGGCCGCACCGCGACAGAGCGCGAAAATGCGGTTCGGCGAGTGAGCGGACGCAACCAACTCGTTGGACGGATCGACTCGGTTCGCATTAGCGGCCTTATGGCGGAAGTGAAAATATCTATTGGGGAGCAACGGATTACATCGATTATTACCGCAGCCTCGGCCCGCGAAATGCAACTGAAAGCTGGGCAAACCGCGGCGGCCCTGATAAAGGCAACGGAAGTCATGATTATTAGGGTGTAGGCGGGCGGCGGGACATTGCCCTTAGTAACCTGTTCAAGAACCGGCTTTTACATGCAACTTTACACAAGCAGGTCGCGTCTCAGTAACATCTGAAATTTGCGGCAAGCTGCGTCGAACTACTAGACTGAGTCTGTACAGTTATGCTGGTTTCGCGACAACATGGGTCAGGCCTGCGGAGAGGCTCCGTTGTTTTCTTCGCGATCGTCTGCCTGACGGTGAGTTTGGCGACGCGGTTCGATTTCTCGAATGCCGCACCGAAATCATCCGGCCATATTATCCGGGCACAGCGTGTTGACGCCAAGCGGCAGCATCTCCTGGACAAGAGCATAAGCCGCACGGCTCCCGCGGCGTTTTTTTCTGCGTTTGAGCCGCCCCGTTCACCGGTAAGATTTGTTTCCAAGGTCTTGCCTCTTCCTAGCGCCTGCTTCAAGAACCGGCTGCACAACCGACCTCCGCCTTTCCGCCTCAGCTAATCACGTCTCTTCTTTTTTGACATCGGTCGTTTGAGTATTTCTTCCTGTTTCTTAGCCGAAGCTTAGGAAACTCCGACGACCTTATTCTCTATCGTGATTTGTTATCAAGTGTTTCCTGGAGGAAGCCGTGCCAAGCAAAGTGGTTGTGCTGCTGTTCCTGGCTTTGAGCATGCCGTTGTACGCCGCAAAGTCCGCCCCTGTCCTACATCAGACTGCGACCGTCGTCAACATTGCGGTCCACGACACTCGGACGAATTATGTTGGAGACAATCCTGCCGATGCGCCATTAGAAGTGCAGTCCTACTCGTACAACATCACGTTGCGAACAGGTTGCGCTTCTTACATCGCCCAATACGACACACCGATCGACTATTTGCCGTCGGCGTTTGTCGCGGGCGGCACGGTGGACATCGTTGCAAAACGCCATACGATTTTGGCGAACTTGCCGACCGGAGAACAAGCTCTGCTGATCATTCACCATCGAAGCCGCTTATCGGAGGTCGGGTGTTCGAGCGACTAATTAACACCGTTTCAAAGACGCGAGTTACAAAATTCTATTTACAGGAGAAATGACGATGAAAACTTCGAAATTCGTTCTAAGCGCAGTTCTCACTTTGGCCACCGTCAACTTTGCCTACGGTGCCGATCACCCTTATCAGAAAGCAACGGTCACGAATGTCGAGAACCATGAGCCGTTTGTCCCGTTACATACAAAGGCTACGGACGCGCCCGAACCTCCGGCTCAGTACGCCTTCGATGTCTCCTTCCACTTGAATTGTTCGACCTATGTGGGTAGATACCGCTCAAACATCGATTACTTGCCGGCTGTCCTTAATCCCAATCAATCGGTTGACGTTAGCGTGGATAAGGGTCTTCTGCGAGTGCTGATTCCGGGCCAGGGCGAGGTCAAGATGAGCGTTATTCGGACGGAAAAAGATAAGTCTGGGACCTGCTCTGCGACTCCCGCACCGACAACATAGCCCATTTCGAAATGGACAAGAAAAGCATGGCTCACAAATCACGGTTAATTTTTATCAGAACAATCGCAGCATCGCTGTTAACCGTATACATTCTGGCGGCTTCGGGCTGCGGTCGTTCCGACGCGGCTCGAAGCGTCGCCGCCAGCACACTTCCACGCGCTGCTGTCGTGCAAGTGCGTCGAACTCCGCTCTCCAATACTTTTCTCGTCGCAGGACAGTTCCTTCCTTATCAGGAAGTGGAACTCCATGCCAAAGTCGCGGGATACATAGAGAAGATTACCGTGGACATCGGCGACCACGTCCGCACTGGCCAAGTATTGGCGGTCCTTGAAATTCCAGAACTGACGGCGCAGTTGCAAGCCGCTGGGGCACAAGTTCGTCACAGTCAGGAAGAAATCGTCCACGCCCAGAACGAGGTCAGTCGTGCTGAATCCGATCAGCAGGCGGTGCATGCGGCAAGTCAGCGTCTCGCCCAGGCAGCGCAGGCACGACCCGGACTAATTGCGCAACAGGAATTGGACGACGCCGCAGCCAAGGACAATTCCGGCGCCGCTCAGGTCGATGCTGCGAAGTCTGCACTGGCCGCGGCTCGCCAGCAGTTGGAAGTCTCGGAAGCCGACGAGCGGCATTACGCCGCGCTCTCCGAATACTCGAAAATCACGGCGCCTTTTGACGGCGTCGTCACTTGGAGGTACGCCGACACCGGCTCACTGATTCAGGCGGGCACCTCGAACGTAGCGTCGATGCCGGTGGTAAAACTTTCGCAATCCAATCTCTTGCGCTTGCGCATTCCCGTGCCAGAGTCTCTGGCATCAGGAATTCAGAATGGTCAAACCGCTGACATCCGGGTACAAGCCACGAACGCGCACTTTTCTGGCAAAGTCATTCGCTTCACGGACTCACTCGATCCTTCCACGCGCACCATGCAGGTTGAGATCGATGTGCCCAATCCCAACTACAAACTGGCGACAGGGATGTACGCCGATGTGACGCTGCGCACGCAAAGTAACGCCGACGCTCTGACGTTGCCATTGCAAGCCGTCAGCCGAAACCAAGACCAAGCGACCGTGCTTCTTGTAGACGCGCAGAACCTGGTCCAGCGTCGCCAAATCGAAACCGGCATCGAAGGCTCAGATCGCATTCAGATTACTTCAGGGTTAAACGAGGGGGATAAAGTAATCGTCGGTAATCTCGGAGCCTACACTCCTGGCGAGCGGGTCGAGCCTAAGCTCAGCGCCATGGCGGACGAAAAATATGTCCCAGAGGGGAATCAATAGGGATGCCGGGATTCGCGATCAAGTACCCATTCCTCATCATCACGATCTTCCTGATCATCGCGGTAGTCGGAGTGACGACGATTGTCCGCATGCCGGTCGATCTGTTTCCTCAAATCAACATTCCGGTCGTGGTCGTGGCAACTTTCTATTCCGGGATGCCGCCGGAGCAGATCGAGACAAATATTACCGATCCCTTCGAGCGATTCTTCACTCTGGGAAGCGGCATCGACCACATGGAGTCGCGCTCCTTGACCGGCGTGAGCCTCATCAAGGTTTACTTCCAGCCGGGAACCAATGCCGACGCGGCGGTCAGCGGCATTTCCAATCTCGCCATGGCGCAGTTGCGGCGCTTGCCTCCGGGCACTCTGCCTCCAGTGGTGCTGAAGTTCGACGCCTCAAGTCTGCCGGTGTGCCTTATCACGTTGAAAGGCGAAGGACTGAATGAGACTCAGCTACACGACCAGGGTCAGTTTAACGTTCGGAACCAGATTGCGAATGTTCCCGGCGCGTCGGTGCCACAGCCATTCGGCGGAAAGTACCGGCAGATTCAGGTCTACGTCGATCCGGTGAAGCTGCAGGCCCACGAGTTGAGCCTCATGGATGTCGTGCGCACAGTGAATGAAGCCAACACGATCCTGCCTGCGGGCGACGTTCGCATCGGGCCCAAAGACTACAACATCTACACAAACAGCCAGTTGCCGACGACTGAAGAGATCAATCGCCTCCCCTTGAAATCCGAAGGCAACGCCGAATTGATGGTGGCCGACGTAGGCCATGCCGAGGACGCAGCCGCGATCCAAACCAACATTGTGCGAGTGGATGGCCAGAAGTCCGTCTATCTTCCAATTCTCAAGCAAGGCGGAGACAGCAATACTATTGCAATCGTCAACGGCATTCGTGCTCGCGTCAAAGACCTGATCGACGTTCCTGCAACACTCAAAGCAGACGTCGTGTTCGATCAGTCTGTCTATGTGAAGACGGCGATTCGGAACGTCTTGCACGAAGGCGGCATTGGCCTGGTGCTGACCGCCGTGATGATTCTGATATTCCTCGGAAGCATTCGTGGAACTCTTTCAGTGCTGCTCTCCATCCCATTGTCTTGCTTGGCGGCCTTTCTCGCGCTGAATGCGGTCGGCCAGAACATCAACACCATGGTGCTGGGCGGAATCGCGCTGGTTCTGTCGCGCCTCATCGACAACTCAGTCGTCGTGCTGGAAAACATTTTCCGCCATCTTGAGATGGGCGAGGCCCCAGCCATCGCGGCGGAAAAAGGTGGCAGCGAAGTTGCACTCGCGGTGCTTGCGGCTACTCTTACTACGGCGATCGTATTCTTTCCCGTCGTTTTCCTGTATGGCGTGAGCCGTTTCTTGTTTACTGCGCTTGCCTTGGGGGTCGTACTTTCACTGGCCGCGTCTTACTTTGTCGCGATGACCGTGGTGCCGCTGTTCTGCTCTCGATTCATCGACGCACCGCATGAAACCGGTGACGAAGAAGCACCCTTCGCCGCCATGCTGCAACGCACCCTGGGACCATTCAATCGTGCCTACGAAAAAGTTCTGCACCGCTATGATCGCGCTCTCGCCGCCAGCCTCGACCATCCCAAGGGCACCGTTGCAATCATCATGGGAGTGTTTCTCGTCAGTCTCGCACTGTCTCCGCTGTTAGGAGTTTCCTTTTTCCCACGCACCGATCCAGGGCAGTTCGTGATTAATGTCAAAGCCCCCACCGGACTTCGCATCGAGCTAACCGACAAATACATTAGCCGCGTGGAGGAAGACATAAGACAGATAGTCTCACCCGATGACCTGGGCATGATCGTGTCGAATATCGGCATTACGCCAGATTTTTCTGCGATCTATACCAGCAACTCGGGCCAGCATACTGCGTTCGTGCAAGTCAGCCTCAAAGAGGGCCACAAGCGCAGCAGTTTCGACTACATGAATAAGGTAAGAGCGAAGCTGAGCGAAGATTTCCCGGAACTCTCCACTTACTTTCAGACGGGAGGCTTGGTCGATTCAGTTGTCAACCTGGGCTTGCCTGCACCCATCGATATTCAGGTCAGCGGAAACGACATGCCAGAGGCCATGAAGACGGCGTCCGAATTGGCCAATAAAGTTAAGCAGCTGAAAACGGTCAGCGACGTTCTCATCCCTCAAGACCTCGACTATCCGGGAATCGAACTCAATGTGAACCGAGAAATGGCCTCTCGCCTCGGCCTCTCGTCAGAGGAGACGGTCGACAATGTCATCACCGCGCTGGCATCGAACAGCATGATCGCGCCGAGTTATTGGGTTGATCCGCACAACGGCAACAACTATATGCTGACTGTGCAATATAACGAGACGCAGGTGAACTCGCTTCGCGACTTCAAGAACATTCCGCTGCATTCGGCGAAAAACGCGAATCCCACCGATCTCGACGCAGTCGCGGACATAAAGATGATCAACACTCCGACCGAAGTGGATCATTACCAATTGCGGCGGGTTTTCGACGTTTACGTTGCGCCGTCCGGTCGGGACTTGGGCGGTCTCGCCACACAAGTGCAGAAAATAATCAATGGTACGACCGTGCCCTCGAACCTGCGCGTCGCGATGCACGGCTCGGTCGAGGGCATGCGCCAATCCTTCCGTAGCTTCGGCATCGGCCTGCTTCTGTCGGTGGTATTGGTGTATTTGATTCTTATGGCGCAATTTGCCTCCGCGAAAGACCCATTCTTAATTCTGCTCGCCGTGCCGCCTGGATTTACGGGTGTCATTCTGTTACTCCTCATCACCGGAACAACCGTCAATGTGATGTCTCTGATGGGCGTCATGATGATGATTGGCATCGTGGTATCCGATTCCATCCTCATCGTCGAGTTCACTCGCGATCTCAGACGACAAGGACAGACTCCGATGGAAGCGTTAAAGAACGCTTGTCACATTCGGCTGCGCCCCATCATGATGACCACCTTCGCCACGCTGCTTGGACTCGTCCCCATGGCGCTGGCTCTTGAAGCAGGCAGTGAGCAATATGCCCCTCTCGCTCGCGCCATTATCGGAGGATTGAGTCTCTCGTTCGTCGTGACGCTATTCTTAGTTCCCGCCGCGTACTTGCTCATGCATCGAGATGAAACTGCGCAGCCCACGGAGAACGCGGCATGACGAATCGGTTTGCGGTCATTGCTTCTCTCGGAATGGTGACGATTTCGGGCATGGCACGAAGTCAAGTCAACTCGGCCGACAAGAGTTCGCTGATCTCCGCACCCGTGCCCCAAAACACGTTCGCCCTGGCAATGACTGCTGCGTACCCTCCGCAAACCCAGTCCGATGCGCGAACGGATACGACTTCGATGATACAGCTCACTCTGAAGCAGGCCGAAGCGTTAGCCATCAAGCAAAATCCGCAAATTTCGGTTGGGCGATTGTCCGCGCTCGCCGCTCGGCAGGTCACGCGCGAAGTGCGCTCCGCTTTATGGCCGACCTCATCCATCGATCTCACTGCCGTCGATGCCCGCGACAACAGCCGTATCACAGCCGGGGGACTGAACAACCCGATCATTTACGATCGCGCCGCGGCAGGAGCGAACGTGAGCCAACTCATCACGGACTTTGGGCACACCACTAACCTGATCTCCAGCGCAAGCTACACGGCCAAGGCCGAGAATCAAAATGCAATAGCGACGCAGCAACAAATACTACTGGCAGTTCATCAGGCGTTCTATGGCGCCCTACAGGCCCAGGCTCTCTTGACCGTCGCTCAGCAAACCGTATCAGCCCGCCAAACCGTCACTGATCAGGTGCAAGCACTCTTCGACAACAAGTTGAAATCTCAGTTGGACCTGAGCTTCGCCAACGTGAATCTAGCTCAAGCCAAACTTTTGCTCTTGGATGCGGAGAATAATCAGAAATCGGCGCTGGCCACGCTATCGAGCGTTCTTGGATATGACAACGTGCAGGACTTCGCCTTAGTCGAGGATCGCGAAACCGCCCTTGCCCCTCCCGCGAATGTCGACGACCTCATTGCGCAAGCGTTCAACCTGCGTCCAGAGATTCGCGCCCTAGATTTTCAGTACAAGTCGGCAGAAAAGTTTCACACCGCGGAACGCGATCAGTTGATGCCCTCCATCCGCGCGCTCGGCGTGATCGGAGACACGCCCGTGCGCGATCCCGTTCTCTCCAATTGGTATGCGGCTGCGGGCGTCAATATGGACATCCCAGTCTTTAACGGCTTCCTCTACCCAGCCCAGTCCCGGGAGGCGAAACTGCGAGCGCAGGCTGCGAAGGAGCGGTTACGAGACTTGCGCAACCGCATCTCGCGCGATGTCCGATCCAGTTGGCTGAACGCGAACACAGCATATCAGCGGCTGAGCGTTACGCAGCAATTGCTTGATCAGTCGAACCTCGCTCTAAGCCTTGCCGAGACCCGCTACAAACTAGGCCTAAGTTCCATCGTCGAACTCAGCCAAGCGCAATTACAGCAGACTCAAGCCCAAATCAGCGGAGCCCAGGCAGGATACGATTACAGACTCGCGCTAGCCGTTCTGCGATATCAAACGACCGGCATTTAAGTAAGAGACCTGACCCACGGAAGGGAAGATTGCGATAATGCCGCACAAGATGCGGACGGTTTATCGCTCGCCCGGTTCCTGTGGACTCGGAGCCCGGTGCGACTACGCGCTGGCGGCGCGGTTCCAGCGTACAGTGAGGCAACCTGGAACCTAGGACTACTGCCGACCGCGCAGGGTTCGTCGCTGACTGACTCAGAAGGGATGGACAGATCCTGAATATTCGGTCTTGGGCTGGCTAATGGATAGCCCGGTTGCATTCAGCACTCCCCGAAACCCGCCGCAAATATCTACTAATTGAATAATGTTAATAGTAGTTAACATGTATTTAACAATGCAGTCATGACAAAAGTCGATAGGAAGAGTAGAGATTACGTAACAGCCCCGAATACGCAGACGGGTGGAGACCCAGCGGGGAACCCTCATTAAGGCGAATCTTTTTCTGTACGGCGATGCCACCGGCGCCAACCGGCGTCGCTTTAGAGTTGGACAGCATCGGCTATTCGTTCTATAGCTTCGGTAACGTCAGCAACCTGGCTAAGAACCCCAACTTCGGATACCTGACCCTCGACGGAGTCGACCCCATTTTTAACAGCTATGCGGGTGGCGATCCGGGCCAACCGGCCACGGGCGGCGCCGAACAAGGCGAATTGCCAAGTTGTAACCCGGCCAACAACGGTCATGCTGGAGGTTGTTTGAAGACCGATGTCTGGACGAACGGAAATTACTTCCCTCATCTGGTCGACGGAACTTATTGTTCGTGGGCGTTGTTGCGGGTTCACTGTGGCCAACACTCTCGTCACGAATGGGGGAACGAAGATGAAGTTCAACTATCCCGCACTCGGACCGGGAACGGGCGCACTCACAGGGGTGTGCGGTCCTGGCAGCGGCGCTGGTTTCGTGGGGAACTCGTGCGTATCAAGCTATTTGAACGCCGAGAACTCGGGTGCGACGATCGCACCTACGCTCGGTACAAACTGCGGCAACGCGGTTGGAACCTGCAACCCACCCCCCAGCGGAATGTCGGTGGCCGTCACCGGGTTCCCGGCGGTCGACAACGTCGATAACGGAGTCTTCCAGGTGACTCGGATTTTGTTCGACGGACAAATCAAGGTAAGAGTCAGTCCGACCGGATCGACGCTTACCATCAATCCCGCGCCTGCTGGGGTCGAGGGTAGCGCCAACACGGGCTGCGCACAGTGAATTCGCGGGAGTGTAGACCCAAACGGAAGACACCAAAACGAAGGCAGGTCACTCGTTCGTGACCTGCTTGTTCTTTAGGTCGCGGACCCGATCAGCGAATCGACTTGGCCACGAGGGACGCATTCGAGGTCACTACGTCCCTGTTTCGATCTCCCCCAATCGCAGTGAAGAAATTGCTGCGCAGGAGACTTTGGAACTTCTTCGGGTCGGCTTTGAATTGCAAGTCCAGCTCGGACTGATCGCTGCTTACGGTCATGTTTTCCAAGCCCACTCGCTGCTGTGGGGTCGCCGTCACTTTACGGTAGAGGACACCCGCCTTCAACAGAGAAGATAATGCGGTGGAGGTGCTGGAGTCTTGCGTCACGATCTCTAAATCCAACCTGACGCCTTCATCGAACCTCATCGAATAACGTGAGCCCAGCACCATATACTTAACGCTCCGATAGCTCACCAGCTTGGTGGCATCATTGCCCAATGCGGCCAGCAGCATGACTTGCGTGCCTTGCTGATCGAGTGCACTCCAGACCGGAGCTTTGTCCACAGACAGCATGGTGTCCATCATCTCGCGATTGGAATCCAGCGGAGCGGCGTGGCCGCCGCGAGTATTCAACACAGCTCGCAGGGCGCTATCTTCGCCCAAGAGCAACGTCTTGTCGCCCAGAAAGGTCATGTTTAAAATGAGAGGTTTCGTGGGGGTGGGTGAAGCTCCCGGGGACACCGGTTTCTTCGGCATTGGGTACACGTCCACGTCGTAGTACTTGGTCGATTTTGCCTTCTGCAAAATGGGTTGCTGCAAAACGACCTTCGAGGAAAACGAGCCCGATGCCAGAGCCGCCAAGGTATATCCGTCTTTCTCGCTACCCACCAGGACAAACGTCAAATTATCCAGGTCCTTGTCTGGATTGATTCCGATCATCTTCAGGCCCGTCTCAAACTCTCGCAGGTTTTCGGGCAGAGCTTGGGCCTTCAACGCCATCACCGAGGCCGACATCCGCGCAGTCCCATAATCCACGGAAATCACTTGGTGCGCATCCGCGGGAATCAACTTTAAGGTGGCAGAGGGCAGAGGAGCCGCCATCGCGGCTACGCTCAATAATGTCGTCATCGCAGCCGAGGCCGCAAAGCGCAACTTACACTTCATCCTATTTCGATGGGTATTCACTTTGTTCTCCTTCGCCTCAACAGCCCTTCACCAGGGAAACGGAAAAAGCCCTTGAGTCATGCCGGGTAATAAACAGCACCGTTCTTTAGCGTAGTTGACACGCCTGGTGAAATTGTTACGAATGCGTTAAGAGATCATGAAATATTGCCTCGGACCGGCAAACCTGAGGGAAAACCGATTCCTGGCGAGTCCATTTCCTGGGGAAGCCAGCACTGGGCCGCGCTTAGTCGGGCGAAGTCTGTTGCACCAGGGTGCCCGCGAATCCCACGCCCGTAGCGCCCAGCAGGAGATCGCCGGAAGTACCCGAACTCAGGTAGATGATCTGTGTATTTACTTCTCCGATCGAAAATGCGACGATCCGTCCGTTAGCGTCGGCCGTGTACGTCCCAGACACCGCGCCATTCTGCACCGGTTTTCCATTTCCTCGGTTCACGAAGTAGTCCGTAAAGGTGACGTTCGTGCTTCCGTCAAAGCTGACCACTCCCGTCCGCACAATGTTTTGGGAAGTCTGCGAGTCGTATCCCGCGGTGTAGAAGGAATAGGATCCCTTCAAGGATGCGGCGGAAAACGGGCCGCCTTGCTGCTGCTCCATCCTGCCGGACTGCACCGCGTTGGGAAGATCGACGACGAAGAGCCCCTTGGAAGAACTCTCGATCCACACGATTAAAGGGATGGGGCTGGCACCCGTCGGAATCAAGGTAATCGTCGCACGCCCGTTCGATTCGACGCTGTAGGTACCAGTCAGGGGTGCATTCGATACCGGGCTCTCGCCTTGCACGATATCGTAACTTCCACTCACGATATTGCCTTTCCCATCGCATGTAAACGCCCCCGCGACATTTGCCCCGCCTGCGGCAACCGTATTTCCCGAGTAGTTAAATTCAAATCCGCCGTTCAGGCTTGCGTTGCTGAACGGGCCCGTACTCTGGGCATCCGCCCGGCCCGAACCCAGAAGGCCGCCATCGATTTCAAGGAATTTCAAAGTGGTGGAATCGATGACGTAATAGACGTAGTTGGAAGTGACGCTGGTAGCTTCCGTCAGCGTGGCGGTGCCTCTTCCGTTGGCATCGGGAGCCGTGATCGAGCCGGTCACCATAGAAGATCCAGGCAAGCCCGATTGCTCGAAGTCTTCCCGACCATTGATCGCGCCTTCCAATACGTTCATGCTTCCGACTCGTGAAAATGAGCCGGATACGGCAGCGCCCGGCTGGGAGGAATCCAGGTGGAAAACGAACGATCCGTTGGGAGCGGAAAATGCCGAGGTGTCCTGCCGGAGCGCAACGCCAGCTCCGTTTGCAAAGGAATCGAACTCGATCAGATCCACAGAAGAACTTGAACTCATGGCGATGGCGAGCTGGATTCTGCCTCGGGCGAGGTTGAAGGTTATGGTGCCGGTGCCATCCTGATTGATGCTGTAAGTTCCTCCCAGCAAACTGCTCGAAAGAGCCGAGTTCTGCATGAAATCGTCTTTCCCGCCCGTGAGGTTACCTTTGCCGTCCGCTACGAAGGTTCCAGCCTCTTGATAAGCCTCGGTGCCGGTAGAAGTGAAGTAGTTGCCGCTAAAGCCGTAACTGTAATTCCCCACCAAGCTGGCGTTGGAAAACTTTGGTCCGGGGGTAGAAGACCCGCTGCTTCCGCAACTGGTGCCGAGCCAGGGAAGACTCAAGGCTGCGAGCGCAAGAAGCGCCGACACCTGCGGCTTAGATCGCTTGGAAAGGCCGTTCCCCATAGCGCATTTAAGATGCAAGAACCCTCCCGAAGAGTGCTTTGTTGTTGTGCTCCGCTGGAGCCCGGAATGTCGAAGCCGCTCAGAAATACCAAAAAAATCGGGTCGCTTCCGCCACAAAGCAACGAATGGAAGGGGAGTGGTTGCGCATTCCAATCAAGGTACTCAATGCGCTGCCTGATTATATCGGATGGAGGCTCGACTTGTCGCGGGGAATTTCGTGAATGCGTCAGACTAAAAGATGCTTGACCTTATCGGAGAAGGCCAAGCCCTTGACTGTTGCAAAAATCGATGACTCGGTAGCGACTACAACGACGTTGGAGCTGTTGGAGTCTTGCCTGTAAGGCGACGCCGGGTAAATGCGCCCACCGCGATCAGGCCAGTGCCAAACAGAGTTAAGGTCGCTGGCTCAGGCGCGATAGAGAAATTCGTTGTGCCTTGGCTGTCGGAGAAAGTGTAAGTTTTCTTCGTCGGGTGATAAGTGGCTGTGTCACCCACCGTCGTCAGTTGCACCGTTGCTGCCGTTGGAATCGTGTACATATTGCCGTTTACTGTAAGCTGGCCATTCATGATGACGCCAGTGAAAGTCCAGATGCTGGCCCCAACTTCGGTCCATTTGGCTTTGGAGAACGTCCCGGTAAAAGAAACTGCGCCTTCGCCCAGACCTGTGTATTGCACCGAAAACTGCCCACCGGGGTTAAACTTCGCGTTGGATAAAATGCTGCCCGAGGCGATTGTGCCGGTTTGGATGGTGATCGTGCCAAGACAGGATGTGGAAAGGTAGCAGGTAGGCGAAATACCTTGATCCGTGATGCCGAATGCAGAGAGACCGGAGATGGCGTAAAGTGAGCCGGAGGCACCTAGGCCATTGCCGATCTCGCCTAGCGTCAATTCGTCGTAAGTGGCATCATTGACTTTCTCGTCGTAAGTGAATGTCCCGTCGGAGTTGCTAAACACGACGCTCGATTGAGCGGAAGCCGCCGCCGCAAAGCAGGTTGCAAACACGGCGAGAGCTAAAACCTTTGTCAGCTTCATAATACGCCTCTTCCTCGAAAGCGGGGGATTCGGATACCGCGCTTTAACCTAGAAATCAAGTAACCTAAGTGTAGAGACGACTTGTTACCAATTCATGACCCGGAGATTAATAACACGTGAATTTAATTCCTATGAACAACCAAAACTGTGGAAAAGCCAAACTTTCCGGCGTCGCCGCAGAATGCCCAGCCTGCTCACCCTCGGTGGGTTGTCTCAACCGCGTAACTGACTTAGCAGCTTCTTGATATCGTCAGCCTCCGCATATCCAGGGTCGATCTTTAAGACCTGCTCGAGTTGACGCCGCGCAGGAGCTGTCTGGCCATCCTTCTCGTAAGCCATTCCCAGGTGAAAATGCACGGTAGGGCTGTCGGGAAATTTGTTTTTTTGCGCTAAATCCAATGCCTCGTGGAGGGAGTCGATCGCCGATTTATAAGCGCCCTTCTGGTATAGCACCCAGCCCAGGGTGTCGGCGACATTCGGCGAGTCGGGCAATCCGCGGCGCGCGGTTTGGGCCAGCGAAAGAGCGACATCGAGGTTGCCCCCGGTACGCGTCAGCAGGGAGGCAAGGTTATTCGAAGCCTGGGGGCTCTTGGGATCCACTTCGAGAGCCTTCTGATAGCACTGTTGCGCCTTATCGAAATCGTGCTTGGACTCGTAAAGCCGGCCGGTGAGGATATAAAACGCTATCTGCTTGGGATTGTCCTGCAATGCGCTTTGGCCGGTGGCGATCGCTTCGTCAACCTTACCCCTGGCCGCTTGCGCTTCACTCAATTTCAGCCAGGCATCCGCATTGTGCCGGTCAAGTTCGGCGGATTTTTTTAAATAGGATTCCGCGGCTTGGAGGTCCTTATCAGTTTTCCGGTGATCGAAACGGGCGCTTCCGAGCAGATCGTAGAAAGCGCTGCTGTCTGGCACCTTGGCGATCTGCGCTTCGGCTGCGGAGAACGCCTTTTGCAGATCTCCCTGGTAAACGTAGATGTTCATCAAGCTGCTTAATGCGTCGGACGATCCGGGATCGCGATCCAATGTTTTCTCGTAGAAGGCAGCGGCCTCCGCATATTTCTTCTGCGCCAGACGTATGTTTCCCATTTGCATGTAACCGTCCGGAGCTTTGGGCGCCAGGCTAATGGCTTTCAAGGCATCCTGCTCAGCGCTGGTGAAGCGGTTCCTCTTGAGTAACGATAAGGAACGCATAGCGTAGCCAGCCGGTGAACCGGGAAGCAAGCGAATGAGCTGATTCGCGGACTGCTCCAAAGCCTGCATGTCATTGCGGCGAAGTGCAGAACGCGCCAACGCCAGGTGAGCGTCGCTGAGGTCGGGATTTAACTGCACCGCTTTCTGCCAAGCACCCTCGGCTTGCGGCCAGTCACCGGTCTGGCTGAAGGCCACCCCCAGTCGATAGTATCCGGCTGTGTTCTGGGGGTCGCTTCGGAGCGCCGCCTGAAGCGTGTGTATGGCGACTTCGGGTTTCCCGTTGAGCAGTTCGATTTGGCCGCGGTAGATCAGAGCCAACGCGTCGTTTGGGCTCGTCTTCAACAATTCGTCATCGAGTTTTTCGGCTTCCACGATCCGGTTTTGCAAGATCAGAAGTTGAACGTAGTTCTCTTTAACTTGCAGGTCGCCCGCATGTTCGCCGTAGAGCACTGCATATTCTTTTGTGGCTTTTTCCAGATCGCCGATGGCGAAGTAAAAGTCGCCCAGCATCCTGTAACCAGTCGAGTTGGTGGGGAAGTCCAGCTTAACCTGCTGCAAAAATTGTTCCGCTTGCTGCTTCTTCCCCTGGAACATGTACAGGCGTACCATGGCCGCACGAGGCTCTGGGTCTTTGGGATCGGCGTCGATGGCCGCATCCACTTCGCGTTCGGCCTCGGGCAAGCGTCCCCGGGATTGGTCGTAACTGGCCATCGCGAGCCGCGTCTGTGTGCTCTTGGGATTCAACTCCACTGCCTTCTTAAAGTTCGGCTCCGCGGCATCGAGCTGATTGGACCTCATCTGCAAGCTGCCCAGCTCCAAATAAGACTTCCATCGCGTGGGATCCGAAGCGATCGCCTTCTGCATCTCCTGGATCGCTCCTGGCAAGTCGTTCTGTCCCGCGAGCAATTCCGCGACCGCGGCATGGACAGAAGGGCTATTGGGCTGCTTTTCAAGTAACACATCGGTCTGTTCTTTCGCCTGCTTGAACTCGTGTCCAGCAATCAAAAGGCCCACCAAGTCAAGTCGGGCAGCGTAATTATCCGGCTGAAGTTCGATGCTGCGAGTCAACTCCTGGAAGGCGGGAGTCCATTGCTGCATTTGAAGATAGACTCGACCCAGTTGATAATGCGCGTCGGCGTAATTTGCGTCGACCTGGATCGCGTTGCTGAACTGGATGAGCGCTTCCGGGTACTTGCCTTTGGCAAAATAGCGCTCTCCGCTTTCGACATACTTATGCTTGCGGACGTTCGGGTCACGGGAACAGCCGCCTAAAAATGCGGCGAGGACGAACAACACAAGCGCGGTGAAAATCCGACGATTCATGGTAAGTTTCCTCAAAGCTTCAGGCCGGGGCGGCAGCGGCATCTCATCCGATCGCGCAGGACCTCAATTCGGAATATAGGTTTCCATGGTGGGGAAAGCCGCCGCCAACAGGGCCAGTAACCGCTGTTGTCCCTCTGCGGGATTTTCACTCCCACTGAGTTCGGTGGTGACCCGAATCAACGATCCGTCGCTTCGGTGCAACCGAACGGAATCCTCGATTAAGTAAAACTTTGCCCAGTATTCACTGGCGACGGCCCGGCCGTGCGCCCAATACCAGTAGAGCACGAGTCCCCGCCGACCGCCTTTGGCAATGAGATACCGATTGACAAGAAACGGAGGATACCCGGGTAACGCGATCGTAATCACGCTCGAGTCTAAGGGAAGCCATCCCGCCCCAGGGAGACAGTTCTTGGGCGAGTGCAGAGTATCGCCGGTGCCCTGCGTAGGGAAATACGCCACGAACAAATCCACGCCGGCCGCGTCCGCGGCATCATCCCGATAATGGCGCGCCAAGAAATCGCCGTTGCCCAGCGTCTGCAAGACTTCGGGCGCGATATTCACATCGCTTCCCACCCAATTTTCAAAGCGATAGGGAAAGGAGGCGAAGCTGGCGCGTGGAGGGGGCACTTCGGCCGTATTTCGAAGCTCGAGGAAAATGGCGGTGATCGCAAGCAATAGAGCTGCCATGACGAACCTACGGCTGAACGCCATGCAGGCGCCTCCTCATCCCGGCAGCCGTCCACGCAAGAGTTTGCTGAAGCACAAAAAGCATCCCCATCGCGAGAAGGAAGACCAGCCAGCCGGAGAAAGCATGAAAAAATCCTTCCGCCATGGTGGGATTCCAGTATTGAACCAGCAATCCTGTAATCACGATGCGGACGCTGTTTGCGACGATCGCGATCGGGATCGCGGACAGCGCTAACACCACTTTCATCCACCTCTCGGTGTTTATGAGGTAGCCGTAAATGATCGCCAGCGTGATAAGAGAGAGCAGCGAACGAATTCCGCTACAGGCTTCCGCAATTTCCAACGACATCGCGGGCAAGTTGATGACGTTGCCCTCGCGCAGCACTGGAACTCCAAGCCAAGGCAGAAGAGTGGCGGCAACCTTTGACGCCAACACCTGCAGGGGCAGAGTGATTTCATTGAACACGATCGCCGGGATCGGAATCATGAGAAATAAGAAAAGCAAAGGGAACATTGCCGCCCGCAAGTAGTTGGTGCCGAGAAAAAGGACGATCATGCCGGCGATGAGCAAGAGCAATGAACTGCGTGACAGAAACAATTCGGCGCCCAGGACGCCTAGAACCAAGAATCCCAGCGCCAGGGCCAGAATCAAAAGCCCCCAGTAGGATGGTTTTCGAGACAGGCTCAACCAGCGATCGCGGTCACGCCACACCACGAAAAGGGAGAACGCCGGAACAAAAAAGCCGTGAGAGAAATTCGGATCTTGATACCATTGCATTGCCAGACGTGCGAGGATGGACGAGTAAAGCGAAAAAGTCAGAGCGACGATGACCGCGGCCCGCCACCAAATCGCACGCGGCTGAAGCGGGCGAAGGGTTTCTTCTCCTACCGGTTCAAGTTGTAATAGTTGGCTCATCCAAGAAATGAAGCAGGGCAGTGCGATGTTTTGCCACCAACCCTCCAGTGTAGACCAGCGCAGGCGATCGCTTCGTTCTGCCCGGCACCCCGACCCCTGCATTGTTCATCAATGGCCTGCCCCAATGGAACTCAATTGCGCTTTTTTAACCAAAAATTAACAAATTTCTAGCGAGAAACTTTTCCCTTTTGTGGTACTTTTTCCTAGTGGACGCAAACTGATTCATCGGTCGGTCGGCGTGAGTGGTCTAGTTCATTTTCGAAAGTTCAGTCCCCTCAGCAGTAAGCTCGCCTAGTGAAACTCCACCCCAAGGCGCCGTGAAAGAGGCATGAACGAGTTTCTTCGTTTGAGACGATCGCTCCGATGAGACGATCACCCCGATTGGTTTTTGATCGACCGTAGAGAAAATCCATGCAGGTGCAAGCCACCAAGAAACGCGAGCCCAGCCCCAAGCGGGTAGAAACGGGGATTGGGGTCTTTTTGGAAGCCCTGAGCCCGAGCATGAGGGTCGTGGAAGCTCTGAGTCTGCATCTCTCGCGGATCCCCGTCCCAGTTCTAATTCTTGGAGAAGTGGGGGTAGGGAAGCGAACGATCGCCCGCCGCATCCACGAAGTCTCCGCCTGTCGTGAACGTGAGTTTGGTCTGGTCGATTGTCGTACGGTCAGCGCCGAAATTTTTGAGCGCCAGTGCGCCATCGTCGCATGCCAGTCCGGAACGGTGCTTTTCGACGAAATCGCCCACCTCGATTCCGCCTGCCAATGCACTCTGTTGAATTGGATGGAGGCGCGCGAGGCGGAAGACGACCGAGAATCCGCCCGGTTGCTTTTCAGTAGCTCACGTGATTTGGAGTCGGAGATGCGCGCTGGCAATTTCAACGAGGACCTCTACTTTCGCATCGCTGGCGCGTCTCTGCACCTTCCCCCATTACGGCAGCGCAAGCGGGATATTCCTTCGTTGATGGAATTTTTCCTGGGGAAATTCGCCACAGAGTTCAGTTGCCCGGTCCCACTCTTGAGTGAGGACACAAGGACCCTTTTTGGGGATTACGTCTGGCCTGGAAATGTCCGAGAACTGCGCGATGCCGCCCGCGCCATCGTGGCGCTGGGAGACGAATCGGTGGCGATGCACGGTCTCCGTGCGATGCTTCTGAAGTCGGATCGATATCATCCCGCCAGCAAACTATCACTCAAGGAGGCGGGGCGAAGCGCATCGCGGGAGACCGAGAAAGAACTCATCCTGAACGCGCTGGCCCGCACCCGATGGAATCGCCGCCGCGCCGCTCAAGAATTGAAGATCAGCTATAAGTCGCTGCTCTACAAACTCAAGCAAATGGGCAACGGAGACCTCAAGGCCTCATGAATCCAGTCGGAGTTATAAGAGCCACGGTCGTCTTTATGCTACTTGTGGGGGTGACTTCGCCGTCCCTGGTGGCTTGGCAATCGCCTGGGCAGTTGCCAGCGGATTCGACTGGACCGGTTCCCGACCCCAGCCCACGATTCGTTCCCGGCCCGGATTATGTCATTGGGTTAGGAGACTCGCTGCGCATTTCCGTATGGAAGGAACCCGAAGTATCGGCGACGGTTCAAGTTCGTACGGATGGCAAGATTTCTCTTCCTTTACTGAACGAAATACCGGCGGTCGGCTTGAAACCGATGGACTTGGCTGCAGTTCTCACCGAGAAACTAAAGAAGTATGTCGAAGATCCGCGCGTCACCATCGTCGTTTTGGGAGCGAAGCCGCCTGTGGCTTACATGGTTGGACAAGTGGGGCATCCGGGGGCCATAGCGTTGAGTCCCAACATGACGGTTTTGCAGGCATTACTGAACTCCAGTCCTACCTTGTTTGCCAACACGAAGAAGATTTATGTATTGCGGACGGAGAACGGCGTTCAACATAAGTTCAAAGTGAATTACAAGCGGATGATTAAAGGCAAATCGGCGAACGATAACATCATCTTGAAGCCTGGGGATATGATCGTCGTTCCCTAAGGCAGGGAAAACGCAACATAGCAAGCAGCAGCGGCAGCGGTCGCGGAATAGTTGAGAAAGGAGGCCATTATGATCACAAATCGTGAGCGGGGACTGGAAGACTATCTCGCCATGGCGGGACGGCACCTATGGTTGATACTTATTCCAACGGTAGTCGCGCCCCTGATCGGGTTTCTCATTTCCTATACGCTGACTCCGAAGTACACATCCACATCGCTTTTATTGGTGCAGGGGCAAGTCGTGCCTTCCGGCTACGTCAAGCCGATCGTTACCGAGCGGGTCAGCGATCGGATGATCGAGTTGCAGCAAAACGTTCTCAGCCGAAATCGGTTGCAACCGCTCGTAAGCCGCCTGGGATTGGCTCGCAAAGGTAAGAGCGAGGACCAGTGGATCGACGAGATTCGCGATAACGTCCAGGTGCACAAAGCTGAATTGAACAAGTCTTCCTCAGCCGTGCCGGGAGAATCCGGACCCGGAGGAACTGCCGATGTATCCGGTTTCTTCGTGAGCTTCACCACGGACAACCCCCGCGACGCCCAACAGGTCTGCGCCGAAATTACTTCGCTGATTCTTGCTGAAAACCTTGAGGTGCGCGAGCAGATCGCGAAAAGTACCACCGATTTTCTAACCCGGCAGGTGGAACAATCCAAGCACAATCTAGACGAGCAGGATCGCCAGCTTTCGGAATTTAAGCATCAACATCTCGGCCAAATGCCTGGGGATCTCGACAGCAACTTAAAGATCCTGGCGGGTCTCAATTCGCAACTGGACTCCATGACCCAGCAGGTTGGCCGCATCGATCAGGACAAATCTCGTGCTGAAACGCAGTTGGCGCAGGTGCTCGAAGTGTGGAAGGCCTCCCAGGCCTCACCGAACTATGGGGCGCTGCGAGACCAACTGATTAAACTGCAAAATCAGCTCGTGATTTTGCAGGCCCGCTACACGGACGACTATCCCGACGTGATCAAGACCAAGCATTTGATTGCCGATTTGCAGAACAAATTGAAGGACATCAACAAAGATCCGGAAGCGTCGGGCCTGAGCAAGGAGGATTCGGTGCCCAGGGCCGGTCCTAGACTGGAGCCACCGGAGATTGTGCGATTGCGAGAACAGATCCGTCATGATGATACGGCGATGGAACGGCTCATTCTCGGGCAGAAAAAGGTTCAGGCTCAAATCGACTTATATCAGAGCCGACTCACGCAAAGTCCCGAAATTGAGGACGAGTGGAAAACTTTGACCCGGGATAACGCCACCGCGCACAACATCTATAACGAACTACTGACGAACGAGAGCACGGCCGAGATTCAGACTGAAATGGAACGCTTTCAGGAAGGAGAGCAGTTGAAACTGCTGAACCCCGCGTCGTTGCCTGGTACACCCAGTTTCCCCAAGCGCTCGATGTTTGCGTTGTATGGTCTCGGCGCGGGTCTGGGGATTGGTCTACTGGGCGCGGGCTGGTTGGAATTTCGCGACAAGTCGATTCGGGACGAAGGGGATGTTGTCGCAGCTTTGGAACTTCCGATGCTCGGTTCGATGCCTTGGCTGGGGACTGAAATCGACAGCAAAAGCCGAACCGGCGGACTTGGCCGAGCGCTTGTACCGCGCTTTGAAGGAGAGAAAACGGCGTGAGCTTCCGGACGTTTTGATTTCAAGCTTAGTTTTAGCGGAGTGAAACTTGTTCGTGGGCATCCTTAGTTTCGGTTGCCGAGCAGATTTGCAATTCTGGAGACGGTGCGCTGGGCGGCGGCGGAATTGGGACGAGAGAGGCGTCGCTGGATCCGGGCTGGCCGGGCACGAGCTGCGGTAAGAAGGAAGTACATGAGAATCCATGACGTTCGGAAGAGCAGCGGTTTCAACGAGGGCACTTTGCAGGAGGTGGATGCCGAACTGGAGGAGTCCGTTCCAGCGCGCGCCCATGCCGGCGAAGCGCCGGGGGGATCCGCTTTGTCTTTGAAATCCCAACCCGAGCCCGACCTCTCCGATTCCCTGCTTGCCGGTTGTCGTCGATGTAGCTGGGCTCCGCATCCGGAAATGACGGTTTTCTTTGGCGGAAGCGACCAGGCACGAGGGACCGAAGAATTACGTTCTCTTCGGTCGCGGCTTTACGAACTGCGGAAAGATCGGCCCCTGAAATCGATCCTGGTGGCAAGTGCGCTTCCGGGCGAGGGGAGAACTTTTATTGCGGCGAACCTAGCCCAGGTACTCGCTCTTCAGACTGGCTGCAAAGTGCTTATGGTGGATGCCGACTTGCGCAATCCGCGGCTGCATTCGGCCTTCGGAACTTCCGTGAAACCGGGTTTGTCGGAGTACTTATTGCAGGAAGCGGACGAATTCGCAGTGATGCAGCGAGGCAGCGCGGAGGGCTTGTTTCTCATTCCCGCCGGTCGTCCCGTGCAAGGTCAGACCGAACTCGTGGGCAATGGACGTTTGAAATCCCTGATCGATCAAGTCGATTCATTGTTCGACTGGATCATTGTGGATTCGCCGGCCGCACTTCCCGTAACCGATGCCTGCCTCCTTGGAAGTTGTTGCGATGGAGTGCTCCTGGTCGTTCGTTCTCATTCCACCCCGTTCGATGTGGTGCGCAAGGCACGGGAGAGATTTCGGGAGGAATCGTTGCTGGGGGTGGTGCTCAATCGCACCGAAGTCGATGCGTCCTCCTCCCAGTAAATCGTGAGGTGGCGCTGGCGTCGTATTCCAACAGAAACGAACAAAATGAGATTTCTCTTCTGGGGTGCCGTTGCACTTATCGCTTACGCCTACGTAGGCTATGCGGCATGGCTTTGGGTGCTTAGCCGCTGGCGGATTCGACCGGTGGCAGCCTCCCCTTTTGCGGCCACGGTATCGATCATTCTGGTGGTGCGCAACGAAGCGGCGCGGCTGGAACGCAAGCTGAACAACCTGTTGCAACTCTCATTCCCAGCGGACAGTGCCGAAATCGTGGTCGTCTCCGACGGTTCGACCGACGGTAGCGCTCAAATTCTGGAAAGATTCGCAGCCCACTCCCGCATTCGAATCGTCCTCAACTCCGAGGCTCGGGGGAAAGCCTCCGGACTGAATGAAGCAATCAAGCTCGCGACCGGAGAAATTGCCGTTTTTACCGATGCTCGCCAAACCATCGAGTTGGATGCCGTGCAACGGTTGATGCAAAACTTCGGTGATCCCGAGGTTGGATGTGTGAGCGGAGAACTGATGCTCGGCGATGCGGATTCAGGAGAATCGACCCAAGGGATGGGAGCTTATTGGAGAGTCGAGAAAAGTATCCGCGAAATGGAATCGGTCACGGGCTCGGTCATCGGCGCGACCGGCGCACTCTATGCCGTCAGGCGCAGTTTGCTTGTAGAATTGCCGCCCGAAACCATTTTGGATGACGTATACATTCCGATGCATGTGTTGCAGAAAGGTGCCAGGGTGATATTCGACCCTAAAGCGCGAGCATGGGATGTGCCCGATCAGGGAACGGAACGAGAGTTTTGGCGGAAAGTGAGGACGCTTCGCGGAAACTACCAACTGCTGCAAATATCGCCTTGGCTCCTAACCGACGCCAATCCGGCGCGGTTCCGTTTTGTGAGCCATAAATTGACCCGGCTCCTGGTGCCTTTCGCTCTTCTGGCTCTACTCATTTCATCCTTCGTCTTGACCGGCACAATTTACCGGATCGCACTGGCTGCGCAACTTGGGTTCTACTTGCTTAGTGCTTTGGCGCTGATAGGCCCGAAACGAGGACCGCTGGCTAAGGCTGCCGATGTCGCCCTCACGCTCGTGCTGCTTAACACTGCGGCGGCCGTCGCCTTTGCGCAATTTATCTCTGGACGCAGGGCGGTATGGGCTCGCTAGGCATTGGCGTCGAACTTCGTGGAAAGACACAGGAAATCAGTATGACTTCTCCCGCAGACTTCTTTCGTACCGATACGTTGCCCGAATTTCTGATCATTGGGGCGCAGAAGGCGGGCACGACTTCTCTCGCGAGTTACCTGGCGGAACACCCCACGGTCATAGCGCCGAAGTTTAAGGAAGTACACTTTTTCGACCTCAATTACGCCCGAGGCGTCGAATGGTATCGGTCCCAGTTTCCCGTAAGCCGGCGTCGGCGGCTGAAACAAGGTTTACTCGGACGACAACTCCGCGCGGGAGAAGCGACTCCCTATTACCTCTTCCATCCTCAAGCCCCGCAGCGGTGTTCCCAACTCTTGCCTGCCGCCCGCATCATCATTATGCTTCGCGATCCGGTAGACCGCGCGTACTCGCAATATCATCATGAGGTTCGGTTGGGCCATGAGTCTTTGTCCTTCGAAGAGGCAATTGCTGCCGAACCCTCCCGTATCGCCGGCGAAGCGCACAGACTGGAAACCGATCCCACGTATGAGAGCATGAGCTATCAGCACTTCGGATATTTGGCGCGGGGGATTTATGGCGACCAGATCAGGCGCTGGCTCAGCTTTTATCCCTCGGATCGAGTTCTCATGTTGAGCAGCGAAAAGTTCTTCGAGAACTCCGCCGAAGAATATAAGAAGGTCGTGCGATTTCTTGGGTTACCCGACTGGGAACCGCCCTCATATCCGGCCGAGCACGTTGGAAAATATGCGCCAATGGCTCGATCGATGCGGGAACGCTTACTACAGTATTTCGCCCCCCATAATCTTGCGTTACGCCAGTTGCTAAATTCCATCTGGCCACGTTCTGGGGACGAGATTGTCAATCGATTCGCTTCGTGATCGAAGCTTAGTTGCGCGCGCCCCTCAAGATGGCTCCAGCGTGATCTGTCCCGTCAGTTTTGTCCGGCAAATTTCTCGCGCGAGATTTCGTATGCAATGGGTCAAAATCCGGTAACAGTCGCGGGTACCCTCAAGGCCAATGTAATAGGGATCCCGGATTTCAGGCATCCGTTCGCCCTCATCCGCGTACCAGCCCATCATCCGGATTTTCTTCTTCGCTGCCGGCCAGCGAGATAAGAGCTGCACTTGGTTCTTGTAGTCCATGGCGAAAATGACGTCCGCCTGCTGAATCATTTCCGCCGTCACCGCGCGGGCGCGATGATCCGCCAGAGAGATGCCAAAATCCTTTGCCGCCGTGATGGCCCAGGGATCTGCCACGCGGCCTGGAGTAGCATTCAGTCCGGCCGATTCGATCGCAAAATTTGTCTGATCGAACCCGGACAGCTCCCGCTTCAGCAGAGCTTCGCACATCGGGCTGCGCATAATATTGCCAAAGCATACAAAGAGCAGCGAGTGCACAGTTTTGGGGAGTGGATCGGGCTCTCGCTTCGCGAATCCGAGTCCGTTTGAGATCCTAATTCTGGCATAAATGCGGCGTTCATTCTTTTCGTAACTTCGGTACTGCTCAACCTCGCGAATCACCGCTGCGGGCAGCAGCTTCTTCGAGGCCGAAACTACACGTTGGAGGAGGTGCCTGCGGGGAACTGCTTCGACATCCAAATCGGACACCTCGATTGAATTCCCATCCCCGCCCGCGATTGGGATTGAGTTGGCTATGACCGGTGGACTCGCGCCCTCAGGTTGCACAAGGGCATTATACGATTGTTGTTCATGCTGCCCGGATACCCGATCCGGACAGCTATCATCGGCAGATATCGTCGGCAGCTATCATCGGCAGCTATCATCGAACGAGACCAGGATGAAAAAATTCGCCCTGCAATGCATGCGAGCCTGCGGTATGTTCGCGTTTGCCCGTGCCATGTCCGCGAAGATGCCGCGAATTCTTATGTATCACAATTTTTCGGGCGCGGAGAGTACGCCGGGCGCGATTGACAACGCACTTCTGCGAGCGCAATTCCGCCACCTGCGGCGCCACTTTCATCCTCGACCACTGACCCAGATCGTCGCGCAATTGCGGGAAGAAGAGCCTTTCGATCCGCGCAGCGTGGCGATCACCATCGACGATGGCCGTCGTAACTGTTACGAGTTCCTGTTTCCGCTGCTTAAAGAATTCGACATCCCAGCGAGCTTTTTCGCCGTGAGTTCTTTTATTCGGCGGGAAGACTGGATCTGGACCGACAAAGTGTTGTGGCTCGGCGAACAGCCCTCCCGTCCCAGCAGTCTCGCTTTGGAAAGGATTGACGCTGTGTTTGCTCAACTCAACCGAATGCGACCCCAAGCACGAACCACTTTCATGCAGAACATTGCGGCGAACATGAAGGTGTCCATTCCCCGGGAAGCCCCTGCGAAATATGCACCTTGTTCATGGAGCGAGTTACGCGAAATGGCTGACTCGGGCTTGGTCGAGATTGGGTCGCATACCGTGACCCATCCCATTCTTTCAACTCTGACGGATGAAGAAACATGGGACGAGATTACTGTTTCGCGGGCTCACATTGAAGAGGGGATGAGACGTTCTATCTCGCTCTTCTGCTTCCCTAACGGCAAGGCGGGCGACTATCGGCCCAGTCAGATCGACCAACTCGAGCGCGCAGGATATTTCGGGGCGGTGGTCGCGGATTTCGGAATGGTGACGAACGGCGCAAATCCATATGAGTTGCCTCGAATCGGAATTGGCGACACCACCGACCTGCTGTCTTTCTCCAAATATCTGGGAGGAGTCGAGTACTACCAGACAAGACTACAGCGGGCGTTGCGGCGGCAGGAATGAGGCGCTCCAAACCGGTTCGTGAAATATGCTGAATACGATATTCATGCCGTGCGCCTCCAAGTCGAATTCTTGCAGGCAACGCATGTTCACGATATCGTAAAGGGCGATATGAGTCGGCTTCTCCCGCATGCCCTCACGCAGAACGCTCCTGACCCAAAGCACGTTATCCCGGAACCGGGTCTTGCGAATTCGGGTGAAGCCCACCCAAATCGCGCTCTGGGTAACCGGAAGCAGGCCGCGGCACCATCCGAGCAGTGAATTGTTGCGGTCCATGGGTTTCAAGTCCACGACCTTCTCCACTTGCAAAGTGCCCGGATCGGCTACGATCACTCGACCGTCGACCGATGTGAAATAAAGTTTTTCGCCATATAGCAATCCGTCGTGCGGCGATTCCACGGCGATGTCGATGCGTCTCTTGCGGTCAACCAAGGAAATCGCATCGCGCTGCCGGAATCGCGTCACCCAAATCTCGCCGTCCAGTTCAAAAACGAAATTGGGATGAGACGTGTGCGGCTTGGTCGTTTCCACTTTGCGATAGTCCGTGGTTCGCGAAAACCGCGACCATGGAGCCTCCTCCACGGCACTCCACTCCTCCAGAAGTTTGCCCTTACGGTTCATCTTCACGACCATATCCAGCCCGGTGACGGCAGCGAGCAGATTTCCGTCGGACGACGGAGTCACATGATGCAGGTCGTTGAAGCACGGGATGGAAATGTAGTCGAGTCTCTCGAACTCAGGCACTTTGAAAATCAGCACTTCCGTCGAGGTGCAGGTGTACAGGATGTTGCCGTCGAGTGTGCCGCTCTTGAATACCACCGAAGAATTGGGGGTGGCCTTCGCCTCGGGCGGACTCTTGTATTCGACGCAGGTCTGGACGGCTCCAGAGTCCGTGTCAATCTGAAGAATCAGGGCCGCCTCATAAAGGTTCCATTCCTCTTCGTGCCGCAAGAATAGGTCCCTTTGTCGGGCGCCCAGCACATAGAGGCGGGCCATTGAGTTAACTACCTACGATGCAAGGAGTTTTATACGTTATCCCTCGCGAGAACGCGAGAAAGAACCCTGCAACAGAGTATCACTCGCGCTCCAACGCTCGCGACGCACAGCACAGCAAAAATGCGCTGCCAGTTGTGGCAGCGCACGGTTGGCGTTTCACGTGTTTGTCTGACTCGAGACCTGGGGCTACGGCTTCATTTGAGCTTGGCCGTTGGTTCTCCCCTTGGGGTTGAATGCGCGCTGTCCCTCCTCCAAGAGTTTCGAGTTTTGTGGAGCAAAGCTGCAGCTGCCGGTCGAATTGGTTAGGTTGTAAGGTACGTTGTAGAACGTGTTAGGGCTGGTGGTGTTTCCCGTCGTTCCGCTATCTGCCAGCACGCCCGCACATTCACTCTCGTTAATAATGTTCTGTTTGACAATATTATTGTTGCCGGTCGCGTTGCCGTGTCCCACGCAACTGCCGTCCAGATGGATGGCAGAATCGTAGCTATTCGTAATGGTGTTGGCCTTGATGGTGTTCCCGTTGGTGCAGACGTCGATGGCGTCGAAGTCAAGCGCACCAAAGATTTGGTTGCTCTGCACGGAAACTCCGTCTCCATATTGTTTCGACCCGAAACTCTCATCCGTGTATAGGACGACTGGATATTGCGTATTACCGATGGTGTTGCTGGCGATGGAAATCGAGCTATTCTCCAGAGTGTCGTACAAGAGAATTCCAGAAGATCCGTAGCTCGGGCCGGTATAGACGTCGTCGATTACGGAGTTTGAGGAAACGGTGCCCGTCGCGCCGCAACAGATTTGAATTCCGTTCTGAGCAATCACCGGAGTGGCTCCCCAGCCCTGTACGCTGTTCGAGGTGACGGTGACCGTGGTTCCCAGATCATTCCCTGTGATGCCATTCTTTTGATAATTGTGTACCGAGCTGTTTTGAATGGTGACGTTCGAGGTCAGGCCATATTGGCCCTGTGACGCGACCAATATTCCTTCTCCATCCTGGCAACCATAATCTGCGGGAGGAAGAGTCTGATTGCGAGCCGCAACTTGGGACACGATGCCCGACGCATTTTGGAAGAAAACCCCGACAATATCGGTAGCACAACCGGAGAGCCCATTGTTGGCGCCATCCACCGCGAGATTTTGAATCGTCACACCAAAGGTGTTCTTGACCAGCAATTGCGCGGCAACGGGGGAATTGCCGTTATCGAAATCCTTGGTGTTGGCCACGACTCCGCCCGTGGGGGAGGTGATCACGACAGCGTCCTGGCCGGATGACGCTATTCCCTCTAGGGTCAGGGCTGCGGTGCGAACGACAACCTGTTCCGGATAAACGCCGGGGCAGATTTGAATGGTCGCGCCGGAAGGCGCGGCATTGACGGCTTGCTGGATTGTGGGATAGCTCGGGGAAGTGCAAGTCCCCACGGCCAAAGTTTGTGCATAGGATTGAGGAATCAACCCTAGCAAGAGAGCCATTGCGCTGAGCGCAATTCGAGTGACACTGACTTTCATTTTGTATACCCCTTTTTTAAATTTGCGAACGTTATGCAGCTAGCGGCTGCTGCGCGGGGCTCACTACGAACGGATTTCCATTTGGTACGCCCTTTCGAATTACTTGTCAAGCGAGCGCCGTTGGAGAATCGACTAGTGGCTCACCCATTTAACGCTGACCTCGCGCGGCTCGAAGCCGCATACAGTGTTCGTAAAATTGAATATCTTGCGCATACCACTCGCGCAGATTTTTTTCCGCCAACGGGCTTAGGCTGCGGTCAAACTCTGCGGGAGTACGGTGAGCCAGTTTGTCATCCGATGGCAACGCAATCGTGTCCGGTATCTTCAGCAGCTTCTTCAACCGTTCAAAATCTTCGTTTAGCTTTTCTTGCAGTCCAATCAACAAAATAGAATCTGAGCGCTCGTCCAATTCCTTGGCGCCGTCAAACCAATCCCCATAAGTGTTCTTAACGTGAGAAATCCCTCGCATTGCGCTACGCGCCTGCATCAACCTCTGGGGGTCCGAGGCGGAAAGGGCCTCGGCCAGGTCGTTCGCTTTCTGGAAAATGCCAAATGCGTTGGCCTCCGATTCGTTCCACGGATAATGATGGCGTGGCAGCCCAAAGCGCAAACGGCTGAAGAATCCGCTGACGAACCGTGGGATGGGATGTCGAACGAAAAAAAACACCTGATGATCGCGAGGGATGTCGCTCAGTCGGGTGTGGTGGTCATGCAGAATGATTCCGAACGACTGAGCGACGGGCCGAAGCGCTTCCGCGACGGCGGTTCCGCCCGTCTTTCGCACGTGCAAGAAATCGACGCTCACGCGAGCAACTCGAAACGCCAAATGACTTTCGACAATCCTACCTCGCTCACTTGCGAATTCGGTTTCATGAGGGGGCGGGTTGTTCTAGAAGTTGTATTTCACGGCGAACTGGATCGTTCTGGGGCGATGCGCATCGACCGGGTGTAAAAAGGAACTGCCTGTCACGCAATCGGTACCCGTGATCGCACCATTCGCATTTTGTCCTTGAAAGCCGGCGCTGTAATTAGGGCCGCCATAGCAGCTCACACTATTGCTGCCGGTATTGCCTAAATCTGAGTTATAAATTCGAAACTGAGTGTGATTGAAGACGTTAAAAGCTTCGGCGCGAAATTCGAGCACGCTGCCCTCGGTGATCTGGAAGTGCTTGAGGATGCTCAAGTCGAAGTTCACACGGTGAGGATTATTGAGAACGTTGCGTCCCGCATCTCCGAATGTGAGTCCTCGGGGCGCCACGAAAAGGTTCGGATTGCCGAGGAGGGGCCCAAAACTTTCCGTATTGCCGCGCTCGTTGGGAGCTGGGCCGGGATGAGGATTGATATCCGGATAAGAGCCTGCGCCGATGCCATTGGCGACGCCTGCGTTATCGAGCGCCGAGACCGAGGTGCTGGCTTCATTGATAACGCTGAATGGGGTTCCCGACTGAAACACGCTGATTCCGGAAACTTGCCAATCGTCGCCCAGGATGTGCAGCAAGCGTGAAGGCGGCGAGGGGGGAGGAGTATCCTGATCGTCTCCCGTGGGCTGTCCGCTCAGTCCGCTGGTCACGTTTTGGACGAACGTGCTTAATTTCGGCAGGCTATATATATAACTGATGCTCAGCAGGTGCCGCTGATCATAGTTGGAACTGGCTTTGTTGGAGCGCAGATCATAAGAATTGACAAAAGTGGCGTCTGACCGGTCGGAGGAATCGTCGATCGAATGGCTGTAGGTGTAAGAGACGCCGGCTGTCAACGGGCCCCGAGTGCGACGCAGTGTCGTTTGCAGAGCGTGGTAAGAAGAATCGGCCACATTTTGCAAGGAAAAAATCTGTCCCAACCCAGGATAGGGACGTACCGTATTCACGTCGGGAGTCGGGGAAGCGATACCGTTATTTGGATTTGCGCCTTCGCACGCCGCGACCAGGTTGTAGTACGCTGGGTCGCTCGGCGTAATCTGCGTGTTGTTAAGCAAAACGAAAGTGTTGGTATTGCCGTTGAAATTTCCGCAGTCGCCAGCACCAAAGGTTCCCGGGCCAGGCGCTACACCGGGGACGACCGGAATGATTGGCTCGTTGGGCCCAAAAGGGTTTTCATTCGAGGGGATCGGCTTCAACTGATTGAGCTGTCGGGCTACTGTGAGGTGGGTTCCTTTACTGCCCACGTAGGCAACCGTGGCAATCATCGATCCCGGGAGTTGCCTTTGCACACTTAAGCTCCATTGTTGGGCGTAAGGCCAAACTGCTTTGGTTGGAATCGAGGTGATGTTCAACGGATACGCTCCCGGTCCGCCAGGAAGATTGCTCGCGCAAAACGGGTCTGTGAGGTAGGAGGAGCCTCCGATACAGCCGAAATTGACCGGAGTATGCTGCGTCATACTCAAAACCAGGGGCGCATTGGCCTCAAGCGACGCAGTGTTGGCCTCTTCGCCCGTTCCATGTTCGAAAAAGATTCCATAGCCAGCTCGAATCGACGTTTTACCGTCGCCTTTGGGATCCCATGCCACTCCGACTCGCGGCGCAGGATTGAAAAGGTGGCCACTCATGCAGCCATTCGGTACACCGTTCACTCCGCATTGGACGATGCCGTTAATGATTCGCGGATCCGGGTTTGCCTGATTAACGGGAATCGGCGTCCCGTCCGGCTCGCTGAGCAGCCGACCCGTGGACGGGTCCACGGCAAGCTGAGCCGCGAGCGCGGGATTGTATGCCGACGGAGTCCAATTGTAGGCGTTGTGGTACTTCTCGTTCCACAGGCCGAAGAGACTGAAGCGAACGCCCAGGTTTACCGTTAAACGAGAGGTCGCTTTCCAATCGTCCTGAATGTAAGGCTCTCCAATGGTGTAACGGTTGTAGTACTTGTACTGGGTACTATCCTGCGTATAACTCTGGATGGACTCGGCGATGCCTGTGCCTTGGTTGACCAGGGATAGGAAATTGGCGAATGCGTTACCGGTATTTTCCAGGCCGCCATTGACGTTGCTAAAAGTCAGCAGACCTTGCACGTCGCCGCTGGCAGCGCCAGTCGCCCCGTTAATTTCGTTTCGCTGGGCGAAAATCGCCTGGATGCCCATTTGCAAAGTATGTTTTCGAATCGACCAGCTGAAGTTGTCGCGATAACTGAATGTGGGGCTGGTATGGACAAACGGCTCGTAGGAGGGATCTACCGTAAAGCCGCTTCCACCATACTCCTGGTTGTTCCCGCCTATGACGATGCCAGGAACCTTTCCGCCAAAGCCATTATTAAAGATCGCACCCAACGGACAGTCCGGAAACCCCGGGGCGGCAGGATTGTCGGTGGAACACTCACCTCCAGGCATACCCAGACTGGCTGGACGTTGGTAATTCGCGCCTCCCGGTCCGTTCACGTTCTTAAGCGTGATGTGAGAGTTGGTGAAGCTCGCCTCCAGTTCGTTCAGGACGGTGGGCGTGATCGTATCGGTCAGGTGAGCCACCAGGCTCACTCCGGGACCAATAAACTTGTTTTGTATGGTAGGGAAGCTGTTGGGATTATTATTTAGCGGCCACTGCGGAACGGGTACTGTCGTGCTCCAATGGTCGTAAATTCCGTGAACGGAAAGTCGAATCTTGGATCCGATGTTTTGGTCGATCCGGCCCAACTCTTCCCGCCAACTGGTTGGTTCTGAGATCACCTCGTCGTAACAAGAACCGATGGTCGAGTTGCAACCGGTCGATGAGTTGGGTAGCGGAATGAGATTGGTGCTCAATAGTGAGGCTGCGGTGCTGCTCTCCCCGGAAGATCCCGGCTGAAAGATGTCGTTGTTGGGAAACGGATTTGCCAAACCCTTGCCCGCATATGCAATCTGAGCGGGACAATCCGGGTATTGGTTTCGCGAAAAGGTGCTCGTGCCTGCCGGTGGGCAAACATCGCTGAAGTTCCCCTGGCGCTCAGCCAATGAAGGTACAGCGTGATTAAAGTTGGGATGTTGGTCGTTGGGCGAATTCTCGAAGCGCAATTCCTCCGACCAGAAGATGAACGTCTTATCTTTCTTAATCGGGCCGCCAATGGTGAAACCGAAATCGTTTCTTCGATATTTGGGCGCGCTCTTGGTCTGATCGAAATAATTGCGCGCATTGAACGCTTCATTACGGACAAATTCGTACCCGTCACCATGCCACTTTTCACCGCCGCTCTTCGTCGTCACCAGCACCGTTCCAGAGGCGGTACGGCCATACATCGCGCCATAGTTGGAAGTGAGCACCTTGACTTCCTGAATCGCATCCAGGCTGGGATAGACCACGAGCGTACTCTCAGCGCCATTGAGGCCGGCGTTTAACACGTCGCTCCCGTCGACTTCGAACGTGTTGTATTCGACGCGTCCGCCGTTCACGCTGTACTTCACACTGCCGGTCACTCCCACTTTCGCTTCGTCCTGCCCGGTTTGATTGCTGACGCCGGGAGTTAATGCGATGAGCTGGGTAAAGTTGCGGCCGTTCAATTGCAACGTGGAGACTTCCTTCTGCGTGATGGTGCCCGACACTTGCGACGTCTCGGTCTCAATTTCCGCCGCTCCGCCGGCGTTGACGTTGACTTCCTCCTGCCCTCCGCCCGCTTCCAGCGAAGCATCGAGAGGCAACACATCGCCCGCCGGCACACTCACTCCCGGCGCGGCAAATGCTTTAAATCCCGGCGCAGCCACCGAAATGTCGTAGCTTCCGGGCGGAATTCCATTGATGGCGTACACTCCCTTGCTGTCGCTCTTGCCTGTCTGATTGAAGCCGGTGCTGTTCTTGATTGTGACCGTCGCGCCCGGAACGACTGCGCCCGATGGATCGGTCACGGTTCCGCTTACGCTCCCCTTGTGTGGTTCTTTCACCACCTTCGCTTCGGCAACCACTTGTGCCGTCGCGCCGGGAGGCGCCGTCGGCAAGGAAGGGGTGGAGAACAGCACGTCGGGCAGCGCATTGCCCGCGGGTGCGGCCGCATTTTGCTGCGCTTGATTTTCTTGTGCAGGTGCGGACGCAGCTTGTCCGGCGGCCCCAGGTTGCGAAGCCGCAGCCGGTTCTGCATTGGCGGCCTGCACGGGCGCACTGGTCGTGGCGGCGGCACTTCCAGCTTGCGCTTCCAGGGTCGCATCCAAGGGGATGCTCGCACCGGACGCCAACACCACTCCCGGAACCGCGAAGGGTTTGAATCCGGGTGCGGTTGCCGAAAGATCGTACGTCCCCGGAGGCAGCCCGGTCACGTTGTAGCCGCCTTTCGCGTCGGCGATCACCGTCTTTCCCAGTCCCACACTGTTCGTGACGGTGACGCTCGCGCCCGGAATTGCGGTTCCGGTGGCGTCCGTCACTAATCCGCTCAAAGACCCCGGCTTCTTCTTGACTGGGGCTGACGCCGTGGCTGCGCGCTTCGTCGAAGTCGCGGGGGCAGGCGCCGTACCCGCGCTCCTGGCGCTCTTCGCGGGAGCGGGCGATTCCGTCGAGCCTCCTCTTCCTCTTTCCAAACTCACGTCGAGAGGAATGGTTTCCCCGCCCACCAGAGAAACGTCTTTCACTTCGAAATTCTTAAATCCTTTGGCGGTGACAGAAATTGTGAAACCGCTGCCTGGCTGGCCCGCCACGCGATAGCGGCCATGGGCATCGGATGTGGCGGTCTGGCTGGCTCCCGATCCGCTGGTTATGGAAATGGTCGCCCCGGTGATGGGGCGTCCCGCGGCATCGCTCACGATCCCGCTGATGGTTGCGGCGCTGTCATAGGGTGCGGGGAGTGCGGGCGAGGCATAGACTATTTCCAGCGCGTCGTCACTCATCGCATGCAACACGGGCTTAAAGCATGCGAAAAGGATCGCAGCCAGCAAAAGACAACACCTCATCTTGGGAAATCTCACGATTTCAACAGCCTCCACAATTTCAGGATACTGAGAGCCTAGTGCATTCCAGCCAGTCCGGCAACGCGTCGTGGGCACCGGGCTCGAATCGATCGCCAGGGAAACCGGAGAAGCAGAGAATAAGGAAGCTTATTCGCGAATTATTACGCTGCGATCACTGGAAGATTAAAATCGAGTTACAAACTGCTCCAGTCTACTTACGCGCTCGCCTTTGCCGAGGCTCTAACCTTTCGCATTAGTTCTCGGGTCGCGACTTTGATCGACCCCAATTCTTGAAATGTATTTCGGACAGTGCGGTACGCCACGTCGACCGCCGGTCGGGCACTTCCGCGTTTTCCACTACCCGGGTTGGTTCGTCCCAAAAAATTCATGCGAGTTTAACACTTCGGTCATGCTTCCATAACATGCGTCAGCGATAGTTGATCACGGTACATCACCCAGGTTTCCCTTGTGGTCCTCAGCAGGTGCAGGTTTGCTTGCTGCGATGAAGTAACTGGGATCGCTCTTCATGTAACGGCAACAACTAACCTCTGAACAAGGAGATTCACAGATGAAAAGCTTCAAATCAATCTTTGCGGCATTCGTCGCGACCGCAGCCATTGCTGTGGTTCCGGCGGCCAATGCCGCTCCCACACTCCATTTTGCGGCCTCAGGCTCTTCGGCCATGTTTCAGCAGTTTGCGATCTCGGTCGTGAATGACATCGCCCCCACGGTCGGCGGAGTCGCTGGCACGATCCATCACTTCACCATCAAGGGAAGCTGCGGTGACAGCCTTCTGGCTGGCCTTCCTTGCGTTGGAATCAAGGATACCCGCAACAACGCGATCCCTGTCGAAACGGCTACCTATTGGGTGGCATGGGTTTGCGCCGACAATCCTTGCACCGGCGCCGATGCTACCGATGTTTGGTTCTATGACCAGGTCGACTCCACCGTCGGCGTCCGCACTTACTTGGCGGGCGCGCAGAGCTGGGTTGCTGGAAACACGCAGACCGGCGGAGATGCCGCAGGCAACCTGATCAACGCTAAGCTGTTTGCTTACGGCGATCCGACTGGCGCTTGTGGCGGTGGCAATTTGACTTGCGATGCCGCCAGCATCCCGGCGGACGTTTACGCTGCCATCAACAAAGCCGTCCTGAACACCGGCATGACGGACATCCGTCCTGAAGATGCCCAGTTTGCCACTAAGCGCGCCAACTCCACCTCGACCCTGTCGCCCTGGACCGGATTGGGATATGGCGGCGGCCCGAACACTCTGATCGGCGCTTCGATCCAGAGCTCGTTCAGCAGCACCTTCGCTACTCCCGTTGCTTTCGGCTTGCCCGGCAGCAACGATCCTTTCACCAACAACCCGGTTCCCAACACCATCAAAGTATTCCCAGTCGGCGAAGAGCCGATTCTGTTCATCGCCAACCGTTCTAACGCCAACGGCCTCGGCTATGCGGTTGGCGGAGTGCCGTTTTACAACAATGTCGTCGACAATGCCAGCACAAGCCCGGCGTCCTACGCTCCGAGCCCGATCGGTCAGTTGTTCGGCGGCGTGACCTGCAGCGGTTCGAGCCCGGCGTTCGGTCTCGGCGGAGCGGTTCCTCCGGCCGGCGATTTCGCCGTCAATCCCATCCTGCGCGAAGCTCTGTCCGGCACCATGAACACGACCGAGTTCAGCTCATTCCGTACCTTTGGTGGTAATCTGCACAACGTTGGTGGCTCTGAAGTCAGCAATTCGAACGTTCAGGTCAGCACCTCGCAAGAAGCGAACCTCGTCACCACTGCCGGCAACGCCCCGGTCAATCCTCTGGGCGGTGGTCCTGCGGCCAATCCTCCTGGAACCCCCTGCGTCATGTTCGGCGGCTCGGGACTGGGATCGCGTTATCGCGCAGTTGGTACCGGAGAAGAAGTTGGCAAGCCTGGTGGAACTGGCGTCGGCCTCAAGGCAGACAGCATCGGCTACACTTTCTTCAGCTTCGCCAATGTCAGCAACTTGGGCAACAGCCCAAACTACGGCTACTTGACCCTGGATGGAGTCGACCCCATCTTCGCCAACTACGCAGGTGGCGATCCTGGCGAGCCAGGAAATGGCAAGTTGCCAACTTGCAGCGTGCTCAACAACGGCGGCCCTGGCGGTTGCGAAAAGGGTGACGTTTGGACCGCTGGAAACTACTTCCCGCATCTTCAAGATGGTACTTATCGTGCATGGTCGCTTCTGCGCGCCATTTGCGATACCGCCGCGGCACATTGCTTGAAATCTTCGGATGCAGCTGGGACGGAAGCCATTATCGCCGCAGCTCAGGATGATATCCACAATAGTTCTGCTTCCAGCGTGGCCGACTTCCTGCCTTTCAGCGACGATGGTTCGTTCGGTCCTACGGGCACGAATTTTGGCGATGCCCGGTTCATTCGTTCGCACTACGCCTTCAATTCAGCGATTGGCGGGGGCAGCGACAAGTATCCCTTCACCCACACCACCCCGTCGTTCTCCATTCTCCCTGCCGGCCTCAACGCCGATCAGGCGAATGGCGTAGGCGGCGATCCTGAAGCGGGCGGCGACGCGGGCGGTTGCATTGTTAATGCTTTCACCGCGTCTGGCGTGCCCACGACGCAGATCTTCACCCCGACCCTGGAATTGGTCAACGCCAACGGTGGCACCAAAACGAAGATCTTCTACACCCCGCTTGGCGCCAACGCCTTGGTTGGAGTTTGCGGCAACGCTGCGGCTAATTCCTGCACGGAGAGCTTCACCTCGCAGTGCGGTGCGGCCAGCAGCTGTAACCCGCCCGCATCGGGTATGTCGGTTGCTGTGACCGGCTTCACCGGCACGGCAAGCGCAGACAATGGGGTGTTCCAGGTCACCCGCATCGTCACGGATGGCTCCATCAAGGTGCGTCTCGTTCCGACTAATTCGGGAGTTTCGCCCAGCTCGTATAGCGGAGTCACGGGTAGCTCGAACACCGGCTGCTCGCAGTAATGTGGTTGAGCTTTAACTGCGAACGGTTGTAAAACTGATGAGGCAGGCCGCCATTCTGGGGCCTGCCTTTTTTAAGTTGAAGGGGCATCGCTAGAAAGAAATCGCTCCCTGAGCGATGTTCCGATTCGTCAAGGCAGTTACAGTTGCAAATCGCAGTTGCAAACAAAGCATTTCCAACTATTCTCGTCCCCTAATCATGGAGAAAATAACTCGCGCTATGAAACCGCTTGCCGCCAACCGCAACTCCCTCGTTTTCTCAGCCCTCTTTTTATCGCTATCGTGCGCGCTGACCTGGGCACAAGCTGCACCTTCGACGGCTCCAACGTCGCCGCCAGCGGCAAGCTCGGCCGCAGCGTCGCAGAGCGGAAGCGACAGCAAGCCCACCCCAGGCGACGCCGAAACTTCCAAGCAAGCGTATGCCAACGTAAAAACCCAACATCTCGACAAAGATGACAAGCTTCCCGGCGGCGGTTTATACGAGGATTGGAACACATTGAAAGTTCCCAGCGACTTGAAGTACGAAGATCCGTTGCCTCCAACGCAACTCGTGCCGGTCGATGGGATCACTCGCGAACTGGTGCAACTGACGTGGCGTCCGTGGGACATCATTGACCTTTACGTAATGAAGCCGGCAGGCGTGAAGAACCCGCCTGTGATCTTATATCTCTATAGCTTTCCCACCGACACCGACCGCTTCAAAGTGGAAGAGTTCGCGAAATTGGCAACCCGCAACGGATTTGCGGCCGTCGGATTTCTCTCTGCGATGACGGGACAACGCTTCCACGACCGGCCCACCAAAGAATGGTTCGTCAGCGAACTTCAGGAAGCGCTGGTGACTTCGACCCACGACGTGCAACTGGTGCTGGATTACCTGGATAAGCGCGGCGATCTGGACATGAGCCGGGTGGGCATATTTGCCGACGGGTCGGGAGGAAGCATCGCGATTCTGACCGCCTCCGTCGATCCCCGTATCAAGGCGCTGGATCTTTTCGATCCCTGGGGGGATTGGCCCGATTGGATGGCGCACTCGAGACTCATACAAATCGAAGATGAAAGAAAGACCTATATGCAGCCGGAATTTCTGAAGAAGGTGGCGAACTTCGACCCGGTCAACTATTTGCCTCAGCTGAAGACGCAAGCCATCCGATTGCAATTTCTGGATACTGACGGCATCACGACGAAGACTCCTCGGAAGCATATGGAGGAGGCTGCGCCTCCGCAGGCGAAGATCGTGCACTACGCCGATGGCAAGGAAGCGGTTAAGGCCGCGGGAGAAAATGGAGAGCTGTTTGACTGGCTCAAGGAGCAATTGGTGCCCGCGCTCGCCACGCAAGGAAGTGGCCTAGGACATCCGACGGCCGCGAAGAAGACTCCGCAGCAGTAAGGTGTTTGGGGGGGGACGAACTGATGGGCCGGGCGCGCTAATCCTTGGTGACGGAGCGTCCTTCCCAGTGCCGGTCTACGCTGCAGGGAAGCCTTGCGAAATCAGGGAAAGGTGACCGCTATGGTTCCAACCTGCGCCGGGCAACCGTTGGAAAGAGCGTTGACGGAAACGCCGCCATTGCCACCCACGGTCGTAATCGAAGTTCCATCGGACGATAGGGTGGCGCCCGTGACTTGGCCGACCTGATTGCCATTGACCCCATACAAATTGAAGTTGAGCGTGGGGCCACTGATGAGTCCATTGATCGTAATGTTGGAAAAGTAAGGGCAGAACGCGTTGCCCACGGTCTGATCCATGCTTCCGGTCACGGTCGCATTGCTGGTGCCGATATTGGGGCCTTGGGTCAAGTTTCCAGTTATATTGATCGTGGTCGCAGTGGGTCCGCTCCCGAATACGACGGATCCGTGGAAGGGGCCGGCCAAGGCTGGAGTGCGAACCGCGGTCCATGTGCCCGAGGTGGTGAAGCCAAGGCAGGCGCCAGGCACTGCGGAGAATTGGCCGTCAATGGTTGCATCGGATGCGCTCCCCGAAGGCAAGCTTGCGGTGAGGCTGAAGTCCTGACCGTAAGCGCCAATAGTGAGTTGCAGATTTTGCCCATCGAAGGTTCCGGTCACGGGGCCTACGCCCTGACAACCTTCGCTCAAAATCAGGCTCCCAGTCACGGATTGGCCGGATTGCAGCAAGAACCCCGTGAACACAGACTGATCGGTATTGCTATGACGAACCAGCGTGAATTGCCAGTTGCCAGAAATGGTGGCGGGGGAAGATGTAGAGCTATTGCCGCCTCCGCCGCAGGACAGAGAGGCAACCACCATGCACAAGAGCGAGCCGACCTTCAAGCGATTCAAGTTTTCTCCGGTGTCATCAAGTCAACGCGTCCCCTGCCATCACTTCTCAGCTTAAGTTGTGGAGGGGGACGACGGTTGAATAGTAATTGCGACGGTACCGCTGGTACCGACACCCATCTGATAGCAAACTCCCAGCACCGCGGGGTCGACGGCGTTGTTCAAGGAAAAGGTTCCGCCGGTGATCGTTGTGGCGTCCGAAGCCAGACCTCCGGAAATCTTTCCCAAGGCGATCCCGTCGGTGGTCAGAAGATTCAAAACCACCGTGCTGCCACTCACTACGCCTGCGATGGTCGCAGTTGAAAAGCAGGGTAAATCGGTCGAAGTCATTGTTCCGGAGACTGTCGCCGTACTTCCGCCTGTGTTCATCCCCTGGGTGATCGTGCCCGTAAAGCTGAAAGGCTGATTGTATGAGCTATTGGAATAAGGCGTAAATGTGGCTTGGAATCCGCCACTCAGAGGGTCGACCTGATTTGCACTCCACGTACCCACTTCCGTTTGGCCGCATCCGGAGGCCAGAATGGAATAATTTCCGCTCATGGAAGTCGAGTTGTTGGCCGTCGTTCCAGTCAAATTTATGGTCTGGCCGGGTTGAGTGAAGGTCAGCGACACATTCGTTCCCGTAAGCTGACCCTGCGCGGTTCCAACGGCATTGCAGACTAGCGTAGGAGTCCCGGCAATGGTGATGGTTTGGCCGGAAAACTGAGCTCCTCCCGATATGCCATTGGCCGATTGCAAGAGGAAACCGGTTTGCGTCTCCGTTGCCGAAAGCGTCTTGCTCTGCAGCGTGATTTGCCAATTTCCAGAGAGTGGCAAAGTCTGGATTTTACCGCTGCCGCCGCAGGCCGCCAGGAAAGCGAGCAGGGAAACCAACGAAACCGAATTCATTAATTTCATTGGGCGCGGGGACTTCTCCTTAGAAAATTAGACTTCATCAAGAGCTGGAAACAATCCCCTAGCGTAAGGCAAAATCCTTTACTAAAATGCGACGAAACGATGAATTTTCCATGAATATCGCATCCGCCCGGTTTAAGCTTCGCATTTTCACTTGCCGCGACACGATTCCATGACTCACAATGAATCTGGAATCCGCGAACGCGAACGCTGGAATTTACGTTGCCTCCTGTCCTAACCCGACTGAGTCGGGCAAGTCCTTGAGTTGCTGCAATTTAATCTAAATTTCATCCTCGTGTCACGTCCGCGTAACGCCAAACCTGTGTCATCGAAATTTTGGGTTCGTGGCACGATGCGCATGAAGCGTCAGCGGGCTGCGGATTGGCACATTTCTAGCTCTCCCGAATCCCCGGCTGATCGTTAAGAAACTTAACTGCCGAAAAATTGAATGAGGTGAGTGTTGGGCCGCAATTTCGCACAAAGCTTAATCCCAGGTCTGGTTGTATTGGGCTTCCTCGTGGTGGCGTTGGCTCGTGTAGTTACGGTGGACACGACTATGCCCCAGGGCTTCGATGAGCCCTGTCACATCGCCGCGGGAATGAAGTGGCTGGACCAGCGCGACTATACGCTGGACGCTGTCCATCCCCCTTTGGCTCGCTACGCCGTCGCGCTCCCGCTCTATCTTGCGGGTGAACGCTTTCCTGGTTTCCTGCCGCAGAATACCGGCATAAATTCGTATTGTACCGAGCTTGGGAATGCGATTTTGTCTGACGGCGACCACTATACGAGGAACCTATTTCTGGCCCGCGCCGGCATTTTGCCGTTCCTTTGTCTCGCGGCGTTGACGGTATTCCTTTGGGCGAGGCTTTCGTTCGGGGCGGTTGCGGGATGCTTCGCCGCAATCTTATTTTTAAGTCTTCCCAGCGTCTTAGCCTTTTCGGGCTTGGCGTACACGGATTTTCCTACGATGTGTACCCAGTTTGCCTGCCTTTTCGCATTCGCGCTATGGTTGAAAAAGCCCTCCGCCAGCTCGACGATTTTTCTCGGCGTTTGTGCCGGATTGGCGATCTCCTCCAAGCTCACTTCTTTCTTATTCCTGCCGGTCGCTGGTGTGGCCATGTTGCTGTGCAAGCTGCTGTGTTCCCGGGATGGATCCAAGACTGTCCGAGCGAGGAACGCGGCGTGGTTGGTAGGAGCCGCCTGCCTCGCTTTTTTCATCCTTTGGGGCAGTTACGGGTTCTCGGTCGGGCACATGCAACCGGCGCTGGGCGTCTCTTCGACTTCGATTTCTGCACCCCGACCCTCGCTTGGCCTGGTCAAGAGCATCGCTAGAAAGGTGGTGCTGGCCAATCCGGACATACCCGCTCCCGATCTCATCCGAGGCATGGTCATTGCCCGGGGAATGAACCATCATGAGCCCGAGAGCTACCTATATGAAAAAGTGAAACCAGGTGGATGGTGGTACTTCTTTCCGCTGGCAGTTGCGCTGAAGACCCCACTTCCGTTCTTGATTTTAGCGGTGATAGGTTTCGTATACGTGGTCCGATCGGGGGTCCAGGGCGAGTGGTCCAAGCTGCTCCCCATTGCCGCGATCGCTGGGATATTCGTTGCCACACTGTTCGTCACACTCCGGGTGGGTACACGGCACGTGCTGGTGGTGGTGCCCTTGCTCTCCATGCTGGCCGGGTTCGGAGCCTCGCTCCTCTGGAGGTTGCCGGCTAGGAGGCCATTGTGGGGAAGGCTGGCATTGTGCCTGCTGCTTGGTTGGCAAGCTGCGGAAAGTCTGCGAGCGCAGAGTGATTTTCTCGCATACTTTAATGAGCTCGCGCCCGCCGACCCGAGCGAGGCCTTAGTAAAGGGATGCGATTTGGATTGCGGACAAGATGTTTTCCGCTTAAGTCACGAGTTAAAAGCCCGGGGGGTGAAGCGCCTCTCGATTGGTGTCTGTACCAGCGCCAATATGGCGCTGATCGATTTGCCTCCACTTGACATACTGCCTCCCGGAAAGCCGGTTACCGGGTGGGTAGCGGTTAGTCTACGCGCGCTGAAGACAGGGCAGTTTAAGATTTTTCGTAACACAGATATCGAGCCCGGGGACAGCTACCCTGACAACGCACTCACATGGCTCGAGGAGTATCGTCCGGTGGCTCACGTTGGCAAGACGATTCTCCTTTACTACATCCCAGAGATGGCTTCGGCCGGCGCACCGCAGGCCGCCCCGTAGGGGCGATCGAAGAACGAACGACATACGGTTTACAAACGAATCGCAGCAGACAATTCCGAGATCATTGTGCAGGATAAGCGCTACGAAAACTCGAGTTACGCCACCGCCGTTGTTCCGCCCGCTTCGCGACCGACCGGCAGTGCTGAATTGGCGGACTGCGCGCTGCTGGCCGCGGCAACGCTGCTGCCTGTGGTTGGGTGCATTCGGCGGCTGGGTTTCTATGCCGACGACTGGGGCAACTTGGGGCGCTTTATCGGCAATGGCGATACCACCATTGCCGATTGCTTTCGCCGGCTAAACGCCTTGCCGGGTACCCATGGCAGGCCCGCCATGAATCTCTACCTGGCGGTGTTGTTTCGGCTGTTCGGAGAGCGCCACCTCGGCTACGACATTGCGAACGCAGCCGTCATCTTTGTCGCAGCCGCTTTATTTTACTTTTCCCTGCGCTTGGTGCTGCGACAACGCTTCGTAGCTCTATCCGTTCCGCTCATCTTCGTGTTGCTTCCGAATTATTCATCCGACAGAGTTGTGCCCTGCACCTTTATGACTGGGCTGAGTCTGGCGTTGTTTTTTTTAAATATGTACGCCCTGCTCAAAGCCGAATCGAAGACGACTTTATCTGCGGGTTGGACCGGCCTTAGCGTAGTCGCAATGCTGGTGAGTGGACTTCTATACGAAATATTACTGCCGCTGTTTGTCCTTAACATATGGGTGGTGTGGGGACTTCAACTGCGGAAACCTTCAGCGGAACGGCTTCGGATGCGAGCCCTTACACTGCTGTCATTCGTGAACGCTGCAGCATTGTTTGCATTGCTTGTATATAAAAAGATTACGGCGACACGGCCTCATGAACTCGCCAGCCTGAAGTCCGTCGCTCTACAGGCTCTTGTCGTTCATTTCTACAAACTCGGGCTCCGGTTGCCCGTTGTCGCGGCTAAAGCCGCCGTTTTCTACTTCAATCCAACTTTGGACCTCTTAGCGTTGCTGCTTGGAATACTGGTCTTCCGATACTTCCTTCATCTTCAACGCCCAACGCGCGATGAAGGAATTAGCTCAAACCTTGGGCTTCGTCTGATCTTCTTCGGCGCTTTAGGCTTCGCAGTTGCCCTTGCGATTTTTGTGGCGAGTGGGGGAGCCACTGGATTTACGGCGACTGGGTTCGAGAATCGAACCGCAATCGGATGTTCTCTGGGAGTGGCCTTCGTCTTCTCTGGTTTGTCAATTTGGTGGGGCGGCATGCTTAAGGTTCACCGGGCGTTCTTCGTCTCACTGCTGCTCGCATTGCTGTGTAGCGGCGAATTGCTGGCCTCGGGTACGGTCAGCTCTTTCTGGGCGGCGGCGTCGGACCAGCAGCAGCTGATTCTTCAAGCCATAAAGCACGACATCCCAACCTTGCCCCACAACAGCGCGCTCATTCTGGATGGAGTCTGCCCTTATATTGGTCCAGGGATCATATTTGAGGGCCACCAAGATATGGGCGGCGCCTTGCAGGTGCTATACCGCGACCCCAGTTTGAGGGGGGACGTTGTCAGTCGCCGTCTGCTGGTGCATGAGGATGGCATCGAAACAAGCATTTACGGACGTCCGCGCTATTATTCCTACGGCAGCGTGAGACTCTACGATTTTCGATCGCGGAAAGTGACGGATTTGCGAGATAGGAATGCCGCCCTCGATTATTTCGGAAGACTAGGTCCGCCGCACAGCTTCTGTCCCGAGGCGATCGAGGGCGAAGAAGTGCCCATTTTTTGATCCTCAATCGATCTTCTCAAGTCTCGAACATCTGGAGGCAGCACATGGAGAAAAGTACTCCGAGCAAGGCCACATGGTTGGTTACAGCCGCATTTTTTGCTTTTTGCGTGGCCCCGACGTTCATCAGCTATACACCCTACGAATTTAGCTGGGACGATTCGGACTACTTGATGCGCGCCATGGCGGTGAATCGGGCCTTTTGGGCGGGAGATGTGCACGGGCTCGGCGCCGCGATGGTGAGCTACCACACTCCGGTAATGACGTTCTTTGGTTTGCCGTGGGTGCATCTAGCCACACGTGAAGCCGCCGGCGATTGCTTTTTCACACTGGCTGCGGTGACGGCGCTGCTGGCGGCCGTGTGTCTGTATCTACTCCTCCGCATAGGCGTCAAACCCATCTTGCTTGTGGCTGCCGGAATTTGCGTCGGCGCCTCGCTTGGTCCTTACCAGGCCGGACCGCATGCCACCCATATGCACGAACTTGCAACCCGGTTTCTCTCCGACACCCTGTTTGCCTGGACGGCTCTGGCGGCGATATTGCTCATCCCCTACGAAGCCCGGACGCCTTGCCCGTCCCTCGCTAAAGCCGCTCTGCGGGGTCTTTTTTGCGCATCGATCTTTTCTTTGGGTGCGCTCACCAAAGTAAGTTTCTTTTACTTCATCGCGCTTATTTTCCCGGTTGTGGCTTATATTCGCTTTCGCACCGACGGAATCAAATGTGTCCTGGTCTGGCTCGTCACATTTTTTTTCGGATTCGCGCCGACCGCATTTTATTTTCTTCGATACGGACGAATCGCGCTCTCTCAGGGGCAATCGGCGTCTTTCGGCGGGCTCGCGGATTTCTATCACGTTCCCCTGCGCCAGTTCCTAGCCGGAACCTTCCTGGAATCGCCTGGATCGCTGCTTTCACTCGCACTGCTCGGGGTCGCTGGCATTTACGTTTTATTGAAAAAGCGCCCGCGCCTGATGGACTCCGCTGTCATCGCTTTGTTGATCATGATCGGCTATCTCGTGATCGTGCTCGCATCTCCCAGTAAGCAAATTCGGTATCTCTTTCCCGTTATGGTGGCCCTGCCATTTTTAACAGTAATCCTTCTTTCGGATCAAGACGACTCCGTTCCCGCTCCCTGGGCATGGCTGCTACCAGGTTTTGTGTTCTTGGGTCTATTGGCGGCGTCGATGCCGACGAGAAATCGCCCGTATCAACAGAGCCTGGCTGACGCGCAAGCGATCCTGGACCAAGCCGGTCGGTGCCATGCGAAAAGCGTCCTGCTCGCCACCGACAGCCCTACTCTGAATGTCTTTTTGTTGAATCTAACGGCGCAGTTGTCATCGTCGCAAACTTCAGTCGGTACATTGGCGTACCAGGCGATGCACGGCGCGCCGATTCAAGATGATTTCGCTACGATCGACAAATCCGACATCGTCGTCTTCCAGGATGCGCCCCGATTGCGTCCGAAGTTCACCAATCAACGAGGACCACAATACCAACAGCATATTCAGCAGCAAGGGTTGGCCCCGACGAGGTTGGGGGACGATCTGAATGTCTATGCGGCGCGCTGCAATCTCTGAGCGCTCATCACAAACAGCATTACCGCGACGAGCAGAGAGATTGCGCTGAGAGCCGCGCCCCAGGTTTCCGAGCGTCCGATGGGCAGCTCCAGCCGAACATCGTGAGCCCCCGGACTCAAGGACAGCTCGGTCAGTCCCGCTCGCTTCGAAGGCTGTAACGGAATGGGCTGGCCTGACGCGTCGCGAGCCTGCCACAAAGGGTAGTAAACCAGTTTCAGCAACAGAGTGCAGGGGCTTTGGCAATCCGTTGTGAGCTGGAGATGTCTCGCGCTGACGCGATCAAGCACGGCGCTTCCTTCGCCTGCAACCAGCAAAACACCTCCAGCCAAGCCATCATTCGGTCCAAGCTCATCGGCCGTTGGCAGTTTCGAGATCGTCGCGTAGGTCGGGTACGCCGTTTCCACTTTCGACTTAAACTCCGTGGAAAAGGGACGAGTCAGTCTGCCCCCAATCCCCAGAGCCAAATAACTGCAAGCTCCGAGGAGCAACCAGAGGCCGGCGCCCGCGAGCAACATATTCTTGCGCCGGGTCGGAGAATCCCAAACATCCCTCAGCGCCAAACTCAACAGGCCCGTCGCGAACACGGACAGCAAGCCGGTCAGCCGCCAGGGGAACTGAATGTTCCACAGGAAAGCGGCGTGATTCCAGATCGGCTCGCTCCAGCGGGTGGAGAGAAAAAAACATACGAGGGAAGAGACCAATAAAAACTTCGGCAGGATATCCTTATTATTACGTAGGGCCGCAAACGCCAGCAGCGCCGCCTCTAAAGTCAGAAATGAAATCAGGAAGATCCGGCTGCGAACGTCCACCACGCGCGCGCTGGCCACCTCGGGGTGCGGCACCAGGCCGATCCGGTGCCATAGCGGAGCCGCACAAGTCGCCAAAACGCAAGCCACAGCCGCGCAGGCCAGCCACTTGGAAGTCTGCGCCCGGCGCAGACGAAACAGCAACAATGCCACGATGACCAGCGCGAGCACTGCGGTGATCAGATCGGCAACTTTCATGGATCGGCTGAAAGTTGGGAACAGTGCCTGTCCGAAGGGAAACAGATGATCTTTGTAGAAAAAAATGCCGGGGCCAAGCTTCACCAGATTCGCTAAGCTGAAGAACGCGCGGTGCACGTTCATAGGCAGGAAGTAAAAGCCGGCAAGACCCACGCCTAGCGCGAGAGCCGCCATCGCATAGAGCGCCGTGATGCCTGCCCTGGCTCGGGGCGCGCGATACAAGGTGTAGAGAATGAGAAATGGTGCAATCAGAATCGCAGTGAAAAGGTTGGAAAGAACGATCAGGGCGAAGGCGAACGCCATCCCTGCCATTGCACGCACCGGTCGCGTATCAATTTTATGGGCAAAAAATAATGCGAGCGGGACCCAGGCCAGGGCGCTGTATTCTCCAATGGCACCTCGGTAATAAACGTCGCAGCCGTACACATAGGGCATCGTCAGGAAAGCGGCAGACGCGAACACTGCCGCCCTGGGATTGGACAGAGCGCGGCACCAGAGCCACGACGACACGCCGCCTGCAATTCCGGTGAAAAACATAAACAAGCCCAGGGCATGCGCTTGACCGACTGGGGTTGCCGAAAACCGGAACAGCCATCGCAGAGATGTCGCCGCATAAAACGGTAGCGGATACTGCACAAAGAAAATCGGGCTGCCCGCTCCAAAATTCATTCCGCTGATCCAATGAGGATAGAGCTCGCCGTCGCGAAGTTGCGCGCCGAAAAAATGGAGGTAGGTGAGATGAAGATTGTGATCGTCCCCAAATTGCAATCCCCACCACAGGCAAGGGAAGTTCACCGCACAGGAGAAAAGGACGACGACGGTCAGTGGCCAGAAGGACGAACGCTCGTGCGATACAGTGTGGTTCGGCGATGGCATCTTTCTTAGGTTACGCTGGCCGCGTTCTTGGGCTATCGTCGCCACGCGGAAAGGGCAAAAAAATTGTACGGACTGGAGAATGCGGGTTTTCTCACGTGAATCTCCGACGCGGTGATGAATAGTAGCAGGCACGCCAGCACCACGGTTGGAGGAATCCATCTGCGCATGCGGTTTGTGATCCATTCGAAACCGCTGGCGTAAATCAAAACGAACGGCAATAACGCGCCCGAGATGATGCGCCCGGAAACAAAGAATGGATGAAGCTGCGATGGATAGCCATGGTTGTGATAGTCGAAGGCCATCGAAATTGCGATCAGGAACAGTACGGACGCTGCCACTAGCGACAGCGCCTGCTCCTCAGCCCAGCGTTGCAAGTCGGGCAGCTGCTTACGGTGGCGTAGGAGCTGGACGATCACAATGACGATCATCAGCGCGGACGAAATCACGTAGAACCAATCCGCGGAGGCGGATCGCATATTGACGGTATACCATTCGTAGTCGCCATGCCAGACGCTGCGGGTGAGCTTTACCAGAAAATAGGCGAGGCCGTGGAAGGTGAAAATGGGATGGTGGAACATTTGCTGGAAGGGTTTCACGGTCCAGCCAAAGTTTTTCACTTTGGCCTTGCTTCCGGTGAGGTCGCCATAAACAAGAAAATTACGCGTCATCCAAATTGCGGGAAGGAAAAATCCGGCCACGGCGCTACCGGCCGCCACCCGCAGCTTGTGCTGTCGTGTTTCGGGCGAACGTCGCCACCACGCCCACACAGAGATGGCTAGAGTGCCGTAGAGAACGCAGTTGGAAACCTCGAGCAGGAAAGCGAGGCTCACCAAAAACGAAGCCCAGAGGAGTGATCGCGCCCGCAGCGTGTCGGTATCAATGGCGTCCACCATTAGAAGAAGCGCCGCTGCCCACACTGTGGGGGGCAGGACATCTCGATTCATGCCAAAGAAGACGTCCTGGGGAAAAACCGCGATCAGCGCAGGCACTGACAGGCACAGGAAAAGCCGTTCAGGATACACCCTGCGCATGAACAAGAAGGAAAGCCACACTAACAGGCCGTAGGAGATCGGGTTGATGAGGCGCAGCCAGTAAGCTAAGCGCCAATCATGAAGGCCAAGGACGGTTCCTACGTCGTACCACGCGCCCGCGATTACATAGTATAGAGGTGCGCCTTGGGCTTCAAAGACCAGGCGACTGGGCAGGGCGACTCGAAGTTTCCAATCGTAGTAGCCGTGACTCATTTCCCATTCCCGCTGCTCGGGCGAGAGCCGGTAGAGGACAACAATGTGTTGGTAATCGATCCCGACTGGGGTGTGATCGTATTCCGGGGACCAGTAGGGGAGAAACGTCCGCGAAAAGTCGTCATCGATGTGCGGCAGATCTTTGCCTGGCAGGTGGCCTTGCGCGTACATTTTGATCGTCAGGAAGTGCAGCTTTTCATCGACGTTGTTGAACAAAGGAAACATGAGCGCGAAGAAAAGAATGCGAAGCGCTGCGTAGACGCTTAGTGCAATGGCAAGCTTCCGGACGCGGCCCGGCGTGAGCCATGTTTTTGCCACAGGAATCGTTTCACCTGCCTCGGCCAACGAGGTGTCAGGCGGCGTCTCCAGGCTTTCGCTATTGGCAGTCGTCATCGAGATACACGCATGGAAATATACTCATGGATAGCTCAGGGCAGAGAGAACCCAAATGTCCCGGGGGCCGGGAAAGCTGTGCTCCTCACTGGAACTTCCGAGACGTTGATCAACGGCGGTGAGCACGGGAGCCCGCTGCCTCGCCTAGGACAGAATAAGCCTTGGGAAATGAGGCAAACCAATTGGGCAATTGAAATTAATCAGAAATTAACTTCCCGGTGGACGCGGGTTTCCGCTGAGTGAGTTAACATCGGATACGGTCGAAGGTCGGGCTGCAGGGCTTCGTCGATCCTCTGACTTGTCCGGACGGCGAGTGGAGCAAGCGCATCGCCTTGTACTACACACGCTTGAGCGTCCCGAGCAGTCGACTGCGCGTCCCACCGCCTATTCTGCCCGGCCTCAGGTCGGCGCCGCGAAAGCAGCTTTGATCTGGCTGGACAACCAAGCCCTTGATCTCTATTCTCGAGCCAAGGCGCGTTTGGGGTTCTCCGACGAGCTTGCCACCAAAGTTCTGGGATTTCTCTGGGGAAAGAAGTAGCGAAGCTTGATCGAACCTGAAGCTCCAGCAATCGGCCCCGCATCCCCGGTAGAATCCCGTTTGGACTCGTGGCTGCGTACACATTCAGGCCTAATTGTCGCCTTGCTGGCGGCGCTGGCAGCTATCCGAGTCTTGATTCTATGCGCCGCCTTTCCGCTCACGAATACGATCGACGAGCGGTTTCACCTCGTTACAATCCAGATGTATGCTCGGGGCATTTGGCCAGGGAGGGAACTCTCTCCTACCGATCCCGAGGCTACAAGAAGGTTGTTGCTCTACTGGTCTCCCGAATATGGCCTCACGCCCCAACAAATGCTACAAAAAGGCATCGTGGGTCCTCTGTGGGGATTGTCGCCCGAGGGACAAGAATCAGCCCTTGCCAAGGACTACTATCGGGAGAAGCTTGAGCAGTGGATTCGCAGACCGAACTTCGAGTCTCAGTCACCTCCGTTTTACTACTTGGTCGGTGCCGCATGGTATAAGCTGGGCGTGGCCCTGGGCCTCCGCGATTGGCGGCTTGATTACTGGCCGAAGTTTCTCAATCCGATTGCGTTCGCCCTGTTGGTTTGGCTCTCCTATCTTTTTATTCGCAGGGCTTACCCTGATCGCCCGTTTCTGCACTTAGCCGTTCCCGGTCTAGTCGCCGTATTCCCGCTGGATATCTTTTACGGAATGAATCGCGACGTTTTTTCGGCTCCGCTGTCAGCTGCCGCTTTGCTTGCGATGATATGCGCGGTGGATGGCAGGCCACGCAGTCATCGATATCTGATCGTTTGCGCATTCATCGCGAGTTTGGCCTTTGTGTCGAGCGTCGCCAACATTCTGTTGTATCTGCCTCTCGCAATAACTCTGTTGGTTTGGCTGCGACGTTCGACGGAACAGGCTAGTCGAAAACTCTGGGTTCTGGGCATAAGCCTTCTCGCGGCGGGAACGCTCCCATGCTTGTGGGTGCTGCGCAATTACGTGGTTATGGGAGATTTGACCGGCGGAAAAGCGAAAGCGCATGAACTCGGCTGGACGGCGAAGCCTTTGGGCGAAATGCTGCACAATCCTCTTTTCTCGTCTCATGGCCTGCATTACTTTGCCGTGGGACTTTCGCAAAGGTTTTGGCGCGGAGAATACGTCTGGCAGACCGTCGATATGAGATCAGTCCTGGCTGATCGGTTCTATTTGGCTTCATCGGCGATTCTGCTGCTCGTCTTCCTAGTAGATTTCTGGCAGCGGCGAAAGAGTATGTCAATGCTTAATAGGCTCGCGGCGACCTACTCGACTCTCTTAGTTATCACCGCGGTGCTGTTCATCATTGCCATTTCCATCCCCTTCGACTACGGCGCATGCGCCTATCCTTCCCGGGCGATCCCGTTTATTATTTCCGGCCGCATCGTTTCCGGGGTGATGCTGCCATTTCTGCTTCTTTACGCAATCGGTTTGGAACGATTCACGAGCTTATTTCGAAAGTGGGTTCCTCCCGTAGCCGTCCTGGCTTGCATCATGCTTTTCATCACCGCCTCAGAAATTCGGGTTAGAAGCGCAGTCTTCGCCAGCCCTTATAACTTTTTTGCCCTTTCAAGATTGCACCACTGAAGCCGGGACTCATGTAGACAAGCGATTCGTCCCGATCACCCGATGTGTTATTGCCGTAATAAATTTCTATCCGCGATCATGGCGCCGCCGCCAGCGCCGGACAGCTTGCCGCTCCGGAGGTTGAGCTTTCTTCCCGCCGCAAATGATATAACCGCAACGGAATGTTTTCGGCGCAATAAATCAGCACGTAATCGCTGGAGAGTTGCCGTTGCAGATCTTGCACAGCTAAGTTGGCGTGAGTCGGGTCGGGCAGATGCCATAGCAGAACATAATCGACGGCGCGTCCAGTCAGTTGATCGTACTTGGCAAGATTGACCCTGCGAGGGAAGGTGGGAGCGCCTCCATCGCGTGGCAGGATTTCGATGATGTGGAATGGATCGAAGGCGTCGTTGTATACGATGGGGAAATTCTTACTGGCGGCCTCGTAATTGTTCAAGTCCACGAGGTTGCGCTGTAGAGCCAGGATGGCTCCGGCGTGCTCAAAAGGATCTTCTCTTAGGCCGGGCTCGCGGGCCTGTACGTATCCCGTTCCCGCGGGATCCAGGTTGAGCGCCCACAGCAATTTGTGTTCTTCGATATGGTTGGCCGCCGTACTGTACTGGTCGAGCATGGCGGAGAGGCGGGCATTGCGTTCGAAAGTCCTTACTTGCAGGCCCAGAATGGAGATCATGGCCGCCGCCGTGAGTAGGGCCGCAGTGGTCCGGTCGTACTGCTGCATCGATACCCATAACGCGACCGTGGCGAGGGCGAATAAGAAGATGCGGTCGTTGATAAAACCGCCCCCGCCGGTATGTTCCGGCGCAACAATATAGAAGACGAACAAACAAGCTCCGGCGAGCAGGAGAGCGTCCGACCACATAAGCTTTTGAGGCCGATCCCTGCGAGAATAGACGGCGAGCCCGGCGCCCAGAGCCAACAAAATTCCGAACAGGGCCGAGAGCTTCAGGTCAATCGAGTTGAGGCTGGTCAACAGGATCGGCAGTCGCGTGACCGACCAAATCAACGAACGAAACGAAACCGGGGACGGCCGCGTAGCGTAGTGTTTTCCATGTTGAGCGAAAAAAAGAATCGACAGAGGGAGAGAAAGCAGCAGGCCCACCTGCGGTAATAGAACGGCGTACCACTGTCTTTTATGAGATTGGCCGCGTGGCGCAGTGGCCAGAGCCACGAGCGAAAGCACCCCCACCGTCGCGCCTGCCAGATAGTAGGAAAGACCGTTGGAAAAGTACAAGAGGACGGACAAAAGGAACAAATGGACGACATTCCATAGGCCTAGACTGTGACGATTCCGAGCCCAGTAGCCAAGAAAAAATAAGTACCAGACCAGGCTGAGGCAAAAATTGAAAAAACCCAACTGGAAAAAGTAGTTCCACACCAGCGCGAAACCCAGGAAGTAGGTGTACCGGGAAACGTAATCAAAGGACTGAGAAGCATAACGGAAAGATAAGGGCAAGAGAACCACGTACGAGGTGAGCAGAAGCCTCTCCGCCAACTGCGGGGAAAACAGCTGCATGAGGATCGCGAGCAAGGCGGTTGATAACCAGTTCGGAACCGGCGTGTGGTTAAGCGCAAAGAAGACGCGGTCAATCGGGAACGAAGTCTTCCACCAGCCGCTCAGCAAATGGGCATTGTAAAGATGCGCCGGGCCGTCCTGCGTGGGAATCTGAGAAAGCCACCAGATTGGCGCAACACCGATCGCCATCATAAGCCAGAAAAGCACTGACTCGAGATTCTGATACTTCTGCAATCCTTTCGATATTGGTTGATGCATTCGCGAATCCGAAGTCATGCGCAATAACGAGCTTCCATGGCGGGAATGTGTTACCCGGACAAACAGTGTGACAAGGAGGATCTAGAATAAGTATTGCAGAGCGAAATAAAGGCTTAACCCGAAAACCGCCGCGACGATGAGAGCTCCGATGATGCCGGCCAGGTTCGCTTGGCGGGAATCGACGCCCGCACGAACCCGGGATCGAAGGGCATTTGAAGCGCTACCGGAGTCCAAGAAGTTCGGTGACTCCAGGAGATTCCGGCTAAAATGTGCTTCATGATTTTCGCGGATCGGAACGCTGAGATTTGCTGGCGGCATGGCTCGGGCGACACACTCTAAAGTGAGCATTCCCCAGCCACTTAGGCTACACCTGCGTGGGCCAGGGTAACAATTCCAATGCTATCGACTTAGTGTAAGCGCAGGACAACCGGGAGGTTAATTTTTGGTGAATTTCAACCGGAGCCGCCTCCTCTGACAGTAGGAGCAGGCAACAATATAAACTCGAGGGAGTTGTGCAGCCCACGGGTCCCAGAACCAGCTCCCCCAGCCGTGAAGAGCGATGACAAGAGCTTCAATTTGGATAAGCGTATTCTTGGCCATCGCCCTCACTCCGTGCTGGTCGCAGGCTGGGGGCGATTCCCCGAGCACCGACGTTGAAGTTCAGGGCGAGAGCCCAACGATGCCGGGTCCGACGCGGGGCTCAGAGGGCGCTATCGATCCAACCCTGTTACCACCGGGCGAGTCGCAGACCGACGACGCCCAGCAGAACACCGGCACCGAGGTTCCGAACGACAACTCTACGATGCCGGTAGCGCAGGGTGAAGCCTTCGGTGTCCCCGTCGATCAAACTGTGGGGCAGCCGCAGCTACAGTTGAACTCAGCTTTCCCCGCCACCCAACCTTCTCCTTTTTCACCCTACGATTTATATCCAAATAAACAAAGCTATTTAGTTGCGGGCGTCACTTTGAACGAAAGCGCTGAGTTGTATCCCGCAAACAACCTTCCAACGAGTACTTGGGAATCCAATTCCGTTACCAAGATCTACGGCAGCTTGGCGTTGACGAGGACTGATCGAAGGTTCAACACGCATGTGGACTATAAGGGCGGGGAATTTTTCTATAACAACACTTCAGTCCCAGCACGTGAATCGCATGTCCAGCAGTTTTCAGCTAGCGAAGCGTTTCCCTTGGGGAGAGCGACATTCCTGCTTGAGGAATCCCTTAGCGACTATCCGGCGGCGAGTTTCGGCTCGACTGCGTACGGAGGCGCAAGCGCCTACAACTTGGGATTTGGGACCACCGGGCAAACCGGCATCTCCAATTTCTTCGGATTCAACGACTACGGCGGGTATGGAGGCGCTCCTCATTTCACGAGTGTCTCGCTAGCGGAAGTTACCTATCAGCTAACCCCACGATCGCTGGTTTCGGCACAGGGGGCATATGCCTTCACCGATTATCTGGGTCAGGGCAATGCGGTCAATGATCAGCAGACGTCGGCTTTAGGGGGGTATCAGTATCAACTCACGCCCCGCAGTTCAGTGTTTGTGTCTGGCGGGTTCCAACAGTTTAAGTATCCCGGCAACGAAGGCAAGGTTCTTGCGGACACAGTGCAGCTCGGTTACACGCGTTCGCTAACTCCGCGCCTGAACTTTGTATTCAGCTTGGGCCCCAGCTTCATCAGTTCGACGGGTCCAACCCTAATCGTGATTGGTCCGGTGACCATCCCGATCATTGTCACCACGCATCAGACATCTCTCAGCGCGGTCGGGTCGTTCCAATACCTTCTCCGGCGGGAGACCTTGAGTCTGTCGTACGAACGTCTCACCAGCGGAGGGTCGGGCTTTTTCGAGGGCGCGACGACAGATATCGTTTCCTTCGGGTTAAGCCGTCCTCTTTCGCCGCGGTGGACGGCGAGCTTCAACGGAGGCTTCGCCAGGCTGAGCAGCCTCGGACTTTCTGGCACCAGCGGAAGTACCTATGAATATGGCTTTGTCGGAGCCGGTCTTCAACGAGCCGTGGGGCGGCATTTTAGCTTTACAGCAAGCTATCAGTTCAACGACGAAACCTCATATTGCAATACTTCCTCAGTTTGCCCAGGTTTAAGCCAAAGTCATATCGCCTTGATTAGCTTCGGCTGGCATACTTTGCCATTTCACCTTGGGCGCGAGCACTTTGCCGGTTTTGGGACCATCAACCCGGCTGGAAATCGACCCAACAATGTCCAGGTTCCGTCAACGCCGCAGTGATCGACTTTCGACATCCTACCGAGTCCGGCCGTCCCGCCTCGCGTGATCGCGGAAGAAGCAGAGGAGAAACTTGATTCGCCTTTTCAATGTTCACTATTCGATTCGAACTTTGATCCTGGTGATCGGAGAAGCACTGATCGTCTGTTCTTCCTTTTTGCTGGGCACCATGCTGCGTTATCGCGAAGATAGTTATCTCGTGCTGAACTTCGAGTACGGGTATTACAAAATTCTGGCGGTGACGTTGTTTGTGCTTTTGCTCTCTCACTGGTTCGATCTTTACGATCCCACGCACTTCGACGCTAAAGGAGAACTGTATTTTCGGCTTTTACTGGTCCCCGGCTTGCTTGCGCTGGGGCTGGGTGTGATCGGAGTTTTGTTTCCCAGTTTCAAGCTGGGAAACTCGTCGGCACTGGTGGGATTGATTATCCTGACGGCGGCGCTACTGGCATGGCGCAACGCGTTTTCCTGGTTGGCACAGCAGCCTTATCTGCGGGAGCGAGTCTATGTCCTGGGTTCAGGGGAACGAGCCCAGAGGCTGGTGAGCGGTCTCCAGACGCGCTCCGATCTAGGGGTCGATGTGGTCGGCTGGACCGGAGATATCGACGGAGTCGTCACCCGGCAACAGGCGGCATCGCATCTGTTGTCGGTTGCCCGGGAACAGGCGGTGCACTACGTCATCGTAGCCATGCAGGACCGGCGCGACGCCATGCCCATGCCCGAACTATTGCACCTTCGCCTGCAAAGTTCGGTGCGTGTGGAGGAAGCCACCTCTTGGCTGGAGAGGATCTCGGGCAAGATCGAAGTCGAAAATCTTTACCCCAGCTGGATCATTTTTGCCGACGGATTTCGCTTTAGCCAGGCATTCCGGTTGGTCCGGAGGGTGCTCAACTTCACCGTCGGCTTGATCAGTCTGTTGTTGGCGGCACCGCTGATTCCGTTCATCGTTCTGGCGGTCCGACTGGATTCCGCAGGCCCGATCCTCTATCGGCAGAAGCGGGTCGGGCGTTTGGGAAGCGTTTTCTTCTGTTACAAATTCCGCACCATGCGTCCCGACGCCGAGGCCGATATAGGTCCCACTTGGGCGGACGACGACGATCCGCGAATTACCCGCGTCGGCAAATTTCTCCGAGCGGCGCGCCTCGACGAAATTCCCCAGCTGTGGTGCGTCCTCAAAGGTGACATGGCGTTCGTCGGTCCACGCCCCGAGCGCCCCGAGTTCGTCCAATGGCTGACCCAGGAAATTCCTTACTATAACCTCCGGCATCTGGTCCGGCCGGGAATCACGGGATGGGCTCAGATTCGCTATAAATACGGAAATACGGTTGAGGACGCCAAGGAAAAGCTTCAGTACGATCTTTTCTACATCAAGAATGCTTCCATCGGCCTCGACATCCTAATCATGTTTCAGACCATCAAGATTCTTCTGCTGCGCCGGGGCGGCCAATGAAATTCAAACTTCATCCCAGCGAAGGAAAAATCCCGAACACCGTGTGCATGCCGTAAGGCTCCAGGTCGAATTCCTCAAGACACTCTTTGCCGACGACATCGAATAACGCGATGTGCGTCGGTTTCGCGACGGTGCCTTCCTGGAGGAGGTTCTTAACCCATCGGACATTCTCCCGCAATAGTGTCTGGCGAATCCGCGTGAACCCCACCCACATTTTTCTTTCATCGACAGGAAGTACGCCGCGGCACCAGGCAGGCAAAATTTCGCGTCCTCGATCCTGAATTTTTCGCAGGTCGATGGTTTCCTCGATGCCCAGGGTCTGGGCGTTGGCGATGACAATCTTTCCTTCGACGCCGGTAAATAAGATGCGTTCGCCGTGCCGGAGCCCGTCGTGCGGTCGCCAGAGCTCAAGTGCGATTCGCTTTCCGGGTTTGTTGAGACCGATGGCATCTCCCTGTTCGAAGCGCGTGACCCACACCTCGTCATTCAACTCGAAAGCAAAATTGGGATGCGACAAGTGAGGCCGCGTCGTGACCACGGTTCGATAGTCCACCTCCCGCGAAAAGCGCTTCCACGGCATCTCATCGACAACGCACCATTCGGCCAGGGGCGCACCCGTGTCCGTTATTTTGAACACCATATCGAGTCCGGTGCTGACCACCAGCAAATTCCCGTCCGCCGTCGGAGTGACATGATGCAAGTCGTTAAAGCAGGGGAGAGTGATGTAGCCGATTCGCTCAAACTCAGGGACGCGATAGATCAAGACTTCTGAATTCGTACAGGTGTAGAGAATGTTGCCCAGCAGTGCTCCGCATTTGAAGTTTCCGGCCGGCTGATCGCCTGGGCAGACGGCTCGCGGACTCTGATATTCGATGCAAGTCCGCGCGGTTGCCGCTTCGGTGTCGACTTCCAGAATCAGTGCGGCATCGTACAGATACCACTCATTTTCGTATCGCGGCGCTTTAATCCCCGTTTTCCGTTGACGACCACCGAGGACATATAGTTTAGCCATAGGGTCTCGCAGCGATTATTTCCACTCGGGAAGAGTTAACCCCCATTCATCGGTCAAAATGCGAAAGTTACACGGCGGCGCGGGCTGCGAGCGGATGCTACGTCATAAAAATCATAGCATCCCGACTTCCAGCGCTTCCCGCCCCTCCAGATGAATTTCTTGTAAATTGTGTTGTCGCGAAACGCTTTCCACGCCCGTCCATCGCTTACCATTGGGTTGTGGCCGTTCGGAGGTAGGTTGTGCGGGCCGGTGCAAGCGATATCTCTGTCGTCATTCCTTATTACAATCGCGAACGATATATTGACGAGGCCGTGCAGTCGGTGTTGGCGCAAACTCTCCAACCCCTCGAAATTGTTATCGTGAACGACTGTTCCCGGGAGTCCTCGCGACGATATTTGGATCGCTACGCGGATGTCTGCCGCATCGTAGACCTGCCGGTCAATGTGGGCCTGGCGGGCGCGCGGAATGCCGGAGTCGAACATGCCCGCGGAGAGTTTATCGCTTTCCTCGACGACGACGACCTCTGGTTGCCGGAAAAATTGGAAGTGCAGCGCCGATATATGGACCAGCACCCCAATTGCTCCATCGTCCACACCGCGGCCTGGTTCTTTTACGCAGATGGCAGTCAGGAGTATTACAAACGTTTTTATTCGTCCCCGATGACACTTGCACAAGCTCTCATGAACGCCTATTGGGCCATTATTCAAACGACGCTGATCCGCCGCGAAATGCTGCGCTCGGTCTCGTTCGATCCCAGTTTTCGCGAATGTGAAGATCGCGAATTCATCATTCGCTGCTGCGCCGCCGGCTATCGCATCGAGGGGATCGAGCAGCCTCTGATCCGGCTGCGCCGCGAAGGCCAGGAAGGCCTCACCCGCAATCACTGGCGCATCTTCCGAACCGACTTACGAATGTGTTGGAAACACCGCGAACTTTATCGCTGGGCTTACGGCTGGCGCGGCATGGCCACGTTCATCCTGGAAAAGCTGCAACATCCCAGCGGCAACATACGCTATGTCGGCCGCGCCCTGAATAAATTTCTGAACCGCATCTCGCCGCGTTATCGCGTGAAACCGGATTACCGAGACCCCGTGTTTGTGCAGGATATGCGGCGCAGGTTTCTGACCACGCCAGAGCGTTTCGATACCCCGACATTCGCAGGGGGCAACTCGCGGTGAGCCGGCCCACAAGCGACATTTCCGTCATCATCCCGTTCTACAATCGTCAGCAATACATCGACGAGGCGGTGCAGTCTGTGCTCGCGCAGACGCTTCCGCCGCGGGAAATCATCATCGTCAACGATTGCTCCCGCGAGGAATCGCGCCGCTACCTGGATCGCTACGCCGGGGTTTGCACCATTTTGGATTTGCCCAAGAATGTCGGCCTCGCCGGCGCGCGCAATGCCGGAATCCACGTCGCGCGCGGCAAGTTCATCGCGCTGCTCGACGACGACGACATCTGGCTGCCGGAGAAGCTCGCAGTGCAGCATCGTTACCTCATGGAGCATCCCGAATGCGCCGGAGTGCATACCGCCGTCTATCTCATTCTCGCGGGCTATCCCGACGTGCGCTGGAAGAAGTTTGAACCCACCGCGATGCCCCTCTCCATCGCGCTCACCCATCGCGAGTGGGTCATTCCTTCCACCCTGATGATTCGCACCGAAGCGGTGCGCGCCGTAGGCGACTTCGATCGCTGGTATCGCGAGAGTGAAGATCGCGAATTCGTCATTCGCTGCGTCGCCGCCGGATATCGCCTCGAAGGCCTCGATGAGCCCCTGGTGCGCTTCCGCCGCACCGGCCACAGCCATCTCGCGGGCAACCCCTGGCGCATGTACCTCTCCCACCTGAAGGTCTGCTGGAAGCACCGCGACCTCTACGTAAAAGTATTTGGCGCCAAAGGGCCCTTCAATTTTCTTCTGGAAAGCGCTTATCTCGTGGTCGGCGGCATGATCAAAGACTGGGAGCTCCGCACCATGAGAGTTGCCAAATATCGCAACGGCGTGATGTGGCGCCTGCACACCTACCTGCCGGTCAACTATTCCGTCCGGCCGGGCTATGTGGATCCGATCGAAGCCGTCACCGGCGCACCCATGACCGAACCCGTGGGCAAAGCGGGATAGCGAACGCCGCTTCCTGCCCAATCATGACGACAAGGCCAATTTCTTATGCACGCTAATACCCGCAGATTGTTCAAGAAATACGCGAAAGAGTATTTCCGCCCCAACCTGCGGGTGCTGGAGATAGGCCCGGGCCGTCCGCCCTCCGACCTGCAAAGAATCGTCGCCGACCCGTCCATTCGCTGGGAGACCGCCGGAATCGACCACGCGGTCCCTGCCACCTATATCGGGAGCGAATATTCTTTCCCCGTCGAGTCCGACGTGGCCGACATCGTCATCGCGACCAACGTGTTGGAACACGTCCGCAAACCCTGGGTCTGGATTAAAGAGCTGGCGCGAATCCGCAAGCCCGGACAGTCGCTCGCCAGCGGTCAGGGTTTCAGCAAACCTTGGCCGGGCGCCGGGCCCACTGCGTGGCTCACCCCGGTCATGCCAACGATACTCGCGGCGGACATGTTAGTTTTCGGCCTGCACAGCAGGGCGACTTTGCTCGTATTTGTCGTCTTCAATGACCTTTGCTCAGCGTTGACGATTTTTCCCGTGTTCTTCGTGGCCAGACGAGTCGCTGGCCGACAAGCCGGAGATCGCATCGCCGCGCTCGCCGCGTGGCTATTCGTGCTGAACCCTTCGGCCGGGCTGGCTGCATATGCGAATATCTGGTACACGACGCTCTCTGGACTTCTTGCCGCCCTGCTTCTGTGGGCTACGCTCGCCGTTCGCGATTCCAGAAAGCCTGCCGCATGGATTGCTTATGGCCTGCTGTGGGGAGCTGAGTTGCTGACTCACCCCACTTTCCTGGTGTTGATGCCGGTAGCTTTACTCTGGCTTGTCTGGCCGCGGCTGGGATTCAAATCGCTGGACACGAAACGAGTGAAGCTGGCCGCGTTCGCCTGCCTCGCCGCGGTCCTGTGTTGCGTACCGTGGACGGCCCGTAACTTCGTTGTCTTTCACCACTTCGTGCCCCTACGCTCGGATTTTGGTTTTGAACTCTGGCGCGCCAATCATGGTGGGCCGCCGGTGCACCCGAACGGCGACCCGGGGGAGCAGGCTGAGTTCTCCTCTTTGGGCGAGTACGCATACACACATGAAAAGCAGCATGAGGCGCTCGTTTGGATTCGCGCGCACCCTCGCGTTTATATGCTTGAGACGGCTCGGCGGGTCACGTATTTCTGGTTTGACCTCGTTGGCGACAATCCGCTGAGCAGGCTCTTGCATAAGAGGACGTGGTTTTTTAAGGCGAGGTTTTTGTACATCTGCGGCCTGCTCGTAATGGTGGTCCTGGGATTGATTACCATTCGGCGCCAGCGGGGCGAGTATTTCTGGTTACTCGCGTCCTTCCCCGCGATTTTCCCGATCGTCTATTACATCGCCTTGGCTCGCGATTTTCATCGCTTTCCGATCGATCCGGTTTTGGCCATTATCGCTGCCTTCGCAGTATCCGCGTGGCTTCCCGAGCCGTTTGGCAGCGGCCAGGAGGCGATATTCATGCTCCGGCATCGCGTAGGCCTTGCAACGCAAAGGGCGTAGGGTAACGGAGATGGATGCCTCGATACAAACCTCGAAAGTCGAAACCCCGACGCCGGTAACACAGGCTGCGAGCTTTCCTCAAAAGGATTCCCAGACTTCTGGTTGGCTGGCGCGCGGCTTCGAATTTGCCTTGCTGATATTTGTCATCGCATTGGGCATTGCGCTGCGCGTGGCACACTTCTTTAGAACCGGCTCTTTTTTCTACGATGAGGCATGCGTCGCGTTAAATCTTGTGACCCGCCATCCTTGGCAGTTGTTCAAACCTCTCGCGTATAACCAGGCCGCCGCGCCCGGCTTTCTTCTGCTGGAAAAGTTTCTGATCCATTTTTTCGGCACAGGCGAACTCGTCTTCAGATTGCCGTCGCTGCTAGGCTCCATCGCGGTTCTTGCTTTGATCGCCATCTTTTGCGAAAAGCTGTTCGAAAGGTCGACGGCAATCCTCGCTGTGGCAATCCTCGCTGCCTCCCCGTTGGCGATCACCTTTGCCTCCGAATTGAAGCCCTATTCGACGGATGCCGCCCTCACCCTCTGGATGATGCTTCGCCTCCGCTCTCTGTTGCTTGATCCGACGGCAAAACGGTGGCTACTATTGTGTGTCTCGGGTGTGGGGGCTCTCTTGTTTTCGCAGGCTATCATCTTTGTACTCCTAAGCGTCGGCTTGGTCCTCATAATTTGGACGTTCCGCAAAACGTGGGGAGTCGTTCCAGCGGGCCTCGTTGCGGCAATCTGGTCAGGCGTTTTCTTGTTCTTATACCTCACTGTCTACCGCCACGAAGGAAACACGTTCTACATGCAGACCTGGTGGTCGAGCTATATTTTGTCCGTTTTCAAGCCACAATTTCATGCTCGAGCGATCAACGCGTTGCATAACCTGTCTATTTTCTCCCTCGATTCGCTGCACTGTCTGCGAGGTCCGCTCGGCCGGGCCGCTAATCAGGGGGCGCTTATCCTGATTCCTGCATTGGGGCTTTATCTCGCAGTAAAGAGAGTCGGCGTGACTTGGGCGGCTGCCCTCGCTTTGCCCTATGCCGCAGTTATCATGGCGTCGGTTGTCGGACTATTTCCTATTGCACCGCGGCTTCTGCTTTTTATCATCCCGCTGTTAGCCATCCTGACTGCGGTCGGAGCCGAATCGCTCATCGTTAAAGCGCTTCCCCCAGGTCTTTTACGCATTTGCTACGGGTTGATCGTTCTCCTCGTCATTGGGAATGGGGTTAGGCTGATGTATGTGCAGCAACAGACCGATTTTCCCAGGGTCTCCAGCTCGCTTATTTCGCAAATTATAGCCGCGCCCGATTGCCCCGCAGTTTATGTATTTGCTGAACTTCCTGTCTGGGAGTTTTACACTAGGGGCGTAGGAATCGAGGGCATGCCGACCGAAGAAACCTATCGAAGAATAGTTGACCGAAATAGCGATCGCGCTTTCGCGAAAAATCCGAAGCCCCCGCTTCCAGAGGGTTTAATGACCTATCATTTGGGGTGCAAACCGGTAATTCTCGGCGAACGTACGTTACCCGCATTCGTCGGGTACGCCCAACGGCGCATGTGGGCGCGCTCGGAACTGATGCGGGTCAGGAACTCCGGAGCGAGGGATGCGTACCTGATTGGCGAATTGTTCGCGCAAGACGACCTTAACGCCGTGTTTGATGAGGCCGAATCTATGGGCGCGGGGATTCGAACCCTGGGGGGCGGTCATCCATTCCTTGGTTACCTCGCCAAGATCGAATTTCCTGAGTCCACACGAAAAGCCATCTCGCCCTCTGGGTCAAACCCCTGAAGGGGAACCAGGATGGGCACTCCGCTCAGCCGGCGAAACGGGAGTACGCTACTCACGTTACTGGATCAAAATCGAGGTTCGGTGCGAGGGCGACAATGAAAAAATACATTATCAATATCTCATTAACTCTTGTCCTGTCACTCCCCGCGCTTGGGCAGTTTACGGGCGCCGCGCCCGACGAGATCCGCCGCTTCGACGGGCAGATGACATCGCTGGTGAACGGGGGAACGACCGGCGGCACGGCATCAACCCCGACCTACACCACGAACTATGGGACAATGACAAGCCCCGAGGTAGTGTTGGCCCTTTTCTCGTGGACAAACGGGGCGGGGAGCGGATGGTCGTCGGCCCCGTCGACTGGAACCAATATTCTAAACGTTAGCCCAGCCGCGAGTGAATTTGCCGCCTACGTTAATTACCAGTCCCTGACCGCTCCGCAAACCGTGCCGGCCGTGACAGGCACTTATGCAGGTTCAGGCAACGTGAAGTGGAATGCTGACACCCTCGCGTTGATTCCAGTTACGGGCCAAGCAATCTCTCAAAGAGGAACGAGCACTTACGTTCAACAGGCGAGCGGCGTTGGGAAGGCCGCGACGGTGAACGCGCCAGCCGGGGGTGCAAGCCGGTGACTTCCTGCTTGTCTGCGCTGCGTGGAACAGCGCGACGAGCAACAAACTGCAAGCCCCCGGGGGCTTTGCGCTCATTCTCACAAACACCTTGAGCGCCAATGATGCGATGACTTGCTACGCGAAAATGGCTGGATCGAGCGAACCATCGACTTACACGGTCACGCAGGTCACAACGACGCAGATAACCGTCTTCATGATGGCGTTTGAGAACGTACTCTACCCCGATGAGTTGCTGACGTCTCCGACGGCCAGCTTCGTCGCAGCGACCGACGTTGGCAAGGACTTCTGCGTGGCAGCGATTCCTCAGTCCTGCGGGACGATCGGGGCGGTCATCAGCGGGACTACTCTGGTGGGCTGGGGAATATGGAACACTTCGACCAGTGTGGCGGACACGGCGACGATCACGTCATTTACCGGAACGAGCCCGCCGCTGACGTTCTCAGCGGCTAACACCTTTACTGCTCATCAAGTCGTCACTTACTACGGATTTTCTGGGGTCAACTCCCAGCTAAATGGGCAGATAGCTCAGATCCCGAATGCAACTGGCACTTCGTTCTCTAGTGGATCCTTAATCACGGGCAGCGGATACAATGGAAGTTGTGGGGGGACGTGCGGATACGCTACGTTTGGATTCGAGTATCGTTATGGGACCGACAACACGGCGGCCCTCCAGAACGCACTAAATGGCATCCCTAACGGTGGGACCATCCTGCTTCCTGCGGGCGGCATGATGGTCTTGGGTACGAGTCAGACGGCAACTCGGATCAAGTTGCCGAATAACGTCCCGGTTAACATTCGCGGGCAGGGGTCCGGATCCGCTAATTGGGAGGTTTATTATCAAATCCCCCCCCTCCAGACAAGCTTGATTAATAACCCAGTTGCAATGGGCAGTGAGATCGTGGTCGCGAACACCGCGCTGACTTCCGGGGAGGCCTTCCTGCTTTCGCCCCTACCCACTGTCAACGGCGCTCAGTGTGTCCTCTCTTACCATCTCGAAGACTTCACACTTTGGGGTGGGGCAGGGGTCAATTCAGATGGGGGAAACAACGCGGGGACGCCGCTCGTCGGATTCGAGGCATCCCCCTTTTGTAGATTACTCATTGAGAACATCGAGGTCGGCAACTTCTCCGGCGACAACTTATTCCTGAACACCGGTCCCAGTTCCTTTAGCGACATGCTAACGATGACAGGCAGCTACTCCCTGCTCTCCGGTGGCGACGGGCTGCGCTTAGGCACGGCCCAAAATATGACGCTGATTAACAACACGTTCGACACGAATACAAACTACGGGATACAGATCACGCCAATCGCTGGCCAAACCTATTTTGCTATCTGGGCGTTCGAAATGGTGGGGAATACCATATCCCGAAACGGCCTAGCCGAGATGCAGCTAGACACTGGCCAAACTCTCTACAACAGCAGCGCTTGCGACATCATGAACAACTACTGGGAGCACGATACGAGCAACGTGATCCCGATGTTTAACAACGTCGGCCAGATGCCTTGCCGTTTCGGGCCGCAGACGGTCGTTTATGCGCCTGGATCAGGAGTGTACAGTTCCCAAATCCCTACTCCGGATAGCCCATATTGTCCGACCATTTCCTCAGGTTTTGGTACCAGTCCTTCGATCACTTGTACCAACGGCACGAACGCATTCTCGATCAACGTAGGAACTGGGACGATTGGCACGACTGGGATCTTGGCAATGCCCAACGGATATGTTCTTGGCGATCCCGGCGGAAATGGCTGGTGGGCAAGCTGCGTGGACGTAACCACTCCCGGCACCGCAAATGGGGGCTTCAACACGAAGATGACGGCCTCGTCCCAAACTAGCGTCACTATCGGAGGCTTTAGCAATACCGGGGCGGCAGCGTGGCTAGCGGGCGACAAACTCGTTTGTTCTGCGAGATCCTTCTAATCGCGCTGTATGCGCTGCTGGAGAAAGCCTTCCTGAAGCTGAAAAGGAGCTTCGAGCTGGTCGGTTCACGTCCTGTCTGACTGGCGTTCCTTTCGCAAGGCCTTAACATTGGCGGTCTACCCGCCTGCTAGAATTCAGGCAGGCTCAGAGGATAGCCCTGAAGTCCAAGCCGACCACTTAGGGGCAGGGCCCCACTCTAGATCTGAAAAGTCCTTACGACATCGTGACCATCGACCGAGAGGAAAAGGGATGAATTCGCAGCCGCTCACGTCGCTGCAAATGGAAGCTGAAAGGCTCTCCGAAAAAGCTGCCCAGAGTTCTCATGGTTCGGCGCGCGGCTTCGAATTTGCCTTGCTGATTTTTGTCATTGCATTGGGCATCGCGCTGCGGGTGGCGCACTTCTTCAGAACCGGCTCTTTCTTTTACGACGAGGCGTGCATCGCGTTAAACCTAGTGACCCGCCATCCCTGGCAGTTGTTGCAGCCACTGGCCTACAATCAGGCGGCTGCGCCCGGCTTTCTTCTGCTGGAAAAGTTTCTGATTCATTTCTTCGGGACCAGTGAAGCCGTCTTCCGATTGCCGGCGCTGCTGGGCTCAATCGCCGTTCTCGTTTTGCTCGCGATTTTTTGCGAAAAACTGTTCAACCGGTGGCTGGCTATCGTTGCGGTGACCATGGTTGCGGCTTCGCCTTTCGCGATCACGCTGGCGTCCGAATTAAAGCCTTACTCGATGGACGGAGCGTTCACCCTCTGGATGATGCTGCGCTTCCGCGCGCTCGTGCTGCATCCGGAGGCAAGAAAATCATGGCTGTGGTTGATGGCCTCCGGCGTCGCGGCTCTGTTGTTTTCGCAAACTGTGATCTTTGCGCTCTTAAGCCTGGGCCTGCTGTTGATCCTGCTCAACGTTCGCGATCTGCGGAGTGCGGTGAAAGCGGCGTCCGTTGTGGCGATCTGGCTGGGCGTTTTTGCGCTCTTCTACCTCACCATCTACCGCCCCGAAGGAAATAGTGTGTATATGCGCAGCTTTTGGGCGGGCCATATGTTGTCCGTGCTGAAGCCCCAATTTTCGGCGCGCGCGATCAAGGCATTGCGTTACATGTTCCCGCTGTCGCTCGATTCGCTGGCCCACTTGCATGAGCCGGGGCTGATTTTGCTTTCGGCGGTCGGGCTCTATTTCACCGCCAAGCGGGCTGGCCCGATCTGGGCGGCCGCTTTCGCGTTGCCGTATGCGGCCGTGATTCTGGCCTCAGCCCTGGGCATATTTCCGATTGCGCCGCGATTATTGTCCTTCGCCATCCCGCTGTTGGTCATCCTGGTGGCCGCTGCATTGGAATCGCTGCTGGCCAAGCTGCCGCCGCTCTTTTACCGGTGGGGCTGCGGTGTCGTCATCCTTCTGGCGATTGGAGGGGGAGTAGGGCACATGTATGGGGTGCAGCGAACTTATTTTCCGAGGGTTTCCGGGGCGCTGGTTTCGCAAGTTAAGAGCGCGCCCGATTGCGCCGCGGTTTACTTCTTTGCGGACACAATTCCGGCCTGGGATTTTTACACCCGAGATTTGAGAAACGCAGGATTGCCGTCCCAGGAAACCTATCTAAGAATATTTGAGAGAAATAGCGACCGCGTCTTCGCGGAAAATCCAGCGCCCGCGCTTCCTGAGGCGATGGAAGTTTATCGTTTAGGATGCAAGCCCGTGATTGTCGGTGAACCCCCACTGCGCGGGGTTAGAAATACCGTTTCGGGACAATGGGCGCGCTCGGAGATGATCCGGATAAAAAATACCGGCGCAAGCAGCGCCTACATATTCGGCGAGCTGTTCGTGCCATCCGATCTGCAAGCGCTGCTCGATGAGGCCCGGAGTATGGGTGCGAGGGTTCAAACCCTGGGCGGCGGCCATGAATTCACGGGCTACCTGGGCAAAATCGAATTCGCTGCGAACGGAATGCCGGTTTCGCCCGCTCCCTCAGTGGCGCGGCCGGGCGAAGGCGGCGCGAAGGGCTTGAAGTAACGGAGATGGATGCTTTGTCGCAAACCGCCAAAGCGGACGTCCCGCTCGTCGTTGCGCCGGGCCGCACACCCCGCCAGTCCTCGTCTTTCTACCGGCCTGAGCTGGACGTCTTGAGATTCTTTGCTTTCCTCGGAGTCTTCCAGTTTCACGCCTACGCCTATAAGAAGGTTGTGGAGGGTGGACCTCATTGGGCTGCGGTCGCGAACAGCATTAACTACGCGGGAGCTTTTGGAGTTGATCTCTTCTTTGTACTGAGCGCCTATCTCATCACAGAATTGCTTCTAAGGGAGAAGCGGCAGTTTGGCAAACTCAACATAAAAGCCTTCTATTTACGCCGCATGCTTCGCATCTGGCCGCTTTATTTCTTTTACTTGTTTGCTGCCGGTCTGGGACTGATTCCGCTGGTGAGTCGGATTGAGCAGGCGCTTACGTGGCGCTACTTCGCCGCCTTTCTGCTGCTCGCCGGGAACTGGAGTATTGTCGCCTGGGGCTGGCCAGCGCTGAATGGTGTTATGGGCCATCTGTGGACCGTGTCCATCGAAGAGCAGTTCTATCTGCTGTGGCCGCCGATCGTGCGTAAGATGTCGGCCACGGGCCTCGCGTACGTTGCGATTGCAATGCTTATTCTTGCCAGCGTCACGCGGGCCGTTATGGTTGCGGTTCATGGAAACCCCTGGTCGGTGTGGTGCAATACCTTGTGCCGATTGGATCCAATCGCGCTAGGGATTCTGGTTGCGGTGGCGTTGCGCGGACGCATGCCGGAGTTCGGCGTCTGGATGAGGGTCGCTATGGTGGTGGGCGGCATCGCAGCGGTTGTGTTTGTGGCCAATTTCTGGAATCTTCCAGCGCCGCAATCGCAGGAATGGCTGCCGAACCTTTTTGGATTTCCGATGGTCGCAGCGGGCAGCACGCTTATTCTGCTTGCAACCCTGGGGATTTCGGCCACGCTTCCCGGATGGCTGATCTACTTGGGGAGGATTTCCTATGGGCTCTACATCTATCACCTCTTAGCCCTGTCATTCACAAGAAGCTTCATTATCCGAGGACATATCAAGCACTTTCGCCGACTCTTCCTCAGCCAGAACCTGGCGTTGGCAATCACAATACTGCTGGCTGTCGTTTCATACGAGCTGCTGGAGAAACCTTTCCTGCGTTTGAAGAGGCGGTTCGAGCTGGTTAGTTCTCGGCCGGTCTAACCGGGATCCTTTTCGCAAGGTCTTAACATTGGCGGTGCGTCCGGCTGCTAAAATTTCAGGCAGGCGCGAGGATTCGCACTGCAATCCGCGCCCGCCCTCATGAGTCAGGCTCCACTGTTAAATCCGAAGACGCTAGAGATCTCCGAGGTCGCGGCGACCTCGGCCGATGAGCCTTTGAACAATCAGGTTCCGGCGTACCCCAAGCCGACGGATCGGCATCTCGCGCGCAGCGTAGTGTGGAGCGCGGGCAGCGATTGGGCCACACAAATCTTCACCTGGCTGTCGTTTCTGCAAGTCATGCGGCTGCTCAAGCCGTCGGACTTCGGCATTGCCGCCATGGCCGGAATTCTCATGCCCTACTTCGGCCAACTCACCGGGCTGGGCCTGCCGCGCGCGGTGGTCGCGCTGCGCGATCTCACCGAAGATCAGCTCTCGCAAATGAACACGCTCAGCGTCATGTCGGCGACCACGCTGTTCGGGATAGGGTGCCTGATCGCGAAACCTTTCGCGGCTTTTTTCAGGACTCCAGCGCTGGCGCCGGTTTTTATCGTGGCCTGTAGCGGACTGATCATGAGCGCGCTGGTGGCTGTTCCCAACGCAGTGATTGCGAAGCAATTGCGCTTCCGGCTGCTGTCGATTCTGGGAATTGTGTGTACCCTGACCGGCGCGGCCGCCACCCTGATCATGGCATGGATGGGCTACGGGTATTGGGCATTGCTGCTGGGAAACATGATTCCGGGCATAATTCGCGTGGTCGTGATCATGAGGATTCGCCCGTTCCGCTTCGCCTGGCCGCGCTTCCAAGCCATCCGCGAGCCGCTACGATTTGGCTGGCAGGTATCGGTGGCGATCCTAGCCATGAATTCCTATCAGCGGCTGGACAACTTTGTGGCGGGCAGAGTGCTGGGGCCGGCGGCTCTGGGCTTTTATGGCAATGCGTGGGAACTGGCGAATGTTCCTATCGAGAAAGTGTCGTCGCTGGTCACCACGGTGATTCCTTCGTACTTGTCGGCGGTGCAGGATCAGCCGGAGGCTCTGCGGCGCTATCTCCGGGTGCTGACGGAAATGATCGCGCTGGCCGCTTTCCCGGCCACAGTGGGGTTAAGCCTGGTAGCGCGGGAGGCCGTCCCCATAATTTTCGGGCCGAAATGGGACGGAATGATCGCGCCCCTGCGAGTGCTCTCGTTCTATTGCGGGTTCCGCGCCATCGTCGCGCTCTTGCCAAAGATGTTAACCTCGATCGGCAAAGTGCGTTACGTCATGTGGAACGAGCTGGCTGCGCTCTTTGTGCTTCCGGTCGCGTTCTATATCGGCAGCCGCTGGGGCACAGTCGGAATTGCGTGGAGCTGGGTGGTCGCATACCCCATTGTGGTCATTCCCCTGTACAGGAAAGTATTTCAGGCCATCGACATGAAAACCGGCGAGTATTTGCGGGCGTTGTTGCCTGCTTGCAGTGGAACCGTCGCCATGATTCCGGCGGTGCTATGGGTGCAGCACGGGCTGGCTCCGACACACTCCATGTTGCTGCGCCTGATTGTGGAAGTGGCGGCGGGAGCGGCGGCTTACTTGGGTGCGATATTTTTGCTGCATCGCGAACGCATGATCGAGATCGTAAAACGGATCAGGAATATGTTCCTGAGAAAAACTTCGCTCGCCGAAGAAGTCATTGCGTGACGAACGCCTACTCCGGTTGAAGTTGTTGCGAGGCGCGGGTCGCGGCTCTGAGGCGGAATAGCCGTCGCGACTCGACGATGTCCCCGACACTCCTGTAGGTCCGTAAGCGGCGGTTGAAGCGGCGATCTCGATTGAAGGTGAGCATCCATTGCAGCCAGTTCGCCAGTAACTCGCGATAAAGCCAACGCGGCGCGCCGAAAAGAAACATCCCGAAATCTGGCAGGCCGGCGGTTCGAGTTAAGGAAACTCCGTTGTAGTAAAACCATTGCAGGAAATATTTTTTGGTTGCGCGTTTTGGATCCACGGGATGATAAACAATGGCGTCGGGACAATAGACGATCTGCTCTCCGCCTCTCAGCAGCCGGAAGCCAAATTCCGTATCCTCGCAGGTGACGGTGTGGGTGCTCCCGCTCACTCCCAGGTCCAGCCGAAAAGTTCCGTACTCTGAAAAAACCCGCCTGCGAAACGCACAGTTGGCTCCCAAAGGAGGAAAGCGAAGCTCCTTGAACTCGTCGCCAAGCTCGAAGTTCACCACCGCTTGTTGGCCGTTCACTTCGAGCCAGGATGGTTTGGGCTGCTCCCACAGGGGCACGATTCTGCCCCCGACCGCAGCACAGGGGAAGCGCTGAAAAGTGCGCGCCAGATGAGCCAGCCAATCTGGATGCAGCAGAACATCGTCGTCGGTGAATGCAATGATTTCGCCCGCGGCCGCGTTGAGTCCGCAATTAAGTGCCGCAGACCTGCCCTGCTGGGCTTCGAAAATATATCGCAGAGGAAAACTAGCAGATTTCGCGAAGTTTTCGACCACTTCCCGCGTGGCGTCGCGCGAATTGTTATCCACGACCAGCAGCTCCCAGGTCAGACTCGGCGGATAGGTAAGAGCTGAGAAAGTATCCAGGGTCTTCCGCAAACTGGCGGCTCGGTTATAGGTTGCTAAAACTACACTGACATCCATAAAATGAGTGCTCCCCCGTTCCCTCAAACTAGGATTCGATTTGCAGCTTGGGCTATCGTAGTCGCCAAGTATCTGGCGAAAAGTCTCGGAAAATCGAGAAGTGTTTCTGTCGAAGAGGCTTCGGCGCAACATCAGCATAACAAAAGAAACCGCCAGGATTCGACCTTTGGCAATGCTTCAAAACCCAGAAGTAGACGATTGATATGCGACGATTGGGTCTCATGATCGGGGTCTTGTTGATCTGCGATTTCGCCGCGGCGCAGTCGCTGCCCTGCACGGTTCCATGCGACACAGGAGACCAAACCTTTTCCTTTGCGGGCAACACCCGGCATTACCGGGCGTACTTTCCAGCGAACATTTCCGCCAATGTGCCTTACACCGCACTCTTCTACTTGCCCGGTTACGAGACCGCCGCGGCGTGGGATTTACCGACCTATGACCAAGGTGAGTGGAATACTTTACTTTATTGGGCAAACGCGAACGGAGTAGCCATTGTGTACGCGTCTCCGCTTCTCTGGGATAGTGCGAGTGGTGGCCAGCCCGCTACTCCGAGCGATCCGCTTACCCAGGCGGTTTCGACTTCCTCCAGCGCTAAACAAATCTGGGATGTGAATTATTTCAACCCTTACCTAAGCGGATCTTCTTCGTTCAATGACGCTGGATACCTTGACTATCTGGTCAGCACCGCGACCAGCGGAAGTAGCATGGGTCAGTGGGGCGCGGGGACGGTGGCGATGATCGGTTTCTCCACTGGAGGTCTTGAACTCGAGCGCTTTGCCATTGCTTACCCGTGGGATACGGCGGGAGTTGGAATTTGGGCCGGCCCGCTTTACGCGGAGACCCGCAACAACGCTCCCGTTTTCAACTTACCGGTGAATGTGTTCCTCCAACAAGGCAGCGCCGACCCAATCTTCGATCCTTGCGGAAACGGGCCCTCCAATCCAGCCACTGTCTACTATCCGCTCATGCCGGATATGACAAATGTCGCCAGTCAAGATACGACTTTCAATTTCTGGTCCTCCGCGATGAGCTGCCAAGCCCCGGTGCCGAATATGCCGATTTGTACCAACGGCAACCCTACTCCCGGCTTCACTGGAAAAATTGCCAGCGGTTGCGCGGAAGGCAAACAGGTTCAGTTCACGTTCGTGATTGGCAAAGGGCATAACCCCCCAACGTACCAGGGAATATGCAACTTTTATAACTTCCTGTTTCCCACAATTCCGTGCATTCCCCAGGCGAACGTTGCTTTAAGCGGAACTCCAAATCCGGCATCGGTGAACGCCTCCGTCACTTTCACCGCCACGGTCACGGGCGGCCAGAACGGAAGTACGCCCACCGGCACCGTCCGTTTCATGAAAGGAAGCATCATCCTCGGCACATCTCAAATTAGCGCAGGACAGGCCACCTTGAACTTTGTCTTTGGGGGAGCCGGGACAAAACCTATAACTGCGGTCTATTCCGGGGACGTCCACTTCGGAGGCAACACCTCTCCCGTACTCAACGAAGTGATTGTGAATGGCGCGCCTACCACCACCGTTTTAACCTCCGGCTTGAATCCTTCCACTGTTGGGCAACCTGTTCTCCTTATGGCGACGGTTTCCTCAAGCGCGGGGACACCCACGGGAACCGTAAGTTTCTATCAAAACGGAACCGATTTGTTGGGTACTGCCCCGCTTAATGGAGGAGTGGCAAGTCTCAGCTATACGTTCACGGCTGCGGGGGCACAAACGCTCACTGCCACCTATTCCGGCGATGGAAACTTCATGGGAGGCGCTTCATCTCCGTTGCAGCAGGTGGTGAATCAGGCCAGCAGCAACACGATGGTGACCTCTAGCCTGAATCCATCGCTGGTGGGGCAGTCGGTCAACTTTACTGCGACGGTGTCGAGCAGCGGAGGTACGCCGACGGGCACGATCAAGTTCATGTCCGGAACCATGACGTTGGGGACCGCGGCGCTCAGCAACGGGGTCGCAAATCTTAGCTACGCATTCAGCGTCGCGGGCGCACAGTCTATTACGGCCATCTATTCCGGCGATCCGAATTTCTTGGGAAGTACTTCATCCCCGTTGCAGCAGGTAGTGAATCAGGCCAGCACCACAACTATGCTGACCTCCAACCCCAATCCGTCGGCGGTGGGGCAGTCGGTCATTCTTACGGCGACGGTGTCGAGCAGCGGGGGAATGCCAACGGGCACGGTTAATTTCATCTCCGGAACCAATACTTTGGGAAAGGCGACGGTCAGTAATGGAGTGGCAAGTCTTAGTTATACATTCAATTCCGCGGGTACGCAGATCATCACTGCCGTCTATTCCGGCGATGCGAACTTTTTGGGGGGCACTTCGTCCCCATTGCAGCAGACGGTGAATCAAGCCAGCACCACGACCACGCTGACCTCCAATTTGAACCCTTCGGTAGTGGGGCAGTGGGTCGTTTTTACCGCGACGGTCTCAAGCGGCGGGGGGACGCCGACGGGCACAATCACATTCATGTCCGGAACCGCGACGTTGGGGACCTCGACGCTTAACAACGGAGTGGCAAGTCTTAGCTACACGTTCAACTCCGCGGGCCCGCAGACGATCACTGCCACCTATTCCGGCGATGCGAATTTCCTGGGAGGCACTTCACCTCCGCTGCAACAGGTGGTGAATCAAGCCGGCACCGCGACCACGATCACCTCCAACTTGAATCCATCGGTGGTGGGGCAGTCTGTCACTTTTACGGCGATGGTGTCGAGCAGCGGGGGTGTGCCGACGGGCACGGTCAAGTTTATGTCCGGAACCGCGACTCTGGGGAACGCGACGCTCAGTAATGGGGTGGCAAGTTTTAGCTATACGTTCAGCTCTGCGGGGACGCAGACCATTACTGCCGTCTATTCCGGCGACCCGAATTTTTTGGGAAGCACTTCATCGCCATTGCAGCAAGTGGTAAATCAAGCGGCTTCGACGACCATGCTGACTTCCAACTTGAACCCATCCGCGGTTGGACAGTCGGTCATTTTTACGGCGACGGTGTCGAGCAATGGCGGTATGCCGACGGGCACAGTCAAATTCACGTCCGGAGCAACGACCTTGGGGAACTCGACGCTTACTAACGGAGTGGCGACTCTTAGCTACACATTCAACTCCGCGGGCCCGCAGACCATCACTGCCGCCTATTCCGGCGATGCTAATTTCCTGGGAAGCACTTCAACCCCCTTACCGCAGGTCGTGGTTCAAGCCAGCACCGTGACCACGCTGAGCTCCAGCGTGAATCCATCCCAGGTTGGACAGTCGGTCATTTTTACCGCGACCGTATCGAGCAGCGGGGGTACGCCGACGGGCACGGTCACATTCATGAAGGGAAATGTCATCCTCGGTTCTTCAACCCTCAGTGGCGGCCAGGCCAGTTTTATCGCAGTCTTCCTGGGATATGGAGTCAAGTCCATCACGGCGTCCTATTCCGGCGACGCTAATTTCGTGGGCAGTGCTTCATCACCGCTTGAGCAAGCGGTAAATCCCGCCAGCACGACGACGATGCTGGTTTCGGCTCCGAATCCGTCAAGCCGCGGTCAATCTGTCACCTTAACGGCGACGGTGGCACCGCAATACGGAGGTGCCCCCACTGGCACGGTTACGTTTATGCAGAATGGAAACGTCATCGGGTTGTCCCCGCTCGTGGGCGGACAGGCGATCTTCAGCAAGATTTTTAACAATCCCGGGACAAAACCGCTCAGCGCAGTCTACTCCGGCGACATGAACTTTCTCGGCAGTACGGGAACGACAACGCAAACCGTCCAGTAACGGGGGGGGAACAAACTGCGGAGGGTTCGACTCTCGAACTTGCCTCCATCGCCGCTTGTAATCACCCGCCACGTGCGCCGATGCTATACTGCCTCGTCGGCCCGCCGGAATCTCCATGTCGTCAGCTCAAGATACACTTTCCAGACCCAAGGCGCTGACTGCGCGCGCCTTCCGCGCTCTCGATGAGCTGGATGAATTGTCTGAGGCGTGGGACGATTTGCTTGCTGAATACCCTCCGGCAGCGACATTTTGCACGCTTGACTGGCTGGTCTCCTGGTGGTGCAGCTTTGGGAAGGGCAGGGAACTGCTGGTACTGGCCTGGTTCGATTCGGACAAGCGTTTGATCGGGTTGGCCCCGCTCTCCATCTCGTGGGAGCGCTTCGGATCGTTTCTTCCGTTGCGAGTGATGCGACTGATGGGCGATGGCAGTGGCGACTCCGACAATCTCGACCTGCCGGTTCGCCCTGGCTTTGCGGAGAGCGTGGCGCACCAGATTGTCGACTACCTGAAGCAGCACAGCCGGGAATGGGATCTTTGCCAGTTCAACACCCTTCCCACCGATTCGCTGGTTGCTCCCCATCTCCTGGAAGTGCTCAAGCGAGACTGGACTTTCATTGAACATCCCAGTCCGCGTTCCGCGATTCCTCTGCCTACAGTCTGGAATGATTATCTGGAGCAGCTTTCCGGCGAAGATCGCAAGAATCTGGAACGTTATAGCCGTCGCCTCGAAAAGCGCTACGCGACGAAAATCTACCGCTGCGCCAGTGAGAGCCAATTGCCCGCCAGTCTGGAGGCTCTCTTTCGACTTCACCAATTGCGTTGGGAAAGCGCCGGGGAGCCAGGGTCATTCGCTTCCGCTGCCAGACGCGACTTTTATCAAAGGCTCAGCCGCCGCCTGTTGCAACGCGGTTTGCTCGAGTTGTGGGTCATGGAACTGGACGGAAACATCGCGGCTGTGCAATTCGCATTTCGCTTCGGAGATCGTGTTTTTCAGTTGCAAGAGGGCAACGATCCTGAACGCGCGTCGGATCGCGTAGGATTTCTGCTGCGAGGCGAAGTGTTGAAGCACCTCATTGCGGAAGGCGTGCGAGTCTACGATTTCCTCGGTGGAACCGACCCTTACAAGACGCGTTGGGGCGCTCGCCCAGGCTGCTATAGAAACTTTCATTTCGCCCGTTCTTTCTCTAAAGGCGGGGCCTGGCTCCTGGGCTCGCACTTCGCCGATCGCACGAAAGAGTGGTTACGCACAGCCCTTCCCGGAGGAGCCTGGAGCTTTTTGCATCGAATGAACTTAGCGCTCAAAGGGAAGTCGCATTCGCCGACGCAAGATCAGACTTAGCTTTCAGGCCGGGGTTTCGGCGGCGACGCTGACAGACTGCACATCTCGTAATGAGTCTTCGAACGACCCGCGTCGGCGAATAACAAAATCCTGACCATTCTCAACCCACACCTCCGCGGGAGGAGGATGGCTCAGGAAACCGAGCGGGCTGGCCGTGCGTGCGTACGCTCCAGATTGAAAAATGCCGATGAGGTCGCCGACTTCCATGTCAGGTAGGCGCACCGCACGACCCAGCGTGTCCAGCGGAGTACATAGCGGGCCGACCACTTCCACCGTTTCCCTGGCGTCCGCGTTGAACTTGTTCAAGGCCGCGAGAGGGAAATTGCGTTTAATCACTTGTCCCAGGTTGCCGGAGGCCGCCAAATGGTGATTCATTCCGCCATCGAGAATCAGATACTTCTTGCCGCGCGAGGTCTTGATGTCGTTGATCGCGGTGACATAAATTCCGGACTCGCCGACCAGAAATCGGCCGGGCTCGATCAGGAATTGGGTGGCAGAGAAACAAGCCTCGCCTTCGATTTCAGCCATCAATTCATGTAGGCCCTCGCCCAAAAAATCGAGATTGAGCGCTGTGTCCCCTTGGAAATAGGGGATGCCCAGGCCGCCCCCGAAATCCAGCGTATGAATAGGAACCCTGGTAGTCGCGGCTGCCAGTCTTGCGATCTCCAGGCCCTTGCGGTACTGCGCCAGCAACAGTTTGTAGTCGAGGATCTGAGTTCCGACAAACAAATGGATTCCGCGAAAGTCTAGATTAGGGTCGCCCGCAACGCGTCGCAGCAGCGGCTCCATTTTTTCTTCATCAACTCCGAACGGCGCTGACTTTCCGCCCATCAACATCGCCCCACCCTGTCCAGCCTCGTTGGGATTTACTCGAAGAGCGACTTGTGTGCGTGTGCGCAGGTGCTGGGTGATGGAGCTGATGCGTTCGAGCTCCAGCTCCGACTCGGCATGAATTTCGCCAATGCCTTGCGCGATCACGTACTCGAGTTCCGCTGGAGTTTTGCCGGGCCCGGCAAATAATATTTTCTCCGGAGCACAGCCCGCGCTGCGGGCCTGATGGAACTCGCCAGCGGAAGCAATCTCCAGCCCACAGCCTTTCTCCAGAAAAAATTTTAGAAACGCAGGATTCGGATTTGCCTTTACCGAGTAACTGATGGCAAAACGTTTCGGCAGGGCGTTACGGAAAGCGGCGTAAGTTCGTTCCAGAGTTTCGCGGTCGTATATGAAAATCGGCGTTCCGTGGCGGGCGACGATCGAGGAGACATCGATCCCGCCCACGACTAACTCGCCGCCTTTCGCTTTCCAGTGGGAGGTGACGAACTCCGGTAGCGAACTCATCGCAACCCTTCCCGTCGCCGCAAAGCCGGATAATCCACTTTGCCACTGCTGGTCTTGGGAAGCTCCTCGAGGACTTCAATGCTGCGCGGCACCATATACCGGGGCATCCTGTCTTCGCAGAATGTGAGCAGGGCGGCTTCGTCAACGCCGTCGCCATCTCGTGGAATCACGAATATCTTCACCGCTTGCCCCATCACCTCGTCGGGAATCCCGATGGCCGCGGCGTGCCGTACTTGCCCGCTCTGAAACACGACCTCTTCCACCTCGGTTGGGCTGATGCGAAAACCGGAGCACTTGATCATGGCGTCGCGTCGCCCAACGTAATAGAGAAAACCGTCTTCATCCGAACGAACTAAATCGCCCGAATAACAAACGCGCTCGACATCGCCCACTTCGGGCGGCAGCAAGGGGTTTGGCTTCAGGACTTGATCGGTGGCCTCGGGATTTCCCCAATATCCCATCGAAACTGTCGGTCCACGATGCACGAGTTCGCCCACTTCGCCCGGTTTACAGAGTTTCCCCTCTTCGTCGAGCAGAAGAATCTCAGTGTCGGGGATTGCCTTCCCCATCGAGTTGGGCCGGCGATCTAGTTCTTCGGGCGGAAGATAGGTGGAGCGGAAAGCCTCGGTCAGTCCGTACATCAGGAATACTTTTGTGTTCGGCAGTGCGGCGCGCAGGGTTGCCAGGACATTCTGCGGCATATGTCCGCCGGTGTTCGTGATGTAACGCAAAGCCGGCGGCGGATTTTTCTGCAAGGTCGAGTTGGGTTGCGCCAACAGGCTCCAAACCGTGGGCACACCCGCCAAACCTGTGATGCGTTCTTTCACCAGCATATCCACGATCTGCTTTGCGAATACGAAGTTGATCAGCATCAGCGTACCACCCTGCTGAAAGGCCGTCGTCAGCTGATTCAAGCCGGCATCGAAGGTGAACGGCAGCACGGCCAGAATGCGGTCGGCGGACGTGATGCTGAGATAGGTCGACACGATGGTCGCGCCCGCCATCAGGTTGGCGTGACTGAGCATGACTCCCTTGGGTTTGCCGGTCGAACCTGAAGTGTAGAGGATCGCGCCCAGATCTTTCTCGATGCCCCAGTCCGGCAACTCATTGTGCGGCGCGGCTTTGGTCATCGCCTCGAAATCGTGGGTGGGGAGATTCGTATTTACAGGCTCTGCGCCGTCGGCCACGACCACAAGAAATCTGAGCGACTGAATATCGGGAAGAACGGAGGCAAGCGACTCGAGTTTTTCCGCAGTAACGATCAGAGCTGTGACGCCGCAGTCCCGCGCAATATGCGCAACCTGCTCGGGAAAGAAAACAGTATTGATGGGGACGAACACGCCGCCAGCCTGCGAAACCCCAAAGATCGAAACCACCTGGGCCACCCCGGGATCGAGATGGATGCCCACGCGCTCGCCCCGCAGCAATCCTGCGGTGCGCAAACCGAACGCCAGCCCCGCAACGCGACGGCTGACCTCCAAATAGTTGAGGCGCTCGTCGCCGCCGACGAGAGCTTCCTTATCCGGGAAGCGGGCCGAGCTGTTGCGCAGCATGTGATGTAGTAGGAAGTCCATTCGCTTTCTTTCTCGATTTTTTCGTAACGTGATCCCGCCTTTGAAGCTGAAATTCAATTGTAGATTCTTGGCTGCCTTGTCACCGAGGAGGCGTGCGGGATTACGTTTTTTTCATCTGATATTCATCTGCGCTTCACATGGCACTGTTTCGCGAGGGGTACTGTTCCTCAATTGGCCATTAGGTTGACGGAGGTTTTTATGTGGCTAGGCGCAAATATTTCACAATGTCGCGGCACAAGCGTTCTATCGCTAGTAGCTTCCCTCATCAGTTTCACTGCCATCGTCTACTCAGCGAGCGGTCGCAGGTCAAGCTTGGGATGTGATTAAGTACAGTGCAACCAATACCGCCAGCGACACTTTTGCCTACAACCAGTTGGACGGCGGCGCACCGCTGGGCTGGTTCCCAGACGGCTCTCGGGGGCCAATGTGGAATAACTCTTTAGGTAATGTCGGGGTAGTAGTCGGCGCGGCCGATTTCGACCTAAACGGAACCACAGATCTTATCACTCAGGACGCCTCCACAGGGCAGGTGTGGGTGAGTTTCTTCCAGGGCTCGTACTTTCAGTCGCCGCTGGGCTCCGGTAACCCCTACTCAGTACCATGTCCGGGCCAAGGCTGGAAGGTTGAGGCGATTGGCGATCTCAACGGGGATGGACACCCGGATATTCTTTATTTCAGTCCGAGCACCGGGGCGCGGGAGGTTTATTTTTACGGCGGAGCGCAGGGGATCACTGAAGTGGGCGCAGTTGCACCCGTGTCACCCGCTTTACCGTCAACTCAGCCCGTTGTGGCGATCGCTGACATCAATGGAGATGGTCAAGCCGATCTGATGACCCAGGGCACCAACAGCTCCAACGTATTGGTAAACTACCTTTCCTCAAGCCCAGGTTTTACCAGTTTTACAATAACCTCCTCATCGTATATGAACGCGGTTGAGCCGCACGGATGGGTCGTAGTCGGCGCGATGGACGTCAACGGCGACGGTTACCCTGATCTTTTTTATATGAACACTTCAACCGGTGAGGTAACTGTGAATTTATTCATCGGAACCACCTACCAAAGCTGGACTGATGTCGAATGGGTATCCGCAAGCAAAAAGCTATTCATCTCCCCTCGGATAAAGCCGTCCAGTACGTCGCAGGCATTATTGTTCGTTGGAACCGGTACCTCCGCTCCGGATTACCTTGCCGAAGAGCGCGAGCTTGACGCAATGGGTTTGCGATACGACACTGCGAGCGCTAGTGGCGAGATCTCAGCGACGGTGGAATTGAACTCGATGACGCAAGCGCAGCTGAACGCCTATCAGCTCTTTATCGTGCCTGGAGGGAACGATGGTGAAATAGTCGGCTCTTGGCATGGGAGCGGTTACTCTCACGACACGCGCCAAATGATACAAGAAGCAGTCTTACAGGGCGCTGTCAGTTATCTCGGAATATGCGCAGGCTCTTTCGTGGCAGGCGATCCCCGAGTCAACCTGATGGGTATAGTGCCGCTGCCTCTATCTCGAGATGGGAACTATTTCGACTTATATTCTCAGTATTACGTAGATGGGGAGGATCCCAACGCCAACACGATGGTAGAGCTCTCGCTGCCCGCTGGCTCGCAATTCGGCTCACCAATGGATACGTTCTGGTTTGACGGCCCACAGCTAGCGGGTTTCGGAAGTGTTATCGCACAGTACCCAGACGGCACGCCCGCGGTCGCCGACGGGTACGTTACGAACAGCGGGAACAACGGCTTCTTGGTGCTCTCAGGACTTCATCCCGAAGCGCCGGTGACTTGGTTCGAATCCCCGCCTTACGATCTGACGCTGAGCGGTAACCCGATCCAAACTGATTTCTCCTTTGCAGCAAGCCTCATCAATGCCGCTCTGACGAAAACGCCCTTGCCGCACTTTTAGCGTCTGTCCGGGGGAACTCACGCTGGCTTTCCGCCCTGTCTGCCCGGGACTAGGCGGCCCACCATGGGCTTGAGCCCAGCTCCTACGGCGTAAGCTAACGCTCCTACAGGTCCCCTAAAAACGAACCGATCACGAAATAAAAGCTTGAGCGGCATCCACTCCAACTTCCACTCTTGGTCGCGTCCCGTAATGTCGAAGGTATGAATGCCGCGCTCGGCACAATCCCTCATTATTTCGCCCACGATAAGATGACCGGGCGCCGACTCTTTGAAATCTTCGTTATACGCCACGATTGGTGAGTGGCAGCGGCCATTGTAAGCAAGTGAAAAATGCGCAGACAGAAGTTGGCCATTCAGTTCCAGCATGTACAGAGAAAAATACCCGAAGCGAGCGGCTGATTCGGCCAGCTCATTGAAGAACTGTCGAGTTCGAGGGTCGCAGTTAACGGCGCTATTGTTCCTTCCCTTCCAGCCGCTGGCCTCGAGCGCGAAGAAACGATTGATGGCATCGCGGTCAGCTGTAGCAATGCGATAAAACTTGAGTTGCCCCAATTCCTCCAGCCGTCGTCTGCGACGCCGTAGTTCTCTTCGCAACTTGGAGTTGGGAGGCATCTTTTCCAGCAGCTCAGGATCGGAGGGAATCGGCCCATAGGGGTTTACCGTCTCTTCCATTTGAAAGGTAAGGAATCCATCTGATTTGGCATTCTCCACTAACTGGCGGATCGCCCCACCCTCGGGCGTGTCGCGAAAGTGCAACACGTCCCAACCGCGCAAGCCTTTCAGATAATTCCAGGCTGCGCTGATGGCAGCATCGCCCTCCGGAGCGGGGCGCCGCACCGCGTCGAAACGACCGCAATTAAAATCGACCGGAGCCCGCAATCTCCGCACCGGAACCTTGCCGAAAGTCGCTAGCTCTTCAACGAGCGGCAAAATCATTTGCAGGCGACCGTTTAGCCGAGTAGTGATTAATACGACTTTCGCCTCAGGAATTTTGTTTCGAATATGGGCTCGAATAAACTCTGGGCGGTAAAAGGGCTGGTCGTCTACAGCTTCGGCGCAAAGGCTGCGCCACTCATCCGCAAATCGGTCGACGATTTCCCACCCGCCGCGGTAGTCATTAACGACGAAAGACGACATTTCAAGCGGGGGCGCGTGGCTGGATGTGGGTGTTTCCATGGCGTTAAAAGGGCTTACTTCGAGTTGCCGCTAAACTCTATACGATGAGCTCAAAGTGATTGAAGGCCCAACGCATCTCGGAGTTAAAAAGCGTGCGCTTGTGGACCTTCGGATTTTCGTAGGCAACGACACGGGCGGCCATTTCCCTGGGCCGGAATCCGAGATTTGCCAAGATCGCTTTCAAATCGCTTCCGTCTGAGGAATACGCTTCTATTAGGGCGCGTCTTTCTCGATTGGAGATCGCAACCAGGGTTTCGACCAGGGCGGCGCCGACGCCGGCGAACTGGCGGCCGAACACATCCATGATTGTGACTCTGTCTCCATAAACCAAGAAAGCTAAGTATCCGAGCAGTTCGCCGGCTCGACGAGCGACCAGAACGCGAAAACCCGTGGCTGGGTTGTCCCGATAATACCAATTCAGATCCCTCAAAGGAACGGCTGGCTCGAACCACGGCTGATGTGGATAATTCACGGTCCAGCCGAGAAAACTCTTCGTCGAATCTGCCGTCGAACTCACTAATCGTGAGCCCCGGCACAAGATTGGTTGATCTGCCGAGACGGGACGATCTCGCGGCACGAAGAAAGACATTGGTCGCAGCAATGACGGGCTTCGTCAAAACACCGTTCCCTAACTTTTTTCCCAAGAATTCATCGCTCCGAAGCGGGAGAGCGTATCGGGTGACTTCGCAGTTTGGGCTCATCCCAAGTCTGACAAACGTTGACATCCCTCTATCATGCGGGGGGCTGTCATAACAAAATGCTACTTCTCCAGAGTCAGCAGGCTCAAAGGTCGTGCGCTGCATGAGGACGGCTGGGCCTAAGCTCCGGTATCCCGCCTCAACCGCGAATCCTCCAACTTGCCCACAGAGCACCAGCTCGCCCGACACGAAGAAGCGACGAGGGAAAACCGCAGCTGTCGCCACGGTGGCCCTGGTGTCTTTGTCATAGATCAACCAAGCCCATGCTTGGCCAGCTGGATGGTTAAGGTGCCGCCACTCAAACCGCTTTTCCTGGCCCGGCTCAAAATTTCTGTTCAACAGGTCGAGTATTTCTGCACGATCATCCACCAGGGAGGCCCGTCTCACAGCCAGCTTCATCCGATTGATGTCCCCCTGCTAGGCTTTAGGGCGTTCCGCTTCATTGAATCGCGATTAAAGGAGTCCAATACCTGGTATTCCACGCCCGACAGTCCGTTCAAGCACTTCATTCCGAGAACCAGCTTCTGAGTTTAACCGAAGAGCCTTTTGCGGGTATTGATGCAAGATTAATTTCTCGCGCGTTGCGACCGCAGAGCGCCGAATTTTGACTTGACCACATAATTGACCGCATCAAAAAACTCCATGATCGACGGCAACGGATCGGAGAACCTTGATGTGGCGTCGAAGACCCGGGGACTAAAGTCTTTTGGGATATCCAGCACCGTGCGCCAGAGTTCTTTTCGAGCAGGGACCGAGTTGCGCGACTTGGCCAAAAGACTGTGCGCCCGAAGCAAGCACCCCACGGTCCAGCGCCATTTTATCCCCGCTTTGTACGTGTCGGGAATTGTCGGTTGCTCGCCATGCACGACTTGCCAGTGATACCAGGGGAAGTCGATGCCGGCAGCAATAGGTAAAGAGATGGTGCCCCAGTAGCGTCCGTTGACTTCCATCAGCACCGCTTCGCCGTTGGCAGGATTGACCTTGAACTCGACCATGGCGACTCCCTCCCATTGCAGAGCGCGCAGAAGAGCCAGCGACGACTCGACGAGGGTTGGCTCGGGATGCTCTGCGATGGCGGTGACGGAGACGCCGCCGGTGTAGGGCAACTCTTTCAGGCGGCGATGCTGAAACGCTGCGAGGCAATTGCCGTCATGCATAAGCATCTCGATGCCAACGCCGACGCCGGCACAGTACTCCTGAAGCAACATGGGAGGCGCGAAGTCTCGCGCAGCGGGAAACTTCTTTGCGACCTCGTCGGCCGCCGCGAAGCTGTAACTTTTGACCTCCTCTTCACGCGTTTCTTTTTCCGCAGGCTTGAGAATCCAGGGAAAGAGGAAGTTTCCAACCAGTTCGGACAGCTGAGCCGAATTTGAAATCACGTGTGTCTGTGGAATCCGAACACCGTATTTTTGTGCGACGTCCATGGTCAATGCTTTGTTAAGAATCAGGCGTGTGATGTGGGGCAGCGGGCAGGCAATATGCAACATTGTTTTGAAGTCGTCATAGTGTTCCATCATGGCGGTCAGGGCCTGGTCGTCGGTCGGAATGAGCATGTCGTGCCCGCCCTCGTGAATGAACTGACGGAGATGTTCAACGAATCCGGCGCGGTCAAGATCGGGGCGCGGAACGCGTCGAAAGTCTCGAATCGCGCGTGAAGTAAGGGGTGGGGAGATGGCGAAATTCGCCACGTCGACCGGCACCCCATGCTTGTGCAATGAACGCGCGACCGGCACCACGATGCGCGGAATCCAACCCAAAATAAGGACTGGGGGTTTCAGGGGATTTCCTGCTTTGGGCCGGACCGCGCCTCGGGGATCTGAGGCGGGCACTGGCTCAACCGTTCGGGCGGCCAAATCTCACTTCGCGGCGACTTGATTCTGAGCGCGTTTTTGTTCGACAAAGGCGGCCATCGCATTGATGCTGGAGAAGTTATCGGGTGTGAGTTCGTCGTCCGAGATGGTAATACCGAAGGATTCGTCCAGAAACTGCACTAAGTCCAACACTCCCAGCGAATCGATCACGCCGGATTCCAGCAGGGCCACGTCGTCGTCAATCTTCCGCTTCCGGGCGGCAGGAAATTTCTGCATCACATACGCGCGGATACGGGAGCTGGTGGATGTTTCCTCTCTCATGCAAAGCCCTCTATGAAATTCGCAGAATAGCTCTGTGTCTGACAGGCTCTCACAGCAACTCCCGCGAAATGCGATTATATAAGCGGGGGTATGAATAACGTGTAAATTCAAGCCGTCGAGCCGGGAAATGGCGAAAGGTTGCAACTTATTGCATCATGGCCTGACACCCAGGAGGGATAATTTCATCAAACTTTCATGACTGTACCCCCGTCCCGAGGTGAAATACTTGGAAACTTAGAGCTTTAGGACGATGCGGACGGAATGTTCTCCCTTCCTTGCGACCCCTGAAGGCAGTCAGCTTGCAGCTACCTCCGCATCGCCCCTCCAGTGACGGGGGCCGTGCCCCGTTCCGATCTCAGCGGCGCCAGGCAGATCGGCCGAGGCGGAACTTTAGGCGCGGAGCGAAACGAAATCGGTAGATCGGTAGAGAAGACGGGAAGGTAGTCGTGCAGAAAGCAGTGCCAGTTCGAGAAAGTGACGTCCTCAAGGGGCCATTTTTTTGGCTTACGGCCTTTTATTTCGTCTATTGCGGACGTCCGGCGGACTGGCTCGAAGTGCTAAATTACATTCCTCTAGCCAAAATCACAGGGTTGCTGGCGTTGCTGAGCCTGGTCTTCGCCGCAGGCAAGACGCCGCGCAAGTTTAAAGACCTGCCGAAAGAAGCTTCCTACCTTCTGGCGATCATCTGTCTCATGTTCGTTGGCGCGGTGCTCTCGCCGGTCTGGAGAGGCGGGGCGTTCGGTATCACCATGGACTTCGCAAAAGTCTATGTGGCATGGGTATTAACCTTTCTGCTGATCACAAGTTTAACCAGGCTGAAGCGGATCATTTTCTTGCAATCCGCTTCGGTGGCCATCATTTCTTTCATTGCTATCTTGAAAGGCCACTCCGTTCCACGGCTGGAAGGAGTCATCGGAGGCTTCTACTCCAACCCGAACGATATGGCATTTGCGATTGTCCTTTCGCTGCCCTTCTGTTTGGCATTCTTTCTCTCGGCAAAGAGTGGACTGAGCAAGGCTCTGTGGTGCCTTGGTGTGACGATGATGATGGTAGCCCTGATGTTGACCGCTTCAAGGGCCGGATTTATCGATCTGGTCGTTTCGGGGACGATTTGCCTTTGGCATTTCGGAGTGAAAGGAAAGCGCTTTTATCTGATCACCGCAACTTTGGTATTAGGCGCGGTTCTGCTGCTGGTGGCTGGGAATAGGCTGGTAAGCCGGCTCGAAGCATTTTCCGCGGATTCGACCGAGACCCAGGAACAAGATACCGCGCATGCCTCCTATGAAGAGCGAAAGGAACTGATGTTCCGGTCACTGGAGGCGATTCGCCATTACCCCATTCTAGGGGTTGGCGCCGGCGACTTCGCTGTGTATTCGGGATTGTGGAAAGACGTTCACATGTCTTACCTAGAGATCGCCGCAGACGGTGGCATTCCGGTATTGATTCTCTATTTGATGTTTTTTTCGCGTGGCTTCGCCAATCTGAGTGTGCTCAACCGAAAAAAATTGGACAACGAAACCGAACTCTTCCTGGGTGCGCTCAAGGGTTCCATTGTCGGATTCGTCGTGGGCGCGTGTTTCGCCCCGGAAGCCTACCAGTATTTCCCTTACTTCACCGTCTGCTACACCTCCGTCTTTCTGGCCATAACCCAGGAGAAGGAAGCTGCGGCTCTGACTGAGGCCGATGTATTGCCCCAACCTCGAGGCCGCTTCTCAAAGACACGACGACCGGATGGGAGATCGCTTGCGCTCGAACCTTCTCGCTGATCTGTTGCCGATTCTGCGATGCACGGTCTGCGGCTCCGGATTGGAGCTGACGGACAATGGTTGTCGCTGTCTCGCTTGCAGCAAGGAATTTCCGCTGGTTCGCGGGGTGTTACGGTTTACGGACGCGCACAATTATGCGGACAGCTTTGGCTATCAGTGGAAAGAATTCTCCCGGACGCAACTCCAGCCCGAGGCATCGGAGCGAAATTTTCGCAGAAAGACCAGACTCCGTGAAGAGGATGTAAGCGGAAAGTTGATTCTTGACGTGGGCTGCGGCATGGGTCGGTTTGCCGAGGTGGTGACCCGCTGGGGTGGACGGGCCGTAGGGGTCGATCTTAGCGCAGCCGCAGAAGTGGCCGCCAGCAACCTGGCCGACAGGGATTTCGTCGCCATCCAAGCCGATGTTTTTGCCTTGCCTTTCGCCGCCGAGAGCTTCGATTGTATATATAGCGTCGGCGTTCTCCATCACACCCCCGACTGCGAAATGGCGTTCAAGGCGCTTCCTCAGTATTTGAAGCCGGGAGGAAGCATTGCTGTGTGGTTGTACAGCGCTTACAACAAGTGGTATCGCTTCAGCGATCACTACCGGAAGTACACCCACAAAATCCCCACCCGGAAACTGCACTCGTTTCTAAGCGTAGCTGTGCCATTTTTTTATTGGCTGGATCGTACACTTCGGGCCGTTCCATTCGCGGGGCCCCCCGTGGCGGGCCTCGTACATCATCTTTTTCCGGTCAATCGAAGTCCCAATCCGCAGCTACGGATACTGGACACGCTGGATTGGTACTCTCCGCAATATCAATCGAAACACACGTACGAACAGGTGTTTCGATGGTTTGAGAGTTGCGGTCTTGAACAACTCACCGTGGCCGATTCCACGATCGGGGTCAAAGGGCAAAAGCCCCTTTGTTCATCGACTCACGAGTCGCTCCCGGCGCCCCAGCAGTTGCGCGTGGCGCCTAATCCCGCGACGGATCCGGTCAATCTGCTCATCAGCAAACACTCAACCGCTAAAGGTGGCTTCAGCCCTGGCAAGAAAGCCGCTCGAACGATGCGTTGGTTTCCGTCTTACGCATGGCAACGAATGGTGCGCCGCAAGCCCAGCGGCGGGACCCATTTGATGATCGCCCTTGCCGACCACTTCGAGCCCGCGATCATACCGCACAACGGTTCCGCCCGTGCCCCCCATCACGAGCAGGAGCGCCGTTTGGAGCACTGGTGCCGCGCTTATCCTCGAGCCTTCGACCGACTACGAGATCACGATGGCAAACCTTTCGTTCATACTTATTTTTATCCTGCCGAGCAGTATGATCGAAGCCTGGTGACCCGCATTGCCAGCCACTGCGCGGAGGGCTGGGGGGAAATTGAAGTTCACTTGCACCACGGTCTACGACATCCCGATAACGCCGAGAATACCAGGCGTCAACTTCTGGAGTTTCGAAACGCGCTTGCCTTCGACCACGGAAGCTTGTGCTATCTGGATGGCGTGGGCGCACCGCGTTATGGATTCGTTCATGGTAACTTTGCCTTGGCCAATTCGGCCGCCGGATACAACTGTGGCGTCGATTCCGAAATGCAGTTGCTCGCAGACACGGGTTGTTATGCCGACTTCACGCTGCCGCCCGGACTCTATCATCGCGCCCACATCCCCAAGATCAACTCCCTATACGAATGCATTCCGCCCTTAGATCGCGCGGGAGCACATCGCGAGGGACATACTCTAACCGCAGGCCGGGCTCCCACGGTGTTCCCTCTCATGGTTGAAGGTCCCTTGATGTTGAGCTTCCTTCGCCCTGACGGGCGTCGGCTTGTAGGAGTCGAAAATGGATCTCTTACTACCAAGAATCCGCCGAGCTTGTATCGTTGGGGATTGTGGAAGCAGGCGAACATCCGGGTCGCGGGCCGACCCGATTGGCTGTTCATCAAGTTACAGTGTCACGGCATGGATCCCCGCGACGAGGAAGTCATGTTGGGAGAAGGCGCACAAAGGTTTCTCCGCCAGCTCATCGAGGGCGCTCCGGAACGCATGGAAACGCTTCACTTTGTAACCACCCGGGAGATGGTCAACATCATCCTCGCAGCCTGCGATGGCCGCGAAGGCAATCCGGGAGACTACCGCGATTACCGGCTTCAACGATTGCCCGCATCCCGCGAAAAATCTGTCTCTCCTGAGACCGCTACCATCTCCCTGAGGAATTAGCCTCTCATGTGCGGAATCGCTGGATTTGTCGGTTCCCGAGACGACGCAGGCGTCAGCCACGATCTTCTCCATCGCATGTGCGAGACTCTGGTTCACCGCGGACCCGACGACGAGGGCTTGTTTGTCAGAAACGGCGTCGGGCTGGGAATGCGCCGGCTCAGCATTATCGATTTGCCGGGAGGGCATCAGCCCGTCTTCAACGAGGATCGCAGCGTGTTCGTCGTGTTCAACGGCGAGATTTACAACTTCCTCGAACTGCGCCAAGAATTGCTAAGCCGTGGGCATCAGTTCAGCACCCATAGCGACACCGAGGTGATCGTTCACCTGTATGAAGATTTCGGAGCCGACTGTGTTCACAAATTAAGAGGCATGTTTGCCTTCGCTCTTTTTGACGAACGCAAGAGAAGTCTTCTGCTAGCGCGGGATCGATTGGGCAAGAAGCCTTTGCACTACGCAATATCGGACGGCTGTCTCTTTTTTGCGTCCGAGATCAAAGCCATCTTGGCTGCCGCTCCGCAGCTTTCCCAGACCGATTCCGAAGCACTGCTACAGTATTTTTATTTCGGCTATATCCCCGATCCCGCCACTGCATTTTCGGCCATTCGGAAACTGCCTCCCGGACACTTGCTGGAATTCTCGCGCACTGAAATCCGCACCCGGCAATACTGGGATTTACCGCCCTATGGCACTCAGTCTCCCGCCGGCGAAGAGGAATGCCTGGAGCAACTCCAAGAGAAACTGGCGGAAGCGGTCCGCATCCGTATGATCGCCGACGTACCTCTCGGCGCGTTGCTGAGCGGCGGCACGGATTCTTCGACCATCGTCGCGCTCATGGCCCGCGCCAGCTCCAGACCTGTGAAGACTTTTTCCATCGGTTTCCAGCAGGCAGACTTTAACGAAGCTCCTTACGCCCGTAGGGTGGCGGAAAAGTTCGGCACCGAGCATCACGAACTCATGCTGCAACCGGATGTTCTGGACACCGTGGAGACTTTGTCCCGTTCGCTGGAAGAACCTTTTGGCGATTCCTCCATGCTCCCCACGTTCTATGTGTCCCGCATGGCGCGGCAACACGTAAAGGTGGTGTTATCGGGGGACGGTGGCGATGAGATTTTTGCCGGATACGAGCGCTACCACATCCACATACAGCAGCGATCGCGATATCCCATCCCGGCTTGGGCTGGACGCTGGTATCGCGAGCAGATTTATCCGCGGCTGCGTTACGGAACTCCTGGCCGAAATCTAGCTTTCAGCCTCTCTCTCCCTTGGTCGGAGCGTTACCTCGAGGCGGTTTCTTTCCTGCCCGCGCAGAGAAATTTCGCCCTGCTTTCCAATGAGTTCCTCAATTCCTTCCCAGCCGAGGCCGACCCACTCAACATCTTCCGAAACTATCTGGAAAAAGCTCCGGCGAACGATCCCCTCAGCAAGGTTCTCTACCTTGACACCAAGACCTATCTTCCGGGAGATATTCTGACCAAGGTGGATCGCATGAGTATGGCGGCCTCGCTGGAGGCGCGCGTTCCCATGCTGGATCATGTTTTTCTAGAGTGGGTGACTTCGTTGACCCCGCGCTGGAAGATGGGCAAAATGGGCCAGAAATACATCCTGACGAAACTGGCGGAGCGATTGGGTGTGCCGTCACAGGTTCTGCACCGGCCGAAGCAAGGGTTCGCTTTGCCACTCGTCTATTGGATGCGCCACGAGTTAAAGGACTTGGTCCTAAGCCTTTTGCTGGAACCGCGCAGTTTGCAACGGGGATACTTTGACGAATTGGGTGTGCGCCGCCTGCTGGACGCCTTTTTTCGGGGTGACACCAATGACTGCCACGAAATCTGGAGGCTCATGATGTTCGAGCTCTGGCAGCGCAACTTCCTCGAGCCGTTGAGCGGTGCTCCGCAGCAGCCCAACCGAGCCGTAGCCGAGACGATGGGATGAGTTCCTTCCCTGGAGCTACGGAACCGCCTGGTCTGTTCTTAATGACGAACAGTTTCGAGACCGGAGGCAGCGAACGCCAATTTGCGGCCCTCGCCCAGTCCTTTCTGGAAAGCTCCTTTCATCCCAGGATTGGTTGCATCGCCAAGCGAGGAGATTTTCTCGAAGGCTTCGGTGACGTTTTGGAATTTCCCCTGGGCGGCAATTTGTACGGTTTCCGGTCGCTACGAACGCGCCTGCGCCTTGCGCGCTACCTGAGAGGTTCGCGCACAGCGGTGGCTCAGGCATTCGACTTCTACACCAATCTGGTTTTGATTCCCGCCGCCCGGATGGCTGGAGTGCCCGTAGTCATCGGGAGCCAGCGTCAGCTCGGAGATTTACTAAGCCCCGCTAAATTTCGCGCACAGTTGGCGGTGTTCCGTTGGTGTGACGCCGTCGTCTGCAATTCCGCCGCCGCCGCGAAGATTCTTCTCGACCGAGGCATGCCAGAAAGCCGGATTGTCGTAATCGGCAACGGCCTTCCAGCCTCGGCGTTCGCTGCCGCCATTCCCGTTCTCGTCCGCCGTTCTGACCTTCTTCGCGTAGGCATGATCGCCAGGATGAACGAGCCCTCTAAGAACCATGGCATTTTTCTGCTCGCCGCAGCCCGGATCGCGAAGGACTTCCCCCAAACCGAGTTCATCCTGGCGGGGGACGGTCCGCTGCGGCTCGAGTTAGAACGTCAGACACGAGAATTGGGTATTGCAAGTCGGGTCAGGTTCTTGGGAGATCGCAGCGATATTGCCGGCATTCTCGCGGCCCTGGATGTGTCCGTGCTGCCATCCAATTCAGAGAGTTTGTCGAACGCGATTTTGGAATCGATGGCGGCCGGGGTCCCAGTCGTGGCGACCCAGGTCGGGGGCAATCCGGAGTTGGTAACCAATGACCGTGGAATTCTAGTGCCTCCCGGCGACGAGAACGCCTTGACGCACGCAATGGAGCGGCTCTTGCGGAATCCGGCCATGCGAGCTGAGTTCGGCGCCAATGCCAAAGCGTTCGCGGAGTCGAATTTTACTCTGGCGGCGATGCAGAAAAAGTACGAGGATTTGTATGCTGATTTGCTCGATTCGAAACTCCGGCGGCAGCCGCGATCATATCGAACTCTCAAAGTGGATCGTCCGCCGCCCCAGCTTCGGATAGCGATCATCGCCGCATCCTCACGCTATGTCGGGGGTCAGTCGGTTCAGGCGGAATTGCTCCTGGAGCATTGGCGCAACGACCCTGATGTCAAAGCTTTTTCGATTACCATAGACCCGCCCTTGCCTGGGTGGCTGCGCTGGGTCGAGTCGATCCCCGTTCTTCGAACCCTGGTCCGACAGCCGATCTATCTTTCGACGCTGTGGTCGGGATTGAAAGGTGCCGATGTCGCCCACATTTTTTCTGCCTCTTATTGGTCGTTCTTGATCGCGCCAACGCCTGCGTTGTTTCTGGCCCGAGCACTGGGAAAGAAGACGATGATCCATTACCACAGTGGCGAGGCTCGGGATCATCTACGACGCTTTCGCAGTGCTGCACCCACGCTTGCAAAAGCGGGCCGGCTCGTTGTGCCATCGGAATACCTTGCGGATGTGTTTCGCGAATTTGGGCTCGCGGCCCAGGTTGTCCCGAACTTTGTGGATACGGCGCAGTTCGTTTTTCGCGCGCGAAATCCGTTGCGTCCCCATCTGGTTTGTACGCGCGGTTTCCATACCTATTATCGTGTGGACCTGGTGGTAAGAGCCTTCGCCGAAGTTCAGCGGGAATTTCCCAATGCCCGCCTCGACCTTGTAGGGCGCGGTCCGCAGGAAGACGAAATTCGATCGCTCGTCGAGCGGCTCGCTCTGCATGGGGTGAACTTTACCGGAGTCGCGTCGCGTCAAGAGATCGGTCGCTGCTACGATGCTGCGGATATCTTCATCAACGCCTCGGTACTCGACAATATGCCGGTTTCCATCCTCGAAGCATTTGCAGCCGGCACTCCCGTCGTAAGCTCCGCCCCGGAAGGCATCCGTTACCTGGTCGAGAACGAGCGCACTGGGTTGCTCTCTGAGCCGGGCGATGCCACGGGGCTTGCCGGGAATGTAATCCGGTTGCTACGCGATACCGGCTTAGCGTCCCGCGTCGCCGCCAATGCCTATGAGCAGTCCAAACGTTATCGCTGGTGCGAGGTACGTCAGGAATGGTTGGATATTTACCGCTCCTTGATAACCCACGCGCCACCGATCAAAGTCTCAGCAGCGTTGCCTGAACAATAACGCGGAGCCATGCGGTACGATGCCCTCAATTCGTTCTACTGGGCGGGTTCAGCCGTTTCGGCTCTTTGACCGCGTACTTTAACAAGCACCACAGAGCTCGCACGCCATCCTTCCAGCCAATCTTCTTGCCCTCTTCGTAGGTGCGGCCGGAATAGCTGATGCCGATCTCATAAATTCGCAGCTTAAGCCGCGAGATTTTGACCGTGACCTCAGGCTCAAAGCCGAATCGATCTTCTTCCAGTTCGATGGATTGAATCACTTCACGCCGAAACACTTTGTAGCACGTTTCCATGTCGCTCAGATTCAGATTGGTGATGGCGTTGGAGAGTAGAGTAAGCACGCCATTGCCCACGGAGTGCCAGAAGTAGAGAACCCGATGCGGCCTTCCACCCATAAATCGCGAACCGTAGACCACATCGGCCTTGCCCTCGACCAGTGGTCCCAGGAGCAGGGGATACTCAGAGGGATCGTATTCCAGGTCGGCGTCCTGAATCAGCACATAATCGCCGGTCGCCTCCTGAATGCCTCGTCGCAGAGCCGCTCCCTTGCCCATATTGCGCGGCTGCAACAACACTCGAATCTCGGGCCGCTCCTGCGCCAACGCGGTTAGGATTTCCCGCGAACGATCGGTGGATCCATCGTCGACACAGAGCAACTCCATTTCCAGGGGCACGGCCAAAACTCTTTCGATAGCAAACCTTAAGGTCGGTTCTTCGTTATAGATTGGAATGACGACAGAAACTTTCATGGGGTGATCACAGTAAATTCCGTTTAAGTTGGTTGGAGGATATCACGCACGACATTACCTATGACCCCGACCGGATGGGGAGTTGATTCGCCAGCGCAGCCCACGCGGGCCAGCTCGCGCCCAGTATGCACTGTTGCCCTTACTGGGCGCAACCCTTGCCATATTTTTTTCCCTGCGATGGGGCGGCGAGTTGCTTATTTCAAGCCAGCCCTTGCCCCCCGCCGTGGATGCGGCTGCGATACTCCAGGGTTCCATCCTGGGTGAGAAAGCTCGCGTTGCCGGAGCGGTTCGATTGTGGCAGCAGGGAACTGCGAAACGTATTTTACTCAGTGTTCCCGCCGAATCCTATTGGGGGCGGCCCGTCGCGCCGACCGCCTACGCATACATCGAGAAGACTTACGGTCGGGCGGCGGCGGACAGTGTCGACTTCTGCACCACCGGACCGGATGTCGACTCCACCGAGCAGGAGGCCGGGGTTCTCGTGGCCTGCATCCGCGAACACGGTTGGAATTCGGTTGCCGTCGTTACTTCCGATTATCACACTCGCCGCGCTGGGATCATTTGGCGAAGAACGCTTTCGCGGCAAGCTTCTTCCGTTCAGCTTTGGGTTTATGGAGTATCCGATCCTGAGTTTCACGCTCGGGGCTGGTGGCGAGATCGTCGGTCGTCAAAGACCTGGCTCATGGAGTCCACGAAACTTCTTTGGACCGTCTTGGCGCCGGCAAAATCTTGACGACCCCTTAAGCCGGTGACGGGATCGTTCTCTCCACGCCCGCTTGCGCAGGAAGTTCGTGCGAGTCCCCCTCCAGGCAAACCCGCTGCCAGAGTTCCAGATTCAACAGCCGCCAGATGCGATCGTAGTTATCCCGGTGCTCGGATCGGTGCTCCTGAAAGAGTCGTTGGACCGCGGCGGGATTGAACAATCCACGGGCCGTGCTCCGTTTTTCGGAGAGAAAGTTTTGGATGACATCCAGGCGAGGTCCGGCTAGCCATTGGCTCCAAGGCGTGGGAAAACCGAGTTTTTGTCGATACACGATGGAATGCGGAAGCAGATCTTCCACCGCCTTCTTCAGAATTTGTTTTCCCGCTCCACCCTGGAGGAGCTGGGATTGCGGCACCCGCATGGCGAAATCGACCAAAGGCTGATCCAAAAAAGGAACGCGGCTTTCGATGGAAGCGGCCATGCTCATGTTGTCCTGCTTCATCAGCAACTCGACGAGATAGGTCTTGATGTCGGTGTAGAGCAGCCGTTTCAGTGCATCGCCGGAAGAATGCTCCCAGTACTCGAGCACATGCTTATAGCTCGAACCCTTCGCAAACTCCCGTCCGGCTTCGTCGGACAAAAGGCCAGACTGTTCGTCTTCGCTAAACGCAGAAAAAAAATTGTCGAAATAAAACGAACTCCACGAGCCCCCATCTTTGGCCAGAAAAGTATGCGTCAGTTTTCGCCGCAGGTCGGAACCAATCCAGCCTGAATTTGCTATGGACTGCCTTACCCGCCGCCTCAGAAATCCAGGCACCGTGCTTCGGTAAATGCGATCCAATCTACCATTCTTGAGGGTAAACGCGTAACGTCCATAACCCGCCAGGGTTTCGTCGCTGCCTTCCCCGGTCAAAACTACTTTGACTCGTTCGCGCGCCAGCCGGGCCACAAAATAGAGCGCCACGCTGGAAGGCCACACAAGCGGCTCATCTTCGTGCCAGATCAATTTCGGCAGCGCATCGAAAAACTCTTGCTCGCCGACTAACACCTCGTGATGTGTGGCATTGAGGTGCTGTGCCACGGCGCGGGCATAAGGTAACTCGCTGTATTTCTCTTCCGAGTACCCCACCGAGAATGTTTCGATCCGGTCGCCTCGAAGTTGGGTCATCAACGCGGCCACCGCGCTTGAGTCCAAGCCTCCACTCAGAAAGACTCCGAGAGGAACATCGCTCATTAAATGGCTGCCGACGGCGTCTTCGAGCAAGCCGCGATAGGTCGCAACGTACCCCCTGTCGTTGAGGCCATCTTCTCCAGCCTCTACACGCAGATCCCAGTACTGATGAATGCGCAGCTCTCCGCGTTGGTCGAGCTCGGCCCAGTGCCCAGGCATCAGCTTCTGAATCCCCTCATAAAACGTTTCTGCTCCGGAAACGTATCCCATCGCAAGATACTCGGGCAGAACCGACCGGTTGAATTCGGGGCTCACCTCGGGGTGTGCGAGAAGAACCTTGATCTCCGATCCGAAGAGGAAAAGCCCCGGGGTCTGACGATAGTAGAGAGGCTTGATCCCAAGGCGGTCCCGCGCCAGGAAAAGGCGACGCTTCCGGCTATCCCAGATGGCGAAGGCAAACATTCCACGCAATTCTTGTACGCATTCGCGTCCGTATTCCTCGTAGAGGTGGACGATGGTTTCTGTGTCGCAATGGGAGCGAAAGCGGTGTCCGCGCGAGATTAGCCGTTCTCGCAAGGCGACGTGATTATAAATTTCACCGTTGAAGACAATCCAAATTTTGCCGTCTTCGTTGCTGAGCGGTTGATGGCCGGCGGCGACATCGATGATGCTGAGGCGGCGCATCCCCAGCCCGACGCCGCGTTCCGTGTAGATTCCCTCATCATCGGGGCCGCGATGCACCATTGCGGCACACATGAGTCGCAGAACGGACTCGTCAAGCCTTTCGCTCCCGTCGAACTTGACTACGCCCGTAATGCCACACATGTTTTCGTTTCGCCTGACATCGATGTCACGAGAATTCTTGGGTTTACTCTGGGACAGTAGCCGTTTTTCTGGGCTGACGAGCGCTCAGCAATCAGTTACGAGTATAGCAACCGGCAAATCGGAAACTGCGGCCGCCGAGCGCGAGGAAATGCTGATAGGGTTTTAGAGTGAAAATTTTGTGGGTTAAACCCGGCAAGCTGCTGCCGCTCGACTCCGGCGGCAAACTGCGAACCTACAACATACTTCGCCACCTGTCGCTAAGTCACCAGGTTACCTACCTTTCTTATTACGGCGGGCCGCGCGACGAGCACTACGAAGCCGAAATTCTGCAACTTGTACCCGGAACAATTTCGTTAAACACTGGCGCTTCTGAGAGTAGCGGCCTGATGAGGTACTTGGATTATTTCCTTCATCTGCCTGTACGCGCGCCGTATGCGGTTTCCCGTTTTGCTTCGGCGCGAGTTCGAAAAGTCGTCGCCCAGTACTTTAAGCAGCGCCGATTCGACGTTGCGATTTGCGACTTTCTAGCCAGCGCCCCGAACTTTCCGTCGCGGCTGGATACTCCAACGGTACTGTTTCAACACAATGTCGAAAGCATGTTGTGGAGGCGCCGAGCTCAGTTTGCAACCGGAGTGGCCGGGCGCTTGATTTCGAATCTCGAGTCCGCCAAGATGAGCCGTTACGAAGCGGAACAAGTTCGTCGCTTTCCCCATGTGCTGGCGGTTTCCGAGCAAGACCGCGTCGCTATGGTCTCGATGGTAGATCCTTCACGCATCAGCGTGGTTCCGACTGGGGTCGATCTCGAGAAGTACCGTTACGATCCGGAACTGCGCCCCGCGGGTTCCCTTGTCGTATTCACGGGCTCCATGGATTGGGAAGCCAACATCGATGGAGTGGAATATTTCTGCCGGAGTATTTGGCCATCGGTGTTGCAGCAGGCACCGGAAGCGCGCTTCCGCATCGTGGGGCGTGATCCTCATGCCCGAGTCAGGAGGCTCGCGTCGGAGTCGATCGAAGTCACGGGCAGTGTGCCGTCGATCCTCGATCATCTTCGCCAAGCCGCAGTTCTCGTGGTTCCGCTCCGAATCGGGGGTGGCACTCGGATAAAAATTTACGAAGGGATGGCCATCGGTAAAGCGACGGTCTCCACCCCTGTGGGAGCGGAAGGACTGGACGTCCGCCACGAGCATGACATTCTACTGACCGATGACCCCGCCCAATTCGCCACTTATATCGCCACCTTATTGCGCCACGAAGAACTCAGGCGAAAATATGAAATCGCGGCCGCCAAAACTGCCAGTCAGTACGATTGGTCGGTCGTCACGGAACAATTCGTGAACCAGATCCGAAGAGCGATAGAGAAGCTGCAAGCGAAATAATGTGGCGGCCTCCCTAGCAGCTTTTTGTTACGGGAGTGTGATCGCTGGATTAAAAATGATTCATCAAGTTTCTATCGCCTATCTATGGCTTTATGCAGCGAAATCTTATATAGAATAACCAACCATGAAAAAGGCGATTGGGCTCTCAATCCGTCGTGGCAGTGCTTTGCGCCGGCGCGTTCGCGGAGCGGGTTTGCCCGGATTTGCTTTTGCTGTCGTGTTCGGAGTGCTCGCTATCTCTACTGCCTGTGGCACGGGGAGTTCAAAGAGCACACCCACCACGATCATCACGACTCCCTCGGGCCTCGCTATCACCAGTGGCAAGTCTCAGAGCCTTAGCGCCACCGGTTCAGATGGCTCGGTCGTCACCTGGAGCCTCTCCGGGCCCGGAAGCCTGGTGAATCCGCAGGATCCGCTCGGGGGTCTAATCGGCACGACTCCGGCCGGCGCGGTTACCTACGTGGCGCCCGTGGTCGTCACCAACACCTATGCCGTGGTTACCGTGACCTCGACCTCGAACAGCGCTTCCACCGCCTATATCCCGATCACGGTGATGCCAATCAATGTGTTTGGCAACGTGCAACCTGTGAGTGTCGAGGCAGGCCCGAGTTCTCAAACCTACCGCAACGGCGCCTTCACCAGTGTAACGGTTTGCCTGCCGGGGACCGTCAATTGTCAAACCATCGACGGGATTCTCGTCGACACCGGGTCGGCCGGCTTGCGAGTTCTGGCGTCTGCCCTGCCCAAACTTCCCGTCCTCCAAGATAGCAAGGGCAACAGTGTCAGTGAATGCCTTCAATTTCCCAATCAGTCCTACCTTTGGGGAAACGTAGCCGTCGCGGACATACGCATGAATGCTGAAGTGGCGGGATCGGTTTCCATTCAATCGATCGCCGACCCGGTGAGTGGCGCGATTCCTTCCGACTGCACCAGCAGCGGGGCCGGACTGGATGGGGACAGCCTCGAAGCCCTTGGCGCGAATGGAATTCTCGGGTTGGGTCTCGATCCCCAGGATTGTGGCGTCGCGTGCGATCCGTCCGCAGGCGGAACTCCTCCCGGGCCGGCTTACTACACCTGCTCCGGGGGAACTTGCTCCGCCGCTTTTGTGCCTCTCTACCAGCAGGTTACTCAGCCCGTCACCAAGTTCCCTGTCGATAACAATGGGGAGGCGCTTCAGTTGGGCGGTCTCTCTGGAGTTTCAAACACCATCGCAGGCTCGCTGACCTTCGGCATCGGAACTCAAACCAACAATGCGCTCGGAACTGCCACAGTTTTTACGGTGGACAGCAACAACAACTTCACGACTGATTTCGCCGGGCAAAAACTGACCGCCAGCTTCATCGATAGCGGATTGGACGCCCTGTTTTTCCCCGATGCGAGTCTTCCCGTCTGTCCGAGTCCCGATGCTTCCTTCTTTTGTCCGACTACGTTAACGCCACTTACCGCGGTCAACATAGGCGCCAACAAGGTGCAAAGTACAATCAATTTCAGCGTGGACAACGCGGCCGACTTGTTTTCCACCGATCCCGGGGATGCCGCCTTCAGCAATCTGTCCGGCCCGGCGGGCACTGCTGCTTGCGTTAATGGCGCGGGGGCTTGCAGCTTTGAGTGGGGATTGCCTTTTTTCTATGGGCGTAGCGTTTTTGTGGCGATCAACGGGCAGTCCGCGCCGCCTGGGATCAACGGGCAAGCTCCCGATGTCCCCAATCCCCCGTGGTGGGCATACACAACCGCTTTCACAAAGTGAGAAGTGAAAAGCCCAGGGATCGCGAGGCTGGGCTCGAAGAAGACTTTCGGAACTCGAATTTTATGACTAGGCAATCTATGAACACGAAAAGGCATTCGACCTCATCGCCCTTGGGACTGATCGGCATTGCGGTCTTCACCCTGGGGATTTGCTCTTCGGCTCATGCCGCACTGGGCGGCGGACTGGACTCGGTACAGGCGGATCAAACTCAACTGAAGGCCCATGTGATCCTCCACCAGGGCCAGACTTACACCGTCCATGAAATGAAAGCCGGAACCGGAATCACCGTGCGGGAGTACGTTTCGTCCGAAGGACGTGTCTTTGGCATCGCTTGGCAGGGTCCGTTCATTCCCGACATGCGGCAGTTGCTCGGCACTTACTTTGTGCAATTTTCGCTGGCCGCGAAAGCGCAACGCGAAAGCCACGTAGGACGCTGGCCGCTTAACATTCAGGAGCCAGGCTTGGTAGTTCAAACCGCAGGCCACATCCGCGCCTTCTCGGGCCGAGCCTACGATCCTGAATTACTACCTGCAGGAGTTGGCGTCGATGCCGTACGCTAACGCGAAGGTCTTGCGCGTAGCAGCGATTACCGCAGCATTGACCGCGATCCTGGGTCTCGGCGCTTGCGGTGGAGGGCCTCTGACTCCGACCTTGCCCGCAGTGAGCATAACGCTCGCGGGATCTTTCCCCGGCGGCGGCGAGTTCACCCCCGCCCAGCAGATCACCCCCGCCCAAGCGGTCATTGTTACCGCGACCGTGATTGACCCCAACAGCCAAGGCGTGACGTGGACGATCACCCCCATCAACTTCGGCACACTCAGCGCGCCGATTTCCACCGGCCAAGGCTCCAGTTCGCAAAACACATCCTCCGTAACCTACACCGCGCCTGTGAATGTTCCTGCAGCAGCCACCGTTACGCTTACTGCGACTTCGATTACCAACCCCACGATATCGGTGGCTTTTCCCATTAAAGTCGCTCCGATTTTTGTCTCTTTACAGGTGACCAACGAAGCTACGGGATCCACTTCGCTTGCCGTCGACCAAACCATTAACCAAGGCGATCAGCTCGGTCTTACGGCGTTCACCACGGCAGTGCTCGGCGTAAGCAAAGGTGTGACCTGGGCAATTTCGCCCACGACGGGCGCCGGTTCGTTGACGGGCGAGACGACCCAACTCGCGACTTACGTTGCCCCAGCCACCGTTACTTCGCCAGTGACGGCGACGATCACGGCGACTTCGATCCTGAATTCCGGCTCCTCGGCGAGTCTGCAAGTTACGGTGCTCCAGTCCGGCGCCGCTCCCAACGTTACCGCCGTCCGAGTGAATGGCGGACCGGTGCCGACCCAAGCCTACGCCAATGGGGCGTTTACCAGTGTCACTCTGTGCAATCCCGGTAGCACGACCGTATGCACGACGGTGGAGGGCGTCTTGGTCGATACGGGATCCTCCGGGTTGAGGATTTTGCAGTCGGAAATACCGCTGCTCAAACTCCCCACCTTCCAAGATCTCAATGGCAATACGCTGGAAAACTGCGCCCCGAATGTAGATGGATCGTACCTCTGGGGGCCGGTCGCACAAGCGGACGTATACATCGCCAGTGAGTTTGCTTCTGCGAGTGCGATCCCCGGGGAAAATGTTCAAGTAATTACCAGTTCCAACGCAACCGCTGTTCCCGACGGTTGTTCGAACGGAGGCACCAACTTGAACACGGCGCAGCTCTTGGGCGCAAATGGTATCTTGGGGGTCGGGCCTGAACCCACCGATTGCACTCTCGCGGGAGTCAATTTATGTGACGGTAGCACGACCGGCACTATTCCGAACCTCTATTACTCCTGCCCCAGCACCGGTTGCCTTACCAGCGACTCCCCGGTGACGGTTGCAGCCGGGAGTTCGTCTGTCGCTGGCAATCAGGTCACCAATCCAGCTGCGAGGTTCGTAAACCAAATTAGTTTCTCGAATGATAATAATGGCGTGGTTCTTCAGCTGGCAGCCGTGTCCGGTACCGAACCTTCCCTCGTCGGGACGCTGACGTTCGGCATCGGCACCGAGACGAACAACCAGCTGGGTAACGCGACGGTTCTCGATCTCGACTCGAACGACCACTTCACCACTATATTCGGCGGTCAGACGCTTACTGGCAGCTTCCTCGATAGCGGCTCGAACGCCCTGTTCTTCCCTGACAACCTCCCCGTGTGCTCTACCAGCTCCCAATATTTCTGCCCAACCTCGCTGACGAATCTTTCGGCTGAGAACAAAGGTGCGACGCAAGGGGACAGCACAGTGCCTTTCACTGTGGACAACGCCGACAATTTATTCGCCACCTACCCGGGAGATGCCGTGTTCGACAACCTAGCAGGGCCCGAGGGTATCTTTCAGTCCTGCTCGGATGGCATGGGTTCTTGCACCTTCGACTGGGGACTGCCATTTTTCTATGGCAGGACGGTGTTCACCAAAATCGACAGCTGCGTGTTTCTGCCTCCTCCGGCCACAAACACCTGCACCCTACCCCAAGCTCCTTATTATGCGTATTAGGCGGACCGGGGGTGGGGGCGATCATGGCATTTCTTCCGAGTCGAGATGAGGAAAAATGTTGGAGAGTTCGGAGTGTCGAGCGCGGTCAAACAATAAGAATCGGCTTAGTCTTCCTTAAGAAGCCAGCTTATCTCAATTCGAACAACAAGACATCCGTGCGGCAACTGTCAGTCCCTCGCCCACCGTGTTGGTTGTGGTCGCAGGTTTCCTGATTCAGGCCGTTGCCGAACCCCTTGTTCTTGTTATACATCTGGTAATCGGAGGAGCAAATGGCATAATGCCCTAAATGAGAAATAGGGCAGCCTGCGAAGCCGCTTGACCAGGTTTTGTTAAAACGGGTCGCGCGTTGCGAGCCATCCCAGGTCACTCCCACCAGTTCGTTTTCCCAGAGGCTCTTTACCGCATATGCCCCCGAGTCCTGCGAAATTTCCATGAGATACATGTTCTTTCGTCCAGACTCTGCGTTTTGATGGGCAACATGCGCGTCCGCACTGGGACTGGGCTGCGAAGGCGTCACTGGCAGATCCCGATGTCCCTTCATGGAGCTCATATCGATGAAAGGCTCAATGGCGAGGTCGCGCATCGTGCCCAGACCGGAGCCGAAATTCCAAAAGCACACTCCATAATCGCAGGCCCAATGCGACCAGCATTGGTAGCAGGTGTCATTGACCACGTTGGTATCCATATCCCAAAACACTTTACTGTCCAGGCTGGTGCCGTTAATAGTCAGGATGGCGTACTGTCCGCTTCGATCCAACTGTACATTGTGCATGCCGCCCGGCCGCGTCGGCGCTTTTCCGCTTACCCATGAAATCTTGAGCGGATTGGTGAGCCCAGTATTCCAGCCCTGGCTTACCTCCCATGTTTTGACGTTCATCCAACGGCAGCCCTTGGTCGCATTCCAGACAACGACGTAGGAATCGACGTCCTGTTCCGGCCCCATTTCCGCAATGAAGGTCGAGTCATCGGAACTGAGTGAAGTGTCCTGCACGTACCATTGCCGTTTCTCCGCCGCGAGCTGACCGTCAAGGCATTCCGGTCCATCGGGATTGAAATCCCCCCTCCCCTGGTTGAAGGTCCCATCTTTAGAGATCCCGAAGGTGTTGCGATCGACGATGAACCGGTATAGATAATGTCCCGCATAGTTGTAAAAAACATTAGCGTCCGCCGGCGTATACCCGAACTGGAGATTCGCTGCACCGCTGTGATACCGGCATCCGCGAAAGGTAGTCCCAAAAGCAACTGCATCAAACGAGAAGAGGCAAGGAGTACCTCCTTCATTGGAGACGAAAAAGAGAGATTCGTCGGATGAAATCAGATTCGCTTCGGCCGACCACGACGTTCCAAACGACATGCCGGGAGTGGCGGCATCCGTCGCTCCGTCCGTCACGCGCAGAATCCGGTTGCCGTACGCTGGATCGATTGCCACCATGCCAGCGCCAATCGGTCCACCGTAGTAAGCCGGATTCGCTCCCAGGTGCAGAGGGACTGTCGCCGTGAGAATCTTAAAATCTTTGCGCGAACAAGGATAATTGGGTGGACCGCACGCCGTGGAGGAGTCTTGCATAGGGCCTCCTGCGGAGGCGACTCCCGTACCTCCGGCACAGCCCAATTCGGCGGCTAATACTACCAAAAGTGCAAGGTATAACAGCGGTAACGGAAGAGCTCTAAGCAAAGCCTCTTTCCTGCAAACTTGTATGCAACTGCGGGGGAGCGACATCGGACCTCACTTATCCCGGAGATCGACACCTTATCAGCGGGATTTTCAGCTTCATCCTAGTAAGCGGGGACTGGGACGGACAGGTAGCGAAGGTATTAGCGAGAGCATGGCCTTACGCTCACTTTAGGCGGCCTGCCTCGGGTTCTCGCCCTGTCCTACGTCACTTGTAATTCTGGGGTAGGGTGCAGTTTACAGACGTATTTGCTCCAAAAGTAGACTCCACGCCTGCGTGTTATAGTGGCCTCAGCGTTCAAGCTACGTGTTTACTCGATCCGTATCTCTTGCCGTTTTTATCCTCGCCAGTCACTCCACGAATGCTCAGTTGAACGGGGCTGCGCCGCACATACCCGCATCGACTCAAGACTCAAGCGGCCAGCCGGTTTTAGCGCAGAGTGCGCAAGGATTGACGCAGCCAAAGTGCGGCCCTCCCGGCTACGAATGTTCTTATGACGGAACCGATGACAAACCTCTGTGTGCGGATTGTGCTCTCCCCAATGTCCCAGACATGAGCGCGGAACCGAATGCTGTTTCCTACGACAAGACCTTTGGATCCAATGGTGGAAACCAGATTGTTCGTTGCACCTATCCGGATACTCGAGACGAGTTTCGAAACCGGAGCTACTTGATCGGCTCGGGGGGCTCGGGCGACAGCAACGTGATCGGCAAACCGGGAGGCTCGCCTCCAACCTACCGTCTGATCATTGGCGACACCGGTGGGTGGCTCTTCCCTTTCACCTATACCCCCGATCCGCTTCACCCGAAGTGCCAGCCGACTTACAATCCTATTTCAAGTTATCCGGTTGGCGACGGTGCCTTCAGCTGGATCATGCCTCACCTTTACTACTCGTTTAGCGATTTCAAAGTGAAGTCGCTCGATTTAGGAGCTCCCAGGCCGCCGAAGCCGATTCCCATTGCAGACTTTAAACAAATTCTTCCTCACGATGGGCCCGACTGGCCAGGCGCCAATCGGATCGTCTCCGTGGGCCAGATCATCAGGCCTAGGTACGACAACCCCGGCAAGTTCCTCTACCAGGCGACTTGTCCGGCTAGCGACAGGAACTGTTCGTCAGGGGTTACCGGCACGATCATTCCCAGTTTCAATCACGACATTATGACCAACTCGGCGGATGGCACGGTGCGCTGGCGCAACATCGGGGTGGGGTTCAATGGCGACCCAACCTGGGGGGTGACGGGCGGCGTGTCTACTGATGACGAGGTGTTCGTGAGAGGGTTTTCGGATGCCGGCGGGCAAGGCGGCAAGGGTGCAATTTTTGTGGCGGCTTATAAACGTAGCACCAACACCTACTATTTATACAACGTAGGCACGGGCATCATTTCATATTTCCGTTGCGTGAAAGGCACCGCTTTTCGCTGTTCTGGCGGCTCCTGGCAGGAAACCATTCTTGGCATCAGCCCGGTTCCGGACCGATTCCTTTTGCACAACGTTAAGGTTAATAAGAGCGGCGAGTGGATCGTTATCGTGATGGAGGAGTGCCGCTTCAACACTTGTTCCATCATTCCCGGTAGCTACGGGCCATATTTCTGGCATCTCAGTACGACCCAGCCCGACGTCAAAAAAGTCACGTCGCACCCGTCCGGGCATTGGACGGAGGGATTTCGGCTTTTCGCGAATCAAGACGGCGAAACCGGGGTTTACGTCAATGGCAGACCTTTTGCCAATCCCAACGATGAATTTCCACTGAACACTTCCTCAGTGCCGCCGCGCCCCAGCGATGGCGTGGATGCCCACCCTTCCTGGAACTACAACGACGGCAGCGACACCACTCCAATTTGCACCGCGACTGCGGGAATGGATTGGCCTTATGTAGTTCCCGGCGAAGACGAGGTTCTTTGTTACGGCACGAATCCTGCCTCCAGTTGCGCGGAAGCTGGCCAGCCGTTATGCAGGACTTTAACCAAGCGCTTCTTCCATACCTACAATCCGGCTACCTGCGACCCAAACGAGGGTTTTTGGGCCTGTTGGGCGATTGGCGCGCTCTTCCAGGATGGTAAGTATTATGCTTTTACCAGCAACTGGGGCGACACCCTAGGCTCGACATCGCAAGGAGGCCATGGCCCGGGCAGCTGCAAAGGTGGCTTCAATTTCCAGAAGAATCATGAGTATAGGGTTGGTGACGTGTTCGAGCCCAGCAACGGCGGCCATGGACGCTTTAACAGCAGTTTCAATGTCTATAAGGTTACGGTTGCAGGAAGTTCCAAGTCATATCCCGCCGGAACCTCGTGGCCTACAGGATGGCGGCTCAAGCAGCATCGAGGGGAGGGCTACTACCAAAATGGCGAAACCATTCTGCCCCGCGCCCAAAATCCCTGCAATCACGCTTTTCAAGTCAGCGACGGAGCTGGAACCGCCAACGGGTCGCAACCGCCTAATTGGCAGAAGGCATATGGCTACGCCGGTTCCTGCAGTTCGGTGAAAGCGGGCGCCAAAATCAAGGACGGCAGCATCACGTGGACCGACCGGGGCGAATATGTCCTCGGAACCATGCACATCGCCAACCTGGGTCACGATGACTGCCGCTCCGATGTGTTTATTGGCGAATTGAATTAAGGCCCCCTTCGATTCGTCGAAATTTGCGAGTCGGCTCCCCTTTGAAAGGTGTTCCCCTGACGAAAATGCGGAATAATTCCCTTCAAATCCTTGACGGGTCAAGTCTCGAAGGCTATCCTTATCTTGCCTCGCGGAGCCGCTCTGCGATGAATCGTACGAGTTCCCCCCTCGGATATTCCCAGAGCGCGTCGGTGGAGTTGCGGCCGTCCTTAGAAGCAAGACATTTCCTTTGCTCGACAATTCCGAAACGCCTATACCGCTCGGCGGAGAGAAACCAAAATGAAAAATCGGTTCAGCTTCCAACAACTTTGTGTAATCGGCATGGCTTCCTTCGTTGCCCTGTGGGCCGTGCCCGCCAGCGTCGCGCAATCGTTCAACATCAACGCCGGGGGCTTCTCGGCTACGAATGTCTGCGCCAACACGATTTCTCCGCCGCCCAATTGCCAGGTGCTGACAAACGGCTCACCGGCCAATCCCACGGTCATTACGGGCGGAGTCCTTCAGCTCGTGCCAGCGGATTATAACCAGCACGGAGTGGCGTGGTATGCGACGCCGCAACCGTTAACGACTGGTTTCACCACCTCATTCCAGTTCCAGATCAATAATCTCAATCAATGCCAGGGATGCACCTTTCCCGCCGACGGAATCGCATTGGTGATCCAGAACGATCCCGCGGGGACGGCTGCCATCGGCTACGACGATAACGGCCAGAACCTTTCCTACGGAAACGGCGACGTGATCCTGGCCGACGCTCCCGGCACCGCCATTCTGAACAGCTTGGCAGTGGAACTAGACACTTACTACAATCCGGATTTCGGCGACCCGGACGCCAATCACATCGCGGTGCAAAGCTGCACTCCCAACAATGCGACTACCCTCTCGGGCAATAGCTCCGATCACAATTACATGTGCCCGGACGGCAGCTCCGCGAAGCTGGCCTTGCAGAGCTTGGGCACCTCGGTCTCTTTAGCCGACGGCGCGATTCACACCATCACCGTGAATTACACTCCGCAAGGAAGCTGCACCAGCAATTGCAATAACTTTGCCGTATACCTGGACAGCAATCTGGTGCTGCAAATCACCCTGAACATCGCCCAGCAGCTTTACCTGATGCCCAATGGCAGCGCCTATATCGGCCTGACCTCCGCCACCGGCGGCTCCGTCGAGAACAGCAACATCATCAGTTGGACTTTCTCGCAGCTTCCCCTTTCGCCCATCATCATCAATCAGCCCTTGCAACCCACGACCACCAACTTCAACTACTCTCAGAATTTAAGTTCGGCGGTGGACTACTCCCAAAGTGGTTTGCCGGGCAGCGCCTTTCAAGGCGTAATCATGCAAGGCAGTGTGCAATCGATCTCTACGCAGGACTTCGCCAATCTGGTGCAGAATACGCCGTTCCAGGGCAGCACCTGTTTGTTGCAGGACACGGGAAATCAAAACTACTCCTGCGTCATCACGACGGATCTTTGCACCACGCCCACCAATTCCATACCCTCGGGCGCGAATTGCCCCAACACAGGAACCAACGCTCTGATCGGCGCGAGCAATACCTTCGATCTCGATCCCATCCAAAAGCCGCTGGTCAATCCGGATTACGTGATGGGCAAGGACACCGCGCTGAGCTGCGCGGCGGGTAGTGACAACACCTGTAAGGGACTGGTCAGCATCTTTGCCGGGATCAGTGGCGACGCTTTGAAAGTGAATGGCAAGACTGACGGCTTCAATTCAATTCTGGTCCCAATCGAAGGCGCAGTCGAACCCTCCACCGCTCCCAGCACGGCTCCAGCCTTAAACAATGGCTGGATTAACCGGGGCGTCAACGTCACTTTCAACAGCGCCGAGATCGTCCCCGCAAATAACACGAATCCGCCCTCCCCGCTGCCTACGATCAGCGGAATCAACTACTCGGTGAACGGAGTGAACGTGCCCAATCCACCCTCCGGAGTGATTCCGGGCGCGACCGGATCTGTAGCCATCCCAGGCACTGTCGAAGGCGCGACCACGATCACTTTCTTCGCCACCGACAACGCGGGAAACACCGAAACCGTGGTTACTAACAGCGGCAATCAAGTCACCAGCGCCCCTCCCAGCCTTACCATTAGAGTGGATTTGACTCCGCCCACGGTGAATTGCATCCCGAACAATGTGCCCAGTGGCTGGACTGGCAGCGACGTCACTTACAATTGCAACTCCAGCGACAGCGGATCGGGTCTGGCGAATTCTTCGCAGTCGAATTTCGTACTTTCCACCAACGTCCCACCGAATACTCAAAACGCCAACGCCAACATCACCGCGGTACAAGTGTTCGACGTGGCCGGCAATTCCACTGCTGTGGGTCCCTATGGGCCATTCGAGGTGGATAAATTAGCTCCCGGTATCAGCCTTCCTCAATTGCTGACGAACACGCCGACCCAGGGGCAATACGATACCGCGACTTACACTTGCAGCGACATTGGCGGCTCCGGGGTCGTGGCTTGCGGTCCAGCAGGGTCAGGCTCGTTCCTTCCGGTTCCAAGCATTCAGGAAACTACGGTGCTCGACACCGGCACACTCGGACAGCATACTTTCACGGTCAATTCGCAGGATGCGGTCGGCAATGTCTCCACCCCCGTGATGGTGAATTATGTTGTGGGAGTCGCATCTCCGACGTTGACCCTCACTCCCTCCATCAATCCCGCCAATATCAATCAGACGGTGGCCTTCACAGCTGCGGTGGCTCCGCAAAACGGCGTCGAACCGACCGGAACCATCATGTTTTTCCAGGGTCCCAACGTCATCGCTTCGGCTGCGCTCCACGGAGGACAGGCAATTCTGAACAAGGCCTTCGGTTCGCCGGGAACGAAACCGATGTCGGCGGCCTACTCTGGGGATGCCAATTATGCGCCTGCGCTTTCGCCAGTGCTGAATGAGGGAATTGGCGGCGCTCCCTCGGTCTCGACGGCGGGGTCCAGCCAAAATCCCGTACCTGTGGGAGATGCCGTTACGCTCACTGCCTCGGTCTCCTCAAACTTCTCGGGCACGCCAACCGGCACCATGACCTTCTTCAAGAACGGCGATAATATTGGCACGGTCCCGCTGGTCAACGGACAAGCCAGCCTCAAATATGTATTTGGCTCCCCCGGGACGAAACTGATCACGGCCAATTACTCCGGGGACTCGAGGTTCGCATCCAGCACCACGCAGACTTTGATCGAGATCGCAGCCACGGGCATGGGGGTTCCGTCCGTCACGAATTTGTCGGCCAACCCAAACCCATCGAATACCGGACAGTCCGTTACGTTTACTGCCATCGTCAGTTCGAGTCAGGGGTCGCCCACCGGGTCGGTTAGCTTCAAGAAGAACGGTCAAGTCTTCGCCATAGTACCGCTCGTCAATGGTCAAGCGAGCACTTCGCTGGGTTTTGGCGGATCGGGGCTCAAATCGATTTCGGCAATTTACTCAGGGGACGCGACCTTCGGTCCCAGCGGAGTCGAAATCACCCAGACCGTACAGTAAGGCTTATGGGATTGACGTAATGGCGGCGGGTAGCTCTTCGCGAAGTTGTGACCCGCTGCACTTTGACCGCATCATCGCGGTTGCAAGGTTCAGGATGCGAGTCGCAGCTCGCTCAGCGCTCACGCCTCGAGCGTGAATGTTGGAGAGCAGATTTCGTTGGGCGTCAGTGTGGAACGATTTCGGCCGGTACGCCATATAAGCGGACAGGCTCTCCGCCGTCGCCAGCCCGGGCCGTTCTCCAATGAGAAGGATCGCGACTGTGGGGGCCAGGAGATCGCCAATTTCATTGAGGATCCCCACGCGGCAGTGCCGGACTGCAAAGATCGTTCCGACGCTCCATCCACGAGCGTCCGCACCGTCGGAAAGGAGCGGAAGCAGGGCGGGAACCTGGGCGGCAATGGCGGTCACCGATAATCCATCGCCGATGACGATTTGCAAGTCGCATCCCCTCCGGCATCGCACCTTCAACTCGCTGCGCGATGACTCGCTCAACCGTCGCCCTAGGTCGGGGCGCAGGAGATATTCATCTTTGTTCACGGCCTGCGAGCTCACTTCAAACAGATTCCATTGGCGCACAAAGTCGTCGCCGAAGTCCGCCAGCAGATTCATCTCCGTGCGGACTGCATCTCGAGCCCCGGCGTGAGCCTCGCGCAGTTCCAGTTGAGAGCTGGTTCGATAAGCCGCGCCGCTCCGTCCAGCGAGCAAACGCGCCGGAGTGCGCGACCGCACTCGCTCCACGATTTCTGGCAGGCTGGAAGCGGATACGAGTTTGTCGGCGTCGCGATCCATTCAGATGGCCCCCGCTAACGACGACTCCAAACTCTGCATCAGTTGGCGTCGCATGGATGTATCGAGCGCTGCCGGTTCGGCGCCCCGAAAAATACCCATGCTTTGCAGCCAAGTGAGAAACTCCGGTGCGGGCCGCAGATTGAAGAGCCGCCGCGCAGCCAGCCCGTCGTGATAACTGGTGGATTGATAATTCAGCATCACATCGTCGGAGCAGGGAACTCCCATGAAATAGTTGCAACCCGCCGTGCTTAGCAACAGCAGCAGGTTGTCGGCTGAATTCTGGTCGGCAGCCGCATGGTTTGTATAACAAACGTCAACGCCCATGGGCAGCCCTAGCAGTTTACCCATAAAATGATCTTCCAGCCCGGCGCGGATGATCTGCCGCTCATCATACAAATACTCCGGGCCAATGAAGCCCACCACGCTGTTGACCAGAAAAGGGTCGAATGCGCGTGCTACTCCGTAAGCTCGCGCTTCCAGCGTCAGTTGATCGACTCCGTGATGCGCTTCGGCTGAAAGCGCGCTGCCCTGGCCAGTCTCGAAGTACATTGCCTCTTCACCGACCCAGCGCACATCGCGTTGCCTGTGATGTGCCAGAACCTGCTCGCGGCCTTCGCGCAATGTGTTCAGGTTAATTCCGAAGCTTCGGTTTGCGGCTTCCGTCCCAGCCACGGATTGAAAAAGCAGATCGACGGGTGCGCCGCGTTGCATTGCAGCCAGTTGCGTGCTGATATGGGCAAGGCAACAGCTCTGCGTGGGAATCTGGTAAGAGTCCACGAGTCGGTCTAGCGCACGAAGAATCACGCTGACCGTCTCCACCGAATCGGTTGCAGGATTCACGCCAATGACGGCGTCGCCGCATCCGTAAAGCAAGCCTTCGAAGGCCGCCAGAAGAATGCCGCCGACGTCGTCCGCAGGATGATTGGGCTGGACTCGGATGCCCAGAACACCGCGCTCTCCCATCGTGTTGCGGCAGCGCGTGATGTTCCGGATCTTAGCCGCCACCAGCACCAGGTCTTTATTGCTCATCAGTTTCGCAGCGGCCGCAGCGATTTCTGGGATGATCGCCGTCTGGAGTTCTTCGAGTTGTATCTCGGTAGTGCCATCATCCAACAAAAATTCGCGCAACTCCCCGACGGTCATACTTGCGAGCGGACGAAAGGCTTCTTGATCGAGGCTTTCCAGAATGAGCCGAGTGACTTCGTCTACGTCAGGGTCGATCAATGGCTGGCGAACAATTTCTCCCAGAGTCAAATCCGCCAGCTTGCGCTTGGCCGCGACTCGCTCGCGTTCGGAGCGCGCCGCAATGCCCGCCAACTGATCGCCAGACTTCTCCTCATTGGCTTTGGCAAACAACTCGCGGAGATCGGAGAAATCAAAGCGCTCGATCATGTTCCAGGAAATCCAGCAATCAAATACGCAATAGCTTTTGTTGCTCGAAAACTAAACCGGCCGCGCCTGCCACTCCGCCGTATCCGCCGGCATTTTGTAGAATGATGGGGACTTTCCGTCCCAGCAACACCAGCGTCCTGCGGGCGACTTCGTGCTCCAGCGGCGCCAACAATTGCGGGCCCGCCGCGGCCATGCTACCTCCCAGAATAAGCACTTCAGGGTCGAATAAATGCATCAGGCTTACAACGGAAGCCGTCAATGCTTCAAGCGCCAATTGCAGAACGCGGCTGGCGCTCGCATCCCCCTGCCCCGCGACTCGAAATATCGATTCCGCGTCGGGGATGCGTCCGGATTGGTCGACCGACAACGTCGTTGGGGAGGCGCGATGCAGGTGCGCAAAGTATTCCGACTCGATCGCCCGCGAAGAAAAATAGGTTTCGACGCATCCGTAGTTGCCGCAAATGCAAAGTCCGCCGCGTACGTCGAAGGTGACATGCCCGAAGTGCCCAGCCGCGCCCGATGCGCCTCGCAGGATCACGCCATCGACGAGTGCGGCGCCGCCGATACCAGTTCCGAGGGTAAGCAGCACTGCATTGCGCCGCCCCCGTGCCTGTCCCCAGAGTACTTCTCCCAGGAGAGTACTGCGGGCATCGTTATCGGCACAGACCTGCAAGCCGCCTCCTCCGATCAGATCCTTCAGCAAAAGTCCCTCCAGGAAATTCAGGTCTCCCGGCAGGCAATTTACCCGTGTGGTGGCGGAATCGATCACTCCTTTGCAGCCCATGCCGATTCCAACCAGAGGCGACGTCGCTTGCCTCCGCACCGTTTCGACGAAATCGCGAAGTGCCGAAGTCGTACGCGGCGAATCTTGCTGGAAGCTCGCTAGAATTTCCCCGTCCAGCGCAACCACGCCACCCTTGATTCGAGTTCCACCAAGATCGATCCCGATGGCGACAGCTTCCGGTCGGCGGATTGAAGGAGTTTCGCTCACGGTGAATATGAATTATACTCACCGCTTTGACAGGCTCCGGCGTATCCCCATGACTCAACCCCAAAGCGCAACGGCGGTCGACGCCGCACGGCAACTACCGGCACACAAGCAACGACGGCCTCTGCGGACCACCGTGGTCGGAAGTTATCCCTTTCCTGGATGGCTGGAGTTCGGCTCCGCTCATCCGGATGAATTCGGTGACGCTGACATTGAGGAGATGCGCACCGACGCGGTGATTGTTGCAGTTTTCGACCAACTTCACGCAGGTCTCGACGTGATCACCGACGGAGAACAGAGCCGCTACGATTTCAATCTGTCTTTCTATGGCGGGCTTGAGGGGATTAGCCCGAAGCCTTTTTCTCCGCGTCGCTTTGGGCCGCCCGCCCACGACCAGCGCGGCAAGTATCCAGTCACCGGGCCTATCGTTTCACGAAGCGGCTTGGGAGCGGTTGCCGAATTCAAGCTGCTTCAGAAAATCGCGCCCGCGGGAGGCCCGACGCTCAAGGCCAGCGTGCCTGGACCCTATACGCTCAGCGGGCGAATCGAGCCGGGTGGAGAATATCGCACTCGCTGGGATGTTACCGAGGCCCTGATTCCCATCGTGCGCACAGAGCTCGAACAGTTGGTGGAAGCCGGGTGCACCGAGATTACGCTCGATGAGCCGTCGATGAGTTGTTACGCCTATCGCGAAGATCCGCATCGCTTTGTCAGGATTTTCGCCGACACGGTGAAGCCAGTCATCGGGCGATGCCGGCTTTCCACACATTTGTGTTTCGGCAACTATAAGGCCCGTGCCGTCGCGCCGCGCCATTATGCGCCGCTCTTTCCCGCATTCTTCGATCTGCCCGTGGACGAGATTCATCTCGAAATGGCGAGCCGTGAATTCGCGGAAATCGAAGTGATTGGCGGCATCGCCAAGCGCGGCATCGACGTCGCCGTAGGAATCATCGACGTGAAGAGCTACTACATTGAAACTCCCGCTGACGTAGCCGACCGGATTCGTCTGTGTCTCAAACATGCGCCTGCGGAGCAGCTTTCGTTCGCGCCCGACTGCGGCTTGAGCCAGACCGCGCGCTGGGCGGCCCGCCAGAAGCTCATCAACATGGTGGAGGGCGTGGCAATCGTTCGCAAGGAACTTGGGATCGCGTGATTCGGCCGGTTCAGTCGCATGATGCGTTACTCGCCGACATCCGCAACGCAAATCGCCGCGACGGCCGCTTCCGGCTTTGGTGGCTGGGACAGAGCGGCTTTCTTTTGCAGTGGCAGGGCGTTCATGTCCTGCTCGATCCTTATCTGTCAGATGCGCTCACTCGAAAATATAGCCAGACCGATAAGCCGCATGTCCGCATGACGGAGTTGGCGATCGATCCCCCGCAACTTTCATTCATCGATATCGCAACCTCTTCGCACAACCACACCGACCACTTGGACGCGGAAACTCTCAATCCAATTCTGACTCGCAACCCTGCTCTGAAATTTGTGATCCCCGAAGCCAATCGCGCTTTCGTTGCCGACCGCCTGCAAATTAATTCGGCGTTCCCCATCGGACTCGATGAAGGCACAACGACAGAGCTATCGGGGATTCGATTCACCGGTGTCGCGTCCGCCCACGACACAGTCGAGTGCGACGAGCGCGGGCGCGCGAAATTCCTGGGCTACGTTTTGCGATTCGGCGACTGGAGCATTTATCACAGCGGCGACACCCTTCGCTACGACGGCATGGCGGAAAAATTGCGGCCCTACGAGGTCGACGTGGCACTGCTTCCGATTAACGGACGCGCGCCGGAGCGTCGCGTCGCAGGCAATCTGTGGGGTCGGGAAGCGGCTGAACTTGCGCGTGATATCGGCTCGAAACTGGTGATTCCCTGTCATTACGATATGTTCGAGTTCAACACCGCGTCACCTCAGGAATTTGTTGAGGCTTGTGAACGATGGAAGCAGCCGTATCGCATTCTTGAGTGCGGCGAGCGCTTTGACGGTTGACAAAGCTGAGCCTCGAGCCGGAGAATTCTCCGGTTGGCGATAAGCGGGACGGAGAAGCTCAAATGAATTCTGTAACGCGGCGCGATTTCATGAGAATCGGCGCCAGTTCGGTCGCGGCCGGAGCCGCTGCGAAGGTCACACTGCTGGAGCCCACCGCGCTCTGGGGCGCGGGCCGCACCATTGCAGCCAGCGATCGCGTACGCTTCGCGTCGATTGGCACGGGCACTCGGGGATGCGAATTGCTGACTGCGTCCCTCGATGTGCCCGGCGTCGAATGTGTCGCCGTATGCGACCTCTATGACAGCCGTCACGAGGCTGCGCAGGAATCTATAAAGGCGCAAGTTCCGGCGACCCGCAGCTATAAAGAAATTCTCGATCGCAACGACGTGGACGCTGTGATCGTCGCGGTCCCCGATCATCAGCACCGCCGCATCGTCGTTGACGCCTGCGCCGCGGGCAAAGACGTTTACTGCGAGAAGCCGATGTCGCACTCGGTCGCCGACGGATTCGCCATGGTCGATGCGGTCCGCAAGAACAACCGCATTCTTCAGGTCGGCAGCCAGCGCGTCAGTTCCATCGTCTATGAGAAGGCTCGCGAACTTTATGCGTCCGGCGCCCTCGGCGATGTCTTCTTTATTGAAGGTTCATCGGATCGCAACTCGCCCAGCGGCGCTTGGGTCTATCCTATCCCGCCGGATGCCAATGAACAAACCATCGACTGGAACGAGTTTCTTGTGGGCGCGCCGAAGCGACCGTTCGATGCCGCGCGTTTCTTCCGCTGGCGGTGCTTCTCCGACTATGGCGAAGGACTGGCGGGTGATCTTTTTGTCCATCTGCTTTCTGGCATTCACTTTATCTCAGGCACAAACGAAGTGGCCAAACAGGCGCAGACAAGCGGTGGGCTGTTTCGCTGGAAGGACGGGCGGGATTTTCCAGACGTAATCGAGACACTCTACGACTATCCGAAATTTCGCGTGCTGCTACGCTGCAATCTGAATAATGACGGCGGCGAGCCGATCAAGTTTCATGGAACCAAAGGCACCATGGAAATCATGGGGCAGACATTGACCTATACCCCGCAAGACATCACGCCCAAGCCGGAAACATATTCGACGAAAGGCTGGCCCGAACGGCTTCGCAAACAATATCTCGATCAGTGGGCGAAGGACAATCCGCAGCCTGCGCCGCTTTCTTATCAAGCAATCGAAGCGGAGACTTTTACCGCGCCGTTCGGTTACAGCGATGTGTCCGCCCATCAGGCAAATTTCTTCAATGCGGTGCGAACTCGAAAGCCGACCGTTGAGAACGAAGAGTTCGGCAACCATACCGCGATCGGCTGTCACCTCGCCAATTACGCATACTTCAAAAACACAATTGCTACATGGGACGAAGGCACGAAGACGATCCGAGGTTAACCGGGAAGCTAAGCGGGGAAGTATTGAGGGCTTCGACATGAAAAGAATTTCGCGGAGAGCATTTCTGACAGCCACACTTCCATCGCCGGATTCCCTCCAGCGAAGTCAGTCATCCCGAAGCGCCCGCGTCCTCTCCAGCGGGCAGAGGGATCCTGCGTGTACAGCCGCAACACCCGGCCCCAGGGCGATCCGGGCTAAGGTGAGCAGCAAAGAAGAATGGAGGTTACATCTATGAAAAGAATTTCGCGAAGAGCATTTCTCAAAACCACAGCCGCAACCGCCGCGTTCGCTGCAGCGTGGAAAAGCTTTCCGGCGCTAAGGGCCAATCCTCTCGGCTTGCCATTGGGACTCCAGTTGTATTCGGTGCGCGACATTTTGCCCAGAGACTACGAGGGAACACTCAAGCAATTAGGCGGACTGGGATTTCGCGAGGTCGAAGCCGCTGGCTTTTTCGGCCGCAGTCCGAGTCAAGTGAAGCAGGCGATGGATCACGCAGGCCTGAGTTGCGTGAGCGCGCACTATCCTCTGTCGCAATTACTGCCCAAAGTGGATGAAACTGTTCAGTTCGGCAAGGATTTGGGATTGAACTACATCGTCTGTGCGTCCCCGATGCTCAAAGATCCGTCGCGCGTGAAAGACCCTGGTTCTCGCGAGGCCCGTGAGTCGATGACGCTCGATGATTGGCATTGGAATGCGGATCAGTTCAATCACATTGGAGAAAAAGTTCATGCCGCGGGCATGAAATTCGCTTACCACAACCACACCCCGGAGTTCCGCTCAGAGAATGGCGTCATGTTCTACGACGAGCTCTTGCGCTCGACCGACCCGGCCAAAGTCGCGATGGAACTGGATTGCGGCTGGGCGGTAGTCGCTGGACAGAATCCCGTCGACTTGCTGACGCGCTATCCCACACGTATTGCTATGCTGCATGTGAAGGATTTCAAAATGACTCCAGCGGTCACGCCCGACAATGCGCCGCCTTCCACCGAACTCGGGCGCGGCACCATCGACTATCGTCCGATCTTCGAAGCGGCCAAGAAAGCACACATCGAGCATGCCTTCATCGAGCAAGAGGAGTTCGACATGCCCGCGATGGCCGCGCTGAAAGTCGACGCCGATTACATGCGCGCATTGACGGTATAGCCCTAGCGCAGCGCATTTTGAATCGCCACGTCCAAGCCGACCATAAGCGCGGCCGAGGCGGGAATGACCAGTAGCGCTTTCTTCAGCCGCAAGGGATCGCCGCCCGCGATTGCGCCGATGATGCGCGAGCTCACAGCCAATCCAATCCATCCGCAGGTGATCACGAAGCCAATCGCAGTGCCGGTCATGCGCGGAAAGGCATCGCCGACAATGGCCAGAGTAGTAGGAAATACGGGTGCCATTGAGATTCCCGCCAAAAATACAAGGGCGAAAGCAACCCCCGGCTTATTCGTCCACAGCATCAAGAAAGTGGTGACCGCCATGGCGATTGACGCTGCCATAATCACGGTGATGGCCGGTACGCGAATGAGAATTGGCGAGACTCCAACTCGGCCAATGAGCAGGCCGAGGGCGAATCCCAGAGAAAGAATGTTAAGCGCGCGCGATTCGGAAACGCCCTGCGCGATCAGATGCCGGGGCAGCCAATTCCAAATGCCAACTTCGCAACTGACATAAAGAAACAGTAGCAATCCGAGTAAAAAGAGTAGCGGCCGCCCTAAGACAGGCCCGGCGTCGGCGAGAATAAATCGGCCGGCTCCGGTCGGTGGGGACATCGTAGTGGCGGCTTGAATCGCGACCGTGACCACGGTCAAAGAGGCCACGGTATAGCAGAGACGCACCCAGTTTCGCGCGAAAAGATTGGCTGAGATAAATGGCGTGGCGAGGCCCCCGAGTCCGAAGAACAGATTGACCAGATTGAGCGCAGTGGCGCGATGAGCTTCGCCGACATCGCTGACCAAAGCATTCGCGCCGGTGACGACGATGCCGCCGCCCACACCCAACAAGAATAATAGAAACATGATGCTGCGATATCCGCGCGAGCGTGGCAAAGCGAAGAGCGCGACTGCGATGAAGCCGAGCCCAATGATCAGGCCAAGCTTCTTGCCTTCGTTATCGAGCAGCGGTCCAACGCCGAGCGATGCGATGATGAGCCCCAGCGCCTGAGCAAACGCGATTGTGCCGTTCTGGCTGGGCGTTAGATGAAAGCGATCTGACAAGTCGGGCAAGATGGTGCCCAGCATGGCGGCGATCATCCCATAGATGAAGATAGCGACAATGGCGGCGAAAATTAACACGAGGTCCTTTTGATGACCGAATTATCTCTCAACGTCGACCCAGCCTCGCGTCCGATTACTTTCAAGTTCTGCGTCCAGAATGTTCAGTTGTCTTAAGCCATCGGTGAACTGTGGGTAATCTGGCTGAGTATCAGGCTCTCGAATCGAGGCGTAGAATCGCCGAAATAATTGCTTGAATGTGTCATCGTAGCCTTCGCTGTGGCCGCCGGGAAGATCGGCATAACCGCGCGCCGCGGAATCGAGCAACGACGGATCCTTAAGCATGATCTGGTTTCCGCTGTCGCGATGCCCCACCCACAACTCATCGGGACGCTCCTGATTCCATGCAACCGAAGCCCGCGATCCGCAGACTTCGATACTGAGGCGATTCTTGCGTCCTGCGGAGATTTGGCTCGCGGTTACACTGCCACGAGCGCGCCGGCCCATACGAAAAATGACCGAGCCGAAATCCTCCGTGTTCACAGCGGTTTCCTCATAATCGTCCGGGCCGAGTAATTTATTTGCGAACGTTTCCACCGCGTGTTTGGGCCGCTTCCGCGTCGGAAGAAAAGTTTGCAGATCGGCACAAAGTGACGTCACGGGCAGACCCGTCACATGCCCGGCCATATCGAACCAATGCGAAGCCACGTCGGCCATGCAACGCGACGGACCGCCAGACTTGGCGTCGACGCGCCAGTTCCAATCGGTGTCGTAAAGCAGCCAGTCTTGAAAATAAGTGCCTTGCACGATGAAAATCTCGCCCAATTCGCCCGCTTCGCGCAGGGCTTTCATCTGCTGAACCATCGGATAAAAGCGTAGATTGTGGCAGACACAGTTCCGCAGTTGTTTCTGAGCGGCGAGGCCCGCGAGCTCTTGTGCCTCGGCTACCGAGGTCGCCAAAGGCTTTTCGCAGAGCACATGTTTACCAGCTTCGAGCGCGGCTTTCGCCATGTCGAAGTGCTGTGCGTTCGGAGTGCAGATGTGTAAGGCATCAATACTCGGATCGCGTAGGATTTCGGTGTAATCAGTCGTGATCGTTGGGATCGAGAAGCCCTCGCCCAATCGCCGCGCGGCTTCAACAGTCCTGCCTACAATGGCCGCCGCCCCGACGAACTCGAGTCGTCGAATGGCTTCCAAATGCACCCGACCCATGAATCCCGTGCCGAAAATTGCCGTCTTGATTGTTTTCAAGCTAAGCCCACCACGCCGCGCCGGGCTGTTCGCGGATTACAATCCCATTCAGAAATGTGGCCGCTTTGGTCAGCCCTTCTTCCGGCGAGAGCAGACTATCCTCGTGTTCAATCGACAGCACATCGTCATAGCCAAACATGCGCAGTGTGGAAATGAATTCGCTCCACCACTCGGCGCCGTGACCGTAACCGCAGGTGCGAAAGATCCATCCTCGCATCCTCTCGTCGGTGTAGGGTTTGGTGTCGAGCACGCCGGATCGCGGCAAGTTGGTTGGATACATCTGTGTGTCCTTAGCGTGAACGTGAAAAATCGCGCCTTCCAGAACGCGGACCGCAGCGATAGGATCGATGTTTTGCCAGAAAAGATGGCTGGGATCGAAGTTGCAGCCGACGTTGGGGCCTGCGACCGAGCGCAGTCGTAGCATGGTCTCCGGGCTATAGACCACGAATCCTGGATGCATCTCGATGGCAATCTTCACGCCGTGGTCGGCGGCAAATCTCGCATGTTCGATCCAATACGGCGCGACCGCTTCGTTCCATTGCCAGTCGAGCACTGTCAAATAATCAGGAGGCCACGGACATGTCACCCAGTTGGGAGCAGTGGCATTCACCGAATCGCCGGGGCATCCGGAAAAATCGACGACGACGGAGACGCCGAGCTTTTCCGCTAGCAGAATCGTCTTGCGACTTACATCGCGATCCCGACGAGCGCGATCTTGATCGGGATGCAATGCGTTGCCATGACAACTCAAAGCACTGATGCTCGCACCGTGGTCGGCCAATATCTTCCGAAACTCGGCTAAGGCCACGGTATCCTCCCGCATGGACAACTTGCAATGCGCGTCTCCGGGGTAGTTACCCGTGCCCAGTTCGACGGTATCGATTTGGAGCGCCTTCAGCTTATTCAGCACCGTGGCCAGCGGCAGTTGTGACAGCAAGGGTGTAAACACTCCAACGCGCATTGAACGATTCTCTCTCCTATTTCGTCGCAGCTTTTTCCGCAGGCGCCAACTGATAACTCACGAAAGCAAACTTAGTACTGTCGGGCGACCAGGAGGGCACGTTTATTGTGCCCTGTCCACCGAAAAGTTTGACCAGTGTCTTGATCTTCTTCACGTCGATCTTGCCGTCATTGATTTCGACCAGCCTTAACTGCACATCTTTGTTAGGCGGATGACCCACCACTTCAGGTCCGTAGGCAAGGAACACCATCCACTTGCCGTCCGGAGAAATATGCGGAAACCAATCGTTGAAGTCATCGAAAGTGATCTGCTCCTGCGCGCTGCCATCCGCATGCATGCGCCAAATCTGCATATGTCCGGTGCGCTCGGAGTTGAAATAGATATATTTGCCGTCGGGCGAATATTCCGGGCCATCGTCCAAGCCTTTCGCCGTCGTGAGCCGTGTCTCGTCGCCGCCAACGAAGGGAATCGAGTAGATGTCGAATTCACCGTTACGCTGTCCCACGAATGCCAGCGTCTTGCCATCCGGCGACCATCCATGCCAATAGGAGGGAGAATTCCGCGTGAGACGGCGCGGTGTGCCCCCGCCAAGCGGCACGATGTAAACGCTTGACTCGTGATCGGCCTGCGAACCGTCGCTGATGGCCAGCCACTGCGAGTCCGGGGAAATTCCGTGATCGTTATTGCAATGAGTGGCCGCGCCAGTGTCCATCGCGGTAGGCGTTCCGCCGTTCACCGGCAGACGCCAAATGCGGCCTTCACTGTTAAAGAAAAAATACTTGCCGTCGCGCGTCCAATTGGGAGCCTCGAAGTGGCTGGCTGCGGTGTAGACCACGTGGCGTTCGCCGGTGGCGATGTTCACGGTCTCCAGTGTGCTATGGAGGACGGCTTGCGCAGAAGTGTCGGTCGTCTGCGCTAAAGACAGGCTGATCACGGACAGAAGAAAGGCAACGATGAGTGCGAACACGGAATCCTCCCCAGCGGAAAATCCTAATCTCTTCCGGAAAAATTCGCCAGCGCCAGTCACACTCATCCTGCCGGCTTCGTCGCCTTGTGATCCGGCAGTCTTCCTGAGACAATGCCGTGCACCCATTTCGCGGCTCCGGACGATAGAGTAACTCGACGATGAATTCCAAACCCACGCTCGGCGCAGAACTTCTTGCAGAATTTCTCGGAACTTTTATCCTTATCACTCTGGGCACAGGCGTTGTCGCCATGGTGGTGCTATTCCCGTCGCAGACCGCCGGCGAAACCGTTCACGGAGGCTACACCAATATCACGATCGCCTGGGGAATAGCGGTAACCATGGGAATCTATGTGGCCGGAAAAATCTCCGGCGCGCACCTCAATCCCGCAGTGACTTTGACCCTCGCAGTGTTTCGCGGATTTCCCTGGCGCAAAGTGATTCCATATTCATTGGCCCAGACCGCAGGCGCGTTCGCGGCCGCGGCACTGGTCTATCGCAACTACCTCCCGGCATTTCGCCAGATCGATCCCAGTCTTGCGCGCACGGCAGGCGTCTTCACTACTTCGCCAGCATTCCCAAATCTGCCACAAGCAGGATTTCTCGATCAGGTGATCGGCACGGGCTTGCTGCTCTTCCTCATCTTTGCCATCACGGACGAACGCAATATGCCGCCGGGCGCCAATCTCTCGGCCCTAATGATCGGACTCATAGTCGTCGCAATTGGCATGAGTTTCGGAGCGATGCATGGCTACGCCATCAATCCCGCGCGCGATTTCGGGCCGCGGCTCTTCACCGTGGTCGCCGGATTTCGCGATAATGGAATGACCGATGGCACCCGTGTCTGGTGGGTTCCGGTTGTAGCGCCGCTCATCGGCGGTCTAATCGGGGCGGGAATTTATGATTTCGGAATCAGACGCTTCTTGCCGCGCGGCTCAGAGGAAGAGTCCTGAAACGCCGCCCCGCAAGACTTGCGAAGAGTTGGCTCGGTAAAGAATGACCGGCGAAACGATGAAAGTCACATTGTGAAATACGTCCTAGCTCTCGATCAGGGAACAACCAGTTCGCGCGCGATTCTATTCGATCAGAATGGCGCAATCCGCTCCATCGCGCAACGAGAGTTCACCCAAATATTCCCCCAACCGGGCTGGGTGGAGCATGACCCGGAAGAAATTTGGACGACACAGATCAACGTGGCGGTCGAGGCCTTGAGCCGCGCGGATGTGCGTCCTCGTGACATCTCGGCCATCGGCATCACCAATCAGCGTGAAACTACCATCGTCTGGGACCGAGACACCGGGAAGCCAATCCATAACGCGATCGTCTGGCAGGATCGCCGTACCGCTTCCTTTTGCGATCAGCTCAAAGTTTCGGGGCACGAGCCGATGATCCAGGAGCGCACGGGACTTCTCATCGACTCTTACTTTTCCGCCAGTAAGATTCGCTGGATTCTTGATAATGTCGCGGGCGCGCGCCGCCTCGCCGATGCTGGCCGCCTCGCCTTTGGCACCGTCGATAGCTGGCTGGTCTGGAAGCTTACCAGCGGAGGCTTGCACATCACGGACATCAGCAATGCTTCGCGCACCATGCTTTTGAACATTCACACTTGCCATTGGGATGAAGAGATTCTGAAGCTATTTGAGATTCCTGCGTCGGTGTTGCCAAAGGTATGCGCGTCGAGCGAAGCGTATGGCGAAGTCACGACCTCACTGGGAGTGGGGTCAATCCCGATTGGCGGAATCGCCGGCGATCAACAAGCCTCACTCTTTGGGCAGCGATGCATCGCGCCCGGCCTAACTAAGAACACTTACGGGACCGGATGCTTCATGCTGCAGAACACAGGCGCACTTGCAGTTCAGTCATCGAATCGACTCATCACAACTGTCGCCTGGAAGGTTGGCGGCGCTGTGGAATACGCGCTCGAAGGCAGCGTTTTTGTTGGTGGCGCGGTGGTGCAATGGCTGCGCGATGGCTTGCACCTTATTCGCGACTCCAGCGAGTTTGAAGCGCTGGCCGAATCGGTTCCCGACAACGGAGGCGTTTACCTCGTGCCCGCCTTCGTCGGCCTTGGCGCGCCACACTGGGACTCGTATGCGCGCGGCTCCATCTTCGGGATCACGCGATCGACCACGGCCGGACACTTGGCTCGCGCCGCGCAGCAGAGCATTGCGTTCCAAGTTGCTGACCTCGCGGATGCGATGCAAAATGACGCCAGCGTCCCTTTGCCGGAACTGCGCGTGGATGGTGGCGCGGCGATCAATGACTCCTTATTGCAGTTCCAAGCGGATATTCTCGGTATCCCCGTGATCCGGCCAGAGGTCATCGAGACGACGGCATTAGGCGCCGCCTATCTCGCCGGAATTGCAACCGGGGTTTGGCAAGACGCGAGCGCGATTGGATTCATACCTCTGCGCGAAAAACGCTTCGAGCCGCGCATGGCCCGCACGCAATCCGCAACGCTAAAAGAAAGATGGAAAGAGGCAGTCTCGCGCAGCAAAGGTTGGGAGCGGACTGCGCACGCATGAACCGTCCCGAAATGTTGCAATGCGCTCTGGAACGCACCGAGCCTTGGGACATAGTCATTATCGGCGGCGGCGCAACGGGCGTGGGTTGCGCCGTAGATGCCGCGTCTCGCGGCTACGACATTCTCTTGCTCGAACAAAATGATTTTGGTAAAGGCACATCCAGCCGCAGCACCAAGCTCGTACACGGCGGCGTCCGTTATCTGGAGCAGGGAAACATTTCGCTCGTGATGGAGGCTCTGCGTGAGCGCGGTCTCTTACGTCAAAACGCGCCCCACCTCGTCACCGATCTTGCCTTCGTTGTGCCCAGTTACGATTGGTGGGAGTCGCCATTCTACGGATTGGGATTGAAAGTCTACGACGCGCTGGCAGGGAAGTACGGCTTCGGCAAATCGCAGATTTTGTCGCGCGAAGAAACGCTCGCGCGCATTCCGACCATCAATCCCGAAGGCCTTCGTGGAGGCATCGTATACTACGATGGCCAGTTCGACGACACGCGCCTGCTCATCAACCTCGCTCAGACCGCCGCCGAGCACGGTGCGACGCTACTGAACTATGCTCCCGTTACCGGCCTCAACCAAGGAACGGACAAATTTATCGACGGAGTCGCGGCCCAGGATCTAGAAACCGGGCAAACATTCCACGCACGCGCCAAGGTCGTGATCAACGCAACCGGGCCGTTCAGCGATAGCGTGCGCCGCATGGCTGATCCGAAACTTGTTCCCATGATCGCTCCCAGTCAAGGCATCCACCTTGTTTTCCATCGATCATTTCTTCCCGGCAACAGCGCGATCATGGTTCCTCACACTTCCGACGGACGTGTGATGTTTGCCATCCCCTGGAACGGACACACGGTTGTGGGAACCACCGATACGCCGATCTCCGAGCCCTCGCTCGAACCCCATGCGTTGCCGCAAGAGATCGATTTCATTCTGGAGACGGCTGGGAAATATCTTCACAAAGCCCCAACCCGCGCCGATGTGCTGAGCGTATTCGTTGGCATTCGCCCGTTGGTCAACGCAGGGCAAGCGGGCAACACAGCTGCGCTATCCCGCGAACATACAATTCGCATCGACCAATCGGGACTGCTCAGTATCGCAGGCGGCAAATGGACTACCTACCGTCGCATGGCAGAAGATTGCATCAACCAGGCGGCGACCTTGGCTGGCCTTGCTGAAAAGCCCCCGGTCACGGAGCATCTTAAAATTCACGGCTTCCGCTTGCCGGAAAATAAATCCGACAGGCTCGCGCATTATGGCTGCGATGCCGCCGCGATTCATGATCTCATTCGAGCCCAACCTGTATTGGGCGAACCGCTTCATCCCGACCTGCCTCATCGCGCGGCCGAAGTTCTCTGGGCCACGCGAATGGAGATGGCCAGAACCGTGGAAGATGTCTTGGCTCGGCGCACCCGCGCTCTTTTCCTGAATGCTCGTGCCGCTTCAGAGATGGCTGCGTCTACTGCGGAGATCATGGCTCGTGAACTTCATCGGGATGAGGGCTGGCAGATTGAACAGGTGCGAACATTTCGCGATTTGGCGCGCACGTACCAGATCTCTTAGCTGGTTCTTTGAACACGAGATAAACTGATGTTTGTTGCTACTAAAGAAAAGCTCAATTCAAGGTCGTGGCCTCTTCACCGACTCCGGAATTCCCGCGCGAAAAAAGATCGGCGAATTCACCGGAGAGCGAATTTCAGTGCGCGAAGCCCGGCGGCGAGCCAAGAATTCGAGGCGTATCGCCATCGTCGAGATCAGCGAAACCCAGGCTGTGGACGGCAGCGTAAACGGAAGCCTCTTTGAGTTCGTGAATCACTCCTGCAATCCCAACATCTTCATCCGGATCGCTTACGGACGAATCGAGTTTTATACGTTGCGGCCCATTCGAGCCGGCGAAGAACTGACCTGCGACTACGGAGACTCGCACCACAACGGAAAACTTCGCTGCGATTGTGGCTCGGCGAAATGTAAGCGCTTTTTGTGACTCAAGATTTCGGCGCCAGCGACGGCTTTCCTGTTCTTTTTGCATACTGCTAAACTCCTGATTGCCGTTAGGAATTGATTCGGAGACGCTTTTGCCTTTGAGAATCCTACAAGCCGGAGAAGAAGTCTTGCGCCTGCGCGCGGCTGCCCTCACGCGCGAACAAATTCTTAGCGACGATGCCCAAGCCTTAATCGCCGCCATGCAGGAAACCATGCGCGATGCTCCCGGCGTAGGATTGGCCGCGCCTCAGATCGGGATCCCTTGGCAGTTGGCCGTGATCGAAGACCCCGCGGAGTTTCATGCTTCGATTCCGGAGGCCGACCTCGCCGAACGTGAGCGCCGTCACGTTCCCTTTCACGTGATCATCAATCCCATGATTGAACTGCTGGGCGATGAGCGTCCAGAGTTTTTCGAAGGATGTTTAAGTGTCGACGGATTCTCCGCCATCGTGCCCCGCGCCCGCCGAGTGCGCGTGGAGTGCCTCAACGAAAATGCCGAGCCGCAAGTGGTCGAAGCGTCGGGATGGTACGCCCGCATCCTGCAGCACGAGATCGACCACCTGCATGGACGCCTCTACATCGACCGGATGTATTCGAGAACGTTTATGACGGTCGAAAATCAGATCAAGTTTTGGAAAGGCAAGAGCATTGCCGAAGTGCTCTCCCGCCTCGAAGCCAGGTCTTAATTTTCGTGCTCGCCCAACTCGAACGATTCTTCTGCCGGTGGTAACACATCGCGTTCGCCAGCCACCCATACATAAAGTGTGGGCAACAGGAACACGCTGATGATGAGCGCCGCGATCAGACCGCCGACGATAACGATGGCAAAAGGACGCTGCGAGTCGGAACCAATCGCATGTGACAATGCAGCGGGCAACAAGCCCAACGTGGCGACCAACATGGTCATCATGATGGGGCGAAGCCGCAGCACTGCGCCCTCCACGGCCGCGTCTTCAACTGAATAACGTCGCGCCCGCAGTTGATTGATGTACTCCAGCATGATGACTCCAGTCTGAACCGATACTCCAAACAATGCCAGAAAACCGACGCCTGAGGAAACGCTGAAATGAGTACCAGTGATCCACAGCGCCACCAAGCCTCCAACGGGCGCAATCGCTACCGTCGCCATAATTAACATGGTCCACTTGAAGGACTTGAACATGGTGTAGAGGATGACAAAAATCAGCAGGATGGTGATCGGCAGCACAATCAGCAACCGCGCGTTGGCACGCTTCTGACTTTCGTATTCGCCCTCCCAATCGACGCTGTATCCCGTCGGCAATTTCACCTGCTGGTTGACTTTACTGATCGCTTCTTCGACGGTACTGCCGAGGTCGCGGCCGCGGACACTATATTTAATCGCCACATAACGCCGGTTGCCTTCGCGATACACTTCCGAAGCGCCATCCTTAATTTGTATTTTGCAGAGTTGCGCCAGCGACACGCGCTCGCCTGAGGGTGATAGCAAGCGGATATTTTCAATCGCTTCCTGCGTGTCGCGGTACTGCGGAAGGTATCGCAGCGTGAGGTCATAGCGCGCCTCTCCTTTGAGCACCTGCGTCAGGGCATTGCCCCCAACCGCGGTCTGAATCGCATCCTGCACATCCGCCACGTTGATCTGGTATCGCGCGGCCGCTTCGCGGTCGACGGTGACGTTCAGGTTGGGCTGGCCGAGGACTCGAAAGACGCCGAGGTCTTCGATGCCTTTGATCTGCCGCAGGACGCCGGCAATCTCGTCGCTTTTCTCTTCCAGTACTTTGAGATCGTCTCCGTACACTTTGGTGGCCAGCGCGCCTTTCACCCCGCTGACCGCCTCTTCCATGTTGTCTTCGATGGGCTGGGAAAAGCCCCAGTCGACACCGGGGATCTTGCTGAGTTCGCGATTCATGGCGGCAATCAGTTCCTCTTTATTTTCATGAAAAACGGACCGCCATTGTTCTTTTGGTTTCAGGTCGACAAAAAATTCGGTATTGAAGAATCCGGTATTGTCCGTTCCGTCATCGGGACGCCCTACTTGGCTTGTGCATTGCGGCACTTCGGGAAAAGAACACAAGATGATCCGAGCCTGATTCGCGACCCGGATCCCTTCGTCCGGACCCGTGCTGGGAGCGAGGGTGCCGCGTACCCACATTGCACCTTCATCGAGGTGCGGCAAAAACTCGGAGCCAATGATGCCGCTGAATCCGAGATACATGGCGAAAAGCATCATGAGCACGCATACGCCAACGGTGACCAGGCGGCGGCGAATGGCCCACCGCAGGGCGATGCCGTAACGTTTGGTCACAAACGTCATCGCCGGGTTCTCCCACTCGCTCGCGCCCTTAGCGAAGGCGAAGCTCGACAGCACCGGAGCGACAAGAATGGAGAACAGCAATGCTCCCAGCAGGGCGAAGGCTACCGTCCACGCCATAGGGTGGAAAAGTCTGCCCTCGACGCGTTGCAGAGTGAAGATCGGCAGAAAAGCAGTGATGGTGATGATGATGGCGTAAAACACCGGCCGCTGCACTTCGTGCGACGCGAAACTGATTTGCTCCCGGGCGGTCCTGTTGCTATCGGAGTGATGTAAATGGCGCACGATGTTTTCAATCAGCACAATCGCGCCTTCCACGATGACGCCAAAGTCCAAGGCTCCGAGCGACAGCAGGTTGGCTGGGATGTGCATCAAGTTCAGGCAAATAGCGGCGAACAACAGCGCAAACGGAATGGTCGCCGCCACGATGAGCGCCCCGCGAACATTGCCCAAAAAAAGAAGCAGGATGACCGAGACCAGAATCATGCCTTCGGTGAGATTGTGCAGGACTGTATGCGTCGTGTAATGCACCAGGTCGCTACGATCGAGGAAGGGAACGATTTTCACTCCCGGAGGCAAGATGTGATCGTTAAGTTCCTCGACTTTCTTGTGGATGGCGGCAAGCGCGGCCTCGCCCGTGGCGCCTTTGCGCAGCAACACAATGCCGGAAACCACGTCGTCGTTATCGATAATCTTGCCGTCTTCGCGATGCAGCGCGCGTGCAAACTGGCCGAGGCGAATTTTCGGCCCTTGTGATACCACGGCGATATCCTTCACTCGCAGCGGGGTGCCGTTCTTGGAAACGATCACGGTGCGCTCGATATCCTGACTGCGGTCGACCAATCCGACCGAGCGGACATTAATCTGTTGCAGGCCCTCCTGTATAAAACTGCCGCCGGCATTGACGTTGTTATTGGTGAGTTGCTGCTCGACCTGCGCGAGGCTGAGTCCGTAGGCGACGAGTTTATTGGGATCGACGCGCACTTGATATTCGCGGGTAGGCCCACCAAAGCTCGAAACATCGACGATATTGGGCACCGACTTAAAACTCTTCTCGACGGTCCAGTCTTCGATCGACTTGAGTTCCATGGCGTCATAGGCTGGATTGCTGCTGTGCAAGGTAAAAAAGTAAATCTGCCCGACCGGACTCCAATCGGTACCCATCTGCGGCACCACGCCCGTCGGAAGGGTAACCTGGCTCAACCGCTCCAGAACTCGTTCGCGGTTCCAGTCGTCGATCGACTCGTCGTCGAAGATGAGCTTTATATCCGAAAGTCCGAAGAGCGAGAACGAACGCAGATGCACCATGTTCGGCATTCCGTTCATGGCGATTTCGAGCGGGATCGTGACCTGCTGCTCAATCTGTTCGGCGGAGATTCCCGGCCACTGCGTAATGACCTCAACGTAGTTATCCGCCACATCGGGGTAGGCCTCAATGGGAAGATCGCGAAACGCGATAATTCCGGCAATAAAAAGCAGCACGGCAAACCCGAGAACCATCAGCCGGTTGTCCAGCGCAAAATCGACGACGCGGCGAATCATCTATTGCTCCACCGTGTTTTGCAGCACCAGCGCATTGGAAACGACTCGATCACCCGGCTTCAGTCCGGAAACTACTTCTTGCAGATTGCCCGCCAGCATCTTTCCGGCAGTAACTTCCATGCGCTTGAAGTGCCCGTCGGCGGAGATCGGCGTGTATACCCACTCCCGGTCGTGCAAATGCAAAATCGCGGTGGACGGAATGGCGGCATGTGTAACCGGCTGCTTGCCGAAGAAAGTCGCGGTGACAAACATGCCGATCCGCATCGAGCCGGGATTCGCCACTTCCAAGCGAACCTTCGCGGTATGAATCGTCGGATCCAGCACCGGCAAAATGTTATCGATGCGGCCCTTGAAAACCTTCTCCGGGTAGGCGCTGAGCCGGATATCGGCGAACTGGCCGAGATGCACTGCGTCCAGATCGTTTTCGTAGACGTCGCAGATAATCCAAACGCGGGAAAGGTCGGATATGGTGAACGGATTCGGTCCCGACAGACCTTGCAGACCTGACGCGCTGGTCACTTGCTGATCGGTGATGATGCCCGAGATGGGAGCTTTCACATCGACGATTGCCGAGGGGTGATCTTTGTCGACCCCCAAAAGCCGCAACTGCTCGACCGTGGCGTTGAGATCGACTTTGGCGTCGTTTTCGGCAGCCTCGGCCTGATCCAGCGCGCTCTTGGCGACGGCGCCTTTGTCATAAAGTATCTGTTCGCGCTGCAACTGAGTGTTGGCCAAACGCTCATCGTTGACGGCTTTCAGATAGGCCTGGTATGCGGTCGACACGTCGTTGCTCTGCACGCGCAACAGCAACTGCCCCTTTGTCACCGCGTCTCCGAGCCGCGCTTTAATCTCGATCACGCGACCTGAGGCCAGCGAAATCACGGGCACGGCCCGCGAGATATCCGGCTGCACGACGCCCGTGACCTGCAAGGCGGGAGCCGATTTGCTCTCGACCGCTGTGGCCAGCGGAAATTGTTCAGGATGGTCGGCCTTAAAATTGTTGGCGTCCAGGTCCGGCTCGACGCTGGCTTGAGGCGGGGCTTCGGCTTTCGGATCGGCCTCGTGCTTGCCGCAGGCCGCGAGCGCGAGCGCCGCCGCCAGGGTTGCGCTCAGTCTTACAGAAAAAAACTTCATTGGATGACCTCCCGGCCCACGGCCATATTCAATTGCGCCGCCGCTGTCAAATAAGAGCCGACCAGATTCGCGTAATTCAGTTGCACCATCCGGTATTCGCTTTCCGCGTTGAGAAAATCAAGCAAGGACGCTCCTCCATGCTGATAGGAAAAAGTGATCGTGTCGCGCACCCGCACCGACTGTGCCAAATACTTCGCCTTGTACGGGCGCAGCAGAATCAGGTCGCTTTGCACCGTGGCATAACTGGAATCGACGTCGCTGTAAACCTGCGCTTCCGCCGCATCCCGCAATCTTTCATTGCGCGTGATGTCAAGCCGCGTGCGCAACTTTTCGCCTTGATTGCGGTCGAAAATGCGCAGCGGAACGCTGACGCTTACGCCCGCCGTATTGATGGCAAATGGATTGTTGTTGGAAGAGTTATGGGTATACCATACGCTGAAAGTGGGGTCGGTCGAGCCGTTCGACTCCGCCAGCTTGTAATCGGTGTGAGCTTTGTCCACAGCCTGCACGGCGGCCTTCAGATCTGGCCGGTTGTCCATCGCAATTTTTCGGACGTCCTCCTGCGACACGAGCTGGTCGGCGAAGTCGAACGGCCCGACAACATCGAATTGATCGAGCGGCGTCCGCGAATTCAACAGCGTCAGCAATTGAATCTTCGAAGTTTCCAGGTTCTCCACAGCCGCCTGATAATCGGATTCGTACTGTACCCGTCCCAGCTCGAGCCGGTCGAGATCGATCTGCGCGATGTCGCCCGCGCTAAATCGGGTGCGGCTGATGTCGAGCACCTTATCGTAGTAAGCCAGGTCATCCTTAGCCAGCTGGAGCACGGTCTTCGCCTGGAGCGTCGCCACAAACGCGCTACGCAGGGTGAAGAGCATCGTTCTTTCCATGTCGGCATGAGTCGACTCGGCGATCAACGTTGCTTTCTTCGCGCTTTCGGTTCGCAACTCGCGCTTGTGCCGCCGTTCGTGCAGGTAGCTGATGCCGGGCGACTCGTCGGTGCCCGCAAAGGGCTGCCAAACACCGTGATACGGAGCGATCTGAGTTCCATCCGCCGTCAACGTGAGATCGGGATTTGGGCGAAGATCGGCGGTGATCTCCTGTGCTTTTGATTCACGGATGCTCAACTCGTCCGCCAGCAGCGTCGGATTGTTCAGCTCAAAGCGCTCGCGCACCTGCTCCCAGGTGAGCGGTTGCGAAGATTGCGCCACCACCGGCAGACAAGAAGTCGCCCCCGCCAACAGCACTGCGAACGCTCGCTGCAAACATTTATGCATCCATCACTCCAACAACACTTCCATACCGCAATACTAAAGGCAAACAGATAAAGAAACAGTAAGGAGAAGGGAGCGGCTTAAAGCGTCCTGGCTTTGAGTAGCCCCGAGTCGAGAAACGAAAATATAGGACTAGGCGAGAACGGGTGGGGCGCGCCCATAGGCGCTTCGGGTATAGGCTGGAAGCGAAGAAGGAGATTCGGAGACGAGCGCAAAAAACTCTTGCGCATGATCGGCGCGCAGCACAAAAGTTGAAAATAAAGCGAGAACTTTTCCGTCGCCCGCGGCATAAATGTGCGTCGCTTTGACGTGTAAGTGCTTGGCCAGTTTGTTGCAGGGGCTGAATTCTTCCGCCTCCGAACGCATGGCATGCATGTCATCGCTGGCCGATATCACGGGAAATAAAAGGATCAGAATGCAGCCCAGCAGCAGCACGCAGGAAAAACGCTTCCGATGCTTCACTCCATCGGTCGCACGAAGCTGGCGGCGCCACAGCCACACCGCGGGCAAAGCCAGCATCAACCAAAAAAGATTAAGCAATAACTCCATATTGTCGAAGTGATAGGACTCGCGTCCCGCTTTCGCATACTTGTCGCGAGTCTAGCAACCGTGCATTTTCGTGTCAACACGATCAGCCCTCACCAAGGTCATCGCCCTGAAGACGAGGAGGCATCGGCTTTGTCCTTACTGTGACGCAGGTTCAGCCCAAATTTCGGTTTCTCGCGTGGACCGGAAATCTTGATGGGCAATACCGTCTCATGGTTCTTGCGGAAAAATCCATCGAACGGTTTCAGTATGAGCGATTTCATCCCCGTCATCGTTTGCGAGATTTTTGCGTGCAATTGCAACGTACCCTGAAAATCCAGTAATTGATCCTCTAACTCGTAGGTGCCTTGCAGCCGAACCGCTGCCCCGGGTACTTCGAATCCCAACTGCCGAAAATTTATGGCTCCATCCTTAAGCAGAAACTTGCCTTGCAAGTCCGAGACGCTGCTGCCCGCGTCTGGGTCGCCGGGCTTGCCCAGTCCTTTGCGGCTGAGAGTTTGAATCTTGCCGCTGACCTTTGCACTTGTAAATTCCGCTCCTTCAATTCCAAATGCGCCATTCAGCATAAGGTGATCGATGGCGTCGCCTTCGCCGAGGGGAAGCTCTAGCGTTGTGTGTAGATTCAGTTCGCCGGTCATGACTGGCTTATCCGACCGGACGGCCAGATGCAACATATCCTCAATGCGGCCGCCGCGCACGATGGCTTTCAGCGAAACGATGCGATGCTTCGCCCCCGCCGCCCGGGCGATCTCACCACTGGCATCCACCCTCGAATTTAGAAAGCGAGCCCGCACCGAATGAAGAATCGTGTTCCCATTGGTTCCGTCCACGGTAGCGGTGTAGTCCGTATGCAGCGGAACCGGACTGCCTCCGATGCGCAGCGCGAAGTCGGGCGTGTCGGTTTCGCCCTGGACGTCGATGTGGTTGAGCGCGCCGCCGAATTTGCCGCGCGACGAAAGCGTTCCGCTGATGCCTTTAATCGCTCCCAGATCGGCATGGTCGAAGGTAAAGTTCGCGGCTAGGGCTGTATCTCCCGGTTCGTCCCCATTCCATGGCCCAAAGCTGCCTTTGGCATCGATCTCTCCCGGCGGGATTGCGTTGGTCAAATCCGCTTCGAAAGGCGCTGGCGAAGTCGGCCCCAGCGAGTGCATCACCAGGCGATGAATCTGAAACACATGCGGCGATTTCGCTGGATCTTTCGGCATGATCACCAGTTGGCTGTCGTCGGCCAAGATCTCGTCGATGATCAGCGGCAATGGGTGCTTGCGCAGAGGCTGAAAGCGAGGCTTCGACCCTTGCTTGGGAGGGATGTGAATGCTCAACCCCTTCACTTCGACAAGACTCAGCCTCAGCGGTCTGCGCAACAATCCCAAGAATCCACCCTCCGCTGCAAACTCTTTTATTTCAATCAACGGCGGAACCTCGGGACGCCCCGGTTGCCTGAAAGTCAAACCCGTGCCATAAGCTCGAATCCGCGGGAAAACCGCAATGCGAAAATCGGAGATTTGTACGTCAGCGTGAAACTGATCGTGCAGAATGATAACAGCCTGTTTTCGAAGGTAAGGATCGAGGCGATGGAGAACCCCCGCCGCAAGCACAGCCGCTAGCATCAAGCACCCAGCCCCAGCGGCCAAAGATCGTTGAACAAATCTTGATCGTCGAGGCTGAATGTCAGAAGTGATCATCGGCGAACTTCACTCTTAAACTGTACCGAAGAATCGGCCAAAAGGCGTCCCAGAATTGCCGACTCTGGCAGCGACTTATAGATGCTTTTTCACCAGCCTCGGCGGTATGGGAAAGGCAGATTTTCGCAAATGTGAGGCTTCCAGTCGGGGGAGCAATCCAAAACCACCCCCGCCGTCGTACTACCCATGAAAGCAGCACAGACAATTCAGCGACAACAATTCGCAAAGACAACTTAAAAGGAGAAACAAGGTGAATAAGAAATTCGCGACGATTACCCTCGGAATTCTGGCGTTCGTGGCGACAGCCGCGGTCGCCGCGTCCAAGAACCCCATGGTCGGTGGACAGGAAATGTACCCCACCAAGAACATCATCGAAAATGCAGTCAACTCCGCCGACCACACCACGCTGGTCGCGGCCGTCAAGGCCGCGGGCCTGGTCGACACGCTCGAAGGTGCGGGACCGTTTACCGTATTCGCTCCCACCAACGAAGCCTTCGCCAAGCTGCCTGCCGGCACCGTCGATAACCTGCTCAAGCCGGAGGACAAAGATACGCTGGTGAAAATTCTCACCTACCACGTCGTCGCAGGGAAAGTGACCGCGGCGGACCTCAAGAAGATGATCAAGGACGGTAACGGTCAGGCCTCACTCAAGACCGTCAGCGGCGGCACTTTGACTGCGATGATCCAGGGCAAGAACATCGTGCTCAAGGACGAGAAGGGCGACATCTCGACTGTAACCATCCCGAACGTGATGCAGTCAAACGGCGTGATTCACGTCGTGGATACTGTTCTTCTGCCGAACTAGTTGTCGCACTCCTGGAGAAATAAAAATGCCCGGCGCTCGCGCCGGGCATTTGTTTTAGAGCTCAAATCTTGTTACGAAACTTTAACGTCCGGTGGCTTCACTTCCGGAGCGCTGGCCGTCTTATTGGCCTCCGCCTGACCGTCCTTCATGCCCTCTTTTAAGGCACGGATTCCTTCACCCAATCCCTTGCCCAGTTCCGGCAACTTCCGCGGGCCGAACACCAGCAGGGCGATAAAAAAAATTACCAGCAAATGCATCGGCTGAAACAAGCCTTCAAACATAGCAACCTCCCGAAGCGCGCAGCTCCAAATTCAACGGTATAGAAGCCCCGCCACAGAGTCAACCGGGGTCCGCGAGTAATTGGGCTAAAGTAACCTGGCGAGTTCATCGCGGAGCAAACGTTAGCCTCCCAAAGGCGCCCGGAACGTGGAAGTTCGGCGTTGATGTATGCGTAGGTTGCCACGCCATATAGGTTCTCGGTTCGACCTTACCTTCCACGCGATAGAAGTTCGCTCGCCAAAGTGCTGAGGGATCGAACTGCGGGGTCAGCGCCGCTATCGGAATCGCGATCTCCGCCGACCATCGCTTCGCGGCCTCGTCCAGCCAAACCGCTCGCGTGACGCCGCTCTTTAAATCCGCCCATCCCGAGGGCGAGATATCCAAGTCAATCCACATCCCGTTCGGACTGACTTCAAACTCTTTGTAATAACGTTCTTGTGACGGATCGGGCTGCAGAAATGCTTCCACGACGTCGCGCTCCCAGAGATACATCCGGCGGCCATCCTGGCCAGCGTCGTTGAATAGGTTTAGCTCGCGATAGTGGCAGGCAAAACGCAGGAATAAAGTACGCACAGACCACAAGATGCGAACCTCGGTGCTTCGTTGTGGGTCGGGATTCAAGCCTTGCCAGTCACGGTCGAAAACAATCGCAGCCGCGGACTGCCATTCCGGCGCAGGCCGCTCCACGTCCAACGCGATCTCGTGATCGACGTGCGTTGCCACGACTTCTGTTGGTGTCTCGTCCGCCATGGGTTGATCGGCTTGCGCGATAATCCTAACAAATCGGTTTGACCGCAAGAACCGGATGGCGCGGCTCCGTCATCAACACTACTCTTGCAGCATGGCAACCATGGAAGCGGTCCTTATGAGCGCACAGAAGAAAATGGCGGGTTTCGACGAAGACTCACGCTGGCAGGCGGTTCTCGCCCGCGACCCAAAGCACGATGGGCAATTCGTATTCGCGGTCAGCTCCACAGGAATCTACTGCCGTCCCTCGTGCCCCTCGAAACGGCCCCGCCGCGAGAACGTCCAATTTTTCGACGAACTTCTGGCTGCGGAAAAAGCTGGATACCGCGCCTGCCTGCGCTGTCGACCCAAAGCCGCATCCGCGAACGAAACGGCGGACAAAATAAAATCCATCTGCCGCTTCATCGAGCAGCATTTGGATGAGCCCGTGACCCTCCCCCGTCTCGGCAAAGAGTTCCACATGAGCCCTTTCCACTTGCAGCGAGTCTTCAAATCAGCTCTCGGAGTCACGCCACGCGCCTACGCCGATTCGCTTCGCGTACAACAGCTCAAGCGCAATCTCAAAGCTGGGCATTCCGTCACTCGATCCATGTATGACGCCGGCTACAGTTCCAGCAGTCGCCTCTATGAACGCGCATCGTCTCAGCTGGGTATGACGCCGGACAAATATCGCCGCGGCGCCATTGCCGCACCCATTCGCTACACAGTCGCCGACTCTCCCCTCGGACGCCTGTTGATTGCGGCCACCGATCGCGGCATTTGCTCCATTCAGTTCGCCGATACCGACGAGGAACTTGAGCAAGGCATAAAGCAGGAATTTCCCTTCGCCAACCGCCGCCGCGATGACTCCGGTCTCGCCGCTTGGAAGGCCGACCTTTTGCGGCAAATGGAAGGGCGGAAGTTAAGTGAATCGCTGCCCCTCGACATTCGTTCGACGGCGTTTCAGCGCACCGTTTGGGAGCATTTGCAATCCATCCCCTTCGGCGAGACGCGTTCGTACAACCAAGTTGCGAAGGCCATCGGGCAGCCCACCGCAAGCCGCGCCGTCGCCCGCGCCTGCGCCACCAACCCGGTCGCGGTTGCGATCCCATGCCACCGCATCGTTGGCCAGGACGGCGGTCTCTCCGGATACCGCTGGGGAGTGAAGCGCAAGAAAGCTCTGCTGGAAATGGAGCGCGGCAGAACCATGTCCCTTTAGAAATGCGCCAGAAACTGTAGTCACTCGGGCAAGCAATTCCAAAGTCACTTCCAACTGATTCAGTTTCCACTTCGCCGACGGCAAGACCATGCACTTGGCCAATTCCCTGCAAATTTGTCTATCCAAAAGCATTGCCGTCCCCGGTCATACCAAGGTAACGGCACGGCTTACCGAAGCGCATGGCCAAGCGACATCTGTGCGCTGCCAAGGCGCGGGTGAGAGGGTGGAGTGGCTGGCGAGAAAACTCGGAACCCTGAAGCCGAAGACATGGAAAAGGAAAATTACCTCGACGACGTGCATTGCAGGATTTTGCGCATCACCGAGGATCTGCGCGCCATTCAGCACGACTTGAATTGCGCCGTAATGGAAGCCCCCACGGACCCAGAATTGATGGAGTCGCTCAACCGCCTCCCGGAAATGGAGTCCTTACAGATACTGAAATCCGCTCTGGATCAGATGCGCCACTTCCTGTTCTTCTACACCCAGGTTATTACCAACGAGTCGGAGTTCGGCGATAAAGTGCGGCAGAGCGTCAAGGCAAGGCCCTCAGAGGATGTAATTCTAAGCCCAGAAATCACTTCCGCCGAAAGACTGCGCTCCGCCGCAGACCTGGCTTTGCTCAGTTATTTAGCCGACGGCAAGAAGCACAAACCCAACTAAAAGGCTTCGTCCTTGAACGTGAAATCCGTTACTCGAGCGTGACCGACTTCACCAGATTCCGCGGCTTGTCCACGTCCAAACCTTTTTTCACCGTGATGTAGTAGGCGAACAACTGTAGCGGAACAATCTCCAGAATCGGCGACAGTAACTCGGGCGCTTCGGGGACATAAATCGCTTCATCCGTGATCGCTTCGATTTCCTTATCGCCTTCGGTCGCGACAGCGATAACACGTCCGCGCTGCGCCTTAAAGCTCTTGATGTTGGCCATATTCTTCTCATAGCGCAACATCGAGCCGCCATCGTTCTTGTCATGCGTGGCCACGATGACGACGGGGAGATGTTCATCGATCAGCGCGATCGGCCCATGCTTGATTTCGCCCGTGGGATAGCCCTCGGCATGGATGTAGGAGACTTCTTTCAGCTTCAGCGCGCCGTCCATGGCGACAGGATAGTGAATGGCACGGCCCATGAACAAAAAATCTGCACAGTCGAGATATCTCTGCGCGATCTGTTCGCAGCGCGGCGCGGATTCGAGCACGCGCTGCACCTTGTTCGGCATCTCGAGCAGTTCGCGAATATAGTTCTTGCGCTGATCTTTGCTGAACTTGCCCCGCACCTGCCCCAGATACAGCGTGAACAGATAAAGCACGGCCATCTGCGCGGTAAAAGCCTTCGTCGACGCGATGCTGACCTCTTTGCCGGCATGAGTGTACAGCACCCCATCGGCCTCGCGCGCGATGGTCGAATCGACTACGTTTGAGATCGCGATCGTCTTCGATCCCTTGGCCTTCGCCTCGCGCTGAGCGGCAGTGGTGTCGGCAGTTTCGCCCGACTGCGTAATCACAATCGTCAATTCGCCCGGGCCGATCAACGGATTGCGATATTCGAACTCGCTGGCGTAATCCACATCGACGGGGATGTTCACCAACTCCTGCATCATGTACTGCCCCGCCATGCCCGCGTGTCGACTGGTGCCGGAAGCGACAATGTTGATGCGCCGCAGCGATCGCAGGTCATCGACGCTGATACGAATCTCGTCTTCCAGCCGCACGATTCCTTCTTCGAGCGAAACCCGCGGCGCAAGGGTGTCCCGCAAAGCCTTCGGCTGCTCGAAAATTTCTTTCAACATGAAGTGCGGAAAGCCGCCCTTATCTGCCATGCATCGCTCCTGATTGGTTTACTTGTCCGCCAATAATTGTCTGGATCATGTTTCCCTGCGCGTCGAGCACGACGAGATCGGCCCGCGCACCCACTTTTAGAACTCCGCGATCCTTCCAGCCCATCACTCTCGCAGGATTCGCCGTCGCCAGCCTGACCGCTTGGGCAAGGTCACATCCCGCAAACTCCATCCCATTGCGTACGGCTGCATCTAGCGTAAGCACACTGCCCGCAATGGTTCCGTCCAAGAGGCATTTGCCCTTCTTAACTTCCACCTCGATTGGACCGAGCCGATAACGGCCATCGCTCATGCCAGTGGCGGAGATTGCATCCGTGATCAGCAGGGCATCTTCGAAACCCTTCGCCTTCACAAACAACTTCACCAGCGCGGGATTAACGTGAATTCCGTCCGCGATGATATCCGCCGAAAGTTGCGAATTGGTGAGCACCTCACCAAGAATCCCAGGGTCGCGATGGTGCAGGGGACGCATCGCATTGAACGTATGCGTCGCATGACGCGCCCCAGCCTGAACCGCAGCTCGCGTTGTGGCCATATCCGCATCGGAGTGGCCGAGGCTGACGCAGACCCCGCGCCCAGCGGCCTCAGCAATGACTTCCAAGGCCCCTTCCAATTCCGGAGCGATGGTCATCAGCGCAATCTTGCCGCGCGCGGCCTGCCACAGTCGATCAAACGTAGCAACAGACGGCAGCAGCAAATCCGCGGTCGGATGAACTCCGCGTCTCACATGGCTCAAGAATGGCCCTTCGAGATGAATGCCGAGAGGCTGCGCTCTTCCGCCGTGACTTTCACGGCGCTCTTCCGCCTTCTGGATCGCCGTGGCCAGGCGATCTAAAGCCGACAGCGTCACGTCCATCGGGGCGGTCACCGTGGTCGGCAGAAAACTACCCACTCCATGCCCCGCCAGAAACCGCTCCAGCGATTCCATGCCCGACGCATCCGGCTGCATCACGTCGTACCCAGCGCCCCCATGGATGTGTATGTCGATGTAACTGGGCGCGAGAATGTAGTCGGGAAAATCAAGAACGCGGACGCCAGAGGGAATCTCTTCCGCCGATTGAGACGAAATCCGGGAAATCCGTCCTTCGTCGATCAGCACCAGCGGATCATCGACCTGTCCCCGGGGGCTAAGCAACGTCTTGGCTGTGATCGCAATCATCTGAGGTCAGACATCTTGCGTCAAAGCAATCCCGTAAAAACGCCTTTACAGAATCGTTTTAATGGGCGTGCTTCAACAGCCTATAGATTGTAACGGAAAAACAATCCTTCCCTCGTAAGGTACTGTGAAGTTCCGTCCCTCACGACATTCACGGTCTGAGGTGAAACTGGGAGGTCGCGCCAAGATCCGAGATCGAGCTACCGCAACAAAAACAGCGGGAGTGAGCGTCGAATCGACACTACCTCCCGCCGCGCTATTTCTGCCAAGCTTCTGCTTACTGCACGCCGCCGGTGAGACCGATCACTTTGGCGGTTCCGATGCTCAATCCAGCCTTGAATCCTTTGGTGTTGAATACCGAGTTCAAAGTGCTGGCCGCCTGCGCGTCCAAGGTTGCGGTCACGTTGGGCAGATACAGAACCAGCCCCGCTTCCAGCTTGATCGGAGGCTTGGCGTTCAGAACCAGGTCAAACAGCGTGATGCGCCCCACCAGACCGCCATTCACGATGGCTAGACCGGTAATCACAGGAGTCGTTCCCGTGGTGTCGATGATGTAGTCCTGAAGCGCGACTACAGTGGAGCTCGAGCTGAGGGTCAAACCACCCTGATGATCGATGTTTCCCAGTGCGGTGTCGAGGTCAATGGCTCCGCTTCCGATGGGGAAGTTCGCCGTGGTTCCGCTGGGACCGGCAAGAATCGTGGGATAAACCACTCCGGGCGCGATGTTCAAGCTTTGCAGCGCATCGAGGAATGCAGTGCTCAGGGCGACGTCCGTGGTTCCGGACTGCAAGGTGACGGTCTTCTGGGCGAAAGCTGCGGTGGTGGCCAACGCCAGGGCGAGAACCAAGGCGAACTTCATCATTTGATTTTTCTTCATGATCTTTTTCCTTTAAATAAGCTGGGAGTTATGAACCGATCTGCATCGGATCACTCGTTGACTTCAACGGCGCGAAATGCGAATTTGGATTCGTCCCGGCTGAGAAACTTTTCATTTCGCCTTATACTGCCCGAATGAACCGCTCTCCGATTGTTTCTCTTGTGTTACTTTGCGCAACATTTTTCACTGTGAGCCTTTTTCCTGGCCATGCGCTCGCACAGTCTCAGGATGATTCCGCTCGGGTTCGCGAATTGGAGGACCGCGTTCGTCGCCTCGAGGCCATGGTGCAAACCCTGGTCGCTGCCGAGCAGACCGCCGGGAAAATTCCCGAAGATCAAGCCAACGGCATGATGGCTGAACTTAGCGTCCCGGGCGCGCCTGTTTCGGATTCGCCAGCCTCGGCTCCCGCTCCCAACCTCGATCGCGGCACGAAGGCCTTGCCGCAGGAATTGTTGCCGAACCTGGGGAAGATTGGCGCAACCGTGAGCTTCACCGCCGGACTCAACTCGGGGCCGTTCAATCTCAATAACGGAAGCTACTTCGGCGGCGCGGTCGATCTGCCGCTCGCACTCGCTCCCGGAGGTCGCCTGGATTATGAAATCGGCATCGCGCTGGCGCAGACCAGCCGCACGCTTCCGGTGACGTCCGGCGTGGCCCAGGTTGCCAATCTCACCGTGTTGAATGCGCTCAATCCCACCGGCGGCGTGTCCAATGTGCAGGCTGCGCTCACAGGCACTGGCGCATCACCCTTTGCGGTCACGGCTAACGCCGCATGGAAGGCGCAAGTGTTGCAGCTGACGCCGTTCGTTTTGAAGTACGACTTGACGATGCTGGATCGCTATCGCATTCGGCCTTACGCGGTGGTCGGGCTGGGAACATATGTGAGCCTATCGAGTCAGAACGTGGTGGGCAGCGGTTTGCGATCGGATTCGACGCTGAGCGCCGCGAATCTGAATCTTCTTTCGACCCTGTTGGGCGGAACTTCTCCGTTCGGCGGTTCGTTGGTGGCGGGGCAAGTTGCGCCAGCGACGCAATTGCAGCAACGAAAACTTCCTGCTGGACAAGGGGGTGTTGATCTGGGAGTTCACTTCGGCGGAGGCGTGGAGTGGCGCATAACCAATCTGGCGTCGTTGGGATTAGACGCGCGCTTCAATCGCGTACCCGACGGAATGTCATATCACACCATCGCAGCGCGATGGGGACTGCACTTCTAGGCGGCCGGAATCACTGCGCGCCAAACAGCAGCTTCTTGCCCCGCGCGCTTACACTGCCGCCCGCCGGCTCATCGGTGATCGCAAGCGCCGTAACTTCCGCCAGCTCCGGCCTGGGCGGAGCAAACAGAATGCCCTTGCCATCCTCCTGCAAGGAGATCAGTCCCGCGCTGGCGATTGCAGGGGCCGATTTTCTGATGAGCCAGACCTGGTAGCACTTCTGTTCCGGCAACCTGGGCAGCGCGTCCGCGACAATCAACAGCCCGCCTTGCGGAGAGTAAAGCGCCCGCGCCGAGGCATGTCCTGCCTGAGGATCGACGCTGCGCAATTCGATCTGCCGCAACGCCGCCGATTGCAACAGACGTTGCACCCGATCATTGCTGTTCGTAGCACTGGCCGTCGCTGCCGAGAGGCGCTTAACTTCCGCCTGCGACTTGGCTAATTCTGCTGCCAGAACCTGAGTCTTCTGCGAATCGGTTTGTGCGGCACGATCTTCGGCGCTACGCAGCTCGCTCTCCAGCGTCGCGTTGCGGGCGGTCGCCGCAGCCACTTGCGACTGCAATGCAGCGAGCTGCTGTTGCGCTTGTTCGCGGGCTGCTTGAGCGACTTGCGCTATCTGCTGGGCTTGCTCGAGCTTGGCTCTGAGTTCGGTTTCAACTTTGCTGCCGGCGTTCGTCTCCAGGACGGGCGCAGCGCTGGGAGCCGACTGCGCGGCAGATTTTTCCGCCGCTTCCAACTCCGCTGCAAGGGTCTGCCGACTGGCTTGCGAAGAAAGAAGATTCTGCCGCGCGTGGGCTAAATCGTCTTGCATCCGAAAGCGATCGCGTCCTAACCATAGAATCACGACCAGACAGGCAAGCACCGCAGCCCAGGGAGCGAACTGCCAAAATGGGGAAGCCGACTTAACGGGGGCCAAGTCCGCGTGAATCCGCTTCATCAGCTTGCGCTCCACGCTGGCCGACGGCTTGACCAACGGCGCTGCACCGCTGAGGGCGTTCAACGAGCTTTGCACTTCGAAATAGCGCTGCCTGCAGTCTTCGCAACCCGACTCCAAGTGCGCAGACATCTCCCGCTCGATCTCGCGGTCGAGTCCTCCCAGTGCGTATAGCTCCCAGTCGTCTGGCACGTGCGTGCAGGTTGATGTCATAAAGAAGTCACAGCGATTTCATAGTAAGAGCGCCGTTCCGTAACTGCGCAACGCCTCGCGCAGCTTGCTGATGCCCAAACGAATTCTTGTTTTCACCGTCCCCAGTGACTCGCCCGTACGCGCGGCCAGTTCCTGATGCGTCAGGCCCTCAAAGTAGGCCATTTCCAATGTGCTCTTTTGCGCGGGGGGCAGGCTTTCCAGGGCCTGACGGATACTGCGGGACAGGTCGTGATCGGTCAACGCCCCGATCTCCGGAAGGTTCTCCACATCGAAGCCCTCACCGTCTCCTGGAGTGATTACGTGATGAGCCGCCCTCCTGGATTCCTTCCTCTTGTAGTCGAGTGCAATATTTCTTGCAACCGTCAGTAACCACGAGAGCAAAGAACCCTTCTCCGCGCAGTAAAAATGCGGCCGCTCCCAAAGCCGGTAAAACGTATCCTGCAAAAGCTCTTCCGCGGCAGAGCGGTTCTCCACGATCCTATAAATCAGCGAAAAAACGCGGCTACTGTACCTTCGATAAAGCGCCTGCAAGGCATCCGGGTCGCGCTGCACCACTTGAGCCAGTAGAACGGAATCGTCTTGTTCAGCACTGGGCACGTGGCAAGGACTTCCTCGGAATCGAAAAAAACGGCAGAAACTGCGAAAGCAACCCGACTGCTCCCGCGACTCCCAGATTAACCCATCGGCAATCCTCTCTGTATGAAAAAGATATGGAGACGTGGATCCCGGGATTCCTACGCATGGGTAAATCCTGGGCGTAATGCGTTACCACTCCGTTACTGATATCCTCTTCGAGGGATGCGCTCCCTGCTAACCAGCGAGCGCACCCACCGTCAAAACTTTTTACTGTCACTACCGGGGGATTTATGCGCACTGCCATCCTATTTTCTTTACTCGTCTCTTTCTCTACGCTGACCTTCGCCGCGCCGCAAGCCGACCTCGACTCGCGGCGCAAAGCTCTCAGCGACCTTCTCGCCGAACGTTGGCAGTACACTCTGCGCACCAGTCCCACCTTCGCCTCGGCTCTGGGCGACAAGCGCTGGAATGACAAGCTCGACGACTTCTCGCAGACCTTCATCGATTCCGATCTGGAGCAGACCAAGCTCTACCTCGCTCGCTTCGAAGCCATCGATACCACCGGATTTCCCGAGCAGGAAGCCCTCAACAAAGCGCTCATGGTGCGCGATCTGCGCATGAGCGTCGAAGGCTCACGCTTCAAGGGATGGGAGATGCCAGTCAGTCAATTCAGCGGCGTTCATATCGATCTCCCGCAACTGGTGAACGTTCTTTCCTTCCAGAGCGTGAAGGACTATGAAGACTACATTTCGCGCCTGCGCCAAATCCCCCGCGTCTTCGACGAAAACATGATTCAAATGCGCAAAGGCATGGCCGAGGGCCTGATGCCGCCGCGCATTTTGCTGGAAAAAGTTGTCAAGCAGTCCAACGATATCGGCGGCAAATCGGCCGAAGACACTCCCTTCGCTCAGCCTTTTAGCAAATTTCCCAAAGACATTTCCGATGTCGACCAAAAGCGCCTGCGCGAGCAGGGAATCGGCGTGATCCGCGACTCAATCCTTCCCGCCTATGCCAAATTCACGGCATTCGTGCGCGACGACTATGCCCCTAAAGGGCGCGTCGATCCTGGCGTCTGGTCGCTGCCCAACGGCGTCGACTACTACGCGTTCCGCGTCAAAGAGAGCACGACCACCAATCTCACTCCGGAAGAGATTCACCAGATCGGCCTCGCCCAGGTCAAAGACATCGAAGGCCGCATGTTGAAGATTGCCAACCAACTCGGCTATCCCGACCTGAAAAGCTTCAGCGCGTCGCTGCCCTCGAATCCCAAAGTCCACGTCCATTCCCGGCAAGACATCCTCGATCTCTACCAGAAATATACCGACCAGATGTATGCCAAGCTGCCGACGCTGTTCAACCGCATGCCGCAAGCAAAACTGCAAATTATGCCCATCGAACAGTTTCGCGAGAAAGAAGCCTCGACCGAATACGTGCAGCCCGCGCAGGATGGATCGCGCCCCGGCCACATCATGGTCAACACCGGGAACTTCAAAGACGGCACCACGCTTGACGTCGAGACCACCACTTACCATGAAGGGGTACCCGGCCATCACATGCAGATTTCCATCGCGCAGGAACTGCCCTCGCTGCCGCCCTTCCGCCAGAACGAGTACTACACCGCCTACACCGAAGGTTGGGCGCTCTATGCCGAGAAGCTGGGCGAGGAAGTCGGCTTCTATCAGGATCCCTACAGCTACTACGGCCACTTGCAGGATGACATGCTGCGCGCCATCCGCCTGGTGGTCGACACCGGCTTCCACTATAAGCACTGGACGCGCCAGCAAGTCGTCGACTTCTTCCACGACCATTCGGCCATCGACGAAGCCGAAGTGCAGAGCGAAACCGACCGCTACATGGCCTGGCCCGCCCAAGCCCTGGGATACAAGATCGGTCAGCTCGAAATCCTCAAGCTGCGTCAATATTCCAAAGACCAGCTAGGCGGCAAGTTCGACCTGAAAGCCTACAACGACGAAGTCTTAGGAGCAGGCGCGTTACCGCTGGATGTTCTGTCAGCCAGGATTCACGAGTGGGTCGGATCTCAAAAAGCCGGCACGGCGCAGGGAAATTAAAGCGACCTAAACGGGTGCCCCGTTCCTTGGCGTTCTTTCCCAAGGGGCGGGCGAGCCCGCGATTGCTTCTGCAACCTGACACTTATCCAAGTCGTTCTTTAGATCGAGTGGGTGCCCGCAATATCGCGAGGGTCGCCTATATCTAGGCCCAAAACGTGCGATCCAGCGTTCGATATTGAATCGCTTCTGCAATATGCTTAGGCTCCATCGCGGACGCAGCCTCCAAATCTGCGATAGTGCGCGCAACCTTCAGAATGCGGTCATGGGCGCGTGCCGTGAGTCCTTGTTGCATCATGGCGCGTTCCAGCAGGCGTTCGCAGTCGGCGGAGAGTTCGCAGAATGTGCGAATATGGCGCGACGCCATCTGCGCATTGCAATAAAGCTTCTGCTTGGATTCAGACGCGAAGCGCCGCAGTTGCAGGTCGCGGGCTTTCATGACACGGGCCCGAATCTGGGCCGAGCTTTCTGGTTCTGAAGTCGAACGCAATTCTTTGTAATTCACCGCCGGCACGTCGATGTGAATGTCGATGCGATCCAGCAGTGGTCCGGAAATTTTCGACATATAGCGCTGGATGATCGGCGGCGTGCAGTGACACTCACGCGAACGGTCATTGAAATATCCGCAGGGACACGGGTTCATCGCCGCCGCCAGCATAAAGCGCGCCGGGAAAGTCAGCGACATGGCGGCGCGGGCAATGCATACGCTGCCATCCTCCAGCGGCTGGCGCATGACTTCCAGAACGTTGCGGGGAAACTCGGGCAGTTCGTCGAGAAAAAGCACTCCGTTATGCGCCAGCGAAACTTCACCAGGACGCGGCACCGCGCCGCCGCCGATCAGGCCCGCGTCGGAAATTGTGTGATGCGGCGAGCGAAAGGGACGCACGCCGACCAGTCCCGCTCCGGCATCCAAGACGCCAGCAACGCTGTGAATTTTCGTGGTCTCTAAAGCTTCTTCAAACGTAAACGGCGGCAGAATCGTGGGCATGCGCTTCGCCAGCATCGTTTTGCCGGAGCCAGGAGGGCCGATCATGAGAATATTGTGGCCTCCGGCGCAGGCGACTTCGAGGGCGCGCTTCGCCGTATGCTGTCCGCGAACATCTTTGAAGTCGACGAAGAAATGCTGCGACTCGCTGAGCAGGCTGGCGCCGTCCACATTGATCGGCTGAATGCCGTTGCCAGTGTTGACGAAGCGAATCACGTCCAGCAACGACTTCACGGGATAAACCGAAACCCCGCCAACCATCGCTGCTTCGCGGGCATTCAATTCAGGCACAACCAGCTTGGCAATTTTCTTGCCACGAGCCTCGATCGCAATGGGTAATGCCCCGCGAACGCTGCGAATGCCGCCATCGAGTGACAGCTCGCCGACAAAGAGGCAGTCGTTCACCTCTTTCTTGTTGAGCCCGCCGTAAGCTCCAAGAATTCCCAGCGCCATGGGCAGATCGAAGCCGGAACCCTCTTTCTTGATGTCCGCAGGAGCGAGATTAATGGTGATGTGCGTAGGCGGAATGTCGTAGCCGCAATTTTTCAGCGCGGACCGCACCCGATCTCGACTCTCGCGCACGGCGGCGTCGGGCAGGCCAACGGTGTGAAAGTGCTCTTCACTCGTCTTGATGCCAGAAACATCAACCTCCACCTCGATGATGCTGGCGTCGATGCCGTAAACCGCGGCGCTAAGAGTTTTGTAAAGCATTCCATCTCTGAGAGAGTGACTCAGCATAGCGGACAGGACGGAGATTTCTTGGTGACAGTGTCACCGCGTGGGTGTGACGAAGAGACGCTGAGTAGGCGGAATTAAGATTTGCTGCTCACGCCAGTGAGAGCGAGCGCAGTAAGCAGAATGCGAGTGAGGCCGAGTTCGCGTCCTGCGGGATCGAACCATTCTTGCAGGGTGTGCGCACCGCCGCCACTGCCGCCGCCGCCGATGGATATCGCCTCGCGGCCCAGCGATAGCGGAATGTTGGCGTCGGTCGAGGCGCGCTGCACTTGCGCTTTGTTCTCGAGATGCTTATCCACCGCGCGAATGGTGCGCAACATGCGCGCTTCGGGCGGCAATTCTCCGGCAGGGCGGCTGCCGATGGGCTTGATGAAGCTTGAAAGCGATCGCAAGTCAGTCGGAACCGACTGGCGCTGGCGTCCCGGCATGCTTCGCCGATCTTGGCTTCGTTCCGCGCTACTCCGATTCTCGGCTTTCACCGCTTCTTCGACCGCGGAGCGCAAGGCGGTTTCGAGGCGCTGCATCTCAGCACTGGCGCTGGAACGAATATCGACTCTCATGCTGGCAGATTCGGGGATCGAGTTGACCGAAGTACCGCCTTGAATCACTCCGATGTTGAAAGTCGTTTTTGGCGAAGCAGGTACTTGGGTTTGGGTAAATAAATGGATGCTTTGGGCTAGCGCCAAAATAGGGTTGGGCAATCCGAAGTCGCTCCAGGAGTGGCCGCCCGGGCCGCGAACCGTGATCTCGAAGCGACGGCTGCCGAGAGCTTCCGAGACGATCGTGTCGGTGCCTGCTCCGTCGAGAATCAGACTGTAGCCGATCGAGTCCTTGTAACGCGACGAAGTAAAGATGTGGCGCATACCGCGCAGGTCGCCTTCGCCCTCTTCGCCGACGTTGCCAATCAAGAGGATGGCCGTGTCCGGGATGATTTTGGAATGGCGCAAAGCTCCGGCGATGGCGAGCATGGCGGTCACTCCTGCCGCGTTGTCGGAGATGCCGGGGCCAAAAAGCCGCGCCCCCTCCTGCCGCACCAGGATGGGAGTGCCTTCAGGAAAGACCGTGTCGATGTGGGCGCTGATGGCCAGCAGAGGCCTGGCTTTATTTTTCTTCGGCGCGGGCCGCAGTCCGCAGACATTGCCCGTTTCGTCTGTATGAATGCTCTCCAGGCCAATATCTTCGAAACACTTGGCCAGCCATCGTCCGCGGGCGGCTTCGCCGAAGGGCGGGGCGGGGATTTTCGCCAATTCCATCTGCCAACGGGTAAATTGAGGTTCCTGGGCGCGAAAGTAGGCGATCGCCCGGAGGAAAGCGGGCGAACCTGCTAGTTCAGCGATCTCATGTTCGATCGCCGAACCATTGGGTGTGGCTTCCGGGCGGGGGATGGAAACAGCCATGCGGTATGCTGCATCTTACAACGGAAGCTGGCGTAAGTTGACAGCCATTTGGACGGTGCCGCTTGGCTCAGCGGTGCTTACAGAAAATTACAGAGAAAGCCGAGTCAGTCTTTTACACTGAATCCATGAAGATGATGGCAGACCGAAATCCTTGCGCGCGCTTCATCGGGACGCTTGTGCTCGCCGCCCTCGCGAGCTGTACATTCGTTCTCGGCGATGAAGGTCCCCTCGATCCCGCGCAACCCAAAGGAACCACGTCGGATGTGATCATTAAGAAATTCGCCGCCAAAGAAAAAGAATTTCAAACGGCCCGCGACTCCTACACTTTTCGCCAGTCGGTAAAAGTGCAAACATTGGACGGCGATACCGTGGACGGCGAATATCAGGAAGTGTTCGACGTCAGCTTCGACGACAAAGGAAAGAAAGTAAAGAATGTCGTCTTCGCGCCGCAAAATACCCTACAGCGCATCATGATGACTGAGCAAGACATCGACGACATCGAGAATCGCCTGCCCTTCGTGTTAACCAGCGACGAGATCGACGAATACAACATTCTTTATGTTGGCCAGCAACAAGAAGACGATTTGCACTGCTACGCATTCGATATTGCACCCAAGAAGATTGAGGGTAAGAAGCGCTATTTCCAGGGGCGCATCTGGGTCGACGATCACGACTTTCAGATCGTGAAGACTTACGGCAAGACCGTCCCCGACATCACCAAGAAAAAGGGGAACGAGAATCTGTTTCCTAAGTTTACGACGTATCGTGAACAGATCGACAATAAGTACTGGTTTCCCACCTACACGCGCGCGGACGATACGTTGCAGTTTTCAACCGGGGGGATCAAGATTCGAGAAATCGTGAAGTATACCGACTATCACTACTTCGGATCGAAGTCCAAGATCATCTTCAACGGGCAGGAATTGCCTAAGGATGACGGGAAACAGCCACCTGCCCCGCCTCAACCCAAATAGATAACTTGTGTGCCATCGAAAAGCAGATTCCTCGCTCCGCTCGGAATAACAAGTCCCTGGAGGAACGCCTCGTCGTCGTGGAGCACGAGCGGGGACGCTCGCGCCTACATGGCGTTTATCTTTTATTCAGTTCGTCTATTCAGTTCGTCGCGTTCGACTACGCCGTCTTTGATATAGATGACGCGGTGGGCGTATTCGGCGATGTCGTGCTCGTGGGTGACGACGATGATCGTGTTGCCTTGCGCCTGTAGGCGATCGAAGAGCGCCATGATTTCCGTGCCGGTCTGCGAGTCGAGGTTTCCAGTGGGCTCGTCGGCCAGGATGATCGACGGATGATTGACCAGGGCGCGGGCGATGGCGACACGCTGGCGCTGTCCGCCGGACAGTTCATTGGGCTTGTGCATCATGCGCTGACCCATGCCGACTGAATTCAGCGCTTCTTTGGCGCGTTCAGTGCGCTCGTGCGAGGGCACTCCAGCGTAGATCAGCGGCAGTTCGACATTGTGCAACGCCGTGGCGCGGGCGAGCAGGTTGAAGGTCTGGAAGACGAATCCGATTTCTTTATTGCGAATGTGGGCCAGTTGATCGTCGTTGAGCTCCGCAACCTGTTGGCTGTTCAGCCAGTACTCGCCCTTGCTGGGCGAATCGAGGCAACCGATCAGGTTCATCAGGGTGGATTTGCCCGAGCCGGAGGGTCCCATGATGGCAACGTATTCGTTGCGCTTGATGCGGATATTGACGCCGCGCAGGGCATGCACCTGTTGCTCCGATCCCATGTCGTAGGTTTTCCACAGGTCGATAGTGGCAATCATGACGGATTGCGGGGGTGCCGACACCTCGGGCGGGGCGATATTGATGACTTCAGCGGTTGCCATGTTCGTCTCCTGCGAGCTTTCGGACACTCAGAGCGCTCCGACGCTTCGGTTGCCTATTGGACGGGCCAGAGCCCAGAGCGTTAGTGGGCTTTGTCGACCCGATTTTGCCCTTCGCCTTTTGATACGGGGCTGGCTGGCGAATTGTTCCCGATTCCGAGTTTTCTCGAATGCCGGGGACTTTGGGCCCTAACCTCGATATTTTCCCGCTTGTTGCTTTAGATGCATCCAAAAACGTAGAATCGGGATCATTACGTAGTAGTCAGTATAGCTGAGGAGTATCCCGCCCATGTTTCCACAGAAGAGCCGTTTTGGTGTGACTTTGGGGTTGGCAGTAATCGTCTGCATTGGTTCGCTTACCCTGGCCCCTGGCGCGCTTGCCCAGAGCGCCGGGAATCAGTCTGCGACGGACAAAAGTGCCACCGACCAGAGCGGCGACCCGCTCAAGCGGCCCATCTCAGAGAAGCAAAAGAAAGAAAATGCCAAGTCGCTAAAGCAGGAGTTGAGCCGGACGTATAAAAAGTGGTTGAACGAAGACGTCGTGTACATCATCACTGACGAAGAGCGGGCGGCATTCAAACAGCTCTCCAACGATGAGGAGCGGGACCAGTTTATCGAAGCTTTCTGGCAGCGCCGCAATCCCACCCCAGACAGCGAAGACAACGAATACAAGGAAGAACACTACCGCCGTATCGAGTACGCCAACGAGCACTTCGCGGCTGGCATCCCGGGATGGAAGACAGACCGCGGCCGTATTTATATCACCTTCGGCCCCGCTGACGAGATTGAATCCCACCCTTCGGGCGGCACCTACGAACGGCCCAACGAAGAAGGCGGCGGCGAAACTTCCACATATCCCTTCGAAGACTGGCGCTATCGCTATTTGGACGGTGTAGGGCAGGAAGTCATCATTGAATTCGTCGATACCTGCATGTGCGGCGAATACCACATGACCATGGATCGCGGCGAAAAAGATGCCTTGGCGGAAACCCCCAACGGCGGCGAAACCCTTTACGAACAGATGGGATTAACCAGCAAGGCGGATCGGCACAACAGCGGTCTCGAAACTCTGGGCTCAGGGCCCGGAACGGCCGCCACCGCCAGCAAAGAGTTTGACCGTCTGGAGCAGTTCGCCAAGCTAAACAAACCTCCCGCGGTGAAATTCAAGGATCTTGAGGAAGTCGTCGATCACAAAATTACTTACAACGTCATGCCGTTCGATGTACGGGCGGATTTTGTGAAAGTCACCAGCGACACCGTACTAGTACCCGTAACCATCCAGATCAAGAACAGCGACATCACCTTCTCGCAGAAGGATGGCATTCAGCGCGGCACCGTTAACATCTTCGGACGAGTCACGACGCTAAGTGGAAAAGTCGCCCAGACCTTCGAGGAGACCGTACAAGCGGACATCCCTTCAGAACTGCTGCCGAAGATGGTCGCCGGCTCGCAGGTATACTGGAAGGCCCTGCCGCTACGCCCCGGACGTTACAGGCTTGACTTAGTACTAAAAGATGTCAACGGAGACCGCAAGGGCACTTGGAGCAAAGGCATCATCGTGCCTGACTTCGCCGATGATAAACTGTCGTCCTCTTCCTTGATCGTTGCCGATTCGATGGAGCCAGTGGCGGCGAAGAACGTAGGCACGGGCATGTTCGTGATCGGTGCCACTAAAGTGCGACCGCGAGTGCCTCCCTCGGATGGCAAGCCGGTCAGTTTTAAACGCAATCAGAAGATGAGTTTCTGGATGCAGGTCTACAATCTCGGCGTCGACGAAAAAACTCACCAATCTTCGGCAACGGTGGAGTATGATGTCGTGAATGTTACAACGAACAAACCGGTGATTCATTCCATCGAATCGACGGACAAGATGGGGAATGTCGGCGACCAAGTGACCCTGCAAAAAACTCTCTCAGCCGCCAACCTCGATCCAGGCGTGTACCGCCTTCAGATTAAGGTGGATGACAAAATTTCCCGTCAAAGTGTAGACCCGACCGTGACCTTCGCCGTGGAATAGGATTTACGGCTGAGCATTGCGGACTCCCAGTGAGGTGGGTAGGTTGATGTTGCGTAAACTAGCATTCGCGTTGGGCATAAGCTGCCTGCTTGCGCTGCCTTCGGGCGCGTCCGAGCCTGGCGGTGCCATCAGCGGCTACGTGCGCAACTCGTCAGGCGCGCCTCAGATGGGCGCCCTCGTGGAACTGATCGGATCCGCGTCCCATGTGCTGAAGCTGTTCACCGACGAGCGCGGCTTCTACTCAGCGAAAGGACTGCTCCCCGGCACTTATAGCCTGCAAGTCTTCGCGACTTCTTATCTGCCTTCGCTGAAAGAAAAAATCGGCCTCCAACCCGGGACCAGCCTGGCGATGAATGTGACGGTCAGCTCTTTGTTTGACGCGGTGCAGCTTTCATCGCCCAGCCGCAGCGTCGAGGATGAAGAGGATTGGAAGTGGGTGCTCCGCTCGACGTCCAATCGCCCCGTTTTGCGCTTCCAAAATGTGGGCGTTAAGGCGGGCGCAAGCCACTCTCCGTTTGCATTCCGTGATGTGACTGGCACGTTCTCGGTTTTAGCGGGTTCGCCTGCGGACGGTTATGGCAGCTCCTCCGACATGAGCACCGGCTTCTCCCTGGAGACCCCGATCGCCAACGGTAAAGCGTCCTTCAGTGGAAATGTCGGATACGGAGATACCATTCCCGCGACTGTGCTTAGAGCGTCGTATCGAGGATTGTCCGCCGGTCCGTCGGGGCCGCAGATCGCATTGACCATGCGTAACATCGCATCGCCCGATCTGAATTTACAAAACTCCGACTTCCAGTCTTTTGCGGTCACAACAACCGACCACGTCCAGATCGGAATGTTGGAACTCGATTTCGGCAGCGAAGCAGAGACCATCCAGTTCATGGGACGCGTCAGCGCATTCCGACCCTTCGGCAAAGCCGCCTATCACGTCTCGCCCGATACGGTTCTCGGCTATCAGTACGAGACGTCTGAGCCGGCCAATGAGATTGATCGCGAAACAAACGATGGCATGCCCACTCTGGCCGACAGCGGGCCGCGCATGAGTATCGCCGGATATAAAGCGACCCTCGAGCGGGCGCATCATCAGGAATTCTCGGCCACGCATCGGATGGGCCGGGCATCGCTGCAAGTAGCGGCCTATTTGGATCGCATCTCCGATCCTGCATTGACCGGCATCGGCGAATATACTGCGGTCAACGGCGAGGTCTTGCCCGATGTCTACTCCGGGACTTTCACTTATCGTGGCGGCAAGCTCGACACCAATGGGGTTCGGGTTGAGTTCTCGGAGAAGATCAACTCCAAACTCACTGCGACCGTAGATTTCGCCTACGGCGGCGCACTTGAACTGGCGAGCCAAGGCGTGTTGCTAGGCGATGTTCGCGAGTCGACGGTAATACGGCAGCAACACGCACTCGCGGGCAAATTGAAAGGCACGGTGCCTGGTACCCGGACCAAGTGGATCGCCTCCTATCGCTGGACCGATGGCCCAGTCCTCACTCCGGTAGATATGTTCAACTCATCGTCGGGCGAGTCAGCGCCGTATTTGAATTTATATTTCCGTCAGCCAATTCCCGGCGGCAGCTTCCTACCCAACCACCTCGAAGCCATGATCGACTTGCGCAACCTCCTGGCCCAGGGCTACGTCCCAGTGCAAGGCGAGGACGGCCACACCGTCTACCTCGTGCAAGCCGCGAGGAGCGTCAGTGGCGGGTTAGCATTTACGTTCTGAGCTGAGCTCGGGTCATGACCACGGACGAAACAGAAACGACGATGACCTTTGGCTGGCGCGTCTATGGTCTGGGAGTCATGGCCTTGGGTCTGGCATGTCTGGCGTTTGGCGCCTTCGACCCCGGACAGCCTATACCCGACAACTTTCCTCATCGCACTGGCCTGGCCTTATGCTGTTGGCGCGTTCATGGTCGCCGCCGCCGCGGCCGTCGAGTGGCGCCGAACCACCGCTTGGGGAGCAGCGGCGCTTACCGCCTACTACACACTCTTTAGCGTCATCCTGATGAACGGCCGGTTTCTGCTCACCGGTTACTCCGTATATGGCACCTATGAAGGCATCGCCATTCAACTCTCGATCGCCATGGGCGGGCTGATCGTCTACGCCAACACTGCCAAGATCGATGCAGCACTGGCCGCGCGCCTTACGCGCCTGGGCCAACTGGCGTTTGGGGTTTGTCTACTGGTATTCGGTGGAGCGCATTTTGTCTACATGAACATGACCGCCCCGCTGGTTCCCAAATGGCTGCCCCCTACGCAAGAGTTCTGGGGCTACGTGACCGGGGTTTGCTTCGGCGCAGCGGGCGTTGCAATCCTGACTGGCGTTCAGGCCCGCCTCGCCGCAATCCTGCTGACCATCATGCTCGCGTGCTTCGCCTTGCTGGTGCACGATCGAATTCTCCTCGCCGATCACGCGACCCACTTTAACTGGACCGAGAGCGCCGAGAATCTTGCCGCGCTCGGCTCCGCATGGGTTGTGGCGGACTCCCTGTCGCGCCAACGGCGCTGGCGCGACACGGCCCATTGAACTTCCTCGTTTAAGATCGAAGCATGCAGCGCATTACTCTCGGCGATTTTGAGCTCACTTCCATTTCAGACGGCATTTACCTCACCGACGGTGGCGCGTTTTTTGGCGTCGTCCCCAAACTTTTGTGGGAGAAGAAGCTGCCCGCGGACGAACGCAACATGGTCCGGTCTGGGCTAAACTCCGTGCTGGTGCGGACAGGCGGGAGCACCGTTCTGATCGAGACCGGCGCAGGCAATAAGCTGCCCGAACGTATGCGCAAGATTTACGGCATGCCGGCGAAGTTGATGGATAGTCTTGCCGCGGCTGGCGTCTCTCCTGAAGAGATTGATGTTGTGATCAACAGCCATTTGCACTTCGATCACTGCGGATGGAACACGGTGCGGCGCGGCGACAAGATCGTTCCGACGTTTCCCAATGCGAAGTATTACGTGCAGCGGGGCGAATGGGAACACTCCAAAGAAAATCAGCGTGACGGAATGAGCTACATCAGCGAGAATTACGATCCGCTGATCGAGAGCGGTCAGATGGCTCTTTTGCACGGCGATCAGGAAATTCTGCCGGGAATTTCCGTCCGCGTCTATCCCGGCCACACGCGGGCGATGCAGGCGATTGTGCTTACGAGCGGCGGAAAGACGGCGTGTTACATCTCCGATCTGATTCCCACCTGCGCGCACCTGGATTTGAGCTGGGTCATGGGATTCGATCTCTATCCCGTCGAGAGCATGGAAAGTCGCAAGCGCTACTACGCCGAGGCGTTGCCGGAACACTGGCTGACCATGTTCACCCACGATCCGGAAGTGCCGTGGGGATATGTGGAGCAGGATGAGAAGGGGAAGATGGCGTTGCGTACTGTTTGATTGCTTGCATCGATTATGACTATAATGACCATAGTGGTCAATGAGGAGTGATTCATGGGTAGCCCGCAAGCATGGACGGTCGCGGAAGCTAAGGCGAAATTCAGCGAACTGGTGGAGAGAGCGAAAGCCGAGGGTCCGCAGACGATCACGAAGAATGGTCGCAAGGCAGCAGTTGTTGTGGCCGCGGAAGAGTGGGAGCGCAAGACCAAGCGCGTGGGTAATTTGGCTGAATTTTTGCTTGCCTCACCGCTGCGCGGTAGCGGCGTAGAAATTAAACGCCTCCCCACGCGGATTCGCAAACCTGACCTGTGAACTTTCTGCTAGATACAAATGTTATTTCGGAGCCCCTGAAACCGCAGCCCAACATGGGCGTATTGGTTTGGCTCAGCGAGATGGATGAGGACCGTCTCTTCCTCAGTGTTGTGACACTGATGGAAGTGCGTTACGGCATCGAGTTGATGGCTGAGGGCGCGAAGCGAAAGCGTCTGGAACGGTGGTTGCAGCATGATTTACCGCTGCGATTTGAACGCAGAATTCTTGACGTAGATCCGCGCATAGCGGAGGTTGGCGGAAGGCTCCTGGCGCGGAGCGAAGCGGGCGGGCGAACGCCGAAAAGAAACGATGCGCTCATAGCCGCCACTTCTGAAGTTCATGACCTCACTCTCGTTACGCGCAACGTTTCGGACTTTCAGTTCGCCGTGTCGGCTGTGTTGAATCCGTGGAGCTGATCGACGCCATAGGGCTAGTTGGGGTCTTTCGGTAAAGAGCAATACCCCGATACGCGATATCGATTTCGATTGACCCAGCGGTAACCTTGCCTGAACACCAAATTAAAACCCGGCAAGTTGAATATGGCGTAGATGGGCCATGCCCACCAGATTTGTCGCGCGACGTAAAGGTAAGCGTCGGAGCCCGAGATCAGCTGGCCTGAAACGGTCAGCACGCGAATATCGTCCAATAAATTATCTTGGGGAACTTTCACGCTGCCCTGCGCAGCCGCCGTCTGCAGGTCTTGGATCGAAAATCCATGCCGTCTAAGCGTCGACTCCCAAAGATGGACCCAGCGGTAGCAGAATCCACAGACGCCATCATAGAGAACCCATCCGCGAAGCGGCGGAGTGATCGCGTTGTCAATTGAAGATTTCATCGCAAATTCTGGCCACGGCGAACCTGAACAGGGGAACCGTCAGCAATGAAGGCGCAGTCCGGAGGCCGGCAAATTGCAGTCGCGAGATCATTGCCATAGAGAGCAGAACAGTTCCCGTCAAACGTTGCGCGTGTCGCGCGCCAGACGCGCCAGGGAACATGCGCGACACGATATTCGAGCGAGCCACCTCGCCCCTGGGACGAATAGCCCCAATAATGCTCGGTAATGAACTGTTCAAGGGTGCCTTCATCAGGATACGTCGGAACGCCGCAAGCTTCAGCGACGAGCACGCACCACTCTCCACCGATTCGCCATCGGTATTCTGAGGTGATGCTTTCATGTTTCGTCTCGACGCGACTCTTCATGGGAACGCAGCTGTAGTTTTCTCCATAGACCAAGCGGGCCGTCAGCGCGATTGCTTGTCGCGGCACGATTTCAGAAATGAAAACAACACCCCTACGTTGCTCGCCGTCTTTTTCGCGGCGGACGTAAAAACGCAGATTCGCTTCAAGGAAGTTGGAGTGAAAGGGGATGTTGAACGATCCAAACATCTTTGTGTTGATAAACCTGAAACCAACCAGACTCACGTAGGTTTTCCCGCCAAACGAATCCATCTCCGTACCCGGCGGTACGTACTGACAGAGCAGCTTAGGGTCAACCGCATAGTTCAGCATGACGAGATCGCGCCATTCTGCGGATAAGAAGACCGATCTAGCCTCCGAATTCATGAGCGAACCGTCAGCCCACGCGGGCGGGGGTGCCTGCGCCACATGGTTCCAGCTTGCTTTCGAAGAAATCCTCTACTCGCGCGAGAATCGCTGGCGCGTCTTTGGCTTCGTAGATGGCTTTCCGCAAGCCTGAGCCGCCGGGGACTCCGTGGGTGAACCAGGAGGCAAATTGCTTCATCTTTCCTTCCGCGTCGATTAGCTGTTCTTCGATCAGCATGGCGAAGTAAGTGCGAATCATCTGGTAGCGATCGGCCTCGCTGGGCTGGTCGTATTTTCCCGCAACTATATACTGCTCAATCTGTCGGAAAATCCAGGGATTGGCTGGCGCGGTGCGCCCGATCATGACCGCGTCGCATCCCGTTTGGGCGACCATGGCACAAGCGTTTTCCGGGGTGCGGATGTCGCCATTCCCAATCACAGGAATGCGGACAGCCTCTTTGATGGCAGCAATCCACTCCCAGCGGGCGTTGCCGCTGTAGCCCTGTTCGCGAGTGCGAGCGTGGAGGGCGACGGCGGCGAGTCCGCAGCTCTCGGCCATCTTGGCTAGTTCGACGCAAACGATTTCGTCGTCGCTCCAGCCCGCGCGAAATTTCACAGTGAACGGAATCGTCACGGCGGAGCGGACTGCTTCGAAGATGCGTCCAATCGCGGGCAGGTCGCGCAGGAGGCCCGATCCGCCATTGCATTTGACAACCTTCTTAGCGGGGCAGCCCAGGTTCAAATCGACGATGTCGAAGCCCAGGCCTTCGACCATCTTCGCGGCCTCAGCCATTACGTTGGGATCGCTGCCGAAGAGTTGGGCGGAAATCGGATGCTCGTCCTCGTAGAAATGAAGGTAGCGCTTAGCCTTGCGATCCTTGCCGCGAAGGATGCCGTCCGCCGAGGTGAACTCGGTCATGATCAGGCCGCATCCGCCTAGGTTGCGAATGAAACGGCGAAACACGGTATCGGTGACGCCCGCCATAGGCGCAAGCACGGTGGCTGGCGCAATGCTGATCGGGCCAATCGCGAGGCGGGCAGGAACGGGCGTCACACCGTCGCGGACAGGAGTGCCACACGAGCCCGAGTTCTCCCAGTACTTACGCACGTGGTCTATGCCCTGATTTCAATATATGGCCGATGAGTTTTCGTAAAGTCGTCAACACGTTTGAAAGTCGCATCAAACTTGAAGCGTTCCGGTCGAATGCGGAATTCAGCCGAAAGATTGCCACGGCGGTCTTCCTTTACGTGAATGATGCCGATCCGCCCCATTCCGTCTGGCGCATACAGCAGACGTCGCTCCGGCAGATACGATTTATTGCCGAAAACGGCGATGTACTTAAAGTGCGCCGGAATCCGCATGAGAGACGACACAACTTTGTCGATATTGGCGAGTGCTTCGGTTCCCACCATGACCTTGACGGCATGCACTTCGCCGCTACCTCCCCGGTCTACGGCCAAAACATCCACAACATTTCGGGATATCGGCCACTTCGCATCCACGAATACTAACGGTACGATGAGTTCTCGAAACAACAACTCGGCTACGGCATTTTTGGCGCGAGACTCCCGCTGCTCTGGACTAAGCTCCTGCCTGTACACGCAAAATCCCCTTGAACTGATTGTAAGCCCACCGTGCAAATCTCTGAGCCTTGTCCACTGCCCGCTTGGCGGTGTCATCGTTGAGCGTGTCAGTGCTGTAAGCGACCCGATCCTTTTTCGCCAGCAGCCAAGCGAGGTGCTCAATTCCGTTCTTGTCCGCGATTTGTTTTAACGAGCACACCTTCTTAAGCTCGATAACCGCTCGCATGTGATCCTCGTACTTCGGCCGCGCCCCTTTGATCCCGACGACGATGGCATCATTCAACGAGATCGCACTATGTATCGCTAATAAGCCAACACCGGCTCGGTACGCTGGTATGTCCTCTGCCAGAAGATTCATACCTTCAAAAAAGTGGTTGGCTTTATCGAGATATTGTTGAGTCGCGATTGGATTGACGTTCTTCAAGAGACCGTTCGTCAAAAGTTTAAGGCCTCCCACAGAGGGAGGCCTCATTCACTTCGTTGTAGACGTCGCCCTACTTCTTAGCCGCGGGCGTCTTGGCGGGGGCGGCGGGCTCGGCCTTGGCGTACTTGCGGCGGAAGCGCTCGACGCGCCCGGCAGTGTCCATGAGCTTCTGCTTGCCGGTGAAGAAAGGATGGCAGTTGGAGCAGATTTCCACATGGATATCGCCCTTGTGCGTGGAGCGGGTGCTGAAAGTGTTACCGCATGCGCACAGCACGCGAATTTCGTCATATGCAGGATGAACGGATGGTTTCATGGTGTTTCCCTTCGAAGTCTAAACCTTAGATTCTACTAGAAGCCGGTTGGATTCGCCAAACCGTTCGTGGGAGTGCGCGCCCGCCCGCGGGCTGAAAACAAATGGCTCTAGCGCCGCCCCTTCTGCATCGACTGCTCAATCCTTATGCTCGCGCGCGCCAGGGCGGAGCCATCCAGGTCCTCGCGTCCAGGCAAGAATGGCCGTTACGCCCGCGCTATTCAATCTCTGTCGCCGAGAGCGTGATTTCCCGCACATACACCTGTGATATATCGCACAGAATTAAGCCTGCCACTCAATGACAATAACTCCGCATGGAGCAGTGCAATCGCGCCAACGACCTGTTCAGCGAAGCCGTATGAATCTTCCGTGAATTCCTGAGAGTGAGCAATTTTGGACAGCCGAGGCATGGTTCGCCAAATTAGGATTCTGTCAAATTCGAAGAACCGCGAAATGCACGAGCGGTGAAGGACGACGAGTGTGGATTCTTATCCGATGACTCCAGATGCTGAGATTGGCAGGCACAGGCTAATGTCGAAAAATCCAAAGCGCCTTCGATTTGTGTCGCTCGCGTGGGTGTGTATTTACAGCGCGGGCCTTGCTCTCGGTCAAGTCACGGCACCCGTTGTAACGAACACTGCGGCGTATCCGGTTGCGCAAACTGCCACTGCCACACCTTCCCGGTCGCAGGTGCTTCCTACATCGGGCGCCAGCACGACATCCACAGAAGCAGCGCAGTATGTAGGCGCCGATACCTGCAAGACCTGTCACGCAGAGATTTATGACAATTGGGCGAAAACGCCCCACTGGAGAACTACGCTCGACCGCGCGGGTGGCCCGTCGAAACAAGGTTGCGAGGGGTGCCACGGCCCCGGTGCCGCGCACGTGGCCGGGGGCGGCGACATCACCAAAATTTACACATTCAAGAACGCCTCGGCGAAAGACATCAATGCGCGCTGCATGAATTGCCATGCGGGCGGGCCGCAACACATGAACGCGATCAACTCGGTGCATACGCAGAATGACGTCAGCTGCATTTCCTGCCACTCTCCGCACCATTCCGAAACGAAAGAGTTTTTGCTGACTAAAGCGCAGCCGCAGCTTTGCTACTCCTGCCATTTGCAGCAAAAAGCGCAATTTGAAATGCCTTTTCACCATCGCGTGAATGAAGGCTTGGTGCAATGCACGGATTGCCATAATCCGCACGGGACGGTGGGGCCGAAACAGGTGCGTACCTCGTCGACACAGGACGCAGTCTGCTTTACGTGCCATATGGATAAGCAGGGGCCGTTCGTCTTCGAACACGAACCGGTGAAGATCGAGGGCTGCTCGTCCTGCCATATTCCGCATGGCGGAGCCAATGCGCACATGCTTCGCGTCAGCAATGTGAACTTGCTGTGCCTGCAATGTCATACCAATGTGGCCAGCGGAAATGGCGCGCCGGGGACCCCATCGTTTCACAGCCAGGAAACTTTCTTTAAGTCGTGCACGCTGTGTCACAACCAGATTCACGGTTCCAATTTCGATCAGACGTTTTTCAAGTAGAGACTGCCATGAGACTAATGCGAGCACGTAATCCTTCAAGAATGCATGTCGAAGCGTTATGGGGTCGAGCTGGCCTCCTGGTCCTCGCGATTCTTTGCTTTGGCTCGCTGAGTCTTGCTCAGAACGTCCCGGCAGAGGCCAAAGGAGTCGACTCGGGAGGCTACAACATTCAGCAGTCGGTCGAGGCCGGCTATCGCGCCAGCTGGATCAATGGCAACAACGACACCTACGACACCTTTATAAACCTCGGTCAAGGTCTGCGACTCTTCGATTACTCGCTGGACATGAGATCGCTCGAACACAACGGAGTGCTGTTCGACACTCTCAGCTTCAGCAATTTTGGCTATGGCGGCGATCCCAATGACGTGACCCGCCTACGCCTTGATAAGAACAAATGGTACGACTTTCGCGTGCTGTTTCGCCGGGATAAGAATTTCTGGGATTACAACCTGCTGGCCAATCCGCTGAACCCCTCGACGTCGGCGCCCACGGTTGCCATTACGACGTCCCCCCACTCGCTGGATACTGGTACGGCGCATGCAGGATTACAACCTCACGCTGCTGCCGCAATCGCGCGTTCGATTCCGCCTGGGCTTTTCGCATGACCGGGATGAAGGCCCGGGATTCTTCACCACGGATGGGGGCACAATCCCGAAATTCAACGAGAATTACAGCTACACGACAAACGCTTACCGGGTCGGAGTCGACTTTCACGTCTTGCCGAAGACGACGATTTCTTACGACCAGTTTCTGAGTTATTTCAAGCAGGATAACCTGGTCACTGACAATCCGCAGAATTCCGGCTACCAACTTGCGAATGGAACTCCCGTCGATCCGGGAATTATCTGGAGTACAAACGGGCCAGTGGAAATTCTTCCGTGCGCTGCTCCCATCGTTGCTGGCAATGTCTACAACCCACACTGCAACGGATATCTTTCTTATAGCCAGGCTGGCAGTCCGCGAAACTTTACGCCGTCCGAGCGTCTGCGCTTCCAATCCAATTACTTCAAGAACTTTGAAACCTCCGGTTCGTTCGGCTACAGCTCGGCGAATAACTCAGTTCCCAACTTCAACGAAATCGTGAACAGCTACACTTCGCGGGACGGTACGCGAGGAAGCATCACCGGGGGCCCAGCCGACGCAAAGCGCGTCTCGGTGAATGCGAACTGGTCAGGGGCATATTCGGTGACTGACAAATTTCGCATCCTCGATGCGTTTCGCTATGACAACTGGCGGACACCCGGCCTGTGGGATACCGCCGAAACAACTATTTTTGGCCAGATGCAGCCTGGACTCTTAGGACTGGCGCAACCGCAGTCGTTATTCACCGCGGCAAATTTTCTTTCCCTCTGTCCAGCACCCTACGTTGCGGCTACCTGCCCCAGTCATAGCGCGAGTGCCTCGGCCGATTTGGTCAATGGCCCGACTTCCAGCTTTCTGGCACAGAATATCCGCTCCAATACCTTCGAGTTGCAATACGACATCACGCCACGATTTACCGCACGAGTCGGCTACGAGTACACGGCCCGCACTATTGCGGACTTCAGTGCAACTTTCTATTCCGCGGAAACCTTTTTCCCGGGCGGTGCCGGTGGCACCCCGGCGAACGATTATTTCGCGGCGCGGGGAGACTGCGCTGTGCCGTCCGCCTGCACTGAGACCGTCGATCCTACCAGCGGCCAGCTTATTTCCTTAACCTTCACCGGACCCCAGGCAGGCAACGATACATCCCGCAACATCACGGACATTCGCGAGCGCACCGCGCTGGTAGGTTTCATCGCCCGCCCCGTCGATACCCTGCGCATCACGGCAGACTTTCAGTTTGGTTCGAATGACTACTCGTTCACCAGGATCAGCCCGCGCCAAGTGCAAGTCTACAAAGTTCACGCCAGCTACAAACCTCGGGCATGGATCAATTTCGATGGCGCTGTCGACATCCATGACAATCGCGACAATGTTACGACCGTGAACGATATCGAACACGGGCGCAACTACAGCTTCGTGACTACGCTGATTCCCGACGCGAAGATGTTCTTCGATATCGGGTACACCTATACCGACATCAACAATCAGGCGGACATTTGCTATTACCAGAATGCATTCGGCCCTCCACCGCCCTTAAGCGCTCAATGTCCAGCCAGCTTAGGCTATGCACCGCCCGCAGTGTCGGGCCTGGGCTCGTACTCCAGCAAGCAGCACTTCTTATACGGCGATATCAATTGGAAGCCTACGAAGCGGCTGACCGCCGGCCTCGGCTATGCCGGAACCTTCGTGAGTGGAAGTACGCTGGCCATCGATACCCTTCAAGTTCCAGGGACGCTCGCATTCAACTACCAGAAACCTTACGTGCGGATCGTTTTCGATTTACGTCGCGGGCTGAGTTACCGCACCACATGGAATTACTACGGCTACAACGGCAAGGGGCAGGCCTCAAACTCGATCCCCGGATTGGCGGCGATTCCGATCCAGGACTTCAATGGCAGCAACGTGGAATTCGCTTTTCGCTACGCCTTTTGAAACAAATATTTCAACTCGAATGGAGACACGGACTATGAAACGAACAACCCAGCTTCTTGTAACAGCGATCGCAGCACTGTTTTTCCTCTCCTTAGCGGCGTCAGCGCAAGACGGGCCGACGCTCTACAAGGGAAAATGCGCCATGTGTCACGGCGCCGACGGGGCCAAAATTGCCGCCCACGATCTCTCTGCTGCTACCGTGCAGGGTATGTCCGACAGCGACCTCTCTGGAATTATCACCAACGGCAAGGGCAAAATGCCCGCATCAAAATCGCTCAAGCCGGATCAGGTTGCAGGGTTGGTAGCTTACGTTCGCGCCCTGAAAAAGTAGCGACGCACCGAATACGGCGGCTGAAGCCGATTGATTGTGCGCTTGTTTCGTGGGCCTGAAGGCCCACGCTTCCAAGTCAGCTCAAATCGATTCTTCGCCTAGAAGGGTTTGGACGCTCTTCCCATGAGTCTGCGAGAACGCATCCGTGAGTGGTCGAAGCCGCTTTACTTTTTCGCGCAGAATCCCGTGTCGCTGACGGGCGCCGTGCTCACCACGAGCGCGGGGCTGACCACGGTCGCGTTCTGGTTTTACGAAATATATCTCCCCGGGCCGCCTCATCCTTATATAGGCCTGCTTGTATTCCTGGCCCTCCCGGCCCTTTTCGTTTTTGGCCTGCTTTTGATTCCAGTGGGCATTGGGGTCAGGCGCTGGAAATTGACCGGGAGCGGCCAACTGCCGAAGGTTTTCCCTACTGTAGACTTGCATCTGCCCGTAGTGCGGCGAACGCTCGAATGGGTGCTTGTCGCGACCGCGATCAATCTTCTGATTGTAGGCACAGCGTCCTTTCGCGGCGTGGAGTATCTGGATTCCACGAGCTTCTGTGGAACGACTTGCCACGTAATGCTGCCGGAAGACACCGCCTACCATGTCTCGCCTCATGCCCAGGTAGCTTGCGTCGATTGCCACATTGGCTCCGGCGTGTCCTACATGGTGAAGGCTAAGGTGAACGGCACGCGCCAACTCTTCATGGTCGCGACCAATTCTTACCCCCGACCGATCCCTTCGCCGGTGAAAGACTTGCGTCCCGCAAGCCAAACCTGTGAAGGATGCCACTGGCGCGGGCGTTTCGTCGGCGACCAACTGCTGGTGCGCACCAGCTATGCCGAAGACGAGAGGAATACTCCAGCCACCGACGTGGTCGTGCTCAAGGTCGGCGGCGTCAATAGTCAAGGCGTCAGCGGCATTCACGGCCATCATCTTGCCGACGGCCTCATTCGCTACATCTCAACCGACGCCCAGCGGCAAACGATTCCCGCCGTCTATTACACCAACCCCCGGGGCGAAACTATCGAATATCTCGCCACCGACGTGAAGCCGAGCCCAAAGCAACTCTCTCACGGCGAGCATCGCGTCATGGATTGCCTCGACTGCCACAATCGTCCCGCCCATACTGCGGAACTGCCAGAATCCGCAGTCGAAAAACAAATGTCGATCGGCAGCATCAGCCCCGATCTGCCTTTCATCCGTAAGAAGGCAGTCGAGGTACTCAAAGTAAATTACGCCACCCGCGAAAGCGCACAGCAGAACATTCCCCGGGAGATCACGCAGTTTTATCAGTCGAGTTATCCCGCTCTCGACGAGGCAAAGCGCGCGGCGATCAAGCAAGCTGGCGAAGCAGTCACCGCGATCTACCTGCGCAACATTTTTCCCGACATGCGCGTGACTTGGGGCACGCACCCCGACAACCTCGGCCACATGGATTCCCCCGGCTGCTTCCGCTGCCATGATGGCAACCACACCAGCACCGACGGCCAGACCATCACCAACGACTGTTCCGCCTGCCATCAAATCGTGGCGTCAGGAGAGAACAATCCTAAGATCGTCGGCGATCTAGGGATGAAATAGGGCCAGATGCTGAAAGAAATCGATTCCCGCAGCGCAGCGAAAGTGGTCGAAAGCCTTTAGCAATGGGTGACCCATGGTGACGAGTCGGCCCAACTTGGCGGGAAGCTGCCGCTCGCGACTGAGCGGATTCGATGAGATAAATGGTAGGCACGGGGAGACTCGAACTCCCGACCTCTACCGTGTCAAGGTAGCGCTCTAACCAACTGAGCTACGCGCCTACGAAGTCCTTTGATTATATCCGATGGCCGCCGAAGTTCGTCTGCACCCGGGTTCCAACGCTGTGGGATAATCCATGGACGGCGCTTTTCCGGCGTTCGGGGTCGTTTCAAGGTTTCGGGGCATCCAATGATGGTGGACAAAAATCGTTTTTTCTTCGAGCATTATGGGCTGACTGAGCGCAATGTTGAGCAGTATCTTGCGGCCGCTCTCTCGGCGGGCGGCGATTATGCCGACCTTTATTTCGAATATCTGAATTCGACTTCGTTATCGGTGGACGAATCGATGGTGAAGACGGCTTCGCAGGGCATTTCGGCGGGGTGCGGCGTCCGTGTGATATCCGGCGAGCGCACCGGATATGCCTACACAGACGATCTTTCCCCGGAACGGATTCTTCACGCGGCGCGCACCGCCGCGTTGATCGCCAGCGGACCAGCGAAAACGCCTTCCGTTGGATTTCAGCAGAAAGCGGCGCGCAGCTTGTACCCCGTAACGCTGCCTTCGGTCGATTCCGAAATCACCGCGAAGGTCGAACTTGTGATGCGAGCGGACGCAGCCGCGCGAGCCTTCGATCCACGCATCAAGGAAGTGCGCGCCAGCTACTCCGACGAACTCCGCAACATCCTTGTTATCGGCTCGGACGGAACGTTTGCAGAAGACTCGCAACCTTTAGCCCGTATGAATGTCGGCTGCATCGCCAAGACCGAGGGAAATTCGGCACGCGGCAGTTCCGGCGGCGGCGGGCGCGTGGCGCTCGATTTTTTCTTCGGAGAAAAAACTCCGGAGTATTTTGCCAAGGAGTCGGCACGACAGGCGATTCTGCAACTTGACGCACGCGAGGCTCCGGCTGGCGATATGGAAGTGGTGCTCGGTCCCGGCTGGCCCGGCGTCCTGCTGCACGAAGCCGTCGGTCACGGATTGGAAGCGGATTTCAATCGCAAGCAGACTTCGGCGTTCGCCGGACTGATCGGCAAGCGCGTGGCTAGTGACAAATGCACGATCGTCGACAACGGAACCATGCCGTGGCGGCGCGGTTCGCTCAACGTGGACGATGAAGGTCATCCCACGCAAACCACGACGCTGATAGAGAATGGAATCCTGAAAGGCTACATCAGCGACAAGTTGTCTTCCCGCCTTATGGGCATCGCGGACACCGGCAACGGACGTCGCGAAAGTTATGAACACATTCCCATGCCGCGCATGACGAATACTTACATGTTGCCAGGCGAAGACGATCCGGAAGACATCGTACGATCGGTGAAGCGCGGCCTTTATGCCGTGAACTTCGGCGGGGGCCAGGTGGACATCACCAGCGGCAAGTTTGTGTTCTCAGCATCGGAAGCTTACTTAATTGAGGACGGACACATCACCGCGCCGATCAAAGGCGCAACACTCATTGGCAATGGCCCGGACGTATTGACCCGAGTTTCGATGGTGGGCAACGACTTGAAGCTCGACGAAGGCGTGGGCACTTGCGGGAAAGATGGTCAGGCCGTTCCCGTGGGCGTTGGAATTCCAACGATCAAAGTGGATCGGCTCACCGTCGGCGGAACTGCCCGGAAAGACGTCGGCGGGTACATGCAGTAATGCAAACTCAACTAGAAGAGCAGAACAACTCGTCACTTTCGGTTGATCTAAAAGACCTCGCGCAAGACATGGTCCGCCGCGCGATGGCAAGCGGCGCAACCGCCGCCGAGTGTGTAATTCGCGAAGGCGACGAGTTTTCGACGCTCGTACGCATGGGTCAAGTCGAGACGCTGAAGGAAGCGGCCTCGAAGTCGATCGGTGTGCGCGTGTTCAAAGGCAAGCGCTCGGCATCGACCTACTCCAGCGACTTCTCAGGCGATGGCTTAGACCGCATGTTGAAGTCGGCCATCGAGCTTTCGACAATCACTTCGGAAGATCCGTTCAGCGGCTTGCCGGAACCGGGCGAGTTGGGCGTGTTGTCTGGCGACCTCGATTTGTATTCGGCGGATGTCTATTCTCTCCCCGGCGAGGAGCGCATTTCCTATGCCCGCCGCGCCGAGAAGGCGGCGCTCGATTACGATTCCCGCATCAGGAACTCCGAGGGCGGTTCGTTTGACGCTGCGACCGGGCGCAAGATCATGGCCAACTCGCTGGGGTTCGTGGGCGAATATCAAAGATCGTATTGCTCGGTGGCCGCCATGCCGATCGCACAAACCGAAGACGGCGGGATGCAGCGCGATTACTGGTTCTCGGTCTCGCGCAATCTGAAGAGTTTGGAGTCGCCGGAAAGTGTCGGCAAGATCGCCGCTCAGCGCACCATTCGCCGCTTGCACGCGCGCAAGGCGAAGACCAGGCAGGTGCCGGTTGTGCTCGATCCCATGGTGGCCGGCTCTATTCTGGGCCACATTTTTGAGGGCATCAACGGCGATTCGGTCTATCGCGGAGCGTCATTCCTGGCGGGCAAACTCGGCCAACAAATCGCAGGCGAATCCGTAAATGTCATCGATGACGGGACCATCCCCGGCGGCTTCGGAACGAGTCCATTCGACGGCGAAGGTGTGCCTACCCGGCGCACGGTTGTTATCGAAAATGGCGTACTGAAGTCGTATCTGCTCAATACATACACTGCGAAAAAACTTGGCTTGAAGACAACAGGCAATGCCTCGCGCGGACTGGCGGGCACGCCGGGAATCGGCCTCGGCAATTACTTCTTGCGGCCGGGCAACAAGACTCCCGATGAGATCATCGCCGGTATCAACGACGGACTTTACATCACTGAATTTCTTGGCCAGGGCGCAAACCTGGTCACCGGCGATTACTCGCGCGGCGTCTCCGGCATTTGGATTGTCGGCGGCGAGCTGGCCTATCCCGTGGAAGAAAATACGGTGGCCGGAAATTTGAAGGAACTCTTCTTCAACATCTCGGAGATTGGCAACGACCTCGTCTTCCGTGGATCGGTGGCGAGTCCCACGATTCGCATCGATGGGCTCACCGTCGGCGGCGAGTGATCGCTCCCCTTCATCGTCTACAATCGCTGGCATGGGCGGATTCCTCAATCAAACCGCAGACATGAAGCCGGAGCGCGATTCCACCTCGCGCGCAGTCATGCTGGGCGTGGTTTTTGTGCTGATCGCGATGGCGGCCGCAGCGCTTTTTCTGCGCTCGCATCCGCCGAAGCCGAAGCCCGTCGATCCCTATGCGGCGAAGATTAATTTGTCGAATATTAAAATGAGCACGGCCCAAAATTTTGTCGGAGCACAAGTGACTTATATCGACGGGACGATGACCAATAACGGCGACCACGTCGTCACGCGTGTCATCGCGCACGTTGTGTTTCGCGATTCCATGAGTCAACTCGCGCAGGTCGACGACGTCCCCCTGCGAGCCTTGCAGACCACGGGGCCATATCCCGACGCGGTCGACCTTAGCGCCCTCCCTCTTGCACCCGGACTGAGCCAGCAGTTTCGCATCACGTTTGAGCACGTCAGCACCGAGTGGAATGGAGCCTATCCCGAAATAGCGGTCACGGACGTCACCTTGAAGTAGACCGGGTATTCATTTCGTTACGTTTGTTATTCTGGAAATACATGCCTTCTTTGTATGCCCAATGGATGTATGACTGGGAACACCGTCTCACTTCAGTGGACAACAATCGCGTAGTCCGTCCCCTGGAATGGGGTGTGGATTGGGCGCAGCATTGGCCCTGCCGCAATGGCTACGCTCCGGGATACGCGCCGCAGAACGCTTCGCCGGACGAGGCTGAGAAGTATTTGCGCGAGTTCAATCGTCGAATCGTAGCTAACAGCGACGAGTTTTATTCCTACAAAACGCCGACCGACTTTCGCCTGGAGCGCCGCGAGATCACGGTGTGCAGCACCCGCGAAATTCCCGATCCTAAGTTAGAAGAGAAAGTCCGCGGAACCCACGCCGAGTTTCTACGCTTCACCTCGCCGGTGCGCACGCCGTATCCCGAGAACAACTTAGTCAACGCCCGCTGGTTTCCTGCCCAGGGAAGGCGCGCCATCGTTGTGCTGCCGCACTGGAACTCCGACGCAATTTCTTATGCTGCGCTCTGCCGGTTGTTCAATCGGCTGGGCATCGCCGTGTTGCGGCTGAGCATGCCGTATCACGATGTGCGGCGTCCGGCGGAAATTCTGCGCGCCGACTACGCCGTCTCCGCAAACATTGGCCGCACCATCGACGCCAGCCGCCAAGGAGTGATCGATGTACGTTGCTGCCTCGACTGGCTGGAGCAGCAGGGCTACGATCAGCTGGGCGTCCTCGGCACCAGCTTGGGTTCCTGCTACGCGTTCCTGGCCGCCGCGCACGACCGAAGAATTCAAGCCGCCGCATTCAATCACGCGTCCACTTATGTCGCCGACGTAGTCTGGCATGGGCAGTCGACACGGCATATTCGCCAGGGGATTGAAGCGCACATCAACGTGGATCGCCTACGTGAGTTATGGACGAGCATCAGTCCGATGTCCTACTTCACGCAGTTCGCGCGCTGGCCGCGGAAATCGCTGATCATTTACGCCAAATACGATTTAACGTTTCTGCCGGAATTTTCGCGGCAGACGGTGGACGAGTTCGTCCGTCACGGCATCGACCACAAAGTGGCCGTCCTGCCCTGCGGCCATTATACGACCGGCGAGACGCCCTATAAATATATGGACGGCTGGCACCTGGCGAGCTTTTTTCGCAAAGCGTTTTGATAACGATGCACATCACTCTCACCAGGAATAATTTCACTCTCACCACCGACCCCTCGCGCCTCGATCTCGACGTCATCCACGAATTCCTCACCAACTGTTACTGGGCCAAAGGCATTGCCCGTGACGTGGTCGCAAGATCGATCGAGAATTCCCTTTGCTTCGGAGTCTATGACGACAACCACCAGGTTGCCTTCGCCCGCGTCATCAGCGACTTCGCGACCTACGCATATATTGGCGACGTGTTCGTGCTGGAATCCCACCGTGGACTTGGGCTTAGCACCTGGATGATGGAAGCGATCACAACTCATCGTAGTTTGCAGGGCCTCCGCCGCTGGACCTTGCTTACTCGCGGCGCCCAGGCTCTTTATGCAAAATTCGGCTTCACGCCCCTAGCCAAGGCGGATCGCTATATGGAGCTTCACAATCCAGACGTGTACTCGCGTAAACTGGAGCAGTCATGAACAATTCCATGGACCTGCCCCTCTACGAATCCGACCCTGAAGTCGCGCTCGCGATCGACAACGAAACCCGCCGCCAGCACGAAGGTCTGGAACTGATCGCTTCCGAAAACTTTGTCAGCGAAGCCGTGCTCGAAGCAGCCGGGTCGGTGTTCACCAACAAGTATGCCGAGGGATATCCCGGCAAGCGTTACTACGGCGGATGCGAGTTCTCCGACGTCGTGGAAAATCTGGCGCGCGACCGCGCCAAGCAACTCTTCGGTGCTGAGTATGCCAACGTCCAGCCGCACGCCGGATCGCAGGCCAACATGGAAGCCTTTGCCGCAGTGCTGCAGCCGGGCGATACCATTCTCGGCCTCAACCTCGCGCATGGCGGGCATCTGACGCACGGCCACCATCTAAACTTTTCCGGCAAAACTTACAAGATCGTTCCCTACGGAGTCCGCAAAGATAACGAACTCATCGACTACGACGAGATGGAGCGCCTGGCCGAAGCCGAACGCCCGAAAATGATCATCGGCGGCGGCAGCGCCTACTCGCGCATCATCGACTTCGCCCGCATGAGGCAGATTGCGGACAAAGTGGGGGCGTTGTTCCTAGTCGACATGGCCCACTTCGCCGGATTGGTTGCAGGCGGAGCACATCCGTCGCCGGTGCCTCACGCGCATATCGTCACCACGACAACGCATAAGACACTGCGTGGACCACGTTCAGGATTAATTCTGGCGAAGCAAGAATTCGGTGCCGCTATCGACAAGTCAGTTTTCCCCGGCGCGCAAGGCGGACCACTGGTTCACATCATCGCAGCCAAAGCGGTCGCCTTCCGTGAGGCCTTGCAGCCTGAGTTCCGCGACTATGCTCGCCAGGTTGTCGCCAACGCCAAGGCGCTCGCGGAAACGCTTGCCCAGCAAGGCTTCCGCATCATCTCGGGTGGCACCGATACCCATCTGATGCTGGTGGATGTGTTCGCCCAAGGAATGCTGGGCAGCGAGGCCGAGAAGGCGTTGGGCGAGGCACACATCACAGTGAATAAGAATGCGATTCCGTTCGACGTGAATCCTCCGATGAAGCCCAGCGGAATTCGCGTTGGGACGCCCGCTCTGACCACGCGCGGCATGAGAGAAGCCGAAATGCGCCAGGTCGGCGTCTGGATAGCCGAAGCCCTCCATCTGCGCAATGACCGGTCTTCCTTGGCGCGGATTCGCCAGCAGGTGCTCGAATTGGCAGAGGCCTTCCCGCTCTATGCGTCCCGCCGCACCGCGGCCCAAGCCGAGTTACGAGCGTAGCTGGGCGTTTGTTTCCATTTCCGCGCTGTGTTCAACTGCTACGGTGAAGATCGCAATCGACATTCGGCGCATGACCGAGTTTGGCGTCGGCACCTACACGCGAAATGTGGTTCGCGCGCTGGGCAGACTCGATCAATCTTCCGAATATTTTCTGCTCGGTTCTCCGCGAAAAAGGGATGAAATCGGCCCGCTTCCAAAGAATTTCCAAGTCGTCCCGCTGACGGAAGAAGAGCGTTCCTGGAAAGGGCACAACGAAGCTCGCCGCACCCTCAAGCGTCTGCGCTGCGATCTCGTCCATATACCGCACTTGTTCGCCATCCCGCGGCGCCTGCCATGCCTCTACGTGGTCACGGTCCACGATGTTCTCGAGCACATGTATCGCGCGCGTGAAACAGTCGGAATGCGGCAGTCCGCTCATTCTTATCTCACGCGACGTGTGCTGCGGAACGCCGCGCGAATACTGGCGGTGTCGCAGTTCACCAAATCGGAAATCGGAACCCTGTTTGCCATTCCAGTGAATCGCATTGACGTTGTGCATAATGCCATCGATGAACGTTTCCTGTCGGGGCATGCGACGGATGCTGATCGTTTGTTTCTGAAGGAACGCTATCAGATTACTTATCCGTTCCTGCTCTACGCAGGGCGCATCAGCCCGCACAAGAATCTGGTGCGCATCATCGAAGCGTTTTCCGCGTTGAAAGCGGAGTTGGAAAAGGACAATAGATTTCCCGACCTGAAGCTAATCATCATCGGCGATGAACTTTCCAAGCATCCCGATCTTCGCCGCACCGTGATTCGCGGCGGCGTGCAAAACGATGTTCGTTTTCTGGGTTTTGTGCCCATTGAAGTCTTGCGCATTTTTTACGACGTCGCGAAGGTTTTCGTTTTCCCCTCGCTCTATGAGGGATTCGGACTGCCGCCGCTGGAAGCGATGGCCCACGGCACCCCTGTGTTGACCTCGAATCTGTCGTCGATTCCAGAAGTGGTCGGCGAGGCGGCCATGCTGGTGAATCCAGAAAATGTGTTCGAAATGATGCGGGCCATGCGCCGCATTTTGCTCGATACCGGACTACGAGAGAAGTTAAAGCAGCGAGGTTACGAACAGGCCAATAAGTTTTCGTGGGATCATTCGGCGAAACAGATTTTGCAGGTCTACCGCGAAGTTGCCGGAAAGAACAAATCGGACTCGGCTGCTCAGGTTTCGAGCCGTCAGTTTGTGGGTTGAATAACGATGAAAGAAACCTGGCGTTGGTTTGGGCCGGACGATCCGGTGCCGCTCCATCACATCAAGCAAGCGGGGGCGACGGGAATTGTGTCCGCGCTGCACCATGTTTACCGCGGCGAGTCGTGGCCGCAGGCTGAAGTGTTGAAGCGTCGGGATGAAATTGTCGCCGCGGGATTCGATTGGTCGGTCGTCGAGAGCATTCCGGTTCATAACTCGATCAAGCTGCGAAATGGACCCTACCGCGACTATATCGGTGCATGGAAAGACACGCTGGCCGCGATCGCAAAGGCGGGCGTGAAAGTTATCTGCTACAACTTCATGCCCGTCGTAGACTGGACGCGGACCGATCTGCAATGGCAGCTGCCCACGACTGGCTATGCGTTACGTTTCGATGCCGTGGATTTCGCTGCCTATGACCTCTTTATTCTTACCCGTAAGAGAGCGGAAGCCGAGTATTCCGCCGACCTCATGCAAGCTGCGAGGTCACGGTTTGAGGCGATGAACGAAGTGCGCAAGAACGTTTTGGAGCGAACGATCATTGTGGGCCTTCCTGGCGCCGAGGCTTCGTACAACCGCGAAACCATTCGCGATCTGATCGCAGAGTATGAAGGCCGTACGAGCTCGGAACTCCAGCGCAATCTCACAGAATTTCTGCGCGAAGTTGTGCCGGTCGCAGCCGAACTCGGACTGCGCCTGGCCATTCACCCCGACGATCCGCCATTTTCTTTGTTCGGATTGCCACGCGTGGTCTCGACCGCCGCAGATGTTCGCGCGATTTTCGCTGCCTGCGACATTCCAGCGAGCGGCTTGACGTTTTGTGTCGGCTCCTTCGGCGCGAGAGCCGATAACGATTTATTGGCGATGGTGCGTGAGTTCGCGTCTCGCGTTCATTTCGCCCACTTGCGGCAAGTGAGGCGCGAACCCGACGGATCATTTCACGAAGCCGAACATCTCAATGGCAGTTCCGATATGGTCGGCGTGATCCGCATCTTGTTGGAAGAAGAGGCGCGGCGTCGGAAGGCAGGGCGAGCCGATCACGAGATCCCGATGCGTCCCGATCACGGACATCTGTTGGCTGACGATATTGGAAAGAAAGTGAATCCGGGATATTCTTTGGTGGGCCGATTAAAAGGGCTGGCGGAGCTGCGCGGCGTCATGCGAGGACTTAAGGCGTCGCTTCCAGAATTGGCTGAATAACTCACGGTTGAAAATAAAGGGGGGTTCAAGTCTATGAGCGACTTCGCGGGCAAAGTAGCCATCGTCACCGGCACAACCGGAATCGGACGCGCGATTGCACTACGCTTCGCGACAGGCGGCGGTAAGGTTATTGCGTGCGGCATCGAGAGTGGTGGCAACGAAGCGTTAGCCAAAGACGCCACGAGGCTCGGTTTCACTTTGCGAGTTGAACTCTGCGACGTGACCAATCCCGAGCAGGTGAAAGCGGTGGTCGCAAAGGCGGTCGGGGATTTCGGCGGCCTGGACATTATTGCTAACGCAGCCGCCATCCATCCTTTCGGCAATGTCGTCGAGACCGATCTTGCCACCTGGAATCGTTGCATGATGGTGAATGTCGGCAGCATCTACCTGCTCGCGCACTATGGCGTGCCCGAGATGAAGAAGCGAGGCGGCGGGTCGATCATCAATTTGGCGTCGGTGCAAGGCACTGCCTGCCAGCGCGGAGTAGTCGCCTATGCCGCCTCGAAAGGTGCGATTCTCAGTTTCACGCGGGCTCTCGCCCTCGATCATGCGCCGGACCAGATCCGCGTGAACTCGATCAGTCCGGGATCCATTGAGACGCCCATGCTGGCGCGCTCTGCCAGCCACTTTTCGCCCGACCTGCCGATGGACGAAGTATTCAAACGTTTCGGCGCATCGCATCCGCTGGGCCGCATCGGCAAGCCCGAAGAAGTCGCCGAGCTGGCCGCATTCCTCGCCTCCGACAAAGCCGGATTCTGCACCGGAGGCGACTACCTGGTCGATGGCGGACTACTCGCCGGCATCGCCGTGCAATAGTGCGCAGAATGTGATGCAACGGTTGCGATCTAGTCTCCTTTAGGAGCGTTCTTGTACCAGGAAATTCCGGCTGCTTCCCACATTCCGCGCAGGCGGTGGCGAATCGCTTTTCTGCTCGCGCTCGGCGTCCTGGTCAATTTTTTCGACCGAATTAATCTCTCCGTTTCGCGGGACGCTTTGCATGATTCATTCGGCTTGTCAATGGTCGCGTTCGGATATCTCTCCAGCGCTTTCAGTTGGACCTATGCCCTCATGCAGATGCCTTGCGGCGTCCTGCTGGACCGCTGGGGAGTGCGCCGCGTCGGCAGAGTCAGCGCATTGCTTTGGAGCGCCTCGTCGTTCGCGGCGGCACTTGCTCCCGGCCTAAACTGGTTCGCAGGGGCCCGACTGCTTCTGGGCGTGAGTGAGTCACCAACCTTTCCCGCGAATGCCAAGGCGCTGGGCTACTGGTTTACCCGGGAAGAACGCGGCCTGGCAACGGCGGTCACCGATGCTGCGGCAAAGTTCTCCAGCGCAGTTGGGGTCCCGCTAATCGGGATCGTGCTGTTTTACTTTGGCTGGCGTTGGAGCTTCGCCGTCACGGGTTTTGCCAGCTTCATTTATTTCTTGTTGTTCTATTCGATCTACCGCAATCCCAGCGAAGACCTCGGACTGTCGGCCGAAGAACTGCGACTGCTGCGAGAGGGGGGTGCGCAGACCGAAGGACGAGCGAAATCCGGCAGCGGCGCTTCCTTGGGATATTTATTGCGAAAGCGCAAAGTCTATGGGCTCGCCCTGGGATGGGGCGCCTATAACTACACATTCTTTCTTCTATTGACTTGGCTGCCAAGTTATTTGTCGGTTGCTCTTCATATCGATTTGCTGCACTCCGCCCTTTACACCAGCGTACCGTGGTTGTTCGCTACCTTCACCGATCTGCTCGTCGGTGGATGGCTGGTGGATAGCCTGATTCAACGTGGCTGGAACGCTAATCGCGTGCGCCAAACGGTTCTGGTCATGGGCATGGCTTTTGGCCTCGCCATTTACGGGGCCGCGCATGCGCGCACTCCGGCAGCGGCGTTGATCTGGATCAGCCTGGCTTTGGGGGGGCTGGCCGCCGCGGCCCCGGTCGCCTGGACAATTCCATCTCTGATCGCGCCCCGAGAAAGTGTTGGCACCGTGGCAGGCGCAGTGAATTTTTCCGGGCAACTGGGCGCAATTTCCGCCCCTATCGTCACCGGATACATCGTCGCGGCCACTCACTCCTTCGCCGCCGCATTCATCATCGCGACCGTTATTCTTCTGCTGGGAATTATTGGCTACGTTTTCTTATTGCGAGCGATAGAGCCTATCCCAGAACCAAAGTAGCGCGCATTTGTAAGGCCGTAAGGCCCGCCTCACGCACTCTTTTTCGACACCGCATCTTCCGTCTGGCGCTCATCCTTCTCGCTATCGGCGCTAACCACGGGCTCCGTCGACTCCTCGTGGCGAGCGGCTTCGGCTGACGTTGTTCGCGCCGTCAGGTTCCCATCCTCCCCACTCTTCGCGGAAGTCCTTTTCGCGTCCTCGTTGACCTGATCGGCCCATGAAAGCAGCAGCCGTTCCATGCGCACTCGAACCGCCCGCCATCGAACATTGCTCGCTTTTGCCGCTTGCTCCATTTGACGCGAGATCTCTTCTTCGCCGGCGAGTTCTTTCTCTTTTAACAGCCCCAGAAGTGCCCGGCTCTGAGTTTCCTGCGCCTCGAATGAGGAGATCACTTCATCCAGCAGTTCCTGCATAATGTCGTCATTCATAAGTAGCCTCTTCCAACCACCTTTCTGATGCAGGAAATCATCCAGCGAGCGGGTCGCGAGGCAATTTATGTGCCGATCCTTTGTGACGACCGGAGGCCGGCTCGTCTATGATGTCTGGCATGATCTCGTCCCCGCGAATTTATCAACTAGGCTTGCTTTTCCTTTCGGTGTCAACCGCCTCCCTTCAAGCGGCGGAGCCTGCGCATCCTAAGTTCCTCATGTTTGTAGGCACCTATACCGATCATGGCAGCAAGGGAATTTATGCTTATGACTTCGATCCCTCGAACGGCAAATTGACCTCGCTTGGGTTGGCCGCGGAGTCGGCCAATCCGTCATTTCTAGCCGCCGATTCGAGTCGCAAATCGCTGTACGCCGTCAACGAAACCGAGACCTACAACGGCCAGCCCACGGGTGCTGTGAGTGCTTTTTCGATTCATCCCGAGGACGGGAAACTGTCACTACTAAATGAGGTCTCGTCGCGCGGCCAGGATCCCGCCCACATCGTTCTTGATCACACCGGCAAGTATGCTCTGGTGGCCAACTACACGACCGGCAGTGTCGCCGTATTTCCGCTTCTCAAAGATGGACGCTTCGGCGATTCGACTTCGTTTGTACAGCATAAGGGCTCGAGCGTCGATCCCGAACGCCAAGCCGGCCCTCACGCCCATGCCATAGCTCTCTCGCCGGATAATCGCTTCGCGGTCGTCGCCGACTTAGGCCTGGATGAGGTGCTGGTCTACCGGTTCGACGCTGCCAAGGGAACTTTGGCGGCCGATCCGCCAGTGGTGAAGGCCGCCCCCGGCGCGGGCCCAAGGCATTTAGCGTTCGGTCAAGACGGAAAGTTCTTGTATGTGCTCGACGAAATGCAATCGATCGTCGTCGTCTATTCATACGATCCCGTTCGTGGGAGCTTGCGCCCGGTGCAGAGTATTTCCGCGCTGACCCGACCGTTCACCAAAGACGACACCGCCGCGGAAATCGACCTTCACCCTTCAGGCAAGTTTCTATTTACTTCAAATCGGGGAGACGACAGTATCGCAGTCTTCGCCATCGCTCCCCACACTGGCCTGCTCACTCACGTCGAAACCGATCCGACGGGCGGAAAGACGCCTCGGCACTTCGCCATCGATCCCACGGGAAAATGGCTGTTAGCCGAGAATCAGGATTCCAACAGCATCGTGGTTTTCCGCCTCGACCCCAATACCGGACATCTCACCCGGACCGGAGAGTCGGTGCAGGTGCCATCCCCTGTGTGCGCAGAGTTCGTGGCGGAATAGAATCGGCGATCGAAATTTATAGATTTTCCCAGCCCTGCGCGGGGCCATCGCGCGCGTGATCCCGTTCCTTTCCGGAACCCCACGCAACTAGGGTTGCGAATTTACTTCCAGCAAGAGATGGTCTTTGAAATCGACCGACAGTCTTGCTGTGTGACCCGACGACGCCTCAATCCTGCCGAGGTCTTTTCCCGCGTCGTAATCTAGCACCTCATATTTCCCGGGATTCAATCCTCGCAACTCGATCTCGCCCTTCCAATTCGGCGCGAAGAACGCATAATACATTTTGCCGTCTTTCGCGATCGCATATCCTTCGGGAACGTCGTAGCCCGTCACATAAAGGTCTTTGAACTCTCCTTTCGAAAGCATCTTTGTGTTGTAAAGGCCAATCCATTTTTTCCAGTGTTCTTCCTTCGCGGCTGTCAGGTTGACGTCTTTGAATCTGGGGCCGGGGTCGGGCCACACGAACTTGGTTCCGACTACGCCCCCGGCCCCGATCGTCGATGCGAAATCGTCTCCATGTTCCTTCCAGTCGTTGCCCACCTTGGTCATGGCGGACAGTTCGACGTGATCGCCATAAACCGCCGCTTCCGGTCCCAACAGCGCCTTGTACATTTTGATGCGACGCCGCACCTGCACCGCGCCCACCGGATCGGCAGTAACCGCCTGGTCCATGAAGGGTAGCCACGCCAGGGACGGCGGTGTGCCGCAAGGGCAGCTTTGGGTCACGCTCTGTGGCTTTAAGGCCCGCGTCGTTTGGAAAATCTCCTTGTATATGTCGCCCATCGCGTTGACTGAATCCTGCGGCGATTTGTGATGATGCGCCGGATTGTAGCAGGCCGGAACGCTGTAAATGTTATCCAGCTTGCTGCCGTCGAAGCCCCAGTCGCGAATGAACCTTTCGGTGAGCCGCTTGTGATAAGCCCGCACTTCCGGCACCGCGGGACAGAGAACCGCCAGACCGCGCGTCATGTGAGCGTGATTGCCATCTTTGTCGAGCACCAGCCATTCGGGATGTTCTTGCGCGATCTTCGCCACCGAATATTTGTGTCCATCGTATTTGCCCTGGCCATCTTCGACCGCCAGCGGCAGCCACCAAAGTTGCGCCAGCATTCCCTCCTTGTGAAACCGGTCCGTCATCCTGGTGATGGAGTCTCCCGGAAAAGTGTCTGCCCTCGGGTTCCAGTCGCCGTAGACGTCGAACCAGCGATCGTCAAGCGTCACCCACTTGATGCCCATTTCTTTCAACTTCGGAATCGTGCCCAGCATTTGCGCCGGCGTGACATCTTGCTCGTATCCCCAGCCGCACCAGCTGACGTTGTAAGCTTCGCTCGACGGCTTCGGCAGTTCCCATCCTTCTTTTTGCAATACGCTGGACCAAATCCGCAGCGGTTCGTAGAAGTCGCCCGCGAAAACCGAAACGAAACTGCGCGGAGTGGAATAACTCTCCCCCGGCTTGAGCGTGACATTCGCCGGGTACACGACTGCAGCCTCGACCCGTCCATCGCTCGCGACTGTTGCCGGCATCGCCGCGGAAATCGGCAGCGTTTCGATGTGACCGATGGCTTCCCCTACACGATCGGTCCAGAACGCGACCACCGGAATCCCGCCCCCATAGCCGCCTTTGACCATGTCTCCCATGAGGTTGGGCTGCGAGAAGCTCCTCGTGAGCTGCACCACATCGTCTTTTCCCCAGTCATAGCTCGCACCATGAAAAGACCACATCTGCCACGGCTCGGCTTGGCTGTCGGCCCGGTGCGCGTCCAATCGTCTGCGCTGGTCCACGCTTTTCTCGACTACGATGTCGTTCGCGCCTGCGTTCTTATATGCCACCGTGCTCAGAAGGATGTTGGGGAATTGATCGTAAACTTCCAGCGCCAGTACACGTTGTAAATCTGTACCCGTAGGCCCCAGAGAACGAGCCGGTATCTCCACCCTTTTTCCGACCCCCATCTTCCCCAGCGCCTCCTGCACCCGAGCCTGCTGGAAGTCGAGCGTGAAATGAATGTCTTTGCCTGCGACCCGCACAAAATCGCTGTCGCTGGGAGCGCCCACTCCGGGTTCGTCGAGCGACAGCTTCTGCCCGTCCCTAAGCAGAAAGGCCTGTACATACCCGTCGGGTGTCACCTGAAACTCCGCTGTACTCGTCGTCAATACGGCAGGGCCGCCGTCTTTGACGTCTACGGTGATCGCAGATGGATGGTGGGGCCCGACCTTGGCTCCCGACCTCGACGGTGTCTGGTATTGTGAGCAGGCGGTCAGCTGAATCAGCGCCAGTGCGGCGCTAACAGCGATGGTCTTCATTCCACAGTTGGGCAAATTTCGCAGCATTAGTGTTTGCTCCCGCGTTGTGCGATGTATGAGGTCGATAGGCACGGACCCCAAAAATGTCTGTTGACAAACGATCTGAAACGAAAGTAAAAGTAATAATCCGTAATGTTACATCGAAAGTCTCGGATTGCAAGATCGAAATGCTCGGCAAGACCATTCGCTGTCGATTTTCAAGCTTCGTATACAGGAGCCTCTCTATGCCATTCCGGTTGTGTTGCACCCGGGCGATCGCCCTCGGTTCGTTCCTTCTGGTGTTTTCCGCGCCCATGTGGGCCCAAAAAGATGCTGGGGCCATTGTAGGCCTGGTGCGCGATCCGAGTGGCGCGGTGGTGACCGGAGCGAAGGTGACGGTGCATGACATTGACCGCGGAATTGATCTAACGCTCAACACGAACGGGGCCGGAGAGTATACGGCGAGCCCCCTGAAGATCGGTCATTATTCCGTTACTGCGGAAAAGCCTGGATTTAAGAAGGCGGAAGCGGGTCCCGTCGAAGTCGACATTCAAGCTCGCGTGGGCGTCGATCTCAAGCTCCAGCCCGGCATGGCGACCGAAGTTGTCACCGTCAGCAGCCAAGCTTCGCAACTCGAGACCGAAACCTCGGAACTCGGCCAGGTCGTGGACAGCCGCCGCATCAACGCGCTTCCTTTGAACGGACGCAATTACGCCCAACTCGCCCTGCTGGGCGTTGGCATCGCGGCCGCCGAACCCGGATCGCGCGTGGAAACCAGCTACGGCTTCAGTTCGAACGGCGCCCGCGCTTTGCAAAACAATTTCCTGCTGGATGGCATCGATAACAACGCTAATCTTGGCGACGTCCTCAACGGCGCCGCCTATGTGGTCCAACCCGCTGTCGACGCGATCGCCGAGTTTAAAGTGGAAACCAATTCCTACAGCGCAGAATTTGGCCGGGGCAATGGGGCGATCATGAATGCCGTCATCAAGTCGGGCACCAACAAATTTCATGGCGACCTCTGGGAGTTTCTGCGCAACCAGGCGTTTGACGCCATCAATCCGTTTGACGCTGAATTCGGTCAGCAGCCTTACAAACAGAATCAATTTGGTTTTACCTTCGGCGGACCCATCAGCAAGAACAAAACATTCTTTTTCGGGGACTACGAAGGCCTGCGCATTCGTCAAGCGTTACCCCAGCTCTCCACGGTGCCCACTCAGGCCGAAGTGAATGGAGACTTCTCCGCATTCCTCCAAACCGATAGTCCTACCGGCGTGCTCGATTGCAACGGCAACCAAACCTATCAGGGAGAGATCTTCAATCCGTTGCTTGCGCAAAATAACTCTCCCTACAATGGCGGGCTGTGCAGCGTGCCCATCGGTACAACCTCCGGCGGACAGCCCACCAATAAGTTCTCCGGCAACTCCGGAACCAACACAGCCATCGATCCCTTGGGCGATGAATTGGCAAAGCTGTTTCCCGCCCCCAATTCCAATTTGCCGGGAGGAAATTATCTAGCCGATCCTGAACGCAGTGAAACCGAAGACAAGTTCGATATTCGCATCGATCACACCTTCAACGACAAAGACAATTTCTTCGCCCGCTACAGCTACGGTAACGACCGGAATTTCCTCCCTTCGCCGTTTAACAACGTGCTTGACGGCGGCAGCTTTCAGGATGGCTACAGCAACAACGTCGCGCAGGGGCTGGCTGCCAGCGAGATCCACGAATTCAACAACAACCTGATCAACGAATTTCGCTTTGGCTTCAACCATCTCAATTCGCATCGCTACAATCTCTACAATGGGACGAATGTGGCGCAGCAGCTTCCCATCCCATTTCCCGGCGTTCCATTCAATGCCGCGCAGCAGATTGGCGGTCTCCCTTCGATTAGTTTTGGGGACGGCACCGCAACCATCGGGGCCTCGGAATACTTACCCGCGGTTGAACAGCAGCACAGCTATGTGTTCACCGATAATCTGAGCTGGGTACGAGGCCGTCATTCCTTGAAGTTTGGCGGGGAACTCCGTTTCGAGCAATTCACCCTTTTGGAGCCGGCGGCAGCTCGGGGCGCCCTCGACTTCGGCGGAAATTTCGTCATCAACGACAATCTCGCCGCTCCTGGCACCGGAGGAGAAGCCTTTGCCAGTTTTCTTCAGGGCATCACCGATGGCGGATCCATCACCAGTGTCACTCCCAATATCGATTATCGTCGCCAAATTTATGCCATCTATGCGCTCGACGACTTCCGCGTGACGCCACGGCTCACCTTGAATCTCGGACTTCGTTATGAACTCTTCACGACGGTCAAAGAAGCCGACAACCAGCAAGCCACCTTCAATTTCGCAACCGGGGGACTACAACTTCCTAAAGGACAGACGGCGCAATTGACTCCCACACTCGACTCCGAACTCGGCCCCCTGCAACGAAACGGTTCCGCCGGACTTATTAGTCCCGACCTGAATAACTTTGCACCTCGTATCGGCTTGGCTTACCAGATCTCGAATAAGCTCGTTCTCCGCACCGGCTATGGCATCTTCTATGGCGGCCAGGAGAACGGCCCGTTTTCCAACCCGAGTCCAGGGTTCAATCCTCCCTACCTGTCTTCGCAGGCCTACAGCGCGCCTTGCACAGCACCTTTTGCCAATCCCAACCTCGCTCCCGCAAACGGGGTCAGCAATTGCGCAATCCCCAACCTTAACGTTCTCGCCCACGGTTTTCCAGCGAACGCGTTGACCGATCCAAATGCTGCCGAGCTTTACTCGCTCGATCCCCATTTGGTGACCCCATATACGCAGCAGTGGCACTTGGGTCTCGAGTATCAACTGCCCGAGGACACAGTCCTCGAAGTTTCCTATGGTGGCTCGCGTGGCTTAAAACTCTTCGCTTTTTACAACGGAAATCAAGCCGTGCCGGTTTTAGGGACGGATTCGCTTCCCACCGCGCCACGGAGGCCCGCTTTCGATCTGGCGCCCGGAGCCACCGGTCCGTGCGACTTGGCGAACTCTCAAAACTGCAATCCCGCACTCGACGTCACCATCGCCACCTTTCGCTCGGATGCCCAGTCCAATTACAACTCTCTGCAAGTCCGGCTGGAGAAACATTACTCTCACGGGTTGCAGTACGAAGCTGCCTACACCTTCTCGCATGCCCTCGATAACGCTTCCAGTGCCAGCCTGGGATCGGTGAATAATGGCGACTTTCAGGATCAGCGCTATCCCAACCAGAATTACGGCAACGCCGATTTCGACGTTCGTCACCGTTTTGTCTTCAACTATGTGTACGACCTCCCCTTCGGTCGCGGTCAAAAGTTCGCCGCGGACTCCTCGAGCCTGCTGAACCAGATCATTGGCAATTGGCAGTGGAGCGGAGTCTTTTCCGCGGCCACCGGCAATTACTACACCGCGACCGACATCAACAACGTGTCCGGAGGCGATTGCGGCGGCACGGTTGGCTACTATTGCTCGCGCCCTAATGTGGTGGGCGATCCCAATGGCAAGCCTTGCATCCCCGGAACTCTCTTTAACACCTGCGCATTTGTTGACAACACCGTACTGGGGACGTTCGGAAATGCGCGGCGCAATACCATCGAAGGACCGGGCTACAAAACCTGGGACACTTCGCTGGCCAAGCGATTTCCGATCACCGAACACAAGAGTTTCGAGTTCCGTGCAGAATTCTTCAACGTACTGAATCACGTGAATTATTTGTTCGGCCAATTCGGCGCCATCAGCGCCGAGCCCACGCCTTTGGAATTAGGTCAAACTGGTTTCGGTTTTCCCCTGGCCTCGCGTGCCCCCCGCCAAATCCAGTTTGCCCTGAAGTTCTACTTCTGATCCCATGCCGTCGAAGGGTCTGCTCAGCGAAGAACGGCGGCGCGAAATTCTTTCGGTGCTGCACCGGGACGGACGAGTGCTGGTCAAGGAATTGGCCCGGAAGTTTCGTACCTCGCAGATCACGATTCGCAAAGATTTGGAATACCTGGAGGGGCTTGGCTCAGTCCAGAGAACTCACGGCGGGGCCTTATCCGCGCAAGCCGGCGCATTGCTCGATCCGTCGCTGCGAGAAAAGGAGACGCTGCACAGCAAGCAGAAGGCTCAGATTGCGCTGGCCGCCGCCGGCTTGGTGGAAGAAGGCCAGTCCGTGCTCCTCGACTCCGGAACCACGACAACGGCGATCGCACGCGCGCTCAAGAACAAGAACATGGTCCGCCTCACGGTGATCACCAATGCCATCAACATCGCAGCCGAGCTCGCAGGCACGCACATCGAAGTTATTTTGACCGCGGGCACATTGCGCAAGAATTCGTTCTCGCTCGTCGGACCCCTGGCGGAACGAACCCTGCGTCAACTCAGCGCGGACATTCTCTTTCTCGGCGTCGACGGTTTCGATACCAAGGTTGGATTATTCACTCCGAATTTGTTGGAATCCGAAGTGAACCGTACTATGGTCGAGATCTCCCGCCGGACGATTGCGGTTTGCGATTCCAGCAAGTTCGGCCGGCGCAGCCTGTGCAACATCATGCCGGTGACCAAGGTTCACGACGTCATCACAGATCGGCAAATCCCGAAATCGGATTTGCGCGCGCTAAAAAAAGCTGGTGTAAGAGTCATATCAGTCTGAACGGAATCATACCAACCCTATGAAATCGGTAAACCTAACAGAAGCCGGACAGCACACGCTGGCCGAAATATTTTCTCAACCGCAATGCTGGGGCACGAGTCTCGCGAAACTCGCAGCGAGTGCGGAACTTCATGCCGCAGCTAAAATGGCGCGTCCCGGAGCGGAGTGGATTTTCGTGGGCTGCGGCACCAGCTACTATCTCGCGCTCGCGGCAGCGGCCAGCTTCAATCATTTGGGACTCGCCGCCCGCGCCGTTCCCGCTTCCGATCTGCTCATGTACCCGGCACTGACTCTGCATTCCGGGCGGGATTACATTCCCGTCGTCATTTCGCGCTCCGGACGCACTTCGGAAGCGATCCGCGCCGCCCAGATGCTGGAGAGAGAGCGCAATCTGCGCACCCTCGCCATCACCTGCGCCCAGGGCCAGCCGCTCGAAGCCTCAAGCACTCTCACTCTCAAGCTGTTGGACGCCGACGAGCGCAGCACGGTGATGACGCGCTCCTTCACATCGATGTTGTTGGCGCTCCAATACCTGGGGGCTTCCATCGCAGGCGACAACAATTTCAAGCAAGCGGTCCTCCGACTGCCGCAACAAGTCGAGCCGCTGCTCCCGCATCTATCCCCACGGCTGAGGTCGTTCGCCGACTCGCGCAGCTTCTCCGATTTTGTTCTCCTGGCCCAGGGACCCTTGTTCGGTATTGCATCGGAGTGCATGTTGAAGATCACGGAGGCCTCCTGCTCCTACGCCCAGGTGTTTCATTCCCTGGAATTCCGCCACGGGCCGAAGTCCATTGTCTCCCCCGAAACCCTGATCGTATTTCTCATCGCAGAAACCTCCTATGACGCGGAAGTCGAGCTGCTCGAGGAAATGAAAGCCCTCGGCGCGGCCACCTTGGTGATCGCGAATCGCCTCGGCAAAAGAGCCGAACTCGCCGCCGACTTGGCCATCAGTCTCGATCTCCACGCCCCCGAATATGCCCGCTCCGCAGCCTTCGCCATTTGGGGTCAACTGCTGGGCGTTTACTATGGATTGAAAAAAGGTCTGGATCCGGATTCGCCCAAGAACTTAACCCGCGTGGTGGAACTGGCGGAAGACACGAAATCGGCCCCGATGCCGACCTAAAGCAAATCTCGGTACCGCCAACCGGGAAAATGTTTTGACAGCCGGACCTGTAAGCCGAATTCTGTCCGCGGGATTGCTCCTGCGGGACGGTCATTCCTCTGGGCCGCGCATTACTGCGGGGCTCAAGCGACCTACCCGGAGGTTGGACGCGCCGAGCCGACACGTACGCGACCGAGGCCGCGCTCCCTCCCTATTTGGTCTTGCTCCGTGTGGGGTTTGCCATGCCTGCCCCATTGCTGCGGCAGCGGTGCGCTCTTACCGCACCTTTTCACCCTTACCCCGCCGCCGGTGTCAGCCCTCGCGTGGGCGAGCGCTCACAACGACAGCGGGGCGGTATATTTTCTGTGGCACTGGCCGTCGGGCGGACTTGAATCCACCCTCCCGGACGTTATCCGGCACACTGCTCTGCGGAGTTCGGACTTTCCTCCCTCAGCCTCTATGAAAGACGCCGAGAGCGACCGTCCGGTCCGGCTGTCAACCCTCATAGTATATGTGTTTTATCCTGTGAGTGCGGCGGTGCCGCGGACGGAACTTCTATTTCATTCATGCTTAAAGACATAGCCTATGTGTTTGCGACGGGCGCAGCGGCGGCCATCGCCTATTCGCTCCTTTGCATTTTTGGCGCGATTCGATTTCTGCTGGCCCGCACGTCGGGCGAAGGCACCCGCCCCACACAATCCGAACTACCCGTTTCGATTCTCAAGCCGCTCAAGGGCGAAGATCCGGAGATGTATGAGAGCTTTCGCAGCCATTGCCTCCAGAAGTATTCGGAGTACGAAATTATTTTCGGCGTGAGTGAAGAAAATGATCCAGCCATTGCGTCGGTGCGGCGAATGCAAACCGAGTTTCCAGCTCGCGCGATTCGCTTAGTCGTCTGCGAGAAGGATTTGGGCGGCAACACGAAAGTCAGCAACCTGGCGCAAATGCTGCCCCATGCAAAGCATGAACATCTGTTGGTCAACGATAGCGACATCCGCGTAGAGCCGGACTATTTGCAGAAGGTCATATCGCCGCTGCGCGAGCCGGCGGTCGGTTTAGTGACCTGCCTCTATCGCGCCAAGGCTGGGCAAGGATTAGGCTCGCGCATCGAGTCTCTCAGCATCAGTACTGATTTTGCGGCGGGAGTCCTCGCGGCGCAACAACTAGAGGGCATCAACTTCGGATTAGGTTCGACGCTTGCCTTCCGTCGCAGCGATCTAGCTTCGATTGGCGGCTTTGAAGCGATTGCGAATTTTCTCGCCGACGATTACGAACTGGGTCATCGCATCGCACAGCTCGGACGAACCGTGACACTCTCTCACTCGATCGTCGAGACGCATCTCCCCAGCTATGACGTGCGCGAGTTCTGGCGGCATCAACTTCGTTGGGCTCGAACCATTCGCGATTCAAGGCCTTGGGGATATCTGGGCCTCGTCTTCACCTTCGGCATTCCATGGTCGCTCGCGGCCCTCGTGATCAGCCCAGGAGCGCCGTGGGCATGGACGCTTTTAGCGGTCAGTCTGTTCCTACGAGCGGCCGCAGCAATCTCTGTTGGCACGCTCTGTTTGCAAGACTCCGAAGTCCTGCCGTGGCTCTGGCTGCTGCCCATCCGCGATTGTTTCGCCTTGATCGTCTGGGTTGCGAGTTTCACCGGACGTACAATTCTTTGGCGCGGCGAAAGCTTCGCCCTGAAAAATGGCAAGCTCACTCGCACCTCCTAATTGCCGCGTCTAGCTGACAGACTCGAAGCGGCCGTCCCGGTCAACGCGAAAACGATGTCCCCGCCAGCTAATGGTGTTCCCGAAAAAACCGGCTATCCAAAATGCGAAGGCGAAAAGGTCTTCGAGCGGAAGCAGCAGCCAAGGGATGCGCGCTCTGAGTACGCTTCGCGACATGACATACGCCGCCACGTAACGCCCAACCAGCGTGATGGGAAGCGCGACCCACCACGACGGTTGGGCAACCCATACCAGCAGCGCGAGTGGAATGGGATACGTAAACAACTGTCCTAAATATCCCAGCGGACGCGAACGCCTCGTGCTGCGCGCCCAACGCAGCCGGTGAGCGGCATTACCCGCTAAGGTGCTCGATCCGATATGGTGCTCGATTACATACGAACTCAAGATGACCTCATATCCGGCGTCCGCGGCGAGCTTGCCCAGCATGAAATCCTCCGCCAGATAGTCTTGCAGTTTCGCGAGGCCGCCGATCGCTTCGATGGTTTGGCGGCGCGCGACGATGGTCGGGCCGACCGCAAATTTCATGCCTTCGAGCATCCGCGCCGTGAGGATCCCCGCAATGAAATCGGTATTCATGCCAGTCGCTTCGAGGCGCGACCAGAAGCTTTCTCCAGCCACCGCACGATAGGGGCAAGTCGCCACACCCAGGCCGGCATCTCGAAATTCTGCTGCGGCCGTCCGCAAAAAATCTGGCGTCACATGAATATCGCTGTCGCTCATCACCAGCAGACCGTTCTTCGCAGTCGCCATCATCCGTTCGAGGCTGAATACTTTCGCATTCGGATATCGCGGCTCCCCCGTCAGAACGACTTCTGCAGGAATCTGCGGATACTCGCGTCTAAGCTTTTCGACAACTTCCAGCGCGGGATCTGTTTCATTCCGCACTGCGAAGAGAATCTCGAACTCAGAGTAGTCCTGCTCGAAGAACGTCCGAAGATTAGATTCGAGTCCTTCATCCAATCCGGCAAGCGGCTTCAGAATACTGACCGGCGGCAAACCAAGCGGCGGCGGCGGGTTTATTGCAAGATAGCGAAATGCGGCAATGATCGAGAGAAACGAGCAGACCAGCGAGCCCGTAAGCAGAGCCAGCAGCAGAATCGCCACGTCAGTCGGTCATCCGATGGTTGGTGAAAATCGATTTTCCGCCGGAGCGAGCCAGCAGGAAGTGGGGCGCGTTTTGAATTTCCTTGGGAAGATCTTGATCGGTCCACAGAAACACTGTCTGCGGACCGTCCCAGAGGGGAGCAAACGAAGCTGGCGTCTCGAACACATTAGGCGCATCGGGAAACTTCGATCCGTACCATAAATTTCCGCTAGGAACGTGCAGGATGCGCAACGGTACGCCTGTGTAAAAGTGCAATGTTGAAGCTTCGTGGTATTGACCATCGACGACGATGACGTCGCCCGAATCATAATGCTTTTGAATCGCAACCGCCAGATCGTGTGACGACAGAATCGGCGAGAACGTCGAGAATGCGGCATGAACGCAGGCCAGAACTCCGACCATCATCAAGGCTAGCGCGGCGTTGGCAAGACGCAGACGAGACGTACGTCGTAGCCACCAATTCGCGCCCGCCCCTATCGGAAGAAACACCACCGTACCGAGAAGTGGCCAACGAAAAGCGCCCATCGCTTCCGGAGTCAGATCGAGGAAATGACCCAGCGACAAGTCGTACTCAGTTGGATTCTTCTTCAGCAAATCGGCAAGATCGGTCCCAGGCGCCGGGGCGCGCGACGAGACCAGCACCGAGATCCCGACCACTGCGCCAAGGATTGCGATTGCGACAAGCACGGTAGACGAAATTCTGCCCGCACGACGCTCCGGCGATCCCGCTACAGATTGCTCTTCCCGCGACAGCCATCCCCCCACCAACAAAGCCATCCCCGGCACAGCAGGAATCGTGTAGTACTCCTGCCTCGTCGAGAAACTGAAGAAGCCGGCAATCACCAGCACCCACAAGAGAAATAACAAATTCGCTTTCTTCCGCATGGAGAGTTGTCCCCTCAATTCGCGCCACCGCCACGGAAGGTCGCGCAAAGCTTGCGGCAAAAAGAATATCCAGGGCACCAGCCACACCAGCAGCAGTCCCCAAAAAATAAATATCGGAACCGTGTCATACCCTGGCGGAACGCGTTTGCCCACAAAGCGGAGCAACTGCTCGTTCACAAAGTAGAACCACAGAAATCCTTTAACCGCGCCCTGCGAAGGATTTCGAAATCGCAGCCATGATATGCCACGGCGCGGCGATCGCCAGAAATACGAACGTGCTCGAAATCAAACGTAAACGCAGAAGGTGCCGCAGATTTCCGGTCAGCAACAAATACATCCCGATCGCGCCCAACGGAAACACCAGCCCGATCAAACTCTTTGTCAGCACATTCAACGCGCAAGCGGCGGCGAATCCCCAGCACGTGAGGTGCGACGGCGTGTCCTCCTGCAACGATCGCAGAAAAAAATAAAAGCTCAGCGTGAGCCATAACCCCACCGCAATATCGGGAATCTCAAATCGCGTATAGATAAACGGGCCGACGCACGTCGCCAGTATCACTGCCGAATAAAAGCCGCCGCGCTCGCCATATGCGAGCTTCCCCAGCGCATACGTCGCGAAGAGACAAGCCAACACCGATAAGTTGAGTGGGAGCCGTGTGCTCCAGTCATGGAGCCCAAACGCCTCGTAGCTGGCGGCGATTCCCCAGTACATCAAAGGCGCCTTCTCAAGATAACGAATGCCATCGGTATAGAGTGTCACCCAATCGTGGCGCAGAACCATTTCCCTGGCTGCTTCGGCATGGATGGTATCGACATCGTCCAGCAAGGGGGGCGAGAAGATCGAGGCCAGGTAGATAACCGCCCATAGAGCAAAAATAACGAACAGAGATCGGGTCCGGGGGGAATGGGAAAATGCCGGGGGCTGAAGTTTCGCAGAAAGGGTTGTAGAGTCAGCCGGCAGAGTCATGCGGAGTTCCCTCGATTATACGAGAGCGGACCTTCGGCCGGAATTTGCGCGTTAAGTCAAAGCGAGAGGACTGGTTTCCAGTGCCAATGGCGCTGCATCCAGAACCGCGCGCACCTTACGGGCCAGCGTCTTCAAGGAAAACGGCTTTTGCAGGAAGCGTGCCGTCACATCGATGGGGCCGTGGCGCAGCACCGTGCTTTCCGCGTATCCCGAAACGAAGATCATCTTCATCTCCGGTCGAAGCCGCGCCAATTGCGCGGCGAGCTTGGCCCCGCCCATGTGCGGCATCACCACATCCGTGACCATGAGGTGAATCGTGCCAGGAAAATCGGCCGCCTTGCGAATCGCTTCCATGCCGTTCCTGGCTTCAATGATCTGGTACCCGCTTTGCGAAAGAAATTCGCGTTCCGAATTGCGCACGGCTTCCTCATCCTCGACCAGCAAGAGGACCTCGTCGCCCTTCGGAGAATTCGTGTCAACCATGGGCAGAGTCGAGGGCACAAGCTTGCCCTGCGCCTGCGGGAGGTAAATCTTGAACGTCGTGCCGCGCTCGGGCTCACTGTAAACCCAAACAAAACCGCCGTTCTGTTTGACGATTCCGTATACCGTCGATAGCCCGAGACCGGTCCCCTTGCTGTCCTCTTTCGTGGTGTAAAACGGTTCGAAAATGTGAGCCATCTCTTCCGCCGATATTCCGTGGCCGGAATCGGTCACCGACAGCATGATGTATTGGCCCGGAGGAACCGCGGGTCGGGCGGTCGCGTACGTTTCATCGACTAGAACTTGTGCGGTTTCAATCGTGAGGCGTCCCCCCGCGGGCATCGCATCGCGGGCATTCGCCGCGAGATTCATCAGGATTTGCTCGATTTGAACCGGATCGGCCCGCACTCGCCCAATGTGCGGCGCCGGCACAAATTCCACCTCGATATCCTCCCCCACCAAGCGCGGCAACATTCGATAGATGCCAACAATCACGCGATTTAGATCCAACACTTGGAGCGATTGCACCTGCTTACGGCTGAAGGCTAGAAGTTGCCGTGTCAGATCGGCGGCAGACCGGGTGGCATTCGTAATCTCTTGCAGATTATGGCGCAGCGGGTTGTCCGCAGCCAGACTGTCGAGAGCGAGTTCCGCATAAGCTCCGATCACCATCAGTAAATTGTTGAAGTCGTGCGCGACCCCGCCCGCCAAATGTCCGATCGCATCCATCTTTTGTGCCTGCTGCAACTGCACCTCGAGTTTGCGTTGCTCTGTAATATCGCGATCGCAGGAGACGAATCGAACGATGCCGCCATCGCCGTCGCGCAACGGCGTGACGGTTTTTTCCACCACGTAAGTCTCGCCGTTTTTCTTGCAACTCACCAGCACTCCGCGAAATACGTTGCCGGAGAGAATCGTCTTCCAAAGATCCTGAAACACCTCAAAGCTTTGTTGATCGGACTTGAGGATGCGCAAGTTCTGCCCCACCGCCTCGGCTCGGCTGTAACCGCTGATCCGTTCGAACGCCGGGTTTACATATTCCATCGTGCCCGTGTGGTCGGTGATCACGATCGCCTCGCTGGCCTGCTCCACCGCGCGCCAGAGCGTCCGGTACATTTGATCGGCCTTGCACCGCTGCCGTTGCCGGCAAAATTCTCCGATTTGACTCCGCGCCACATAGTGGATCGCGGGCGGCACACTCGTGCTTGCCTCTTCTCGCGACCGCACCAGGCGCAGGGCCTCGCTGGTCCGTTCCGGATATTTTTCCTTGCACAAGAAAACTACCAACACGCTGGACACCAGGGGCAAGCGTTCCAGCAGACGTTCGACCGCCGACACGGCTGACCCTTCGTCGAAAATAAGCAAGTCGTAAGCCGCATTTTTGAAGATCGCTACCGCGGCCTCGATGTCGGGCGCATGCTCCAGATGAAACGGTTCGTCCCCCTCGTGCGCCAGGTCGGCAGAAAGCTTGGCGAGATTGCGTTCCTCGCCGAGATACAGCAGTCGTAACTTGAGCACGCTGCCGGGAGTGGAAAAAAAATCGCGCATCCAGAGACTTCTCTGGTTACTTCATCGGAGATTGTCCGCCCAGGCGATGGTGGGAATGAGAGAGAATCGACTCACGGCGGGGTAGCCGAGTCCCGTATCGGATAAAGTCTCATTCCGGGAACGGAATCCCTTATCCGGAACGAAACCCCACTTACTTAAGCCAGAACCACAAAACAGCTCCCGTCGCCGCTGCCATCGCAATCGTTCCCGCAGTGTACAAGTGCTTCCGCCAGACGAACTTCTGACCCGGCGGACGCGCCCCGGATCCCGCCAATCCGGCCTGGTTACGAATCGACAACCCGGCGGCCTCGCAATCGAAGCAAATCATCCGCTCTTCGGACACGGGGAAGCCGCAGCCCGCGCAAGTCCGAATGATCGTTTTCGGAAGGCCGGCATCTTGGGCAGACGCAGGCTGGATCGAGGGAGTGTCCCTGTGGGTTAGAGGAATTCTGCCTCGCACAATCGCAGGAGCCGAAGCCGTTCTGGGCTTGGACTCCGGTGGAGCAGGGCTGTCGATTTCGGCGGGGGGATCCGGCGCTTTCGGCCCGGCTTCCGGGCCGCTGTGTTCCACTTCCTCCAGCGCCACTTCGACCATGGACGCGAGCCTCGTCAGTTCAGCTTTTTCTTGTTCTCCGATCGCCAGTTCGGCGCTCGCCACCAGCCGGAACACACCGATCACTACGTTCTGACGTACGATCGGAACCGAACACCCGGACAACGCGGAACCCGAATCTTCCGACATCACAGCGCCCACTCCAGGCACGGAATCTCCAGCCGCCGCCCGGCACCACATTTTTCCCTCGTGCAGCAGTCCGATGGCGGCGCCCGAGGCTCCCGTCACGTACTGCGCACGATCCGCCAACAATTGTAGCGTCGCCTGGAGATCGCCGTTGGGGGACCCGGCGGCTTTTTCGATGGCGGAGTCGGCCCTCGGCTCAACCGCGGTCAATCCCAGAATGGAGGTGCGTTGCATCGGATGGATGAAGAAGTTCGACTCGCCTCAGTCTACAATCAACCGCCTTGCAACTGAAGTGCCGACCAGGATACTCCGCAAGCCTTGCCTTAGTTGAGATCCGCCAAGGTCAGCGAGGAGTACTCCCCCGATAGGTTATTTAGCGAAACAATCGTACGATTCTGACCGGAGGTTAGCGTAATGCCGATCGGCCCCGCGCCGGGGTAGGTACTCTTGGTCCCCGCGTAAGTGAAATATACGTCATAGGTTCCCGCGACCAGAGTCTGGTAACTCGAAGCCTGGAGAAATGCCAGCGAACTGATCAGCGGCGTCGCCCCGGTCAGTCCCGTTCCTGAAGTCACAATATAGATGTCGGCTTGCGACGCAGCCATGCCCGGCGCCGCGTTCACGATACGAAGGCCCGCGTCGCCCGAACTGGGCGCCGTGTTGTCATCCGCCAAAACAATCGCACTCGGATTCGCCGAGTAGTTGGCGGCAATGACCGTTGTTTCCGTCCCGCTGCCCAAGGATATCGACTGGTTGATGAGGGCGGTGGTCGAACTCGACGGTTCGATGAGCAAGGTCTGCGAACCCGAACTCTCCGAGTCATATCCCGTGTTCGCACCGTACGACAAGCTGCTGCTAATAGTCTTCGACCCCAGCAATACATTGACCGACGGTTCGTCGGGAATTGCGTTCAAAACCCGAAGCTGCGTACTTCCCCCGCCACCGCAACTCGCAAGAAAAAAACTAAGAGAACACGTCGCCAGCCCCAACCACCACGCACGATTGCCTGAAAACATCCATACTCCTGTTGAAATGAAGATTCTAGCCTGGTTTTATGATCTAAACATCCTTAACCGCGAAAGGGTGTAAAGAGTCGGTAAAGCTTTGTAAAAGTGAAGTTTGCGGATTCTGGGGGAACGCTATTCCCCGTCGGGTTGGATGCTACTTCTCGTCGCGCTGGCGCAACCAATCGAGAAACATCTGTTCGATCGGTTTATCGTACGTCATGAGGACGTGGCGGACCGTATGCCCGCTCACAAAATGGCAAACTTCTTCGGCGAGGTTCTTGGCGTGATCTCCAGCCCGCTCCAGCGATTGGGTCATGAAGATGACTTGCAGACTGGCCTGGAGTTGCAAATTCTCCGGGTTCTCGATGTGGCGCAGAAAAACCAGATTGCGCAACCGATCCATCTCGGCATCGGCGCGTAGCACATCGACCGCCCGCTTCACATCTCTCGAGGAGAACGCCCCCCCAACGTCGGCGAGCATCTTTTCCAGCAAACTGGCCATTTGCGTGAGGTCCCGGGTATCTTGCGGATCGAGCCTCGGGCCCGCCGCCTGCGCACTGCTGGCAAAGCTTAAGAGCAGGTCGCCGATGCGCTCCAGGCCGATCATAAACTTCATGCACGCCAATAGCTCGCGCGCTTCAGCCTCACTAACCTTGGTAATCTCCTGGGTAACTCCGGCATCGATTTCGCGATCGATATTGTCCAGTTCTTTTTCCCGCTCCCGGATGCTGGCGAGCAGTGGCCCTGAGCCGGTGGCGATTCCCTCGGCCGCAATTCCGGCCGCATCCTTGGCTACCTGGCAGGCTTGGATCGTACGGTTGACAAGGTGTGAATAAGCGGGATCCGGGCTCGCCCCCTTCATGCTGGCCGTGCTCATGAGCGGCACCTCGACAGGACGTAACGGGCGCGCAATTTCCACCGGCAATGCCCGACGGCGGCGAATATGGAAAGCCACACTCGCAGAATAGAACGCTACCGTACCCTTTTGGTTACAGGGATGTGAAAGAAGAGTGAATTTTCCCGCATTTATCGGACCCAAGCGCCTGCCCTACACCAGGCTTTTGATCGGAATCTGTTCGAATGATAACGGGAGAGTAAATATAAAAGTCGAACCATGATTGAGTTCGCTCTCGGCGCGAATGCTGCCCCCATGGGCCAAAACGATGTGCTTAGCGATTGCCAGCCCCAGGCCCGTGCCTCCCGATTCACGCGATCTCGCCTTGTCGACCCGATAGAATCGTTCGAAAAGGCGGGGCAAATGCTCCGAGGGAATCCCCGGCCCAAAGTCTTGAACATAAAACTCGACGCCGTTAGCCAGCTCCCGCGATCCTAATACAATTCGTCCGGTCGAGGCCGCATATTTCAACGCGTTGTCGATCAGGTTGGAAAACACCTGATGAATCGCCTCGACGTCGGCGGTCACTGCCAATGAGGCGAACTCTTGCACTTCAAATTCGATACCCTGCGCCTTGGCGATGGTCCGGAAGCTGAGGACAGCCTCCCGCAGCAACTCCTCGGGAAGCACCGATTGCAGGCTAAAGCGCTGTTCCCCCGATTCCACCCGCGCCAGGGTGAGCAAGTCTTCCGTAAGCCGTGACATGCGGGTCGCGTTCTTTCGGATGATTTCCAGAAAATCGCGGGAGTGGCTGTCCTCCGCAGCGGCCGAATCCAGAAGCGTTTCTGTATAGCCTTGAATCGAGGTCAGCGGCGTTCGCAATTCGTGGGAGACATTGGCGATGAAGTCGCGGCGCGTCTTTTCCACGCGCTCGGTCTCCGTTAAGTCGCGCAAAACCGCCACTGCGCCGCCGCCTGGCATGGGAGCCGCCGTGACCTCAAATGCTCGAAAGGGCGCGACCGAAGTGGCGCGGGAGGTGGCGACGGTCCGTGCCTCCGTGGCGTTGCGCACCACCCGCAAAAAATCGGGATCGCGGATTGTTTCCACGACCAGCGACTGCACTCGCGCGCGCCGTGGCGCCAGGCGCTCCATCGCTTGATTGGCCCACAACACACGCTCTTCGTGATCGACCGCAATGACGGCATCTTGCATCGAATTCAGAAGCGTTTCCAGTTGCCGCTGGCTGGTCTTCAGAGCCTCGAAGTTTTTTTGGAAGTTTCGCGCGGTCTTGTCCAGTGCCGCCGCCACCTGCCCGATGTCATCCTTCGAAGTTTCTGCGATCCGCGCCGTCAAGTCGCCCTGCGCGATGGTTTCTGCAAACTTCACAATCCGCTTGAGCCGGCCTGAGATCGACTGCGCCGCTCCCGCCGCCAGAATCAGTGCTACGGGAAACGCCAGCGCGGAACCCCGCAACAAGTGTCGTTCGATGGACGCCGTGCTGGACTCGACGTCCGCCAGGGAATAGGCTAACCGCACCGCCCCGCCGTGGATCGGCGCCGCCATGTAAAGAAATGGTGTATGAACGGAAGGGCTTGGTCGCCGCTCGATCCCCATCCCACCTTGCAATGCCGTCACAAACTCCGGACTGCGAGACGAGTTCTCAATTTCTCCCGGCGCGGTCTCGGAATCTGCCAGCACTCTGCCGCTGGCATCGATGACTGTGGCACGGGCTCCCGCCGCCTGGCCCTCCTGCCTGACGATCTCCTGGAGACTTTCGTCGTGAGAAGCGTTCACCCGGTTGGCGAACATCACCGTCTTTTGTTGCAGGCTGCGCTCAATCTCTTGCGTAAGCGAATCCTTCCACGCTTTGCGGATGGAGAAATCGAGTATCAACGTCGCCCCCACGATGACCACGGCGAACGCCAGCAACAGTTTGAAGAAAATTCGGTTTCTCACTTCTTTCTCACTTGGGCGCTTCGAAGCGGTACCCGGCGCCGCGCACGGTCCTGAGGTAGCGTGGGTTTTCCGGGTCCGGTTCAATCTTTTCGCGAATCCGCCGCACATAAACGTCCACCGATCGCGGGGTCACGTAAGCGGTATCCCGCCACACCGAATCCAGAAGCTGATCCCGCGTGAACACCCGGCCCATGTGGCGAATGAAATAGTCCAGCAGGCGAAACTCGGTCGCCGTCGTCGAGACCACATTCCCGTTGACCGTAAGCGTCATCGCGCCGGGATCGATTTCGATCTCGCCCACGCGCGACGGCGTATTCGACAAAGGACGCTCAAAACGCCGCAACACCGCCTTGACTCGCGCCACCAGTTCACGCGGACTAAAAGGCTTCACAATGTAATCGTCCGCGCCCAGCTCGAGTCCCAAAATGCGGTCCGCCTCGCCGCTCTTTGCCGTAAGAAAGATCACCGGGATGGCGGCCAGCGACTGCGTCCGCCGTATCTGCCGGCACAGTTCCAATCCATCCTTGCCGGGAACCATGATGTCGAGCACAAACAGCGAAGGCTTCTGCCGCTCCGACTCGAAAATGACCGTGCTGCCCGAAGGATAAACTTTGATGGCATAGCCGGCGCCCTCCAAATGATGGCGTACCAGCCGCGAAATGTCGGGATCGTCCTCAACTACCGTTATGCTGGTTTTCACAAACGTATTGTAGCCGTCGACGGGCCGGAGCACCTAAGTTTTCGCCGTACTTTTTCCCGGCTCTGCGATCGCATCCGGACAATCGCTCGATCCCATTCCCTTGCTCGGTCATCTTATACAACCACGAGGCTGCAAACACCGTTGCCCGTTCACTAACAAACGATGAGGAGAGTTACATGCGCGTCTTTCTAACCGGTGCGACAGGTTTTATCGGTTCCGCTATTATTCCTGAGTTAATTAACGCAGGCCATCAAGTGCTGGGCCTGGCGCGCTCCGACGCCGGCGCTAAGAAGATTGCCGCCGCGGGTGCCGAGGTGCATCGAGGCGATCTGGAAGACCTCGAAAGCGTGCGCAGCGGAGCAGCCGCCTCGGAGGGCGTGATTCACTGCGGCTTTGTCCACGACTTCTCGCGGTTCCAGGAAGTATGCGAGATCGACCGGCGCGCCATCGAGACCATCGGCTCCGCGCTCGGTTCGGATAAACCACTGATTGTCAGCTCCGGGATCGGCCCTTGGGCGCCAGGCCGCCCCACGACGGAAAACGATAATCCCCCGGCGAAGTCTCCGCTGCCTCGCGTCTCGGAAGAGACCGCCATGTCCCTGCACGCCAAGGGAGTCAAAGCAGCCGTCATGCGCCTTCCGCAAGTGCATGATCCAGTCAAGCAAGGCCTCGTGACCTACCTGATCGCCATTGCCCGCCAGAAGGGAGTCTCCGCGTATGTCGACGAGGGACTGAATCGCTGGCCCGCGGTCCACGTGCTCGATTGCGCCCGTCTCTACCGGCTCGCTATGGAGAAGCACGAGTCCGGAGCCAAGTATCACGCCGTCGGCGAAGAGGGCGTACGGCTCCGCGAAATCGCCGAAGCCATCGGTCGCGGCCTGAAGATTCCCGTCATCAGCAAAACGCGCGAAGAAGCAGCCGAGCATTTTGGCTTCCTCGCCTACTTCATGGGCGCCGACCCCGCAGCCTCCAGCGCGATCACGCAGCAACGGCTGGGATGGCGTCCCACCGGACCCGGAATGATCGCCGATCTCGACCGCATGAACTACTCCGAGAGCTGAATGGATTGCTTCGGGTGCCCCAGCCTTGCGTGTTTTGTGCGCAGGCTGGGGCTTCTGACCGTTCACTAAATAAAATTCCAAAACGGCCGGGTGGCCCTTGATAAGAACGAAGGCGTTGTCAAGGCACACTTATTCCGGCGGCGTTTTTAACGCCGTGTGGTTTGCCAGAGAGGTTGAGGACCAAGGCTCTGGAACATCTCACTGCGAATCACTCCCGGTGGACTTTCGTTCCACCAACCATCGATTCGGCCTAAACATCAACCATGATTCTTCTATGCGAACATCCCGTCGTTACGGGATGCGAGAGCGCCCAATCAATCTCTCGGCGGGTGATCCACTTTACGCTCTTTGTAAAGGTGGGCATTCATGCTGCCTGCGGCGGAAGCTTTATTTTGATCTCGCGCTGCTGATTCAGTTTCACCGCGCCCTCTTCCCCGAAAGAGTAACTCGGATAGCTACTCCAGCGCCACTGCTCGGGCTCTGGACACTTGCGCGCACTAGCCTCTTGCCAGATCAAAAACTGTGACAAATGGCCCCGCACTCCCCACCTTTACAAAGGGCGTAAAGGTGGGCCACCCGCCAGCCGGATCTGTTCCGCCTCGTGCCGGCTCCGTGCCAGTTCAGCGGCATCGCGCCGGTCGAGAGTGTCGGGGATGCCCTGAGTCGACATAATCTTTAAGGTTAATCCGTCGCATTTGGCTTCCACGTTAAAAGTTGTTGAATTCCTGCGCGACCCGTCCTAAGCCAGCGCCTCAAACGCCGCAACGATCACATCTTCAGTCATCAGCTCCGGCGTTTGGAAATAAGTGAAGAGCACTCCTGTGATCAGCGCGTCCAGTACGCGGACGAACCTTTCCGCAGGCATGGGCAGCGTCTTCTCTGGCACGATCTTAACCAACTCCTTCGCCATGCGCCGATAGATGATTGCATTCTGTTGCGTCATGCGAACGCGCATCGGCTCATGCGTCAGCGTATACAACTGAAACGCCGCTGCGGCGCCAGCTTGACCACGACGCGCCAGCGCCTCCTGCGCCACGGTCTTCCCCAGAATGCGCATCTGCTGTTTAAGGCTTGCACCCGGCTTGAAAGGAGGAACAATCGGCTTCCAGCGCGACCCGATCAAAGCAAGAAACAGCTCTTCTTTGTTCTTGAAGTTGCCATAGACGGCCCCTCGAGTCATGCCCGCGCGCGCGGCGATTTCCTCGAGCGATGCCCGCTCGTACCCCTTCTCGCCAATCACCGCCGCCGCCGCTTCGACTAATGCCGATCGAGTGCGCGCCCGCTTGCCGCCTTTTTCGCCTGTGCTTTTCTTGGTCATTGATTTACTTAATATACAAGATTGCATTTTATACATTAGTGTATTATTTTGGAGTATGCTCACCCATTGGCAAGGGGCTCTGGCAATCGCCGCCCTCCTCGGAATCTCGTTACTAGCGGCGGGCTACGTCTACGAGCGCGTCGGCGAACGCCGGGACGCTCTCCGCAATCCCGCACCGGGACGCCTCATCTCCGTCGGCGATCACCGGCTCCATCTGCTCTGTAGAGGCAGCGTCGGCCCCACGGTCGTCATCGAGCAGGGTGCCGGCGAGCCCGCCCGCTTGTGGTGGACGATTCAGGATCAGGTCGCGGAGTTCGCCAGCGTCTGCACCTACGACCGCGCCGGATACGGCTGGAGCGAGCCCGCCGCCCCCGGTCGCACCATCGAGCAGCGCGCCCTAGAGTTGCATACGCTGCTCGCGAACTCTGGCCTTGAAGCGCCCTACATTCTCGTGGCGCACTCCTACGGCGGCATGATCGTGCGCTCCTTCGCCCGCACCTATCCCGATCAGACCGCGGGCCTTGTGCTCGTAGACACGCCCGACAACGCCACCATGTATCAGCCCGACACACTCAAGTTTTACGGCCGCTTTCGCTACGTGAGTAGCGTCATCGAAACGGCAGCTCGCTTCGGATTGCTGCGCTTGCTCAATAATTGGGTCCGTCTGGACGGTTACGGCTTCCCTTTTGTGCGCCCCGGCGAATATGCAGCGGGCGCTGACGACGTGGCTTCGATTCTTACGGCGGACGCCTTCATTCGGAAACCGCTTACTCCGGGGATTTTCGGCGACATGCCGATTGCAGTCCTCACCCACGGACAGCCGTTTCCCGGCCCGTTCGCCGTCCTCGAAAATGACTGGAGCGAAGGCCAGACTCGGCTCGCCGCCATGTCAAGCAACAGTTATCTGGAGGTCGCGAAGAACAGCAATCACATGATCAATCACGACGAACCCGCGCTCGTGGTGGAGGCCATTCGGCGGGTTCACTCCGCCGCCAGAAATCACACGCCAGTGTAGGTGCGAGCCTCCACGTTCGTGCAGCCACGACAGAGAATGCTTCAGAAAAAGCCCTAGGAACCAGAACGGCGGAAATACGCCAGCAGCAAAACCGCAGGCACAATAAGCAACCGCAGCGGAAGCATCAACAGCGCAGTCAGGCACCCATGGGTCGCTGCAACTCTAAAAGAGGGACGGATCGTCATGGTCTCTACTACTGAACATTATCATCATCATTATGACTGAGCCCCAAAAAATGGCTACGCCCATGATTCGCTCCATTGGAATTCTCACCGTTCAACTCGCGCCCTGTGTTTTTCTCATCCTCATGGGCGGGCGGGTGGCCCACCTTTACGCTCTTTGTAAAGGTGGGCATTCATGCTGCCTGCGGCGGAAGCTTTATTTTGATCTCGCGCTGCTGATTCAGTTTCACCGCGCCCTCTTCCCCGAAAGAGTAACTCGGATAGCTACTCCAGCGCCACTGCTCGGGCTCTGGACACTTGCGCGCACTAGCCTCTTGCCAGATCAAAAGCTGTGACGAATGGCCGCGCACTCCCACCTTTACAAAAAACGTAAAGGTGGGCATTCATGCTGCCTGCGGCGGAAGCTTTATTTTGATCTCGCGCTGCTGATTTAGTTTCACCGCGCCCTCTTCCCCGAAAGAGTAACTCGGATAGCTACTCCAGCGCCACTGCTCGGGCTCTGGACACTTGCGCGCACTAGCCTCTTGCCAGATCAAAAACTGTGACAAATGGCCCCGCACTCCCCACCTTTACAAAGGGCGTAAAGGTGGGCCACCCGCCAATCTTTTTTGAGTGGGATTAAGTGATGCAACTTGACCTGCAAAAACGTCGGTCATGCTCACGAAGTTCTCGTCGGTGATCCGCTCAACGGACGAGAGGCGCGTTTATCATTACCAACAGAGGGAGCGCCTGCGGCTGCTACTTCGCCATTTGAGATCCTTGTAGAGGGGAAAGGTCACAATGTCTTTCGCGCTAAACCGGCTGATTCTTTATGCTCGGGACGTAGAGGGGACGGTTGCTTTCTACGAAAAGCATTTTGGGTTCAAAGTGCTTCGTCTCCCCGGTGACAAAATCGTTGAGCTGGTGGCACAGAGTGGCGGAGCAAATCTAATGATTCATGCCGCCGCAAAGGGAGTGAAGACCGGACAGGTTACCGTGAAACTGGTGTTTGACGTCGAAGACGTCTCTGGCTTCTGCGAGAGGAGTGCCCGCGACGGGCTTGTTTTTAGCTCCCCCCATCCGGCAAACGGATATTGCTATGCGAACGCCAAAGACCCTTGCGGAAATAACATCCAAGTGACGAGCCGCGCGTTCTGCAAGGCTGATTAGTAATCAGCATCTCCATTCTTATACTTACGCTTGAGGGATTTCCCGATGTTATCGGCCGCCTTGCCCAGCCCTCCATAGTGGAGTCTGCTAGCTCCATGTAGGTAGTGGCTCACCAGTTGGCCATAGGTAATGATATGTCGGCTTAGCGTCAGCGATCTTCAACTGACGATCAGCGATCTTCAACTGACGAGACGAGCGTTTATTGATACTAGCCTGGAGCCTTTCCCAAATCGCACGATTGTCGCTGAGCATAGAAGAGCGGAGCTAGTAGGGAAAGAAAAAAAATCTGGCGGCTGTGAGGCGCTGATTGATGGCAATTCTTCCCCGTTCACGACGGCGAACTGTCATGAACGAGGAAGAAACGATTCGCCGTGGGACGCTCTACCGCGCGATTGTTTTGGCAATCGATCCAAGATCGATGATCTGCGTCGCGTAAGGTCGGAGTTCCTCGCTAATGGAGTCCAAGCTACCGATCAAGTAAAGCGAGACGTTCTCGTTCTCAACGAGATGTTGAACTGGCTCGTAGAAGTCGCCATCGCCAGCCGCTAAGAACAGCTTGCGCCATCCCTGTTTTGAGAAAGACCGCATCATGTGAAAGACGAGCCCAACGTCAACACCCTTTTGTTGAGGAAGCTCGTACTGCACTTTTGTCGTGGGATGGACTACAGCATCCCCTCCCATTGTCTTTGGCCAGAAAAGTTGACGCTTCTGAAGCCAGTACAGCTTTACTCGAAGGCCAGGGCCATTTGGCGGAGGAAACGCAAGTGCGTTATGGAACGCGTTCTGTTTTGCTGTTGGAGGTTCTGGGTCGGCACCAAAATAGTAAGCGTCACCGATTGTTTCGTTCGTCGCAGTATCGAGGAAGTTTTGCTCGATGTATCTGCGGAGGAGCAGGTAGTCCAGTTTCTGGTTCGGAAGCTTTAGACCCATCCAAAGCTTGCTTAAGTACGCGCCGTCGACAAACCATGAAGCACTCATGGGGATTTCCTTTCACGTTATCGCTCTCAACGAGCGGGTTTCTGTCAAGTGGCTCGTCTCGGTTCTGTCCGAGACGTCCATGGCCAGAATAACGCGATCCAGTAACACGTGCAATCAGGTGGCTCCACGAGAACAAAACTCCTTGTCGCGCATATCCCTTGGTTTAATCCCTTTTTCTGGCAGTCTTTTCGAGTTCCAAACGAGCGCATAGTTGCCAACGTGCTCAGAGAGGATTGGATTAGGAATGATATGTCGGCTTCTCGGAAACAATCCGCGCAAGCATCCTCAGTTGAGGAGAACAGGCCAATACATATTTCCAGCCCGACAATAACTCGAAACGCTCATTGGCGATTTATCGCTAATCAAGAACAAAACTAACCCGGAAAGCCACGCATTTTGTGACGAATCTTTCGGGCCGAGTCCCTGAAGTCAAGGCTTGAACCAGATGAGCGGTTTGTGCGGCTCGCCCCCAGAAGCGTCCCTGCACACAAATGCAGGAATCGCGTGCAGACTTACCTCCCATCGATTGACGGTCCGCTCAGCGCTATTCGCACGACTCCCAAAAAATGATCGGGATGAACGTAACGGAATCGTCCTCTGATCGATTAGCTAATTGCCGAGCGAAATTGCAGCCTTACCTGCCAGCCGCTCACTGATGTGCTCTCCGATCCGGTCGGCGAAGCTGCCTCTCAGGCCGACGGTTGTATTGAGGAGAACTATGGCAGCGTAATCGCCCTTAGGATTGAAAAAAGCATAGGCGCTGTACCCTCCGGTCGCTCCGTTGTGCCAGTAGTTGCCCGATTCTGGGTCGAAGAGCCATGCCAGAGCGATCTTCTGTCCGTCAGCGTCGGCATGCAGTTCGTGCGACTGCGCCAGGGCAGCCACGATCGTCTTAGCCGCTGGCCATGCGTCCTTGGTCTTGATCTTTTCCGGATGCAGGTTCGCTTCGAGATAGATCAGCATGTCGGGCGCCGTGGAGCGAATCGCGCCTGCACCGGCGAGGGCGTCTAGATCCCACGCATGTGCCGGCCGATGGTCCGCAGTGTGGCCGGGGATAAACCGCGCATGCTGCGCCGGGGTGAGCTCAACGGCTGTGTCGTCCATCCCCAGTGGCTTCAGTACCTCTTCCTCCAGCAGGGCGGGATAGGGCTTTCCCGCGCGAACCGAAAGCGCCTGCCCAAGCAGGCCGAAGCCCAGATTGCTGTAGAGGAACTCCGTCGTGTCCGGCCTGGCGACGCCATGCTTCGCGAGGAAGGCGTAGAGATTGGCCGCATGATAGTCCGCATAGGGATTTGCCGCGTCCGTCGGCTTAAAGTTATCCGGCATGCGCGGCAACCCGGAGTGTTGCGTGACGAGATCGAGCAGCGTGATTTCGCGACCAGTGGGTTTCTCGACGGTTCCGGGCGGCAAGAGCTCGCGGACGGGATCGTCAAACTTCACCTTGCCTTGTTCCACCATTTGGGACAGGATCAGGCCGGTGAAGGTCTTGGTGATGGAGCCGATCTCAAAGATTGAGTCCGGCCTCGCCACGCCGTAGCTGAACACGCGCCGCACCCCATGAACCACCAGGGCAATGGAAACGCCGGCCCCGGTTGACGGCGCGAGCTCACCCGATTTGAGCGCACCTGCGAGATCGCGGTCGAGCACCGATTGCAGATCGTCTGCGTTAACAGGCGGCATGGCAGGGTCGTATTTCGCCGGAGCGACCGGCACGGCGGCGATTGCGTTGCTTTGGCGTGTCAGGGTCAAAGGCAGGGAGCTGCCATTCTGGCTCCACGTTCCGGCCAGAGTGTCTCCGTCTGCCGAGAGCATACCCTCGAAGCGCCCCTTCACAGCGGGAACATCGAACGATACGTTGTCGCTGCTGAACACGACGTTGCTGCAGCCGATGCCCATGGAACCCTGGTCCAGGCTGTCCAGCGAACAGTACTCCTGCCCCGCAGCATCGCTCTTTACGTGCAGCTGAATGCGGAGAGCTGCCCCACCAGCATGCAGCGTTCCCAACCAGATTCCATCGAGCCGCGAAGGCTTGGCGGCTGGCGCAAAGGTATCGCGGGTAAAGACCAGCGGGATGGTCTTGCCCTGGTTCCAGGTGCCCGTGAGGGTTTTGCCGTCGGCGGATACCGTTCCCTGCCAGGAGCCGCGCACCGCGGGTACGGAGAATGCCAGGGTCTGGCCGGCAAGATGGAAATCCGTGCAAGGAATGTCCCTCGCTCCCTGGCTGGGACTATTGAGAGCACCCGTGACTTCGCCTGCCGCGTCCACGTGTAGATGGAGCTTGACAGGTAGAGAGCCAACCGTGCCCGAGTAGTCGCCGGAAACGGTCTGCGCGACCTGCGCCTGCACCTCAAATGGCATGCTTCCAAGCGTACAAAAAAGAACCGCCCACAGCGAGAACGCGATGACCGTTGGTCGATAGGAGGGAGATAGAAGTTTTACCGTGGACATAGGTGTGCATCCCTTCTGGATAATTACGAGAGTGAAAAGCAGGCAGGTCAGCTCTTTCCTGGAAAGCCGTGCGGTGGTTGCGCATCCGGTCACTTGCCAAGTGCCGTCAGCTCGTCGATACGTTTCTGGAGTTTCCCGGCGGCCCATTGGTTCAGTCTCCAGACTGCGAAAAAGACTGCTGCGACGATTGCAGGGGAGACAAGCGAGGTGAGGACAAAGTGCTGCAGGTGGACGGGGTGCGCCTTCCAGCGGTTGATCGCCGATCCGATTTCGAAGATCGCAAGCCCCGGCACGACCGGTAGCAGGTACCAGAGCAAAACGGTGCGCAATGCGTCCCGCTGGCGCTCCAGTGATTTGCGATGGAAATCGATGCAGGTGCTCAAACCCAGATCGGCCGGTGCGGTGCGCACAGATCCTCGCCGATGCAGCTCAAACATGACCGTCAACGTACCGGCGACAACCAGTCCCGCTCCTACGCGAACCAGCAGCCCGTGCAGCGTCCACCCGGAATATCCGAAGCCTGCGATGACTACCGCTCCGGCTGCGTACTCCCTGAGGTTGCGCCAGAAAACCCGGCGTTCAAACTTGTTCAACTTGCGGCGAAAGTCTTCGGGGCGGACCTTTGGCGGTTCCGTCGTTTGACTTTGCCACAGGTTCCTCAGGTCGTCCGTTGCGGAATGATCAGTCATGCTTGCCTCCTGCCTGGAAACGGTCTGTGAGAACGTTCTTAATGCGATGAACCTTGGTGGCCACATTGCCCGGCGAAAGGCCGGTCACCTCTGCGATCTCGGCCGCACCTTCGCCTTCCAGAAACAGCAACATCACTTGCCGGTCAATTGGTTTCAAATCGCGGATCAGCGTGATCAGCCTCTCCAGCGCCATCTGTCGTTCAGCGAGGCTGGCGACATCGGCCCCTCCGTCCGTGACCTCGATGCCTTCGATGCTGACCAAGTGTCGGGCCTTCGTGCGACGATCGGCGTCAACGTGAGAAGACGCCACGTTGTGCGCCACGCGATACATCCAGGTGCGAAGAGAGCAACGCGCGTCAAAGTATTCGAGACTTCGCCATAACCCCAGATGAATCTCTTGCAGCAAATCGCGACGCGCTTCCGGATCTGCCTCGTATGCTCGTGCGAGGCGGGCGAGCGCAGGTTCATGCGTGCGAATTGCCTCCTCGTATAGAACCTGCCGCCTTGCCATGGCCTCAGATTTCCCTTCTGATCAAGGTAGTCGGCGGACCATGCCATTTCTTACAAAAACTCTAGAGAAATCGCAGATAGGCATCCGCCCATCAAGTCGAACCCACTCTTCCGAGGTCTTTGGTCGTCGCACTGGATGCGCCTGCTCGGGAGGGGAGGGAAGTATGCGAATCGCAGATGGAGGGTCTTCTGATTTGATAACTTTAGCTAGTACCGAAGCGCTCATCTCCGGTGAATAGGGAACGAAGGATCGGCTTCTGTTAACCATCGCCCGAGCAGAATGGTTCAGTTGACGAGAACAGGCCAAACCACTCATCGAAAACTATCGCGGTCATCGCGGTGTTTCTCTGCGATCACGAGACGCCTCATCGAACAGTTCTCAAACAGACCTCGAACAAACTCGGATTGAGTTCGGGCGGGTGGCCCACTTTTACGCTCTTTGTAAAGGTGGGCATTCATGCTGCCTGCGCCGGGAGTTTTATCTTGATCTCTCTCTGCTGATTCAGTTTCACCGCGCCCTCTTCCCCGAAAGCATAACTCCGACAGCTGCTCCAGCGCCACTGCTTCAGCGCGCGGCAGCCGCGCGCTGGCCAGCACTGCCGCTGAGAGCAACTGCAAGGGATGAAAGGCAGATCATGATTGCCGTGGTATTGCCGGGTGCCCCAGCCTTTCGCGTTCTCTGCGAAGGCTGGGGACTTTGATCTCGACTAACCCAAATTCCCAAAATGGGCCAAGCCCTCATCTTTATTGGCGATTTCGCATTATTTCCTTGACACTCTTCCCCAAACCTGCGAACACTGGAAGTATGCTTTCGCCATCAAAGAGCTTGGGAAAGATCGAATCTTCCAAGTCGTTGACAACAAAAATTTTTAAAGAAAGCGCCTCCGTAAGTGATTCATTCCAAAGATTTTTAAATCCGAACCCCTTCTAAGTCACTGACTTAAAAGATTTTTCAATGAAGGTAGGGGGTAGGGGGAAGGGGGGTAGGCTCTCTCCCAAAAAATAAAACTCTCTTCGCGCCGGCTTCTCCGGTTCCCGCTTTCGCGCAACCAACGCGCGAAAATGGGGCACCCTCAGCACTTTCTTAAGCAGGGATCCTTCGACTGCGCGGACGGGTTGCTTCGCTCTCGTCCGCTTCGCTCAGGATGACAGGCTTTTCATTGGGCGCGGCGGCCCGCTCTACTTCTTTATTTCGACTCGCCGTTGCTTTGCAGCGCTAGTGAGAGCAGGGTGTGTTGCTCCATCTCGTGGGCCTTCGCGCTGCCGGTGGCTGGGCTTGGGCTGGCTGAGCGCTTCACCGAGAGTACGGAGTGTTCGCCTGCAATTTGGCGCAGCCTGGGCAGAATGAAGGAGAGCGGTCCCATGTTGGCCGGCTCTTCTTGCACCCAAACGATCTCTCGCGCGGCCGGATGTTGCGCGATGGCGGCTTGCAGTTCAGCTTCGGGGAACGGATAAAGCTGTTCGACGAAGATGATCGCGGCGGAAGTGTTCTTGAGCTTCTTGCGCTCTTCGCGCAGTTCGCGGCCAATTTTTCCGGTGCAAAGTAGGAGACGCTTCGCATCGGTGATCTCATTGTCCGGAATTACGTTCTGAAATCCGCCGTGGCTGAAATCCGCGATGGGCGACGAAGCGTCCGGATTGCGCAACATGCTCTTGGGAGTGAACACGACCAGCGGCTTACGCCACTTGCGCAGCGCCTGACGCCGCAGCAGATGGAAATATTGCGCAGCGTTCGACGGCTGGCAGATTTGAAAATTATGCCGCGCGGCGAGTTGGAGAAAGCGCTCAATGCGCGCGCTGGAGTGTTCCGGCCCTTGGCCTTCAAAGCCGTGCGGCAGCAGCAGTCCGACGCCGGAGAGCAGTCCCCACTTTTCTTCGCCGGCGCTGATGAATTGATCGATCACGGCTTGCGCAACGTTGGCGAAGTCGCCAAACTGCGCTTCCCATAGCACCAGCGCCTCAGGATAATCGCGGCTGTAGCCGTATTCGAACGCGAGCACGGCAGCTTCCGAAAGAGTTGAATTGTAAATCTCGCACGGAGCCTGATCGCTTGAAATATGTTCGAGCGGAACGTACTCTTGTTCGTTCTCGATGTCCAATAAAACCGAGTGGCGCTGATTGAAAGTGCCGCGGCGGCTATCCTGACCGGTGAGGCGCACGGGGTAACCGCTCTTCACCAGGCTGGCGAAAGCAAGTGCTTCGGCCATGCCGTAATCCACGGGACGCTTGCCTGCGCCCATCTCGGCGCGCTGCTCCATCAACTTCTTGACTTTAGGATGGATGTGAAAGTCTTTGGGATACGTCGTGAGCCGCTCAGTGAGTTCTGACAGCTCTTGTTCTGAAACTGTGGTGTCGACGTCGTATTGTGATTTATAGCGTCCGCCGAGATAGCCGTCCCAATAAGCAGGCAGGCTGCGCATCGAAGGCTTCTTGGTCAGCGATCCGGCTTTTTTCTGAGCCGCTTCGAACTCTTCGCGAATGGTTTTGACGAGGGCCGGTGCGTCCTCGATGCCCGTATCTTCGGCGTATATTTCCCAGAGCGGAGGATGATCTTTGATGGCTTTATAAATGAGCGGCTGCGTGATGGTAGGATCGTCGACTTCGCTGTGACCGTGGCGACGATAGCCGATGAGATCGATGACGACGTCGCTGTTGAAGGTGTAGCGATAGTCGAGAGCGAGGCGTGCGATGCGAATGACGGCATCAACATCTTCGGCGTTGACGTGGAAAATTGGGATGTCCTGGCGGCGCGCGATCTGGGCGGAGAAGCGTGAAGAGTGCAGTTCGCTGCGCACGGTGGTGAATCCGATCAGGTTATTGACGATGACGTGAACCGTGCCGCCGACGGTGTAGCCGGGCAGATCGGCGAAGTTGATGGTTTCGGCGGTGACGCCCTGTCCGGCAAATGCAGCATCGCCGTGGACCACCAGCGGCAAATACTTTTCTTTGCCGCCGTCAGCGGTGCGATCTTGCTTGGCGCGAGTGCGTCCGATGGTGACCGGGGCGACGACTTCGAGATGGCTGGGGTTCGAGACCAGATGAATGTGAATCTTGTCGCCGGAGCGGGTCTCGTAGGTTCCGGTCGCGCCAAGGTGATACTTTACATCGCCGCCGCCTAGAACGCTGCGCGGGTCGACGTCTTCGAACGAGGCAAACACTTCTTCGGCGGGGCGTTTCGCGATTTGGATGATGGCCGTGAGGCGTCCGCGATGGCTCATGCCCATCACGAGTTCGACCGCGCCGCGCTTGCCAGCGCCATCGAGAATTTCGTCGATCAAAGGAACGAGTGCGGTCGCGCCTTCCAGCGAGAATCGCTTAGTGCCGAGGTAGCGATTCTGCATGACCTGCTCGAAGACGTCGGCGCGAATAAGTTGATCGAGAGCGGCGCGTTGATCGACGCTACCCTGCGGACCTTCCATGCGTTCTTGAATCCAGTGCCGACGTTCCGGCTGGCTGAGATGCATGAACTCTACGCCGACGGTGCCGCAGTAAAATTCGCGCGCTTCGCGCGCGGCATCGCCTTCGAGCGCAAGTTCGGGTCGCGCCTGCGGAGGCATGAAGCCTAGCGGATCGAGATCGGCTTCGAGAAATCCCCACTGGCGGAAGGCGTCGAAGATGCGCTCGCGGTCTTCTCCGGTGCGCTTGGGTGCAGCGGTGCGGCGGGCGGTTGGTACTTTGATGTCTGTCGTGGCCATAACTTTATAGGATAACGGATGACGGCCAAGCGTGGGAGGTTACCGGCGTTCGGCCCGCGGTGAACTCAGGCGAGGTTTGCGGGATGTCCAGTTAAGCGCTCGATCCGTTTCGCGATCGGCGGATGCGTCGAAAATAAGCTACCGAAGTTCATTCCCAGGAATGGTTGCACGATAAAAAGGTGCGCGGTCGAAGGGGTCGCCGCCATGGGCAGGCGCTTTGAGTACGCATCCAGTTTGCCCAGAGCGCTGGCTAGTGCGTAAGGGTTGCCGGTGAAATGTGCGCCGGTGGCGTCGGCTTCGTATTCGCGGGAGCGCGACACTGCGAGTTGAATTAACAAGGCTGCAATCGGTGCAAGGATTAACATCAACAGGCCGTCCAAGCCGCCCCCTCGACGATTGTCACGGCCGCCCATTCCGCCGAAGAAAAATCCGAAGCGCGAAATGTAAGTGACTGCACCGGCGATAGTCGCGGCAATCGAACTGATCAAGATATCGCGATTGTTGACGTGGCCTAACTCGTGGGCTAACACGCCTTCAAGTTCCTCATCGTTCAGCAGATTCAGAATTCCCTGAGTCACAGCGACGGAGGCATGTTGTGGGTTGCGTCCGGTGGCGAAGGCGTTCGGCGAGTCTGTAGGAATGACATAGAGCTTGGGCATGGGAATGCCAATTTTCTGCGTGAGGCGCTGCACCACGTCGTAGGCGCGAGGAAGTTGTTCGCGGGTAACGGGCTGTGCGCGATAGGTCGCCAGCGCGATCTTGTCGGAGAAAAAGTAGGCTGTAAAGTTTGTGGCCGCTGCGATGACCAACGCGAGCAACATGCCATTTCTGCCGCCGAGACTTCCGCCAACGAACATCAGCAATAAGGTCAGCGCGACGAGTAAGAATGCGGTTTTGAGCATGTTCCCCATAAAAGTCCCCTAAGAGATAGATGCGGCAGCGCGGGGCGCGATGCAGGCCGCTGGAAGCGGTCCCTCTTTAATGGCCTAGCGAGAGGCTATTCCTAGACCAACGCCGAGCGCTTCAACGCGCGTTCCAGAGTCTGATCCAACGCGGCTTTAGCTTTGTCGTATTCCGCCTGCGTGATGCGGCCCTGGTTGCGCTCGATTTCGAGTTCGAAGAGTTCGTCTTTGAGGGCGTCGAGAAGCGCGGTTGACTTGTTGTTCGCGTTGGGTCTTGGAGTCGGAGACGGAACCGTCGCGGCGGGAGCAGCGAGCGGCGTGGGGACAAGGACGTCTTCCTCAACCATCGCGACTGACGAATTCTTGTTGGAGCGGGCCGCGATAACAATACTTCCGGCCAGCAGTACGATCGCGAAGCCGCCCAAAATGTACCAGCGATATTTCTCCAGGGGATCGGGGGCGTCGATCGGAGGCCCGAGTCCGCCGCCGGGGCGGGGCGCTGTCGCGGCTGCTTGACCGTTATCGACGGGCGTTGGCGGACCTGCATCGTCGTCTTTCGCATCTTCTAAGGTTCCGGTGCCGGAAATGCTGAATCCCAATGCTTGGCCGACTTCTACATTGGAAATGACCTGCACATTCGCGTCCGACTGGCGGGGATCGTTCATGGCTTGAAATGCCGCGCCGCTGGCGGGATTGAACGTCATCGTCTTGGGCAAGATCACAACGAAGTGTTGAATGCCGTAAACGGTTTTTGGATTGATGTTGAACTTGCCGGTATAGGGCAGATGATAGACGACTTGAAACTGGGTCTCGCCCGGGCGCAGCGGAAAGGCGAAGGCGTAGCGATTTTTTTCCTTCGTGGGAATGGGATCGGAGTTGATGGGCTGTCCGCCGGCGGTCATGGCCATGGCCTGATCGATCTGTGCACCGTCGGGGAGATAAAACTCGAAGTTCTGATCCTGCATCTGCGTGCGTGGAGGATTGGACGCATTGTTCACTGCGAGTAGGCGAATGCCGTCTAGTTCATCGGGCTTGGCCTGGAAGCGGAAGACGTCGGCGGTAACGGATATTCCTGCGAGTTGTTTGGCAACATCGTAGACCGTGACTTCAACAGACGGCGTTCCCGGCGGCGCCATGCGATGGTAGGTCACGCCTTGGTGAATCACGCGCACGAGATGGGGCGAAGCGGTGTCATCCAGTTTTATGGTGAAATTTCCTTGCGCGTCGGTCTTGCTGTGCGCGACCTCCTCCATGGTTTGAGTCAGCTTAATAAGGATGACTTCATCGCCCGCGGCAGGCTTATTGGTCGTTCCATTGGTGACTTTGCCGGAGAGAGATGCGGCAAACGAAGGGAAAGAAGAAAGCGTGAGAAGAAGAACGAACCCTACCGAGCGCAGATATTTCAAACTTTCGCTCCGGTTTGACGTTGCGATGACTCCTGAATGCGAGCCATTTCGGCGAGGATGGCCGCAGCTTCGTCTTCGAGGGAAGTTTTCATGGACTGATAGTCCTCTTCCGGAAACTTGCCGGCACGAAATTCGAAATTCAAATCGCGCAAATTTTCATAGACCGCGTCTTTGCGTTCCCGCAAATAAGAGAGCCGCGTGTTGAGCGGCCCTTGCGTCAGCGTGGCTGGCAGATAGAAAACGTAGATGAGAACAGCGAGCGTGACCATGGCGCAAATGGCGATGACGGCGGTCATAGTTCTGTATCCCTTTGCGCTTGATGTCGGAAGCGCTCCAGTTCTTCTCCGTGGGCGGGCAGTACGGCACCGGCTGGTAATAGCAGTGGTCGCGAACGCCAGTGGCGCACGATCACGATGACGCCGAAGATCCCGAGGATAAGCGCCGCGTAAGGCGTGATCCAGGCTACGCGGTTGAAGCCGGTGTTCGTTGGGGCGGCGATCACTGCGGTTCCGTACTTCTGCACGAACCACTGCAAGGTCAGGTCATCGTTATCGCCGCGATCGACGGCTGCGACGAGTTCGCCGCGCATACGGTCAGAGTAGGTGCAGCCGACATGATTGCACTCCAACAGAATCTGATTGCAACCGCAGACGCACATCATGCGATGGCCCAAGTCGCTCACGCGCGCCGACTCGTCGCCCGCGCCTAGTGTGGCGAAGAGTGCAACCACTAGAAAGGCCGCGGACGAAATCTGAAGCAAAAGTTTGGTGTCGAAAAGCTTGGACATCAGTCTCCCGCACTCATCGGTTCGGCCCGTAGACGCGCAGGCGCTGTGACTGGCATCGGCACAGCGTTTGGAATCAGTGCCAGCACTGTGCCCACTAACATGATCCAGACGCCGACCCAAATCCACATCACGAGGGGATTGACGTGAACCTTGATGACGGGCCGACCCGTGTCTTGATTCTGGCCTTCGTACACGACGTATAAATCTTCAGCGGCTGTGGTTCGCATCGCCGGAATGGTGGAGGTCTGCTGGCTGGCTTTATAGAAACGACGCTCGGGCGTCAACGTGGCAATCTGTTTGCCGCCGCGGAAGATATCCATGACGGCCCACTCGCTGCCATAGTTGGGATTGTCATCTTGCGTATACGACTTGCACACCAGAGTGTACTTGCCGATGTTCATCTTGTCGCCGAATCCCATTTCCTGTTCTTTGTCCTGATTGAAGGCGGCTCCCGCAAAGCCGATCATGATCACGATGACGCCGAAGTGAACGATGTATCCGCCATAACGGCGCGTGTTGCGGTGCCCGAGATGAATGATCGACGCGAGTAGGTTCTGGCCGGTATGGCGCGCGATGACACGGCCGCCACGGACAAATTCCGAGATTACTGTGAGTGCAACCATGACGGAGAGCATGATCGTCATCAGCGAGTAGAAGTAAGATTCATCCTGCCAGGGCTTCATCCCAAATGCGATGAGAAGGATTCCGGTGGCGAGTGCTCCCAGCGCGGGGATGGTGAAGTTGCGGCGCAGGCTGGCGAGCGATGTTCTGCGCCAGGCTAGCAGCGGGCCGATCGCGGTGAGCAGAAGGAGACACAGCGCAACCGGAATGTTGACGCGATTGAAAAATGGAGCGCCTACCGTGACCTTGGTGCCGTTCACCCACTCTGAAATTTTCGGAAACAGAGTTCCCCAGAGCACGGTGAAGCAGGCCACTAGCAGCAGCAGATTGTTGAACAAGAAACTGGACTCGCGCGACACCAACGATTCCAGTTTGTGTTCGCTGCGCAGGTGCGCGTGATTCTTGACGTAGAGCAAAAGGCAGGTGGAAAAAATAATGATCAAGAATCCGACGAACCAGTCGCCGATCGAGGACTGAGCGAAGGCGTGCACGGAACTGACGAGGCCGCTACGCGTCAGCATGGTGCCGAAGATCGACAGCATGAAAGTGGAGAAGATTAACCAGATATTCCACGTCTTCAACATGCCGCGCTTTTCCTGCATCATGACCGAGTGCAGGAATGCAGTTCCGGTGAGCCATGGCATCAGCGACGCGTTTTCGACGGGATCCCATCCCCAATATCCGCCCCAGCCGAGCACGGAGTAAGCCCAATGCGCGCCCAGAAAAATTCCGCAGGTTAGAAAGCCCCACGTCACCATGGTCCAGCGGCGGGTGATGTGAATCCACTTTTCTCCGGGATAGCGCATAGCGAGCGCGCCGACCGCGAAGGCGAAGGGCACGGTAAATCCCACGTAGCCGAGGTAAAGCATCGGGGGATGGATCACCATCTCGGGATATTGCAGCAGAGGATTGAGTCCTGCGCCATCGGCGGCGAGGGAGCCTTGCATGACCGCAAAGGGGTGGGCGGCAAAATTCAGCAGCAGCAAAAAGAAAGTCTGCACGGCCGCGATCACGACCGACGCGTAGGCAAACAGCTTCATGTCGGTCTTGTGGCGAAGCCGCAAGACCAGCCCGTAGGCCGACAATAACAGTGACCAGAAGAGCAGCGAACCCTCTTGTCCTGACCAAAGCGTGGCGAACTTATAGGGGCCGGGGAGATCGCGATTGCTGTGGTGGTAAATGTAGGCGATCGAAAAATCGTTGCCGAAGGCGCTGATGACTAAAACGAGCGCGGCAAGGAACACGACCGCGAACGACGCGATGCCCGCGCGGCGGGCGGTTTCGCCGAGGCGTCCCGATTGCTGAGAGTTCAGCAGGAGGGCGAACAGTCCAGCAATAAACGAGTAGACGGTGAGAGCCAGCGCTAAGAGAAGAGCGAAGCTGCCTATTTGGGACATTTAGGAACCAACGCCCATTTTTTCAGAAAGCTGAGGAGTAGGCAAACCGGGCGCACGGAAATCGCTCCCGGTTTTGCCGTATACTCTGCGAAATGTGGGGAACGGCGCCCGGAATTTGAATCTCAGGCAATCATCCGCGAGAGGCGATTTCCTAAGCCGAGGCGCTCTGGCTTTGCTGATGTGGCTGTAACGCCGCCTTCACTTCTTGCTCGGCACGCAGCCAGTCTTCATTTTCAAAGCCCGGGACGCGTCCGCGCTGCTCGTAGAGTTCGTAAGCCCGCGCCTGAATCGCCGCTTGAACATCGGTGAGTAGCTCGGTGGCCGGAATTTCAGCACTCTTTTTGCTCGTAGCGGCATTCTCGAAGCCTGAAGACGCCGGCGCCGCATTCAAATTCTTGTCGATTGGAATAACCTGGGGGTTAGCTTGCTTCTCTACAGGCGCAGATTGGGTCACGTTAGGCTTCTGCGATTTTGCGCCCGAACTGCGGGGGGATTTTTCTTTTGCCATTTTGTTGCTCCTCGAAAGATGGTAAGTTGACAGCCAAGTAATGCTCCCCGAAATTCCCGGGTGAATGATTCACTTTTCTTTTTCCTTAGATGACAATACGCCCACCTCAGGCTCCAGAGACAAGAGAAAATAATGTGAGCGAATCCCGACTGTAAAGGCGGCGGTTTGGGCCTGCTACCATCGCTGGAGATGCTCGAAGCCAGCACCCCCGTGCAGTACCTCAAAGGAATTGGCCCTAAGTTGGCTGAAGTGCTGGCGTCAAAAGACATCCGCACGGTCGACGATCTGCTGCACTACCTTCCTTTTCGTTATGAAGATCGCCTAAACCCTCGCGGCATCGCTGAACTTCGCCCCGGGGAGATGGCCACCGTGATTGCGGAAGTCAGAACATCGGCGCTATTTCGCACTCGCCGCATGCCGATTTTCGAAATGACCGCAGGCCAGGGGCGAGCGCGCCTGAAGTGCATTTGGTTCAACGCCACATACATGAAAGACCGTTTCCAGCCCGGGCAAATGGTCGCGCTCTACGGCAAGGTCGAAGCTGGGCGCAACGGAGAACTGCAATTGATGCAGCCCCAGGTCGAAGTGCTGTCCGAAGAAGGCGAGCCAGCGGAGGCCGGCGCGAACCTGAACACAAGCCTCGAAGTAGGACGCATCGTTCCCATCTATGAGTCTGCCGGCGCGGGGCGGCTGACCTCGCGCTGGTTTCGACGGGTAATTCATGCGACCTTGCAAAGCCTTCCCCTGGAGCAGGGCGATCCCATCCCGTTGATCGTTCGGCAACGGCTGTCTCTCATTCCGTCGCGCGAAGCCCTGCAACGAGTGCATTGGCCGGAGGCGGGTGAGAGTTTTCAAGACTTGCAATCCTTCCGCACTCCGGCACATGTTCGGCTGATATTCGAAGAATTGTTCTTCATCGAACTTGGGCTGGAACTTAAGCGGCGCGAGCAGCGGGCGCAAACTGGGGTTACATTTCAACTCAATGATGCCGCCCGTTCCGCGATCAAGAAAATTCTTCCGTTTCATCCCACGGCTGCGCAGAAAAAAGTCCTCAAAGAAATCGCGGCGGACATGGCCAAGCCCAGCCCGATGCGGCGTTTGCTGCAAGGCGACGTTGGATCGGGAAAGACCATCGTTGCCTTCGAGGCGGCGATCATCGCGATGGAAAACGGGTGCCAAGTTGCGCTCATGGCGCCGACCGAGATCCTCGCGCAGCAACATTATTTTTCCGCGCGCCGAATCCTCGAGGCCGCGGGATATCGCATCGTTCTACTGACCGGCTCGCTCGAACAAGACCGTAAACGCGAAATTCGTCGCCACATCGCGCAAGGCGGCGCGCAACTGGTGATCGGAACCCATGCCCTGATCGAACAGAAGGTTGAGTTCGCGAAACTCGGCCTGGTGATTGTGGACGAACAACACCGCTTCGGTGTATTGCAACGCTTCAAACTAATGAGCAAAAGCGGCACTCCGACACAGGCCGTTCCGGAGCCTGACGTATTGGTGATGACTGCGACGCCCATCCCGCGCACCCTCGCGCTCACGCTCTACGGCGATCTCGATCTCAGTGTCATCGACGAGCTTCCGCCGGGGCGCACGCCCATCATTACCCGCCGCATCACCGACGATGAAAGCGAAAAAGTTTGGCAGTTCGTCCGCAAGCAGGTTGGGGAAGGCCATCAGGCGTACATCGTCTATCCCGTGATAGAAGACAACGAAGAGTCGGAGCTCAAAGCTGCGATGAAAATGTATCGACAGCTCAGCGACCGAACGTTTTCCGATCTCAAAGTCGGATTGCTGCATGGCCGCATGGACTCCGAACCTAAAGAGCAGGTGATGCGCATGTTCCAAAAGGGTGAATTGCAGATACTCGTTGCTACGACGGTGATCGAGGTCGGGGTCGATGTGCCCAATGCCACCGTTATGGTCATCGAACATGCGGAGCGCTTTGGCCTTGCGCAGCTGCATCAGTTGCGCGGACGCATCGGCCGTGGGGCGGCGAAATCGTACTGCGTGTTGATGACGGGAGGCAAGATTTCCGAGGACGGTGAGCGCCGTCTCGATGCCATGGTGCGTACCTGCGACGGATTCGAAATCGCCGAACTCGATCTCGAACTGCGCGGTCCGGGCGAATTTTTCGGAACCAAACAAGCCGGGATCCCAGGGTTTCAGGTGGCCAATATCATGCGCGACCGCGACCTGCTGGAAGTGGCGAAGCGCGAGGCGGCCGCGGTGCTCGCCGGGCCGAACCATGAAGTCTCGCAAGCCGAAATCGATCGCGCCCTCCGCCACATGCGCGCGCGCTGGCATAAATCCTACGGATTGGTGGAAGTCGGATAGGTCGAGTGGGGATAAGAAAAAGTCCTCTGGGTTTGAGAGTTTTGAAATCCTTAAACACGAGAACAAAGAGGTTGCACACAGAGTACGGGGTCCAGCTTACAAAAGTGGCATAATCTCGCTTGGTGGTTTCCTCTTCCCAATCCGCTCTTTATCGCAAGCTGCCCGCAGTAAACGAGGTGTTGCGCGACCCGGAGATCGCCAGCCTCATCGAGCAACAGGGTCTGGCTTCCGTCACAGACGCCGCGCGAAAGGTGTTGGAGCGGCTCCGAACTGAGATCTCGGAGGCGCGTCTGCATGCCGACGGACTGGCGCTTGCGCTGGAGGGGCTTTCCGCAGCGATCGAGCGGGAGGTCGATCAGGCGTCGACCTATTCGCTGCAAGCGGCGATTAATGCCACCGGCGTCATCCTGCACACGAACCTGGGGCGCGCTCCGCTGTCGCAGGATGCGTTGTCTCACATCCAGGAAACCGCAGGCAGCTATTCCAACCTGGAATTTGATCTTACCAATGGCCGTCGCAGCCGTCGCGATCTGCACGTGGAGCGGCTTTTTCGCAGCCTGCTGCCACGAGGCGAATCCTACGCGGTGAGTACGATTGTCGTGAACAACAACGCAGCCGCGGTTCTGCTTGGGTTGAACACGTTGGCGGAAGGTGGCGAAGCCATCGTCTCGCGCGGCGAGCTGGTGGAGATTGGCGGCTCGTTTCGCATTCCCGATGTGATGGCGAAGTCGCTGGTCACGCTGCGCGAAGTGGGTACGACGAATCGCACCCGCATTTTCGATTACGAACGTGCCATCAACCCAAACACGAAGCTGCTGCTGCGCGTGCATCGCTCCAATTTTGAGATGACTGGATTCACCGAGCAGCCTAGTCTCGAGGCGCTTGTGGAATTGTCTCGCGCGAAAAATATTCCTCTGATGGAAGACCTTGGCGGAGGAGCGTTATTCGATCTGCGCAGCGTCGGCGTCGGGGATGAGCCGGGTGTCCTGGACAGCCTTCGCGTCGGCGTCGACATCGTGGCTTATAGCGGCGACAAATTGCTGGGCGGTCCGCAGGCGGGCATGTTAAGCGGCCGCGAAGATTTGATTGCGCGCATGCGGTCCAACCCCTTGTTTCGCGCTCTGCGCGTGGACAAGCTTACCTATGCCGCGCTGGAGGCTACGCTCCTGGCGTATGTTCGCAAAGAATACGGAACGATTCCGACGTTGCGCATGATGCAGATGTCGTCCGGCGAAATTGGCGCTCGCGCGGAAGCGATGGTTTCGCGTCTAACGTCCGCCGCGCTGCGCACGGAGACGATACACGGCGAATCCCTCGTGGGTGGCGGCGCGGCGCCCTCCGCAACCTTGCCCACTCGTTTGATTGCGCTCTCCTCGGCCTCACTCACGGCGGACCAACTCTCGAGCCGGTTGCGATCATGTCACCCGCCGATCGTTGCCCGGGTGGAAGACGAGCGGGTCCTGATCGACCTACGCACCGTTCTGCCGGAACAGGATTCGTTGCTTTTGGGGGCGCTGCTTTCCCTGGCTCAAGGGGAAGCCCGATGATCGTAGGTACGGGTATCGACATCGCAGAAGTAGATCGCATCGCCGAATCCATTAGACGCTTTGGCGCACGCTTCCTGCAACGCATCTACACGGAAGGCGAAATTCGTTACTGTGAATCGAAGGCCAATCGCTTCGAACGCTATGCCGCACGATTCGCGGCAAAAGAAGCGGCCATGAAAGCCCTCGGCACGGGATGGAATCACGGTGTGCGGTGGCGTGACATCGAAGTTACCCGCAAGCCTGGCGGACGGCCCACGCTGGTTTTTCATGGCAAAGCGGCGGAGTTTGCCGCGCGATTGGGCGCCACAAATATTGCTCTTTCCCTGACGCATACGGTTGCCCAGGCAATGGCACAAGTCATCCTCGAAAGCTGAATCGTGGCGCGTTGTCGACGCGTCTAAGAACCCCTATCCGCTCTGTTATGATTCAGTCAAATTCAAGGGCCGGTGAATCGAAGGAGTCTTGCGATGGCGTTTTGCGGGAGACCATGTGCCTAGCCAAAAGGAACTGAAGTGGTCACAACTCAAAGTCGGCTTGACCGTGCTCTTCGCCAGCATCACGCTGGGCATTCTCATCCTTCTGATCAGCGGGACCGGCGGCCCGTTTACTCGAAAGATTCTGTTGCGGTCGTATTTCGACAATGCCGGCGGGATGCGACCGGGCGCGCCCGTACGCCTCGAAGGCGTGGACATCGGCAATGTCAAGGCGATTCGGATCGTCAACGACGCGCGGCATCGCGCGACCCCGGTCGAAGTCACGATCAAAGTTAGCACCGAATACATGGACAGTCTGCGTCGCGACTCCGTCACTTCGCTGGCTACGGCGGGAGTCTTGGGCGAAACCTTCATCGACATCAACAGTTCCAACGCCACCGGCCCCATCGTTCATAATGGCGATGAATTGGCCACCCGCGATACTCCCGACATTCAGGATGTGGTGCGCGCCAGTCAAGGCACTTTGCAGAACCTGGATTCCCTTGTGAAGCGCCTGGATCGGATCGTCGCTTTTGTCGAAAGTGGACAGGGCTCGATCGGCAAAGTCATCTACGACCCAGGTCTCTACAATCGGCTGAATGAAGCCGTGACCCAGGTGCAGGGGCTGGTCGCTCAAGTGAGTTCCGGCAAGGGCAGCATTGGCAGGCTATTCGTCGACGACGAACTCTACAACAAAGCCAACGCCACCATCGATAAATTGAATGGAGTGATCGACGATCTGAACGCCGGCAAAGGCACGGCAGGGAAGCTCTTCAAGGATCCGAGTCTTTACAACAACGCAAACGCAGCCGTGGCCAACGTCAAGACTCTTACCGACGATATCAATGCCGGTAAAGGAACGCTGGGTAAACTGACGCGCGATCAGGAATTCGCCGACAAGTTGCAGAACACGATCAGCAAGCTGTCCGAGATCACGACACGGCTCAATGCGGGTGAGGGAACCGCGGGTAAGTTCCTGAAGGATCCGGCATTGTATGACAACTCCAACGGCTTGCTGACCGAGACCCAGCAACTGATCAAGGCCATTCGCGAGAATCCTAAGAAGTATTTGACGATTCGGGTGAAGGTGTTTTAGGCGACTCTTCGCGTACTGCCCGAGCGGGGTACACTCGCGCCTGCATCTATACGACGCTGACCTTTGCCGACATCGCTTCGGTTTGCTCGTGGGCGTGGTAGCTGGAACGCACCATCGGCCCCGATTCCACATGCCTGAACCCGAACTTCAAGGCTTCCTGTTTGAGAAATTTAAATTCCTCGGGTGTGTAATAGCGTGTCATCGGCAGATGATCTTTCGACGGCCGCAGGTACTGTCCTACGGTCAGAATGTCCACGCCGCGCTCGCCGAGATCGCGGAACACTTCGATGAGCTCCTCCGTCGTTTCGCCCAAGCCAACCATTACGCCGGACTTCGTCACGCCCTGAGGAGCCATGCGCTTCGCATCGGACAGCAGATTCAGCGTCCGCTCATACCGTGCACCCGACCGCACGGCCCGATATAAGCGGGGAACCGTTTCGGTGTTGTGGTTGAGCACATCCGGCTTGGCCTCGAGAACAATGCGCAGCGGTTCTTCCAATCCTTGAAAATCGGGAATCAGAACTTCGATGCGGCAGTCTTCCGTGACTTCACGAATAAGCCGAATGGTGTCCGCAAAAATCTTCGCTCCGCCGACATTGTCATCGTCGCGATTGACGCTGGTTACGACCGCGTGTTTCAAGCCCAGAGTTGCCACTGCTTCGGCGACACGTCGCGGTTCATCCCAATCAATCTCCAGCGGGCGGCCCTTGGGCACCGCGCAGAAGCCGCAGCGCCGGGTACAGATGTCTCCCAGCAGCATGAAGGTCGCGGTCTTATGATTCCAACACTCTCCGATATTCGGACACTGCGCCGATTCGCAAACAGTGTGCAAGCCAAGTCCGCGAGCCAGTTTTTTGAGCTCATGGAAGTTCTCACCCACGGGCGCTTTGGCGCGCAGCCACTCTGGCTTGGGTTTTCTAACCTGCGGTCCAACCTCGATCTGGACGAGTTGGGGGTTTGTGGCCATCTCCCCCATTTTACACACACCGGTTCTTTCGCGATAAGGAACCCTCCCCGATAACGCCGCTGTGAGTGTAGGCTCCAAAGACGCCGCCGAAGTGTCCGATAATAACGGCATGGCTACGGCCCGTCTGACCATGCCGGTCCCGGCGTCCGCGAAACCCGCGGAGAGAGTCGCACGGGATTCTTCGTTTCGCGAAGTGCTCTTGCTGGGGACGATCAGTTGCGTGGTTTTTGTAGGGTTGCTGGTGAGCTTCGGCGGCTATGCTCATAGGGTCGCGAATTTTGGCGACAACGTTGCCTATGCCCGAATTGCGGACGGCGTCAGACACTGGAAGTTTTCTGGTCTGATGATCAAGCAGTTCTGGGGAGTTTCGTTTCTGATGGCCGCCATCTCCGCGGTTACGGGACTCGCCACGCTTCAGGCACTGATTGTCATCAGCGTCTCGTGCTACTTCGTCAGCCTCGCGCTGGCCTATCATCTGTGGGGAGAGCGAGTCGCGGGCGTATTCGCAGTGCTCAATTTCTATTGGCTCCAACTTTCCTTCCTGGGCGGGTCGGAGCCGCTATTTGTGGCGCTACTTTACGCGTCATTCCTGGCGGCGCGCCGCCGGCGTTGGTTTCTGGCTTCGCTTCTCGCGGCGCTTTGCACGAGCGTTCGTCCCCTCGGCTTCCTGGCTGTGCTGGCTCTCGGATTGGCTTTGCTATGGCGCCGCGACTACCGAAAACTTTTGCCCGTCTCGCTCATCGCCGGGGCCATTGGTTTCGCCTACGTCCTGACAGTGAAACTGGCGGTAGGCGACGCTTTGGCCACCGTACACAGCTATACACGCACAGGTAGCAGTCACGCGCTCTTCGGCATTCCTTTCTATGCCATCGCTCAAGCGGCATTGAGCGGCACGGTTCCACTGACCAATCTGGCGCTGAGTTTAGGCTGGGTGGGATTCGCTGTCGGAGGAATGTTACTCTTCCTGCCGGGCTCGATGAAGTGCGGTTACGGGAACGACCACTTGCCTGAAGTGTTATTTTCCGCGGGCTACTTAGGGGTCATTTGTTCGTACAACCTACCCCATTGGGCGTTGGGGAACTTTGCCCGGTTCGCCATCCCCATAGTGCCGTTCGCCACTCTGGGATGGCTACCCTGGATTCCTCGGTCGCGGTGGTTCCTGCGAACCCTGGCTATCCTCAGCCCTGCGCTGGCCGCTTGTTCCAGCATAGGCATCCTCGATGTCATCCACCGTCTCCGAGGGTGATCGTGGCGCTTAGTTTTCCAAATACGATTCGATCCACTGTTTGATCTTCTGCCGGCGTTCGTCCTGCATATCGAAGCGAATGCCGAAGGTCTTGGCGGTCGCGTTGCGCCAGGTCACACTGCCCCGCACCCAAATCCGCGGCAAAGTCAGCAGCCCAAAGGACGCTTCCAGCGCCTGACCGTTCGGGATGTTCTCCGAACACTTCAGCGACATCCCTCCCGAGCTCACCTCCTGGCTAGTGGCCTCGAGCTTGCGATTGTCCGCCAGCAGCAGGGACACCTCGGTCACCAGAGGAATCCGCACGTATCGACGAAACTCGTGCAGGATGAGCGTTTGCGTCGAGCGCACCAGCTTCAGCACGGATGTCCGCTCCAACGGCTCGTTGAACACGGCATTGACTCCATATTTCGAAAACTTCATGGCGTCCTGTACAGTTCCGCCCACTCCATAGATCACCATGCGGTTGTTGGAGGGGGAATTGCGGGCGGTCTCCATGACGGGAGCGGCTTCTCCGGCCAAGCGGACGACACAAGCCTCGAATTTTTCGGCTTTGAGCCGGTCGGCCATGTTGCCGGTCATGGACACGGTCTCGATTCCGAACTGGCGGAAACACTCCGACAGGATCAGTCGCGAGGACTCTTTCATGTCCACCAGAGCGGCGCGAGCGATGTGCTTTCGCGTCATTCGAAGTGCGGCGGGAGAGGGTGTGCTCATCGGAACGGGGATTGGAGTATTCATTATGAATTTTTCCTAGAGAGGCTAAAAAGTGGCCAACACCGTGACAGCCTTGAATCCCTATTCTGGCCTGCTGTTGCGGACTTTGGCAAAGGCGATTTAGGACAGTGCGGAGTACCAAGGTGAGGTTACGAGAAAGCGATTGCGCCGAGTCGGGGATGGAACTTTGGAAGCATGGAGAATGGACTAAAGTGTCTGGCATTTCCCGCCGAAAGACAGGATAGGAACCGTCAGCCTTACTCTTCCCAGCGCTTTAGCACCAAGGCCCCGTTGGTGCCGCCAAATCCAAAGGAGTTCGACAGGGCATACTGGATATCGCCTTTTCGCGCATGATTGGGGATAAAATCCATTCCTTCCGTTTCCGGATCCTGATGTTCCAGATTAATCGTGGGAGGCATGATCTGGTCTCGCAATGCCAGGGCGACGATTGCGGCCTCAAGGACCCCCGCCCCTCCCAGCAAATGTCCGGTCATCGATTTGGTCGAACTCACCGGGACGCGATATTGGCCAAAGAAATTGCGAATCGCCTGCGCCTCCAGCTTGTCTCCGATCGGGGTCGACGTCCCATGCGCGTTGAGATAGCCGATCTGCGAAGGCTGTATGCCAGCGTCGGCCAGAGCATTCCGCATGACCCGGAATGCACCCTCATGTTCAGGGGCTGGCTGGGTCATGTGGTAAGCATCGCCGGACATGCCGTATCCCACCACCTCGGCAATAATCTTGGCGCCGCGCTGGCGGGCGAATTCCAATTCTTCGAGAATCACAATCCCCGCCCCCTCGCCGCATACAAAGCCGTCGCGCCCGATGTCCCACGGACGGCTCGCCCTCTCCGGTTCGTCGTTACGCGTGGAAAGTGCGCGCATGGCCGAAAAACCTCCAATGCCGAGAGGATTGATGGGCGCTTCGGTTCCGCCCGCGATCATCGCGTCGGCGTCGCCGCGCTGGATGATCTTGAACGAATCGCCGATGGAATGAGCGCTGGTGGTGCAGGCCGTTGCCGTCGCTTCATTGGGACCTTTCGCCCCGAAGCGCATGGAAACATGGCCTGCCGCCAGATTGATGATGAACGCGGGAATAAAGAAAGGAGAAAGCTTTCGCGGCCCGCCTTCCAGCAAGGCCGAATGCTCGCGTTCGATGACTTCCAGTCCGCCCACTCCGGAGCCGATGTGGACGCCAATTCGTTCCGCATTCTCGGGCGTGATGGTCAGGCCCGAGTGTTTCATCGCTTCATCCGAGGCGGCGATCGCCAGATGGATGAAGCGGCCCATCTTCTTGACTTCTTTTTTCTCGATGAACTGAAGCGGGTCGAAGTTCTTTACCTCGGCTGCGATCTGGCTGGCAAATTGCGAGGCGTCGAAAGCGGCAATCCGCGCCACGCCGCTTTTTCCCGCCAACAAATTTCGCCAAACCTCTTCGGTCGTATTGCCTACCGCGCAGAGGAGGCCGACCCCGGTGACTACGACACGCCTCTTCAAACTATTTTGCACCCTTCGAGTGTTTACCGATGTAATCGATTGCATCTTGCACAGTGCGAATTTTTTCCGCGTCTTCGTCGGGAATTTCGATCTCGAAGGCTTCTTCAAACGCCATGACGAGCTCGACCGTATCCAGCGAGTCGGCGCCGAGATCATCCACGAAAGACGCGGTCTGCGTGACCTCGCCTTCGTCCACTCCCAGTTGCTCCACAATTATCTGCTTCACTTTTTCGTCTACCGATGCCATTGCTTCTCCTCAGTTCTTTGGATTGTTCTGCGATGTGAAACGAACCTTATGAAATCTGCTTAATGACCTTAGCGTGCTTTTCCACGTAATCGATGGCGCTTTGTACAGTCACCATCTTCTCTGTATTCTCGTCGGATATCTCCAGCGCAAAGGTTTCCTCCATCGCCATCACCAGTTCCACCTGGTCGAGCGAGTCCGCGCCCAAATCGTCCGCAAACGAAGCGTTGGGCGTGATTTCACTCTCGTCCACGCCCAGCTTTTCGCTGATCAGTTGTCTTACTTTTTCGGTCAGCTCTTTGCTGCTCACAGCCATAGATGTACCCTCGACAATGCGCGATGCAAGGAACAAGTAGTGTACTGGTAGGCTATGGCGGTGTAAAGAATGCCCCGCCGATTTCCGCCACTGAATGCGTCCGGGAATTTGCACTTCCGGGCTGCGGCGATGCACCATCATGTCTATGAGGGCTGTCGTCCAGAGAGTCACTCGAGCCCAGGTGACGGTGGGTGCCGAGGTCGTGGGCCGCATCGGCCGCGGCTTACTTGTCCTGGTCGGCGTGGGCAAGTCCGACACGCAAGACGATGCCGCCTATCTGGCATCCAAGATTTTCGGCTTGCGAATCTTTGAAGACGAGGGCGGCAAAATGAATCTCGATGTCGCACAAGTCGACGGGGAAGTCTTGATCGTTTCGCAGTTCACGTTATACGGCGACACTCGCCGGGGCAAGCGGCCGTCCTTCGATGAAGCCGCTTCGCCGCCCGACGCGCGAAGGCTCTTCGACAGCTTCGTCGCGCTCATGCGCCAGGCAGGCCCACGCTGCGCCAGCGGACGCTTTCAGGAAACCATGCAGGTCGAATTGGTCAACGACGGGCCAGTCACTCTTCTGCTCGATTCCGCCCGCTGAGTGGACTCTGAATTCGCCGTTTATTTCGTCGCTGGAAGGCCGCTTTGGAGTCGCTTCCAGTCCTCCAATCGTTTCCCCAAGGCTTCATCCAAATCCTGAAAAGTCGCTGCGGCCTGGGTCGTCGGAGCGGCATCGGCACTGTCCACCACCTCCAAGAGAGCGTAGAGCGCCTGGTTCATCGGGGCGAGACCTTTCTCATTCAGCGGAACTGGCGTGCTTCCGCCGCTCCCCGACTCGATCATGGCCAGCTTCTTTTGGGCGTCGCTGGCGGAATCGTTCGCTGACGCTTGCTTGAGCCGTTGCCGAGCCGACCGCACTTGCCGCACTGCCTCGTAGCTTCGGTTCATCGCGTCCGCGATCTTGGTCTCGAGCAGGAATTGTTGACGCAGGCCCTCTACGCTCGTCTTCACTCTCGGATCCATCTTTATGACCAGTGGCTGGCTTATCGTCTGTCCATTGGCAGTCAGCTTAACGACATATTTTCCGGGCAGAACGGTGGGGCCTTGAGGATAGCGAGGGGTGTCATGATCGATCGCGGAGATGGGATACTCCTGGTCCAGGGACTGCGGTGCCGGATCGCGCAAATCCCAGACGAACCGGTGCATGCCGGCTGCCGTCGAGGGTTTGGTGAAGGGGCGAATCCAGTATGTCGGAAGATTGAGGTCCTTAGGATTCACGTCCTCAGATTTATCTTCACTTGAAAATGTGCGCACCAGCTTTCCTGCCGCGTCGCTTATTTCAATCACCACCGGGGTAGTGGCAGCGGTTTTCAAGACGTAATCCAGAATCGCTCCGTCGGGGGGATTCTTGCCCGCAGGCTCCTCGGGCGGAAGCGGGGTGTCCGTGTTATTGTTGCGGCGCACCCGATACGTAACTTGTGGCGCGAACAAATAAGCGGCGCGGTTCGCCGATTTGTCGTCCATCTGCCGCAGCGTGGCGATATCGTCCAATATCCAGAATGAACGGCCGTGCGTGCCGATGACCAGGTCATCGCCGTGCACAACCAGATCGCGAATCGAACTGGCGGGAAGATTCAACCGCAGCGATTGCCAGTGATCGCCATCGTCGAAGGAGACGTAGACGCTGCGCTCCGTGCCCGCAAACAAAAGCCCCTTGCGCACCGGGTCTTCGCGCACCGTATTCACCGGATCGTTGGGCAGTCCGTTCACTATTTTTTGCCAGGATTTTCCCCCGTCGTGAGTACGGTAAATATAGGGCTGAAGATCGTCGAGACGAAAGCGGTTCACGGCGGCGTACACCGTATCGGCGTCGAAGTGCGAGGCGTCGAGCTGCGCGACTTTACTCCAAGGCGTCAATTCCGGAGGAGTGACGTTGCTCCAGGTTTTGCCGGCGTCGCGTGTAACCTGGATTGAGCCGTCATCCGTTCCCGCCCAGATCAGTTTGCCGTCTTTGGGGGAAGGCGCCAGCGAATAAATTACTCCGCGATGCTTGCCCTGGGCGGGATCCGACTCAACGAACACTCCCAGGCTCGGCGGAACCCCGGGGTCCTCGCGGGTCAAGTCGGGGCTAATAATGTCCCAGCGGTTGCCGCCATTCGTCGTCTTGAACAGAACATTCGAACCCAGGTAAAGCGTATTGGGATCGACCGGAGAGAAGATCAGCGGTGCCGTGCGATTAAAGCGATATTTACCGGTACGAATTATGACGGGCGAAACATCCTGAGTCTGTCCGGTGACGCGATTGAAGCGCGTGGCCTTACCGCCGTAAATGAGATTGGGATTCAGCGGATCGGGCGCAACGTAGCCATACTCTTCCACTCCCACCGGATACCAGTCGCGGAAAGTGATCTCGCCGAAATCGCTGCGGCTGGCGCTGCCGATACTGCCGCTCTCCTGTTGTCCCCCATAAACCCAGTAAGGAAACTGATTGTCCGTGATGACGTGATAGAGCTGAGCGGTGGGCTGGTTGTACCAGGAACTCCAAGTGTCGCCGCCATTCACGCTGATAGTTGCACCCTGATCGACCGCCAGCGCAATGATCTGAGGATTCATCGGATTAATCCACACCGTGTGATAGTCATCTCCACCCGGCGCGCCTTTGATGGCTGTGAAGCGGCGACCCTGGTCGGCTGAGAGGTACGTTGAGACATTGGCAACGTAGACCTTGTCCTTGTCCTGGGGATCAACGGTCACAGCGGCAAAATCGTCGCCTCGTCCCCAGAGGCGGTCGTCAGGATTGACCAGTATCCAGCTGTCCCCGGCATCGTCGGAGCGATAAAGGCCGCCGCGGTCGGGCGAATCGACCAGCGCATAGAGTCGCCGACCATCGCTGGGAGCGACGGCAAAGCCGATGCGTCCCACATGATTGGACCAATCCGGCAAGCCTTGGGTGAGTTGCGTCCAGGTGGTCCCGCCGTCGGTGCTCTTATACAACCCGCTGCCTGGACCATTGTAAGAATCGCCAATCGTCCACGGCGGACGCCGCGAGGCGAACATGTCTGCGTAAATAATTTGCGGGTTGGCCGGATCGAAGACCAGCTGCATCGCTCCGGTGTCTTGGTCTTTGTACAAAACTTTCTCGAAAGTGATTCCTCCATCCAGCGAACGAAATACGCCGCGGGCAGGGTTCGGCCCGTAGGGATGCCCCATCGCTCCGACGAACAATCGATTGGGATCATGCGGGTCGACAATGATGGAACCGATCTGCTGACCGTCGCGCAAGCCCAAGTGCTTCCAACTCTGGCCCCCGTCGACACTCTTATAAATCCCATCTCCCACGGAGAGATCGGGGCGCCGCAATCCCTCGCCGCTGCCGACATAAATCACGTTTGGGTCCGAGGGAGCCACGGCCAGCGCGCCAATCGATCCCGTAGGCTGATCGTCAAAGATAGGATTCCAGGTGCGGCCGTAATCGGTGCTCTTCCAGACGCCGCCATTATTTGGCGCCATGAAGAAAACATTCGGCTGAGCCGGAATTCCTGTGATTGCTACCGTACGGCCGCCGCGAAACGGTCCGATGCAGCGCCAGCGCATCTCCTGATAAAAGCTCGGATCGAACTGTTGCGCGGCGGCAAGTCCGCAAAGGACCAAAAGGGCCACCACGAGATTCCGCGTGCGATATGAATACATGAAGATTGCCTCCGGGAGCAGAACAGCATACCACCGAAGGGGGGCGTTGCTCACGCCGTCTTGCTTTGACGCCGCCCCTCATTTACTGTGAAGCATCGGTTACCGTTGAGCCTCGGCGGGATCGCGGATTTACCCAATGAAGTTTGAATCCAGCATTCGTCGGGTCGTTTGGGTCATTGTTCTATGCCTCCCCACTCTGTTTTCCGCTGCGCTCAGATGTCAGGCGCAAGAGGCGATTTTCGACCTCGATCCCGACAAGACGACCGTAACGTTCACTCTGGGAGACGTTCTACACACGGTTCACGGAACGTTCAAGGCAAAGGCGGGACACGTCCGCTTCGATCTTGCCTCCGGTGCGGCCAGCGGGGATTTTGTTATCGATGCGACCAGTGGCGAGTCGGGCAATCACACCCGCGATCATAAAATGCACAAAGAGATTCTGGAGAGCGACAAATATCCAGAAATCGCCTTTACTCCCAGCAAGATTATCGGCAAGGTTGCGCCCGAGGGAACTTCCGCCGTGCAAGTCGAAGGCAAGTTCAGGATTCACGGATCGGAGCACGACATAACTCTGTCCGCTCCGGTCAAGGTAAGCGGCAGCGCACTCAATGCGACGCTGCACTTCGCGGTTCCCTACGTCGATTGGGGACTCAAAGATCCCAGCAACTTCGTCCTGCGGGTCGGTAAAGAAGTCGAAATCGACATTTTCGCCTCGGGCCATTACATCGCCGCGCAATAGGTTGTCCCTTTCAAAGGCAAATCCCACAAGCCTTTCGGTAGCAACATTTTGCTCCAGGTTGAGTTTAATCCCATGAGCTGAACTTGCCGCCAGTCCGCGCAACCCGCAGCAGCAAAGCGGTAACGGGACGACGAAGGATGGGGCAAAGGGTTTGAACATGCGTTTTCTTAAGTCCAAAATCGCCTTCCGGCTGGCAGCGGGGGCTGTGCTGGCTACTTTGCTGTTTGCGCTGCCCGCGCCCTCCTTCGCGGGCATTTTCGTTTCCGTGAACATCGGCCCGCCCGCGCTGCCGGTGTATGTGCAGCCTCCCTGCCCAGCTCCTGGATATTTGTGGACGCCCGGTTATTGGGCCTATGGCCCGGAGGGATACTTCTGGGTTCCGGGCACCTGGGTGGTCGCCCCCACCCCGGGCTTCTTATGGACGCCTGGCTATTGGGGATGGGGCGGGGGAGTCTTCCTCTGGCACGCTGGCTACTGGGGTCCTCACATCGGCTTTTACGGCGGGGTCAACTATGGTTTCGGCTACGGCGGCGCCGGCTTTGAGGGCGGCTACTGGAGTCACGGCGTCTTCAATTACAACCGCAGCGTCACCAACGTCAACGTCACGAATGTGACCAATGTTTACAACAAAACCGTGATCAACAACAACACCACCCACGTCAGCTACAACGGAGGCACAGGAGGCATCCAAGCTCAGCCGAACCAGCAAGAATTGCAGGCAGAACACGAGCAGCACGTTCAGCCTACGCAGTTGCAAACCCAGCACGAACAGGCCGCCAGTACATATCATCGACTGCTGGCGTCGGTGAATCACGGTAGCCCGGCGGTAGCGGCGACCTCGCGCCCCGGGGAATTCAGCGGCAAAGGAGTGGTGTCGGCCAAGGCTGCCGGCGCGCCATTTAATGCCGCGGCCTACAAGAATGCGCATCCGGTGGCTGCACCTAAGGCTGCGAACACGGCTGCTGCGGCTCGTCCTAATACGGCGACGACGGCGCAGAATCGCTCCGTGCGGAAGCCGCCAAATGCGGGCACATCTCGACCTACCCCCATGGCGCAGAGTTCCGCCAGCCGCACCACGCAGAGTGTGCCGCGGCCTTCGAGTCAGTCTCAGACGCGTTCCACTCCGGCGAGTACGCGTCCGGTGAGCACTCCACACGCCGGTGGTGCGCCCAAGAATGTTCCGCATCCGCCACCGGCGGCGCACAGCCCGCCCCACGAAGGCGCGCGAAAATAACTCGGCGCACACCTCGAATGAAGAACGGCCCGCAGCGATGCGGGCCGTTTATTTTTGGAGAACTTCGGATACGGGCTCTGGAAAGCCGAAGTTTAGTCGGTCAATGGGATCAGCGGCGAATCGCTCATGCGAAAGCGCGTCCTGACATGTTCGGACAAAAGCTCCACAGCGTCGCGATTGGCGATTGGGTCCAGCAAGGTCAGATACTTCATGGCATCGACCAGCAGACGCTGACCGTCCACGTAGCGAGGGTCGGAGTTGCGCTCGCGCTCTCTTCGACCTAACGTCGGCACGACCGGAATGGTGAAAACTTTTGCCATATAAAACGCTGAATCTTTCTATTTCTTCTTGCAGTATAGCCCTACACCCTCAATTTTCCTTGCAAAAAATTGCACTCTCGGAAGCCGTCAACTAGGAGCCTGGCGAGACCGTCTGGGTTTTGTTGTTCGTCTTCAGTTTGAAAGCGCCGTCGGGAATCGCTTTGTTGATTGAAATGTCGGAGTACTTGGCGAGCCGATAATCCCCCGACGGCTCAAAAAGCTGCTGCTGTATCGAAATTCCCCGTGCGGGATCGATCCAAAGCGTGATTTTTGAAAACGTATTCTTAACTTTGTCGGACTTGGGCACGAGGTCGAGCCGGTCGGCATCGATGCCGCCGATCTTCTCCTTGCCCGAATAAGTCACATCGAACGATCTCAACAAGTCTTCGCCGGAGCCGCCAAAGCCCAGAACGAGGAAGCTCTCAAAGGCGGCTCGATTTTTACCGACGCCATATACGGTGACGCGGTTGATGCGGGTTTCATAAAGTGAAACTTTGTCATCGGCAAAGAGGACTTGCTTCTCGGGCGCGGGCTGATCGATGTCCGCGGCCATTTCGATGCGTCCATTGGCGCGCCGGAAGAATATCTTGCCCTTCTGCGTGTCGACCACATCGCTAATGACTTTTTCCCACTGAGTCCACTCGAAGTTTGCCTGGGTGGTACGAAAGTCGGCGGCTCCGGTATCCATGCGCTTAAGAACCGATTTGAGAGGCTCGTCAGAAGACTTGGTGGAGGCCGAGGGCGACGTCGATTGAGCAGTTCCGAGAATCGTCGTACAGAGTACGAAAATTGCGACCCAGCCGCAGGTCGCCCGACGCCATGGCGGCGCGTTACGACTCCCGTGAAAACCCGAATTCGGGTTCGTTATCCGCGCTGCAACCATACCTTATATTTCACGATGCGGCCTTGCCCGTCGCGCTCGGCCTCATACTTTGAGATAATCACTTCGCCTGCAATCGGTTCGATAATCTTCAGCAATTGCGCTCGAATGATAGCGTCGTTTTGGCCGGTGATCGCAGAGCCTTCGATCTGATAAACAAAGCCTCCGCCGGAGTCTGCAGTGACCACTACTTCACTGGGATGCGGGTTGCGCTCAGCTGGTTTGTCGTGAAAGTTGATCCAATACGGCGAGGTGAAAACGAAAAGCAATATGAGCGTGACCATCACGTCATATTGGATTGTGCCGCGCTCATGCTGCCACAGAATGAAGCCGCGAATTGTGCGCCATATCTGCGACATCGGCTCTTCGGGGGCCGTGGCATACATGGCCCCGGCTTTGCTCGTTCCCGAGCGGTTCAAAAGCACGTTCAATTCTTACTCCCTCGGCGACGAATCGCCTAGAACTTTTTCGCGGTGATGCGGTCTGTGCCCATGTAAGACTGCAACGCTTCCGGAATGAGCACGCTGCCGTCCGCTTGTTGATAGTTTTCCAGAATCGCCAGCCAGGTGCGACCCACGGCCAGAGCGCTACCGTTCAGCGTATGCACCAGTTCGGTCTTGTTCTTACCTTCTTTGCGATAGCGGATATTGGCCCGCCGCGCCTGGAACGATTCGAAATTCGAGCAAGAGGAAATCTCGCGGAAAAGCTTTTGTCCCGGCAGCCAAACTTCCAGGTCGTAAGTCTTGGCGGACGAGAAGCCCATATCGCCGGTGCAGAGCGCCATCACGCGATAGGGCAGTCCGAGTTTTTGCAAGACTGTCTCGGCGTTGTTGGTCAGCTTTTCTAATTCGGCGTAGGACTCGTCGGGGCGCGTGAACTTCACTAACTCCACTTTCTGAAATTGATGTTGCCGGATGATACCGCGCACGTCTTTTCCGTACGAGCCCGCCTCGCTACGGAAACAGGGCGTGTATGCAGTCAAGGAAATCGGCAGGCGGGACGCGTCAAGTACTTCGTCGCGATAGAGATTGGTTACGGGCACCTCGGCCGTGGGAATCAGCCAGAGGTCTTTTTCTCCGTGCGGAACGCGGAAGAGATCGGCGGCAAACTTGGGAAGTTGGCCCGTCCCGTACATCGACTCGGAGTTCACAAGATAAGGAGGCAGCACCTCCGTATAGCCGTGCTCGCGGGTGTGCAGGTCAAGCATGAAGTTGGCGAGCGCACGTTCCATGCGCGCACCTAGATCCCAATAAACTGCAAAACGAGCGCCCGTCAGCTTCGCAGCGCGCTCCATGTCGAGAATGCCCAGCTGTTCGCCCAGTTCCCAGTGTGGCTTCGGTGTGAAGTCGAAGTGCTTTGGCTCGCCCCAGGCCCGAACCTGGATGTTATCCTCGGCGCCTTGGCCAACCGGAACGCTGTCGCTGGGCAAGTTTGGGATGCCCACCAGCATTTCGCGCATGCGTCCGTCGTATTCGGCGGCGGCTTTTTCCAGTTGTTGAATGTTTTCGCGGAGGTCTTTGGCTTCCGCCATCACGCTGGAGGCGTCGCCGCCGCTCTTCTTGAGCTTGGCGATCTCCTCCGTGATGCGGTTGCGATGGGCCTTCAACTCCTCGGCTGACGAGATTGCCTGCCGTCGCTGTGCGTCGAGCTGCTTGAAATCCTTGAGGATTTCCTCAGGATTCATGCCACGCTGGCGCAGCTTTTCCTCTACCAAAGACAGATGTTCGCGAACAAACCCAAGATCGAGCATGGATTCTCTAATTTAAAGGAAAGGCGAAGACTTTGCACTTGGGTAAGCGGGAAGCTCTCCGTGTACCTCTGTGATACCTCCGTTGACCTCTGTGTTCAAGATTCTCGGTCGTGCGAATTCGTAAACCAACATCTTTAACACAGAGGGACACTGAGGCCGCACAGAGTCCCACCGAGGAAGCTCCAACCATGCCTCAGCCACTTGGGCTGATTCCACGCCAGACTGTACACTGGGTCTCGCGATGACTCTTCTCCTCCAACTGGACACTTGCTATGACTCCAACCTCGAAGGCTAAGAACAAGAACGGCACCGATCTGAGCGTCCAGTTCGCCGGAATCACGCTGAAGAATCCCATCATTGCGGCCAGTGGCACGTTCGGCTACGGGATTGAGTTCGAGGACGTGGTGCATCTGAGCCGTCTCGGTGGCTTTGTGGTGAAAGGCCTGTCGCGCGAACCGATGACCGGCAATCCGCCGCCTCGGCTTTACGAAACCGCCGCCGGAATGTTGAATGCTATCGGGCTGCAAAACATCGGCGCTCGCGCCTTCATCGACGAGAAGCTTCCGCGCCTGCGAGAGGTGAAAGACATCGTCGTATTTGCCAACGTCTTCGGTTACATCCGCGAGGATTACGAGCACACCATTCAGATCCTCAATGAGGGCGAGGGAATCGCGGCGTATGAGCTAAACGTTTCCTGCCCCAACACTGCTCACGGCGGACTTCAGTTCGGCACCGATCCGCGCTCTTTAGATGAAGTCGTGCGCAAGGCTCGCCACGCGACGCAGAGGCCGCTGATCGTAAAGCTCTCTCCGAATGTGACCAGCATCGCGCAGATGGCCCGGGTGGCAGAGGAAGCGGGCGCCGACGCGATTTCGCTGGTTAACACTTTCGTCGCGATGGCGATCGACGCGGAGACCAGACGTCCCAGGATCGCGAATGTCACGGCTGGACTCTCCGGGCCGGCCATCAAGCCGATCGCGCTACGCATGGTCTACGACGCGGCCAAGGCTGTGAAGATTCCCGTCATCGGCATGGGCGGCATTTCCACCGCCGCAGACATCATCGAGTTCATGCTCGCCGGAGCCACCGCCGTACAAGTCGGCACCGCGAGCTACTGGGATCCGGTCGCGACCGAATCCCTCACTGGACACTTGGGAAAATGGTGCGCCGAGCACAAGGTTGAAAAGCTGTCCGACGTTACGGGCGGTTTGCTGACCGATTAGCGCGGTATCGCGTTATTCGCCGCCCAGTGGGGTGTTCTGCGATTCCAGTGCAGCGGACTGGGAAGCCGCGGGTTTCGCCGCAATGGGGAATGCCGATGTACTCAATTTACCTGCCGAAAGAATAGTCTCGTTTGACCAAGTTGCGCCGCCGTTGGTGGAGGAGCGCGAGTAGGTGTCCCACTCCGGCGTATGGCGCGAGTCCATCCATGCGATGCGAACCTGTCCGGCTGCGCCTGCGGCGATCATTGGCTGCGCGTGGCGCACGTTTGCGTCGGCGTTTGAAACTCCGGTGCGGGCTGACCAGCTATCGCCATGCGTGGTCGAGGAGGCGAAGTACACTCGCTCTGGACTGCCACCGATGCTCGATGTCCACAGCGCATAGAGGACGCCGGCCGCGTCGCTGGCGATGCTGATGTCCGCTCCCATGTAACCCCACGCGCAGTGGTAGTCGCTGCAACCGTAGGGAGCGCGGGAGGTGTCCATGAGCGAGGTGGTCCAGTTGCCACTCTGCTCTAATTTGCTGATCTTCAGCAGCACGCGATTGCTGACATATTGCGACCACGCGACGTAAACTCCACCGTCGGGGTCGACGGCTAATCCGCCGGGAAGCGTTTTGGCTGCGGCGTCTACGGTAGTCGTCGAAAATGTGATTGCGCCGTTCTTCGACGCCGCGACGCGCAGCTTTCCGCCGCGGCTGAATCCTATATAGACCTGCTGGTTGTATGCGGCGATGATCGGGCGCTCCGCTGCGACTCCGGTGTGATCGGCCAGTACGATCGACCAGCTTTGTCCGTAGTCGGAGGACTTCGCGACCACGACACTCTTCTGACTATCCTCAAGCCACGTCGCATAGACCGTCCGATGATCGCCGGAGTCGATGGTCATCTGCGGCTGCACCTGCGCCGATCCTGGCGGGGTGAGTCCTCGTGGAGCGTCCCAGTGCGAGCCGTTGTCGTCGCTCATCAGCAGCGTCATCGACGGCGTCCAGCAGGCGACGCAACCGGCTGAGTTCTTATACTGCGGATAAAGCATGTAGAGATGGCCCGACGCGTCGGCTGCGGTGGCGAGCTCCCACTGATCGCCATCGGACGCGTCGCGCGATGTGCTCGATGACGAGGCCGCGAACGCGCCCACCGACCAAACGAGCGCGATCGCCGCGACGATTCCGAGCGAGAAATTCCGTCGCTGCGACGTCCGAGTTGGGCTGGCGGATGGCAAGGTTCCGAGGGCGGCTTACCTCACAACTCTATCCGGCGAGTGGCCGCGGGTCAATCATTTCGAGCGCATTCGTGCCCTTCGTAACCGTCTTTTGACAATCGCGTGACTTTTCTTCGCGTGGCTCATCCAATACACTGAAACCATAGAATTTAAGGGGACGAACTATGGCAAAAGCTACATTTGCGGCAGGATGTTTCTGGGGCGTCGAGGCAACTTTTCGGGCGCTGCCGGGCGTGACCGCGACTCGCGTGGGCTATATTGGCGGTAAAACCAAGAATCCGACTTACAAAGACGTTTGCACGGACACGACCGGCCACGCCGAGGCGGTCGAGGTCGATTACGATCCTTCGCAGATCAGCTACGACCAGCTGCTGAATGTTTTCTGGGAGAATCACGACCCCACCCAGGTCAATCGCCAGGGGCCGGATCACGGCACCCAGTACCGCACCGCGATTTTCTATCACTCGCCCGAGCAGGAAGCCGAAGCCAAGGCGTCCAAGGACGCGCTCACCAAGGCGCACCGTTTCAGCAAGCCGATCGCCACCCAAATCGTCCCCGCTGAAACTTTCTGGGAGGCCGAGGATTATCACCAGCAATACCTGGAAAAGCGCGGCCTGGCCAGCTGCCACATCAAGGCATAATAGATGTCGCAGGGTGCCCCATCCTTGTCACGTTCTTTGTGACAGGGTGGGGCTTTTGACGTTAGGACTCTCGCGCAAGCATCCCGTTTCCCGGCTTAGCGCAAAGTACGCGCGAAGCTGGGGCACATCGCTGCACTTTTTCCAGACAGAATAAAAAATTTCTGGTGCCCCACCTTCGCCTTGTCTTTTGCGGCTAAGGTGGGAATCCGCGAAGCCTGCGCGATCGGTGTTAGCTTCTGCCTGCTCTTTTTTCGAAATCGTCGGGATGCCAGGCGTCGCCGTGAAGTCGATTTGTCTTGACGCTTTCCAGATCGACGACGATGCGTTCCGAGAAACAGCTTTCAAATGCGGTCTGCTTCAAGTTGGTGGACGCGATCTGCAACGCGTAGAGCAAACGGTTGGCGGTCTTGCCGTCGATTTGGTTGTTCAGGATCAGGTTGGCAATCTGCATGACGGCGAACTGGACGGCGTTGGCATCCTCAAGCGGCGGAAGACTGGGCAGGGCGCCGCCAAGTTTCTCGGATTCGGTGTGCGCGGGATGCGCGAGGTGCCAGCGGTTGTGGAAGAGCCCGTGTGGAGCGGACACTCCTGTCCGCCGCCGTTGACACCGCACACAAGCGTCCCGCCCGGGCGACGGAATGATCAATCAAGAAAACAGTTGACAGAATGAATTTGGTACGAGTATCGTGTACTCGTACCTTAGATATTTTAGCTCGTACCGATACTCGTACCACAGATTAAAAAGGAGAAGTAACATGGGACTACAGACTGCGATTGAAAATGTATTTCGTACTGAGGATGGGCCTTACCCTTGCTACGACGCCGTTATGACCGCTAGGGACATCTCGCAGCTATATAAAACGGGATTTCTGAAGGTGGATCATGACCGACAGCGTGGCCTCGATTCTGTCACCGGCGAACGAATTCTCGACGACGAGAAAGTCGACCGATGGGCCGAACAGCTCGTAAAAGGGGAAGCTTACTTGGGGCAACTCAGCTGGAATTTCCGCAAAGACGAAACACTGATCGAATACGAGGAGGAAAAACGATCCCTTAAGATCGGAGCAGGCGCAGCAAATATACCCGACTCAGGTCACCGCCACATGGCCCTCCTTAAGGCGGCAGAGAGCACTGGCAAAGGGAGCTCATTCAATTTAGACAGAAAAGTGAGCGTCCGAATTTACAATGCCCCTGCCAGCGAAGAGAACCGCATCTTTTATGCGATGAATCAAGAAGGCAAGAAAGCCGACCCAACAAGATCGAAATGGCTCCATAGACTAGGGGCGGCTAAGATCGCCGGCGCACTAGCCGAGCAGTGCCCGTCGCTCCGCGATAACGTCGACACGATCAGGGACCGACTGAGCAAGAAAAATCCCCGACTGTGTGCGTTCAACACACTGAGCGGCGCGTTCGAGACCTATTGGGGCGACTGCAACCCTGAAGACGAAGCGCCCTTCAGAGCTGACGTCGACTATTCCGTGATGTTTTGGAACAAACTTGCGGAAGCCAGACCGGAACTTGGCAAGCTAGACATCAGCCGTCGCAAAAGAGTACGCGAGACCCTCCTCGTTGATTCCGCGCTGGCGATTTGGGCCTACGTAGCCATCGCACGCAAAATGCGCGACCGCGGCATTGACCTAGAGGTACTCAAGAAGCTCAGCGAACCAGTAACCATCAGCGATCCATCGGCAAGCCGCAAGGTTGACTTGTTCTCCAGAGAGAATCCGGTCTGGGAGCAAATCGGCGTCCTAGTTCCATCAACGAAGAAAACCGGAGAGAAAGTATTCACTCTGAGGAACGCGCGTCAGACGCGCGAAGCAATGCTCAAGACGCTCGAAGCCGTCCTCAGTCTGGACGGCCAACCCATCCCTGACCCAAAAGGAGCTAACTAAAATGTCGCAATTCACAGTCCGAGTTCAACTTCATGAAGCCAAGTTGCAAGACTACGATGCACTCCACGCCGCAATGGAGGCGAGGGGATTCTCCCGACTGATCACGTCGGATCAGGGGCAGACATATCACCTCCCTTGGGCGGAGTACAGCGCAAACGGAAATCTGACAGCCGCCGAAGTCCGAGACATCGCGAAGGTAGCGGCTGACATTACTGGAAAACGAAATGCGATACTGGTAACGCAGTCGGTCGCCCGCGCCTGGGCGGGCCTCGCCCTCGCGCGATAGAACAACATGAACCTAAAACCCGCCGGAGGCGCTGAAGCTCGGAGGACGATGACACTACCCGTACCTACAGGCAGACTGAAAGTAAAGGGCAAAGAATTTCATCAGATTGTGGGAGACTACCGACACGTTGTTTGCAGCGTGGTCCGACAACGCCCAATGAATGGGGGGAACGGCGCAAAGGCCCTAGGCACCGGATTCTTTGTCTCTCGCGACGTATTCATCACATGCGACCACGTGATGAACGACCCGAACGACCCGCACAGAGAGGGAGACTCGTACGCACTGGTAGCTAACCTCACTGGAGCTAGCGGAAAGTTATACCCACTGCCGACCCCTCAAGTGGGAAAAGAGATAAATTTATTTCCCAGTCTAGACCTTGCCGTCCTGAGGGTTCCAAACACACCGAACGACCAACCCTTCGCTCCCCTGGAATACGGCGAAGTGTAGTGCCTCCCTCTAGAACTGGACACGATCATACGGTATGATTTGGGGCCTCCGCCAGGAGGCGAGATGCCAAGAAAAGCGCAAGTGCAGAGAAGTGCGGAAGAGAAGTTTGCCATTGTGATCGAGGGTCTGAAGAGCGGCAACATTGCCGAGACCTGTCGCACTCATCAGATCGCAGCCACGTTGTATTATCGCTGGAAGGACGAGTCGGAGAAGGCCTCGTTGGCGGCGCTTGGGGGGAGAAGCGCCGCCGCCCGGCCCGACGCCGAGCAGGAAAAGCGCATCAAGCAACTGGAGCGGGCTTTGGGCCGTTCGCATTTGCAGATCGAGATCTTAAAAAACGTGTTGGGCGAGTGAGCTGCGGCCAAGTTCATTCGTCGGCTCGGGAGTTTGTGGCCCAAGGCAAACCCGCCAAACTGGTCGCCGAAACATTGGAGATTAGCCGGTCGAGTCTTTACTATCGGGCGAAACCCCGTGCCAGTCGCGCCGACCGCTCGCAGGATGAGCAGATCGTGCTGGCCTGCGGAGAGAAGCCGGCCTTCGGCTATCGGCGCGTGGCTTGGTGGTTGGGTCGGAATCACGGATTGGTGGTCAATAGTAAGCGGACGTTGCGCGTCATGCGCGAGCGCGGCCTGTTGGTGCGGCAACGCCGTTTTCAAGTCTCGCGCCGAAAGGACTGGGGCAAGGTGGAAGCGCTGTATCCGAATCTCGTGTGGCAGTCGGACATGACCAAGGTCTGGGCCGGACCCAGCGTCGGCTGGTCGTACCTGGTCTCGGTGATCGATTGCTGCACTCGCGAAATCCTGGGCTGGGACTTGAGTGTTCGCTGTCGCAGCGAAGAAGCGCTGGCCGCGCTCGATCACGCCGTGTTACAGGGTTTGCCTTTCGGCTCTCGTGGAACGGGTTTGACTTTAACTACGGACAACGGCACTCAGTTCACTTCGGCGCGGTACGTCGAAACCCTGAATCGGCTGGGCATCACGCATCGCCGCACCGCCTACAATCATCCCGAGGGCAACAGTTACATCGAGCGTTTTCATCGCAGCTTAAAAGAAGAGGAGGTGTGGCTCAACGAATATCAGAACCTCGATCAGGCCAGACACGGCATCGCCCGCTGGATCGAGGAGTACAACCACAACCGTCCGCATCGCGGACTCCACGGACAAACCCCGCACGAAGCCCGCGCCCGGTTCGCCCTCACCCTAACTTTAAACCCGGCCCCATGTGTCTAGTTTTGCAGGAGGCACTACACAAGTCTACGAAGGCGAGGGGATAGGAGTAGTAGGATACCCACTGCCAGCACTGCAAGTCGTAAACAACAACATCACATTCAACTCAGTGGTTTATCGCGCCGCAAGGGGGTCAGTAACGGCACGATACACCATGACGAACGACGGTCAATCGACGAACGTTCCCTGCATAGAAGTGAATTTTCTGTTCGTTCCGGGAAACAGTGGCGGCCCTGTTTTTTCGGCCAAGACTGGAAGAGTGCTAGGTTTTGTTCGGGGCTATCGTGCGGTGAAGATCAAGGAAAGCATCGCCACTGCGACAATGATCGCGCAACTACCACTAGGCATCTCCAACCAATACATCGAAAGCCTATCGGCCGTCTACTCAGTCGCGTACAAGCTTGATTTCGTCAGAGCGACGCTCGATGGATTTGGGGTTACTCTCTAGCGCCGTGGTGTCACTAATTCCAGCGACTCCGCCAGTGTAGAAAACATAATCTTGAGGCGGGGATTCTCGGGAACCACAAACGCACGTGTTTGTCAACTCGATGGTTCGCATGAGTCTAGTTTATATACAACCGTGATCTCACGCCAAGTTAATTTTTCCACAGAGAGAATCCGCGCCGTCACGTTTAACATCCGAGGGTCGACGGATGCGAAGAAGAAAGACACTCCCAAAATGGAACTCGCACCCGCATTTTTATTGGCTTTTTCTTCACTTTTCTCTTGACTATCCCCCCGATCCAGCGCACACTAGATTCATCCTTCCGTTGCAAGTTTTCCCAAAACGTTCAAAAATAAAAAATGTTGTCTCTCCCCTCCAAGTCGTTCGTCCCCGAAATATCTGTCCCTGCGCCCGCCGTTTTCGCCCCGTTTTCGTTAAGTCCTTTGTTTCACGGATTTTGACTATAACTCCCTTGTTTTCAATTTCTTATAAACCCGACCACGTCTATCTCCATGATTGCAATAGATCAGGGGGGGTAGGGGGGTACGGTACAGCCCGATGTCAATCCTCGATCGCACCGCCCACGAAATGAACGACGAAAAAGCCGCCGCCCACCTCAAATCCCAACCCGAAAATAAAAATCCCAACCAACCAACTCACTAACTGAGAACGTCAAAGGCGGCGGACAAGAGTGTCCGCCCCACACGAGCAACTTCTCTTCGCGACGATCCCCGCTCGCAACCAATCAAGTACCCACGGCACCCCATGCTATACTTTTCAAGACTGAGGCGTAGTGTTTTCACGCGCCCGTGAGGATTGTATCGATAAGCGTTTTATTCGCACGAACGACCGGATTCGAGCTCGGGAAATCCGAGTGATTGATGATGAAGGCGGGCAGATTGGTATTCTGACCCCCTACGAAGCGCTGAAAATGGCGCGGGAAAAGAATCTGGACCTGGTTGAGATTTCGCCCACCGCGCAGCCTCCGGTTTGCCGCATTATGGATTACGGCAAATACCTGTACCAGCAGGAGAAAAAAGAGCGCGAGGCCAAGAAGCACCAGACCAAGATCGTGGTCAAGGAAGTGAAGTTCCGCATCAATGTGGACGACCACGATTACGAGACCAAAAAGAATCACGTGTTGCGATTTTTGAATGAAGGAGACAAGGTCAAGGCGACCATCTTCTTTAGAGGGCGCGAAATGACGCGCACCATGCTGGGACGGCAGATTCTGGAGCGTCTGTTGAAAGACGTGCAGGATCAAAGCATTGTAGAGTTTCGTCCGCGGCAGGAAGGCAATACGCTGCACGCGATTCTGGCGCCGAAGAAAGAACAGACGCCTACGAAGGCTGCGAAGCCGAAGTCGGCGAAGTCGATTGCGAGTTCGGCGGTGAAGCCGGTTGCGAAGCCGGTAGCGAGTGAAGATGTACCTAAGCCACAGGCGGCCGCGCAACCGGAGCCCGCGGCCAAAGCAAGTCAGGCCTGATAGGTTTTCAGATAAAATTTTGTTGCAGGAACGCCGATCATGGCGTTTTGTTGTCTCAAATACGAACGAGGATTTATGCCTAAGCTAAAAACCCATAAAGGCGCGGCCAAGCGCTTCAAGAAGACCGGAACCGGCAAAGTGTTGCGCGGGCAGAGTGGTATGCGCCACATTCTGACGTCCAAGAGCAAGAAGCGGAAGAGCAAGCTTGGCAAGAGCACGCTGGTCAGCGATGCGGACACGCCGAAAGTCAAACGGATGATTCCGTACTAGAGTTTGGTGGCGCGGAGGCAGGCGATCCGCGTCGATGTGGCCCCGGTCGAGAGTTGGCCTGCGGGTCCTGTAGCAGGCGAGTGAAGAGGTTACGGTGTCACCACCCGGTGAATCGCCTTACCTCCAGCCGCCATAAATAGAAGTTAAAAAAGGAGAGCACCATGCCCAGAGTAAAACGCGGCACGAAACGCCGCGCGAAACGTAAAAAGATTCTTGACCGCGCCAGCGGTTATTTCCTGACAAAATCGAAACTCTATCGCGCGGCCAAAGAAGCCGTCGATCGCGGATTGAAGTTTGCCTACACCGGGCGCAAGCAGAAGAAGCGGCAATACCGCTCGCTCTGGATTGTGCGCATCGGCGCGGCGGCGAAGATCAATGGCCTGAGCTATAACAAGTTCGTCCATGGGCTGAAGCTGGCCGGGGTTGAGCTGGATCGCAAGATTCTGGCCGACCTCGCGGTGAAGGATGCGGCGGCGTTCGCGAATTTAGCGCAGCAGGCGAAGTCGGCGCTGACGGCGGCGGCGTAGGGCTTTCTCTTTCATTTGTCATTCCGAACGCAGTGAGGAATCTGCTTTTCTTCCTTCGTTCGGAATTTCCATTCAGGATTGCAGTTTGCTTACTGCGAGCGGAAAGCAGATTCCTCGCTTCGCTCGGAATGACAAATCTATTAGGTAGGCTTCCAGGAAAACGTGTCCTACACAGTTCCCAAGTTAAGCGACTGGTCGGCGGCGGCGTTGGACAATGCTGTGGCCGAACTGCGTGCGGAGCTGGCGCAGGAAGCGAAGGCTGTTCACAGCGACGCTGACTGGAAAACTTTTCGCGATCATTGGATGGCGCGGAAGAACGGCGTACTCACGCTGGTCAACGATCTCTGGCTGAAGGCTGCGCCGAAAGAGGCGAAGCGCGAAGTTGGTCAGCGGGTCAATGAAATCAAACTCTTCGTCGAAGAGCAGGTCGCGCTGGCGGAAGCTGCACTTGCGTCCGCTCCGTTAGTGTCTGATGCGATCGACATCACACTGTCCGGCACGCGGCGCCCTCTTGGGGCGGAACATCCTGTTATTAAGACGATGAATGAGATTGTGCGCGTGTTCCGCAATCTTGGATATTCGGTTGAAGAAGGTCCGGAGATTGAGACGGACTACTACAATTTTGAGGCGCTGAATTTTCCGCCAAATCATCCGGCGCGCGATACGCAGGATACGCTGGTGATCGCGGGACAGGAAGCGAAGCCGCTGCGCGACCGGTTGCTGTTGCGGACGCACACTTCTCCGGTGCAGATTCGCACGATGGAGAAGATGCAGCCGCCGCTGCGCGTGGTGTGTCCTGGCAAGGTGCACCGCAATGATGCGCCTGATGCGACGCACTCGCCCATGTTTCATCAGGTCGAGGGACTCGCGGTCGATACCAACATTACTTTCTGCGATCTGAAGGGCACGCTCGATCACGCTATGAAGGCGCTGTTTGGGTCGAGCGTGAAGACGCGTTTCTATCCGTCATTTTTTCCTTTTACCGAGCCGAGCGCCGATGTGCAGATCAGCTGCATTTTCTGCGGCGGCACGGGCTATCGCGACGGCGCGCCCTGCCGCAATTGCAAGTCTAGCGGATGGATTGAGCTGCTGGGCTGCGGCATGGTCGATCCTAATGTGTTTGGCTTTGTCGATTACGATCCGAAGAAGTTGAGCGGCTTCGCCTTCGGCATGGGCGTCGAGCGCATCGCGATTTTGAAGTATGGCGTGAATGACATTCAGTTGTTCTTCAACGGGGATGTGCGGTTTCTGGAGCAGTTCGCATAAGAGAGTCCGTTACGAATGAACCTACAACGCAAGACATTCGTCATGATGGCCTGCATGGCAGGTCTGTGCGCGTGCGGCATCCTAGTGTTTGTCTATTATGTGATCGGTCACCCAGGCTCCGTTCCTCGCAGCGCTATTTGGTTGCTGTTGAGTTGGTATATTTTGGTTTTCGGCGTGGGAATGCCAATTGCCTCTCGCATTATTAAGAGAGAGGTTGCCATTAGGACGACCACTGAACGCGACAAGCGCATCAGCTGGGGCAGTAAGGCCCTCAAACTGGCGATTGTCTTTTACGGGTTGGCTTTGTTGAATGGGATAAGGCTCGTCCTTCAACACGAGGTTCCGTGGAAGCCAGCGATCGTAGGAGTGACGGTCGATATTGTTCTAATCGCCGGGTTTTGGATTTCGCTAAAGAGGCTCAAGCGCTATGGGTCGTCTAAGCCAGCGGCAGGCAGCAATCAAACAGTATGAAAATCTCTCCACAATGGCTGGGCGATTTTGTTGATCTGCGGGTTGATCCTAACCAACTTGCGGACGAGCTTACGCTGGCGGGAATCGCCGTTGAGTCGGTAACTGGCGACGGCAATGCTGCCGTGTTTGAGATGGAGATTACGACGAACCGCCCTGATGCGATGAATCATTATGGTGTCGCGCGAGAGTGCTCGGCGCTTTATGATTTGCCGCTGAAGCCTTTATCTTCCGAGCTTCCGGCTGCCACGTCGACCTCAGCATTTCCAGTTCATATTGAAGACACCGAGGGCTGCGCCCGATTTACTGCGCGCGTAATTCATGGCGTGAAGGTGCAGAGCTCTCCGGATGAGATTGCACAACGGCTGCTTTCTGTAGGACAGCGGCCGATCAACAATATCGCGGATGCGTCCAATTACACGCTGTGGGAAATGGGGCAGCCGACTCATGCTTACGATCTCGATCTGCTTGAGGGCGGCAAGATTATCGTCAGGCGGGCTCGTGTTGGAGAAACGCTGAAGACGCTGGATGGCGTGGAGCGCAAGCTATCGAAAGACGATCTCATCATCGCCGACGCGGCGAAGCCGGTGGGACTGGCCGGTGTGATGGGTGGCTTCGACACCATGATTACCGAGCGCACGAAGAATGTGCTGGTCGAGGCGGCGTGGTTCGATCCGGCGGCGATTCGGGCCAGCTCCAAGCGCCACGGATTGCACACTGACGCCTCGCATCGCTTCGAACGCGGCGCCGATTACGCGGCGACTTCCGTGGCGTGTGCACGGGTGACGCAGAAGATCCTGGCGAGCGCTGGCGGGCGGCTTCAAGGCGCTGAGATAAGTGTTATTGGGCGAGCGCTCGATCAGGCTCCCGTGGCGTTGCGCATTTCTGAAGTGCGGCGGATTCTGGGCGAGAAGCTTGAAGTCGAAGAAATTGTTCGTGTCCTCAAGCGGCTGGGATTTGAATTGCTATCCGAACCTAGCGAGGACGTGGAGTACACGGCCATCATTCCGAGCTGGCGACTTGATGTGGAGCGCGAGATCGATCTCATCGAAGAAATCGCGCGTCTGCACGGATACGACAAGTTTGCTAATACGCTGCCCGCTTATGTTGGTGCGGTCGTCGAAGAGGCGGATGCGTTCAAAGACGAAAAAGTTCGCTCGACGCTGCTGGCGCTCGGTTATAACGAAACTGTTTCGCTGACGTTTATTTCGCACGAAGACGCGAAGCGATTCTCGTCTCGTCCGCCTCTGGAATTGGCGAATCCTTTAAGCGAAGAAGCATCTGTCATGCGGACTTCGCTGGTTCCGGGAATGTTGCATATGCTGTCTTACAATCTCAATCGAGCGGCGAGCGATCTGCGGCTCTTCGAGGCGGGGAATGTTTTTAACCCTTCGGGAGCGACGGCTGAGCAGCGCAAGCAAATCTGCTTTGCGGCTGTGGGCGCGGCTTCGGCGGCACGTGTCGACGCGAAACCTCGCGAGATCGATTTCTTCGATGTGAAGGGCGATGTGGAGACGCTCTTGCATTCGTTCGAATACCGGAAGCTGGAATTTCAGGCGTCGGCGGCGAAGTATTATCATCTCGGGCGTTCCGCTCAGGCGATTCTTGACGGCGAAGTCGTGGCGGAGTTCGGACAGCTTCATCCTGAGGTGGCAACTGAGCGCAAGTTGAAAGCGGACATCTTTCTGGCTGAGTTGTATCTTGATCGGCTGTACTCGCACGAACTGCGAGAAGTCCGTTATGAAGAGTTGCGGCGTTATCCCGCTGTCGAGCGCGACTTCTCGTTCTTATTCGCGGACAAGATTCAGTTCGCCGATATTTCGGGCGCGGTTGAGAAGTTGTCTTTGAAAGAATTGCGAAGCTTCGCACCCGCTGAAATCTTTCGCGGCGGCAGCGTTCCTGCCGGACAATACTCACTGCTTTTGCACGCCCGTTTTCAATCGAAGGAGCGCACGCTTCGCGAGGATGAAGTTGCGGACTGGTCGTCGGCGATTGCGAAATCTCTTACCGCTCTGGGTGGCACGCAACGAGTTTAGCCCCTCTTTACGCCGCTTCTTTGACCAGCCACTCCATGGCTTCTTCGCGCGAGGTGAACGTGGGAAAGTCGCGCTGGGAGAAGCTCTTGAAGTTTTCGTAGAAAACGTGCGGCAGGCTTTCTACGCCAACCCAGGCGGAGCGCTTCACGAACGGGCGGTCGAGAACAAGAACTTCTTTGATCCTGGCGGCTACGTTTCTATCCACGTGCGCGCCGGAAAAATCCACCAGCGTCAGCACGGAGTTGGCAGGCTCGGCGGAAATCTGCTGTTGTATTTCGTCCAGCATGGTCATCATCACGGGCGGCTCGGCGTGGCTGAAGTCGATCAGCATGACGACCTTTCCGCGATGGACAAGAGCTCGAATGCGGGCCTCGAATCCGGGATCGGTTACATCTTGCATAAAAGTCTCCGACTGAGAACGGTATACACCGAAGCGGGCGCGGAGTCCAGTGGTACTGTGTCACCATGCCGCCGATGGCGTTCAGTCCTGCTTAAGATTGCCGGGAAACAATAGCCGCATCAACAGGGCGAACGCCGCAAAGCAGATAATTGCGAGCCACCATGGCCTGAGCACGACGGGGAACAAAATAAAAGCGATAACGAATACCACCCAGCGCCATGCAGGCGGTTTATCGGCAATTTTGATAGGTTCCACGCCCATCGGACTTTGCCCTCGCAGAACTCGACAGCTCGCTGATTACGATAATCCCTCAACCACGCCGTACACGCCTGCCAGCGCGGCATCGAGTGCGCCGGGATCTTTGCCGCCGGCTTCGGCCAGGTCGGGGCGTCCGCCGCCTTTGCCCCCTACTTTTTGGGCGATGGGGGCGATGATTTTGCCGGCCTGGATGCGTCCGGTGAGGTCTTTGGTTACGCCGACGATCAGCGAGACTGTGCCGTCGCTGGCCGATCCCAGGACGACCACGCCTGAACCAATCTTGTCGCGCAGTTGATCGACTAGCGTGCGCAGTTGCTGGCGCTCTAGGTTGTCGGCGCGGTGGGCCAGGACTTTTATTCCGTTTACTTCTTTAATCTTGTCGGTGAGATTCGCGGCGCCTGATGTGGCGGACTTCATTCGTGCCTGATCGAGTTCGCGGGCGAGGCGCTTGATTTCGGCGTCTTTCTTATCCAACTCGGCCTTGAGCGCTTCGGCGGGAGAAATTGTGGCCTCGCGCGTTGTGAAACTGGCGACCACGTTTTCGAGTTGATGATCTTTTCTGAAATGTTCGAGCGAGCCCTCGCCGGTGACCGCCTCGATTCGGCGCACGCCGGAGGAGACGCTGCCTTCTTTCAGAATCTTGATGAGGCCAATCTCGCCGGTCGCGCCGGTGTGCGTGCCGCCGCAGAGTTCGGTGGAGAAGTCGCCAATCTTGATGGCGCGCACGCGGTCGCCATATTTTTCGCCGAAGAGCGCCATGGCTTTGTATTCGTTGATGGCGACGTCGATGGGCACGTCGGGGATGACTTCGACCTTGATATTGCGCAGGACTTCTTTGTTGATGAGGTCTTCGATGTCGTGCAACTCTTCGTCCTCGACGGCGGTGAAGTGCGAGAAGTCGAAGCGGAGATGATTGGGCGCGACCAGCGATCCAGCCTGCTTGACGTGTTTGCCGAGAACCTCGCGCAGTCCGGCCTGAAGAAGATGCGTGGCGGTGTGATTGCGCATCGTGGCTTCGCGGATGTGTGTGTTGACGACGGCGTCGACTCTGTCGCCTACGCGGATCAGTTTCTTCGCCACGACTTGGTGTGCGCGGACGCCTTGGACGGGCGCGTAGCAGCCAGTAACGTCAGCGATGATGGTGTTATGGTCATCGCTGTAGAGCCAACCTTTGTCGCCGACTTGTCCGCCGGACTCGGCGTAGAACGGGGTGTGATCGAGGATGACTTCGCCTTGTTCGCCTGGTTTGAGTTCTTGCGCGCCCTGTCCGTTGTGGATGATGGCGAGCACTTCGCAGTTCTGCGATGAGGTTTGGCGATAGCCTTCGAAGTCGGACTTTGGGAGTTGCTGATAGGCGGGGTTCGCGGTTTGCTTGGCTGCGCCTTTCCAGGAGGCGCGGGCGCGGGATTGTTCTTCGGTGAGAGCTTCCTCATAGCCAGCTGTGTCGAACGCGAGATTGTTGTCTCTACAGAAGTCTTCAATAAAGTCCCGGGGCACCCCGTAAGTCGAGGCAATCTGAAACGCAATGCGCCCATCGAAACTGACATGCTTCCCAAGATAAGCTCGCGCGTCGGCCTCGAAATTTCCGCTCGTGGGCAACTCGCTGACGTGCATCACGCCGCTCTTCTCCATATTTTGCCGATAGGTTTCGAGTTTCTCTAGACCTACGCTCAAGGAACGAGAGAACCGCGTTTCTTCCACTGAAATCACTTTCGATACGCGCTCCGTCGTATCCCCTAGTTCTGGGTAGGCGTCTTGCATCAGGTTTTGAACAGCAGGGATCATTTCATGGAGGAACGGCTTCGTCTGTCCAAGCAATCGCCCGTGCGTAATCGCGCGACGGATAATCTTGCGCAATACGTATCCGCGACCTTCGTTTGCCGGGAGCACGCCGTCTGAGATCAAGAAAGTCGCAGCCCGCGAGTGGTCGGCGATGACCCGTAAGGATGCGGCGGACTTAGTTTTCTGTTCTTTCTCTAATTCCTTCGAAAGCGATGTTCCTGTCAGCTCGGCTGCGCGTTTGATTAGTCGCGTGAACAGGTCTGTATCGTAATTTGAGATCACGCCTTGGAGTACCGCTGTGACGCGTTCCAGTCCCATGCCGGTGTCGATCGAGGGTTTGGGTAGCGGATTTAGTTTGCCGCTGGCGTCGCGGTCGAATTGCATGAAGACCAGGTTCCAGATTTCTACGAAGCGGCCGCAGTCGCAGGTGAAGGCGCAGTCGGCGTGGCCTTGATCGCTGGCGGCGACGCCCATGTCGTAGTGAATTTCGCTGCACGGGCCGCAGGGACCGGTATCTCCCATTTGCCAGAAATTGTCTTTTGCGCCGAGTTCGAAAATGCGTTCTTTAGAGATGCCCTGGGCGAGCCACAAGTCGTAGGCCTCGGCGTCGCGCGGGACGCCGCCTTCGCCGTTGAAGATCGTGACGTAGAGCTTGTCTTTGTCGATGCCGAACCAGTCGGGCGAGGTAATCAGTTCCCAGGCGTAGGCGATGGCGTCTTTCTTGAAGTAGTCGCCGAAGGAAAAATTTCCCAGCATTTCAAAAAATGTGTGATGGCGATTGGTGAAGCCGACGTTCTCCAGGTCGTTGTGCTTGCCTCCGGCGCGAACGCACTTTTGCGACGTGGTGGCGCGGTTGTAGTCGCGCTTTTCGAGGCCGAGAAAAACGTCTTTGAACTGGTTCATCCCGGCGTTGGTGAAGAGCAGCGTGGGATCGTTATGCGGGACGAGCGACGAGGAGTGGACCTCGCGATGTCCTTTCTGGACGAAGAAATCCAGGAACTTGCGGCGAATTTCGGAGCCTGTGAGCATGAGGTTTAATTTTAGACGAAACGGCCTTCGCGAACGGCAGTCATCCCAAAGAGCCAGCGTACTTCAGCCGGTCGAGGGATCTGGCGAGCGCGAACAGGATGGCGTGTACAGAGAGTGTCTTTGCTGCACGCCAGATCCCTCGCCCCGCTGGAGAGAACGCGGGGACTTCGGGATGACTGACGTTGAAGGTGGGCGGGAGCGACCGGTTCGTCTGTCGGCGACCGAAGTCCCACCGGTGCCTCTTGTTCGACCCGAGATCAGATTTTCCCGAGGAGAACTTGCCGATACCAATGATCTTCTTTTTCTTCGGCGGCACTATGTGGCGTGAGGCCATTATTCTTAGACTTTCGCAAACGATCCTTGAATCGTTCCAGCCGAGACGACTGCGGAGCGACGCCAGGGTCTTGCTGGACTTGCCGTCCAAGCGAACTCTGATTGAATTATTCATGGCATAACAATCAATCGGCACGTTGCTAGATTGCTGTATTTTTGCCGCACGCCAGATCCCTCGCCCCGCTGGAGAGAACGCGGGGACTTCGGGATGACTGACGTTTCTTGGGTAAAGCTTTACGCCGACTCTTCTTCCAGTCTTGCGAGCGTCTCTTCATCCACTTCCCACTGCTTGAGGATTGTGAAGATGGTCTTCGAGCCGAATCCGGCGCGGATTAGTTGGCGGAAGACTCTGGCGGTTTGCTTTTGATCGGCTGGCTTCTTTACTCGCTTACGTTTTAGATATTCGCGGGCTTGCGCTTCTTCGCCAATTTCTTCGTAGGCGGTTGAAAGGGCTTCGTCGATGACCTCGCCGTGGATGCCTTTGATTTTTAGGTCGGTCGCGACGCGGCGGGCGCCTAGTTTTTGATTGTCGCGGCGGAGAGAAGAATATGTGGCGGCGTAGCGAGCGTCGTTTAAGTAGCCATGATCTTTGAGGCGGCGCACGACTAATTCCATTAACGTTTGACCGAACTCGGTGTCGGCTTCGACACGCATTCTGAGGAGGCGTTTCATCTCTGCGACCGATCTCATACGGCGGCCCAACGCGCCTAGCGCGTAATCGTAGAGTTCGCTCTCGGTGTCAAGTTTTCGGGGGCGTGAGAAAGGCATGTTGCACTGCCGTGAATAAGCGATGAATCGGTGGTGATACTCGACCTTTGTAACCAATAGTTTACCTATCTTTACTACTCTTTCTGATGACAATGGCAACTTTTCCGCGTCTAATCACGTAACTAATCAAGAGTCGAGTGAGGAGTTCAGATCATGTTGAATATCGAAGTTGAAAAGACGCAAGGAGTGGCCTTAGTGAAGTGCGCGGGCCGACTGGTGCGGGGCGAAGAAGTTCGCGCGCTGAAGAATGCTGTGGTGTCGGAGGCCGACACGCGCATGATTGTGCTGGATTTGTCCGAGGTGACAGCGCTTGACGCGAATGGCTTAACTGCGCTCGTCACTTTGCATCATTGGACGGTCGGCCGGGGCATTCAGCTCAGGGTGGTGAATCCCTCGCCGTTCGTGCGCGAGATGCTGGAACGGACCCATCTGCAAGGTGTGTTCGATGTGTCGAGCTTCGAACACGCGCTTTGGGTTTTAGGAGATTGCCGCCACGTTCGTCACGCGGCTTCGGTGTAGCTGGAAAAAGATTCGGGGACGCCACGGCGTGACGTCCCCGGATGCTTAAGTAGTCGCGCGCTTCTATCCGCCGTATCCTGCCGTCTGCATTGAGTTGCGCGAGGTATCGCTGCTGGATGAGATGCCTTGCATGCGCAGTTTGAAATCGTCGGCGTTGGAGGCGTTTTCGAGCGCCGTTTCGTAGTTGATCAAACCTGCCTGGAATAAATCCCATAGAGATTGATCGAAGGTCTGCATGCCATATTGCGAAGTTCCGGCTGCGATGGCATCGCGGACGGCGCGAGTTTTTTCCGGCACCAAAATACACTCGCGAATGTAGGCGGTGTTGATCATGACTTCGACGGCGGGAACGCGGCCATCTCCGTCGCAACGGCGCACCAGGCGTTGACTGACTACGGCGCGCAGCACGGCGGCGAGCTGCAAGCGAATCTGTTTCTGTTCGGGCGGGGGGAAGACGGCGATGATGCGGTTAATGGTTTCGACGGCGTCCAGGGTGTGCAAAGTGGAGAACACCATGTGGCCGGTTTCGGCGGCGTGCAGGGCGGTGCCGATGGTTTCGACGTCGCGCATTTCGCCGACCAGAATGACGTCGGGATCTTGGCGCAAAGATGCGCGCAAGGCGGCGGAGAATGTTGGCGTGTCGACTTCGATTTCGCGCTGGTTGACGTAGCCTTTTTTGTCGCGATGCAGAAATTCGATGGGATCTTCGATCGTGATAATGTGTTCGGCGCGAGTTGAGTTGATGCGATCGACCATAGCGGCCAGGGTTGTCGACTTACCGGAACCGGTGACGCCCGTGACCAGAATCAATCCGCGAGGCATGTCGCAAATCTGTTCGACGATCTTGGGCAGATAGAGTTCGTCCAAGGCGCGGATTTTTGTGGGAATGACGCGCAGGACGAGTCCGACATTGCCGCGCTGTTGAAACACGTTCACACGGAAGCGGCCGAGTCCGGCGACGCCGTAGGCCATGTCAATTTCCGTGGACTCTTTGAACTTTTGCTTTTGCCGGGCGGACATCATGCTGAAGGCCATGGTCAGCATGTCCTCGGCGCTGACGCGCGGTTGGTCGGTCAGCGGATTGAGTTCGCCGTCGATGCGCAAGTGAGGGTAGTTGCCCACCTTCAAATGCAAGTCGGAAGCGCGGCGCTCCATGGCAATGCGCAAAAGATCGTCAATATTCATGAGGAGGAAACTCCGAAGCTGAGGTCTATGATGAACCGAAAAGTCATCCTGCCCAAGATGACTGAAGTAATAGACCTTGCGCGGAGGGGGCGGCTTGCGTTTTGCCACCGATTTACTCAGTCTTGCGGATTTGAAATGTGCTTGACGGGCTCCAGATTCGGGGGTAGAGTTCGAGCAACTTGAGAGCTTCGGCCCCGAAGCCCTTTCTAAACCGTCTTAAGTTTCTCAAAGGAGTCTTGCCATGAACGCGTTTCGCACACCTGTAGTTTGCCTGAGCGCTGCCGTCCTATTCTTGTCAGTATCGCTTGCCGCGCAACAGCCTCATTCCGTTGCTCCCTCAGCCCAGAGCGCGCCTCTGGCCTCAAGCACCCTGCCACCTGTACTAGATCAGGGAGCGCGGCTCAATCCCAACAAAATCGCCTTGCTGCACTGGTATCTGGGCAACACGGTGACGCGGTTCAAGGTGGGAAGCCAGCCCTACGGCCTGTGCTTCGACGGCGCAAACATCTGGAGCGCCAACTATGGCGACGGCACTGTGTCCAAGATTCGCGCCAGCGACGGTGCGAATCTGGGTACGTTTCAGACCTCTCTGGGCGCGCCTTACGGCGTCACATTTGACGGGGCCAACATTTGGGTCAGCGACGGCAGCGACTACGGCACCTCGGTGGCTAAATTGCGCGCCAGCGACGGCAAGAATCTAGGCACGTTCAAGGTGGGGCAGAGCCCGGGTTGGATGGCCTTCGATGGTCAGCACATATGGGTTCCCAATGGCTTTAACGGCACTGTCACCGAACTGTCCGAAGACGGCAAGACGCTGGGGACATTCCCGGCCGGAACTTCCGCGGTTGCTGCGGCATTCGACGGGGAGAACGTGTGGATCACGAACAATGGGGACGGGACCGTGACCAAGTTGCGGGCGAGCGACGGCAAGCTGGTCGGCACCTACTCCGTTGGGCACGGCGCCCTGGGAATCGCCTTTGATGGTGCGAACATGTGGATCGCCAACCGCGGCGACGGGACGGTGAGCGAGCTTCGCGCCAGCGATGGGTCGGTTGTGGGAACCTACCCGTACCCAATAGTGGATATGGTGTCGCGTACGACGGCACCTACATGTGGGTTTCCGGAGACAACTACTTGTACGTCCTGCGGGCAAGAGACGGATCGGTAGTGGCTTTTCGAGATGTGCAGGGAGAGGGCCTCGCTTTTGACGGGGCGAGCATGTGGATGGCTGGCCAAAACTTCTCATTCCTGAGCAAGTTTTGACCGTGGGAGTCAAGCGCTTGTTGAATAAGACACTCGAGTACGACATCAAGGATAGAAAGGATAGACAAGGATAGAAATATGAAAAGAAAAGAACTCTTCACGGTCAGTTTAGCCTTAGTGGCCGTTGTCATCGGTTTAGGCGAAGTGAGCTTCAGCCAAGCTCCCGGGAGCGCGATCAATGTCACTACAGCTCAGAACGTGTCTTCGGCCTCGAACGCAATGGCTCCGATTGAAGATCAGGGAGCGCGGCTTAATCCAAACAAAATTGCTTTGCTGCACTGGTACCTCGCGAACACCGCGACTCAGGTCAAGGTAGGAAGCCAGCCCTACGGCCTGTGCTTTGACGGCGCAAACATCTGGAGCGCCAACTACGGCGACGGCACCGTGTCGAAGATTCGCGCCAGCGACGGCGAGAACCTTGGCACGTTTCAGATTGGCGGACAGGTCTACGGCGTCACCTTTGACGGCGCGAACATCTGGGCCTCCAATGGCGGGGATTACGGAACAACCGTGACCAAGCTGCGCGCCAGCGACGGAAAGATCCTGGGAGTCTTCAAGGTCGGTCGCACGCCGTCATGGATGGCTTTCGATGGCGCACACATCTGGATTCCAAACGGTTTCGATAATACTGTAACCGAGCTCGCCGAGGATGGGAAAACGCTCGGAACTTTTCCGGTCGGAAACTCTCCGATCGCCGCGGCCTTCGACGGGGCCAATGTATGGATCACGAATAACGGCGATGGCACTGTAACCAAGCTTAACGCGAGCGATGGAAAGCTGATTGGCACTTACACGGTTGGCCACGGCGCCCTGGGAATAGCTTTTGATGGCACGAATATGTGGATCGCCAACCGCGGAGACGGAACGGTGACCGAGCTTCGCGCCAGCGACGGGTCGGTTGTCGGAACCTTTAGCGTCAGCGGCGGTGGTTATGGCATCGCCTTCGACGGCACATATATATGGGTATCGGGGGACATCTACCTGAATGTGCTTCGGGCCAAGGATGGTGCGTTTGTTGGCATGGAGCAGCTGCAAGGTGAGGGTCTGGCCTTTGACGGGGCCAATATGTGGATGGCGCGGCAGAACTTCTCTCGCGTGACCAAATTCTGACCGGGGATGCTCGCAACAACGAAGGATCATGAAAGGAAAATACGATGAAAATAACTACATTGTCGGCGGTTGTATCGGTGTGCGCAGCGGCCATGGTATTAGGCCAGAGCGGCTCGGCTCAACAGGTTAACGTAACGACATGGCAGCAGGACACGCCCGCGATTTGCACAAATTGCGTCTATCGCACTGGCGCAAATCTCACCGAGAACAAGTTGGTTTACGGCACACTTACCCCGAATACTTTTGGTCAGCTCTGTAGCTATGCCGTGGACGGTCAGGTTTTCGGGGAGCCGCTGGTAGTGACAAATGTGGCATTCAACGGCGGCGCAAAGCGCACGGTCGTTTATGTTGTCACACAAAACGGCAGCATCTATGCCTTTGACGGAACACCATCGACGACATGGAATTATCCCGTTCCAAGCTGTACGCTTCTTCAGAAGACCGTGCTCAATGATGGTGTGCATAGCTTTCCGGCGAACTGCTCCCTTATCGGCGGGCAGGATTGCATAACGATCGCCCCGAATGTGGGAATACTCAGCACGCCCGTTATTCAGGCGAACACAAGTGGAAACTCTACGACCGGGACCCTTTATGCGGTAGTTGAAACCGTATTGTTCCCAAACCCGCCGACTCCAATTTTTGAACACCGGCTCGTGGCTCTGGATCTCACTACGCTGTCGCTAACAACCGCCACGACGGTCGCGGTCGCGCCTCCGACCGGATGTACTCAAGATGCCTATCCCTTCTCTCAAGGGCACCTGCAGCGCCCAGCTCTCACCCTCCCCGGAGACGGATATCTCTATCTAGGATTTTCCGATGATAGACGGTACGCACAGCCCGCTTCCCAGCGGTGTTGTCCTCGCATACAACACAGCGGGCCTGTCGTCGTCTACGGTTCCGTTGTGCCTCTCGATGTCTCAGGGGTCTAAGGGGCTGGATGGCGCAGGCATTTGGGCTGGCGGCGCGGGCTTAACCTACGGCCCGGACAGCAGCGGCACGAACTATTCGTTTTTCACCACGGCGAACGGAGTATGGAACCCCACCGGGACGCCCGCGCTCTATGGCGACAGCTTCATCAAGATGTGGAACAACCCGAATAATGGCAGCCCCAAGTTGCAGGTGAAAGATTACTTCACTCCCGGCGATCAGCAAACGCGCTCCCAAACGACATGCAGTCAGGGCGGAGACGTCGATTACGGGTCCGGAGGAGTGATGCTAATCCCTGAGGCGACGGTCAAGTATCCCTACCTCGCCGTGAATGGCGACAAGGAGGGCGGTTTGTGGTTTGTTGATCGCGACAGCCCCGGCGAGGGCGGCGGCGAGACGAACTGCACGCCCATTGCGAACACCAACGTGCAAACCTATCCCTTTAACGGAAGCGCGACTTCCTACAAGGGGCCCATCATTCACACCAATCCCTCTTTCTGGGAGAACTACTATGGGCTGGGATACCTGTTCATCGGCTCCCAGTGGGGGAAAGGAGCCAACACCTGCAAGAACGATGGCATCGGCGAGGGCCAACTGCTACGTTATCAGTTCTGCACCGCCCAGGTACCCATATCCAACGCGACGCAGAGCCTTCCGGGATGCACCACTCAGTCTGCCTATGCTTACGAGACCAGCGGAACCCCTCTGCTATTTGGCTTCGGGTCCACGCCGGCGATTACAGCTGCAAGCTCCACGGATAAGGATGCGATTCTGTGGGCGATCTGGTCCGACGGCAGCGTGGTTCCAAATAATCAGCAATTCGTCTACAACGGCAACACTTTTCCTAAGTCGGTTAACGGGGTTTTATACGCTTTCGACGCCGACAACCCAAACGACGCAAACATGAAGAAGCTTTACGGCAGTAACGACTGCACATTGACGGAAAACGGCAATGCAACGCAGGTAGACCAAATTAATCCGGCCACCAAAACCAGCGTTCCGACAATCGCAAATGGCTATGCATACATTGGGACGCAGGGTGATATGTGCTACGACCCAAACGGCCCTAACGATAGCAACGGCTGTTACAACAGAGGCAGGTTCTACATATTCGGTCAGCTGACCCGAACCTGCAACTAACAACTAAAGAGCGGCTCTCGATACATTTATCGGGATCAGATACAGATAGAAGTATTGGAGCCGCCTTTTGCTGAACTTCTTACACGTTCACGGGCTGCTTGCTGGCGACTGGAACCGGAGTGAGCCAGTTGAAGCGGTCGGGTTTTTCGCCCTTCACGATGGCGTAGAACTCTTTGTGGATTGCCTTGGTGATCGGTCCGGTCACGCCTTTGCCGACGCTGATCTTATCCACTGAGCGGATTGCAGTGATCTCGGCGGCGGTTCCGGTGAAGAAGGCTTCGTCGGCGATGTAGAGCATTTCGCGCGGAATGCCGGCTTCGACCACAGGAATGCCCAGTTCGCGGGCCAGCGTCAACACGGAGTCGCGGGTGATTCCAGGCAGCACCGAGTTGCCCAGCGGCGCAGTTTGCAGGGTGCCGTTGCGCACGATGAAGACGTTCTCGCCGGAGCCTTCGCTGACGTAGCCGTTGGCGTCGAGCGCGATGCCCTCGACGTATCCGTTGACGATGGCTTCCATCTTGATGAGCTGCGAGTTCATGTAGTTGGCGCCGGCTTTGGCCATGGCGGGCAGGGTGTTGGGCGCGAGGCGCGTCCAGGAAGAGACGCAAACGTCGACGCCCTGATCGGGATCGGAGCCGAGATATTTTCCCCAGGGATAGTTACAGATGTAGACTTCGGTGGGCGAGTTGAAGGGATTGACGCCGGCCTCGCCGTATCCGCGCAGGATAATGGGGCGCATGTAGCATGGCCAGACGCCGTTGTGGCGGACGAGATCGACGGCGGCGAAGAGGAGTTCGTCCAGCGTGAAATCGACGTCAATGCGATAAATTTTGGCGGAGTCGAGCAGGCGCTGCATGTGTTCTTTGGCGCGGAAGATCGCCGGGCCGCTGGGCAGGGCGTAGCAGCGGACGCCTTCAAACACTGATGAGCCGTAGTTCACGACGTGCGACATTACATGGAGGGTGGCGTCGTCCCAGTCGATCAGTTTGCCGTTGTGCCAAATTTTGTCGGACTTTTGAATCGCCATGGGAAGCTCCTTTTAAGCTTTGATGTTTGAAGCTCAGATGAGGTGCGGCTGTGGGCAAGAAAAACCTTCGGCACATCACACTGAAAGAAAATTATAACCGAGGGCCGGTTTCCGCCTGGGTCACAACTCTCTGTTGGCTGTACACTGCTTCGTATGATTGCTCAAGAACTACTCGACTTGCTGGTGTGTCCTGTGTGCAAAGTGCGGTTCGAGGTGAAGGCGGATGGCTCGGGCCTGAAGTGCAGGCAGTGTGGTCGCCTGTATCCGATTCGGGACAATATTCCGATCCTCTTGGTGGATGAAGCCAGGATCGAGAATTCCTAACTGCCGATGGAGAGTTACAGGGGTGCACTACAGGGGAGAAAGTAAGCGGCGGCGTGGGCTGTCGCAAAAACTGACAAAGTCTGGCGTTCCGAGGTTTGGGATGTGGTTCGGCGATTGGCGATTCGGTGACGAGTTTCCGCTTTGCAACTAAAAGAAAGTGCGTGGGTTTATACATCTGGATCGGGCGCTGGAACGTAGTAGAAGTAGGACGAAATTGTAACGGCAATGAAATTGCTTGCAACGTTAGGGGTACTTGTGCAGTCTAAGTACTAAAGTTAGTTGGGTCGGGGTTCTGGAATCTTTGGTTCTGGATCGGAGGGGTTATGGCGGAGACGGTGAGGTTTGTTGGCAAAGAAGCGTTTTCGATGTCTGAGCTGACGTCGTTGCGTAACGACCTGATGCAAGGTGGACTAGCGGATGCCCGGGAAGCGGCCGAATTAGTGCAAGTGTTCCTCAATGGCCGCGGCTATGGAGTGTCTCCGCAGGCTGCGATGGATGCGGTGGGGCGGGTGGAAATGGCGGGCTGCGCGCTGCCTGTCCTGCAACATGAGATGGAAAATCTGGCACTGGTGATGTAGAGCCAGCAGAACAAGATCCCCGGAGCCACTGAACCAAGTCGCGCTCTGGGAGGCGTAAGGCAGAATGAGCCGGGCTAACCAGCCTGGCTTTTTGCTTTTCCGTTCCGGTTGCCATTTCAGAATACGAGGGGAATCAGTTTCCAGCTGTGCAGGCGGTAGTCTTCGAATTGAGAACCGAAGTGTCGAGCCAGCAAGTGCTCTTCTTTATCGATTCGGTCGATGACGAATGCGAGAGCTAAGGCGAAAATGGGGAGTGCGAGCGTGCTGTTGAAAACGAGCGCGATTCCGGTTGGAGCGAGCAGTAAACTCAGGTAAAGCGGGTGACGGAGGTGGCGATAAATGCCATCTCGCACCAGGCGGTGATTGGGCTGTAGGGTGACGTAGGCGCTGAAGCAATGACCCAGGGATTTGAGCGCGAGAAGGCGCACGAATACTCCGATGGAAAATAGTCCCACTCCCACATAGCGCCAATGGCTCGATGGGAGAGTGAAGAACTCTCTACGGTCCGCGAAGGGCAAGAACCATAGGAGCGCGAGCGATAATATCAGCAAGAAGGCGAGTTCCTGGCTCTGGCTTCGGCTCACGCTGTTTCCACTTTTGAGCGGATTAAGGTCGAGGCGCAATCGTAGGGCGGAGATCGCTCCCACCAGAATCACTGCGAGGAATCCGGCTCGCGCTGGATTCTGGAGAAACTCGCGCCAAGGGTGAAAGCCCCAGCCAATGAGGATGAGAAAAATACAAGGAGTGAGTTGAGCGAGAAGAACTCCTGCTAAGCGAAGCATGTGCGACCGGTCGAGGCGGCTTAATTAGAATGATAATCTCGTAGGGAGAGATTATGTCGATTCGCCCCTCCATTCGCGCAGCTGCGACGCACAGTTGTCTGACCGCGCTCTTGATGATTCCTCTGCGATTGCTTGTCCTGCCTGCGGTACTGTTGCTGGGTTATCTTCGGCGCACTGGTTTGTAGCGCGATCTGCGTGTTTGTTGGCCATAGATTCCAGGCAGGGAACCACAGGTAGCCATTCCGATCGGTAACGATGCCGGCTTGGGAATTGTGGACTAGGGCTTGGAACGGGTGTTTCGAATCGGCGGGTGTTTTTTCAAGCGGTGGGCGTTCTCGAACTCAGCTTCCAGTTTTCGGGTGTCGAGATTCTCGCGGATGAGTTTTAGGTGTTGTTCCAGCTTGCGCATTGCGTCCGCGATGTTGGCTTGATTGGTTACGGCGATGTCTTTCCACATGGAGTAGGGGCTGCCGGAGATGCGGGTCATTTCGCGTAGGGCCCGACCGCCGGCTTCTAGCAGCGGAGCATCGTCGCCGAACTCTTCGACCAAGGCTGAGGCCAGGGCGGTGGAAATCATTTGTGGCAGGTGGCTGATCCAGGCGCAGAGCTTATCGTGTGCGGCGTCGTCGAGGATGGCGATGCGAGCGCCGATTCTTTCTATCCATTCCAGACATTCGCCTGCGAGTCCGGCGTGAATATCTTGTCCGGAGAGGGGAGTAATGAACCATGCGGCTCCGGAGAACAAGTCGGCATCGGCGAATTCGACTCCGGCCTGTTCTTTGCCGGCCATGGGGTGTCCAGCTATGAAGTGTTCGGTTGCGGATTCTCCGAATGACTTCTTCGCGGTGTTCACGACTTGGGCTTTTGTGCTGCCGACATCTGTCAGGAGCGTAGTGTGCGGCAGAGTGGGCGCAAGTTCACGGATGGCATCGATGATTGCTCCCACTGGAGTGGCTAGCACGACCAGTTGGCTTCCGCGTGCGGAGTCGAGTAAGTTGGTGCGGCCTTCATCGATTGCGCCTTTGGCCTTTGCGCGTTCGAGGACGGGAGCGCGGTCGCAGCCTATGATTCGTCCGGTGAAGCCGTGCTTCTTGAGCGCGAGGCCGAGTGAGCCGCCGATCAATCCCGTGCCGACGATGGTGATTTGGCGGATTGACATCAGAGTGTCATCCGGGGCTAGGCGATGGTGCGGCCTACGGCGGGGGCGATGATGCGGAGTTCGTCCATCAACTTGGCGAATTGCTCTGGGAAGAGCGACTGCGCGCCGTCGGACAGAGCTTTGTCGGGATCGTGATGCACTTCGATCAGGAGCGCGTCAGCTCCGGCGGCGAGGGCGGCGCGAGTCATGGGAGCGACCTTATCGCGCAGTCCGGTGCCGTGGGAGGGGTCGACGGCCATAGGCAGATGCGAGAGTTTGTGGATGATGGGGACGGCGGAGATGTCGAGCGTGTTGCGCGTGTAAGTTTCGAAGGTGCGGATGCCGCGCTCGCACAGAATGACGTTGTAGTTGCCACCGGCCATAACGTATTCGGCTGATAGTAGTAGTTCTTCCAAAGTGGCCGCGATGCCGCGCTTGAGGAGGACGGGCTTTTTCACTTTGCCGAGTTCGCGCAGCAGATTGAAATTCTGCATATTGCGGGCGCCGACCTGGAATACGTCTACGAACGGGAGCATCAGGTCAATCTGAGAGATTTCCATGACTTCGCTGACTACCGACAGGCGGAAACGATCTCCCGCTTCGCGCATAATTTTCAGCGCTTCGAGGCCGAGGCCCTGGAACGAATAAGGAGAGGACCTTGGCTTGAACGCGCCGCCGCGCAGGGCGCGCGCGCCGGCTTTGGAAACTTGTTCGGCGACCGTAAAGAGTTGGTCGCGCGATTCAACGGAGCACGGCCCGGCGATGACCACGACTTGTTCGCCGCCAACTTTCACTCCGTAATTGAGTTCAACGATGGTGCCTTCCGGACGAAAACTTCTGCCCGCAAGTTTGTACGGCGAACTGATGCGATGGACGTGCTCGACGCCGGAGAGGACCTCGAGATTGCGGATGTCGAAGTCGATGCGCGCGCCAACCGCCGCGAGGACCGTCTGACGCTCACCGGTGGTGCGATGCACGGCAAAGCCCATGCGGACGAGATGTTCGATGACGTCTTGGATTTGCTCGTCGGAGGCCGTGTCTTGCATGGAGACAATCATGGGATCGGAGAGCGCTCGCGAAGAGCAGCTAGTCGTTGACCTCCGAATCCAATTCTGTGTCGCGGGATACTTCCAGTGGCGCGGGACGGGGGGCGATTTCTTCCATTTGAATCTGGCGCATGATGTCCATGATGCGTTCGTATATTCGGAGCAATTCGCGTTCCGAGAGCGGGCCGGGATTGTGTTTTCGGACGTTCTCGAAGACGGCCTTCTCGCGATCGGGCTCGTAGATTGGCATGTGAGCTTCGCGCTTCAACGCGCCGATGGCGTGGGCGGCTTGCGCGCGCTGGCTCAGCAGTTCGACCAGAGTGCGGTCGAGTTGGTCTATCTTGTTGCGTAGGGCGGGAAGGTCCATAGGTCTAACGCGTTAATAAGTTTTACAAGTGGAGCATAGGCTTTGGCAAATGGGCGATGAACACAGGGGCTAAAGCCCCATCAATTTCTGGTCGTACTCGTGGGCCTGAAGGCCCACGCTTCCACGGTTGTGCGGGCGCTGCCGATTGTGACAGCGGATTGACGTTTGCTCCGCTAACGCTTCGCACGACTACTGCGCGAGCGAAGTCTTGTTCTTGCTCCGCTTCAAGCTGTGACGGTGGCTCGGCGGCTCTTTTGCTTGATGTTCACGGGGTCGAGGAATTTCATGAGGCCGCGTAGTTGCGTTCCTACTTCTTCGATCTGATGTCCCTGTTCGGCTTCGCGTTTGGCTTCGAACCATTCGCGCCCGGAGGCGTTTTCGGCTATCCATTTGCGGGCGTAGGTTCCATCCTGAATTTCGCGCAGCATTTGCTTCATGGCGGCACGGGTTTCGTCGGTCACGATGCGTGGGCCTCCCGTGTAGTCGCCGTGTTCGGCGGTGTCGCTGATCGAGTAACGCATGTAATTGAGTCCGCCGCGATACATCAAGTCGACGATGAGTTTAAGTTCGTGCAGGCATTCGAAGTACGCGATCTCGGGCTGATAGCCGGCTTCGACCAGAGTTTCGAATCCAGCTTTGACGAGGGCGCTGGCGCCACCGCAAAGGACGGCTTGCTCGCCGAAAAGATCGGTTTCGGTTTCCTCGGAGAATGTGGTTTCGATGACGCCGGCTCGAGTGCCTCCAATGGCTTTCGCGTAAGAAAGTGCGAGCGCGCGGGCGTGGCCGGAAGCGTCCTGGTGAACTGCGAGCAGCGCGGGCGTGCCGCCGCCTTCGACGAAGACTTCGCGGACACGGTGCCCCGGAGCTTTGGGGGCGATCATGGAAACGTCGACGTCGGCTGGCGGTTTGATGGTGCCAAAGCGAATGTTGAAGCCGTGCGCGAACATGATGGTCTTTCCCGCTTTGAGAAATGGGGCGATGTAATTTGTGTGAACCTCGGGCTGCGCGGTATCGGGGACGAGGTTCATGATGACGTCGGCCCAGTCGGCGGCGTCGGCGATCGAGGAGACGGTGAGTCCGGCGGCTTCGGCTTTGGCGCGCGAGTCGCTGTTGGCGGGAAGGCCGACGCGAACTTGAACTCCGCTGTCTTTCAGATTGAGGGCGTGGGCGTGGCCCTGCGAGCCGTAGCCGATGATGGCGACTTTCTTTCCGCGAATGATGGAGAGGTCAGCTGAGTCGTCGTGATACATGATCGCCATGGTGAAATCCTTTCGAGTTGAATGTCTGTTGGCTAAGCCAAAATCTAGACCGAATAGGAAACGTTGCTATCGTCGGTGAGCTGCGCCAGGGCGCTGGGCGCGCAATCCACGACTGCGCTCTTGCTGCCGCGGCGCATGGCGACGATGCCGGTGCGAACCATTTCCAAGACGCCGTAGGGGCGCAGAACTTCGAGCAGGCCGTCGATTTTGTCTTCGGTGCCAGTGATCTCGATGGTCAGAGATTCCGGCGAAACGTCGACTACGCGGGCGCGGAAGACTCCGGCAAGTTCAAGAACTTTGGAGCGAGTCTCGTCCGTCGAGGCGACTTTTATCATCGCCAGATCGCGGACGATGGCCGGCTCTTCGGTGATGTTTTCGACCAGGAGAACGTTGACCAGCTTGTAAAGATTTGCTTCGATGCGCCGGGCAGCGTCTTGATCGGCGTCAACGGTGACCGTCATGCGGGACACTTCGGGTTTCTCGGTGCGTCCCACGGTGAGCGAATCGATGTTGAAGGCGCGGCGGCGGAACAGGGAAGCGACGCGGGTCAGAACGCCGGGCTTATTTTCGACATAGACGACAAAAGTATTAAGCATGAAACCCCCTCTATTTCGTGTGCCTTGTTACTCATCGGCTGCGGTTTCGACAATGGGGCTGGGCCGGCGAATCATCTCGTGCAGCGCCGATCCTGCGGCCACCATGGGATAAACCGTGTCTTCCTGCTCGACGTGGAAATTGATTAACACCGGGCCATCGTGCTGGCGAGCCGCACGCACTGCGGGGACCACGTCAGAGCGCTGGGACACGGTCATGCTGCGAATGCCGTAAGCGTCGGCCAGTTTGGCGAAGTCGGGATTGAGCAGCGGCGTGGCGGCGTAGTTGCGGTCGTAGAAAAATTCCTGCCACTGACGAACCATGCCGAGGAATCCGTTGTTGATGATGGCGATGTTGATTTTGAGATTTTCCTGGACGATGGTGGCGAGTTCCGCCATGGTCATCTGGAAGCCGCCGTCACCCACGACCACCCAGACTTCGGCTTCAGGGCGGGCGACTTTGGCTCCGATGGCGGCGGGTAGAGCGAAGCCCATAGTGCCGAGTCCGCCGGAGGTGATGAGCGAGCGCGGCTGCTCGTGTTTGTAATACTGCGCTTCCCACATCTGGTGTTGTCCGACGTCAGTGACGACGATCGTGTCTTGGGCGCGGGTTTCCCGCCAGAGATCGTTGATGACGTGAGCGGCGTAGAGGTGACCGTTGTCGGGCAGGTTCTGAATGTCGCGAACGGCGGAATCGCCGCGAGCGCGATCGATGGAATCGAGCCACTCACTGTGATCGCCGGATTGAATGCGCGGCAGAAGCTCGTGCAACACTTCGCGGAGATCGCCGACCAGCGCGACATCGACTTTTACGTTCTTGTTGATTTCCGCGGGATCGATTTCGACGTGAATCTTCTTGGCGTTGAGCGCGTAATTTTTCAGATTGCCGGTAACGCGGTCGTCGAACCTCATGCCGAGCGCGATGAGGAGGTCGGAATCCTGAATGGTTTGATTGACCCAGGCCTCGCCGTGCATGCCCATCATGCCGAGGTTCAGAGGATGCGATGCGGGGAACGCGCCGAGTCCGAGCAATGTAGGAGCGACAGGGATGCCGGATTTCTCGGCGAACTCGCAGACTTCGCGCATTGCGTTGGAAATGATTGCGCCGTGGCCGAGGAGAATCACGGGGCGTTTGCTGTTCCTTATTAGTTCGAGAGCTTTCGCGTATTCGGGCGCGGAGGGAGAAAGATCGGGACGATATCCGGGCAGTTGCGGCTTGGCTGCTTCGTAGTCGAATTCGCAGGAAGATTGCTGCGCGTCTTTTGTGATGTCGATCAGAACCGGACCGGGTCGACCGGAGCGCGCGACGTAGAACGCTTCGCGAACCGTGCGAGCGACTTCGCTGGCATGAGTGACCAGATAATTGTGCTTGGTGATGGGTAGAGTGATGCCGGTGATGTCGGTTTCCTGAAATGCGTCAGAGCCGATGAGCTTGCTGCCGACCTGGCCGGTGATGCAGACGATGGGGATAGAGTCGAGCATGGCCGTGGCGATGCCAGTGACCATGTTGGTGGCGCCGGGGCCGGAGGTTGCGACGGCGACGCCGACTTTGCCGCTGGCGCGAGCAAAACCATCAGCCATGTGGGTTGCGCCTTGTTCGTGGCGGACGAGGATGTGGTGGAGTTTGCTGTGCTTCAGAGCGTCGTAAGCAGGCAGAATGGCTCCGCCGGGATAGCCGAAGATAGTTTCAACGCCTTCGCGTTCGATACATTCCCAGAGAATTTGTGCGCCGGTTTTGGTGGTTGCGTTGGACATAAGCTCAGCAATAAACCGACCGACCGGTCGGTTGTTATTCTGTTATGCTAGACGCATCTCATGAAGGCTGTCAACCATAATCAAACTGCAGTTGGCACTGCGGATACCCAATCTTCGTTACCGCAAGGGGTGGACGGCGCGGTTACGGGTGGGTCGCGTTTTGAGATTCTGCGGACGGCGGCACGGCTGTTTCAGCAGCAGGGATATGACGCAACATCGATGAGCGATGTGGCGAGGGCGCTCGGGTTGAGCAAGGGCGGCCTGTACCATCATTTCAAGAGCAAAGACGAAATTCTTTTTAGTTTGATGAATCATGCGCTTGATATTACGCAGGAGCGAGTCATTGGCCCGGTGGAAAAGATTGCCGACGCCGAGGCGCGGTTGCGGGCATTGATTCGTTTGCACATTGAGGTTGTGCTGAGTATTCGTGACCGCGAGATATCGGTGATGCTGCATGAGAATCATCCGCTGCCGCCAATTATGCGGAAGCAAATCAATAAACGGAAAAAAGAGTATGTGCATTTTGTAGAGGCGCTGGTCGCGGATTTGCAGCGTGGATCTGAGCCGAAGGTGACGCCGCGGGCTGCGACGTTTGCTCTGCTGGGTATGATCAACTGGATTCATCAGTGGTATAAGCCGGGGAAGTCGCTGGATGGGGAACAGTTGACGCAGCAGTATACAGAGCTTTTTTTCGCGGGGGCGTTTCAGTGAAGACATTCGAGGAGAAAGAATTTGGACTTTTCTAAGAAGCGGATCGCGGTGCTGGGCGTGGGAAAGATGGGCGGGATTTTGCTGAAAGCGTTTGTGGAGAAGCGGATTATTTCGCCCGAACTGACCCGCGCTACGGTGCAGCACGACGAGCGTGCTCAATTCTTGTCGGAGAAGTTGGGTGTTCCGGTTGGGATCGACAATGCTGCTGCTGTCGCGAACGCGGATATTGTGTTCATCTGCGTAAAGCCGCAAGTCGTGCAAGAAGTGATTGAGCAAATTCGTCCCGGCCTGACCAGCAAGCAGTTGTTTATTTCGGTGGCCGCATCGGTATCGACCGGTCAGATTGAACAAGCGCTCGGAGGAGAAGCGCGGGTGATGCGCGCCATGCCGAATACTCCTTCGGTGCTGGGAGCGGGGATGACTGGGTTGTGCAAAGGAAAATTTGCGACCGCGGAGGACGTGGCCACCGCGACCGCATTATTCGATGTGGTGGGGCGCACGGTCGTGGTCGATGAGAAGCATATGGACGCGGTGACGGGATTGTCCGCGAGTGGCCCGGCATTCATTTACATCATCTTGGAGTCGCTGGCGGAGGCGGGCGTGAAGGTTGGATTGCCCCGCGACATCGCGACTTTACTTGCGGCGCAAACTGCTCTGGGGTCGGCGAAGATGGTTTTGGAAACGGGGCAGCATCCGGCGCAGTTGAAGGACGCGGTGACTACTCCGGCGGGATGTACGATTGATGGCATCATGGAACTGGAAGAGGGCAAGTTGCGCGTCACTCTGATCAAAGCCGTGGTCAAGGCCGCGCAGCGGGCGAAGGAATTGGCTTACAAGTAGGCCGTGCTTACTTGGGGCGTGTGATTGCGCCTTGCGACGCGGAGGAGACTAGCGCCGCATATTTTGCAAACACACCGGTGGGATAGCGGAGCGCGGGGGCTTTCCATTCCTTGAGACGGCGATGCAGTTCGACATCGTCGATTTCTACTTCGATCTTTCGTTTTGCCACGTCGATTTGAATGGTGTCCCACTCTCGAATGGCCGCGATCGGGCCGCCCAGTGCAGCTTCTGGAGAGACGTGTCCGGCCATCAAGCCACGGGTTGCGCCGCTGAAGCGGCCGTCGGTTAACAGGGCGACCGATCCGCCCAACCCTTCGCCGACGATGGCGGCAGTGACGCTTAGCATTTCCCTCATGCCTGGACCGCCTCGCGGACCTTCGTTGCGAATGACCACGACATCGCCTGCTTTGATCTTCTTACTGGTGACCGCGGCCATTGCGTCTTCTTCCGATTCGAACACTCTGGCTGGTCCGCGATGCGTGATGGGCTCATGGCCCGTAATCTTCACGACACAACCTTCGGGGGCGAGATTGCCTTTGAGGATCACGAGTCCGCCTGTCTTTTTTAGGGGATGATCGACGGTGGCGATAACTTCTTGTCCTGCGGTCTCTTTAGCGTCTTGCGCTTCTTCGCCGAAGGTGCGTCCGGTGACGGTGAGTCGAGTTCCGTCTACGAGTTTGCCGTCGAGCAGACGCTTGGCGAGCAGGGGAATGCCTCCGGCGTTGTCCATATCGACGGCGACAAATCTGCCAGCTGGCTTGAGGTCGGCAAGCAGAGGGGTGCGCTCGCTGACGCGCTGAAAGTCGTCGATTTCGAGTGGGACCTCGGCTTCGCGTGCGATCGCGAGTAAGTGCAGCACGGCATTGGTTGAGCCCCCTGAGCTGGCGACCCCGGCGATGGCATTTTCGAATGCTGGCTGGGTGAGGATTTCTTTGGGAAGAATGTTTTTCTTCAGTGCGTTCATCACGACTTCGCCGCAGCGGAAAGCGATTTCGTCTTTCCGCTTATCCAGGGCGGGAATGCCATTGAATCCCATGGGAGAGAGGCCGATGAGTTCCATTACGGTGGACATGGTGTTGGCGGTGTACTGGCCGCCACAGGCCCCGGCGCCGGGGCAGGCGACGTTTTCGAGATCGAGCAACTCCTGATCGGAGATTTTTCCAGCGGCATTAGCTCCGACGGCTTCGAAGACATCCTGGATGGTGACATCTTTGCCGCGATAAGTTCCCGGGGCGATGGTGCCGCCGTAGAGGACGAGTCCGGGAAGATTGAGGCGAGCCAGAGCCATCGCGGCGGCGGGGATGGTTTTATCGCAGCCGACGACGCAGACCACTGCGTCGAACATCTGGCCGCGGCATACTAATTCAATCGAATCGGCAATGACCTCGCGACTGACAAGCGAAGCGCGCATGCCTTCGGTTCCCATGGTTTCGCCGTCGCTGATGGCGATGGTGTTGAATTCCATCGGCGTGCCACCGGCGGCGCGAATTCCTTCCTTCACTTTGGCCGCGAGGCGGCGCAGGTGAAAGTTGCAGGGCATGGTCTCGATCCAAGTGTTGGCGACACCGATCAGCGGCTTGTCGAGGTCGCTATCGTTGAATCCGATAGCTTTGAACATGGCGCGGGCGGGAGCCTGGTCGCGTCCGTGGGTGATGTGTCGGCTGCGGTGCTTGAGATCCATGATGTGAGAGTATAAATCGGATTAACGCAATGGCATTTTCGTTGCTGGATATACACCGAGTACTTTTGCCGACTCGGCGACTTCTTCGAGCGCGCGCAAAGCGGAGCGAGCGATGGTGTCGTCTCCGCGAAGAAAGTCGGCGTAGAAGGCGTACTCCCAGGGACGGCCGCTGATCGGCCGCGATTCGATTTTGCTTAGGCTGATGTCGCGCAGGGCAAACACACTAAGCGCTTTGAACAGGGATCCCGGCGCGTTCTTTAGCGTGAACGCAATGGAAGTCTTGTCGGCGTCAGGCAGCACGCGCCGCCGCGCTCGTATAAGAAAGAAGCGGGTGAAGTTTTTGCGATTGTCTTCGATGCCTGCTGCCAGGATCTTGCCACCGTAGACGGCAGCCGCCTGTTTGCTGGCAATGCCCGCTGCGTCGCGGAGATCGTTTTCCAGAACATTCTTTACTGCGCCAGCGGTGTCGTAAAAAGGCATGGCTTCGAATTTCGGATGCTCACGGAAAAGTCCGCGACATTGATCGAGCGCGACCGGATGCGAGAAGACGCGCCGAATGTCGTGGAGCTTAACGCCCGGTGCGGCAATTAGGTTGTGTACGATGCGGAGCGCGAATTCGCGCTGGATAAATACGTTACGGTTCAGCAGTAAGTCGAAATGCTCCGCCACGGAACCGGCCAGAGTGTTCTCGATGGGGATGACCGCGCCGTCCACAGATCGTTTTTCAGTGCGGTCAAATACTTCCGCGGATCGTGCACAGGAGACCACGGAGCATCGCGGCAGCATGTGCAAAGCCGCATCGTGGCTGAACGAGCCCCTTTCCCCTTGGATCGCGATTTTCATGCGAGGGCGTTCGAGAGAAATCTGCGTCTAAGCCAGTTCCACTTCAATGTGTTTTGTTGCAGGATCGAGGTTCTTGATGCGGAAGCTGCGAACTTGGCCCGGGCCGACGGCTTCCGGTTGGGCCGTGGTTGCGCTCGCTCCGCCCCCCTTCCAGCGCGCGCTTAGCATGGAACTCAGCGAGGCGACGTCGGCTTTTGTTTCGACTTGAATTTCTTTTTGTACGGGCTTCTTTTCTGCGATGCGGCAGGAAGCGTGGACGCCTTCGCCTAATTCGATGCTGGCTTGGTCGCCCGAAATCTTGATCACGCGCCCAGAGACGGTGTCGCCTGCTTTGTGTTCGGCGATGTATTCCTCGATGCTTGTGGGGACCAGTTGTTTCATGCCCAGTTTCAGGCGTCGCTTTTCGAGATCGACTTCGAGCACCTGAGCTTTGATCGATTGGCCGACGCGCAAGACGTCTTGCGGATGGTTGATCCGCTTCTCGGCGCTGATGTCGCTGACATGAATCATGCCCTCGATGCCTTCGGAGAGTTGAACGAACGCGCCGAATTTCGTGATGCTGGTGACTGGACCTTCGATGACGGATCCGATCGCAAATCGCTGTGACACATCAGCCCACGGATCGCCTAGTGTTTGTTTCAATCCCAAAGAAATGCGGCGCTCGGTTGGGCTAACGCCGAGGATCACGGCTTCTACAGTGTCGCCCGTGTTCAACATATCGGAGGGCTTGCGCACCTTTTTGACCCATGACATTTCTGAGACGTGAATCAGGCCTTCGATTCCGGGTTCGAGTTCGACGAATGCGCCGAAGTCCATGAGGCGTGTAACCGTGCCTTTGACGCGCTCACCGGGAACAAATTTTGCTGATACTAAGTCCCAGGGATCGGGTTCGAGTTGTTTCATGCCGACAGAAAATCGTTGCTTCTCGCGATCCACTTTGAGGATCTTGACGTCAACTTCCTGGCCGACGGAAAGAGCATCGGAGGGCTTGTTGACGCGGCCTCGCGAGATATCGCTGACGTGCAGCAGAGCGTCTACTCCGCCGATATCGATGAAGGCGCCGTAATCGGTGAGGCTGCGCACGGTGCCGTGTACGGTTGAACCTTCCTGCACCTCGGAGGATCGGCGCTGCTGCGCGGCACGTGCTTCTTCTTCGAGAACGATGCGGCGGTCGACGACGACATCTTCGTCCGCTTCGTCGAGCTTGGTGATGCGGCAGCTGATTTCCTGGTCGACGAGTTTCGCCATCTCGGCGGCATCGCGCACTCCGCTGCGTGAGGCAGGCATGAAGGCGCGGACTCCGATGTCGACGGTTAGGCCGCCTTTGATCACGCCAGTCACTCTTCCTGTGATAGTCGACTTGTCGGTGAAAGCCTTCTGAAGCGCTGTCCAGTCTTTGGGTTGGTCGATCTTGCCCAGCGAGAGTTCGTAGTAGCCCTCGGGGTCGCGGCCCTTGATCGAAACGAGCAGTTTGTCGCCGGACTTGATGGCTGCACCTTGGAAAGCGGTGAGCGGCAGAATGCCTTCGGTCTTGTAACCTATGTCGACGAGGACGGAATCGACGGTGACGCCGACGACTGTGCCTTCGCGTCCTTTGCCGGCTTCGACGGGCTTGCGCGACTTGCTGTGCTCAAAGTCGGAGAGAATGTCTTGAAAGGACTGGTCCGGTTCGGTTGCCGGCTGCGGTTCGGTATTTTCAGGATTGGACATGGTAGGGTGAAGCGTCCGCAAAACCTACCTAGGATAACATCCAGGATCCCGCTCGGAGAACGTCCAGCGCCTGGCCTCCGGTGGATTCGTGGACGCCGGTCGATATACTCTGTTGCGGTGAAGCAACGAGTATCCTCCGCGCTGGTGGTGTTCAGCTATTTCACGTCGGTAGGCCTGCTCTTGTTTGGCTACCGGTATCTGGAATACGTCGCCAGCCGGCGCGCCGTGTCGCCGCTTGAACCCTTTCTGAACGAGGTGGTGACAGGGGCATGGATGGCGGCGCTGCTGTTTCCGCTGGTGGCGCGATTCGCCCGCAGGTTTCCCGTTGGCGGGGCGAACTGGATCGCACGAGTCCTATTGCATCTGGGTGCACTCTGCCTATATTCGCTGGCGCACACTTCGCTGCTGTGGGGACTGCGGGGAGTGCTGTATCCGTTGTTTGGGCTGGGGCGCTACGATTACGGCATCATGATCGCGCGCTATCCGATGGAGTTTTTTCACGATGCGATCGCATATACCGTCATCGTGAGTATTCTGTACCTCGTCGACCGCCACCTTCGCGCCGCTCAATTGGAAGCCAGACTGGCGCAGGCGCGGCTGGAGAACTTGCGCTTGCAGTTGCAGCCGCATTTCCTTTTCAATGCGTTGAATGCGATCTCGTCGGCCGTTTATGAAGATCCGCGAAAAGCGGACGAGATGATCTCGCGCCTCAGCAGTCTGCTGCGCCGCACGATCGAGGATGCGGAAACCCAGCTGGTTCCGTTGGAGCGTGAAATCGGAACTCTAGAGCTCTATCTCGACGTTATGCGCCAGCGCTTCGAAGACAGGTTGACCGTCGATGTATCGGTGGCACCGGAGGTGGAGAAGGCATTGGTGCCGCATTTACTGCTGCAACCGCTGGTGGAAAATTCGATTCGCCACGGGGCGGATCCGGCCTCGAACCGGGTTGCCGTCTCCGTGATTGCGGAGCGGGACGGCTTCAACACGCGCTTGCGGATTCGTGATTCCGGGCGCGGCCTTCCGAAGGGAGAGGTCCGGCGCGGTACCGGCATCTCGAATACCGTCGAGCGGCTGGAGCAATTGTATGGCGCTGGACATTCACTCGAGTTCAAGAACTGCGAGGATGGCGGTCTTGCGGTCACGGTCGAGGTTCCCTTCCGGACATGATTCGCGTGCTGATTGTGGACGACGAGCCCCCCGCGCGGCGGAAGGTGCGGCGTTTTCTCCGAAGCGACGCGGAGATCGGGGAGATCATGGAAGCGGGTTCAGGCGAGGAGGCGGTGGCGGGAATGCGGGTCTTCGCGCCCGACCTGGTTTTCATGGATGTGGAAATGCCGGACATGGACGGCTTCCGCGCCTTGGCCGAGATTCCGGAGCCGCGCCTGTTCCACGTCATCTTTCTAACCGCGCATCAGCACCACACGCTTCGCGCATTCGAGGCCGAAGCTCTCGACTATCTTCTCAAACCGGTGGATCCCGGCCGCTTCGAACGTGCGTTAGAACGAGCCAAGGAGCAGTTGGAACTACGCCGGAAACGCGAACCGAAGCCCGAGCCTCGACATTTTCTCAAGCGCTTGTTGCTGCAGAAAAACGGCCGCGAGATTTTTCTGCCGGTGGAGCGCCTGGATTGGGCCGCCGCAAATCGCAACTATATCGACCTGCATTCCGGTAACGAAACCTACATCCTCCGGAGTACGCTCGAGAGTCTCTCCCGTCAACTGGACCCGGAGCAGTTCGTGCGGATCAATCGCTCTGAATTGGTCAATCTGGATTGCATTCAAGAACTGCAGCCCTGGTTTCATGGCGAGCGTCGCGTACTGCTGAAGGATGGCCGCGAACTGACGTGGACGCGGCGCTTCCGGGCCTTGACGCCACGCGATTAGGCCCATTCGTCCCCAAACGCTTTACTGCGCGCCAGTCAAGCGGCAGAATGCGGCTATGCGAATCTCATTGGCGTTTCTTTTAACGATTTTCCTGACTACTGCTACAGCGTCTGTGGCAGCCCAGAATTGGAGTGCGTATGGGGCCGATGCCGCGGGTGCCCGCTACACGCGGCTGCAACAGATCACGCCCGAAAACGTCGGAAAGCTTCGGGTGGCTTGGATGTATCGCACCGGCGCACTTGACCCGGAGACCGATCTCAACGAGAAGGCGGCGTTCGAAGCCACGCCCATTCTTGTGGACGGGACGCTTTATCTGAGCACACCGTTCAATCAAGTAATCGCGCTCGACCCGGAGAGCGGAGTGGCGAAGTGGACCTTCGACCCCAAGGTGGACCGTTCGTCCAGCTATTCCGAAGTCACCTCCCGCGGCGTCGCCGCCTGGAGCGATTCGAAAGCGAAGGAAGGCGCCCCCTGCAAGCTGCGGATATTCGAAGGCACGATCGATGCGCGGTTGCTGGCGTTGGACGGCAAGACAGGCGCTGTCTGCGCGAACTTTGGGGTTGGCGGCGCGATCGATTTGTCCCGGGGAGTGGCATTCAGTCCGGAGTTTCGCGGCGACTATGAAGTCACATCGGCTCCCGCGATCGTGGGGGATCTGGTGATCGTCGGTTCGGCGATTGGCGACAACGGGGCAGTGGACATGCCTCGAGGCGTGGTGCGAGGGTATGATGCGCGCACGGGCGCATTGCGCTGGACATGGGATCCCATTCCCTGGGCCGAGAAGCAACAAGTGCGAACCGGCGCCGCCAATGCGTGGTCGGCCATTGCTGCCGATCCCGCGCTGGACTTGGTGTTTATACCTACCGGAAGCGCCAGCCCGGACTATTTCGGGGGTACACGTCCCGGCGACAATAAGTGGGCGAATTCTGTGGTTGCGCTAAGAGCTTCCACGGGGGATTTTGTGTGGGGCTTTCAAGTGGTGCATCACGACTTATGGGATTACGATGTCGCATCTCAACCCACGCTGATTAATTTCCGTGGCCAGGCCGCAGTGGCGGTCACCACGAAGATGGGCAATGTGTTCGTGCTGGATCGTGCCACGGGCAAGCCGTTGATTGAGGCGAAGGAAGTCGCCGTGCCCAAGAGCGACGTTCAAGGGGAAGATGCGTCCGCAACCCAGCCGATTCCGGCCTGGAGCGCCATGGTTCCCCAGACACTGACGGCGGCTGACGCCTGGGGTGCGACCGCAGAAGCACGGCAATGGTGTGAACAAAAGATAAAATCGCTGCGCAACGAGGGGCTGTTCACCCCGCCAAGTCTAAAGGGTACGATCGCCTTCCCCGGCAATATCGGAGGAGTCAACTGGGGCAGTGCGGCGTGGGATCCAGCCAGAAATCTTCTGCTTGCCAACACCAATCGTTTGGCCGCCATTGCTAGGCTGATTCCGCGCGAGGACTTGCAAGCGGCCATGGACCATCGCAAGGACACCGAAACCGCCTGGGGCGGGGAATTTGCGCGCCAGCGTGGAACACCTTACGCGATGCACCGCGAGTGGCTAGTCGCGCCGAATGGCCTGCCCTGCAACCGTCCTCCCTGGGGAGCGCTGGTGGCGTTCGATCTCAATACCGGCAAACTGAAGTGGGAGGCGCCGCTTGGCAGCATGGGCGACGGCTTGCCAGCCGGTTCGGTTAGCCTGGGTGGACCCACGGCGACCGCAAGCGGGCTTATATTCACGGCGGCGGCGCGCGACCCTCATCTCCGCGGATTCGACTCCGACACGGGTAAGGAGTTGTGGACAACCGAGCTTCCAGCGAGCGCACAATCGACGCCGATGACGTATGAGTGGAAAGGCAAGCAGTACGTTGTCATCTGTGCCGGAGGGCACGGTAAGTTGAAAACAAAAATGGGTGACTTCGTGGTGGCCTTCGGGCTGCCTTAGGCGCGTCGGCGGTTGCCACCCGACACTTTTCAGAACTTCCCCATCTTCGAATAGAATGTTGTATCCGAAAGCGGGGTTTACTCATTGCGCAAATTAAATTCTTGTCTGAACGGGTGCGTCATCACGTTCCTTTCCCTCGTCGTACCTAGTTCAGCGCTGGCCCAATCTGTCTCCCCCGAGTTCGTCAACGGCCTGAAGTGGCGGCTCATCGGGCCGTTTCGCGGTGGACGCGTTGTCGCCGTTGCGGGCGTTCCGGGCGACTCGACTACGTTTTACTTCGGCGGCGTCAACGGTGGCGTTTGGAAGACGATCGACGCGGGAACGGTTTGGACTCCCATCTTCGATAAGCAGCCCGTCGGCTCGATTGGAGCGATGGCTGTTGCGCCGTCCGATTCGAAGACGATTTATGTCGGGACGGGTGAAACGGATATTCGATCGAGCCTATCTTTCGGCAACGGCGTTTATAAATCCGCCGACGCTGGGGCGACGTGGACTCATGTTGGTCTGGAAGACACGCGCCATATCAGCCGCATTGTGATTGATCCGCAGGATGCGAACACGGTTTACGCGGGGGCATTAGGTCACGTCTATGGCCCGAACGAACAGCGCGGAGTGTATAAATCCACCGATGGCGGCGCGCATTGGACGAAGTCACTCGACACAGGCTCTGAGATCGGCGTTTCGGATTTGGCAATTTGTGCCGGAAACTCGCAGCTCTTGTTCGCCGGCACGTGGCACACGCATCGTCCGCCGTGGAGCACCTATGCTCCCATCGATGGCCCTGGCGGCGGTATTTACCGTACGCAAGACGGCGGCAAGACCTGGTCGCAGCTCAAGGGAAGTGGCCTGCCCGAGGGTGACTGGGGACGTGTCGGTCTCGATGTTGCGCCGGACGGGAAGCACGTCTACGCGCTGATTCAGGCAAAGAAAGCTGGGCTGTATCGTTCCGACGATGGCGGCGATACATGGACCCTGGCGAATGCCGATCCGAGGCTTACGAGTCGCGCGTGGTATTTCAACCGTGTGACCATCGATCCGCAAAATCCCGATGTGATTTACGTTCCGAACGTTGCGCTGTATCGCTCTGAAGATGGCGGCAAGACGATTTCTATCGTGCGCGGCGCGCCCGGCGGCGACGACTATCACCAACTTTGGGTGGATCCTAAGAATTCTTCCAGCATGGTGCTGGGGACCGATCAGGGGACTACGGTGAGCCTCGACCGCGGACAGACCTGGAGCAGTTGGTACAACCAGCCCACGGCGCAGCTTTATCACGTGATCACCGACAATGAGTTTCCTTATGTCGTGTATGGGGCGCAGCAAGATACCGGAAGTGTCGCGGTATTCAGTCGCACCGATCACGGGCAGATCACGCCCCGCGACTGGTTTCCATCGGGCGAGAGTGAGAGCGGATATATGGCGCCCGATCCTAAAGATCCGACCATCGTTTATTTGAGTGGCGCTTTCGGCACGGTGGATCGGTTCAATCGCAAGACGAGTCTCAGCCAAAATGTTTCGCCATCGCCCGCGATCGATTTCATGGCTGAGGTGGCTCAGCGCAAGTATCGGGCTCCCTGGACGCCGCCGCTTGTATTCTCCGCGGCTGATCCGAGTGCGCTATATTTTGGCACTCAATATGTGATGAAGACGCTTGACGGAGGCTTGCATTGGCAGACGATTAGTCCCGACCTTACGGGTAGCGCGGCAAAGCCTGGCTACAAACCGCAAGGGCCGCCGACGGTGGAGAACTCGAAGCAGCGCGGGTATGGTGTCGTGTTTACGATCGGGCCATCTCCGCTGAAGAGCGATTTGATCTGGGCGGGCAGCGATACGGGATTGATTCATGTCACGCGCGACGGCGGCAAGAATTGGAGAGACGTCACGCCGCCGGGCTTGAGCAGTTGGAGCAAAATTTCTCTTATCGAAGCTTCGCACTTCGATCCCGCAGTCGCCTATGCAGCGGTTGATCGCAGTCGCCTCGATGATCAGTCGCCTTATATTTATCGGACTCGCGATTACGGTGCGACCTGGCAAGCGATCACGAATGGAATCGCAGCGCCGGCATTTCTGCGCGCGGTTCGGGAAGATCCGCGAAGCAAGGGACTGCTCTTTGCGGGAACTGAGTTCGGAGTCTACGTCTCTTTCGACGACGGCGATCACTGGCAGCCTTTGCAACTGAATTTGCCAACCACTTCGGTGCGGGATCTCACGATCCATGGCGACGATTTGGTGATCGGCACCCACGGGCGATCATTCTGGATTCTCGACGACATCACGCCGCTGCGCCAGACGGCCGAGGCCGCGAAGGCGAATGCGTTCTGGCTGTACCATCCCGCGGAGGCGGTTCGCGTTGACAACAATTCGTTCCCAGGCACGCCGCTGCCGCCCGAAGAGCCTACGGCGGAGAATCCTGCGAGCGGAGCGGTGATCGATTATTTTTTGAAGTCCGACGCCCGCAATCTCAAGCTGGAGATCTTCGATGCACAACAGAGGTTAGTGCGCAAGTTTACGTCGGAAGACAAGACCTCTGAAAAGCGGCCACCGCTTCCGATTGCGGAGCGCTGGTTCCCCAGGCCCATCGCTTTGGAAAATACTCCGGGCTTGCACCGGTTCGTTTGGGATCTGCGGTGGAGCAGTTCGGGGGAAGCGAGCGAAGACGAGTTTTCCGATTACCGCAGCCCGAGCGGCCCAAAGGCAGTGCCGGGAGTTTACGAGGTTCGCCTGACGGTGGGCGGACAAACCCAACGGCAAGCCCTGAAACTCGTTATGGATCCGCGTTCGGCCGCGACTGCCGCGACTCTTAAGCAGCAGTACGAAGTCGGTCAGCAGATGTACGAAGAGACGCGCGAAGCGCGGCGTGCGTTGGCCGAGATTGGTTCGTTGCAAAAGCAACTGGGCGATATTCAGCAGAGGGTGAGCAACAATCCAGAGCTGATCGCCACTCTGGCGGGGGCACAGACCGAGCTAGGGACGATTCTTTCCAAGGGATCTGCTGGGGCAAGCGCAGCAGGTCTGCAAGAGGCCTACAGCGGATTGGCTTCGGCACTGGGAGTGGTTGAGGGCGGCGATCGTGCCGTCCCTTCACAGGCGATTGCGGTCTATAAAGAATCCAGCGAGGGCGTTAAAGCGGGCATTGCGGCGTGGGCAAAGTTCAAGCAGACGAGAGTTCCGCAGCTGAATCAAAAGCTAAGGGAAGCGAGTCTCGCTCCCCTTGCGATCTCGGAGATCGAGCAGGAAGTTGAATTTCTTATGTCTCGCTGAGGTTGACAAGGTTTCTAAAACTAAGGTTTCTAAAACAAGAACTTGAGCGCCAGTTGAATTACGCGAGGGCTGACGTCGGCGTGGATTTGGTCAAAGGTGGGGGAACTAATGTCGCTATCGGGCAAGCGGAAATTGGTGTGGTTCAAGAAGTTGAACAGCTCGCCGCGGAATTGAAACTCTTTTGACTCTCCGACGCGAATGTTCTTGAAGGCGGAGAAATCCCAATCTGCATAGGCGGGCCCGTCGACAACGTTTCGGCCCTCATTTCCGAAAACCTGGAAGCGTCCCAGCGGGTCGGGAGCGAGTTTTTGGAACGCACCGATATCGAACCACTCGAGTGGGGTTCGCGGGCCATCGTTCGGATTGCCGATCAGGCTGGGGCGGTTGGCGGAAAATCCCGTGATCTCGGGCGCGCTGCCTTGCAGAGAATTGTCGGAGGAGTCGAAAACGGTGAAGGGCGTGCCGCTCATGAGGGTGGCGATTCCATTGACCTGCCAATCGGCGAATGCGTGCTGATACCAGTTCCGGGGATGCTGCCAGAACGGGAGCTTCCACTGATAGCTCAGGACCAGGCGATGACGCGCATCGAACATGGAGCGCCCGCGCTCGGCGGACAGATTGAAAGGATTCTGGGCCAGATCATTTTCTCCGGCGACCGGCTGCGAAGCTGAACCGGTGATGTTGAAGGACGAAACGTCGTCGATCGACTTGGAAAATGTGTAGGACGCGAGGAAAGACAGCCCGTATTTATAGCGCTTACGCAGGCTGGCCTGAAGCGAGTTGTAGGCGGAGTTGGCGCTGCCCGCAATCAGGCCCGCGGACGCGAAGACGCAGTGGTTCGGATCGCTCAGCGTACATCCCGAATAAAGCCGTCGCTGATTGACATTGTTTTCGTTCGAGATGGGACTGCCCGAGGAATCGACGCCTGGAACGAACTCCGTCGGATTGCCTTCGATGAAGCGGGGCAGATGAGTCCCGCTGGTTCCGACGTAACCGATCTGCGCCAACCAGTCGTCGCCGAAGGATTTCTGAATATTCAGATTCCAATCCTGTGCGTACGGCAAGGGCAACTTGGGGGCGAGGGTCAGAATTGTCATCGGTTCGGAGAACTGTCCGTTGAAAACGCTCTGTCCAGCGTAAGGATTGGCGAAGTTGGGCAGACTCACTTGAGGCGTTTGCAGGTATGGAGGAGCGCTGATGGGCGATTGCAGTGGGCCGCCGTTTCCGGTGTAGTAAGGCTCGTAGAAGATTCCGTAGGCCGCACTGACCAGCCACTTTCCGCCGCCGGTGGGATCCCATGCGAGGCCCACTCGCGGCGCGAAGGCCTTCTTATCGGTCGGAATCAATCCAGCGGGAACGCCGGGATCGCCGGGATAGAGCAGTCCGGCGGGTGCGGCTGGAAAAACCTTTGACTGCGCGCCAGGGACAAACAAGTTCTGGCGATTGTGGATTTCGGTGTAGGGGGAGGGCAATTCGTAACGGAGTCCGAGATTCAAAGTCAGACGGCGAGAGACTCGAAAGGTATCCTGAGCGTAGGCATTCGACGCTTGTCCGCGAATGCCGCGGGAAAAGCTGCCGACACCTTGCAGGAAGACCACGGGCTGACCGGCGAGGAAGCTGGCAAAACCATCGCTATAGGGGAAGGTCGAGAACACAAAGAAGCCGTTCGTGGCGATGCCCTGCAAGGCGTTGATGTTGTCATGACGATAGCCGGCGCCGAACTTTAGTTCGTGATTGCGGTGAACCCAGCTCAGCGATCCGGAGTAGTCGAAAGTGTTCTGGTAGGTGTTGCGGGGCCCGGTGATGGGGTCGCCGACCGATGCGTAACCGCTCACCTGAATGAATGGCGGTCCAATCGCGGCATCGAGACTGGGGGTGTATTGGAAGCCCAGATCGGTTGGCGATTCGTGGTTGATGTGTTCGCCGAAGAGAAATTTATTGCGCAAGTAGGAGAAGCGGAAGTCGGCGATGATCGCGGGTGAAAAGATGTGCGTCTCTTGCATGACGAAATTCTGCGAGCGATGGTCTTCGCCGACCGGGAATCCCGGCACATTCGCGCCCGCCGGAGATAAGGGATCGGTCGTGGGACCAGCGGTGAACGAGTAGCGGAAATTTAGCGTGTCCAAGGGGGAAAGATATTGGTCCAGCTTGACTCCGAATTGATCGTTGTTGACTTGCAATGACTGCGTTGCGATGAAGGTGTTGGCGCCGCTGTTGGGCACTGGGAAAAACGGCAGGATGTTCGCTGAGATGGGATTGATGGAAGCCAGTTGATTGTCGGGGACGGGAACGGGTCGGCCAGTGGCGAAGCTGTACAACTGCTGACCGTCGGCGGGATTGGGATCGTTGCATATCCCGCTGGTAAAGCCGGAAGTGCATAACTGTGCGAAATTGCCCTGCCGCTCTTGCAGCGAGGGGACGGTTGCGGAAACGGTTTCGCCCTGGCGATTGCGGAAGCCTTCGTAGTATCCGAAGAAGAAAGTTTTATTTTTGACAATTGGTCCGCCGAACGTGGCTCCAAACTGGTTCTGCTTCAAAGGCTGGACACTCTTGGTAAAGTAATCCGAAGCATCGAAGGCATCGTTACGCAGAAACTCCCAGGCAGCGCCATGAAACGAATTGGTGCCGGAGCGGGTGATGACGTTGGTGGTGGAGCCAATACTGCGGCCGAATTCGGCGTTGGCGTCGTGAGTCAGGATACGAAACTCCGCGATGGCGTCGATGGGCGGCTTAATCACGTAGCCGGCATCGACCGAGTTGACGTTATCCGCGCCGTCGATCATGAAATTGTTGGATTCCGGACGCTGACCGTCGACAGCATAGCCCTGACTGTCGCGCAATCCACCGCCGGCTTGCAATAGTCCAGGAGTCAGTGGAACGACGCCTGGCTGCAAAGTTCCCAGTTGAGCAAAGTTCCGGCCGTCCAGGGGCAAATCAAGAATTTCCCGTTGCATCACAGTCTGCCCCAGGCTGCTGGCATCGCTTTGGATGAGTTCAGCGTCCGCGGTGACCTGCACTTGTTGCGAGTCGGAGCCCACTCTCAGATGCACGGGAACAGTGGCGGTTTCGTTAACTTCGAGTGTGATCCCCTCACGCAAATAGGTTTGGAATCCGCGGGCGCGGACTTGGAGTTTGTAATGGCCGATGGGAAGTTCGACCAGCAGGAAGTCTCCCTGACGATCCGTAACAGCGCTGCGGGTTAGTCCCGTCTCCACTTGGGTCGCCGCGACCGTCGCCCTCTGCACCGTAGCCTGGCTGGGGTCGAGGACCGTGCCGCGAATGCTGCCGGTAATTTCCTGTCCCGCCAGGCTTGAAGTTGCAAACAGCATCCATACCGCGACCTTGCCTAGATTGCGCGCGCGCTCATTCATCGAATCGTCCGCCCTCACCCTGATCGATCAAAGTTGGATTTGAAAAACACTCGTGAAGCGAAAATTGAACCTGTTCAGAGTGCGGGACAGAGAAGGGTGCGTCAATAATGCGAAAACACTATCGCGGTGAATAAATGAGTGGTTTGGTCGTTGGAGTGCTTTCGTCGTATGCTCGGCAGGTGCCTCGCGCAAACAAAGCACAGCGCTCGCCGACTGCGGGACTTCTTCTGGGGCTGATCTTCACACTGTTGGCGGTGGTAGCGTATTCGTCGTATATTGTTTTTCAACTGAAAGGTCTGCGGCAGCTGCAGAGCGATCTAGCGGACCGAAGCCGGAAGAGTTCGTTGCAGTTGCTGCGAATGCAGAACGATCTGAACTCTTTAGGTTTGGCGATGCGAGATATGCTGGATGCCAGTGAGCCCTATCCTTTGACGGCATGGTCGGGACAGTTTGGGCGAATTCGTACGGACCTGGACGACGCCCTGGGCCAAGAGGAAGAATTTGCGCTGCTCCAGCATTCGGCCGACCAGCGAGAATATTTGCGTTCGTCCTTGAAACAGTTTTGGGATGCGGCGGATCGGACCTTTACGCTGGCTCAAACCGGAGGAGGGAAAGAAGCTCGCACCGAGATTCGCGATTCATTGCAGGCCCGGCAAGCCGCGCTCAGCGCTGCGGTTGCCCGATCGCTGGTGCAAAACAACGAGTATGAGGAACAGGTGGCGGCGCGCACTGCCGAAATTTACAATCGTGTGGAGCGCCAGGTGTATGTGTTCCTGGCTGCGACTCTTTCGGCGATACTCTTTACCAGCCTTTACGTGATGCGAGCCAATCAGCGTTTGTTCGCAGATCTGGCTTCGCTTTCCGAGCAGCGCAGCGATCTGGCACAGAAACTCATCGCCACACAGGAATCGACGTTGCGCCATCTCTCTCGCGAACTGCATGACGAGTTCGGTCAGGTGTTGACGGCGGTGGGGTCCATGTTGGGGCGTGCAGAAAAATACACTCCTGAGGATTCGCCGCTCCGCGTCGATCTTCGCGAAGTGCGGCAGATTGCGCAACATACGTTGGAATCGATTCGCACTCTATCGCAAGCTCTGCACCCCGTCATGCTGGAAGAGGCGGGATTGGAAAGTACGCTGGACTGGTATCTGCCGACCGTAGAACGGCAGACGGGAATTGCCATATCCTACGAAAAGTCGGGGAAAGCGTTTACGGTGAGCGGGGACAAAGCCATTCACATTTATCGCATTGTGCAGGAGGCGTTGAACAATGTTTCCCGGCATTCGGAAGCGCGCGAGGCGTGGGTCCGGTTTCGCTTTTTCGGCGATGCTTTGGAGCTGGAAGTGGAAGATCACGGTGTAGGATTTCCGAAAACCGAAGTGAGGCAAGGGATCGGATTGGTCGCCATGCGCGAGCGTGCACAGTTGCTGCGTGGGGTCATTGACTTCACACAGCCCGAGGAGGGTGGAACGCGTTTACGGCTGAGGGTTCCGCGGGAGGCAGCCGAAATTGACGCCTGACCAAATTTCCGTGCTTCTGGTGGACGATCACAATCTGGTGCGGCGCGGCTTCCGACGGATTCTGGAAGATGAGGCGGACATTGTGGTCGTCGGAGAGGCTGACAACGGCGTCGATGCGGTCGAACTCAGTGAACGACTCAAGCCCCGTGTGATCGTAATGGATTGCGCGCTTCCCCGGATGAACGGGCTGACCGCGACCCGGCAGATTCTGACTCACGACCCCACTGTCGCGGTATTGATGCTCAGCATGCACTGTGAAGAAACCTGGGTGCGGCAAGCTTTGGACGCGGGGGCGCTAGGATACCTGCTTAAGAGCGCCATGGATCTAGAGCTGGCGGCGGCGGTGCGCAGGGTAGCCGCGGGAGAGAAGGTTCTCGATGTTTCCGTCGCAAAGCCCGCGGCACTCAAAGGGCAGCACAACGCCGCGCTCACGCCGCGGGAGCTGGAAGTGCTTCAACTGATCGTGGAGGGAAAGTCCAACAAGGAAATCGCCGATTACCTCGGACTCAGCACCAACACGATCGCAGTGCATCGGGCCAACATTATGGATGCGCTCGGCATTCACAAGACCGCCGAACTGGTGGTCTATGCGATCCGCCACGAGTTGGTAAACATCCCGTGAACCGGAGGGATTTTTTTCAGGGCATGGCGGGGGCGGCGGCGTTCAGGGTACTCTGCGAGCCGCTGTGGGGCGGAACCGCGCTGGCTCCGCCCGCTTCCACGCCCCGCTTCACCGACGTTACCGCCGCGTCAGGCATCGATTTTCGCCATAACAGCGGCGCCTTCGGCGGCAAGTTTCTTCCGGAAACCCTGGGCTCGGGCTGTGCCTTTCTCGACTACGACGGCGATGGCTGGCAGGACATTCTTCTAGTGAATGGCACGAACTGGCCGGGTCATCGCGGACAGCGCAGCACGCTGCGCCTGTACCGGAACGACCGCAATGGCAGGTTCACCGACGTCACCCACGCCGCTGGGCTTGACGTCACAGAAATGTACGGCATGGGGGTTGCGGTTGGGGATTACAACAATGACGGCTGGCCCGACATTTTCATTTCGTGCGTGGGGCAAAATCGTTTATTCCAGAATACCGGCAAAGGCCGTTTCGTCGATGTGACGCACCGTAGCGGGTTAGGTGGACGCAGCGGTTTTAGCACCTCAGCCCTGTGGTTCGATTACGACCGCGACGGATTGCTGGATCTTTTTGTTTGCAATTATGTGCAGTGGTCGGCGGAGCACGACGTGTTCTGTAGTCTGGACGGAAGGCAGAAATCTTATTGCACACCGGAGGCGTATCGGGGACAGACTTGCTGGCTGTTTCACAACCGGGGTAATGGAACCTTCGAAGACGTGACTGCGACCAGCGGTATTTTTGACAGCAGTTCGAAGTCGCTGGGCGTGGCTTTGCTGGACTATGACCAGGATGGCTGGCCCGATCTTATGGTGGCGAACGATACGCAGCCAAATAAACTTTATCGCAACAATCGCAACGGAACGTTCAAGGAGGTCGGAGTCGAAGCTGGAGTTGCCTTCAGTTCCGACGGCAGAGCTCGGGCTGGAATGGGTGTGGATACGGGGGATTTCGACGGGTCGGGATTACCGGGGATTGCCATCACCAATTTCGACAACGAGATGCTGGGGCTGTATCGTCCGTCCGCGAAGGGGGGATACGAGGATGTCGCGATCGCTTCCGGCGTAGGATTTCCTACCCGGCAGATGTTGGGCTTCGGATGTTTATTCGCAGACATGGATCTGGACGGAGCGCTCGATCTCGTGGTGGCGAATGGGCACATCGATGACACGGTCCGCAATATTCGCGGGAATGTCGGATACGCTCAGCCGCCGCAGCTATTTCTCAATCGTGGGAAAGGGGTGTTTCGCGATGCCACTCTCGAAACCGGCCCTGATTTTGCTCAACCCAAAGTTGGACGCGGCCTGGCGTGCGGAGATTTTGATCGCGATGGCGACCTCGATCTGCTGATGACCACCAATAACGGTCCGGCATATTTATTTCGGAACGATCAGACTTCAGGGAATCGCAGCCTCCGGTTTCGATTGACGGGAACAAAGTCCAACCGGGACGCGATCGGAGCTGTCGTGCGCTTGGAGTATAGCGGCCTTAGTCAACGTCGTATGGTAAAGAGCGGCTCAAGCTATTTGTCGCAGTCGGAGTTGCCGATCACTTTTGGCTTAGGGATGCACGACCATGTGGAGCGCGTCGCGATCGTTTGGCCGTGCGGCCGCGTGGAGGAATACCGCGGCCTCATAGCGGGCAAGACGTACCATTGCGTTGAATCGAAGGGGATCACGGCTGAATCGGGCTTTTAACTTAGCGATTGTGATGCATACGATTGCGGCGAGTCAACGGTGTCACGATGTGGTTAATATTCGCGAAGCCGCAAGACGATGGAGCAGTTGGGTAGTGTCAGCGTAATTCGACCAAGGCCAGCCCTGGACTGGGCACTTCGATGGTTAGCGTGCTGTTCTTTAGATCGGTCTTTTCAGGAGGCGCCACTTCTGCCGCCGCCCGGAGTTGCCTGATCCGATCTTCCGTAGGATAGCTCGGATGTCCCATCGCTTCGTAGGCGGATCGAACTTGTGCGTGTGCTTCATCCACTCGCCAGATCGAGGCGTGATGAATTCCGTTTTCGATTCGCAGAGTGAACTTCTTTGGTGAGCCGGTTTGTCCGGGCGGCGTGTTGTTCCACAACGCGGCCACGATGGTGCCGTCCGATCGGCGGGTTAGCAATACGTCGTCAGAGTCGGTTGGGATTCTGCGCTCGCCGAGCTTATGAAGAAGTTCAAACGCCTCATAGGCCGGTTTGTGAATACCATCCTCTGCGATCAGGCCGTAGCCTCCGTAGAATGGCGTTTTTACGACTCCTTGCTCTTCGAACACATCCGAGAAAGTCCAATAGGACATCATGTCGACTAGGCCGTCGCATTGACGTACGGTGTCGGCCAGCCATGGCGCCATGTATATTGAGTCCGTGACTTCGGGCTCGTTCATATAACTGGCGTTAAACTCGCTCCATATCAAGGGCAAATCGGGCAGGCTCGATGATTTTATCTCGCCATGAACTCTACCTACCGCGCGGCAGACCATTTTTTCTCGCGGGATGGTCTCGTCGGTTCCGAAAATATCTTGCGCCCGGTCGTTGCCGTAAACGTGCGTGGAAACGAAGTCTACTGGGACTCTATTCTCTACGCAGTGCTCGATGAAAGCGGTGACCCATGCCGCCTGCGCGGTCGCTGGGCCTCCGACGCGCAATCGAGGGTTCACTTTCTTGAGCGCTCGCGCGGTGTGATCGTAGAGTTGCCAATAGGTGGCCTGTTTGGGGTCGCCCGCCCAGAAATCCAGATTGGGTTCGTTCCAAACTTCGAAATACCAGCTCGCGACTTCGTCAATGCCGTAACGGTCGATGAGATGAACGGCGAACGCAGTGATGAGGGCATCCCATTTTTCCCAATCCTTCGGCGGCGAAACATCTGGTTTGTACCAGAAGGGATGCAGGATCTGTTTCGCGGCGAGAGCGTTGGGCATAAAGCTCAGTTCTACGAATGGCTTCACGTGGTTTGCCAGAAGGCCATCGTAGATTTGATCGACGTAGGAGAAGTTGTAAACGGGATTACCCGCCTTGTCTTCCGTGTAGACGCCGACTTCATCGTTAAGGATGCCGTGAAAGCGGACGTAGCGGAAGCCGGTGATGCGCTCGGTATCGCGCAAGTCCTGGCGATAGCTCTCGCGCAAGCTGAGAATGGCGCGCCCGGAGCCGAACATTTGTTCCCAAAAATGGGGAAAGGGCTGTGAGGGTGTTTTTTCGTTAATCGTTATAACTTCCGTGGCTTGTGGCGTCTGCGCGCCGGAACGCGCTGCCAACAAGGCTAGCGCAGCAATAAGAATCAGGATCGAGGGTCGAAGTTGTCGCATGGATTTCTTGCCTTGCGCTGCCGCGGTCTTACGAATCAGTCTATCTTTCGGTAAGTTGACGATCGGTTTTTCATGCAGCAGAAGTTCGGTTGCCTGCACTCGTAGATCGCTGTGGAACCAGCGCTGCACCAAGTCGTCATTAAAGAAGTTTGCCATGGCGAGCAGACTCATGCCTTGATGATGGGCCATCCAGCAACGGACGATATCGGGCTGGCGTCGACCGCGTTTAATCTTGGACGAAGTGTAATCCGCTGCTTCGTAAAATCCATACTTGCCGAGCCATCCCAGCTTCTCCATACGGCGCAGGTTTCGAACCGTGGCCACGGGATCTACGCTCAAGGCGAGGAAAGTGGAGTAGGGAGAAATTACGAGTCTGTTCTGCTCGTCTTTATGGAGGGCGAGATTGGGCAAGCCGAAGGCGCGATATTGGTAGTTGCCGGCATCATCTTTATCGGCGTAGGCGGACTCGGAAATCCCCCATGGTACTTTCCGCGACGAAGCATAAGCTTGCTGCGAATAGACTGCGGCGCTGCGGGAGCGATCCAGCAAAGTGTTGGAGTAGGAACGCATCCACAGTGAAGGCATCAGATATTCGAACATGGTCCCGGTCCATGAAATGAGGACTGGACGCCGATGGTCGATGGTATGAGTGCGGCCGAGCGCGAACCATGTTTCCTGCGGGATGTCTTCCTTGGCAATCGCAGTGAAGACGGCGATGCGCGCTTCGCTGGCCAGAAGATCGTAGCAGGCTGCATGAATTTTCTCAGTGTCGGCGTCGAGCCCGATGGACAGTAGCTTGCGATTGCGGTTGAGCAGAAAACTGAAGTCCATTTCTTCCGCGAGCAAATTAGAATCGTCGGCTATCTGTTGGATTTCTCGGACCAAGCCGATGATGTTTTCGCGAGCGACGGCCAGAGCGCCGCTGAAACTTTCTATGAGGAGCTTGTGCTCCGTCGGAGCATTACCGCCGCCAGCTTTAGCTAATTGTCGTTCGACGTGAAGGAGCGCGTCCGGCAGTTGGGCGCAGGGCAAAGACCGGAGCGATTGCAAGTCGAGAACCGAAGCTTCGCGCAATGACTGAAACTCGGGCAACATCCAAGGTGCGAAGGCGCGCAGTGTCGTCTGAATTGTGCGCCAGCGCAATTCCGCTTGTTTGGCGAACCACGATATCTGGGAAGACTCTTCTTGCGCGGCCAGACGACGAGCGTCGAGGAAGTCGGCATCGGAGATCGTCGTACTGGCTTTAACCCAATCCCCCGAACTTAACAGTTCCAGCTCCGCCAAGCGCTCGCGAGAAAATGCGTGAAGATCGGCGATTACACGAAGATGATCCAGGAGCCCATCGAGCAGAGACTTCGTCAACAGTGGCTTGCGAAGCAGGTCCAAGGCCCCCTGTTGAAGCGTCCAGAGGGAAGCCAGGAGATTGCCGCTGTCGACGCTGGAAACAAAATGGGGCTTCAAGGGCTTAAGAGTTCGCGTGTCATACCAGTTGAGCAGATGGCCGCGGTATTTTCTGAGGTGAGATAAGGTGTCCAGAGTTCGTAACGCTTGTTTGGCAAATTCGGTCACCGAAATGTATCCCAATTCGCAGGCTACCTGGCGTGCATTGAGAGCCAAGCCGAGATTTGTGGGAGAAACTCGGGCGGCGACCACGAAGGGATCTTCCTGAACGTTATCGGGGATGAGCCAGTTGTGCTCTTCGGTGCTGAAGTCGGAGAAGTATCTCCAGGTGTGGAGGCACGCACTTCGGAGAAGCGTGACGTCCTTTTCGGTCATCTCTTTGACGGCCTCGACCGGCGGCTCATTGAGCCACGCAGAGATATTTTTGCTACATGCCCACAACAAGAGAATCGGCAATGCCGCCGGCAAAGCCTGGGGCCGGAACATTAACACGAGCACGGCAATTAGAGTTGCCAGAGCCGGTGTCCACTCAAGATAGACGTCCGCGGGCGACCGTTTTTTTGCCCCCAGTTCGGCTTGCTCAGCCGTCTCCCATTCCAATAGAAGATGATGCGTGAGATTTCTTCGGATGAGCGCTCTGGCCACTGCGTCCAGCGAAAGCAAAGTCTGATGAGCGAGAAAGATCAGCTGAAAGCTGGTGTTGAGAAGCGTGGTGCCGAGAGAGTTCCATGCTCCGCTGAGGCGGGTCATTTCGCCGCTTACGGCCGCGCGTACGAAGTTGGAGAGGAAGATGATGAGCGCTGGCAGAAACAGAATGCCCAAGGCGATGGCAGTCCAGCGCAGTGGTGGAAGTTCGGCGACCAGCCACACGAAGAGAAACAGGAAGAAAGTTGCAGGCTCAACCAAACTGCGCCGCAGGTTGTCGAAGATCTTCCAGACGGAAATGATGTGCAGGGGATTTTCGACCAGCGCGCCCGACTCATCCGGCACGCGCGAGAACAGCCATTGCACAATCTGCCAGTCTCCGCGCAGCCAGCGGTGTTTGCGCCGGTTGTGAGCGCTATAGTGCGAGGGATAGTCCTCGACGATTTCGATATCGCTGACCAGTCCGGCGCGCGTGTACGCGCCTTCGATCAAATCGTGACTGAGCAGGGAATTTCGCGGGAAGCGGCGGTCGAGCACTTGATGAAGGGTTGCCACTTCGTAAATGCCTTTTCCGGTGAAGATACCCTCGCCGTGCAGTTCCTGGTATGCATCCGACACGGCGCGAGTGTAGATGTCGAAGCCGGTTTCGCCGGCATAGATCGACGCCAATCGCGAACTGGCGGTGCTTTGCACGCTGATAGCGACGCGGGGTTGGAGAATGCCGTATCCGTCAACGACAATATTCTTATCGGGGTCGATGACTGCCTGGTTCAGGGGATGGGCCAGTGCGCCGATCATGCGATGGGCCGAGCCTCGAGGCAATTCGGTGTCGGAGTCGAGCGTAATGACGTAGCGGACCTTGGACAAGAGAGACAGGTCTCCGGCCTTCACCGGGAAACTGTCGAATTCGTTGCGCAGAAGTTTGTTCAGGTCGAGCAGCTTGCCGCGCTTGCGCTCCCATCCCATCCAAACGCGTTCGCGCGGATTGTAGACGCGGTGGCGATGTAATAGAAAGAATGTGCCTGAGCCGCGACTTGCATACTTGTTATTCAATTCCTTTATAAGGTCTAGGCAAAGGTCTACGAGCGGGCTGTCTTCACGCGGAGATTCCTGAGCGTCAGGCAAGTCGGTGAGCAATGCGAAGTGGATATTGGAATCGTGATTGCCTAGGTAACGCACTTCCAGGGTCTGCACCAGACCGCGAACTTGCTTTTCGTTCAGCAAGAGGCTGGGCACGGCGACCAAAGTCTCGCAACCTGAAGGAACGCCGCCGGAGAAATTTAGCTTCGGTAGAATCTTCGGTCCCAGAAAAGATGTGATCAGATAGTTCATCAGCTCGACCGCACCCTGGGAGCACGGGAGCAGGAGCAACGCCATCAGAAACGAGATCAATTCCAGTGAACTGTGCGGGTCGACAAAGAGCAATCCGATCACACACATGGCGCCAAAGGTCAGCAGCGAGATACCGGGCACCAAAACGTCGTCGGGATACTTGCGGAGAAAATCCTGTACGATGCGTATCAGCGGGGCACGGTAGACCACGCGTTCGTACAAAAGCGGCGATCCCTTGTCGATGATGTAATAGCCAACATGCGCCTGCCGCGCGGCGATGCGGGGATTATTGTCGGGATGGGAGTGCCCAGCGCGAGCTAAATCCAGGGCTGCTTGCGCGACCTGCATTTCCGTGCTGTCAGAGTGAGCCGCGACCCGCGCCAACTCGTTGCGGTAGAGATCCTGGCTGAGAGAATCCATTTGGGGGTAAACGGCGGCGGGATCCTGGCGTAAGAGTTTGTCGAATAAAATCAGCGGCTCGAGCACGGGTTGCCACGCGGTTTGCGAGATCTCGCGAAGACTGTCCACACAGACGCCTATTTGCAAGGGAATGCGGGACGACTGGTCGGTTGAAAGCAGAAGCTGGCCGCGAATTGCAATCTGCTCCAGAAGAATCAGCTTGAGCGCCGCTGCGAGGTTTCTAATTTCGCTGAGTTCCAGCACCGCGCTTTGTTGGAAGCCGCGGAGGAACAGACTGCACTCGTGCGCGTCGAACCGATACGAAACACTCTTCAGGAAGGCCTCGGCCAAGGGCACAATGCGGGGGATGATCTCGCCGCTCGGGGTGCGGGCATGCGCGATTCGCTTCTGCCGGGTTAGGGTTTCGACGGTGTCGGAGAGCTGCGTACACAACAGCTGCGCATTGTCATAGAGCCAGCAAAAATCGTCGTCCGACGGGCGGCTTGAGAGCGTCACCTCGACAGCACGGAAGATGGGGCGAAATGCGATTTTTAGATCGCGGCAACGATCGGCGAAAACTTTCGAAGAGTAGACGCCCGGCACCCATCCCAGATGTCGCGCCAACTCGGCGCCAGCTTCCGACATATCTCCATGAGTTGTGGGCGTCGCTTCGCCTGCGACATCTTCGCCGCTCGGTATTTGGGTGGTCTCGGTCATGGTCATCAGCGATAACTGGCAGCTTGCATTTCAAACATTTCGGCATATCTTCCGGCGCGTCGCGTCAGTTGGTCGTGGCTGCCTTCTTCGGAAATGTTTCCATGTTCGAGGACTACGATGCGGTCTGCCATGCGAACGGTCGAGAAGCGATGCGAGATGAATAGAGCCATCTTTCCTTCGGTCAATTCGGCAAAACGCTGAAAGACTTCAAACTCACTGCGAGCGTCGAGAGCGGCCGTGGGCTCGTCGAGGATCAATACTTGCGCGTTGCGAAGGTAGGCCCGCGCAAGGGCAATTTTTTGCCATTCGCCGCCGGAGAGATCGACGCCGCCGTCGAATCTGCGTCCCAACATTTGGTCGTATCCTTGGGGAAGCTTGGCGACAACCTCTGCCGCCATGCTCTTGGCGGCGGAATCGCGCAGCTGGTCAATGTCCTCCAGGGCGTCGATTCTGCCCACTCCAATATTTTTGCGGGCCGTCATCTCATAGCGCATGAAGTCCTGAAAGATTACGCCAATCTCGCGATAAAGGTCTTCCAGGCTGTACTCGCGGAGATCGACGCCATCGAGCAGTACCTGGCCATCGGTGGGATCATAGAGGCGCGTAATCAGTTTGACGATGGTGGTTTTTCCCTGGCCGTTTTCCCCAATCAGTGCAACACGCTCGCGTGGGTGCAAAGTAAAATTCAATCGATTCAGCACCAGCCGGTTATTACCGGGATAGTGAAACGAAACATCGCGAAACTCGAAGCCTCGAAGAATCGGCCGGGGCGCCAGTCGGGCGGAGGGTTTCGACCGGATGGTTGGCTTCATTGCGAAGAAGGCCAGTAGATCGGTGAGGAAGAGGGCTTGATCTGCGATGCTCGCGACCAGGGAGAATATCTGCTGCATGTTGCCGCTGGCTTGTAGGATTGCGCCGGATAGCAGAGTAAGGGTACCGATGGTGAGAACTCCGGTGACGGTTCGCCAAATCACAAAGGCATAAGCGCCGTAGTAGCCCACCGTGCCGAGCGTCGACAAAAGTGCGCCGGCCATGAGCCTGCGCCGAGCCAGGCTGTCATCTTCGACGTAAATCCGATCGGCGAGGGTGGTGAATCGTCCCACGAGGAAATCTTTCAGGCCGAAGAGCTTGAGTTCTTTAGCGGCCTCTTTGCTGCCGCCGAGTACGCGGAGGTAATCCATCTCACGGCGCAGAGGGGTTTGACGCAAATTTTTCGCGTAGCCCAGAAACGCGAAGTGACACTCTCCGACAAACGCCGGGATGATGCCGGCCAATAAAAGAAGAAGCAGCCACGGCGAAAAAAGAAGGATGGTGACCGAAAGAGAAGCAGTCGTGATGGATTGCTGGATCAACCGTCCGATGGACTGGATCATGCCTAATCGGTCTGTGGCTTGTACCCGCGCGCGCTCCAAGCGGTCGTAGAAAACGGGATCTTCATAGGCCAACAAGTCCAGGCTCGCGGCGTGTTCTAAAACACGAATGCTGACGTGGCGGGTGTACTTATTGGCGAGCAGGGTGTCGAGATAATCGATGGCGCGGCTAAGAACGCTGCCCAGCACGACGAAGCCGAATTCGATCGCAAGCAGCCACCACAGCCGGTTCGGCGGGGGCTGATGTGCCCGAACGGTGGTCACGATCAGGTCGACGATGAGTTTGGTGATCCAAAGAGCGGCTACGGGAATCAGGGCGACCAGCAGTCTGAGGGCGATGCCGAGGCTCACGACGGAGGGGCCCGACTCCCAGACGATCCCGAGCACCGGTGGTACATTGCGCAACGCGGCAAGTCGGTCCGTCCATCCAGTCCAGACGCTCTGGTTTGTATTCATTCCTGAGGAGTCCCAATTTGCTGTGCCAAGGTTATACCGCCGATGGTAGCACCGCAGTGAATCGCATAGCTTCGATGCTCAAAGCGAGTGGCGAGTTTTTCGAGTTCGCGAGCGAAACGGGAATCAATAAGCCTTGAAGCCGGCCTTGGCCATGCCGCGCCGCGCTTCGGGATTTTTCATGAATGTCTGCCAGACAAAACCGGTTCGGGCATTCTCCGCCATCAGCATGGTGATCCCCGTGTCGATTCCGACGACGTAGGGGTCATACCAGTTCTTCAGAGGATTGAACGCGTTGGTGAATCCATATTTATTCCAGGCAGGGGCGTAACGGTTGCGAATGTTACGTAACACTCGCATGGTCGGTTGGGGCATGAAGGGCAGCGACCCTCCGGGTGCGCTGGGGACGACAGTGCCGTCGATCGGGCCGACGGCGGGCGGTCCGCCCCAAATGACATATCCATTCACCGAATCGGAGGCGGTGATTCCCCAGAGATCGTCGCTATAGTCGGGAAACTGTTTGCCCAGTTCGAGGCAAAAGCGGCGATGCACGTCGGTGGCGATGGTGGAATTGTGGAAATAGTCGGCGTACTGGTCGCGCTTGCCGCGAAAGTCGAACCAGGCCTGCGAATATTGATGGACGAACAGCGGCGCGAAAGAACCGATGTAGCGCATCCCGTCATATTCAAACGTCAGCCGCTTCCAGGCAAGCCAAGTCGCTTCCGGCAGAGGATGGGAGGAAGAACCCATGCCGAGCAGATACATCATCATGAGTTCGCTGTAATAGTCCCAGCGATAGGGCAGAAATCCGATTTCGGGCGTCCAGCCATGGGGAAGCAAAGGCGTATCTTCCGACAGCCAAGTCCAGTCGACGCGATTGAAAATGTCGTTGGCCATTTCGGTGACATCTTCGCGTTGAAAATGCTGACGACACATGAGCACGCCGCAGAGAAGAATGGCCGTGTCCACGGAAGAAATCTCGGAATCCCAAACTCTCTCGCCGGTGTTGACGTTTGCCCAGTGGTAGAAAAATCCGCGGTGATTGGGCAGCTTCTTCCAGAAGGAATACAGGGTTGCCAGAACGCGTTCGCGGGCAAGATCGGTCGGGACGAAGCCGCGATGCTCGCCAATGCATATGGCAGTCAGTCCAAAGCCGGTGGCTGCAATGCTTGAGACTGTCCCGTCATCGTCTTTTTGGGTATTGCAACGGTCTTTTACCAAGCCGGTCTTTGGATTCGCCTGCTCCCAAAAATACTGAAAGTTGGCCTTCTGGAGATCGTTGAGAAACTCGTCGTCTTCTGCGGAAAGAGAGCTCGGCTCTGGCGGGCGTGCCGCCACCATATGCTGCTGGTCGGTCGAATCTTGAGCGAGAACGAGACGGGGAATCGCGAGGCAGCCGCCCATGGCCACGAGCTGTCGTAGCGCTTGGCGGCGCGAAAGTCGATCTTTATTGAATTCGTCCATTGACGAGGGCTTGCTTAAATCCTAAACGATCTTTAGATTGAAAACCGCTGGGGAGAACAATAAGGTTTCGGCGCGTAGGCTCCGGAATCGGCATCTGATAACGAGATGTGGATGACGCACGCGAGCGGAACGACGAGATGACCGGGATATCAGGATGAGCGCTCGAAGAACCGCTATGAGCTGGGGATTGGCCGTGGCGATTGCCGGTACGGCAGCGATGATCTTTTTGTTAGTCCACTTCCGTCACCGCAAGCCGTTGTCCCTGCCGGGTGCGGTGGTTGTGCAGGACTCTGACGCGCGTAACCAGCTACCCGTTTCCGGGGTCGAGATCAGCGTGAGCAATACCTTTGCGGCGGCGACGACGAACTCCGATTCCTCCGGATACTTCGCTCTCAAGCTTCCATTGGGATTTCGACGCGGAGAGAAAGTCGTGGTGCATTTTCGCCATCCCGAGTACCAGCCTCTCGATCTTCCAGAAACGATTGGCGGCGATCTTTGCGTGGCTCATCTGGTACCGATCGTGCAGAAAGTACGTCACTCGTCTACGCAGGCGGAAACCATTGTGGCGAACGTCCGCGTGAGATATTCGATCAAGGCCATGACGGTGGCCAATGTGGGGACGGCGGTGAAGACCTTTCAGATCGAAAACAAGGGGAATGTTTTGTGCAAAGACCAGCACCCTTGTTCGCCGGACGGGAAATGGAAGGCTGCCTCCGCTTCGGCCTCTATGGACGCTGGTGCAGGGAACGAATTTCGCGACGCCCGTGCTTCCTGCATTGCGGGGCCGTGCCCTTTTACGCGAATCGATTCCGACGACTTCTCGAAAGGCGGCCAGACCATTTCGGTTTCTGCGCGGGACTGGTCGGAAACAGCGACATTCCTCCTGGAAGCGGATGTTGTGCGGCCCATGGTTAGCGACGTCACCCATATTTCTTATCCTGTCATCTTTGGTCAAGTTCTGAATTTCACCTTGCCGTCTTCGGCGGAGGGTGTGAGCATCGACGCCGATCTCAATCGGGAGACGATTATTTTTCCTGTGGGTCCGGATATTTTCTTAAGCTGGGCCGAATGCGATGTTCGCGTCAACCAAGATCAAACCAAGGTGTACCGCTGCCACTTGAAGCCGGGCTACCGGTTTTAGCCGGATTTTTCCCTGCCGTCTCGCGGACTTCGTCGAACCAACCTACAGCGATTTTCCGGAGCCCTCTACAGCATCGACTTGATGGGATACTCCTGTCGCGCTTGTTAGTTTGGTGTTCGTAGACGCGTGTTCGGCGCCTCAAACTTTTGATCACTGGAGATCTTATGAATAAAGCGTTGAAGCTGATACTGGGTACTGCGGTCTACCTTCTGGAACAATCGGACAAGGCAACAAAAGATGTGCGCGGGCGCGCAGCCGACCGCTACGACGACCTTCGTGGGGCCGTGCAAGACAAGTATGAGACCGCAGCCGATCGGGTAACCCGGGCAGCGGCGGTCATCAAAGGCGAGGACAGCCACTTGCTTGGCAATGTTCTGAGTTTGGCGGCGGGCATTGGAATTGGTGTGGGCGTCGGCATTCTACTTGCGCCGGCGAGCGGAGAAGAGACGCGCAACAACTTGGTGGATCGAGTTCGTAACATGGGCGATCGCGTCCGCGATGAATACGAATCGGAAATTGAAACCGGCACCGGGCGTTAACCCGGAATAGAGAATCCAACGAAATCGAAAAGGAGAACTGGCCATGGCTAAGAACACAGCGGCATTCGGGATTTATCACACGCAGGCGGAGGTGGAATACGCCGTCGATGCTTTGCGCACAGAAGGTTTTCGCAACACCGATATTTCGGTGTTATTCCCAGAAAATCAGGGCACCAAAGATTTTGCGGTTGAGAAGAATACCAAGGCTCCCGAGGGGACTGCGACGGGAGCGACGACTGGCGCGGTCGTCGGAGGAGCGCTGGGCTGGCTGGTGGGCATCGGGGCGCTGGCGATTCCTGGCGTCGGGCCGTTGATCGCGGCGGGTCCGATTGTGGCGGCTCTGACCGGGGTCGGCGTGGGTGGCGCAATCGGTGGCCTCACGGGCGCGCTCATCGGTATGGGCATTCCGGAGTACGAAGCGAAGCGCTATGAAGGCCGCGTTAAGGAAGGCGGAATTCTGCTTTCGGTTCACTGTGACGATTCCAATTGGACGAAGAAAGCGAAGGAGCTTTTGGAGCGTACCGGCGCCACCGATGTGGCTTCCACCGGCGAGGCATCCGCCGACTGGCAAAAGTCGGATAAACCGTTACCGCGTGCCAGCTAGAGCGAAAAGTTTACGCACCCAAATCGAAAAAGGAGAACGATCATGAATATCTGGACGATTCTGTTTGTGGTTTTGCTGTTGAGTTGGATTGGCGGATTTGTTGTGTTCCATGTGGCGGGCGGACTTATCCATCTGTTGCTGGTGTTCGCCGTAATTTCCCTGATTTTGCATTTTGTCAGTCGAACCCGCACAGCTTGAGGCTGGCGGGCATCTGAGGGGAGTCAGGTGAGCCGCAAGTCCGTGAGGTGAAGATATGAAATTTGTTTTCGAAAATCTTGACGATTTGCGCAAGCTGTACCGGGACGAACTTGAGCACTTGTATGCCGGTGAAACCCAAATCGCGGCAGCACTGCCGCGAATGATGAAAGCGGCGAGTCATCGTCAACTCAAAAGAGTGCTGGAGAATCACCTGCAAGACACCAAAGAGCATGCGTGGCGACTGCAGCAGATCCTGAGCCGGGGCGTTGGGTCGGTCGACTCGGGGAAATGCAAGGCGCTGTCGGCGATTCTCGCCGAGGGCGACGAGGTTATCAAACTCGCCACCGAGGACGCCATGCGCGATGCTTGCGTGATCGGCGCGGCCCGTAAGGTCGAGCATTATGAGATTGCGGCTTACGGGGCCGTGAGTTTCTATGCCGAGCTTCTGTCGGAGCACAGTCATGCCCATCTTCTACGCCAGACGCTGGCGGAAGAGAAGCAAACGGACGCGATCTTAGCAGGACTCGCCGATAGCGCTCAGACGCATGCCGCGAAGGTTGCATGACCATCTAACCAAGAAAGAAACCATGAAGAATTCCAGTGTTAAGGGAAAGATTCGCTATGCCGTCGTCGGCCTGGGCGACCTCGCACAGGTTGCCGTCTTGCCGGCATTCAAGAACACGCGGAACTCCGAACTTGTGGCACTGGTTTCCGGTGAGCCGGAGAAGCTGCGGAAATTAGGCAAGCAGTATCGCCTCGATCATCTTTACTCCTACGACGAGTATGACAAAGCATTGTCCTTCGTGGACGCGGTGTATATTGTCCTCCCAAATAATCTACACCGCGAATACACCGTGCGCGCTGCGGATGCTGGCGTCCATGTGCTTTGTGAAAAGCCCATGGCGGTGACTGCGCAAGAGTGCGAAGCCATGATGAAGACGGCGAAGCAAAATCGGGTGAAGCTGATGATCGCCTATCGCCTGCACTTCGAAAAAGGAAATCTGGAAGCGGTTCGCGCCGCCAAGAGCGGCAAGCTCGGAGAGCTTCGCGCTTTCACCGCCGAGTTTGCTCAGCAGGTGGTCCCTGGAAATGTTCGATTGACCGACACCGAAGAAGAGGGCGGCGGCCCGATCTACGACATGGGCGTCTATTGTATCAATGCGTCGCGATACTTATTCGACGCAGAGCCAACGGAAGTCTTCGCATTCGCTGCAAGCGCCGCCGACGCGCGGTTCAAGAAGGTGGAAGAAATGGCAACGGTGGTCATGCGCTATCCGAAAGATCGCTTAGCTACATTTACTTGCAGCTTTGGCGCTGCCGCGATTAGCCGATATGCGCTCATCGGAAGCAAAGGCGTTTTGACGTCGGATCCCGCGTTCGATTACACCAAGCCCATCAAACATTGGATCTCCATTGGCAAGAGAGCGAGCGGCAAGGTATTCCCAGTGCGCGATCAGTTCGCCGCGGAAGTCCTTTATTTTTCCGATTGCATACTGAACAACAAAGCGCCGGAGCCGTCGGGACTGGAAGGCTTGGCCGATGTTCGCATCGTGCGGGCGATTTATGACTCGATTCGCACGGGAAAGACGGTCAAGCTGGCGCACATGCCCAGCAAGAAAGGACCAACGCCTGCGCAGGAAATTTATCGTCCAGCCCATCGCCAACCCAAAACCATAGGAGTGCAATCTCCGTCTGGAGGCTAGGCTTGTGGGATCGACCCACGGTCGCCTAATGAATTCGCGGCGCTGCTAACATTCTCCATACCCTAATTTTGCATCGAAAGGCTGAAAGCAAATGCCTGAGCAAGCTAGTCCCATCGTATGGCCCGGCCGTCCTTATCCCCTGGGGGCAACCTGGGACGGCGAAGGCGTCAACTTCGCGCTCTATTCAGAGCACGCAGAGAAGGTCGAACTGTGCTTGTTCGATCTCACCGGCAAGCGTGAGACCCTGCGGGTCCAAATGCCCGAGCAGACTGACATGGTTTGGCACGGCTATCTGCCGGAGGTGCGGCCGGGGCAATTGTATGGCTATCGGGTGTATGGCCCTTATGCGCCGGAGCGGGGTCATCGCTTCAACCATCACAAACTGTTGCTTGACCCCTACGGCAAGCAGATTCAGGGGGCGATTCGCTGGAGCGACGCACACTTCGGCTATCGCGTCGGGCACAAGCTGGAAGATTTGTCGTTTGATCGTCGTGACGACGCCAACGAGATGCCGAAGAATCGCGTGATCGATCCAGCGTTTACCTGGGGATACGATACGCCACCGCGAATTCCGTGGCATCAGACGGTCATCTACGAACTGCATGTGAAGGGATTCACCATGTGTCATCCGGATGTTCCTCAGCATCTGCGAGGAACTTATGCCGGACTGGCCACTGCTCCCGTCATCGAATACCTCACCACGCTGGGAGTGACCTCGATCGAGTTGATGCCGGTACACAGCTTTGTCGATGACCGTCATCTGGTCGAACGCGGCCTGCGTAATTACTGGGGCTACAACTCGATCGGATTTTTTGCGCCCGAGCCACGCTACTTATCCGACCACTCGACGCGCGAGTTTAAGACGATGGTCAAGACCCTGCACTCGGCGGGATTGGAAGTCATTCTGGATGTGGTTTACAACCACACCGCAGAAGGCAATCACAATGGGCCAACGCTGTCACTAAAAGGGATCGACAACACAACCTATTATCGGCTCGTCCCCGACAATCCTCGCTATTACATGGATTACACCGGAACAGGCAATACCCTGAACATGCAGCATCCGCGCGTGTTGCAACTCATCATGGACAGCCTGCGCTATTGGGTTCTCGAAATGCATGTGGACGGTTTTCGCTTTGATCTAGCTGCGACGCTGGCGCGCGAACTGCATGAAGTGAATCGGCTTGGGGCGTTCCTCGACATCATTCATCAAGACCCTGTGCTTTCGCAGGTGAAGCTGATCGCCGAACCTTGGGATCTAGGCGAGGGCGGATATCAAGTGGGCAATTTCCCCGTCGGTTGGGCGGAATGGAACGACCGCTACCGAGACACCGTGCGTTCGTACTGGAAAGGCAATGAAGGCGTTGTTGGCGACCTGGCATATCGTCTCACGGGTTCGAGCGATCTTTATGCGCACAGTGGGCGGCGTCCTTATGCCAGCGTAAATTTCGTGACGGCGCACGACGGCTTCACACTGCAAGACCTGGTCAGCTACAACGAAAAGCATAATGAAGCCAACGGAGAAGACAATAGGGATGGGAACAATAACAACCTGAGTTGGAATTGCGGCGTGGAAGGCCCTACCGACGACGCCAACATCCTGGCTTTGCGCGCCAAGCAGAAGCGCAATATGATCGCGACCCTACTGCTTTCGCAAGGTGTGCCGATGATCTCGGCAGGCGATTCCATCGGTCACACGCAAAATGGAAACAACAACGCGTACTGCCAGGACAATGAGATCAGCTGGTTGAACTGGGATGTCCAAGCGCAGGATCACGATCTATTGGCGTTCGTGCAGCGCATCATCAAGTTTCGCAAGAACCATCCCGCGTTTCGTCGCCGGCGTTTTTTTCAGGGGCGTCCGATCAAGGGAGCCGAGGTGAAAGACATTCTATGGCTCAATCCAGACGGAATCGAAATGAGCGAGGACGAATGGAGGGATCCGTCGGTTCATTGCGTGGGCATGTTCTTGTCGGGTCAAGGCCTCGACGAGAGCGACGAGCGCGGCCGCAAGGTCAGCGACGACAATTTTCTAGTTCTGCTGAACTCTTTTCACGAGGATGAAGACTTCAAGTTGCCGCCATTCTCTCCCGGCGCTCGCTGGCTGGCGTGGATGGATACTTCGCGAGGGGCTGGCTTGCGTCCGGCTGACGATTACGAGGCAGGCTCCGTCTACAAGTTGCAGGCGCGTTCGATGGTTGTGCTCATGGAGTTGCGTGGGCAGAGGTCAAAGACCTCAACCCCGGCGAAGCAGGGGCCCAGCCCGAACTTGAACCTGCCTGATTTGAATGAGAAAGACTCGTCCAATGAAGCGCCGTCATAAGTTGCCTTTCGGTGCCGAATGCCGGGAAGACGGCAGTGTTCGTTTCCGACTGTGGGCTCCCGCCGCGAAGCGCGTTGAACTGAGTTTGATGGCTGGGGACGATGGTGTGCGACTACCGTTAGAGCGGCTCGACTCCGGCTGGTTTGAATTAGTTACCGACGCGGCTCGTCCTGGGTCGCAGTATCGCTTTCGGATCGACGGGGCTCGGGAAGTTCCCGACCCGGCCTCGCGCTTCCAATCGCAGGATGTGAACGGACCAAGCGAAGTGGTGGATCCTCTGGCTTTCGATTGGAATGACGACGAGTGGCGCGGCCGGCCCTGGCATGAAGCGGTGATCTATGAACTCCATACAGGCGCGTTCACACGAGGTGGAACTTTCGCCGCCCTGCACGAGCGCCTTGACTATCTCGGTGAGCTGGGCGTCACGGCGCTGGAGTTGATGCCAGTCTCGGACTTTCCGGGCAAGCGCAACTGGGGCTACGACAGCGTTTTCCCATTCGCGCCGGATAGCACCTACGGCAGGCCGGAAGATCTCAAAGCGCTAATCCAAGCCGCTCATGCTCGCGGACTGATGGTTCTGCTTGACGTGGTCTACAACCACTTCGGACCAGAAGGGAATTACCTCAACGCCTATGCGCCGCAGTTTTTTACTCCCCGGCACCGCAGTCCGTGGGGTGATGGCATCAACTTTGATGGCGTCGACGAGCGTCCGGTCCGCGACTTTTTCATTCACAACGCTCTTTATTGGCTGACGGAGTACAACTTCGACGGGTTGCGGCTCGATGCGGTTCACGCAATTGTCGACGATTCCAAGCCGGACATATTGACGGAGCTGGCTGAGACGGTTCACTCCGTCATTCCGGATGACCGCCATGTCCATCTGGTGCTGGAGAATGAGCGCAATCAGGCCAGTTATCTGCGGCGCAATTCGTCGTGTCGTCCGAAAACTTATACCGCACAGTGGGACGACGACATTCACCATGTGTTCCACGTCCTAGTGACGGGCGAGCAGGACGGTTATTACTCGGATTACGCCGACGTGACGCTCGATCGGCTGGGCCGTTGTCTCACCGAAGGATTCGCCTATCAAGACGATGTTTCACAATACAAAGATGGCAAGCGAAGGGGCGAATCCACGCAAGGCTTGCCGCTCACCGCATTCGTCACGTTCCTTCAGAACCACGATCAGATTGGCAATCGCGCTTTCGGTGATCGCATCGCCAAATTCAGCGATCCTGCAGCTGTGCGTGCCGCGGTTGCGATTTTACTGCTGGCACCTTCGCCTCCGTTGCTCTTCATGGGCGAGGAGTTTGGAGCCGATACTTCATTTCTTTTCTTCTGTGACTTCCACGGCGACTTGGCCGCCGCTGTCACCACGGGGCGCAGAAATGAATTTGCACGATTCGCTTCATTCGGCGATCCGGCGAAACGCGAACAAATCCCCGATCCCAATGCAGTCTCAACCTTCGAGGCATCGCGCCTCGATTGGAAAAGCCTCGGGCAGTTGCAACACCAGGAGTGGCTGGCCTTTTATCGCAAATTGTTACAGCTGCGCTTTGCGCACATCGTGCCGCGGCTCGGAGCGGCGTGCAAACTGCGGGCCAGTTACGAAGTAATTAATGAGCGTGGTCTGCGCGTGTGCTGGGAGTTTCCCGACAACGTTAAGCTCACGCTGACGGCGAACATAAGTTCTGGCATTCTTCTCGACGTTCAGCTCCCAGCCGGGTCAATCCTCTACTCCAGCGTCAGCGACGGCGATCTAGAATCGCTGCCCGCCTGGTCCGTGACGTGGTCTTTGGAATCATGACGCCGCGCTCATCCATTCCGCGAGCTACTTATCGGCTGCAGATGAATCGCGAATTTACCTTCGCGCAGGCGACGGCGATCGTCCCCTACCTCGCCGCGCTCGGGATCAGTCATTGCTATGTGTCTCCCTTGCTGAAAGCGCGGCCCGGCAGCTTGCACGGGTACGACATCGTGGACCACAACTCGCTGAATCCGGAGATCGGCACTCCCGAGGAATTCGATCGCTTTGTGAACGTGCTCCATAAACAAAATATGGGATTGATCGTCGACATCGTCCCGAACCACATGGGAGTGATGGGAAGCGATAACCTGTGGTGGCTGGATGTGCTCGAAAACGGCGAGTCGTCTATTTATTCCTGTTTCTTCGATATCGACTGGCATCCCGAAAAGCAGGAATTGAACGGCAAAGTGCTCATCCCCGTTTTGCACGATCACTATGGGGCTGTCCTTGAAAGTGGAGAGATCAAGGTCGTTTTTTACTGTGAGCGCGGCGAATTCGACGTTTGCTATCGCACCCACCGATTCCCTGTGGGGCCCAGGGAATATCCGCGCATCTTACGCAAGTGCGAAGAGCCTCTAACCGCTCAACTCGGCCGGACGGATCCATCCCTGTTGGAGTTCCAGAGTTTGATCACGGCCTTCACGCACTTGCCGGCGAGGAGTGACATCGATCCCGCGCAGACCACCGAACGCAACCGCGACAAGGAAATCCTCAAGCGAAGGTTCAAAGAATTGTGTGAGCGGTCCGCGGAGATCAAGAGTTGTATCGCGAAAGCAGTCGACAGCGTCAACGGCGACCCCGCCGACCCGGCCAGTTTTGAGGAGCTTCACGAACTTATCAAAGCGCAAGCTTTCAGGCTCGCCAGTTGGATGGTCGCAGCCGACGACATCAACTACCGGCGTTTTTTCGATACCAACGATTTGGCGGGCATCTGCGTCGAAAACGAAAGCGTGTTTCAGGCGACTCATGGCTTTATCCTCAGGTTGATGGCCGAGGGCAAAGTGGACGGCCTGCGCATCGACCATCCCGATGGGCTTTACGATCCCGCGCAATATTTCGATCGGCTCATGAACGGCATTCAGGTCGCGGCGAACGGATCTCCAGAAACCCGGCGCTATGTTGTGATCGAAAAGATTCTCACGGGATCGGAAGAACTTCCGGATCGCTGGCCGGTGAGCGGCACAACCGGTTACGATTTCGCGAATCTGGTGAATGGCCTCTTTGTGGACCGGGCCGCGGTGACGCGGCTCGAAAGAATTTACCGCAATTTTATTGGCGAGGAGATTGAGCTCGACGATCTCGCTTATCGTAGTCGGAAACTGATTATCCGGGTCGCGCTCGCCAGCGAACTCAACGTGCTGGCCAGTCGCCTCAGCCGCATCGCGCTGGCCAAGCGCCGCACCTGCGATTTCACTCTCAACAGTTTGCGCGACGCGTTGACTGAAGTTGCCTCCTGTTTCCCGGTGTATCGCACATACGTCACGCAGGCGGGCGCGTCCGACAACGATGCTCGCTACATCAGTATCGCAATTGAGCTGGCGAAATGGAGAAGCCCGGCCGCGGACACCACCATCTTCGATTTTCTTGGCGAAGTGCTGCTCACTCGCATCGCGGACGGCCAGGATCATGCGTATCGGGGCGTGGTCACATCACTGGCCATGAAATTCCAGCAGTTCACCAGCCCGGTCATGGCAAAGGGATTGGAAGACACAGCATTTTATCGCTACAACCGGCTCACCTCGCTAAATGAAGTGGGTAGCGATCTGCGTCGCTTCGGAACGTCGATCGCTGAGTTTCATAGCGCGAACCAAGAGCGGCTTAGCGAATGGCCGCATACGATGTTGGCGACGAGTACGCATGATTCAAAGCGCTCGGAAGATGTGCGTGCTCGTATCGATGTGCTTTCTGAGATTTCAGGGCCCTGGCGCTTGCAACTGCGCAAGTGGAAACGCTTCAATCGCAAGTTCAAGCGCATCGTCAACGCACAGCTTGCGCCTTCGCCCAACGACGAATATTTGCTCTATCAAACCTTGATTGGAGCATGGCCGCAGCAGCCGTTGGCGGACGATGACGAGCAAGGCTGGAAGAATTTCAGCGATCGCATCGAAGCGTACATGCTCAAAGCGATTCGCGAAGGAAAAGAAAACACCAGTTGGATCAATCGCAATGCCGCTTACGAAACCGCGATGTCGGCGTTTGTGAAAGCCTTGCTCACTCCGGGCAAGAGCCGATTTCTTGAGGAGTTCATTCCATTCCAGCGCAATATTGCACGGCTCGGCTTGTGGAATAGTTTGTCGCAAACTCTTTTGAAGCTGACTTGCCCCGGTGTGCCCGATATTTATCAAGGCAATGAAGTGTTTGATTTCAGCCTGGTCGATCCGGACAATCGTCGTCCGGTGGATTATGAGGAACGGCAGAAATCGTTCGACGGCATTTCTAAAGGTTCATCCGCAGGCAGCTTACTCGACACCCCCGAGGATGGGCGGCTCAAGCAATACTTGATCTGGAAAACTTTACGCTTGAGGAGCGATCAGCCGGATTGTTTTCAACAGGGAGAATATATTCCACTTAAAATCGAGGGATCGAAAGCCGCACATATCGTCGCGTTCGCTCGCAAGTCTGGCGAGTCTGCGATAATCGCGATCGTTCCTCGTTTGATTGCCGGATTGCTTAGCGATGCTGAGCATCCGCCGCTTGGAGAGCAAACCTGGGGGGACACTCGCCTTTTGATTCCCGCCGCTATTCCCTCGGGCGCGCTACGTAATGCATTTACCGGAGAGTCTTTGGAGTTTGCCAGCGAGACATCGCCGAATGATCCCAGTATTTCTCTCGCGGAAGTTTTCTCACAATTCCCTGTTGCGCTGTTCGTAGTAGGTTAAGTGTGAAAAGAGAAGAGGCGGTCCTGGCTCCAGAGCAGAAAGCAGCAGACGAAGATCGGCTTTGGTATAAGAGCGCAGTCATCTACCAGGTTCACGTCCGTACGTTCTATGACAGCAACGGGGACGGCATCGGCGATTTTCTTGGACTCGAACAGAAACTGGATTACCTTCAAGAACTTGGAATCAATGCAATCTGGCTGATGCCGTTTTTTCCATCGCCGTTGCGCGATGACGGCTACGACATCGCCGACTATCGGTCGGTGCATCCCAGCTACGGGACGTTGGAAGACTTCCAGGAATTCCTCGGGTCCGCCCACCAGCGCGGCATTCGGGTCATTATCGAGATGGTGCTGAATCATACTTCCGATCAGCATCCCTGGTTTCAAGAATCGCGCAGTTCGCAGGAGAATCCGCGGCGCGATTGGTATGTATGGAGCGACAACGATACCCGTTATCAGGGAGCGCGCATCATCTTCCTGGACACTGAGCTATCCAACTGGGCGTGGGATCCGATTTCGAAGTCTTACTACTGGCATCGCTTCTTCAGCCACCAGCCCGATCTGAATTACGACAATCCTGCGGTTCGCGAGGAGATGTGGGATGTCATGAAGTTCTGGCTGGAGATGGGCGTCGACGGCTTCCGTCTCGACGCTGTCCCTTATCTCGTAGAGCGTGAGGGAACAAATTGCGAGAACTTGCCGGAGACGCACGCTGTGCTGAAGGAGTTACGGCGGCGACTGGATGAGGAATTTCCAGGCAGAATGCTGCTGGCGGAGGCGAATCAATGGCCGGCCGATCTGCGGCCTTACTTTGGCGACGGCGACGAATTCCACATGGCGTTCCATTTTCCGCTGATGCCACGCATGTTTATGGGCGCTCAAGTTGGAAGACCGCAAGCCTATTACTGAGATTTTGCAGCAGACGCCTGAGATTCCCGCTTTCTGCCAGTGGTGCCTTTTCCTGCGCAACCATGACGAGTTGACGCTGGAAATGGTCACTGACATGGAACGCGACTACATGTACGACACGTATGCCGCAGGATAAGACGATGCGGCTGAACCTCGGCATCCGCCGGCGGCTGGCGCCGTTGCTCGACAATGACCGCCGTCGAATCGAGCTGATGAATGGAATGCTGATGTCGCTGCCCGGCACTCCGATCATTTATTACGGCGACGAAATCGGCATGGGTGACAACATAAATTTAGGCGATCGCAACGGCGTTCGCACGCCGATGCAGTGGAACGGCGGGTGGAACGCGGGATTTTCCGAAGCGCAGCCGGAGCAACTCTATGCGCCGCTGATTCAGGATCCGGTTTACGGATATCCGGCGGTCAACGTGCTGTCACAGAAGCAAACGGAACATTCGCTACTCAATTGGATCACGCGCATCCTGGCGGTTCGCAAGACCAGCGCCGTCTTCGGCAGCGGTTCGATTGAGTTTCTTTATCCGGCCAACCATCGCATCCTTGCCTATGTCCGCCAGTTGAACAGCGAAACGATTCTGGTGGTGAATAACCTTTCAAATGCCGCGCAGGCCGTCGAACTCGACCTGAGTCGCTTCAAAGGGAATATTCCGATCGAAATGTTTGGCAGGAATATTTTTCCGCGCGTGGCCGAGCAGGCATATCTTTTGACGCTGGGACCGTACCAGTTTTATTGGTTTCGGCTGCGGCGTTTCTGACAAATGTTGAGCACCGAGGATGAAAGTCGATGACCGAGGGCCGTTTGGTAGAGGATAGCTTTCTCACCGACGACTTCTTGCGCCAACTGATGAGCGTTGGCGAAGCGGACATCCTTGTCGGGCTGCCCACTCTCGATAATGCGAAGACGATCGGGCCGATTTTGGAAACGATCCAGGCCGGTCTGCTCAAGTTCTTCCCGCGCGATCGCGCGGCGATCATCAATGCTGATGCCGGCTCGCGCGATTCTACTGCTGGAATGGTTGCCAATGCCTCCATCGACGATGTGCGCCGAAACTCTAAAGTGACCGCCTTACGAACGCTTCATTCGATCAGCACACACTACGGCCCGTCCGAAGGGTCCGCTTTGCGTTATTTCCTGGCGGCGGCGGAACTGCTCCGGCCTCGAGCGTGCGCAGTCATTTCGCCTGACGCCACGCACATCACGACGGATTGGATTGCAACGCTGTTGCAGCCTGTCTATCGGGAGTCCTGCGATCTGGTTTTGCCGACTTACTCGCGCCATAAGTTCGACGGCATTCTGTCGACTAACTTGCTTTATCCCATGACGCGGGCGATTTATGGAGTTCGCATTCGTGAACCGTACGCTTCGGAGTTCTCATTTTCCGGACACCTTGGCAGCGAGTTTTTGGCGCAGCATTCCTGGCGGGATGAAGTTGCACGAGTTGGTTGCGACACGCAGTTCACCCTGGCTGCGATCACGGGAGGATACAAGATTTGCCAATCGTTTCTCGGAGTGAAAGATCGGGCTGAGGCGCGTGCCGCAGAACTAGTCCCCACCATAAGGCGAACAGTGGGCGCGCTATTTGCGTCGCTGGAACCGACCTTTTCCTGGTGGAGCGCTCGCACTGGGTCGCAGGCCATCGCAACCACAATTTCCGAGGGCGAGTTTACGGCTGAGCCGCTGGCCATCAATCGCGCACGGCTGCGGGAGATGTTCGCAAGTGGCGTTGCCGATCTGGAATCGGTATTTCGTTCCATCCTTTCTCCGGGCACGTTGTCGGAGTTGCAGAGCATCGCACCGCGAGACGATGGCCTTTACTCCGCCGAACTGTGGGCGAAAACGATTTATGAGTTTGCCGCGGCGTATCACAAATCGGTCATCAATCGGGATCACATTGTGCAGGCGCTGGCACCGCTTTTCAGGGGACGCGCGCTGACATTTTTGCTGGAAAACGAGAGCAGTACGGCTGCCGCCGTGGAAAGCAACATCGAAGCTCTATGCCTCGAATTTGAACGACAGAAGCCTTACCTGCTTGAACTTTGGCAAGGCGGAGAGTGAGGTCTTATGCGCGAAATGATCATGAGCGAATTGCATCAGGCGGTGCTGGAACTGGTTCGAGGCTTCGCCCATTTCCTTCCCCGGTTCATCGTGCTGGTGATCGTTGCGTTTGCAGGATGGATTGTCGCCTACCTGTTGAAGATGTTTTTGACCAGCATCCTGGGGCTGATTCACTTCGACAAACTGTCGGAGAATGCCGGCGCCTCGCAACTGCTTACTAAAGCGGCACTGCCTCCGCCGACGGAACTGGCTGGACGATTCGCGTTCTGGGTGGCATGGCTGGGCTTCATCCTGCTCGGCGTGAGCGTCCTCGGAATTGCGGGCTTGCAGGATCAAGTTGCGAAGTTCTTTCTTTTCCTGCCGCGCCTAGTGGTCGCGTTGTTCATCATGTTCCTCGGTTTGCTGGGCGCGGGTTTTGTCGCGCGCGCCGCATTGCTGGCTGCGGTGAATGCGAACGCTCCTTCGCCGCGGCTGCTGAGCGCGGCCATTCGATTGGTGATCATTATTTTCTCCGTGTCCATGATGTTTGAAGAGTTGGGAGTCGCGGAGCAGACCGTCTTAGTCGCCTTTGGAATCGCGTTTGGGGCGGTGATGTTCGGTCTCGCTCTTGCGTTCGGATTCGGAGGGAAAGATCTGGCGCGGCAATTTCTGGAAGATCGATTTGCACGAGACCCCAGGCGCGAAGAACGAGGGGATGAACTTTCGCCGCTCTAGCTTTGAGTTGGCCTGACCCAGGAAGAGATCATTACAAATGTCATTTCCACCGATTGAAAATCACGGAGTGATCGGAAACATGCGCTCCATTGCGCTGGTGAGCATGGACGGATCGATCGACTTCCTGTGTTATCCGCGTTTCGATTCTCCTTCGGTGTTCGCCGCCTTGTTGGATGACGAACGCGGCGGCTGCTTCGAAATCCATCCAGAATTGAAAGACCGAAAAGTGAGGCAGCTTTATTTGCCCGAGACCAACATCCTGCTGACCCGCTTTTTGTCGGATGAGGGCGTGGCCGAATTAACCGACTACATGCCTTTGGGCGCGAAGCCTTCCGCGACGGGCGCGACTCACCAGCCCAATGAGATTGTTCGGACCGTCACCGTGGTTAAGGGAGCGGCTCGGTTCAAGATGCTCTGCCAGCCCCGATTTGATTATGGCCGCTGCGGGCATGAGGTTCGGCTCGAAAACAACTCCGCCATCTTTGGTCCGGAAAATAAGGCTTGTCCGCCGATGGCGTTGTACTCCACCATCGCTCTGCAACAACAGTCACAGGATGTGGTGGCTGAGTTCAGTCTCAAGGTCGGGGAGAGCGCGACCTTCGTTTTCGGAAGCGTCCGGGAAGTCGAACAGCCTCCGGAGTTGGAGCGTGTGCACGAACGCTTGCTCGAAACCTCGCGTTTCTGGCGACGTTGGATCGAGAAGTCGATTTACAAAGGCCGCTGGCGCGAGATGGTCAACCGCTCCGCTTTGATGCTCAAGCTGTTCATCAGTGAGGAACACGGATCGTTGATTGCCTCTCCAACATTTTCCTTGCCAGAGAAAATTGGCGGGGTGCGCAATTGGGATTATCGCTATGCCTGGTTGCGGGATGGCGCGTTCACAATCTATGCGCTGATCCGGCTTGGCTTTGTAGAAGAGTCGGAAGCTTTCATTCATTGGCTGGAAGGCCGCCTGCGCGACGACGCCGAACGCGGCCCGCTTCAGGTTGTCTATGGCATCGACGGGGAACAGAAGCTTGACGAGTTTAGTCTCGAAAATTTCGAGGGCTACAAAGATTCCAAGCCGGTGCGCATTGGAAACGCAGCGTATGAGCAGCTTCAGCTCGACATTTATGGCGAGGCGATGGACTCGATTTACCTGTCGAACAAGTATGGCGATGCGATTTCAAACGCGGGCTGGCAAGATGTCCGGCGCATTCTGGAGTGGCTGGGAAAAAATTGGCAGCGTCCCGACGACGGCATCTGGGAGATTCGTGGCGGGGAGCGCGAGTTTCTGCATTCACGTTTGATGTGCTGGGTCGCCTTCGACAGGGCTCTCCGTCTAAGCTTGAAACGGTCGCTGGCCGGGCCGCTCGACGAATGGCGGCGCACTCGGGACGCCATCCGCGAGGATATTTTTGCCAACTTCTGGAATGAAGACCTGAAAACATTCGTGCAATCGAAAGGCTCGTCGGACGTGGACGCTGCGACGCTGCTCATGCCGATGATGCGCTTTATCAGTCCCGTCGATCCTATGTGGCGGTCGACCATGAAGGCTATTGAGACGCGTCTCGTACAGGACTCATTCGTCTACCGATACGATTCCAATGGCACTCGCATCGACGGATTGCCGGGCGGTGAAGGGAGCTTTACGGCATGCTCGTTCTGGTATATCGAATGCCTGGCCCGCGCCGGAGAACTGGAAAAAGCGCAACTCCTCTTTGAAAAGATGCTGGGTTATGCCAATCATCTGGGACTTTATTCGGAGCAATTAGGATTGAGCGGTCAGCATCTCGGAAACTTTCCTCAAGCGCTGACGCACCTCGCACTGATAAGTGCTGCGACCTATCTGGATCGAGAATTGTCGGGGCCGAAGAATGAGACCTGGCGCTAGGTCATTGAAGTTTTGCGGCCAGTCCAGCCGGTGGGCTTAACGTCACGACAGCCGAGTAATTGGCTTCGTCGAGATACTCGGTAATGGTTGCGCCGTTGGCGGTTGGAAGCGCGTCGATTTGCACCTGGAATCCTACGGCGCTGCCCCATCCGCTGGGCAGCGCGCTTGCTCCGTAAACCAGATTTAAGGTGTGCACAACTCCATCGACGATCAGCGTGTCATAGTACTCGCAGGGTTCTCCACTGCATTGGTTGGTGTCGCCCTTCACGCGGTGGACCGTCTCTTCGATGCGATGCCACACGCCGTAACTCAATGCACAGGGCACGTTCGTTGCGACCCAATGCAAGTGCTGCTGGTCGAAGACATCCCACACGCCGCTGGTTTGATTGCACTGCGATCCCCACATGAATTCGGTGTGTTGCGAGAGTGAAAAATCGAATTGATCGTATTCAAACTGGCCCGCTTTGTCGCCGTTGTCGGCGATGTAAACTTCGAGGTCAAAGGAAGAGATCAAGATGTCGTCCTGCGCGCCGGCGATATAGGTCCAGAGCACGTTGGTACCGTCTGGTTGGGATGGTGCAGTGACGGAAAATTTCATGCTTTCGCCATCGAGCGAAGGAGAGGCGTTGTCGATGGTGTGGGAGGTCGTGGTTGGGCCGGCAGGGTTTCCGCCGGGATCGCAGGCGGGCGCGGCGCACACCGGTTCCCAGCCGACAGGGGGATAGACTCCCGGTGCCTGATCGTCCGTATTGTTCTGGAAGACTTGCGCGAATGCCGCGCCGGTGAGCAGTACTGCCACGGACACAAGCCTCGAAATATGCACTGCAGTTTGCTGCATTAATGCTGAGCCTGGATGGAGAAATAGTGGGAGAGGAGCTGATCTCGTACTTACTTCTTATCCGGAACAGGCGCAGCCGGGCGAGATTACGTTGGGACGATCACCAAAGCGTGGCCGGGTGAAATACCTTGGACACGTGTGATTGCCGAGGCTGTGGGGAAGGAGCTGGGCCCGCAGTTATTGCGAGGATCTATTAATTCGCGGAAGTGGAAGTGATTGCGGTAGCGGTATACTGCGTGCCATCAAAAGCAGCATTGACCGTGACCGCGGTCCCCTCACGGACGTCGGATTGTATCGGCGTCTTATTGGGGTCGAATGATACTACGTAGCGTTGCTGGTCGCGCGGATCTAAGACTCCCATTCGTCCTGAATGCAGGTCGAGAAAAGTAATTTCTCCAGTGAAGACGAACGAATTGCCAGGCGTCGCCAATATGACGATTCGCGATGCCGTCGCCTTGCCGCTGTCGGTGTGAAAGGCAACAGAAACCAGTGTGCCGGGAACGAGATCGGCGATTGAACGCCCCGTTTCCTGTCCCTTACTGCTGACTGGAATGTCAGGGCTCAGATGCAGTCGGATGGGGCTGGCGGAGATTTCATCGCGGACAGAAAGCTCATTCTTGGTTCTGTCAAATCCGATAACCTGGCCGTGACAATCGCCTTCCGGGCCCTCGGACAACATATGGACGCTGCGCGCGAATACGTTCGCTCCGTCCAGGATGGTTTCCACGGAGACGTGGTCGCCATCATGCAGGTCGCGCACGGAGGATTTTTGGCCGTCGCGATAAATCTCGGTTCGTGCATCAAAGAGTACTCGCATATCGCGTCCGCCAAACACTCGAACGGTGATCGAGTCGCGAACATGGTCCACATTGCGAATCGAACCGCCTACTGAAGTCGCGCGACCTTTGGGTAGGGCAGGCACATTGGGCAAAGACTTGACCGGAGTGGTTCCCATCGTCGATTCGATGTTGGCGCTCCCCGCGCCCGATGAGGGTTCGGTCGATGGGGCAAGAGCGGCCGACACGGGATTAGATTGCGCAAAACCGTACTGGCAGGCGATCAATACCACGCAAACCCGGCAGATGTGCTTGGAAGGAATCATTTAGGCCTGTGTAGGATGCCCGAGCGCGAGAAAGTGTGGTCTGGGTTGCCCTAAAATCCGACCAGAAATTGCCCTGCTCTGCCAACATTTGCCGAGTTTCCGCATCCAACGTAAGCGGAAACCACGGTCTATTATGCAACGAAAGAGGTTGGCAGCGGCGGCATTCATTGCGGCAGTGACCTGCCTGTCGCCGTCGCTCGTCGTCACGGAGGCGTCCGACTTTAAATCGGCGAATATCAAGATCACAATCCCGAAGCGTACCAAGCCTACGGCCGTGCAACTGCTGAATCGTGAGGGCGTGGAAGCGGTGCGAAACCGCGATTATGACCGCGCCGCCACGTTCTTCTATAAGGCGTACCTCTTCGACGCCAGCGATCCCTTCACGCTATTCAACCTGGGCTACATTTCCGAAACGCAAGGCGACCTGGAGCGAGCCAAGAAGTTCTACGATCTGGCGTCGGAGCAGGCTAACGATGCAGCGATTGACCGTTCGAGCTCGAAGAGCCTGGAGAAAAAGCCGATGAAGGACGCTTTCGGTGGACTGCAAGACTCGGCGATGCTGGTCAATCGCGGCAATATCGCCGCGATTCGATTGTTCTCGGAAGGACAAGCGCCAGAAGCGGAAAGTGTGCTGCGGGAGAATTTAGAAGCGGCTCCGAACAATCCTTTTACGCTCAACAATCTTGGAGTGGCCAAGGAGCAAGAAGGAGACTTCGATTCGGCGGTGAAATATTACTCCGAAGCGGCCGCGACTCAATCTCAAGACAAAGCCACGATCACTTTGAAAAACCAGGAGCGTGGCACTGCGATCAGCCAGCTGGCGGCAGAGAGCGCCCGTCGCGTGAGCCGCCGCCTACAATCGGCGAAAGATCCAGCCGCACAGGCGGCGCTACTGAATACGCGGGGAGTTCTGGCTGCGAATCGCAACGATCCCGAGACCGCGAAGCGGGATTTCTTGAAGGCGTATGCCTTGGATCCGTACAGCGCATTTTCCCTGAATAATGCCGGGTATGTGTCGGAAATGAGTGGCGATCTCGAGACCGCCGATTTCTTTTATCAAAAGGCGAAATTGGCACCGGACGCAAATGCACCCGTGGGCATTGCTACGCAGCGCAACTCTGAAGGGACGCCGCTTATCGCGGTCGCGGAGGCCAGCAATCAAAAAGTGGATTCCCGGCTTGCGACGGCGGACGAAGTGCGCCGGAGGCATCCCGGTCCGATCGAGCTCAAGCATAGGGATAACACGCCCGTACCCGAGCCCCCGGCACAACAAGCTCCAGCGCAGCCCCTTCAGGGCGAAGCACGGCCCCAATGAACGCAGGTTTCTATAATCCGGTCGCATTCGATGCGTTATCGCGACTTGTGCTGAGTGAAGGCAGGCGCCGCGCGAAGGACCGCGAAATCCTTCGACTCAGCGAGAGCGATCTCGAGAGCATGCTGGCTCTGGGGAACTCGCACCATGTCGTGATTCGCGCCATGCGGGTGTTTGCGCGAATGGCGGAAGAAGATGGGTTTCCTGAGAAAGCGGTGTGGGCGAACACCGCGATACAGAACGAGCTTCGCAGAATCGAAGTGGCAACCTCGCACTTAAACCACGTCTGCACCGCGTTGGAAGCGGCCGGTTGTGACGTCACCGTGATCAAGTCACTCGATCACTGGCCCGATTTGGGGAGCGATTTGGATCTCTATACCAATGCCGCTCCCGAAAAAGTCATCCGACTGATGCAGCAGGGTTTTTCGGCGGAAGTCGCGTACCGAAGTTGGGGAGATCGCCTGGCCAAGAAGTGGAACTTCATCCTTCCTGGACTACCCGAAGCGGTGGAGATTCACATGGGTCGCCTCGGCCAAACCGGGGAGCAGGTCGGGATCGCCAGCATGATCACGGCCCGCGCGCGCCAGGTGAATCTTGCAGGCGCCACCTTTCAGGTTCCGTCGGCAGAGGACCGCTTGATGATCTGCACTCTCCAGAGGATGTACCGCCATTTCTATGCTCGCCTCTGCGACATCCTCGACACTGCGAGGCTGCTGGAGTCCGAACCGGTGAACTACGAGTCGCTGTTCAACGCGGCTAACAGTGCCGGCATTTGGGAGGGTGTCGCCACTTTCCTGACGATCGTTTCGGATTACGTGAAATTCTATCGCGGACGCGAGCTGGCTTTGCCTGCAATGGTGACGGAATCGGCGCGATTTGGCGGACGTCAGGTCAATTTTGGACGCGGCTTCCTGCGGATCCCCATCTTGCCTCATTCGGCGAAGCTGTACGTATCTCAGTGGACAACACTCCTCCTACGCGGTGAATTGAAGAGCACTGCCCGCCTCGGGTTGTTGCCGTGCCTCGCGACCGCTGCCGCAGTCGGCTATAAAATTACGGGCAGCGATAAAGGTATTTGGTAGGCCTGGCGGCGCTTTCGAGCAGCCAGGATTATTTCTCCTCTCACTCTTAGTCCCAATCCATTCCTTTTGCGTTTTTACCTTGGGCGTTGGTTCTCGTTTCCGAGCCGATGCACAACCGATTAGCAATCTAGGGTTTTCCCTGATTGCTCTGGGGAAAACCCTGTATTACCTTTCGTGAACAGCGGAAATCCCGTTGAGATTCCAGAACGCGGCTGCGAATAGTTTTTTTCTGCGCAGCCCAGAGAATTTCATGATCGTTTTCGCGCAACCATTTCACCCATCGCCGGGGGGTTTTTTGCAATGAAAAGATACAGTATCGTTCTCGCAATCGCAGTTCTGACCACGTCGGCCTTCGCCGGGGTTAAGGTCATCACGCCTACGAACGGCGCGACGGTCGGCTCACCTGTCCACTACTCCGCCACCGCCAAGACTAGCTCCTGCAACAAGGGTGTGGCGTCGATGGGGCTTTACGTGAACAATTCGCTGGTCTATGTGGTGAATGGGGCCAGTTTGACCACCGATTGGCCGCTGAGTCCGGGCAAGTACAACACCGTTGTCGAGGAGTGGGATTACTGTGGTGGCGCCAGCTATACTCCGATTGCGATTACGGTTACGAATCAAACCGGCGTTTGGGTGACTTCTCCGGCCAACAACAGTTCCATCGGCTCGCCGGTTAACTATGTCGCGACTGCGACAACGGGCTCGTGCGCAAAGGGTATCGCCTCGATGGGCGTATACATCAATAATGTGCTTTCTTACGTGACCAATGGAGCCAGCTTAAATACTAACCTCGACTTCACTCCTGGGACTTACAACACCGTGGTCGAAGAGTGGGACTACTGCGGAGGCGCGGCCTATACCCCGGTGAAAATCACTGTGACGGGCAGCAGCGACCCAACCCTTTACAATCTGCAAGCGAGCGGAGGCTGGTTCGGGTACGGTGAGCTGCCGCCGAACTACGATACCTGCACTGAATGCGGGCCCGGGGTGACGTGGTCGATGCAGCAACATATCCAGAATCCATCTTTAAGCGGCAATTCGACCCAGTTCAATATTGGCGGGAACCAACCCTACGCCGACGTGCTGTTCACGAACGCATTGATTGGACAAAATTCTTCGCAAGGCCTGCCCGACAACAATCACACGTTGGTTCCGAGCCTCTACAACTTCACTTACGATGCATACTTTTATGGCACCAATCTGTCGAAGTCGCAAGTGATGGAATTCGATATCAGCATGTATTTCGATGGCAACAGCCTGATTTGGGGAAATCAATGCCGAATCGCCGGAGGGAATGAATGGGACATTTGGGATAACGTCAATTCTCACTGGGTTCCCACCGGATATTCCTGCTACCCCATCAGCAACGGTTGGAATCATGTGACGATCCAAGCTCAAAGAGAATCGGACAACTGGCTCTTGTTCCAGTCGATCACGCTGAACGGGGTGACAAACACCATTAACCAGTATTATGCTCCTGGGAGGGCCCCCAAGAGCTGGTGGGGAATTACAGTCAACTATCAGATGGACGGCAACTACGAGCAATCCGCCTACACCACCTACCTGGACAACTTCAGCTTCTCTTACTGGTAGAGCTGGGGCTTGTAAAGGATGAGCCCGTGGAAGTCTATACTGGCCGGACGGAAGTTAGCGGGCCGAAGTTAGCCGGCCACGGAAAACTGACAGGCGATGTTCAATCGATCCTGTACGGAGCGCAATATCTGGCCCGCGATCTGGGACTCGGAGCCGGGCTCGACCACGGTCATCTCTTCCACCATCTCACCGAGCCGACAGTACGAAGCGCGATTCTGGTGCAGGAACTCGACCGGATATTCCGGTTTTCTCTCTCTCGCCTTCACTGGGTTCGCATCGAGCAGGAAGGCGATGTCGGGACGGGGCGCAATTCGTAAGAGAAACCGCCCGTACGCTTTCACGAACATGTTTTCCAGCGGCAGATTTGCCAATTCATCGAACATATACCGATCGCAAATTATGACGTCGGCGGCGCTGGAGCGAGCTTTTCCGATCACGCGACGGAGCGAAAGCGCGTCGAAGAAATAAAACGCCATCCGGGCCAGGGTCATATACCAGGCTTTTACATTTTTGTCTCGACGGTTCACAGGACGTTGGGGCGATCCTACGCCTTCATCCCCCTTGAAGAGTGCGTGACTCGAAAATTGACGGATATCCGTTAGAGCCGCTGCGTCTTCCCAGAAAACCACAGTGACGGAACGAAGTCCGAAGGCGTGCAGGCCGGTTCGTAGTTGCTGAATCTGAGTACTCTTGCCAGCACCGTCGATGCCAGAGAAGCTCACCAGCAGTTGGTGGTCGTTGCCTAACCCGGCACGACTTATACTTTGGACGAAGTTCACAATTCCCAGCTCGCTCATAGTTTTTCACTCGTAATTAGTGGGTTCCGTTGGGCTTGCCAGGACTGGCATTGGAAAGGGCGGCGACCGTTCCAATCGCCACCGCCGCACCAGCGACCAGGGCCACGCTGATCAGGATGGTCCGCACTCGCCGCTGTTTGGCGGGAGCGATCGCCGCTCCTGCGGGCTCCGACGCCGCAATGCCTTCCGCACTGGTGACGGGTGCCGCGGCGGTTCCGACCGGTTGTTGCGATTGGAACGACTGCGAAGCGTGGCCTTCCACAGGGCCGGGACTGTCGGGTAGAGGCTGCTGCTGAGTTGCGAGACTACTCTGAGGCGATTGCGCAAAACTCGTACCCTGGACGAGCAAAGCAAATATGATGCAAGCTCCAATGCTGGCTGCCGATTGATGTCCTGGAATTCTCATGTTCAAAGCTCCTTTCGTCCTCATCGCGTTTGCTTTCAGACTACGACCTCGTCTTTTTGTAGAGCTGCGTCAATCTGCATAAGCTCAGGGCTAGACCCTACCGGCAACATCGAATGAAAACTTGCTACGGCTTCTTCTGGGCTGGGGAAAGTCTCGAACAGGCTTGCCGCATGGGTCAGTTCGAGAACTTCCAATGCCATGGGCTTTACAACTGCGAGTTTGATGTCTCCATTACGTTGCATCGCCTGTGCCAGGCATCGCAACAAGACTCCGACGCCTACCGTATCGATTACGGCGACCGGAGAGAAATCGAACACAAGCTGAGGTCGATGAGAGCGCAGCAGGGGCTTTAGCTGCTCAAAAAAAGACTCTGCATGTGGTGTCGTCATCTCCCTTGGCACTTCCCGCACGGTTACGGATTTACGATTTGCCATAATGAGTTTTTCCAGCGGTACCTAAGACTAATCGCTTTTCCTTAAACGCCCATCGGGTGACTTCCGTATTCCACTCAGACCCTTGCTGTAGAAACGGGCGGCTGGAGTAAACGGACCAGTTCCTCCTCAGGGTCGCGAACTGCGTGCCGAAGCAAATTTGATCCGTAGTGCACCAGCGTCCCGAGGCTCGTCTTATACCAGCAACACTGAATCATTCTGGGCGAGAGGCCACAAAAGAAACGCAGATTGTGAAGGGCCATGGGCGAAACCAGCGTGGCTGCCACCAGCCGATGATTGCCGTCGAGGATGGTGAAAGGTCCAGCCTCGTTCACGCCAATCAGCAGCACGGCACCAGAGGCGTTTTGTTCCGACACCAACTTTCGCAAATTGTGAATCTTGGTCAAAAATGCTTTGTCGATGCCTCGCCTGGGCGGATCCGCCTCCAGGGACCGCGCAATCTCCGTCAACATGTACTCGCCGTGTGCCAGCTTTCGCCATTGAGCTCGTGGAAAAACTCGAATCTGCGGCAGATCCTGAGACTGAACCTGTACCTCGTACCATTCCGTATCGTTCGGCAGTTCTCTCCAGAGAGATCCATGCCGAATAAACAGCAAGGCTCGGCGTTTAGCATTCTCAGCGGCGTCGTCCAGATTCGGGAGATTCACCAGACTGGCCAGAGACGTTCGATAGTCGGCGAACTCGGGATTTTGAAAATCGTTGCGTAGAAATTCAGCGACGACCTCATCCTCGGTAACCGACCGAAGCACCCGCAAGCCGGGGAATGAGGGTGCGGCTGGGTGCGACCGCGCATCGAAAAAAGTATCCCGAAGAAATGGCGTCAAAACCACCAGAAGCAGGATCGTCATCATGATGAGTTGCACGAGAATAACTTCCTGCAAGGAAGAATGGAATCGGTATATCCCCGCGATCAACACTCCACTGAACGCCAGCTGTACCCAGCCCGTATTGGCGATCTTATGCGACATTTCGTAGGCGATGATGACGACACTGAGCGAATAGACGCAGGTTGTGGCGGCGTAAAGCGCCAGAAGGTAGGGGAGCCCGGCGTTGCCCACCACAAAGAATTGAGAACCGAAAAGCGCCGTCCAGAGAAAGGCGGGCGCAAGGCGAAGAATCAGAGCGGCCCCCGCTCCCAGAAGAAGTACCAAACCCAGTGACGCGCCCAGTACGCCATGATGTTGTTGCTTCCGGTCGTGCGACCCTGCCACGATGGGAAACATGGTGTTCACAATGGCCCAGGAAAACGCGAAAATGACCCTTCCCACCAGGGCGACCGCTGCGTAGAGTCCGGCTGGCACCGGCGGAAAAAAGTGTTTCACAACCACAATATCGCAGTTGTTAATGACCACCTGGCCGACGAAGAATACGATGGCCTGTAGTGCCTCGCGAAAGGCGTGCGGAATCCGTATGAGATGAGCGCCGACCTGAGGCAGTCTTGGGATGGCGAAGATGTAAGCGACCGCAATGGCCGCGGCATTGGCCGCGATCACGCCCATGACGCCAAATCCCAAGAGGATACAAAGCAAAGATCCACACAGACGGACAAACCCTTCGAGCACCAGGTTAACCGCCAGGTGCCGGAAGCCGCAGGCGCCCTGCAGGTACCCGCGTCGGGTTCCCAGCGGAACATAAAACGCGGCACCGACGCCGAGCCAAACCAGCAGGAGTGGGCTGGGCAGGTGCAAGTACTCGGAAATCGTATTGCGGAACAAGATGCATAGCAGGGCAATCGAAATGCCCGAGAACCAAGCGCTGCCGCGAAATCCGCGATAGGCGGAAATTTTTTCTGCGAGAGTGCCTTGCTGCGCGACGACTTTCGCGGCGACAATCTGGAACGAAAGCGTGATCGCGGAGATCAGAACCAACAGAGTGTAGACTGCGGTGACGTTTCCGAAGCCGGTCGGACCCAGAAAGCGGGCGACCGCCATGTTATAGGCGAAGTTGACGACAGTTGCCAGACCTGAACCGGCCAGCAATACGGCGCTGCCGGACAGGAAGCGATCCCGCAAAGCCGCGGCTTCGGGCGCAGGGCCCGCGAGGTCGTGGTGAGGGTCGGGAATGTGAGGCGTCAAGATCGGCATGTAACTTTTGGCGAACGGAGCGCGCGCTCTCGGCCGGGCCACAATGGGATGCTCGAAATGAGAATCAGGCTGCTTGGCCGCACCCCTATTTTGCAGACAAAACCAGCGCCCACTGCGCCAACTCGAAGAAGGGCGTTGTACTCTAAATAGGGCATCCAACTCTATGATGAAGGCTTTCAAGATTCCCCTGGCGGTGCTGGGCCTGCTTCTATTGCAAGGCTGCGCCCAGACCACATCGAGGCGCTTGCTGCCGCAAAACCTCCCTCTTCCGGGAGCGTCTACGGAGATTTTGGCGGTTTACGAACCATGGTTTGGCCACCCGCAGCACATTTCGGTGGGCTATTCGTCGATCGATCCAGTCGAGATTGCCAGCCAGATTGACAGTGCCAAGTCGCAGGGCATCTCCGGTTTCGTGGTCGACTGGTACGGAGATCGCGAACCCTTCCTGGATCAAAGTTATGCGCTGATACAAACTACAGCTGCACAAAAAGACTTCAAGGTAGCTATGATGTTCGACGAAAGCGATGGGGAGGGCGATCAAGCCACGGACGATGCTCTGGCCGCGTTCGCAAAATTTCATCGCACCTATCTCGACGATAACTCCCCTGGGCACCAGGCTTATTTGGCCTACAACGGTCGACCCATCATCTTCATTTTTCCTAAAGGGGGGCGGACCGACTGGGACCGGGTGCGGGCTGTGGTGAACGATTGGACTCCCCGTCCCCTCTTGATCTACGAAGACCGCAAGAGCACCTACGCAAGCGATTTTGACGGGGTTTACGCATGGATCAATCCCGGCGCGAAGGGATGGAAAGCGGACGGCAGCAACTGGGGTGAAGACTATCTGCGCGCCTTTTATCAGCGAACCCTGGTGGACGACAAAGACAAGATTGTCATTGGCGCCGCCTGGGCGGGGTTCGACGATTCGAAAGCGTCCTGGAGCCTTAATCGCCACATGTCGCAGCGTTGCGGCCAGACCCTGGTGGACACCATGAAGCTGGCGAGCGAATATTATCCGGAGAATCACCCCTTGCCGTTCCTTCTGATTGCCACCTGGAACGACTACGAAGAAGGAACGGCCATCGAACGCGGCCTTAAAAAGTGCGACGGAAGCCAACACTGACGTCTTCGGCATCCATTTGGATTTCCGAGCTACTGCCGCCCCAGCACCATGTGCATCAGGATCGCACTGCCGAGTGCAGCAAATAGGGCAACCGGCATGGCCACGGAACCCACTTTCAGGAACCTCCAGAAGCTTACGTCGAGCTTTTCGTCGTCCTCGCGAGCGGGCTCCCGGCGAAGTGCCAACAGCCACAAAATCGTTGCAAGCGACCCGGTCACGGAAAGATTAGGCCCGAGGTCGACGCCAATCAGAACCGCATTAGCCATCAAGCCCCTTGTATGAGCAACCTGAAGTGTGCCCCCCGCGATCAATCCAAGAGGCAGATTGTTCACGATATTGTTTCCAACTCCGACCGCAAAGCCAACGACCAACGCCCCCACACTCTGCCCTAAACCTGACGCCCAGGCGAGCCACTGCCGAGTCAGATTCAATGCTCCTTGACTTTCGAGGGCATCGACCATGATGAACAACCCTGCCACCAACAGCAGCGTTCCCCAGCTGATCTCGCGAGCCAGCTTGATTGGATTGCTTCTCGACTTGATGCTGACCACGGCCGTAATCGCCAGCGCAGCCAGGCATGTCGGCAATCCAAGATCCTTCTTCATCGCCGAAGCTGTGAGCAGTACCGCACTCATCAGAGCGAGGCCCGCCAAAACCAGCTTGCCGTTTCCGCTGAGCTTGCTGTCCTTCACTTTGCACTCGATGCTCTTGCAGAGTTCACGACGAAACAGAATCCGCATGACGATAAAAGTCGACATAATCGAAACCAGCGATGGCACGCCAAAGTCTGAGAGCCATGTTCTCAGTGGCGGCATGCCTGTGGGGAAGACGACTAGATTTGCAGGATTTGATATGGGCAGCACAAAACTCGCCGCGTTAGCGATCAAGGCGCACACGAACAAGTAAGGAAGGGGCGAGACCTTTGCCTTTCGCACCGCGGTCAGAATGGCCGGCGTCAAAACCACCGCCGTGGCGTCGTTCGACATGAAGATCGTCACCAAAGTTCCGACTCCATAAACCAGCAGAAACAGTTGCGAACAACTGCCTTTCGCCCCGCGTACCGCAACCGAGGCCACCCAATCGAAGACACCTTGGTCCCGCGCGAGTTCGCTCACAAGCATCATGCCGATGAGGAACAAGTAGACATCAAGACCTTCGGTAACGGCATTCCCGGCTTGTTTGAGCGGCACAAGACGCAATGCGACCAGCAAAAGCGCTCCGCCAGATATCCACCAGACCTCAGGAATGCCGCGTGGGCGAGCGAGCATCAGCAGGATGCTGATGGCGACGATTAAGGGCAGAAGGACAGGCTCAGTCTGCGCCGATATCATCCCCGCTTCTTTCGAGACCGAAGTTTATGCGGCGGGCATGACACGCGCGCGTCCGGCGGTAATCTCTTGGACGTATTCCTGGGATGCAAGATATTGTTCATTGACCTGCGCCGGGCTGTAAACCTCACTAATAATGGAGAGTGGGCGATCGCGGACTTCATCGTAGACGCGACCGATGTACTCACCCAAAATGCCGATGCAGAACAACAGCATACTCCCGGTCAGGAAGATGGAGGCGACGATCCCGTATTCCAAGTGATTGGTAGGATTTTGTGAAAGCAGGGACGCGGTCCCTGCGATGGCAGAGGCCAATATGCCCATCCCGGTGAGCCCAAAACTCAGACGTAGCGGCTTGTAGCTGAAGCTGGTAATGGCGTCCATGGCGTAGCGGATACGGCTAAGAAAGCTGAGCTTGCCGTCACCGGCGGCGCGATCATGACGGTCATACAGCACAACGGCAGTGCGATACCCGACCCAGGCGCGTAGGCCGGGAAGATAGCGATTGCGTTCACGCAGGGAGTTGACAGAATCCACGGCCTTGCGATCCAACAGCCCGAAGATGCCCGCGTCCAGCGGAATCGGAAAATCGGAAAGCGCTCCCAGCACGCGATAGAACAGAGGGAACAGGACGGCCAGGGCCTTGCGGCGTTCTTCGCGGCTGCGGCGAACCGCGGTCACGACCTGAGCGCCATTGCGCCATGCTTCCACAAGTTCCGGAATCACCTCGGGTGGATCCTGAAGGTCGGAATCCATTAAGATTACCGCCTCGCCGCGCGCAGTGCGCAGTCCAGCCGAAAGCGCACCCATGTGACCCCAGTTGCGGGAGAGATCGACCACGACGACGTGCGAATCCTGCGCTTGCTCGGAGCGTAAAAGTTGCAGAGAAGAATCCTTCGATCCGTCGTTCACGTAAACGACTTCCCAATCCTCGCCGATCTCGTTCATAACCATGGAAACTCTACGATGAAGAATCGGAATTAACTCTTCTTCGTTGTAAACGGGCATGACTACTGAAATCACGAGTGGGCTCCTTGACGTGCCTTTGGTACTGTTACGACTGTTCATTCGATGGGAGAGTTCTACTTGCGGTTGGCCCAAAGTGGAAAGATGCTACCGCGCATCCGACTGGAGAATACGCACCTTCCAGCGCGATTCGGTCGGAGATAACACCGCAACATATCGCGCCCGCAGGTGTTGCGTTGCCGCGAGTTTTTGAGCGCCGGTAACGGTTACTTCGTAGTCGACATCGTCAAGGAGCTGAATCGAAAGCCCTTCGGGAGAGTAGAAGACAAGCTTGATGTGGTGGGACTCATCTTTGTAGAGGGTTTGCACTCCGATTTGCTGCTGTTGGTGGATCGTGTTGGCCAATTTTTCTTTTGCAATGCCGATGAAATCGGCGTCGAGCAACTCGGCACGATTAGCTTGCAGGGCGCGGCTCATGCCTTGCCAGGCCTCAAGGTAATCCCGCACCACGGCAGTGCCCGTCTGCGCTTCGAGGGTGCGCGGTCCAACGGCAGAGGACTCAACTCGAAAGTTTGACTGGGCGAATGCCGGCATCAGGAGAAAACTTATTCCGAGCCCCCACCGCAATATCTTCTTGGGCAGCGGAATCGTCGTCGGGATCATTGTCCGGAACCCCAACGAACTTCGTTGCCGGTCGCAACTCCGGCTGCCACGGAAATAACCGCGCCTGCGTGCAAGGGCATGTCGGTGGCGGCGATACCTCGCTTCACGGGCACGTCAGCGGTGGTTTCTTCGCCTTGGTAGGTTTCTGTGAAGGTCACCACTGTCCCATCAGGGACGGCGTTGCCACTGCAGTCGCGCACGGGCTCGGTTTGCAGAACGATACGCTGACCGGAACCGTGTGCGGACATCTTCAGATGGCAAGCCTCGCCCGGGACTTCCTGGACCACGCGCTTTGCAATCACATCCCCTGCCTTCGCATTGAACTGAGTCATGCCCGCATTCGCAGGGGAATCGAGCTTGATCCAAGCCACCCCGTCGCGCGTGGTCTCGGTGCGCGACTGTGGAGCATGGTCTGCGGAAGAGAGTTCAAACGAAACCGCAGTCGGATGGAGCACTAAATTTCTGTAGGCATCGAAGACATAGGCTACGCCGCTGATCCCATCGTGCAGGCTCACGGGCAAGCGCGAAGGTTTGGCCAGGAAGCTCAAAGATGCGGGAGCATTGGCCGCAACAACATCCATCTGTGCGCTCTCGGTCGAGGAGGAAGAGACGACGAATACGGAATAGCGCCCGGCATTGGTGACGTCGCTCGAGCCGAATGCAATCGGTGAACCCAGCTCCACCTTTCGTTGTAACGCCGCACCCAGACCGAAGATATAGACGGTGGCGTCGCCCGAGCCAGAAGTCCCGATTGAGAAACTGGTGCCCGCGGTAACGGCTTTCGGAACTTGCACTGCCGCTGTTTGGGCCATGACCGGAGCGAGGGCAATGGCAAACACGGACAGAAATGTGAGGCCGTTTTTCATGGCAGACGGCTCGAACTATAAGTGCTGGTCACGACACGATACGTCGCCACCTGGCTGGCCAGATCGGGCGGCAAAGCCACGGTAAAGGGCAATGGCACCTGCGGCAGCAAAGCGCGATTTGTATACTCGTCCGACACCCAGACAAGGTGTCCGCTCTTGTCATAGAACGTCCCGAGCACGTGGGCGATGTTGGCGATCTGACCGCTCTGATTGAGCAACTCGCCGGACAGCGAAGAATCGGGCAGGGGCGACAACTTCTGATTCTGGATTTCGATCACCGGATCAGCCGATGCGGCGATCAAGCTGGAAGATGGATCCATGCGAATGCTGTCGACCTGAGACATTAGAACGCCGCGAAAGTCGATGCGGAAGGGGGTGACCTGCTTGGGCAGGAGCAGGTGGGATATTTTATCGAACGCATCTTCCGTGTCGATAACAGAACCGTTCCTGGCCAGTAGCGAGCTTTTGACGGTGACAAATGCGGGCACGGTGTCTTCATTCAATATTTCGCCGAGCACCGCGACGCTCCCGCCTCGATCGATGGGATGCATATCGATGATGCGCACGTGCGGCGCTTCTACGTCTTGCGAACCCCAATCGTCCCCGGCACCGCGATAGATCACATCCCACCGTAGATAGTTCACCGGAATCACCTGGGGCGGAACTTTGGTCTCCACCACCACGGGCCAGGCGACATGCCATAGATCGCCCGACTTGGTCACTTGCAGATCGCGCGTATCGTTGAAGCCGCCCACGACCGATGACCAATGCAAGTGGACGCGAATTTTCGCCTCGTCGGGGCTGGAATGTTGGGGATCGACATCGAAGCCGGTCAGCGTGGCGTAGGTTCGCAAACTGGTGTAGGTCCCGTTCAAATCGCGCTCGAAATCGAGTTCGCTAAATTGCGATTTGTTTGCCAGATCGTCGTACGCGGAGGCGAAGTCCCGTCTCCCAATTTTCCCCATGAGACCGTTTACGGCACCTTCCGGCGAAGATGAAAAAAAAGAGGACATGAACGGAACGTACGATCCCGCATTCGCCAATGCGGATTGGCTCGGCCAGATGGTTCCAATGACGATCAGAAACACGGTGACGGCGGCGATCGCCAGGGCGATGAGGGATCCTTTGGTCGAGTCGAAGTTCATGACACCAGCCTCCCCAGGGAAATAGCTCCATCGCCCGATGCCGGAGCCACCTGCGGAACTCGTCGCTGCGCCCTCTTAGGATCCGGAATCAGGACAAGGATGAGCGCCAAGATGCTGCTGCCGAATGGGAAGATTCCCCACATCAAACCCTGCCACCGCGGAGGTATCTGAGGGGCGTTCAACGGAGTCGCCGGAGGTGTACCCTCCCGGCTCCACACGGTGATGGTGTTGTCCTCAAGCTGGTCGACGCGACGCCAACCCGCGAACACGAGTAGAGGATCGTAATAAGAATCATGCACGAAGACCCATTTCAGCCCATAACGGTCGGAATGTCGAAGCATCGCGCTCAGTGTTTCCAATCCCGCCTTGCCGAAATACTTGGAACTGGTGAGGGCCCCGGCACCGCCTTGGGTGAGTTCCGGCAGCATGCGTCCGGAATTCCATTCTCCGTCCACGCTGCTGGCATCGGTGAGCACGGCCAATCGCGAAATTTTGTTCCCGAATCCCAGGGTGACGTAGCGATACTGATCGTGTCCATCGCGATTCAACCAGGCCGCTACCGAATCGACGTTGAAGGCCTCAGCGTCCGCGGGACGATATGCCGACCAGGCCACCGCCGAGGCGCAGGTCATTCCGGCCGCGAGAGCCAGCCCTAACACCGCGCGCATCTGGAAACGATCGACCAACTCTTTGACCAGCAGACCCACAAAAGGCAGTGCCAGGAGCGTCGCCCAATAGGTGAAGCGTTCCATGGTGATGACTTCAAAAGCCCGCCCCAGGAGGAGTTTTCCCACAGGAGTGGTTCCGCCCAAACCGAGCAAGAAAGCCAGCCAAAAGCCGAGCAGTAGCGGGAGCAGCCGAAGCGTTCTGGCACCGCGCCACACGATGAACGGAAGAGCCAGCAACACCGCGCCATACGGGATGATGAAGTAGTTCAACCCCCATTGCGGGCTCAGCAAAAAATTAGAGCGACTGGCGTGAGGGATCGGCGTCTGCGTGACCGGATAATGAATCAGCGCAATCCAGAAAGGCAAAAGCACGATTGCAATGCCAGCCCCGACCAGGACGACAGCCCCCACAATGCGCGCGATCATCGCGCCCAAAGACTCTTGATTGTTGCTATCGCGGTCGAGCAAGGCCAGCCCCAACACGGGCCCGGCGAATAATACCGATCCAAATAATAACGTTGCGTGATGGGCCGCAGCCGCCGCAACGCAAAGACTGGCACCTTTCGCCAGCGAGCGCCAGTGGGCGCGGCGCACCCATTCGTAAAGAAAGGGGAGGGCGTTCAAATAAAGCGGCGCGGCCATCGTAGTGCCAAGCTGGCCGGCGGAGTAAACCAGAAAGGATTCCGAGCCGAGAAACACCGCAGCTAGAGCGGCAAAGGCGGCAGCCCTGGGATCGACCCATAACTTTGCAAAACGAAATACTCCCACGGCTAGAAGCAGGATGGCTACAAATTGCACCACCATGTACGCCATGTCGAGGCCGGTCACGTGAGAAATCACCGCCAGCCACTGCTGGGGCAAGGGCGGGTAAGTCGTCTGCGAGAATCCGGCGTACCACTTGGTGTTCCAGGGGTCGAACCAATGATTCACGTAATGCGACGCAAAGAAAATGTGGAAGTTGGCGTCGTAGGACTTCAGCGGAAGTTTCATCAGAAGGAGGGGCGCATGAATGACAAATGCGACCAGCAAAATCATGGTCATGGGTATCGGCTTCGCGCCGATGCTTCGCACGGAACTCGCTGGAACCGAAACCGACTGCGCATCCGACTCGGCGTAATTGAGCGAATCCACCCTGTCTGCTGTTAGCACTGTGTCCTCCCCGTGCCACTCTCTGATTCTCGATCTTCGGGGCAGGTTGCTTAGGGTGATGACCCGACGAGCGTCTTCCCAGCCAACAGAAAAGCCGCTTTAGGAATCGAAGTCCCCTTGTGCGGTGACTGCGTCCGAAAATGCACCTCGAAGGAGGCGACACGGTGCCAGCACCAGTTGTAACGCATTGGAACTCCAGCGATATCAGTTTTCCGAGTGCGAAGTTGCGGGTCGGAGTTTGCAGGTGAACGCATGAGCCTTAAACGCCATCAACTCGCGGTCTTGTTTCCATATTTATTGACGCTGGCGCTGGCTCGTCCGTCGTTGGCGCAGACCTATAAATATAAAGTGGATTCCGGAAACACCGCCACTCCAAACCAACAGCCGGGCCAACCAGCAGAGTCGAAGTCACTGGGCTGGGGCTCGAATATAGAGAACGCCCGTCTGGCGCGGTCCGCGCAACAAGCACTGGAAAGCGGAAACTACGTTGCAGCGACGGATTATTCGCAGCGCGCCTGCCGGTCGGCTCCGGACGATCCCCAGCTTTGGTTCCTGTTGGGCTATGCCGCGCGTCTCGCTCATCAGCCCGACTTATCAATCGAAGCCTACAAGCACGGCTTGCGGCTGGCACCTGCGTCGCTCGATGGGCAATCCGGGCTGGCTCAAACCTACGCTTCGATGGGACGCATGGCCGAGGCCGAGCCCATCTTAAGAACTGTTTTAGCAGCGGATCCGAGACGTGCGACGGATGCGCAGCTACTGGGCGAAATCCTGCTGCGCTCGGGGAAATACGACGACGCCCTCGAAATCCTGGGTCGCGCCGACGCCGTGCAGCCGGAAGCTCGCACCGAAGTTTTGATGGCGCTTTGTTATGAGCACCTCAATAAGCTCGATCAAGCCGGACATTATCTCGACCTCGCCAAACATCGCGCTCCGAATAATCCTGAAGTGGAGCGCTCGCTGGCTGGCTATTTCCGCGACACCGGCGATTATGCATCGGCCATCTCGGCACTAAGATCGATCGCCAATCCTCGACCGGACGTGAAGGCGGAGCTGGCGTACACGTATCAGCTCAACGGTCAGCCGGAGGCATCCGCGAAGTTATACACGGAAGCGGCCAACGCCGTTCCTGGCGACCTGACGCTGCAACTTTCTGCCGCACAAGCGGAGGTTGGCGCGGGGACGGTCGAGGCCGCCGATCCCTTTCTAAAGCGCGCCGCTACCATCGACGCCGAGAATTACCGTCTGCATGCGATTCGCGGCGAGATCGCCCGTCTCCAAGACAGAAACGAAGACGCCGTCAAAGAGTATGAGGCGGCGCTGGCTCACATGCCTGCGGATCAGACTGAGGGGGCGCTCTATCCCATCCAGATGCAAATGAATCTGGTCGAAACTTACAAAGACTTGCGAGACCAGAAGTCAGCCGACCAGCATCTCGCCATCGCGCAAAAAGAAATCGCAGGCCTCGATGTGCAAGGCTCAGGCCGCGCCGAATTTCTTCGCCTCCGCGCCATGATCGAGATCAACGCAGGAAACTTGTCTGGAGCCGAGCAGGACGCCAAGGAAGCCTTGGCCCTCAACCCCGAAGACGCCAACAATCTTCAGCTGGGCGGTGATCTGCTAGTCAAGCTTGGTCGCACCGAAGAAGCGATCACGACCTATAAGAAGATTCTCGATCTCGATCCGTCGAATCGCTTGGCGCTAACTGCTTTGGGATTTGCCTCGCGCGAAGCGGGCCGTGACCAGGACGCGGAAAAGTATTTCCTCCAGCTGGCGAAGGCGTATCCCAAACTATACGTTCCTTATCTTGCTCTTGGCGATCTGTACGCATCCCGGCACGAGTTCGACAAGGCTGAAGCGTCTTACGCACAGGCTTATAGTCTTTCCGAGAAGAACAGCGCCATCATCTCCGGCGGCATGAATGCGGCGATCGAAGCCAAGCATTATCTCGTCGCCAAGCGGTGGCTCGATCGCGCCACTCCCGCCATACTTCAGGATGCCTACGTCATGCGGGAAGAAGAGCGCTACTTGAGTTTCATGGGCGAGTATCAACGGTCGGCGGAAGTCGGGCGCGAAGCCCTCAAGAAGCTTCCCGACGACAGAGATGTTGTGGTTTACCTGGGTTACGATTTACTGCACCTTGAACAATACGACGAACTCGCAGAGCTAACCGCGCACTATCAAGACGCTCCGCCGTCGAGTCTGCTGAGTAAAGAACCGGACATCCCACTGCTGGCTGGCTACGTCCATAAACATTCGCACGAACTCGAACAAGCAGAGAAGGATTTTACGCTTGCAATCGAACGTGGTCCCACCGCTGCGACCGCTTACGTAAATCGCGGTTATGTTCGCCACGACCTGCGCAAGTCGAACGAGGCCGTAGCCGACTTCGCGGACGCCTTGCGCATCGAGCCTAAGAACGGCGAAGCGCATCTCGGCATGGCCTATGCCAGCCTCGATCTGAATCAGCCGCGCATCGCTTTGCGGCAAGTGCAAATGGCGCAGGACGAGATGGGCGAGTCGATGCCCATCCACTTAATCCGAGCCACCGCCTACGGCGAAGTTGGGATGTTGACCAAGGCCGCTGCCGAGTATCGCGCCGCCATCACTTATGCTCCGGCGGACGGCGGCCTGCATCTTGCACTGGCTGACGTTCTCTACGGAGAGGGCCAATATCGCGAATCCATCGTCGAACTGCAAACTGCGGAGAAGCTTTCGCCCAGCAATAGTCTCGTCTACGCCAAACTGGCGCGTTCCTACGCAGAACTTCGCGAACGTGATCAGACATTGCAAAATATCGAACTCGCCGAACGCCAGGCCGAAGCCGATCAAAAAAACGTAAGCGGCGTATACGTCGCGACCGGCGAGGCGCTCGGACTACTGGGAGACCACAAAGGCGCCATGGATCGTTTCTCGAAGGCTCTCGATGCGCCGAATACCGATCCTCTCGCGGTTCGGCTCAAGATCGCGCAACTCATGGCCGGAGAAGGCCAGTGGGACGACGCCCAGCGACAGGTTGCACTCGGAGTCATGGACGCGGAAACTCAATCTGCGCCTCCCACCGGCAACCAATATTTGGAGGCGGCGGGAGTCTTTCTGACCATCCACGACTTTCCCCTGGCGCAAGATTATTACCAGCGCGCTCTGGCAGCCGGCGCGTCTGACACTGCGGTTCGAATCGGCTTGGCGAACACCTATCTCGCTCAGGGTGATACGACTCGGGCGCAGGCTCAACTTTCCGCGATCTCCAGCGCGCCCGACGATCAGCCGACGTATCAACTGCTGCTGGCCAAAGCCAACGTCTTTCAGCAAGAGCACAACAACGTGCAAGCCCTTACCGCGTTTGCGCAGGCCGCCAGTGCCGCTGGAGACGACGAAACTGCCGAGCGTGAATTGTTGCAAACGGCGGGCGCGGAGGGTATCCGACTCAACCGGCGCGTGAGCTTCCTGTCGGACTTCTCGGTTGAGCCGATCTTCGAAGACACGACGGTCTATCCACTGGATGCGAAGTTGGACGTCACCAATCCCATTCCCGGCCGTCAGAACCTGCTGCCAACGCCGCGTTCTTCCATCGAGACGCAATGGACCGGGGCCTATCACCTTCACTTTGCGGGGCTGCCGGGAGCTGCTGGATTTTTTCAAGTCCGAAATGCTCGCGGTGAAATTTCTCTGCCCAGCGCCGACACCATCGTCAATCGTGATACGACCGATTACAGCTTCAACTTCGGATTGAATCCAACGATACATCTGGGAACCAATGCGCTGACCTTCAGCGTCGGGATCCAGGAAACGATCCGGCGTGACGCGCTCGATCCCTTTGACATGGATCAAAATTTATTTCGTCAGTTTCTCTATATGAACACCAGCTCGTTTTTCAACGCGGTGGCCGTCAGCGGCTACGCCATTCGCGAGTCTGGTCCGTTCACCGAGAGCGGTCTCTCGTCCCGCGCCTTGAGCGGCGCGCTCGACTTCCGCATCGGTCGTCCCTGGGGCAAGACGGCTCTCGTAACCGGATGGGGCGCTCGCGACGAGCAATACGCTCCCGTCACGCGGGAGTTCTATCAGACCTCGACCTATTTCGGTTTCGAACGCAAAGTAAATCAGCATTTCAGTTTCAGAGCGATCGCGGAAGACCTGCGTACGTGGCGCGTCCAGCAGGAACAGTACGCGATTGCGCAGGCCATCCGTCCGGCGGGCAGCCTGCTATTTTCGCCGACGCGCAACTGGAGCATTCAAGGTTCCGTTGCCTATTCGCGCAACATGGGCTTCCATGAATATGACGCGGTGCAAAGCGGCTTCGCCGTCTCTTACTCCATGCCGGTTCGCCAGGTCTACAAAGGCGAAGGCCAGGAGGTCGATATCCACTACCCGATTCGCTTCTCTGCGGGCATGCAGCAGGAGAGTTTTTACAATTTTACTGGCGGGAACAATGAACAACTCCGCCCCTACTTCAGCATCACTATTTTTTGAGGATGAGCGCACCCGGAATGAAGATTTGTTTAGTCACGGCCTTCCCACCCAGCGGCCGGCAACTTAACGAGTACGGCTTCCATCTGGCCAACGCGCTTCGGCAAAACTCGCACGTAGAGCTCACTCTTCTGGGCGATGAATTAACCCGATATGAGTTCGTAACCAATGCCGACGGAACTCTTTATGGAGAAGAAACGCGCGAGGAGTTGTCCGGGTTTGACGTGGTTCGTTGCTGGCAGTGCAATCGTATCGACAACCCGCTTCGGATCGCGCAGGCGATTCGCGAACTGCAGCCTGATGTGGTCTGGTTCAACCTCGTCTTCTCGAGCTTCGCCGCCCAAGACCATCCTGTCGCCGCATTCGCCGGGTTGTGTACGCCGGCCCTGATCCGCTCGATGGGCTATTACACGCACGTCACGCTTCACCACATCCTCGAGCATGTGGATTTTGCCGATGCAGGCATCCAACACGAGCGCCTTTTTCGCCTGAGTGCGAATCTGGCGACGCGAACCTTGCTGCGCGCCAACTCGGTGACGGTGCTGCTGTCGCCATATCAGAAGACGCTCACCGAAAAGTATTCCGCGAAAAATGTTTTGCTGGGCACGCACGGCATCTTCAACGCGAACCCCACGCCGCCAGATTTTTCCCGGCGGGGCAATCCAGAACATCGCATTCTGGCGATTGGCCACTGGGGAACCTATAAGCGGTTAGAGACATTAATGGAGGCGTTCCCGGCTATCCTGCTGCGAAATCCTAACGCGAAGTTAGTCATTGCTGGAGCCAATCACCACAACAAGCCGGGATATTGGGAGTCTATTCGCGACAAATACCGTTCCATTCCCAACATCGAGTTCCGTGGCTATGTCGCGGAAGATGACATCCCAGAGTTGTTTCAGACTTCAAGCATCCTGGTCACGCCCTACGATTCCGCGACTGGTTCTAGCGGCCCCGCTCATCAAGCTTGTCAATATGGCTTGCCCATCGTGAGCGCTGACCTGCCCGATTTCCGCGCCATGGCGGAGGACGAAGATATGGCCATCAGCTTTTACAAAACGGGTGATGCGCAGGAACTCGCAGACCGAGTCTCGCAGGTCCTGGAGTCTGCAGCACTCCAACGCAGCATGGGTGAATACAACTACGCCGCGGCCATTAGGATGACCATGCCGAACGTCGTGCGGCACTATTTGCGCTGGTTCGAACTGGAGAAATGTCGCAAGGACATCGCGACCAAGCCTCGGGTTGAACGCGAGATCATCGACGGAGTCATGTCGAGGGTCTGACCTCGTTTGAGTCTAGAGTTGGCCCGCGCCGCCGTCCACGTTCAAATCCACTCCCGTGATGTAAGAAGCCTGGCTGCTGGCGAGAAATAGGACCGCGTAGCCCACCTCCTCCGGCGTGCCGAAGCGCTTCATGGGATTTTCCGCTGTGATTTGGTTCGAGAACTGTTCAATCATTTCTTTCGGCAGACCTGTGCGCCCGAAGATGGGTGTCGTGATCGGCCCAGGGCTGACCACGTTGACACGAATTCCGCGCTCCAACAATTCCGAGGAGAAGGTGCGGGCCAGCGAGCGTACCGCAGCCTTGGTCGAGGCGTAAACGCTCGCCATCGGTGTGCCCAGCGAATTTACCACCGAGGAGTTGATCACGATTCCTGCATTGTTGTTGAGGTGCGGAATCGCCTTCTGAATCGTGAAATACACGCCTTTTACGTTGATGGCGTAAGTTTCATCGAACAACTGCTCCGTGCTATCCGCGATGGGCGCGAATTTCGCGATGCCTGCGTTAGCGAAAAGCGCGTCGATCTTGCCAAATTTCGCCACGACTTGGCCGATGAACTTGTCGATCTCGGCGAGTTTGGAGACATCGGCTTTGACCGCGAGGGTGTCACCGCCGATGAACTTGGCCGCCTCGTCCAAAGTTTTCTGATCGCGCCCTGAGATCGCAACTTTCGCTCCTTCTTCGTGAAATAACTTTGCCGTCGCCAGCCCGATCCCGCTGTTACCTCCGGTCACGATTGCCACTTTGCCTTCGAATCTTTTCATAAAACCTTTCCGATCTATACGTTGGAGAAGCAAACCCTCATGACGCAGCCTGCATCTCTGTTTCGTCCGCGTGTGTTTGGATGAATGGGATAATTGAAAGGTGCAATATCTTGAACGATCGGACGGCGCATGTTGTTTCGCGGGGCGATTTGACGACGGCCGGTAATCTCGTGCTCTCGGCGGAGTTTGCCGTCCTCTTCGTTCTGCTTCCCCTTGCGTTTCGTTTCAAGTTCATTCCCGTGCCGCCCATTCCCGCGCTATGGTTGCTGTGCGGATACTGCCTCTATCGGCTCTTGCACGACCCTGGCTTCGATCGGACGAAGCTGTGGAACCCGGCTGGCTTTCGGCCGCTGGCTCCGCAGATTCTCCTCGTGTTCGCGATTGCGGCGGTCGGCCTGATACTTGCAGTGCGCTATTTCGCTCCGCAACTGCTGTTCAATTTTGTGCGCGAACGTCCCGCTTTTTGGGCGCTGGTCATGGTGCTCTATCCAATCTTGTCGGTCTATCCTCAGGGCGTCGTGTATCGAGCTTTTCTCTTTCAGCGCTACCAGTCGCTTTTTCCCAATACCTATGTTCTTGTGCTCGTCAGCGCGCTGGCGTTCTCGTTCGTACACATCATCTTTCGCAACGAAATTGCGGTCGGATTCACACTGATCGGCGGCTTGTTCTTCGCGTGGCACTATGCCGAAAGCAATTCGCTCTTTGCCTCCGCGGCCGAGCATGCACTCTATGGCTGCCTCATGTTCACGATAGGGTTAGGCGACTATTTCTACAAAGGGGCGCGTTAATCCGCTTGCGCTCTGCCCCGGATTCAGTGCAAAATACGGGAGGTGCTTCGGTACCCCGGATCAATTACACGCAAATTTAGGGTATCCTCTGGGGCTGGTCAGCATCCAAAGAGTTGCAAAGGGAAGTAAGTGGCTTCAACATCCCCGCCGGTTGGGCGCTTTCAGTATGAAGCGCAGTGAATCGACTGGAGCCGCTGGCAGGCTTTCAACATCCCCGTTCCAATTTCGGGCGGATCGCGTGCATAGCGCACCGACCTGTCTTGGAGCTGAAAGCGAGACAATTTATGGCAACAGCGACAGCGGTATGCAGTTTAGAGAACTATCTCGTCCAGCCGGATCACACCATGGACGATCGCATCGCAGCGGCCCGACGTGAACTGGGCCGGGACTGCGTCATCCTGGGCCACCACTATCAGCGCGATGAGGTCATTCGCTACGCGGATTTTCGCGGCGATTCCTACAGGCTCGCGCAGGAAGCGGCCCGCGCGGGCGGCAAATACATCGTCTTCTGCGGCGTGCATTTCATGGCGGAGAGCGCCGATGTGCTCAGCCGCCCCGGCCAAGTCACCATACTGCCCGACCTCAACGCTGGCTGTTCGATGGCCGACATGGCGGAGATCACGCAAGTGGAAGATTGCTGGGAGCAGTTAAGACGAGCTGGACTAACCGACGAACTTGGCCACGGGATCACTCCGATCACGTACATGAATTCGACCGCCGCGATTAAAGCTTTCTGCGGAGAACGAGGCGGCGTGGTCTGCACATCGTCGAACGCGCCGGGCGCGTTTCAGTGGGCGTTTAAGAACAACGAAAAGATTCTCTTCCTGCCCGACCAGCACCTCGGCCGCAACACCGGATTCGCCATGGGCATTCCGCTCTCCGAGATGGTCGTCTGGGATCCTTACATGATTGGCGGCGGAGTTAGCCCTGATCGCCTGCGCGCGGCGAAAGTAATTCTCTGGAAGGGTCACTGCTCAGTCCATCAGCGCTTCTTGCCTGAGCATGTCGATAACGTGCGCGCGAAGTATCCCGGGATTCAAGTCATCGTGCATCCCGAATGCCGCTGGGAAGTTTGCCAGAAAGCTGACGGCATCGGCTCGACCGAGGGCTTGCTGAAAATCATCAAGCAATCGCGGCCGGGCACGATGTTCGCCGTCGGAACCGAAATTCATCTGGTCAACCGCATGGGCAAAGAGTTTGCCGCCGAGGGCAAGAAAGTTATTACGCTGGACGACTCCGGCTGCCTCTGCACCACAATGTTCCGCATCTCGCCGCAACATTTGTGCTGGGTGCTGGAGAACCTAATCGAAGGCAACGTCGTCAACCAGATCAAAGTAAAAGACGACGTCAAACACTGGGCAAGAGTCGCGCTGGACCGGATGCTGGAGATCGCGTAGACGGACGCTCGCGACGATGCTTAATTCGCTCTCTTAGCCTTCGCGATCTTCTCATCGATGGGCTTGCGTCCCGCGAAACCTTCTTCTGTGCCGTGCCAGTGCGTGATGCCGAGTTCGCCCAACTTCCAGCAGAGCAGAATTGTTGTGCCATCCACTTCACAGGGAAAATCCAGCAGGCCGATGTCGAGGTCTTTCACCTGAACTCCGATGGAATCGATTTCCGCGAGGGCGTCCTTTACCCGTTGAATCGTCTTTTCGCGCTCCGCCTTGCGCCGCGCCAAATAGACAACTTTCAGCGACATGCCGCCATTCAAAAACACGCGATGCGCCAGCGCCTGAAATTCGTCGTCGACCGACTCAATCAGCTTCTTGCCGTCGATGGACGTTCTTAGCAGCGACTCCAGCACAGGCAGCAAGGACTGCGCTTCTTCCAAAGTAAAGCTTCGGGACGACATGGTTTTATTTTAATGCAAGCCGCCGCCCGCCGCTCTGTGCGTTTTTCTGGGGATTTTGACCATTGGTTTATGGCCTTCCGCCTTTATTCCATTGCGGCGTGAAACTAGAATTGGCCAGCCATTCAATCGGCCCCAGCAGCGAGCCAATGGCCGCGTCCATGTGCTTGAAATCGACGTGCGCGAGGTCGTCGCTGGGCTGGTGATAATCCTTGTGCAAGCCATAGCTGGAAACAGTTTGCGCGACCACGCCCTTCTTGGCGAGCACATAATTGTCAGAGCGCATGAAAAAGCTCTGCTCAGGATGAGGGTCGGCAACCAGCTTCGCGCCGTGTGCGGCAAGCGTAGGGCCAAGATTGGAGCGGTCCCATCCCGTCAGCCAGAGCGTGTCGGCCTTCACCTTGGGGTCAGCCCGGCCAATCATTTCAAATTCTAGATTGGCGGCGATATCGGCCAGCGGAATGGGTGGGTGTTCGCGGAAGTAGGTCGATCCCAAGCCGCCTTGCTCCTCGCTGCCAAAGAGGGCAAAGATGATAGTGCGCTGCGGACGTGGCCCCGCGCCCAGCACTCGCGCTAGTTCCAGCACCGCCGTGGTGCCCGAGGCATCGTCGTCGGCTCCGTTGTAAATGTCGTCGCCATTCACCGGGGCGCCCACACCGAGATGATCCAAATGTGCCGACAGCAGGATGGCCGCATGTCGCAGCTTAGGGTCGCTCCCTTCCAGTTGTCCGACCGCGTTCCACGTGAAGCCTTTTTCTTCGCTGACCGGTGCGTTGAACTTGATCTCCGTTCCGTCGGTTAACTGCTCCAAGGCCGCGACTGTCGCAGGGCTCGCGCTAATGGCGTTGAGATTGAACATCTCCGACGCGCCGGATTCGAGTTGATTCGGCAGCCTCGGCAAGGTCTTTGCGGCGGCCTCGAAGTCCGTCGCTGACTTGGGGCTGGTTGAGATGATCCCCGCAGCAGCTGCTTCGATGGCCGCGTATGCCGCCTGACGCACCAGCTTAGGGTCAGACCCGGCGATCAGCACGACCGCCCCTGCCTGGATCTTCGGGACAGCTTTCGTCGCGTCCACCTTCTGGAGCGGACCGGAAAAGTCGGTCTTCGACAAGCGCTCGATGAGGAAGTCCTTTCCATAGGTACACGTCGCCGCAGCGCCAGTGGTCACTTCGAGAGTGGGAGCGGCAGTAATTGTTCTCCGCAGCAGCGGTGCAGCCTGAATGTAGCCGCCATTGTCCCCGGCCGGCTGGATGCCGTAGGCCCGCAACTGTGCTGCAATATATGTAGCCGTGATCAATTCCTCAGGGGTGCCGCTTCCCCGTCCCCGCATGGCGTCCGAGGCCAGAAATTCCTCGTGAGCGCGAATGCAGCGCGCGCAGAGGGCCGGTGTGGGCTTGTTTGCAGCCGGAGCGGGCTGGGTCTGAGCCAACAAAGAAAGAGTGAAAGCCGTACAAATGACGATTATTGACAATAATTTACGCATAGATGTGCGGACCTGACTTCAGCAGATACGGAGTCTAGCAGATAGAAGTTTCTTGCAGAATTTGTCTGCAAGAATCCTCGAGGAGAGGCGTTCTCACCCTTAGCGGCCAAGAGGCGTGATGCTACACTTTGAGTTGCGCCGCGGCTGGATGGCCCGCAGCGGTGCCTTGCTGGAAAAACAGACTATGTCGATGTTGGGAAAACGGAAAGTTCAATTTCTAGCCACGCTGGCGACCCTTTACCTGGTCGGCGCAGCGGTCGCCTGTACCGGATTCTTCCAGAATCCGACAGTCTCCAGCCTGACGGTTGGCCCCTCGACTTTCACTCTTAACCAAGGCAGTACACAGCAGATGACCGCGACGGCAACATACAACGATGGCACTACCAAGGCGTTAACCGGCAGTAGCGGCATAGTTTGGTCCAGTTCCGACACGACCATCGTGTCAGTTACAAATAGCGGATTGGCTACCGGGCTTTCCGTCGGAGGCCCTGTCACTCTTACAGGTGAGTACGGAACCGTCAGTAATACCGCCTCCGCCACGGTTGCATTGACGAACGTCACGGCTATCACGATCAGTCCTCGCAACAGCACGGTGCCCAAGGACGGTGGAACAAGTCAGACCTTCACTGCCGCTGCCACGGTCACCGGAGTGTCTGGGACCGTAGATGTTACCTCGCAATGTCAGTGGTCGATCAGCAGCGTGAGCGGCGGCGGTTCCGCGGCGGATTTCACCATCAACGGTCAGGATACTTCTGGAATCACATTTACCACGAATTCGACTTCCTTCTCGGGCGAAGTCGCAACCGTCACGGCTTCCTACACGAGCACCACGACGGTTTACACGGCGACTGCAACGCTCACCGTTCAGTAAACCCTGGGCGTGATCCACTCAGGAATCGGCGCCAGTTTGCGCTATAGTGATACGTGAGCCTGTCCGTGCTTAAGCGCCGTTACTTTCATCCTGCTTTTGTCGGTGTATCCCTCGCCTGCCTGCTGCTCGCCGCCTGTGGACGTAACGGCGGACGCGCCCTCGAAGTGGTCTATGTCTCCGCGCCGCAGGCTATTCTGCGCGATCACATGGCTGCCGTCTATACCAAGACCGGCGTGGTCAAGAATGGCGACCGTCTCGACGTGCTGGAGCGGGATCGCCGCTTCGTCAAAGTGCGCACTGCCAAGAAAGAAGAAGGCTGGCTCGAAGATCGCTACGTGGTCAGCCAGCAGGTTTACGACGGATTCCAGCAGCTTAAGCAGCAAGACGGAAACGACCCCGTGCAAGCCGCCGGAACCACGCGCAATGACACCAACATCCATCTCACACCTGGTCGCGAAACCGATCACTTATTTCTGTTGAGCGAAGGCGCAAAGGTTTCGATCCTTAAGCGAGCGACCGTTCCGAAGAGCAACGCGTTAGCAGTCGTGAAGCCAGTGGCCGATGCCAAGGGAAACGTCACCACGCCGCCGATACCGATGGAAGACTGGTGGCTGATTCGCGATCCCCAGGGCGACATTGGATGGGTACTGGCGCGTCTGGTGGATGTCGATATCCCGCTGGACATCGCGCAGTACGCCGAGGGCCAGCGCATCGTGGCGTGTTTCGTTCTCGATCAGGTCACTGACGCAGACAAGCAGGTGCCGCAGTATCTGGTCGTGCTCTCCGAACCGCGAGATGGCATGCCCTCCGACTACAACCAGATTCGTGTCTTCACCTGGAACGTGCGCAAGCACCGCTACGAAACCGCTTATCACGAACGCGATTTGAACGGCGTGCTGCCCGTCACGGTGACGCAGGAAAACTTCGACAAGGAAGGGACGCTACCGGTGTTCGTCCTGCATGTGAAAGACGATCAAGGAAACATAGTCGACCGCAAATATAAACTCAACACGCCGATTGTACGACGCGTGCTGGCGCCGGGAGAGGAAAAGCCGGCGGCGGTTTCGCGGAAGAAACGCCACTAAGATGGACACTCCCGCCTAGACTTGATAGACAATCTTCCCACTGACAATCGTCGCCATTATTTTTCCGATTAGCCCATACCCGTCGAATGGTGTGTTGCGCGCCATCGAGCGAGACTTTGATACGTCGTACTTCCATTTTTTCTTGGGATCGAAAATCGTAACGTCGGCGTGACTTCCGATAGAAAGCGTGCCGCGCCCTTTGAGATCCAGCACCCGCGCCGGCCCTGAAGTGAACAGCTCGATGACACGCCGCAGTGAAACTTGTCTCTCATGATGCAGCCGCCTCAGGGCCAACCCCAGTGCCGTCTCGAGTCCAATAATGCCAAAAGCCGCGCGCTGAAATTCGATGATCTTTTCATGTAACGCGTGAGGCGCGTGGTCAGTGGCGATGGCATCCACCGCGCCGTCTTCCACGCCGACCAGCAACGCTTCAATGTCCGCCGCCGAGCGCAATGGCGGATTCATCTTGAAATTGGCGTCGTAATCGACAATGTCGGCATCGGTTAGCGTGAAGTGATGCGGCGTGACTTCGCAAGTGACGCGTCCGCCCTCGCGTTTTCCCCGGCGCACCGCTTCCAGCGCCGCGACTGTCGAGAGATGCGCTACATGAATCCGCGATCCGCCACTCTGTTGCGCCAACTGAATGTCGCGCTCGACGATGGACGACTCGGCCGCGCTCGGCATGCCATGCAGGCCCAGACGAAACGACGCGGCGCTCTCATTCATCGACCCGGATATCGTCATGCGCGTATCTTCGGCGTGTTGAATCACAGGCAGATTCAGCTTCGCCGCCGCAACCAAAGTCTCGCGCATAATGTCGTCGGAGAGAATTGGTTTACCATCGTCGGTAACGGCAACCGCGCCGGCTTCTTGCAGCGCGGCAAAATCCGTTAGCCTGCCACCCTGACTGCCATAGGTCGCGGCAGCGATCGGAAACACATTGACGATTGCGCCGCGCTCGGCAGACCGCTGCCACGCGATGACTTCCGCAGTGTCGGCAATGGGCAGTGTGTTGGGCATTGAGCACACGGAAGTGAAGCCACCTGCGGCGGCCGCAGCCGTGCCTGAGGCAATGGTTTCTTTGTAACTCTGTCCGGGCTCGCGCAGGTGCACGTGAATATCAATCAGTCCCGGACAGACGATCAACCCACGTGCGTCGAAAGTTTGCTCTGCTCCGTGTATCTGCCCAGGTGCAGCAATCTCAGCGATGAATCCGTCGCGCAGCAGGATGTCGAGACTTTCGTCGAGATCGCCCGCGGGATCGATGACGTGTCCGCCCTTGATCAGCAGCGAATCGGAATTGTGCTTGCCGTGCTTCATCACTTCGCCTTGCCCAAAGCTTTCGCCAGAATCGCCATCCGCACCGGCACACCGTTGCGCACTTCTTCCACGATCACCGACTGCGGACAGTCGGCGACCTCCCAGTTAAATTCCATGCCGCGAATCACTGGGCCGGGATGCATCACGATGGCGTCTTTCTTCGCCAATTTCAATCGCGCAGTATTCATCTGATACTGAGCGACATAGTCTGCGACGCTAAGCGCCTGCCCGCCAAGGCGCTCTTTTTGCACGCGCAAGATCATGACGACATCAGCTCCATGCAGCGCTTCCTCGGCGAACCGCGTAACTTTCAATCCGGGCGCCAGCGTCGTCGCCAAATCGGGTAAGAATTCCGGTGGTCCACATAAGGTTATCTTCGCTCCGAACTTGCTTAGCAGATGCACCGCCGAGCGCGCCACCCGGCTGTGATAAATATCGCCCATGATCGTGATGTGCAGGCCTTTGATCGTCTTTTTGTGGCGAAGAATCGTATAGGCATCGAGTAAGGCTTGCGTGGGATGCTCATGCATTCCGTCGCCCGCATTTATCACCGGAATGTCGAGATGCTTCGCCATTAACAAGGGCGCTCCCGCCTCCGGATGGCGAATGACGATCACATCCGCTCCCACGGCACGCAGCGTGTAGCCGGTATCGAGTAGCGACTCGCCTTTCTCAATACTCGATCCGCTGGACAGAATGAGCGTGGTCATCGCACCCATTGACTTGGCCGCGACTTCAAACGAACTGCGGGTACGGGTGGAGGCTTCGTAGAAGAGTAAGAAGACTCGTTTCCCTTTCAGCAAGGGGCGTGACTTTTGTGGGTTCATAGTGCGCGCCAGCTGAAGGTATCCGGAAATCTCGGCCTGACTCAAGTGCTCGATGCCGAGCAGCGAACCGCGCGCGGGCTGCGTCACCAGAGGATCGATTGCGCTCACTTAGAGAGTTCCATCCTGCCGTTCGACGAGTAGGACGCGATCGCTTCCGTCCACTTCTTGCAGTTGCACTTCAATGACTTCGTTGCTGGTGGTTTGCACGACGCGGCCTACGAACGTCGCCTCGATCGGTAGTTCGCGGTGGCCGCGATCAATGAGCACGCAGAGCTGGACGCGTTTGGGGCGACCCTGGCGAAACAAGGCGTCCAGCGCAGCGCGGCAAGTGCGGCCAGTGTAAAGCACGTCGTCCAGCAGGATAATATTCTTGCCCGCTACTGAAAATCCAATCTCACCTTTTTGCACGACTGGTTTTTCAGCGACCGTAGAAAGATCGTCGCGATACAGGCTGATGTCCAGCGTGCCCACCGGCACCGCGAGCTTTTCTATGCGCTCGATCGTCTTGGCCAAGCGCTCTGCCAGTGGCACACCGCGCCTGCGAATGCCGATGAAGCCGAGATTTTCCGCGCCATCGTTTTTCTCAATGATCTCGTGGGCGAGCCGAACCAAAGTTCGCTCAATTTCCGAGGCGGACATGATCTGCCCTTTTTCGCGCAGGTTTGCAGAACGGGATGAAGGTTGGGGAGTCATGAACGCTGCATCATACGTGGGAGCCACTGTGGGAAACAAGGTGGGTTATCTTAGCCGCCTCCCGGATTCGGCTTCCGGCGGAGCAACGCCGCTGTGATCGCCCCACCCGCACTGGCCAGCACGATAAAGAACACGAACATCACGGACAAACCCAGGGCCATCACCACTGCGAGCCCTTGGGGAGTGCGCAGGAAGTCGATGAAGGGTTGTGCCTGGGGATCGGAATTGCGCTGCGCGGCCTGTTGAACCGCTTGCAGCAGGGCGGAGCGCAATTCCCCGCCGGAGTGAAAGATTGCAACTTGAATGGCGGTGAAAATCGCAAAAATGAAAAAGCCGAATACGCCGGACACTGCGCCGAGACGCGCGCCCTGAGACGCCGGCAAATGTCCGCTGGTCATCCTTCGCTGATAAAGCATGACCGAAATCACGCCACCGGCAAGCATTCCGATACCCAGTCCCCCGAGCGGAATCACCATCAGAAGAGCGGAAATTCCGCCCGCCGTTGCGGCCGAAGGAATTGCGTAGTGCCATTGCAGGTCGGAAATCAGCGGTGCTCGCGAAGGAGCGTTAGGAGTCGGCGGCAGAATTTCTGTCTCGACGCCTTGCACCCGAATCTGCGGAGCGGCGCACTGGGCGCAGAATGCCGTGCCTTCTTCCACGTTCGCACCGCACTGATGACAGGAATATTCCACTAAGGTGAGAGTATCGCAGCGCGGCAATCAGAGCAAAAGGCGCATTGCCGCCAGCTTCGGAGTGATGACGCACGCGGCGGAGCGAGTGCTGAGCTGCAGCCAAAGGGGCGCCCGCGCCTACATGCCCCTTAGATGGTGTCGTGGCCGTGGACCTTGACCAACACCAGCCCGAAATCCGAACCTTTATCTTTCGGCTGAATCGACACGATGTGCTGATTGTCGGTCGTCCCGGCTTTCAATTCGATATTGCTGCCGGTGTTGTCGCCCTCGCACTTGAGTTCGCGAGACTTGGAATCTCCGTCCTTATCGTCAATATCGGCGTTGTAGTCGCCCCCGCCCTTGTTGGTATGGCATTCGAGCACCTTGCCATATTTCTTGAGCTGCAACTTGTAGTAGTCCACCAACTTTGCCGGCGGATCGTCGGACAAATATTCGACGGCCACGACTTTCAGGCCAAAGAAGCTGCTGGAGATATTCACCTTGGCTTTATTGTCGTCGTTGTCTTTGTTCGGCTTGACTCGAGCGCCGGGATAAACTGGCAGCCCAGTGTCTTCTACGACGGCATCGTTGCCGATGTGCATGCTGCCAGCAGGAGTTTCGATGCTGACATTTTCGTCGTTGCCATTGGCGTCCTTACTCTGTCGAACGGTGCAGGAAGCAATACCCAGCAAAAGCGAGGACAAGACCATCGTCACAAGCAGGGTTGGGAAGCGTTTAGTTGGCATGATGAATTTCTCCAGCGGACGCGGGAAGGCTAAGGCCGAATCCGCGCTCCGCGATATCAGGGATGGTCACCGGCAAGTGGCCTTGAAACGAAATTTCTCCGAACAGCGCCTTGACAGCGGCTATTTCAGATACTGCGGCGTTCGAAAACGCGCACACATAATTTTGCACGGCCGGAAAGTTTTGCGCCATATACGGATTTCCCATCGACAGGACGACCATCTTGTCCGCCGCACTATCGAGCAAAGTTTTGAGCAAAACCCCGCTCGGATTGGAATTGTCGGCACTACCGAGCGCCGGCGCTTTACCGGGAGACGGCACCGAGTAAACTGCGGTGACGATAGCCTGCGAATTGGCTGCAAACTGCATGACTTGATTCGAAAGCGCCATTGCAATTCGGTCGTCCACGTACATAACCGTCGCACCGGCCATGCGGGATTTTATCTGTCGCTCCAATATTCGTCCTGCTTCCGTCCGAACATCGTCGGAAAAAATGACCACCAGTAGCGGACTGGAATTAGGAGCAGTCTCGCCAGCCATATCTTGATACGCACCGCGAGCCCCAGAGGTTCCCAGTCGTTTCAGTGGAAGTGTTTTGCCATTGTCTCGGACTAAAGTGATCGACTGATCGGCGATCTCCTGACCGATGGCGAGATTCTGTGGTTTTCCGATGCGGTCGGGGAGTGCGCTAACGTCTACGGTGCGATTCTTGTGTAAACCCAAGGCAGCCTTGGCTTTAAGCAGTTTAAGCACGGAAGCATCTAAGCGCGCGGCAGGGATCTCGCCGCTCCGAGCGGCCTCCAGCACGGCACGGTAAGAGGCATCGAGGTCAGCGGGAATGAGCAGCAAGTCGTTGCCGGCTTTGAAGGCGTCCACCGCGGCCCGCCCCGGATTGGCGGAGTAAAGCCGAGTCAGGCCAGCCATATCCAGTGCATCGGTCACCACGATTCCCTTGAAGCCGAGCTGATCTTTTAACAAGTCAGTTACTACCAAGTGCGAAGTCGTGGCTACGTGACTGGGATCGGAATCAAGCGTGGGAACGGCCAGATGCGCGATCATCACGGCATCGACGCCGGCGGCGATTGCCCTCTCAAACGGCGGCAATTCGACCGCGTTGAGTCGTTCGCGGTCGCCGGTTACCTGGGCCAGCGCCACATGCGAATCGGTTGCGGTGTCGCCATGTCCGGGAAAGTGCTTGGCCGTGACCATCATTCCGCCCTCATGCGCGCCGCGAATGTAGGCAGCGGCAAGCTCTCCGACTTGATGAGGATCTTCGCCAAATGATCGCGTATTGATGATCGGGTTCGAGGGATTGGAGTTTACATCAGTGTCAGGAAAAAAATTCCAATGTACGCCGATAGCGCGCGACTCTTCAGCGGTGATGCGGCCAAACTCTTCGGCGGGCTTCGTTTCCCCAATCGCGCCAAATGCCATCGCGTGGGGAAATTCGGTTGCGCCATTCACCCGCATGGTCACACCGCGTTCGAAATCGGCTGCAATAAGTAACGGCAGCTTCGATTCGCGCTGCAAGCGATTTAACAAGTCCGCCGCTTCAAACGGCTGTGTGCGGTAAAGAAACGGAGGCTCCCAGCGCACCGTCATGGCGAACGATCCGACATGATACTTGTGCATCTGGTCGATTAGCTGTTGATAGTCCGCGCTCTCCGTGTTGAGGAATCCCGCGCGGACCCAAACCATAAATAGCTGGCCGACCTTTTCTTCCAGCGTCATCTTGCGCAGCGTTTTTTCTGCCCAGCGGTCGCCCTCGCGATCCAGATGGATGGATGAGTTCGCTGCGGGCTTAGGTTTTTCCGCAGCGGAGGCGCTCAGCAGACCAACGAGGATAATCACGGCACACAATCGGAACATGAATCCCTAACCATATCAAATTGGCGTCCCGAGGAATGCCTTGACTAAGGTGATGGCTTCGTTCTGCGCGACAGCTTCATCCCCGAAGCCCTTGAGCCAGTGAACATCCGGCTCGCGCCGGAACCAGGTCATTTGCCGTTTCGCGTAGTTGCGGTGCGCCTGCTGCGCGGCTTTTACTGCCGCGTCTAATGCGAGCTCGCCATTCAGCACCTGCATAGCCTGCCGATAGCCGAGGGAACTAAGCGGCCAAACGTTGGGGCCATACTTTGTCAGAAGCTTCTGCGTTTCTTCGATCATCCCCGCTTCGAACATCGCCGATGCCCGCCGATTGATGCGCTCATAAAGCAGTTTGCGGTCCGGATTCAATCCGATGCGAAGGATACGAAAGCCGTGTAATGAATCGCGACCCTGTTTCCACAAATCTGTCATGCGATTTCGCGACCCAAGGCAGACCTCGATGGCCCTGATCAACTTGGGCTGGTCGTTGGCATGAATATTGGTGCCAGCCGCGGGGTCAATGCGACTTAAGATGCGATGCAAATATCCCGGGCCAAACTTTTCTGCGCGCTCCCGGAGCCGATCGCGCAACTCTTCTGAACGCAGCGGCCCGGCAAAAAGTCCGTCCAGCAGTGCGCGAAGATAGAGCCCGGTACCCCCGACAATGATTGGAAGGCGACCGCGTTTCGCAATATCCGCCAGCGCAGGCCGCGCCATCCGCGCGTATTCGCCGGCAGTCATGACCGCGTTGGGGGCGACGCAATCCAGCAAATGATGAGGAGCTTCAGTTCGCTCGCTCGCATTCGGCTTTGCGGTTCCGATCTCAAACTCGCGATACACGGCGACGGAATCGCAGTTCACGAGCTCACCGTCGAATCGTTTTGCCAACGCGAGTGACAGCGCCGTCTTGCCGCTGGCCGTGGGCCCGAGAATGACGATCAGGGGCGCGTCCGCCACAGTCAGCGCAGGCCCCAATAGATGTGGCCCCAATGCCGTGCCACGGTAATCGCCAGGATTAGCAATGCGATCAGCATCAGGCCGCGAATCTCGACGCGCCGAACTTTATCCAGCACGGAGGGAGGCTTGCGGGACGGGATTGGCGGCGCAGTCACAAGCTCATTTTATGCGCCTTCAGTCCGTCAAATACAAAGCGCCCAATCCTATCAATAAAACTAATCCTTCAATGTCAGTTGACGCCTTATGCAGCGCGTCAAACTTTGCCCGCACGGGATTATCCGCGGGAACCGAATCGACTTCACCAGGAATGGAAGCTCGAATTGCATCCATTCGTGGAATCACGCCAAACTGCGAAATCGAAGTGCCGATGACCATAAGCAACACGAGAAGATTGCGCACGGCGAACGTTCTCGCGCTGCTGCTGACCACCGAGAAAATGAGAAATATGACGCCGCAGCCTAGCCCGATCCAGTGAAGATCCACCAAAGACCTGCCGACGACCAGTCCCGCGCTCTGCCGCGACGCCAAGATCGAAAAGGCGTTCTGCGCGAGAAAAGGAAAAAAGACCAGGCTGCCAATCCAAACGCCGAGGGATAACCGCATTAGATAACGAGCGAATGTCATAAGAAACCTCGACCTAGCTTCTCATAGGAGGCCGAGGTTCCTTATGGTGATTACTTACTAGCGACTGGGGTCGCCGCACTGGCGGGAGTGGCGGTGAAGATCACGCCGCAGCCGTTCGTGCCGCAGCTCATATCTCCGCCATACACAGTCGTGCCGTAGAGGTTGCCGAACACATCCTTAACCACCCCTCCAAACGGATTAGCTCCATCGGCACCACCGGCAAAGGTGTGGATCACGGTTTCGGCACCGGTAGTGTCATTGACTTCAAAAATGACTCCATCTCCCGGTTTCCCTTTACCGCCATCGCTCGTGGCCCCATAGATGTTTCCTTTCGTATCGATGGCGAGCGTGCCGCGAGGGTGGGCTCCGTCGGCGCCGCCTGTGAAGGCGTAGAGCACAGTTTCCTCACCCGAGGGGGTGACTTTATAAACGGTCCCGCAGCCGCCGGGACAGTTGGTGCTTCCGCCGCCATTGACGGTGGTGCCATAGATATTTCCGTTACCCGTAAGGTCTAAAACGACGGCTCCCTCCGGTTCGCTTCCGTCCGCGCCTCCCTTGAATTGGTAGAGGGTCTGGAAGTACTGCCCATTCATATCGATGGTAAAAAGAGTGCCCTGATTGGAGGCTCCGCCCGCGGAGGTGGTTCCAAAAAGGTGATTCACGGTCGTACCGCAGGGGCGACAGGAGATCAACCCGGAGCGCGGGAATGATCCATCGGGCCCTGAGAACTTATGAAAGATGGTCTCGACCCCGGCCAGGGTCAATTCGTAAATGATGCCGCAGCCCTGTGCCGAGCACTGAGTGTCTCCGCCGTAGGTTGTGACTCCGTACAAGTTGTAGTTGAAGTCGCGGGCAAGGTCGCCCACCGGCGCAGCGCCATCGTCTGCCAGCCCGGTGAAGTTGTGGATGATGACGTCGAAGCTCGCCGGGTCTTCGTTGGCCGAGTCGTCCTCGTGTACCGCGGCATTGTAATTATGAGTCCACACCACGCCGCAGCCCCCGGTACAGTTGGTGCTGCTTCCGCCGCTGGTGGTAGTGCTGTAGAGGCCGTGGAAGTGGATCATTCCGCCTTTGGGGTTCGCACCGTCGTTGGGAGGACCCTGGAAGGATTGAAGCACCTTCTCCGTGCCTGTGGCGGTTACGGAATAAGCTACACCGAAGCCGGTGCCGCCATTGGCGCCGTCGGTTTTGTAGGTTGATCCGTAGATCACTCCGGTGTGGGAACGAGTGACGGAGCCATAGGGGAATGCACCTTCCGTCCCGCCAGGAAAAGAATAAATGACGGAGTAAGTCTGTGCTGAGACAGAAACCCCAGCCACGGATAGAATAGCGATCAGGAAGCCAGTTCCGCAGGCCAAGAGTTTCCATGCCTTGCGCCACGCCGTGAATGATTGCCGAACAACAGTGCTCATAAATCCTCCTGGTTTTTGCCTCGCAAGCATGCAAGGGTGTCGCGAGCGGGAAATAAACCGGCACGGCTGGCATCACCTTCCACCGAAGCCCTATAGGAATCTGCAAACCGTAAGGGACACGACGAACCGATCAAGAGTCCGTTGGGGGAATCCGGTTCGGAAGACGTTACCGCTGCGGCGGACGACCGCGCCACCCGATGTTCATGAGCCTATATCAAAAATCGACGCTTGGAAACGGAGTAAAAAGGCCCTAGTGGCAAGGCCTTTGGTGAGCTGGGCTAGACCGGGATGGGGGTGCTGTCAACAATCTCTCGAATCGCCTGCTCGGTTTCTTCCGCGCGAGAGAGGGAAGTGCTGCGTCCGTTGAGCGCGACGCGGTGCGCGAAGACAGGGACGATGAGGGGCTTGAAGTCCTCTGGAACACAGAACGTGCGCCCATCGAGGAAGGCCATGGCTTGGGCGGCGCGATATAACATTTGGGCGCCCCGGGGCGAAACTCCGAGCGAAAACCGGCTCGACGTTCGCGTTTGCGTAACAATCGAGAGCGCGTAGGTTACCAGAGACTCTTCCACCCGGACTTTTGAAACGGTGCGCTGCATGTCGAGCACGTCCTCCCCGGTGAGAACCGGCCTCAGGCTATCCAATTGGGATGCACCCGCCTGCAGGCGCAAAATCTCGCGCTCCGCTTCGAGGTCGGGATACCCCATGCGCACCCGCATCAAAAAGCGATCGAGTTGCGACTCGGGCAACGGATAGGTACCGTGATGCTCCCCGGGATTCTGAGTCGCCACAACTAAGAACGGCTGGGGCAGCGCGTAGGAGTGAGCATCGACCGTGACTTGACCTTCGCTCATGGCTTCCAGCAGGGCCGACTGCGTCTTAGGAGTGGTGCGATTGATTTCGTCGGCTAGTAATACATTGGTAAACACTGGGCCGCGCTTGAATTCGAATTGCTGCTCCAGCGCCGAGTAAATTGAGATGCCCAGGACGTCCGAGGGCAGCATGTCGCTGGTGAACTGCACCCGCTGAAAGCTGCAATCGAGCGCCCGCGCCATGGCTTGCGCCAAAGTGGTTTTGCCGACGCCGGGAACACCCTCAATGAGCAAATGCCCGCGCGCCATGATGGCCACCAGCGTGAGCCGGATGACTTCGTCCTTGCCGCGAATGATCTGTCGCAGAGCGCCTTCAAGCTGGGTCGCGCGCGTAGTGGGGGCGGTTGCTGTGTCCGGGGCCATTCGCTTGATTTTACTATTGCTCTCCCGTATCGCGGCCTGGATTGCAGGTTACGAACGTCATGATCATTGATCGCCCTGAGCGCAAGTGTAGCGATTTTTCAGGCCGACGGACGCATGCGCAAAGCCCAATTGGATGACCTCTGCGGTATCCTTCGCTAATGCCAAACGCAGCAGTTCGTCGCCCTGCAACCATCGTGCCTCCGCGGCGTCGCCGCCAGCGCGAATTTCCCCGGACACGCGGCGGCACAGAAAGTCGACAAGCACATAGTGATACTGCGTTCGCCCATCGGCATCCGGCAAAATGCGGTCGAAGACGCCTAGCAGTTCGGACACTTCCACGACCAGCCCAGTCTCTTCGAAGGCCTCGCGAACGGCCGCTGCGCGCACTGTCTCGCCAAGCTCGAGCAATCCGCCGGGGATCGACCATTGGCCGGCCAGTGGCGGCTGCCCGCGCTTGATGAGCAGAACTCGATCTTCCTCGATAACGACGGCCCCGACTCCGACCAGCGGAGCGTCGGGGTATTCGCGTTTCAGCGGAGGCAACGGCACACTACTCTTATCGCACACATTGGCTAGAATCACTGTGGGCTAGAATCTGACGCTATGTCGCTCGACGAATACAAACGAAAACGCCGCTTCGAAGAAACGCCCGAGCCGCCGCCCAAGCTGGAGAAGAAATCCGGCCATCGCTTCGTGGTGCAGAAGCATCGCGCCACGCGCCTGCACTACGATTTTCGGCTGGAGATGGAGGGTGTGTTGAAGTCATGGGCCGTGCCCAAGGGGCCTTCGCTTGATCCCGCGGACAAGCGCTTGGCCATGCAGGTGGAAGATCATCCCGTTTCTTACTTTGATTTCGAAGGTACAATCCCCGAGGGAAATTACGGCGGTGGCACCGTGATGGTTTGGGATATGGGTACATGGGAGCCACTTTCGCCAGAGCCAGTGAACGGCAAGTTCGTAGTCGGCACGGATTCTGAAGCCGTGGCGATGCTGAAGCAAGGCGATTTCAAAATTCGCCTTCACGGTACGCGCTTAAATGGAGACTTTGCGTTGATTCACATCAAAGGCCGGCGTCCCGGAAGCAAAGGCACGGAATGGTTGCTGATCAAGAAGAAGGACGAGTTCGCCGTCCCTAAATACGACATCGATAAGTACGACACATCCGTGCTCAGCGATCGTTCGATGGCGCAAATTGCGGGCGACGCCGATTCAGCGGAATGGAAAAGCAGTCGCCCGGCATCGCGGGGAGCGCTGAAAGCGCCGTGGCTGGCCAAAGCAGTTGCGAAGGCAGATAAGAAGAAACGGGTGGCGGCGAAAGAAAAATCGCCGCGGGCGGAAAAATCTTTGAAGACCGCGAAGCCGAACGCGTCGTCGGAGAAGTCTCTTGCGAGAAACATCGCCGGCGCAAAAGCCGCGCCGATGCCAACCACGATTCAGCCCATGCTCGCGACACCGATCGAGAAGCCATTCGACGATCCTAATTGGTTGTTTGAAATCAAATGGGACGGCTACCGTGCAATCGCTTTCGTTGAGAAAGGAACGGTCCGGCTGGTGTCGCGCAATCAAAATGAGCTTACGGCGCAATTCTCCGAGTTGAAAACTCTGCCCGATTCGCTCGGTGCGAAGACCGCAATCCTGGATGGCGAAATCGTGGCGATGGACGAAAAGGGCCGCCCCTCATTCAGCCTCATCCAGCAGCGCACCGGCCTGCGCGCCCGTGGACGCAGCGTCGCAGCCAATAGCGACGTCCAGGTCATGTACTACGCCTTCGACCTACTCTACTGCGATGGCTACGATCTGAGGCGCGCCAGGGTGGAAGATCGTAAGAATTTCTTGCAGTCGCTCATCGTGCCGACAGGTCTGCTGCGCTACTCTGAGCATTTTCCGGAACGAGGCGTCGCGTTGTTCGAAGCGGCGCGCGAGAGAGGATTGGAAGGAATCGTGGCTAAGCTTCGCACGAGTCTCTACGAAGAACGGCGCTCCCGCGACTGGCTGAAGATCAAGGTCACACAGACGGTCGATTGCGTGATTGGAGGGTACACCGATCCCGAAGGCTCCCGCCAATTCTTCGGCGCCCTGGTATTGGGTCTGTACGATCGGCAAAAGAAGCTCATCCATGTCGGCCAGGCGGGGACAGGATTCGATCAGGCCACACTGAAAAGCATTCACGCTCTACTAAAGAAGCGCGAGACGAAGGCGTCGCCGTTCTCCGGCCTGGTGGACGCGCAAAAGGTACATTGGGTGAAACCGGAATTGGTTGCGGAAATAAGATTTACCGAATGGACGCACGAAACCCCCGAAGGCGGCGTGAAGCTTCGCGCTCCAGTGTTCATGGGTCTGCGCGACGATAAGAATCCGCAGGATTGTACTTTCGAGAGCCAGCGTGTTCAGCCGTCGTGACCGCGAGTGCCTACTTGAGTTCCTTCATTGGCAGCAGCGAGCCGTAGTCCTTGCCAGAAGGCTCAACGGCGCGCGCCACGACTCCGTCGAAGGCATCGCGAAACTCAGGGAACTTCGTCACAAGTGCTTTCATCACGGCCGTGTTGTCCTGAAAAGTTTGCGGGGTGTTTGAGACATTGGCCGATTGGTACTTCACCACCAAGTCGAAATCCTTATCGACAAAAAGAGGGAATATCGACGTGACCTTGAAGGTTCGTGTTCCCGATGTCAGATCGATCGTCTTCTCGTCCGGCAAATCGGATGGCTTCACCGTCTGCGCTTCATCGTAGAGCCGGTCGGTGACGAGCGTGCTCATAAAAGGCACGGGCACGGCCATCTCGCGCGCCTCGAAGAAATAAAACCAGGCGTTGTGCATCTGGCCTTTCGCCTTGAATGCCGCCGCTTGCTGCTCGAACCACGTCGCATCGTGTCCGTTAATCTGTGTGCGCTTCACAAATAGACCACCGAGCTTCCATGCCGCGCCTTGTTTCTCCAGCACGAACGAGACAGCGTAGGGACCCGCGGAGGTGGCGGCGTCGACAGTTGCGACGGCGTACGTTCCGGGCGCCAAATTCGGGATTATAAATTCTGCGCTATTCGCAGTCTGGCCCTTGGCGCCAAACACACCACATAGAAATTCGGCCCGATCCAGTGTTGCCTGACCATCCAGCTTCAATAAGAACGGAGTTCGGGCTGCGGGATTGACTCCGGTGAGAGCGGGTTGAGCCTCTCTAACCGTCGTTTCCACTCCATCAAAACTGGCGGCTAAGCTGGCTATGGCGTTTTGTTTTAGCGCGGCAGAGTCGCCGCGCGCAATCATGCCGAAGTAGTTCGTTGCAGTGTTCGTAAGGGCTCCGCGCGTGGCCTCATCGAGGTCTTCGCCAGTGGTGCAAGTCTGGGCGAAGGCTGAAAACGAAGCACTGAGGACCCAAACGCTCAACAAGAAAATAAAAGAGAAAGGCAGGCGCAATCTAGTCATGGAAGTCGCCCTCGATTCTAACGCGTTCTTTAGGATGCCAACTAGTGGGCTGTTGCTGCTTTCGCGAATTCAGGCGTTGTGGTTTTTGCCCGCTCCAGCGCCGCGACACATTGCGCGTCGAGGCGGGCAGGCACGTCCTCGCGCAGCATATTCATCACTACATCGGGCGGCAAGCCATCGCGATAGGGACGCTTTTCCGTTAAGGCCTGATACACATCGGCGACGGCGATCACCCGCGCGGCGAGCGGCAATTGATTTCCCTTCAGACCATCGGGATAGCCTTTGCCATCGATACGCTCATGGTGTGCCGCGGCGATGAATGCCAGGTTTTCAAAACCGGAAATCGTCTTTAGAATCATCCGGCTATAGACCGGATGCTTCTTCATCACTTCCCACTCGGATTCGGTCAGCTTGCCTGGCTTCTCCAGAATCGCGTTGGACACACTGAGCTTCCCAATGTCATGGAGCAGCGCCGCTCGACGAATCGTAGTGATCATGATCGGGGCCAGCGCCAGGGCTTCCGCAATTGCGACCGATGCGCTCGCAACTCCCATCGAATGATTGAATGTGTAGGGACTCTTCGCGTCGATGACCTCCGCAAAGGCCTGGCAGATACTGTCCACTCTCTCGGACGATGCCGGGACAGCGGCGCCGGGCTCCATACCCATCACCAGGCTGCGCATGTCCTTCGACTTCATCTGTTGCCAGAACTTTTCGTCCTTGAGCAAGGTACGCGCCACATTCACCATCTCCGGATCGAACCATTTGCCGCTGCGCTGCGAAACGGCGCGAATTGCGGCTTCTGCGTCGTATTCGGAAGCGAAGACTTCGAGCGTCTGGCTGACGTTCATGATCCGCGAGAGCAGCGGAATGTGATCTCCGGCGCGGCCCTCGGGATAGCCCCCTCCATTCCAATGCTCATCGAGGCTGCGAATGGCCAGCGCGGTGCGCTCGCTCATGCCAATCTTGCGCGCGATTTCGGCGCCACGTTCGCAACGGGTTCCAATCAGCGCGGCGTTGTTTTCGCTTTGATGAATACCCACGTGCACGATGCGCTTGAACCTGTCGAACCAGTGCGCTTCCGGCATCGTGTTGCGTAGGATAAACCGCAACCCTGACAAACTGACCCGCGTCCAATCCTGGAACTTGACTTCGCGCTTCGCTTTGAGGTCGTCGGAGCCCAGAATGCTATGCAGACGTGCCGAGTTAGTGCTGCATCCGGAATCCTTCAGCAGAAGCGCGTAATAAAGATCGGCGCAATCTTTGGCGGGAAGGCGCAGTTCCTTAGCGATGCGCATTCCGATAAAGCAGCTGCGGATGGCATGACCCATGGGTTGCCCTTCGGTTAGATCGAGCGCAACCGAAAGCGCCGAGACCACATCGGACATGCGTATCGACGAGTTGGAGTTCTCCGCCATCGGCCCAGGGCAAAGCTGAATGCACCTAATTGTGTGCTTTACCCGCACTCGGCGCATAGATTACGTCTGTGCGATAGGAAGGTAACTAGTACCGGGTTACCGAAACGGAGTTGCGCAGGAGTTCCGCGCGCAAGGGAAACGACGACAGCTATTCGACCGTGTGATTCGCGGTATAGCCTTCGCGGGCAATGATCTGGACTTTCATGTCTTTGCCCTTCTGGTCTTTGAATTTCAAGGGCCCGCCGTCGGGAGCCACCAGATCGACCTTCAGCTTGCGGTAAGTCCCGTCCAGCTTGGTATTCGTAGGATGGTAAGAAATCGTGTACTGATTGCGGATGTCGCCCAATATGCTCTGAAACACTTCCGGATACTCGGCCTCGAAGCGAGGCTGATAAAAGCGGCCACCGGTAAGCTTGGCGAAGGTTTGCATTTCGTTGTCCGCCTGTAAGTAGTCCAAGTGGGTTACGGGGATACCTATGCCGTGGGAAACGGTGCCGCCGCGGGCGTCGGCCATTTCCCGAGCCATCCAGCCGATACTGATGGGGAAAATCGTAACGTCTTTGGTGTTCTTAACTTTTTTCGTGACTTCGTCCAGGCGAATGCGGCTAAAGCTGTCGAAACCTGAGCTGACGAGAATGATGTACTTGTGCCCTTCGACACGGTCAATGCGGTCGAGTGTGTCGTAGAGAGCGTCGAACAGGTCAGTTTCGGAAAAGCCGGGAATGCGCAACTCGTTCAGTGCGCCGCGGACCGCATTTTTATCCTGCGTGAAATCGACCAAGATATGAGGCCGAATGTCATAGTACTCGACCGCGATCCAGTCGTCTTTGTCCAGCTTCTGTGAGAAGGCGTACGAGGCCCGCAACGCGTCGATGGTAAATCCGTAATTGATGGAGGCGAACTCTACCAGCAACACTGCCGTGATGGGAGCCTTTGAAATTGTGAAGTCGCTGATGGTTTGCGGCACACCGTCTTCGCTGATGCGGAAATTTTCTTTGGTCAGCGTTGAGATGAATTGGCCGTCCTTGGTGGTAACCGAGACCGGAATCTGCACTAGAGGCACGTCCACATGCAGCGAATAGTCGGGCATGCCCTCGATCCGTTTAGGCTTCTCCGGCGGCGGAGGAGGCGGCTCTTCCTTCTTCTTAGGAATGGCGTAAGGCCCCACGTCAGTCTGCGGACCGCCCGCCGCAGGTGGCGGCTCGGTCCCATTTTGACCGGAATCGGGGCTTGCCTGGCTGAACGCGGGCTGGCAGAGCACGGTCGCCAAAACTACCAGACCCAGAAACATGGCACCAAGAAATACCAATCCACTCACGGAATTCCTGAACGAAAGCATGCCTTCCCCTGGAGAGTCCTTTCCCTAAGTATAGACGCAGCCTTTCGCGGAAGGGATGTGTGAGCCTTTGATCGCTCACAAACTCTCTGTCAAAGTATCGGCCCGCCGCAGCTCCGGAAATCGCCATGCCCAAACCGCGATCACGGCCAACGTACCCAGGCCCCCGAGCACGACCGCCGGGACGGTTCCAAACCAGTGTGCGGTCACGCCGGATTCAAATTGTCCAAGCTCGTTGGATGTCCCGATGAAAATCATGTCCACGGCGCTGACGCGGCCGCGCATTTCATCCGGCGTCTGGACCTGCACCAACGTCGAGCGAATTACGACGCTGACCATGTCCGAAGCGCCGACGAGAAACAACGCCACCAGAGAAAGAATCAAGCTGCGCGAGAGCCCGAACACGATGGTGAAGACGCCGAATCCGGCGACGCACCAGAGCATAATGATTCCTACCCGCCGTCGCAACGGTTTGTACGCCAGAAAGATCGACATCGCCGCGGCGCCGACTCCGGGCGCGCTGCGCAGCAATCCCAGAGCCCACGCGTCGGTGTGTAGGATGTCGCGTGCATATACGGGCAGCAACGCGACTGCGCCGCCGAGTAGCACGGCGAACATGTCGAGAGAAATCGATCCCAAAATAACTTTCTGCTGCCAGATGAAGCGGAAGCCCGCCATTACAGTCTTGAGGCTGGTCGGTTCGCGGCGTCGCGCAGCTACTTGTGGATTGATTTGGAGCATGGTAAACGCCGCCGACAACGAAACCAACGTCGCCGTGGCATACACGGCCATCGGACCGTGTGCGAAAGCATAAAGCAATCCGCCAATGGCCGGGCCGCAAATGATCGCGGCCTGAAATGCGGACGCATTCCAGGTGACGGCGTTGGCGAAATGTTCGGGCGGGACCAATTGCGGTAACAACGCGCGTCCCGCGGGCATGTTGAAAACGCGCACTACTCCGAGCATCACAACGACGACATATATCGCGGCGACAGAGTGCATTCCGCGCCATGAGATGAGGAGCAATGACGCGGAGCAAACCGCGAATCCGGCATAGCACGCCAACAAGACTTTATTCCGCGGAAAACGGTCGACGGTGTGTCCCGCGAGCAAGAACAGCAGCACGACCGGGGCGAACTGTGCGAGCCCGATCAATCCCAAATCCAATGCTCGGTGGGTGATGGCATAGACTTGCCATCCAACAGCAACGGATTGCATTTCCTGCGCGGCGACGATGAAGAAGCGAGCGACCTGAAAACGGCGGAAGTCGGGATATGTAAACGCCACGCGCGCTTCGGCGTGGGCGCTGGGGAGGACAGCCATGTCTTCTACTTTGCCACAAAGACTTTGGCCCACGCCGCGTTATGTCGCGGACTATAAAATCGAAGCGTGCAAGCATTTCTCCGTTGGACGGCCTGGATTTTCTGCGTGCTCTATGCGACTGTTCCTTCGTTCTGGTTGATGATTCATCCTCATCCGGAATTTTGGCGGAAGCGCAAAGGCTCGCCGTACCGCATATTGCTTCCAGCCTGGGTCGGATCATGGATTGTCTTTGGCGCGGCGACTTTCCATTGGCACAGCCTCGTACTCTACGACACCTGGTGGGCGTGGCTTCCTGCCGTAATTCTTTTCTCGATAGGAATCTGGCTGTATCGCCATTCCGGCGACAAGTTCAGCTTGTCTCAACTCGGTGGATTGCCCGAGTTGCAGTCGCAGTCATTCGACCAGCGACTCGTGACCTCCGGACTGCGCAATCGCGTCCGCCATCCCATCTATTTGGCGCATTTATGCGAAATGCTGGCTTGGAGTCTGGGATCCGGCCTCATCGTTTGCGATGGGTTGACGGTGTTTGCCGTCGCGACCGGCGCGATCATGATCTCATTGGAGGACAAAGAGTTGCAGTGTCGCTTTGGAGAAGAATTTAACGAATACCGCCGACGAGTGCCGGCGCTCCTGCCCAGGATTTGAGCCAAACGGGGGGGATCAAATAAATTTCTTGGACAGAATGTCGAAAGCCCTAGCCGTACTCGACTAGCTGCTGAAGGCTAAGGAGGCCTACTCAACATGCAATATATGCTGCTGATCTATCACAACGAAAGCAATTGGGAAAAACTCAGCGATGCCGAGCGGGGAAAAATCTACGCCGACTATACGGAGTTCGGCAAGAACATCACGGCTAGTGGCCACTACAAAGGGGGCAATAGGCTCGACGCTAGTTCAACCGCGACGACGGTGAGGGTGCGCGACGGCAAGCGGCAATCGACGGACGGGCCGTTTGCCGAGACCAAAGAACAGCTCGGCGGATACTACATCGTCCAAGCCAAGGATCTGGACGAAGCCATCGCGCTTGCGGCCAAGATTCCGGGCGCCCGCTATGGTTCGATCGAAGTGCGGCCCATTCCGCCGATGACGGCTGCGGCTTAGCGCGCATCCGCTCTAGCGTAACGCGATGGTTCCGGGTACGCTCTCTTCTGGGCATCCGTGGACATCGAGCAAATTTATCACGAGGAGTCGGGGCGAATTCTGGCCACACTGATTCGCCTGCTCGGTGATTTCGATCTCGCCGAGGAGGCGATGCAGGAAGCATTCGCCCTGGCTGTGGAGCAGTGGCCGAAACAAGGAGTTCCCGGAAACCCTCGCGCATGGCTGGTTTCCACCGCACGCAATCGCGCCGTGGACGGGTTACGCCGCCGCATCAGCTTCGAGAAGAAGCAGGACGAACTCCAGCGGCTCATCGAGGCGAGAAGCGTACTCGCGGCACAAGACGAAGTTATGATCGATGGTGATCCCATGAGCGACGACCGCTTGCGGCTAATCTTCACCTGTTGCCATCCGGCTCTGCGCGTCGAAGCGCAGGTCGCTCTGACGCTGCGAACTTTGTGCGGTCTTACGACTGAGGCAATTGCCAAGGCGTTTATCGCTCCGGTGCCGACGATGGCGCAGCGCATCGTTCGCGCGAAACAGAAGATTCGCGACGCCCGCATCCCTTACCGGGTTCCGCCCAAGGAGGATTTGCAGGAGCGGCTCACGGCAGTGATGCTGGTCGTATATCTCGTATTCAATGAAGGCTACAGCGCCGCGTCCGGGGAAGCGCTAATTCGGCGCGACCTGTGCGCCGAAGGGATTAGGCTCGGGCGATTGTTGTGCGAACTTCTGCCCAAAGAGTCGGAGGTTCGCGGACTTCTCGCGCTGATGCTGCTGCACGATTCACGACGCGATACGCGCGTCACGGATAACGGAGAGATTGTCCTTCTCGAAGAGCAAGACCGCAGCCGCTGGAATCAAGAGTCGATCCGTGAGGGGACGGCGCTCGCCGAATCGGCTCTAGGTGCTTTGCCGGGACCTTATTCAGTCCAGGCGGCGATCGCTGCGGTTCACGCGAACACAGCGAAAGCCGAAGATACAGACTGGCGGCAGATCGCTGCGCTCTACGAAATCCTGCAACGCCTGCAACCTACGCCGGTGGTCGAGTTGAATCGCGCCGTCGCGGTGGCGATGGCGGATGGGCCCGCAGCAGGATTGCGACTGCTCGACAAGCTCGAAGCCAAAGAAGAGCTGAATGGATACTATTTGCTACCCGCAGCCCGCGCCGATTTCCTGCGCAGGCTCAATCGCTGGGCGGACTGCGCCGCCGCGTATCGACAAGCGCTGGCTTTGGTCAGCAACGAAGCGGAGCGTCGGTTTCTGGAGAAGAGGCTGGCGGAAGCGGAGGGAAAACCGGGTGTCGGGTCGTCGCTATAATCGAGTTAGCCCTCCTGTATGCGTTTTGAACTCTTTATTGCGTCCCGCTACTTGCGCGCCAAGCGCAGGCAGGCGTTTATCGGCGTGATCACGGGAATCTCCGTGGCCGGCGTGGCTGCGGGCGTGGCATGTTTGGTGGTTGCGCTCGCCATCAACAATGGATTTCGTCAGGACTTGCAGGAGCGTCTTCTCGGCTCGACTTCGCACATCAATTTACTGCGCATCGAAAGCGACGGCATTCGCGACTGGCGGCCTTTGATGCAGCGTCTCGCGAAGCAACCGCATGTGATCGCCGCCGCGCCAGTAATCTACGAAGAAGTTTTGATCTCGCGCGGGCCGCGCGCCAGCGGTGCGGTGTTGAAGGGAATGATTCCCCAAGATGAGAGTCGAGTCAGCGATCTACTGAAAAGCGTGACCTCGAATGTTCCCGAACCGCTGGCGGAAAAAAGCGCTAGCGACGCTGCGCAGCCCGCTCAAGGTTCCGACGCTACGCAATCTCCAACAGATCTCGCAGGCGTCGCCCAACGGGTCGCCGAAATGCCTCCAATCATCCTTGGCAAAGACATGGCGGACAGCTTGGGCGCAAGCATCGGCGCCGTAGTCTTAGTCACCAGTCCGCAAGGCGAACTCACACCCTTTGGATTGGTTCCTAAATACAGCCGCTTCCGCGTCGCTGGAATTCTCAACTCAGGCTTCTACGATTACGACAGCACGTGGGCGCTCGCGCGACTCGCGGACACGCAGCAATTGTTTGGCCTGGGCGACGAGATCGCGTCCATAGAATTCAAAGTGGACGACATCTACAACGCCGCCGCCATCGCCAAAAACATCGAGGCGGCCGCTGGCAAAGGCTTCATGACCACCAACTGGATGGAGCAGAACAAAGCGCTGTTCCGCGCACTGCGTTTAGAACGCCTAGTCACATTCATCACCATCGGCCTGATCGTCTTCGTGGCTGCGCTCAACATCCTCATCTCGCTCACCATGATGGTGATGGAAAAAACGCGCGACATCGCGGTGCTGATGTCGATGGGGACGCGCAAATCGCAGATCCAACGCATCTTCGTCGCGCAGGGAGTCCTCATCGGTGTCTGCGGGACCGTCATCGGCCTCGCGCTCGGCTTCGCTGTCGCCTGGGCCGGCGCTCGCTATCACATGCTGGCGCTTTCTGCGGAAGTCTATTCCATCGATTACGTTCCCTTCGCGCCGCGCGCTATCGATGGCATGGTTGTTGCCATCGTCGCCGTCGCGATTTCGTTGTTGGCGACAATTTATCCCTCGTGGTCGGCTTCGCGTGTGCTGCCTGCCGAGGCGCTGCGTTATGAGTAATGCCGCGTTCCTCACTCCAAGATTACAAATTCTCAACTTTGAGACGAAGGGCCTCTCATTTGCATCTAACGACTAACCCGGTATTGCGGGTGCGAGAGCTGAGAAAGGTCTTCCGCTCCGGCGAAGCGCAGTTGGTGCTCTTTGACAACCTTTCTTTGAACGCATCCCCGGGTGAAATGCTGGCTATCGTCGGAGAATCCGGGGCAGGTAAGAGCACTTTGTTGCACATCCTGGGCGCTTTGGAGCGACCGTCTGCGGGAACGGTATTCTTCGCGGATAGGCAGATAGACCGGCTTTCCGACAAAGACTCAGCGATCCTGCGTAACACGGAGATCGGCTTCGTCTGGCAATTCCATTATTTATTGCCGGAGTTCACGGCCTTAGAAAATGTCGCCATGCCGCTGTTGGTTCGAGGCGATGCCTTGGGCGACTGCGAGGCCGATGCCATGAAGTGGTTGACGCGCGTGGGTTTAGACAAGCGGGCACATCATCGCTCCGGAGAACTCTCCGGCGGTGAGCAGCAGAGAGTTGCGCTGGCCCGGGCGTTGATTACGAAGCCGAAGCTTTTGTTGGCGGACGAACCGACCGGTGATCTCGACGGTCGCACGGCCGACGCGATTTTTGAGTTGATCGCAAGGTTGCACGAAGAGAACGAATTGACCTCGCTGATCGCTACGCATAATTTTGCATTTGCCCGCCGTTGTCATCGTGTTTTGCGATTGCACGGCGGTGGTTTGACCGAGATTGATCCCAAGTCTCTGGCGCCGCAATAGACGAGCGTTTTAGCTCACGCGGAACTTTAGCAAATTGCACGAGACGATCAAAAAATCGGGTATCTTTAGTAATGGTATTCAAGTTTATGCATTCATCTTTTGTGCTATTGGGTTTGTGAACAAGTCGTTGCATAATTAAAGGAATGGCACGGTAACCCGGGGCCGGAGGCTCCGGTGAGAGCGGAGAGGGACACATCGAATGTTTGAAAGGTATACAGAGAAAGCACGCCGGGTAATTTTCTTCGCACGCTACGAAGCCAGCCAGTTCGGCTCCCCTTATATCGAAACCGAACACTTGCTGCTGGGGCTTCTGCGCGAGGACAAAGCTCTCACCAACCGTTTTCTGCGGTCGCACGCGTCGGTGGAATCCATTCGCAAGCAGATTGAAGCGCACACCACCATTCGAGAGAAAGTTTCTACGTCGGTGGATTTGCCCCTGAGCAATGAGTGCAAGCGCGTGCTTGCGTATGCCGCGGAAGAAGCCGAGCGCCTGTCGCACAAGCACATTGGAACCGAGCATTTGCTGCTGGGATTGCTGCGCGAAGAAAAATGTTTTGCCGCCGAAATTCTGCACGAGCGCGGGTTGCGACTCTCTACCATCCGCGAAGAGCTAGCCCGCACCAGCCAAGAAAAAGCGCAACCCGCAAGGCAACGGGAGTCTTCTCTATTAAGCGAATTTTCCCGCGACCTCACCCAGGCCGCGATGGACACGCAACTCGATCCGCTCATCGGCCGCGATGGAGAGCTTGATCGGGTCATCCAGATTCTCTGCCGTCGTACGAAAAACAACCCGGTTTTGATCGGCGAGCCTGGCGTGGGTAAAACCGCCATCGTCGAAGGACTAGCGCAGCGCATATCCGACGGCGAAGTTCCTTCGTTCCTTGCGGACAAGAGAATTCTGGCGCTCGATCTTTCTCTGATCGTCGCCGGCACCAAGTATCGGGGCCAGTTCGAAGAGCGCCTTAAGACCATCATGAAAGAGTTGATGGAGTCGCAAAACTCCATCATCTTCATCGACGAGTTGCACACGCTGGTGGGCGCCGGCTCTGCCGAGGGTTCGCTCGATGCAGCCAACATTCTGAAGCCTGCGCTCTCACGCGGCGAAATTCAATGCATCGGCGCAACTACGCCCGGCGAATATCGCAAGTCCATTGAAAAAGATCGCTCGCTCGAACGTCGCTTCCAGTCGGTCAAAGTTCCGCCGCCGAATGAGGAAGACGCGACCAAGATTCTTTTCGGAATCAAAGATCGCTACGAAAAATTTCATGCTGTCACTTACACCGACGATTCCATCAACTTCGCGGTGTCGCACTCCAATCGCTACATCCCGGATCGCTTCCTTCCCGACAAGGCAATCGATCTCATCGACGAAGCGGGCGCCCGCGTGAAGCTGCGTCAGACTTCGCTGCCGGAAGAGATCACCGAGGTTCAAAAGCGGATCAAATTCATTGTGCACCGCATGGAAAATGCGATCGCCAATCATGAATTCGAGAAAGCGCGCTTCTACTCCGACGAAGAACGCAAAGAGCGCGAGAATCTTCGCGCCCTCCGCGAGAAATATCACCTGGACGAATCGGCCACTGGCGTAGTCGGACGCGAAGACATTGAAGACGTGGTTTCGCGCTGGACTGGCGTTCCCGTCACTTCGATCAAAGAAGAAGAAACGCAGAAGTTGCTGCGCATCGAGGAAGAACTGCATCGCCGCATCATTTCGCAGGAAAAGGCGATTAGCGCGTTGGCCCGAGCTATCCGCCGCTCGCGTGCCGGACTCAAGAGCCCGAATCGTCCCATCGGATCGTTTCTGTTCCTCGGTCCGACTGGCGTCGGCAAAACCGAAGTCGCTCGCACTTTGGCTCAGTTCATGTTCGGCAGCGAAAAATCGCTGATCCGCTTCGATATGTCCGAGTTCATGGAGAAGCATTCCGTCTCCAAACTCATCGGCTCGCCTCCGGGCTATGTCGGATATGAAGAAGGCGGACAGCTCACCGAACGGGTCAAGCGCGCTCCGTATTCGGTCGTTTTGCTGGACGAAATCGAAAAAGCGCATCCGGATGTCTTCAACATCCTGCTGCAAGTGTTCGAAGACGGCCACCTGACCGACGGCCTCGGCAACACCATCGACTTCAAGAACACGGTCCTCATCATGACCTCGAACATCGGCGCACGTCACCTGCAACGCCGCGAGGGGCTCGGCTTCCAGTCAAGCGATGAAGGCATGGTTTCCGAGAAGGTCGAAGATCTGGTTAAGAATGAAGTCAAGCGCACGTTCAATCCAGAATTCCTCAATCGTCTGGACGAAATTATTCTCTTCATGGCGCTGACCGAGAACGACCTCATCCAGATTCTCGAACTGCTGGTGGGCCAACTCAATGCAAACCTGGCGCAGAAGGCGATCACGGTCACGGTTACCGAAGAAGCCAAGAAGTGGATGCTGGCTCAGACCGTGGTCGATCGCAGCTATGGCGCGCGTCCGTTGCGCCGCGCGCTCCAGAAATACATCGAAGACCCGCTCTCGGAAGCTCTCATTCAGGGCACAATCACCACTCGGCCGGCGTTCATCGAAGTCTTCCTGGAAGGCAATAAGCTCTTCTACCGTCCCGTAGACTCGGAGAAAGCGGAAGGCGTTCTGCTCTACGAGAGTTCGTAAATGCGTTCAAGCTGAGATCGGCCGCGAGTTTATATTCGCGGCCTTTTATTTGTTACGAAGCTTGAGTCCAATCCTGCACTGCTAATCCCTTAATCCGCTGGAACACTCGATCGTGGGTCACCAATATGACTTTCGCTGCGAGCGCTTGCGCGGCAATCATCGTGTCCATGTTTCCCATGGGTCGTGCATCCTCCTCTAACGCGAATCGCAACGTCGCATAAGACCGTGCCGCTTCAGTTCCCCATGGCAGAGATTCGACACGCAGAAGAAATTCCTCGACGGCAAGCTTCAGCTTCGCCGCTTCCGGTCTTCTTGCGACGCCAAATCGCAACTCGGCCTCGGTGACGGCCGAAATCGCCACTTCCGCCATGGGCACTTTGAGCAAACGCTCGCGCACTCCCGGCATGTTTCCCTTGATGATGTAGCTGACGGTGTTCGTATCCAGCAGGTAGCGAGTCGCCATTAAAATAAATCGCGTTTTTGGGGCGGAGTGTCGTGCCGATCTGCTAGAAAGTCCTGCGGCACGTTGAGTGTCTTGAGCAACGTAAAAAAATGGCTCCAGGAATCCGGTCGTCGCGACAAGATAACGTCTCCCGTATCCGGATCGCGCCGCACGTAGACTTCAGATCCCTCGAAGCGATACTCCACCGGCAGGCGAACCGCCTGACTGCGTCCATTGCGAAAGAGTTTGGCAGTACGTGGCATAAATCCCCCATGCATGGTATATATCATGATATCTAACAAAGCCCATTCGACGCAAGGCCGTCGGTCACTACGGTTGTGCCATTGATCGGGCCCCATGACCACCCTTGCTTATAATGTGAGAAGCATGGAAATCACTGTCTATTCCGCAACCTGGTGTCCCGACTGCCGCGAGGCCAAGCGCTTTCTCCAGCAGAACCAGATTCCTTTCCAGGAAATTAACATTGAGACCACCCCCGGCGCCGCCGAGGAAGTCGTCAAGCGAACCGGAAAGCGCGCAATTCCACAGTTCGTCATCGACGGCGAGTGGGTGCAGCCCTACCGTCCCGGCGAGGGCTTTCTCTACGAAGAAATGTCTGAGCGCCTTGGCGTCGGCAAGCCGTAGTCTTTAAGATCAAGGCGAATTTCCACGCCCGGACGTACATGTCCCTCTCGTACCGTAGGAAAACCCTCCCATCCGAGTGAAGATACAGTTCGGGCATCCCGCCCGTTCCACTTATGGATGACACAGCCGGCCACGAATCAGAGTCGCAGGTTGCGGAGCCCGTCTGTTCGCAATGGCAGCGCCTCATCGAGGGCGCGATCGGCGTCTTTGTTCTTGGCGTCGCAGCGTTAAGTCTCCATTATTATTGGCCGCCGTCGCGCGGGGACGTGCGCGCCGAAGTCCAGCAATTGAAGAATGAAGTCGCGGACTTGCGCCAGGAGCAAGCTATGCCCGCGATGGTACTCAACCGCTATCGCAATTCCATCTGCTACATCTATGGCGTCTACAACGTTGGATTCCCCGGCCGCAAGCCTTCGCTACGAGCTCGCGTTTCCGGCACAGGATTTGTCGTAGCCCAAGGTTTGCTCGCAACCAATCGGCACGTCGCCCAACCCTGGGTCGGAGATCCCGATGCCGCAACTCTGATCGAACAAGGGGCGCAGCCGAAGCTCGAAAAGCTGGTCGCGTTCTTCCCCGGCCTGCCCAATCCCCTAAACATCACGCCCAGTGCATGGTCAGACCAGGGTGACTTAGCCGTCGTAAAGATTGAAGACGGCCAGGCGGCCGCCACGTTACGAAGTGTTCCTTTATCCGACATCCAGCCCGCGCCCGGAGAACTCGTGACGGTTGTTGGATATCCGATGGGCGTTCTGGGCATGATCGCGAAGTCGCCGCAGGCGATCTACGAGCGCCTCGCATTCCGTCACGATGACATCGGAGTCGCCAACGAACTATCGGCGCTGTCGCTAATCCGTCCGTCGGCCACGTGCGGCCATCTGGGAGACGTCGTGGGCGACAAACTCATTTATGACGCGCCCACCGCGCACGGGGGCAGCGGCGGCCCGGTGTTCAACGCCCGCGGCGAAGCCATTGGAATCAACTCCGCCTTCATGGACGGCTTCTCGGGCGGTACACTGGGCATCTCGGTACAAGCGCTCAAACCGCTTGTGCAAGCCGCGCAGGCCCGCGACGCCTCTCATTAACGCCTCATTCCAGGAACATACAATCGCCGTAAGAGTAAAACCGATATCGTTCCTCGACCGCGTGCCGATAAGCGCGCAACACATTTTCCTGCCCGGCAAATGCACAGACCATCATCAGCAAGCTGGACTTCGGCAAATGAAAATTCGTGAGTAATGCCGACACCACCTTGAACTTGTATCCGGGATAAATGAAGATGTCAGCTTCGCTCTGGCCGGCAGCAATTTTTCCTGCGATTCCAGCATGCTCCAGTGTGCGTACCGTCGTAGTGCCGATCGCCACGATGCGCCGGTTTTGGTGGCGGGCGCGATTGATCTTTTCCGCTGCGTCGTGCGAAATACTGTAGACCTCGCGATGCAGTGTGTGATCCTCCACGCGCTCGGCACGCACCGGCTGAAACGTTCCCAGCCCCACATGCAGGGTTACCGTGGTTCGCTCGATCTTACGTTCGTCTAATCGGGCGAGAACTTCCGAAGTGAAGTGCAAACCCGCCGTCGGCGCCGCAACCGAGCCGCGTTCGCGTGCAAAGACGGTCTGGTAGCGACCACGGTCTTCGGCGTGATCTTCGCGGGCGATGTATGGCGGAAGCGGAATGTGGCCGATTTTGTCGAGCCGGTCGAAGAAGTCGACAACGGGATCGAACTCGATCTGACGCTCGCCGAACTCGCCGCGCGCCGTCACCGTGGCGAATAGCTCTTCGGGGTTTGCACTGCAACTTAGTACGAGGCGCTCGCCAACGTCGATCCTGCCACCGGGACGCACCAGGCAAGTCCATCGATTTGGGGTGTTTGGAAAGTTGCCGGAGTAGAAACACCTCGACTTTACCGGAGGGAGCGTTTCTGATCTGCTTCCTGTGTACGCCGAGCCGCCGTCCCAACAGTCTTGCTGGAATGACTCTTGAGTCGTTGAACACCGCGAGATCCGTGGGTCGCAACAGGGAAGGGAACTCGCGAAAAAAGGCGTCGCGAAGCTCACCGCTGCGAGACACTCGCAACATGCGGGAAGCCGCCCGATCGGCGAGAGCTTCCTGCGCGATGAGCTCTTTCGGTAATGCGAAATCGAAGTCGGAGACTAACAAGATTGGGATTATAGATCGGGGAACGCTAGTTCACGGCGACAGCCGCTGCGGAAACCTCGCCCGACAAATTTTCCAGTAGGGTTTCGATGCCTTGCAGAATTTCGCCAGCGTCGGTTTCCTTGAGCAAGAAACGCAGCGTTCCGTCAGGAGTGAATTTCGATCCGCGATGAGTGTTCACGAACTGGGCTAGCTTCAACGGGTCGATGGTCGCGTCTTTCTTGAACTTGACGGTCACGAGCTCTTTCTTGCGCTCGACGGCGATTGCGCCGATGCGCATAGCGAGCAATTTGAGAGTCGCGTAGTCGAGTAGGTTGCGTACCGCTGCGGGTGGCTCGCCGTATCGGTCTTCGAGTTCAGAGCCGACATCTGCCAACTGGCTCTCGGTTTCGACGCCGGCGATGCGTTTGTACATGCGCAGGCGCTGATTTTCTTCGGCAATGTATTCGGCTGGAATGCGAATATTCAGTCCGAGATTGAGTTGAGTCTCGGCTTCGTCTGGCGCAGCTTCGCCTTTTAGTTCGCGCACCGCCCGATCCAGCATCTGCGTATACAGTTCAAAGCCGATGGCCTCGATTTGTCCACTCTGTTCGCCTCCGAGCAGGTTGCCCGCGCCTCGCAATTCCAGATCGAGCGCGGCAATCTTGAACCCTGCGCCGAGGTCGGAAAACTCTTTGAGGGCTGCCAGCCGACGACGTGCAATCGGCGTAAGCTCGACATCCTGCGGGATTAATAAATATGCATACGCGCGACGATTCGAACGGCCGACGCGCCCCCGCAACTGATATAGCTCTGAAAGTCCAAGCCGGTCGGCACGGTTGATCAGGATCGTATTGCACAGCGGGATGTCGAGGCCATTTTCAATGATCGTCGTCGAAACCAGGATATCGGCCTCGTGGTGCATGAACTTAAGCATGATTTTCTCAAGCTCGCCCTCGCCCATTTGACCGTGTCCCACCAAAATTCGCGCCGAGGGTGCCAGCGTCTGCAACTTCGCGGCAATTTCCCAAATGCTTTCGACGCGATTGTGGACGAAATATATTTGTCCGCCGCGGCCGAGCTCCTGCTCCAGCGCCGATTGGATGAGCTTCTCATCCCAGCTCGCGACCACGGTCTGGATGGCCATTCGATCTTTCGGCGGCGTCTCGATTACGCTCATATCGCGCAGCCCGACCAGCGACATATGCAGCGTCCGCGGAATCGGCGTCGCAGACATGGTGAGTACGTCAACTTCTTTGCGCATCTGCTTCAGGCGTTCTTTGTGGCGAACGCCGAAGCGTTGCTCCTCATCGACGACAAGAAGTCCGAGGTCGGTGAACTTGATATCTTTCGAAAGCAACCGATGCGTTCCAATAAGAATGTCAACTTTGCCGGTGCCGACTTTTTCCAGGATTTCTTTCTGCTGTTTGGCGGTGCGAAAGCGGCTGATCATCTCTATGTTTACCGGGAACGCCGCGAAACGTTGCTTGAAGGTTTCGAAGTGCTGGAACGCCAGCACCGTCGTAGGAGCGAGCACGGCCACCTGGCGATTGTCATTGACCGCCTTGAAAGCCGCGCGCATGGCGACTTCCGTCTTGCCATATCCGACGTCGCCGCAGAGCAGGCGATCCATCGGCTGCGACGATTCCATGTCACGTTTCACATCCGCGATCGCCATACCCTGGTCTTCGGTTTCGTTGTAGGGGAAGGCATCTTCGAATTCGTGCATCCACTGATTGTCAGCGGAGAAGGCTTGCCCCTTGGCGGTCTTGCGTTCGGCATAGAGCTTCAGCAACTCGTCGGTCATGTCCGCCATGGCCTTGCGGACGCGGGCCTTGGTCTTGCTCCACGCCGCTGTTCCAAGATGATTGAGTTGCGGCTTGGCGCCCTCTGACGAACGATATTTCTGAATGAGATCGAGCCGCGTCAGCGGCACGTAAAGCTTCGCGCCTTCGGCATATTCGAGCAGCATGTATTCCGCATTGCCATCGCCCTGATTGATTTCCTTCAAGCCCTGATACTGCGCGATGCCATGCTCGATGTGAACCACGTAATCGCCGACTTGCAAATCGCGGAAGTCGGAAAGAAATGCCGACACTTTGGACTTGCGCCGCTGCGGACGGGAGACCATCGCTTCCGATTCATCGAAGAGATCGCGCGCGCCGAAGATTGCAAGCTGCGCTTCCGGAATAATGACGCCATCGGGAATGTACGCCTTTACGAACGTTGATGTGAATACTTCGCCCGTGAAGTATGCGGTTTCGTCGGCATAACTCTCCCCCGCGCGGGTGCGGCTTCCCAGTCGAAATGATTTCGCGTGATCGCTGAAAGCATCGGCCAGGCGTTCGACTTCACCCATATTCGGGACCGCCACGAGTACGCGCTTTTGCTCTGCCAACTGCTTGCCGGATTCTTCGATCAACGCCTCCATCGAGCCGTGGAAGCGTGGTGATGGTTGAGTGTTGAACTGAATTGGTGCCAGCAATTCGGGTCGTTCGACGCCGAGATGCTCAACATCTGCGCCGCGAAGGCCAGCCAACTTTTCCCACCAGGCATCGGGAGTCAGATACAACTCCTCTGGCCGAACTAGATTGCCGACGCCGCTCCGCTCATGAGCTTCCGCAACTTTCGACCAAACGTGATCGAACTCGCGCTTTAGACTTTCCGGTTCGTCGGCAATAACGGCGGCATTGGGCAGCAGGTCGAATACTTCTTGATTTGCGCCCGCGACCGGCGCATAAAACTCCCAGCCGGGGAAAACTGTGACGCCGCCCGCGCGAATCGTTTGTTCGACGATATCCTCTGCGCCGGCGATGCGCTTGCTGGAGAGTCGTGCGTGAATCGCTCCCAGCAGTTCTTCGCTGACTGGAGTTTCCGTCAGCGGGAGCAGAACAACTTCGTCCACGCCATCCGACGATCGCTGCGTGGCGGGATCGAATTTCTTGATTGTCTCCACTTCATCGCCGAAGAGTTCGATGCGCAGCGGGCGTTCGGCTTCCGGCGGATAGACATCGAGAATGCCACCACGCAGCGCGTACTCGCCTGGCATCTCGACTACATCGGAAGCGGTGTAGCCAACAGTGTTGAGGTGAGCGACCAGTGCGCTAGGGTCCAGCGATTCATTGCGACGAACAGTCTGGGCAAGCCCGGCATAATAATCAGCGGAGCGCAGGCGCAGTGCGCTGGCCGCAATCGGCGTCACCACAATAGAAACCGCGCCCGTCGCCAGCTTCCACAGTGCGACCGCCCGTTCTTCCTGAATTTCTGGATGCGGCGATAGATTTTGAAACGGCAGTACGTCGTGCGATGGCAATAGAAGAATCGAGTCGGGATCGTTTCCACCGAGCAGTTCGTGGAATGACTGCATGAGCGGAATGAGGTCTTCGCCGACCTGATTGTTGGCCGCCACGACGATGAAAGGGCGTGCGGCAGCCTTTTGCAGCATCACCAGCAGCAGCGCTTTGGCGCTGGGCGTGAGTCCGGACACACGAATCCGCCCCGTGCTCTCTTTTAGGTGGGAGGCTGCACGCGAAAAGGCGGGAAGTTTTTCCACGTCCGCAAACAAATCGCGGACGAACGCTAAGGCCATCGCAACATGATTTTAGCAGCAGTGGCACACCCTAACTATTCGCCGGTCATCCCGAAGCGCCCGCGTTCTTTCCAGCGGGCCGAGGGATCTGGCGTGTACCCCCTGCGAGAGTCAGCGCGCAGCTTTGTGCGTCCTTTAGCCGCTCCGCAGAATCAAACAGTCATTATGGCGAAAGCAATTTGGGAAGGCACAGTTCTCGCGGAGTCCGATAAGACTATCGAAGTCGAAAGCAATCAATATTTTCCTCCAGACTCAATCAAGGCGGAGCACTTCAAGCCCAGCCCCACGCACTCGATCTGCCCGTGGAAGGGCACGGCCAGCTACTACAACGTCGAAGTGAATGGGAAGAAAAATCCCGATGCCGCATGGTTCTATCCCGAGCCCAAGTCGGCGGCCAGTAACATCAAGGGCTATGTCGCGTTTTGGAAGGGCGTAAAAGTGGAGAAGTAACTTCCCTCAACCCATCTTCTTCCCGGTGTGTAGCGTGATAAGCCATGCGAGCACGGCCCATATGCCGGGGATAGCCGTCAGCGCGAGCGAGAACCAGAGTCCAGCCCGGAATAAATCTTTTCGCGGACTTCCGCGGTAAGCAGCTACATCCACCACCCATCCGAGGGTGAAACATAGGTTCGCCATAATTCCGTACAGAACTGGTCCGACGAACATGAGGATGGGTTCTTCGAAGTCTATCCCTGGCTTCACTGACGCGCTTCCGGCCGTCATTACAAGCCACCAAGTCACAGTCCCGACAATCCCAACCCACAGATTATAGCGAAGACGTCGCTGTTCCCACCATCGGATGATGTCCTTGCGCGTGCTAGTCGATTCCCGGTTGAACGCCCGTTGATCCGACCTATCCGCATTCGGGGCAGTGTCCGCAATCATGGCCGAATTCTAACAGCTGGCCTCCGACTGCGGCTCCGCTGCACAGCCACGCACTAATCCCTTGCGTTAATCCAGTCTCGGTATATACTTCCTGTGATTCCTAAGCGGCCCCGCAGGAGGCTATTTGTCATGGGCTTAGTTTTCATTCGTATCGTTTTTATAGCGTTTGTCTCCGCAACTTGTTATTTGATTCGGCCATTCAGCCTGCCCGCGACCTGGGACGCGAGTCTCGGCGTCATCCTGGGCGTGGGCATCGTGATCTTCGAGTGGCAACTGCGCCGCATGAGCCTCAAGCGCCTGATTGGCGCGGCCATTGGCAGCATCCTGGGAATTTTCGGCGCGTACCTCTTCGCGCTCGTCATCCGCAACAGCATCGCCCCTGGCGCGACGCAGAGCTTTCTGCAAATCATGGTCATGTTGCTGATGGCCTACGTCGGATTGGTGGTCGGCGCGAATAAGGGCGACATGCTGAATCTCTCCGCGATGGGAGGCGTTTTTGGCGGCGAGAAGATGGGGCGCAAGAGCTTCAAGATTCTCGATACCAGCGTCATCATCGACGGCCGCATCGCCGACATCGCCGAAACTGGCTTTCTGGATGGCGTGATCGTCATCCCGCAATTTGTGTTGCGCGAACTGCAACTCGTGGCTGACTCTGCCGATTCGCTAAAGCGCAATCGCGGACGCCGCGGGTTAGACGTGCTTCAAATCTTGCAGAAGATGGCATCCGTGCAAATTCAAATTATCGAGGACGATTTTCCCGCCGTCCGCGAAGTCGATCTTAAACTTATCGAACTAGCCAAGGTTTATGAAGGCAAGATCGTCACCAACGATTTCAATCTCAACAAAGTCGCGCAGCTGCAAGGCGTCGAAGTCCTAAACATCAACGAGCTGGCGAATTCGCTAAAGCCGATCGTGCTGCCCGGCGAGATCATGAAAGTATTCATCCTCAAAGAAGGAAAAGAATACAACCAGGGCGTGGCCTACCTGGACGACGGAACCATGGTGGTAGTCGACAACGCGCGCAAGATGATTGGCAAGACGATTGATGTCTCGGTGACTTCGGTGCTCCAAACCACTGCTGGCAAAATGATTTTCGGCAAGTGGGATGAGCGCGCGATGCCGCGGCCTGAACTCCGTAACGAAATGCGCGCCGCAGTAGGTGGAAACGGGAGCGGCTTATCGGTATCCGAGCCACGCAAGCCCTCGCCTATGCTCGCCGAGCGTCCCGCCGAGTAGCCGCTGCCCGCGAATCTTATATACTCAAGCTCCGGCATGAAGGTTACAGTCATTATTCCTGCAGCGGGGCTGGGTACGCGGATGACGGCGGCATCGGCTCCAGCGAAGAAACCGATCCCGAGCAAGCAGTTCATAGAAATCGGCGGGACTCCGATTCTCATTCACACGCTGCGGAAATTCGCTGCGCTGGATGAAGTCTCTCAAATTGTCGTCGCGCTGCGTGAGCCGGAAATCGTACCCTTCACTGCGGGACTCGCCGCGGGTTACAAAATGCTCGCGCAGAGGGTTCGCTGCGTGATCGGCGGTGAACGTCGACAAGATTCTGTTAGCAACGCCCTCGACTCGATCCACGCTCAGCCCGATGACATCGTACTCGTGCATGATGCCGTACGGCCTTTCGTCAGCGCAGAAATCATTCGAGATGTGATTCATGCAGCGCAAAAACACGGCGCGGCCATTGCCGGAGTTCCAGCCATCGATACGGTGAAACAAGTCGAGCGCACCGCGGATGGCGCGCTGATTACTGGAACTTTGCCGCGCGAGCGAATTGTAATGGCGCAGACGCCGCAAGGATTTCGCTTTGAGGTAATTTCACGAGCGTTCGCGGAAGCGAACAAAGACAGCTTTCATGGAACGGACGAGGCTTCGCTAGTGGAGCGCCTCGACCACGAAGTCGCCGTCGTGATGGGATCGCCGCGCAATATAAAAATCACCACTCCGCTGGACATGGAGCTGGCGGAATTCTTCCTGAAGCTGTCTTCCTAACACTATGAGCATGAGAATCGGTTACGGATTCGATTCGCACGAATTCAAACCCGGCGTGACGCTGAAGATCGGCGGAGTAACGCTGCCGCACTCGAGCGGATTGAGCGGCCACTCCGACGGAGATGTACTGCTCCACGCCGTCACGGACGCCTTGCTGGGCGCGGTTGCAGCCCCGGACATAGGGTCATTGTTTCCGCCAAGCGATCCAAAGTGGAAGGGCGCCGATTCGGCCGTTTTTTTGCGAGAAGCTCTGAAGTGGGTGAAAGCTGCCGGGTTCGCCATTGCGAACATAGATTCGACTTTAGTCCTGGCGGCGCCGAAAATCGGGCCGCACTCAACGGCTATCCGCGAACGCGTCGCGGAACTGCTGGGCATTTCTCTGGACTGCGTCGGCGTCAAAGCCAAGACACCCGAAGGCCTCGGCACGGATAACACCGCCATCGCTCACGCGGTGGTCTTGCTCGAAAAAATTTAGCCGCCCATGTTTTGTCATTCCGAGCGAAGCGAGGAATCTCTACCGCCAACCGCGGCCTGCGCCCGCATGTGCGCCACCACCAGACGGATCTCATCGAAAGTAATCTCCGGCGGCAGCGCTTCCTTGAGCGGCTTGAGCCACTGCACTCCGAGTCGATCACAGGCAGCGCGGATGATGGGCTGTTTGTCGGGATCGACCCATTTCGGCTGAAACTCGATTTGAGCACTTTCGATCAGAGTCGCGACCATGCCGACAATGGTAGAGAGTTGCCGTCCGCGAATCGTCGCGATTTCCTCGAAGCTGCGGCCCTCGGCCAGCAGTTGAATGGTATCTCGCGCGGGCTTGGTCTTCGGGGATTCGTCAATGCTGGGGCGTGCCCCCTCGCGGAACTGGCTTAAAGCGTCGAGCAACCGCGGACCGTAGGCTTCGGTCTTGCGCTCGCCGAATCCGGTGATGCTGCGCAACTCCGGCAAAGTCGACGGGCGTCGGCGGCAGATTTCGTCGAGTGAAGTGTCGTGCATCACGATGAACGCAGCGATTTTTTCATCTCGAGCGACATCCCTGCGCCACTGCCGCAGATACTCACGCAGTTCTGGATCGACGCCTTCCGCTAGGACGGCCGGGCTCGACGAAGTTTGCGGAAGAGTCGATCGCTCGGCGTAACTTCTGCCGCGTTTGGCTTTCGGCTCTGGGACAATCGTCATCCACTCGGGCATTTTCCCGCAAACATCGCACGCGTCGCACGATGCCCACTTCGGCGTTTCGCCGAAGTGCTTGCAAATCTGATGATGCCGACACGTGTGCGAGTCCACGAAATCGCGAATCGTATGGTAGCGCTGCCAGGCGCGTTCCTTCTCAGCACTGTCGGTGATCTGGCCAATGAAGTAGGCAAGCAGTGCGGCGTCCCGCTTCTGCCACAGTAAAACGCAATCGGCCGAATTACCATCGCGTCCGGCGCGGCCAGCTTCCTGGTAATACTGCTCAATCGACTTTGGCAACGAGAGATGAATCACCGCGCGCACCGCCGCCTTGTTGATTCCCAATCCAAACGCAATCGTCCCCACCAGAACCCGAACTTCGTCGGACATCCAACGCTCTTGATTGATGCGACGCTCCTCGGCTTCCATCTTGCCGTGATACCCGATGGCCGCGATGCCCTGTTCCTCCAGGAAGTCGACGGTTTCATCAACGCGTGCGATCGTCGGAGAATACACGATGACATTGCTGCCGTGATAAAACTTTAAGCCGGCGGCCAGCAGGCGTATCTGTTCATCGCCCTTGCACTCTTTCACCAGATAGCGAAGGTTGGGCCGATGGAAGCTTGCGATGTATTTATCCGGCTGCTTCAACTGCAACTGATGCAGAATGTCATGCCGCACCTGCTTGGTCGCGCTCGCGGTAAAAGCCGCAATCGGGCAGTCGGGAAAGTTCGCGCGCAGGCGACTGAGCAGCCGGTAGTCGGGGCGAAAATCGTGTCCCCATTCTGAAATGCAATGCGCTTCGTCGATGGCGAAAAACGCAATCGGAACTTGCTGGAGCCAGCTCACGGTATCCGCGCGGGCGAGACGTTCAGGCGAGAGATACAACAGGCGATATTCGCCGGCACGGGCTTTGCGAGCGATCTCAGATTGACGGTCTCCTGCCAACGTGCTGTTTAGAAACGCCGCTGGAATGCCCATCTGCGCCAGTTGCGCTGCTTGATCCTGCATTAACGCGATCAAGGGGGAGATGACGATCGCAGTCTTCTCCGACACCAAAGCCGGCAGTTGATAACACAATGACTTGCCGCCGCCGGTAGGCATGACCACGCAGGTGTCGCGTCCTTGCAGCAGGCTTTGTACCACTCGCTCTTGTAGAGGACGGAACGCGCTGAATCCCCAGTAGCGTTGCAGCACTGAGATCAAATCCGCATCTTGGGGCATGACGCGATTATAGGGGACATGGCGTTCTTAACCTGTGACGCATCCACTGGGGCGTTCCGATCCGCAATGAGTCCGACGATGGTGCCTCAGCGGCTATAATTCGCTATCCATGAAATCTTTTTTCCGTCTCGTGCTGCGAGCACTCATCCTGTTGGTGGTCGCGCTGGTGTCTGCACTGACGGCGATGCGTTTTGCCATTCATGGTCGCGAAGTCGCGGTGCCCAACTTCATAGGCAAGACGCCAGCCGAGGCGCACAAACTGGCGGATGATGTCGGCCTTCAACTCACTATGGATCGCCAGTACTTCAGCGACAGCGTGCCCGAGGGACGAGTCATGTCGCAGTCGCCTTCCGCGGGTGCGAAGGTTCGTCGCGGATGGCAGGTGAGTTTAGCGGAGAGTCTCGGTCATCAGCGCGTACAAATTCCGAATGTTGTCGGCGAGAGCGAGCGCGCGGCCAGCATGAACATAGAACGCCGCGGTCTGAACATAGCGTCGGTCGCCGAAGTCGCGCTGCCGGGTGCACCTGTCGATGATGTGTTGGCGCAGAGTCCGCCGGCCAACGCCAGCGGCGTAATGGCGCCCCGCATCGGATTGTTGGTGGCAACCGAAGCGCCATCTCCCTCCTTTGTGATGCCCAGTTTTGCGGGACAAACGCTGGGAAATGCGGCGCAAGTTCTCCAGAGTGCCGGCATGAAAGTCGGCGCGGTCACCGCGCAATTGCCGCCCGCTGCGGTGCCTGCGACTCTGCCGCCGGGCAGCGATCCGAAAGTAGCGCTGATCCCGCCGATCCAGCCAGCGCCTGCGGCGACTCCTTCGAGCATTATCGTCAGCCAGAATCCGGTTCCAGGCGATAAGGTCGCGGCAGGAATATCGGTGAACTTCGTCGTGCGTTAAGCTGATCGCGAACGCTTTTGCAAGATCGCCGCGAAGAATCCGTCGCAGGGATGAATGCCTGGAATCGTGCGCAAGTATTTGTCCCGAACCAGCGATTCGACGCTTGGCCACGACAATTCTTCGCTCGCCTTCAGTTGCAGCAGATCGGTGCGCGGATCCAGAAGTTCGAACCACGAGTCATCTGCGATCGCCTTTTCCACCACAGCCCGATTCTCTTCGGGCTCCATTGAGCAGGTGGAGTACAGCAATCGGCCGCCGAGTGCAACGTGCTTCAACGCCGACTTGAGAATCGCGAGTTGACGCTGCTGTAAGTCGACGAGGTCGGCCGGTGTGAGCCGCCATTTGATTTCCGGATTTCTCCCCAATGTGCCCGTGCCGGAGCATGGAACGTCCACAAGAACAAGATCGAATTCTCCCGCACCGGGAAGCCGAGTAACGTCACCGGTCTTAACCTCGACGTTGGGGTGGCGAACGCGTTGCCTCAACAACCGCGCCCGATGCGGATGCAGCTCCAGCGCGAGGATGTTTGATTGGGGATTCCGTTCAGCCAGGATGAGCGTCTTTCCGCCTGGGGCCGCGCAGCAATCGAGAATCTTCTTTCCGTGCCCGGCCAGCAGCGCGACCAGTTGCGAGGCCTCATCCTGAATCGAAACTCGACGATCGCGGACCGCTGTGGTCTGCTGGACGTCTCCACTCTCGACCCGTCGTGCAGATTTAACCAGCCGCCCCGCCGTAAGGGTGATGCCGTTGCGCTGAATTTCTTCCAGAGCTTTTTCATTGCTGATATGGAGCGATGTATCGGGTTGACGTTGATCGTATTCGCAGATGGCGGACGCAGCTGGGGCTCCGAATTCCTGGAGCCATCGTTCCACCATCCATCGCGGATGCGCCCATGTTCGGGAGAGCTCTTCCGAAGTGTTTTCTGCCGTCGGAGAGACGAGCTTCTTCTTGGCTTGAGTCGAACATTTGCGCAATACGGCATTAACGAACGGCGCGCCTGACTTCTTGGCCGACTGCTTCACCAGTTCCACGCTCTCATGAATCGCCGCATGCGCGGGAATCCGATCAAGAAACGAGAGTTGATAGATCCCCATCCGTAGAGCGATAAGCACGGGGGCGTCCAACTCGCGAAGTTTCTTGGACGAGTGCGCGGCGATGGTGGCGTCAAGTGCCGACTGCCAGCGCAACGTGCCCATCACCAACTCAGTGGCAAGACGATGATCCGCGGCGGAAAGCTTCTCTAGATTGTCCGAGTGCAGCAACTCGGAGGCATAAGAAGCTTCTTGATGGACGCGCAGCAGAATCTCGAAGGCAGCTTTGCGAGCTGGAGAAATTGCCATAGGAAAAGACTCTACGCGCCTAACTTTTCGCCCGGAGTAGGGCGGTAGCCGTGAATGAAATCGCGAGCTGGCATACGCTTCTTGCCTTCGGGCTGCAGTTCGAGTATTTCCAACGACGTATTGAGGCCGCAGCCGACGAGAAGTCGCTGTCCTTCAATCGTCATCATCGCGGATTCTGAGCGTTGAGAGAGCGGCTTGGCTTGCCAGACGCTCAGCGTCCTGCCACGGAACTGTGTGAACGCGCCGGGCCAAGGCTGGAATCCGCGTAAACGGTTGTAAAGTTCGAAGGCTGAAAGCGCAAAATCGATCCGCCCATCTTCTTTCTTTAGGATCGGCGCTAGCGTGGCCTGAGCGGAATCCTGTGGGCGAGGAAGAGCTTTTCCAGCGCGGAGGCCGCGCAAAGTCTCAACCAGCAGCGGCGCGCCGATTGCGGCGAGCTTCGGCGAGAGGGTTTCGGACGTGTCATCCGGCGCGATGGCGAGTTCTTCCTGTAACAGCATGTCTCCCGTGTCCAGGCCTGCGTCGATGCGCATCGTGGTCACGCCGGTGACCGACTCCCCGCGTGCAATCGCCCACTGAATCGGAGCGGCGCCGCGATACTTGGGAAGCAACGAGGCGTGCAAATTAATGTTTCCCAGCGGAGGTAGATCGATCATCCATTGGGGAATGATACGGCCATAACCGACAACGATGATTGATTCCGGCCTGACCGAAGTCAGCGTCCCGCGAAAGTCGTCGTTGTTCTTAATCCTTTCCGGTTGCGCTATGGGAAGGCCAAGCGCGAGGGCGGCTTGTTTCACGGGTGAGAAAGTGAGTTCGAGTCCACGCCCGCGCGGTTTGTCGGGCTGTGTCACGACCAGTCGCACCGAAAAATCCGCCGCAACCAGGGCTTGCAACGCAGGAACCGCGAATTGCGGAGTGCCGCAAAAAACCAGGTTCATCGCAACGCTCGCAGCGTGCCTACCACTGTCCGGCTTTCATCAGTTTGCGAATCTTGCGCTTCATCAAATCGCGCTTCAAGCTGCTGAGGTGGTTGAGATAAAGCTTGCCATTCAGATGATCGGTTTCGTGCAGGAAGGCGCGCGCCAGTAAATCCTCGCCCGTCTTTTCGTACTCTTTTCCGTTTTCATCTTTTGCACGAACCGTCACCACTCGCGCTCTGGTCACTGGCTCGCGAAACTCAGGGACGCTCAAACAGCCTTCGCTCTGTGTCTGCTTACCTTCGGTGTGGACGATTTCAGGATTCACCAGCACCAGCTTTGCTTCCGGATCTTCGCCGAACGATACGTCGATGACGGCCAGCCGTTTCGATATCCCGATCTGCGGGGCTGCCAGGCCAACGCCGTGGGCCGCATACATGGACTCGAACATATCGGCCACAAGCTTTTTCAGCTCAGCATCGAAATCGACGACGGGCTTCGCGACTTTTTCCAGTACAGGATCGCCGAATTTTACGACGGGATAGATCATTCGTTATGAGTGTGCAGCTTTAATAATCCTTCAACTGCTGACGGTATCCTTCAAAGTTGCGCCGAGTTTCCAGCATGGAATCTCCGCCGAATTTTTCCAGCGCGCAGCGGGCGAGCGTGAGCGCCACCATCGCTTCCGCCGCCACGCCTGCGGCGGGAACGACGCATACATCGGATCTTTCGTACGCCGCCTTCACCGGTTCGCGCGTCGCGAAATCGACAGACTGCAAAGGCCGGCGCAGCGTGGATATCGGCTTGAGATATCCGCGAACACGAATCTCTTCGCCATTGGAAACGCCGCCTTCGATGCCACCGGCGTTGTTGTGCTCGCGGGTGAAACTAGTGAAGCCTGATTCCCCGCCATAAGTAATTTCATCATGCACCGCCGACCCCGGCGCGGCGGCGCTCGCGATACCACTGCCGATCTCGACAGCTTTCACCGCTTGCAGCGACATGATCGCGCCCGCGAGCATGCCGTCCAGCCGCTCATCCCACTGCGCGTAGGTGCCGAGCCCGGGAGGAACTCCGTGCGCGACAACTTCAAACACTCCGCCTACTGAATCGCCGGTGCGCAGCACGCGATCCACTTCTTCCTTCATGCGCGGTTCATATTCCGCATCGGCGCACGCCAGCAAAACTTCTTCGCGATCCTGCAAGGCGCGAATGTCTTCCCATGCGATCTCGCGGGTGAGTGCCGCCGCGCCCACGGCGATCACATGGCTGGAGACCTCAATGCCTAGCTCTCGCAAAAATAATTTTGCTAACGCTCCAACGGCCACGCGTGCCGCCGACTCGCGTGCAGAGGCCCGCTCCAGCACATAACGCGCTTCGGAGAAATTGTATTTCAGCGCACCGGCAAGATCGGCGTGACCGGGGCGCGGCGACGCCACACGCTTATGCTTTTCAGGGTCGCCCGCCTCGACGGGAAGCGAATCTTGCCAGTTTTTCCAATCTTTGTTTTCGAGCAGCGCCGCGATCGGAGAGCCGATGGTCATGCCGTGATGCACGCCGGAAACAATGTGCGCGGTGTCGCGCTCGATGCGCATGCGCCCGCCGCGACCGTACCCCTGCTGCCGCCGCCATAGCTCGCGGTTTATGAACTCCAAGTCTACTTTCAAACCCGCGGGGAGGCCGGAAATGAACGCGACCAGGCTCTCGCCGTGAGATTCTCCTGCAGTATAAAAACGAAGCATGTTTGAAGGATTGTATCCGACTCGCACCGTCTGGTCATCGCCGTATCGCAGCGGTTACAATCGCACAGGTTGATTATGAAGAAAAAAGTTCGCAAAGCCGTCTTTCCCGCCGCCGGATTGGGCACGCGTTTTCTCCCCGCCACCAAAGCCCAGCCTAAAGAAATGCTGCCCCTAGTCGATAAGCCGATCATTCAATACGGCGTGGAAGAGGCCATGGCCGCGGGTTGCGACCAGATCATCATCGTCACGGGCCGCGGCAAATCGGCGATTGAAGATCATTTTGACGTGAGTTACGAACTGGAACATATGTTGGAGGAGCGCGGCAAGACCGATCTGCTGGAGATCGTCCGCAAAATCTCCGACATGATTTACATCGCCTACGTCCGCCAGAAGGAAGCCATGGGTCTGGGCCACGCCGTCCTGACCGCGCGTGAACTTGTGGGCGACGAGCCTTTTGCCGTCCTTTTAGCCGACGATGTGATCGATGCGACTCCGCCCTGTCTCAAGCAGATGATTGAGGTCTTCGACGAACTCGGCTGCTCGGTGATCGCCACTCAAATCGTCGAAGGCAAAGCCATCTCCTCGTACGGTGTGCTCGACGTAAAACCAGTCGACGGACACAACGGCCGCCTCTTCGAAATTCACAACATGGTCGAGAAGCCGAAGCTCGAAGATGCGCCGTCGAATCTGGCCATCATCGGACGATACATACTGACGCCTGCCGTATTTGAGACTCTGGCTGAAACTCAGCGCGGCACAGGCGGAGAGATTCAACTCACCGATGGCATGAAGCTGCTGCTTAAGCGGGAAAAAATGTACGCCTACGTCTATGAAGGTAAGCGTCACGATACGGGGGACAAACTGGGTTTCCTCAAGGCGACGGTTGAGTTTGCTCTCAAGCGTGAAGATCTTGGCGGGCCAATGCGCGAATATCTAAAGAGCCTGAAGTTGTAGGCGCGCGCGTCCCTTCGGCTTTGCTCAAGGCGGCTCCCGCTCGTGCGGCACCATCCGCGAGGACTCCTAAGAGATGGCCTTCCGCGCAATATCCTTCCGGTAATGCGCGCCTTCAAAACTGATCCGCGAAACCGCCTCATAGACTCGCTCGACGGCAGAGGATAAGTCGCTGGCCCGTGCAGTCACACCGAGAACGCGACCCCCAGCGGTCCATAATTTTCCCTCAGCGAAACGCGTTCCCGCGTGGAAGACTTTTACTCCGGATAGCTGCTCCGCCTGCTCGATGCCGGTAATTTCTTTGCCGATGGGATACAGTCCCGGATAACCGCCCGACGCCATCACCACACAGACCGCCGCAGCACTGGACCATTTGAACTCAGCCTCGCTTAGCCGGCCATCGACCGCCGCTTCGATGGCTTCGAGCAGATCGCTCTCCATGCGCATGAGGATGGGTTGCGTTTCAGGATCGCCAAAACGGCCATTGAATTCGAGCACCATGGGGCCGCGCGCCGTCATCATTAAGCCGCAATAGAGAATGCCTTTGAACTCTGCGCCTTCGGCCTTCATCCCAGCGACCACCGGCTGCGCCACGTGATGCAGCAGCCATGCCGTCATCTGCTCATCCACCATCGTGGATGTTGAGTACGCGCCCATGCCGCCGGTATTCGGTCCCTCGTCGGCGTCGAATACGCGTTTGTGATCGCGAGCGGCCGCCAGCGGAGCGACGCGTTCGCCGTCGCTCATGACTAAAAATGACAACTCGTCCCCTTGCAAATGTTCTTCGAGCACGACCCGTGCTCCGGCTTGTCCTACGAGTTTGCCGCCGAGCATCTCCGTGGCTGAGGCCAGCGCTTCTTCTTTGGTGGCGCAGATGACGACGCCTTTGCCTGCGGCGAGTCCGTCCGCTTTGACGACGATGGGGGTCGAGAAGTGCGTCAGGGCCGGCTCCAACTCTTCCACCGAATCGCAGACCGCATAGTGTGCCGTCGGAATGCGATGGCGCTGCATGAATTCCTTGGCGAAGCTCTTGCTCCACTCCAGTCGCGAAGCCGCCTGCGTCGGGCCGAAGATGCGCCAACTACGGCGCTGGAACTCGTCGACAATGCCCAGTTGCAGCGGAATCTCCGGGCCGACAACCGTAAGATCGGGATTCACCTGATTGGCCAAAGCGACAATAGCGTCGACGCTATTCACATCGACGGGCATGCAGGTCGCGTCCTGCGCGACGCCGCCATTGCCCGGAGCGCAGATGATTTCCGAAACGCGCGGCGATTGCCGCAGCTTCCACACCAGCGCGTGCTCCCGCCCGCCACTTCCAATGACCAAAATTTTCATGAGTGCTAGTCAAGGGTAGGAGGCGTGGGGGAGGATGTCAATTTTGCGATCCGACCTATTCCGGCACAAAGAAATTCGCCGCGAACCTAAAGGTTCGCGGCGAAGAAGGAGGACCCTTTGGAAGTTCGCTAGCCTCTAGCGATGGCCACCGCCGCCGTGACTGCCGCCCCCCGAGTGACCGCCACCACCGCCGCCGGCGTGTCCACCGGCGCCACCCGAGCTGTGGGGAGATCCGCCGCCAGAACTATGTCCGCCAGGGTAGCCGCCGTGCGAGCCGCCATAGTTGCCATACCCACCGTGACTGCCGTAGTTGCCGTAGCCGCCCGAGCGCCCGCCATAGGGCGATCCGCCATAACTGCCGCGACCGTAGTTGCCTCCGCCGTAGCCACCGTAAGCGCGAGAGCTATAACTTCCGTTGGAGCGCGATCCGTAGCCGCCATTCCCGCCGTAGCGTGAGCCTTGACTCGCTCCATCGTAATGGCTGTTGCCGGAATTGAATCCCGCCGGAGGCCGCGGAACGGACCGGTTCGAAGCCATTTGCGACGCTCCCGGTCGTGAACCGCCTTCGTTTCGCGAACTGCTTATGTTGCTTTCCGGTCGCGATGCGTTCTCACGAGCCATCGAGCTTGTTCCAGACCCACTGCGGTTACCGACGTTGTAGTTAGATGGGGGACGCGGCACATAGTGTCCACCGGGCGAAGCCATCGATCCGCTAGGACGCGCCGCAGATTGATTTCCAGCGCGATTCGCGCCGAAGTTACCAGCATTCCCAGCAGGACGCGAAATATTTCCGCTCGCGCGATTCGCGCCGCTCGAGTTCGGATGAGCATTCGCCAAACTTGCTGGCGGCGTCATGTGGCTCACGGTGGGCCGCGAAGCCGCTGCCGAACGAGGTGCAGTCGTGGTGCGAGAGCCCAGCATCGCACTGCGCGACGGTTGCGCCGCTGAGTTCACGTGCGACAACGCAGGCGCATTGCGAGCCGCACTGGCTGGAACATGCACTCCGCTCTTGGCCACCGACTGCGAATGCATCATCGCGTCACGCGACATCGCATTGAACGCGCCGGGATGATTAATATTCGCCATGTGAGCCGCGTTATAACCTCCGACGTGGTTGTTATAGAAATTGTTGGTGACATGATTGATGTTCGTGATCCGCGTGTTAGTAATGTTCACGTTGCGGAAGTAGCCGCGGCTCGCGCCATACCAGGGATAGAACGGTTCACGCCATCCCAGCGGGCACCAGCCAAATCCGCCGCCAAACCCGAAGCCGAAACCAAAGCCAAATCCGACGCCCACTCCCCAACGCGGGCCGCCGAACCATCCCACGAGCGCGGGAGCATAATAAGGTCGCGCATAGTAAGGTCCTGGCGCCCATCCCCAAACGCCGCCGAAGTAAGCCCACCGACCATAGTGAAAGGGAGCGAAGCCCCAAGGAGCATAATCCTGCCACGTCCATCCCCAAGGCGCGACGTAAATCCACTGGCCGTCGGAGTAAGGAGCCCAGCCGGGGGCGACCACCGTCGGTGTCCACACCGGCCCGTAATCCGGAACATCTTTCCAGGTGCCATACTCGTCGAGATCTTCGTAGCCAACCGTTCCCTGGCCGACATAGCGTGCAGACTGGGAGTTGTCCTGGCGATGATCGCGCGACATGCACCATTGATCGAAACCATCCGGCGCGGGCGCAGGATGAGTCTCATGCTGCATCGAATTCCCATTGGTAAAACGAGCCTGCTGGCCGGCCGCGAGATCTACCGCAGGACCCTGGCCAGTCGACTGGCCACGACCTCGCCAAATAGTTACGACGGTAGCGTCGCCATTGGGATCGACATCGAAGCGATAATCACCCGCCTCGGAGATCGTGAAGGCCTGATTCGGCGAATCGACTTCATAAGTCTCACCGTTGAAGAGCTTACGAACGTGAACGCTCAGCGCGCCCTGATGAAGCTGCACCTGCACGGCATTGTCGCCGATGTTCGCCAGCGTCAGGCTGGTTTCGGAATCGATGCGCATGACTGCGCTGCCCAGGCTCAACTCGGCGCGCGAGTCTTTGTCAGCCCAAACATTGTCGGCAGTCGTGAGCGGACGGTTCAGCGTACCGGCGACCCAATCATCCACGCCATGCGGCTGAATGGAGACCGATCCCGATTGATATTGCAGACGAATCACGCGGCTCGGCGCATCTTGCGACGGAGGCACTTCTTGCGGGGTGTCCTGCGAAGGCGAAGCCATCTGGCCGTTAGGCGCGCCCTGCTGGTCTTCCGGCCCCGGGCCAGACGCCATCGGAGGCGCTCCTGCATCCGGCGACGGGCCGCCTGGAGCGTCCTGCGCCGCCATGAGACCCAAGCTACCCAACCATACGAAAAGTACCGCGACCGCGAAACCCTTATGAATCGTCATATGCTGCTTCCTTTTGCCCACTTTCCGGCCGTTTCGGGAAGAGGCGGGCAAATCGACCTAAGCTGTCTATATCACTAAACCCGCGATTCGGCAGGGAGTTGCGGTCAGTAACCTTACTGCGACGGATGCCGGCGACGAACTACTTAGTTGTTCGGCCAATCAGCGTACTTCACACTATCGATGATTTACCGTAAGCTCTGCGGGCGACGGAGGCACTGCGCGCGATTTCGAATCGAACTCCACACGAGCCTTCTCCACCTGGGCCAGATTCGCCTCGGCCCACATCCAAACTCCGCAAAAGGCCGCCCCCAGGCTCAAACCGAGTTGGGTGAGTTTGTACTCGACCTTTGGCGGAACCACGGGATGGACCGTTCGAATCACCAATCCGTCTCGTTCCATGAGGCGTAAGGTCTGTGTAAGCATCTTCTGGCTTATGCCGGCGACGAGTTCGCTGAGCCGCGTGAAGCGCAGCTCTCCCTTTTCGGCGAGGACCTCAAGGACCAGCATCGTCCACTTGTCGGCCACGCGGCCAATCAATTCGTTCACCAGGATTTCGATGCGAGGATCCACATCATCCATCTCGGCGCAGGCAACTTTGTCTTTCGCCTTCAAAATATGATCTTCCTCTAGATCGGGATAACCTGACACTGATCATACTCTCCTTTTAGTAAGTACGGCACTCTGCGGTGCCTTATTCCCAATGGAGAGTGTCGCTCCTATACTCGGAAAGGCGAAGACAAAACTTAAGGAGCCTAAAAATGAAATTGAATAAGAAAACGATCCTGATAACTGGGGGAACGAGTGGCATCGGTATTGAGTTGGCTCGGCAGCTTCTTCAACGCGAGAACACGGTCATCGTTACTGGCCGAGATCAGGAAAGGCTCAATGCCGCACAGGAAGTGCTGCCCGCTCTCCACATCGTCAAGAGCGACGTTAGCGATCCTGCAGCGATAGCGGCGTTGCATGAAACCATAGTCGCCCGTTTCCCGGCGCTCGACACATTGATCAACAACGCCGGGGTCATGCGGAACTTAAACCTTAATCTCCCGCGCGATCTTAACGATGTCACGCGCGAAATCGAGATCAACCTGAGCGGGCCCGTGCGCATGATCCAACAATTCCTGCCGGAGCTTAAAACCCGCCAGGAAGCGCTGGTTGTCAATGTCTCTTCAGGACTCGCGTTCATCCCTTTCCCTGCGTCGCCGGTTTACTCCGCGACCAAGGCCGCATTGCATTCGTTTACGCAGTCTCTGCGCGTGCAGCTTGAGGGTAGCAGCGTGACCGTGGTCGAACTGGCGCCGCCCGCGGTAGAGACTCCGCTGCTGCGCGGTGAATTCGCGGAGGAAATGAAGGGGCAGAAGGGAATGGATGTTAAAATTCTCACCCGGAAAGCGATCGCCGGAATTGAAGCGGGTAAACTCGAAATCCGCCCCGGGCTCAGCAACGTTCTGAAGGCGATGAGCCGCATCGCTCCGCAATTCATGCTCAACCAATTAGTGAGGTCGATGAAGCCTAAGAATTGAATCGCCGCCCCGGTCGATGGTTAACTAATCCTTTCCTGCCGCGACCATCCCCGTTTTCTCGGGATTTTCCGCCGCCACCTTGGGCGTCGTCGTAATCAGCACCACACTGACTAGGATCAGAGCCGTACCCAGCAGCGTACGCGCTCCGATGGCCTCTCCGCCAGCGAAATATCCGAGGCCCACCGCGACCACTGGATTGACGTATGCGTAAGTTCCAACTTTCGTCGGCGATTCGTGGTGCAGCAGCCATACGTATGCTGTGAAACCCATGATCGAGCCGAAGACGATGAGATAAGCCAGGGCAATCCAGGCGCGCGTGGACACTGCGGCAAAGTGAAATCCTGAAAACTCTCCGGTGGCCGCGGCCCACGCGAACAGAAGAATCCCTCCTACCAGCATTTGCGTGGCAGAGCTCATCGGCTTGGACGCAGGCAGGGTCAGCCGTCGCGCCAGAATCGCCGCGATCGACCAGCTGAATGCCGCGAACACCAATGCGATGGCCCCGGCCCGATTCACGGGTGCTTCGCCGAGCGATAAAGACCGGTTCATCAGCACGGCCACGCCGACGACTCCGATGGCGAGAGCGACCGCCAGGCGAAGCGTGAGGCGCTGGGTTTTGAGGAGGATAATTTCCAGCAAGGTCATGAAGACGGGGATGCAGGCGAGAATGACCGCCGCAATGCCCGAAGGAATACGCTTCTCCGCCCAGAAGAGGCAGCCGTAGTCCACCAGGAAAATAAGTGCGCCAAGCAGCGTAATGCCGGCCCACTCGTGCCGGCTGGGTAGGGGAGTCTTCTTAGCCAGCATCCAGAGGAAGAGCACCAGTCCTGCAATGAAGAAGCGCATAGCCGCCAACAAGAACGGCGGCACTTCAGCGACACCCACGCGAATGGCAAAGAACGTCGATCCCCAGACAAAATAAATAATGCCGAACGCCAGCAGGATCTTCCACGCCGCGGGTTTGGGGTCGGAGTGCATTTGTGTGAGTCCTTAGATTGCACAACGTTGAGTCCGGAAGCAAAGTGTTTTTGCTTACAGTCATCGCGAAGACCCGGCGTTTCTCAGTTGGGCAAGGATCTCGCGAGAGCAGTTCGTGGCCACACGCCAGATACTTCATTCCGCCTGAAGTGCGGCTACGTTTAGAATGACTACGGGAGGGAGACCAGACAAAATACCGTGCTGCCGGGGAGACAGCACGGGCCTAACTCAGCGAGGGTTCTAGTCCCGCCGTCGAACTGAGTTCTGATACGCGGCGGATCGAGCGATGGTTCCATGCTGGGCTGCTACGCCTTAGGCTTCTCCTCGGGATACTCAAACACGCCGCGCCCGGCCTTCCGTCCCAACCGCCCGGCCTTGACATACTGCACCAGCAGTGGCGCGGGACGATACTTTTCTCCCAACGATTTGTGCAGATATTCGAGAATGCTCAGGCGAGTGTCGAGGCCGACCAGATCGACCATCTCAAACGGCCCCATGGGATGATTGAGGCCCAGCTTCAAAGCCTTGTCGATCTCCGCCGCCGACGCGATGCCTTCCTGCAACATCAGAAACGCCTCGTTGCCGATCATGGCGTTGATGCGGCTGGTGATGAATCCCGGTGATTCTTTGATCACGACGACTTCTTTGCCCATGCGCTTGCCGACCTCGACGACTGCGGCCAGCGTTTCGTCGTCGGTCTCAAGGGCGCGGACGACTTCCAGCAGCTTCATCTTGTGAACAGGATTGAAAAAGTGCATGCCTAGACACTTTCGTGCCCGATAGGTCACGCTGGCAATCTCGGTCACGCTTAGCGACGAAGTATTGGACGCGAGAATCGTCCCCGGCCGGCAAATCTTGTCGAGCAGGGTGAAGATCTCGATCTTCGATTCCATCTCCTCTGGAACCGCTTCGATGACGAGGTCTGCCTCGCGCGCCGCCTCTTCCACCGATCCCGCGTATTCGATTCGGGCCAGCGCAGCCGACGCGTCGCTCGGTGCGACTTTGCCAAGTTCGACCGCCTTGTCTAGGTTGCCGCGAATCTCGGTCTCAGCCCGGCGCAGCGCATTCGGCAGCAAGTCTTCAAGGATCGTGCGATACCCGCCTAGCGCCGCCACATGCGCAATGCCGCGACCCATGGTTCCTGCGCCAATCACGGCGATGGTCTGGACGCCAGCCTTCACGGTAACAGCCCCGTTCTGCACCTCACTCTGAACCGGAGCCAAGCTACGCTCCCTTTTCCAGCTTGACCACAACTTCCTGCATGTTGGTGGACGCCGCGCGCAGGCTCTCCGCCAGCCGGTGACGCTCTTCGCCGTCCATGTCTGAGGTCGATGCGTTGATACGCCGCAGCGTGGTGTTGATGTCGTCCACGTAATTGATCAAGCGAATAAGTTCTCCAGATACGGCCATGATGATTGCTCCTGTTCTCTTTTCTTTCTCTCGTAATGTGACACAGCAAACCGTGCCATCCAGAAGATTTCCGGCAGCACCAGTCAACCTTTCATTCTGAACGTTGCCGTGGGATTAGTAAAGGCAGGCTCTATCTGCGCAGGTCGGCAGGACTCCAACTATGTCGAAACGTGGGGCGGCGCCTCGATTGCGGCAAGAACTCTCCGGTAGGAGGGAACGAATTGCGCTGCAGTGTGCAAAAGAAAAACGCAGACTCCAAATAGCGCGAAAATTCCCAATGGATGAAAGCGTTGTGCAACAGCCCAGCGACCGTGCAGCGCGGCACCAAAAGACCGCGTAATTCCACACAACGGACACGGATGGCCGGTCAGCAGCAGGAATGGACAAGTTGGGAAAGGCAGCCCGCGTCCCTCAGCCACTACATAGGCGTAACTTAGGTAGGTTACGCCAAGGCTCAGTAGTCCCGCCGCCCTGAGCCGTTCGTCGCCGCCGAACCCTGGCGTGCTAGTTTGCCGACTCGGCGACAATTTCCACAACCTCAACGTCCGCCTGAGTCGCATAAACAATCAGATACACCAGCAGCGGTAGCACGCAAAGAATAAAACCTATAACCGCCCATAGAATCTTGAACTCTTTTTTCTTCTGCATCGTGGCGGATTGGGCGGTTTTGTTCACCACTATGAAACCCTGGGCCACGTAGGACGTGATCGCCGCCTCCATACCCGCGATGTTGGGCACCGTAACGCGTTGCACTTTAGAACTCATCGAGTCTCCTCACTTCCCGGTTCAGCATCCGCGTCCAATACAGAAGAAAGGATTTTTCTCCCAGGGACCGCATCGAATGGTATCACGATTGGCGTCCGCGCCTATTTGCCTCGATCCGCGCGCACCCATAAAATAGAAGTTCACCCGTTATGATCCACTTTCCTGTCCCGGAAGCTCTTACCTTTGACGATGTACTTCTTCTGCCTGCTTATTCCGACGTGATCCCGGCGCAGGCCAATACGCAGACGCAATTTACGCGCAATATTCGGCTGAACATTCCCATCGTTAGTGCCGCCATGGACACGGTTACGGAGTCGCACATGGCCATCGCGCTAGCGCAACAGGGCGGACTCGGCGTGCTGCACCGCAATCTCACCATCGAGCAGCAGGCCAACGAAGTCGACAAAGTGAAGCGTTCGGAGAGTGGCATGATCGTCGATCCCGTCACCATGTCGCCTGACGATAAGGTGTCCGATGCGCTCGAAGTGATGCGCAAGTACAAAATTTCTGGCGTACCCATCACCAAGCACGGCAAGCTGGTCGGCATTCTGACCAATCGCGATCTGCGTTTCGAGACTCGCTTCGACATTCCGATCCAGAAAGTGATGACCAAGGAAAACCTGATCACGGTTCCCGTGGGCACAACGCTCGAAGACGCTGAAAACATTCTTCATGAGCATCGCGTCGAGAAGCTGCTCGTGGTCGATGACCATTACATGCTCAAGGGATTGATCACGGTCAAAGACATCCAGAAAAAACTCAAATATCCCAACGCAGCCAAGGACCCGCAAGGTCGGCTCCGCGTGGCAGCGGCCATCGGCGCGTCGGGAGACTTCCTCGAGCGAGCTCAGGAGATGGTCAAGAACAAGGCTGACCTGCTGGCCATCGACAGTGCTCACGGACATTCGAGCCGCGTGCTGGAAGCGATCAAGCTCATCAAGTCGAAGCTGCCCGAAGTGGATTTGATTGCTGGCAATGTGGCTACGTTCGACGGCGCGTGCGCTTTGGCCAAAGCTGGCGCGGACGCAATCAAAGTCGGCATCGGTCCCGGTTCGATCTGCACTACGCGCGTCGTCACCGGCGCGGGTGTGCCGCAGATTACCGCGATTGCGGAAGCGTACCGTGCCACGAAAGACGCAGGTGTGCCGATCGTTGCGGACGGCGGCATTAAGTTTTCCGGCGACATCACCAAAGCGCTGGCCGCCGGTGCTGCCGGTGTCATGATGGGTTCGATGTTCGCCGGAACCGATGAGAGTCCCGGCGAGTTGATTCTGTATCAAGGACGAACCTTCAAATCCTACCGCGGTATGGGTTCGCTGGGAGCGATGTCGGCGGGCACGGGATCGAGCGAGCGCTACTTCCAGAATGTCGAAGGCGAAGCCTCGGCAGCGGTGCCAGCCAGCAATGGAGAAGACTCGAACCGCTTGGCGAAATTGGTTCCGGAAGGCATCGAGGGCCGCGTGCCCTATCGCGGATCGGTCGCCATGATCGTCCACCAGATGGTGGGCGGATTGAAGTCTGGCATGGGTTACTGCGGCTGCGCCACCATTCCTGAACTGCTACAGAAAACCCGTTTCGTGCGCATCAGCGGCGCCGGCCTGCGCGAGAGCCATGTGCATGATGTCATGATTACGCGCGAGGCGCCGAATTATGCGGTGGAATAGCGCTTACATGCTAAGAATTTCTTCCGGCTGGCTCGCGCGTTGACACCGCAAAGCAAAAGGCTCTTCAAAGCATGGCTTCCTTCGCTTATTTGGATGGTGCTGATTGCGATTGAATCCACCGACGCACTCTCGGCCGCTCATACCAGCCGCATTTTATATCCCATCTTTCATTTTCTGACCGGAGTGACTCCCGAACGCTTCGTCGTCTGGCATTTCTACATCCGCAAGAGCGGTCACTTCGTGGGATACTTCGGCCTAAGCTTTTTCTTGTTCCGTTCGTGGCGTGAAACGCTGTCGCCTGGCACGCTGGTGCGCTGGAGCCTGCGCTGGGCCTGGGTTGCGTGGCTCATGACCGCCTTCGTCGCCAGCATGGACGAGTATCACCAGACCTTCATCCCTTCGCGGACCGGAACGATACGAGACGTCATTTTGGACAGTACGGCCGCGCTGGTGGCGCAGTTGATGCTGTGTATTGCGCTGAGGAAGCGAGATCAGTCTGTACCAATCGCGAGAGCGCGTGGCGCCCCGTGATTCTTGTGAGCCTTAGGTAGCAGGATCAGTACATCGCGTCGTACTTCGTGACCACCCATTCGCCGTCCTGGCTGGTCAGCGTTACCGAGAACACCTCTTTATAGGTGGTGCCATCTTGCGGGTTGCGGCGGGTGCCGTTGTAGTGCAGGATGCGCAGCGGCGGTGCATCCTCCCAATCGACCAGCTTCCAGCCGATTAAAGGATGCTGCGCCTCGGCGTCGCAAATGAAGTCGGCATATTTTTTGTGATAGTCCTTCTCCCAGTCGGCGAGCTGCTCTTTGCAATGCCCGTCGCGCATGGCTTTCAGGTAAGTCGAAGCCACATGCTCGGACGTGCGGTCGCGCAGAGGATTCAGCGAGATTTGCAGCGGGATCCCGGTCAGCGTGTCATGTTCCGCGGATCGCGATAGCACTGGCCCCTGATTGTTCAGCCACATCAGGTAGCCGAAAAACGAGAAGACAATCAGAGCGCCCGCTCCGACCGCGATCGCGAGTTGTGTGCGAGTGAAACCCATGGCCCTAGAGCTAGTCTAGCGAGAGTAATGAGAAACGCCAGATTACGCTGGTTACCTGCAGGAGGACATGTACGGGCGGGCGATCGGGCGATTAGAAGCAAAAGAAAAGCACCCCTTTGATCGGGGGTGCTTTGAATATATGCCAGCGGGGAAGAGCTACTTGGCTTTGCTTTCGCCTTCCGCTCCGGGCTCGGGATGCTCGGGAGGATTCTGTGCGTCGGCGTGTTCCATGGCTTTGCGGGTTTCCTCGGCTCGCTTGGCGCGAATCTCGGCCCGCTTTTCGCGCTTCTCGTCGAGAATCTTTTCGCTACCCAGCAGTTCGAGGAACGCGGTTTCCGCGCCGTCGCCCTTGCGATTCTTCGAGCGGATGATGCGCGTGTAGCCGCCCTTACGGTCGCCGAAGCGCGGGCCGATGGTCGCGAACAGCTTGTCCACGGCAGTGTCCGTCATGAGGTAGGCAATTGCCTGACGGCGAGCCGCGAGGTCGCCGCGCTTGCCCAGCGTGATCATCTTTTCGACAATCGGCTTGGCGGCTTTTGCCTTGGGCACCGTGGTCTCGATCCGTTCTTCCAGGAGGGTCGAGGTCACGAGATTCCGCAGCAAGGAGCGGCGGTGCGAAGTGTTTCGTCCTAGTTTCCAGCCTGCTACTTTGTGGCGCATGGAGCCTTCCTCAGGGGCTAAAGCCCGGTTTATTTCTCGTTCTAATCGGCACGGCTGAAGCCGTGTCCCGATACGAATTTCAAATCTTTAAAAACAACTTCGGGCCTCGAATTTCCATTCGAGGCCCGACGTCTTAGTAATCGTTGTCGCCGTACGCCGACGCGGGCAGAATCTGGTTGGAAGTCGGTCCGGGAACGGCATTGCCGTGCTCGTCGATCTTCATGCCCAGGCTCAACCCCATCGTGCCCAGAATTTCTTTGATCTCGTTCAGCGACTTGCGTCCGAAATTCTTGGTCTTCAGCATTTCGGATTCAGTCTTCTGCACGAGCTCGCCGATGCTCTGAATGTTCGCGTTCTTCAGGCAGTTGTAGCTGCGAACCGACAGCTCCAGTTCTTCGACAGAGCGGTTGAGATTCTCGTTCTTGATCTCCGGCTTGCGGTCGTCGCCCGAACCCGAGGTCTCGATGTCTTCCTCGAAGTTGATGAAGATATTCATGTGATCCTTCACCAGCTTCGCCGCCAGTCCGATGGAATCGGCGGGCGTGATCGAGCCGTTGGTCCAGACTTCGATGGTCAGTTTGTCGTAGTCGGTGATCTGACCGAGACGCGCCGCTTCAACCGTGTAATTGCACTTGCGCACCGGGGAGTGAACCGAGTCGATTGGAATGAATCCGATGCCGAGATCCTCGTCGAAGTTTTTGTCCGCGGAAACGTAACCGCGGCCGCGCTTCAGGCGCATTTCCAGGTCAAGCTTGCCGCCTTCGCTGATGGTCGCAATGTAAACGTCCTTGTCGAGCACCTCGACGTCGCCATCGGCCTCAATCATTCCGGCAGTGACAATGCCCGGCTGATCGGCGCGTAGATAGATCGCCTTCGGACCATCGCCGCTGAGCTTGAACGGAATCTGCTTCAAGTTCAGGATGATGTCGGTCGCGTCTTCCACCACTCCGGTGATCGACTGGAACTCGTGCAGCACGCCTTCCATCTTGATGGCTGTGACCGCCGCGCCCTCGATCGAGGACAGCATGACGCGTCGCAACGCATTGCCGATGGTGGTGCCGAAGCCGCGTTCAAACGGCTGCGCCCAGAAGATGCCGTACTTGTCGGTTAAGGTTTGAGTGTCGACTGCTAAACGTTTCGGTTTTTGAAAGCCCTTCCAAAGCATGTGTTTCTCTCCTTCGGCCGTTTGGCTCAGTGCCGGCTCCCTGAACCGGTTCAAAGTTCAGGTCAAGCGCCAGTACAGGCTGATCTGGCTCGAATGTAGTGAACCAAAAGTACGAGCTTGCGAATAGAGATCCTTCGCTTCGCTCAGGATAATGGCTGCGGGCTCAAACGCCCGCAAAACGCCATTACTTGCTGTACAACTCGACGATCAGCTGTTCGTTGATCGGCAGGTTGATGTCTTCGCGTCGCGGCAGAGCCAGTACGCGGCCCTTGAAATTCTCGCGATCGATTTCCAGCCAGTTGGGCGCGTGGCCGTGGCTGGCAAGATCTTTGGCTGCTTCCAGAATCGGCAGCTTCTTGCTGTTTTCGCGGATGGCGATTTCCTCACCTACGCTCACCGGATACGAAGGAATATTCACCTTGTGTCCGTTGACCGAAATGTGGCCGTGACGCACCAGTTGCCGCGCCTGACGCCGGCTCACGCCGAAACCAAGGCGGTAGACGACGTTATCCAGGCGGCGCTCCAGTTGTTGCAGCAGGATTTCGCCGGTGACGCCCTGCGAGCTCGCGGCCTTCTCGAAATAATTCCGGAACTGGCCTTCCTGGGTGAAGTACATGCGCTTGGTCTTCTGCTTCTCGCGCAGTTGCAGACCATAGCCGACAATCTTTGCCTTGCGGTCTTTGCCATGCTGACCGGGCGCAAAGTTGCGCTTCTCGATGGGGCACTTCTCGCTGAAACACTTGGTGCCCTTGAGGAACAGCTTCATGCCCTCGCGGCGGCACAGACGGCAGACGGGATCGGTATATCGGGCCAAATTATCTCTCCTTGTTAGATGACCGGTTTACAGGTATGGCTTCAACCCTTCTTCCCGGACGAAAATCGTTAAAAATCAGACTCTGCGGCGCTTCGGCGGACGGCAGCCGTTATGCGGAATCGGCGTCGAGTCTTTGATGTTGCGGACTTCGATGCCCGCCGCAGCCAGAGCGCGAATGGCGGACTCGCGTCCTGAACCGGGGCCGCTGACGCGAACCTCCACGCTGCGGACGCCGTGATCGCGCGCCATATTGGCGGCGTTCGAGCCAGCCTGCTGCGCCGCGAACGGAGTGCCTTTGCGCGATCCGCGGAAGCCCAGCGAGCCGGAACTCTTCCACGACAGCACGTTGCCGGCCTGGTCCGTGATGGTCACAATCGTGTTGTTGAACGTTGCCTGAATGTGAGCCACGCCATGCGAGACGTGCTTGCGCTCTTTCTTCTTGAACGTCTTTTTCTTGCCTTTTTTATCGGCGGCTGCGCCGCCCGCTGCTGCTGGTTTCGCCATAGTGATCCTTATCCGCTACTTCGCGGTCGCTTTCTTCTTTTGTGCGACGGTGCCCTTGCGCGGTCCCTTACGGGTGCGCGCATTGGTGTGCGTACGCTGGCCGCGAACCGGCAGGTTGCGGCGATGGCGGTATCCGCGATAGGAGCCGATTTCGATGAGCCGCTTGATGTTCATCGAAACATCTTTGCGCAAATCGCCTTCCACGGAACCTTCCGCTTCAATGACCTGGCGGATACGATTGACTTCATCCTCGCCGAGATCCTGAACCTTCTTGGCTGGCTCGACACTCGCTTTCGCGAGAATGCGGGCCGCGCGCGGATTCCCAATGCCGTAAATGTAAGTCAGCGCGATGTTCACATGCTTGTTTCGCGGAAGATCGACGCCTGCAATACGTGCCATAATTCTCCTTAAAAGTGTTGCCTAGCCCTGCCGCTGCTTGTGCTTGGCGGTTTCACAAATCACCCGCACCACACCCTTGCGGTGGATGACCTTGCACTTATCGCAAATTTTCTTAACCGATGCTCGTACCTTCATGATGACTGCCTTCCCATCCCCGCGTTCGGGGATCCTTCACTTCGTTCAGGATGATCGCGTAACACGCGATCATTTATATCGATATACAATCCGCCCGCGATTCAAGTCGTACGGAGAAAGCTCGACCGCCACTTTGTCTCCCGGCAGAATGCGGATAAAATTCTTGCGCATCTTGCCGGAAACGTGAGCCAGCACCTGATGCTTGCTCTCCAGTTCGACCTTGAACATGGCATTGGGCAGCGGTTCCAGAACCACTGCCATCACTTCAATCGCGTCTTCTTTACTCATGCACTCCTTGAAAATCTTCTCTGCAAATGCTCACTGTGTCAGGATGACGGGCCCGTTCTTGGTGACCGCAACGCAGTGCTCAAAATGAGCGCTGAAGCTGCCATCTTCGGTGACCGCCGTCCACTTATCTTCCAAAACCCGCGCGCCCGGCTTGCCGAAATTCACCATCGGCTCGATCGCCAGAACCATGCCCTCGCGCAACTTCGCGCCGTGACCCGGCGAACCAAAATTCGGAACCTGCGGGTCTTCATGCAAATTGGTTCCAATGCCGTGCCCTACAAACTCGCGCACTACGCTAAATCCGGCGGCTTCCACATGCTGCTGCACCGCCGATCCCACATCGCCGACTGAGTTCCCGATGGTCGCCTTTTCGATCCCTTTGTACAACGACGCTTCCGTCACTTCGAGCAGCTTCTTTAGCTCGGGAGTCGTCTCGCCGCCCACCGCAACGGTAATCGCGGAATCGCCGTAGTAGCCGTCCATCACCACCCCGCAGTCGATGGACACGATGTCGCCCGCCTTCAGCCGCCGCTTTTCCGACGGAATGCCGTGCACAATCTCCTCATTGATCGAGGTGCAGAGCACGCAAGGATAATCGTAATAACCCTTGAACGCCGGCTTCGCCGCCAACTCCTGAATCTTCTTATCGGCGGCCCGCTCCAAATCCATAGTCGTCATACCCGGAGCCACCAGGTCGCGCAAGTGGTCGAGTACCTCTCGAACCACGTGACCGCTGCGCTTCATCTTCTCGATTTCCGACGCCGATCTACAAACTATTGCCATTCACTCCGTCGCTTACCGTCCATCCGCAAAGCTGGCGGCATGGCTCTCAATCTCTTTGAAAATGTCTTGCGTTACTTCGTCCACATTGCGGTCTCCGTTGACCGACCGTAAACGACCCGTGCGCTGATAATACTCGGCGACCGGCTTGGTTTGACGCTCATACGCCGCCAAACGCTCCTTGATAATCTCTTCGCGATCGTCGTCCCGGATAATCAGCTTGGAACCGTCAATGTCGCAGATGCCTTCGACCTTGGGCGGCTGGGAGTGGATATTGTAAATATGACCACAGAGGACGCACGTCCGGCGGCCAGTCAGCCGAGACGTTAAATGATTATAATCCACTTCCATACGCACGACAATTGGCGACCACGAACTGGGCAGTGCAGCCCGGGGCTCGATGATGCTGCGCTGCGAGTTGTCAAAGAACTCTTCCGCCAAAAACTTATCCAGCCACTCCGCCTGATTTGCGGTACGCGGAAACCCATCTAAGATGAAGCCGTTGGCCACGTCGTTCGCCCGCAGTCGCAAAGCGACCATGTCGCACACCAACTTGTCGGACACCAGGTCGCCGCGTTCCATCACGGCTTTGGCCTGAATCCCCAGAGGGCTGTGCCGCTGCACATTATCCCGCAAAATGTCGCCGGTCGAAATCTGGGGCACGCCAAAATGCTGGACGATGCGCTTCGCCTGCGTCCCTTTACCCGCGCCCGGCGGTCCCAGCAAGACAATAGGCCCAACATTTCGCGCGGCTACTTGTGCCATCGATTTGGTCCCAACTTGTCTCCGCCTTCATCACAGCGAGTCACCGCGCCTCAAGATTCCTGCAACCCAATCCGAATAACCTGCTACCAACTACGCCGTCCGCGAATGCGTCCACTGCGCGGCGTGAAGCCGTCGTAGTGCCGCATGATCAGCTGCGCTTCAATCTGCGTGACCGTATCCATGGCCACGCCGACGACGATCAGCAGCGAAGTTCCGCCAAAATAAAACGTGACGCCCAAACCATTCGTCATCCATGTCGGCAGGCGTTCAAAGAACGTGCCGAGCGCTCCGGGCAAGTGGTTAAGATGGATGCCCGCAATCATCCACTCGGGAATGAACGAAATGATAATCAGATAAAGCGCGCCCACCAGCGTGATGCGGGTGAGGATCTCGTTGATTGTGTCCGCCGTGCGCTTGCCGGGACGAATGCCGGGAATGAAGCCGCCATACTTGCGCATGTTGTCCGCGACTTCGCTGGGATTGAACACGATCGAAACGTAGAAGTAAGCGAAAAAGATGATGCCGACGGCGTAAAGCAGGGTATACAAAGGCTCGCCCCAAGCCAACGCGTGGAACATACCGCTGAAATAACGATTGTCCTTCAGCGGCTGGCCCAGCATCTGGGGAAGGGTCAAAATCGACGAAGCAAAAATCACCGGCATCACTCCGCCTGCATTGACGCGCAAGGGAAGATGCGTCGACTGACCGCCCATCACTTTTCGTCCGACCACGCGCTTGGCGTACTGCACCGGAATGCGGCGCTCGCTGCGTTCCACGTAGACGATGAACGCAACCACCAGAATCATGACCGCAAGCAGCATCACAATCGCAGGCAGAGTAAATCCGCCCCAGGCATCGGTGCGGACTTTGTCGTAAAGATCGAATACGCCGCGCGGCAGGCCGACCACGATTCCCGCGAAGATTAGCAGCGACATGCCGTTGCCGATGCCGCGTTCGGTAATCTGTTCGCCCAGCCACATGATGAACGCGCTGCCCGTGGTGAGGGTCAGCATAGTCATCAGAATGAAGCCGACGCCCGGATGAATGACGAAATCGCCGCCTTTTTGCAGGCTCAAGGCGATTCCCAAGGACTGCACGGCGCTCAGGATGACGGTAATGTAGCGCGTCCACTGGGTGATTTTCTTGCGGCCGAGTTCGCCTTCTTTTTGCAGCTTGGCCAGCGGCTCATAAACTACGGTCAGCAATTGCAGAATAATGGACGCCGTAATATACGGCATGATGCCCAAAGCAAAAATCGTCAAGCGCCGCAACTGACCGCCAGAGAACATGTCCACCAGGCCGAGGAAACTGCCGCGGCTCTGCTCGAAAAACTGTTGCAGCTTGTCCGCATTCACGCCCGGGGTCGGGATGTGTCCGCCCAGACGGTAAACCGCCAGCAGGCCCAAGGTGAAAAGAATGCGCTTGCGCAGGTCGGGAATGCGAAAGATGTTGGAAAGTTTTTCGATCATGACTACAGAACCTCGAACTTACCGCCCGCTTTGGTGATTTTTTCCTGCGCCGTCTTCGAAAACTTGTGCGCATACACGGTCAACGCGACGCTAATCTCGCCGTTGCCCAAAATCTTTACCGGATGTTTGGTGTTGATCAATCCATGCGAGCGCAGAACGTCAGGCGTGATGTTGGTCTCGCCAATGGCGGCCAGCTTTTCCAGGTTCACGATGTTATATTCCACCCGGAAAATGTTGGTGAAGCCGCGCTTCGGCATGCGGCGATGCAGCGGCATCTGGCCGCCTTCAAAACCGCGCATCATGCGCGAGCCGCTGCGCGAGCGCTGACCCTTGTGTCCGCGGGCCGACGTCTTGCCCATGCCGGATCCCATGCCGCGGCCGACGCGCTTTTTGTTTTCCGCCGCCTTCTTCGGTGCTCGTACGTTAGACAGATTCATGATGTTTTCTCGAAACCAAATTCTTTCGCGGACAAACGCCGCGCGTGGTTACTCAGCTTTAACGACGACAACCAAGTGCGGCACCTTCGCCACCATGCCGCGAATGGCGGCATTATCCGGACGCTCAATCACTTGATTTAGCCGGGTAAAGCCCAGCCCTTTAATGACCAATTTCTGTTTCACCGGAGCGCAAATACCTGACCCTATCTGTTTCAGGTGAAGCTTCGCGCCACTGCCCGTCTGTCTTTTCGTCTTCAACGCTGCCATGTTTGAACTCCCAAAACGCTTACTCTGAAACTCGAAAGCGAAATTTCTTACAGCTCCTGCACGCTCTTACCACGAAGCAAGGCTACATCTTCGCGATTCTTCAACTTCTTCAAGGCGTCGAATGTCGCTTTAATCACGTTATGCGGATTGGTCGTGCCGATCGACTTGGTCAAGACATTCTGAATGCCGACCGAGTTCATCACCGCTCGCACCGCGCCGCCCGCGATCACGCCCGTTCCTTCAGGCGCCGGCTTCAGCAGCACTTTGCCCGAACCGAACTTGCCCAGGGACAAATGCGGAATCGACGTCTGCGTCAAATTTACTCGCAGCAGATTCTTCTTGGCGGATTCAATCCCTTTGCGAATGGCCTGCGGCACTTCCTTCGCCTTGCCGGAGCCGTAGCCGACCACTCCGGCGCTGGGATCGCCAATCACCACCAATGCCGCAAAGGACATATTCTTGCCGCCCTTGACGACCTTGGTCACGCGGTTGATCGAAACCACCTGATCCTTCAACTGAAACGAATTCGCATCAAGCTTCTTAATCAATGTTGGCATCAAAATCCATTTCTAATTTTGTAATCGGGTAATTTGGCAATTTGAAAGCGTCTCGCAGCTTCCTAATTACGAAATTACAAAATTACCAAATTCTTCTAGAACTGCAATCCCGCTTCGCGCGCCGCATCCGCCAAGGCCTTCACCCGGCCGTGATAGATGTAGCCACCGCGGTCGAACACAACTTTTTCGATACCCTTGGACTTCGCTTTGTCGGCAATCCGCTTGCCCAGATCTTTGGCCGCAGCCACGTTGCCGCCGGTTTTCTTCTTGCCCTTTTCGCCGCCCTCCGACGTGTGCGCCGAGACCAGCGTGGTGCCGCTGAGGTCGTCGATCACCTGCGCATAAATGTGGTTGATCGAACGGTACACATTCAAACGTGGACGCTCGGGCGTACCCAAAATCTTCTTGCGAATCCGGTCATGCACATGCAACCGGCTCTGGTTCTTACTGGATCGTGAAAGCATAATGTTGTTCCTCGATTTGGAGATCCTTCGCTTCGCTCAGGATGATGCCCGCGAGGCTGAAACGCCTCGCGAAGCGGCATCATTTGGCTCCGGTCTTGCCCACCTTCTTCTTCAATTTTTCGCCAACGTAGCGCACACCCTTATTCTTATAGGGGTCGGGCGGACGCAGGCTGCGCATTTCCGCCGCCACCTGGCCTACGCGCTGGCGATCGATGCCAGTCAGCGTGATGCGGGTCTGCTTGGCATCCACCGTCGACTCGACTCCCGTGGGCAGCGGATACTCGATCGGATGCGAATAGCCGAGCGTGAACACAACCATGTTCTTGCCCTTCATTTCGGCGCGATACCCGATGCCAACAATGTCCAGTTCGCGGGTCCAGCCCTTGGTCACGCCCTCGACCGCGTTGTTGACTAGCGCGCGCGCCAGGCCGTGAAATGCCGCTTGCGAATCGTTGTCGCGCAAAGCCAGCAGTTGCCCGTCCTTTTGTTCGACGCGGATGCCAGCCGGCAAAGCCGTATCCAGCTTGCCTTTGGGCCCCTGCACCAGCACGGTGTTGCCTTCGATCTTCACGGTGACGCCCTTGGGCACCGGGATCGGTTTTTTTCCAATTCTTGACATAGCGTTTTGACTCGTAGTCTTTATGAAACTCGTATTCCTGACACTCGTAATCCGTTGCTGCGAAACTCGCAAGCCGCAACAAAAAACTCGCAACCTTCAACTCGCTTCGCGCACTACCAAATCTGGCAAAGCACTTCGCCGCCCAAGCCTTGCTTGCGCGCCTGCCGTCCCGTCATCACGCCCTTCGGAGTGGTCAGGATGTTGATGCCCATGCCGCCCAGCACGCGCGGAATGTCGGTGCGCCGGACATAAACGCGGCAGCCCGGACGCGAGACGCGATCGATGTTCGAGATCGCCGCCTCGTTGTTGTTGCCATACTTCAAATAGACGCGCAGCAGCTTGTGCCCGTCTTCTTCCGTGGGCTTGAAGTTGGCAATGTAGCCTTCTTCTTTCAAGATGCGGGCAATCTCCGCCTTCAACTTCGAGGCCGGAATATCGACTTTTTGGTGACGCGCGCTGATCGCATTGCGAATGCGCGTCAGCATGTCTGCGACCGGATCGGTCAAATTCATTCTTGCTTCTCCTTCATCGCCCGTTTGCTTTGCCCTGGTCTTGCTGGGCCAAGAACCTGCGGCGACGCATGTTGCAAAACTTACGACTTTACGAACTCACGTCTCTTGCTGCTCGAAATCCGCCTGAACTTACCAGGAAGACTTGGCCACGCCCGGAATATCTCCGCGCAGGGCCATGCTGCGGAAGCACAAGCGGCACAGGCCGAACTTCCGCAGGTAGGCCCGCGGACGTCCGCAAACTTTGCAGCGATTGTGCTTGCGCGAGGAAAACTTCGGCTTCTTCGCGTCCTTCACTCGTTTTGCTGTGGTTGCCATGTAGCTCCTAAAAAGTTTCGATCTCGATGTCGTAAATTCGTTACGCCCGGAACGGCACGCCCATGTGCTTGAGCAAACTCCGTGCTTGATCGTCGTTGCGCGCCGTGGTCACGATGGTGACGTTCATGCCTTTCAGCTTGTCCACCTTCTCGTACGAAATTTCCGGAAAGATCAGCTGATCGCGCAAGCCAATCGTGTAATTGCCGCGCCCATCGAAGCTTTTGCTCGACACTCCCTTGAAATCGCGCACGCGGGGCAGCACCACGCCAATCAGCCGGTCGAAAAATTCGTACATGCGATCGCCGCGCAGCGTGACCATGGCTCCAATCGCCATGCCTTCGCGGACTTTGAAAGCCGCAATGGATTTCTTCGCCCGCGTGGTCACCGGCTTCTGACCGGTAATCTGGCCAAGCTCGTTGACCGCGGGATCCATGATCTTCGCGTTCTGGGTCGCGTCGCCCACGCCCATGTTCACCACAATCTTGTGCAGATGGGGAACCGCCATGGGATTTTGCAGATTCAATTCCTTCATCAGTGCGGGCGCGATTTCTTTATGGAAGCGCTCCTTCAAGCGCGGCGTTTGCTTCGCGCTGTGCTGCGCCTGGGCCACGCCTTGCCACGCCGATCCGCTGGCCTTCTTCTCGCGTTCGCGCCGCGGCTCTTTCGCCGCCGCTGCTGGCGCGCCAGCTTCGCCGCTCGTTGCCGCCGGCTTCGCTTTTTCGCTTGCGTCTTTGGTTTCTTTTGCCATAATTCCGTTTTCCCTTCGCTCACGGTTTCGGAGTGGTTACCGGTTCGTGAGCCATTACTAAAAAGCTATTTCTCCAGCGTGGTGCCGCACTTGCGGCAGACTCGCACTTTCTTTTCGCCGCGAATCTCATGCCCGACACGCACCGGACCGCAGGTTCCGCAGACCAAATTCACGTTCGAGATCGCGATGCGGCTTTCCTGCTCGGCAATGCCGCCCTTGATGTTGCGCTGCGGATTCGGTCGCACATGCTTCTTGACCATCATGACGTGCTCGACCAGAATCTTGGCGTCGTCGGGAAACACGCGCAGTACGCGGCCTTCTTTACCTTTGTCGCGCCCGTTCATCACCTTGACCACATCGTTGTGGCGAAGGTCAACTCGTTTATGTTTTCGGATAACCAGTTTCATATTCGTCCTCTAAAACTCGACAGCTTGTGAAACCCGGCGGCCCAGCTTTTACAGAACTTCGGGCGCCAGCGAAACAATCTTCAAAAACTTTTTATCGCGCAACTCACGCGCCACCGGACCGAACACGCGTGTTCCCACCGGCTCGCCCGCATCGTTAATCAGTACCGCTGCATTCTGATCGAAGCGGATGTAGGTGCCATCGCGCCGTCCATATTCTTTGTGAGTGCGGACAATCACCGCCTTCACCACCGTGCCCTTTTTCACCTGGCCATCGGGCGAAGCTTCTTTCACGCTGGCCGTGACCACGTCGCCCAATCCGGCGCGCAGTCCGGTTGAGCCGCCCAGCGGCAGAATCACTTGCAGCTTGCGGGCGCCGGAGTTATCCGCCACCTCCAGCCAGGTTCGCATCATCACAGCCATAATCGGTCTCCCAGTAATCTCCGCGCGTTAATCCGAAGGCTAAATCCGAAAGCTAGATCCGGACTTCGGTATTCACTTCCGGCACCAGCGCCGTCTTGCGCACAATTTCCTTCAGCTTCCAGCGCTTCAATTTCGACAGCGGCCGCGTTTCTTCGAGCCGCACGACATCGCCAATGTGCGCTTCGTTGTTCTCGTCGTGGGCATAAAACTTTTTGCCCTTCGAGACCACGCGGCCATAGAACGCATGCGCTTTCTTGCGCACCACTTCGACCACGATGGTCTTCTTCATGCGATTCGAAACCACTTCGCCCACCACTTCTTTGTGATGCGGCACGCGCGCCGCCACCGGTGTTGCCACAGTCTCCGCCATTAGCGCTTCTCTCCTGCCGCCGCGGCCAGTTCCCGCTCGCGAGCGATGGTCTTCACGCGGGCAATATCCTTGCGCAGCCCGCGCATCTTCTTCAAGCTTTCGGTCTGGCCCATATTGAGCTGGAACTTGAGCTTAAACAACTGGTCGCTCAAATCGCGCTCCTGTTGCCGCAATTCGTCTTCGGTTAAGTTTCGAGCCTTGTCAGCGTCCATAAATGTGTCTCAGTTCTTTATTCGGTAACTCGTAAGCCCTACTCTAGTGAATCGCCGACTCGCGCTTCACAAACCGCGTCCGCAGCGGCAGCTTGTGCGACGCCAAACGCATCGCCTCCGCTGCATCGGTCACGGACACGCCTTCCATTTCAAACAAAATCTTTCCGGGACGAACCACCGCGACCCAATGATCCGGCGCGCCCTTACCTTTACCCATACGGGTTTCGGCGGGCTTCTTGGTGACCGGCTTATCGGGAAACAGGCGAATCCAAATCTTGCCGCCGCGCTTGACGAAACGGGTCATGGCGACACGGCTGGCTTCGATCTGGCGATTCGTAATCCAGCCCGGCTCGAGAACCTTGAGCCCGAACTGCCCGAAGGCCAGCTCGCTGCCGCGCCACGCTTTTCCGGTCATGCGTCCGCGCTGCTGCTTGCGGTACTTTACTTTCTTGGGCATCAACATAAGCGTTTTTCCTGACTAAGCCAATTCTGTTTCGAGGCTGATTAAAACGCCCCGACTTGCTGCGTATCGCGCTTCTTGGTCGGCAAAATTTCGCCTTTATAAACCCAGCACTTCACTCCGATAACGCCGTACGTGGTGCGAGCCTCGGTGAATCCGTAATCGATATCAGCGCGCAGCGTATGCAGCGGCAACCGCCCTTGCAAGTACCATTCGGAGCGGGCGATTTCGTTGCCGTTCAGACGTCCGCTGACGCGGACTTTAATCCCTTTGCAACCAAAGCGCAGCGCCGAGTCCACGGACTTGCGCATGGCGCGGCGGAAGCTGACGCGCTTTTCCAGTTGCAGCGCAATCGATTCGGAAACCAGTTGCGCGTCCAACTCCGGCTTATGCACTTCCTGGATGTCGATGTAGACTTCGCGGCCGGTGCGCTTCTGCACTTCGGCTTTGAGCTTGTCGATTTCCGCGCCCTTGCGGCCAATGATGATGCCGGGCCGCGCCGTCTTAATAATGACGCGCAGCTTGTTGCCGGGACGCTCGATCTCCACCGCGCTGACGCCCGCCGACTTTAGCTTGTCTTTCAACTCGGCTTTCAGCTTGATGTCTTCGAGCAACAGCTTGTCGTAGTCCCGCTCCACGAACCAGCGCGACTTCCACGGCTTGGTGTATCCCAGCCTGAATCCGTAAGGATGTACTTTTTGTCCCATAATTTCCTTTAGCGCTTCGTTACTGCAAACTCGTTACCGCGAAACTCGCAACAGTTTTCGATTTCTGGAAAACGCCCTACTTCGCCGCCAATTTCTTCTTGCTCTTGCCCACAGCCTTCTTGGCCGGAGCCTTGCGCGCCACACTCTTCTTTGCGGGAGCCGACTTCTTCTTCGGAGTTCCCGCGTTCGCAGCCGGCTCCTCGCCTACTACCGTCGCCAGCGATCCATCCTTCGGACCACGCTCCGCCAGCGTCAGATCGATGTGCGAAATGCGCCGCACATAGCGAAACGCCCGGCCCATCGGAGCGGGACGAATGCGCTTGAGTCTCGGCCCGTCATTGGCAATGGCCGTCTTCACATACAGATTGTCCAGCTCGACGTCGATATTCTTTTCCCCGCTGAGATAATTCGCATTCTCCACCGCCGAACGCAGCAGCTTCTCAATGCGCGCCGCAATGCGCTTGTTGGTGAAAGCCAGCGTATTCAGCGCATCTTCGACGCGGCGGCCCTTGATCAAATCCAGCACCAGGCGCGCCTTTTGCGGCGAGACGCGAACGAAACGGGCTTGAGCTCGAAATTCCATCGTCTCTCCTTATTACTTCGCCGGCGGAGCCGCCGCGGGCTTGGCCGCAGTCTCCGTCGCCGCCTTCATCGAGTGTCCCTTAAACTGGCGCGTGAAGCTGAACTCGCCCAGTTTGTGGCCCACCATGTTCTCGGTCACATAGACCGGGATAAACTTCTTGCCGTTATGCACCGCGATGGTATGACCCACCATCTCCGGAATAATGGTCGAGCGCCGCGACCAGGTGCGCAGCACTTTCTTCTCGTTACGCGCATTCATGCCGTCGATCCGCACTTGCAGATGTCCGTCGATGAAAGGCCCTTTTTTTGTCGAACGTGCCATAAAGTTTTCTCTAGTGTTTCAATTTGTTCTCGGAGATTCCTCGCTCCGCTCGGGATGACGCCGCCAGGCTCAGACGCCTGGCAAACGGCGTCACTTCTTGCCGCGACGACTGACGATAAACGCATCCGTACGCTTGTTGTTGCGTGTCTTGTAACCGCGCGTCGGCTGACCCCAGGGCGTAACCGGATGTCGTCCGCCGGAAGTCTTGCCTTCACCACCACCGTGCGGATGGTCCACCGGATTCATGGACACGCCGCGATTGTGCGGCCGCTTGCCCAGCCAGCGCGAACGTCCCGCCTTGCCGATGGTAATGTTTTCGTGATCCGTGTTGCCGACTTGTCCGATGGTCGCCATGCACTCCTGCGCGACTTTGCGAGTCTCGCCCGAAGGCAGCTTGACCAGCGCGTAATCCCCTTCTTTCGCAACCAGTTGCGCCGCGCCGCCCGCAGAACGCACCATCTGCGCGCCCTTGCCCGGCTTCAACTCCACGTTATGAATCGTGGTGCCCGGAGGAATGTTCTTCAGCTGAAGCGCGTTGCCCACTAGAATGTCGGCTTCCGGGCCGCTGATAATCTTCGCTCCCACTTTCAATCCATCCGGCTGAAGGATGTAACGCTTCTCGCCATCCGCGTAATGCAGCAGCGCGATGCGCGCCGAGCGGTTGGGATCGTACTCAATCGTCGCTACGGTCGCCGGAATGCCGATCTTGTCGCGCTTGAAATCGATCAGGCGCAGCTGGCGCTTGTGACCGCCGCCAATAAAGCGCATGGTCGTCTGGCCCGAGTTGCGGCGTCCGCCGGTGCGCTTCTTGGTTTCCACCAGCGGCTTATGCGGCGTGGTGGAGGTGATGTCGTCATTGACCTGCGTGGTGCGATAACGCAGGGTCTGAGTTGTCGGTCGATAGGTCTTAATGGCCATAAATCACGTTTTCTTTTTTATCAAACTCGTAACCGGCTGAAACTTCCAAGAATTACAAATTCTGTGCGTACTCCGGAATCTTCTCGCCAGACTTCAGCCGCACATACGCCTTCTTCCAATCCGGACGGTAGCCGGCAAACTTGCCGCGCCGCCGCTCTTTACCCGGATAATTCGCCGTCCGCACCGAGTGCACTTTTACTTTGAAAATCGTCTGCACGGCTTGCTTGATCTCGGTCTTGGTCGCCTTCGGCGCCACCTGGAACACCAGAGTGTTCTGGTTCTCTTTAATGGACAAACCCTTTTCCGTGATCACCGGCTTGCGCAAAATTTCATAAGCAGAATTCATTACGCCACCTCCGCCGCTTTTTCATGCTTCGCCCGGCGCCGCGTGCTCTTCTTCGTCTCCGCCGCTTCGCCTTCGCCCGGCTTCTCCGCGTGCGAACGCTTGGCCAGCGCCGTCTTCAGCGACAACTGCAACTTCTCAATGGCCGGCTGCGAGAAGATCGCGCGATCGTGCCGCAGCAAATGATAAGGATGCACTTCGTGACTTCCCACCAATTCGAGGCCTTCGATGTTGCGAGCGCTTAACTCCAGGTTGCGGTTCGCCGCCGCAGGATTCTCCACGATCAGAACCGTGGTCTCGACTTTTAATTTGTTCAGCGACTCGCGGAACGCCTTGGTCTTGATTTCTTTCAAGTCAAGCGTATTCACGACGATCAGTTTGCCTTCGGCAAATTTCGAGGCCAGCGCCGATCTCAGAGCTCCCAGCGCCTTCTTGCGAGGAAACGCATAGTCGTAAGAGCGCGGTTGCGGCCCGTGGACCGTGCCGCCATGCCGCCATAGAGGCGACCGAATCGAGCCCACGCGCGCCCGGCCGGTGCCTTTTTGCTTCCACAACTTTTTGCCCGCGCCCGAAACTAGCTTCTTGTTCTTGGTGGCGTGCGTGCCCGCCCGTTGTGCGGCGCGGTAATGCTTCACCGCTTCCCACAGCAGGTCTTCGTTCACCGCGCCGAAAACTTCGTCGGCCAGTTCGAGCGTGCCGACTTTGGCTCCGCTGAGATCGTGAATGTCGATGCTTGCCATAACTATTTGCCCTTTTGCGCGCGCTTGGCGGCCTTCAACGGATCGACCGTGGCGGATCCTGCAAATCCACGGCGCTCTCTGGGCGGCTTCTTGGCTTTGGTGATGACCAAGTATCCGCCATTGGGGCCGGGCACGCTGCCTTCGACCACCAGCAAATTGTCGTCCTTCTCAACGCCCAACACTCGCAGGTTGCGGACGGTGACGCGATCCACGCCCATGTGTCCCGACATTCTCATCCCCTTGAACACGCGCGACGGAAACGCCGACGATCCGATTGAACCTGTAATTTGAAACATCGATCCGTGACTCTTGGGGCCGCCCGCAAAGTGATGCCGCCGGACGACGCCGGCAAACCCGCGGCCTTTGCTGACGCCGACGATGTCGACGAACTTTTCGCCATCGAAAATGTCGACCAGCACGCGATCACCAGGTTTCACTGCGTTCGCGCCTTCGGTGGCCATTTCTTTTTCGTCGACTTCGATTTCGATCGGCACTTCGCGGATGAATTTCACCGGCGGCAGATCGTTCTTGCCCAGGTGGCCTTTCATAGGCTTAGTCAGCCGCGACTCTTTCACGAATTCGACGAAGCCGATCTGCGCCGCGACATATCCGTCGCGCGCCTGCCGCTTCTGCTGCGTGACCACGCAGGGCCCCGCTTGCAGCACGGTCGCAGAGCGGCGATCACCCTTCGAATCGAAGAGCTGCGTCATGCCGACTTTCTTTCCCAAGATTCCAGCTATCTTTGCCATGTTTACTTTTCTCCGCTCTCACCCAGCTTGGCTCGACTGCCATTGGCTGGCTTGCTCCGTTTTTCTTGTTAATCCAAGAATCCGGGAGCTGACTGCGAAACCTTACTTATGATCCTTGCCGAAAGCTTTGATCTCAACGTCCACGCCCGCCGGAAGATCGAGCTTCATCAGCGCGTCGACCGTCTGCGGCGTGGGATCCAGAATGTCGAGCAAGCGTTTGTGAGTGCGAATCTCAAACTGCTCGCGCGACTTCTTGTCCACGTGCGGCGATCGTAGCACGCAATACTTGTTGCGCATTGTGGGCAATGGAATCGGCCCGGCAATCTGCGCGCCCGTGCGCTTCGCGGTGTCCACAATCTCACCCGTGGACTGATCCAGGATGCGGTAGTCGTAAGCCTTCAGGCGAATCCGAATTTTTTCGTTTCCTATCACGTTTTTCTCTTTCACTCTTCCGGCAATCCGGAAGAAAAGAACTGAGCGGCAACTGCCGCGATTTTGCAATTTTGTAATTTGAAATCGGGAGTCTTTTGACCTTAACTTGCCAAATTGCCCGATTACCAAATTACCAATTGCTACTTAAGTATTTCCGCAATCGTTCCCGCGCCTACCGTATGTCCACCTTCGCGGATGGCGAAGCGCAAGCCCTTTTCCATCGCGACGGGCGTGATCAGTTCGATCACTAAGCTCACGTTGTCGCCCGGCATCACCATTTCTGTCCCGGCTGGCAACTCGGCGACTCCGGTGACGTCCGTCGTGCGCAAGTAAAACTGCGGACGATATCCCTTGAAGAATGGCGTATGCCGCCCGCCTTCTTCTTTGTTCAGGATGTAGACTTCCGCCTTGAACTTGGTGTGCGGCGTAATCGATCCCGTCTTCGCCAGCACCATGCCGCGCTCGACGTCTTCCTTTGCAATACCGCGCAGCAGTAATCCGGCGTTGTCGCCCGCCATGCCTTCATCCAACTGCTTCTTGAACATTTCAACGCCGGTGACGACAGTCTTGCGCGTGTCGCGGAAGCCCACAATTTCCACTTCCTCGCCGACCTTGACCTTGCCGCGTTCGATACGTCCCGTGACCACGGTGCCGCGGCCTGAGATCGAGAAAATATCTTCGATCGGCATCAGGAACGGCTTGTCCAAATCGCGCGCCGGCTGCGGGATATATTTGTCGACCGCTTCCATCAACGCATCGACTTGCTTCTCCCACTTCTCTTCGCCATTCAATGCGCCGAGAGCGGACAACTTCACCACTGGCACATCGTCGCCGGGAAACTGATAGCTCTTGAGCAGCTCGCGCACTTCGAGCTCGACCAGTTCGAGCAATTCGGGATCATCGACTGCGTCGCACTTGTTCAGCGCGACGACCAGATAAGGCACGCCGACCTGGCGCGCCAGCAGCACGTGTTCGCGGGTCTGCGGCATCGGGCCATCGGTCGCGGCGACGACCAGAATGCCGCCATCCATCTGGGCCGCGCCGGTGATCATGTTCTTGATGTAATCGGCGTGGCCGGGACAATCGACGTGCGCATAATGCCGGTTCGCCGTCTCATACTCGACGTGCGCCGTCGCGATGGTGATACCGCGAGCCTTTTCTTCGGGCGCGTTGTCGATCGAGTCGAACGACCGAAACTGAATCTTCGGATTATGCTTGGACAACACCTTGGTGATGGCCGCCGTCAAGGTCGTCTTGCCATGATCGATGTGACCGATCGTCCCCACATTCACGTGCGGCTTATTCCGTTCAAATTTCTCTTTCGCCATT
>CAWCVJ010000004.1:0-5280 GCA_963799065.1 Terriglobia bacterium
GAGACGGGGATTTATCGGATTTGCGGGTTGAATCCGCAGGAAGAGATGGGTTGGAAGGATTACGCCGTGGCTCTGGTATCGCTGAATTTTTTCGGCTTCATCGGCCTGATCGCGCTACAAATGCTTCAAGCCTGGTTGCCGCTGAATCCAGCGCATCAAGCGAATGTCGCCATAGATTTGGCTGTGAATACGGCCGCTAGTTTCGTCACGAACACGAATTGGCAGGCCTATTCTGGTGAAAACACGATGAGCTACTTAACCCAGATGTTCGGGCTGGGCGTACAGAATTTCATGTCGGCGGCAACGGGGATCGCCGTGTTGTTGGCGCTCACGCGCGGGATCAGCCGAAAGACCACTCCGCATATTGGCAATTTCTGGGTCGATATGGTGCGCAGCACGGTTTATGTCTTTCTTCCGCTAAGCGCGATCATGGCGTTGTTCCTGGTTTCGCAAGGCGTTGTTCAGACCTTCTCCGCTTACACGACGGCGACCACTTTGGAAGGCGCGAGCCAGATCATTCCGCTGGGGCCGGCTGCTTCGCAAATTGCGATTAAACAGTTGGGGACAAATGGCGGGGGATTCTTCGGTGTGAATAGCGCCCATCCGTTTGAAAATCCGACGCCGCTCAGCAATTTCGTAGAAATGCTGGCGATTCTCTTGCTGCCCGCCGCCATCGTCTACACATATGGCGTCCTTGTCGGGAACGTGCGGCAAGGCTGGAGCATCTACGCCGCAATGATGCTTCTTTTACTGGGCGAAATTCCGATTGCGATGTGGTCGGAATATCATCCGAACCCGGCGATGGGCAGTCTGAATCTCATGGAGGGGAAGGAGCAGCGGTTCGGCGTGGCCAATAGCGTGCTTTGGGCGTGCGCGACCACGGTTACATCCAATGGCTCATGCAATTGCATGCACGATAGTTTCTCGCCGATCACTGGCGGCCTCGCGCTGTTTAATCTACTTCTGGGCGAGTGCATTTTCGGCGGAATCGGCACGGGTCTCTACACCATGCTGCTCTTTGCATTCCTTACCGTATTCCTCGCCGGATTAATGGTCGGGCGAACGCCGGAGTATCTCGAAAAAAAGATTGAGGCGTTCGAAGTCACAATGTCGATGGTCGCGGTCATCTCACCTAGTGCGTGTGTTCTGATTTGCACGGCTATCGCTTGCTCAACGACTGCTGGCACGGGTGCTCTCGGAAATCCAGGACCTCACGGGCTGAGCGAAATTCTTTACGCATTCGCATCGATGTCGAATAACAACGGGAGCGCCTTTGGTGGATTGAACGCAGCCGCCCCGCTCTATCTTTGGCTGGGCGCCGTCGCCATGTTAATCGGGCGCTTTGCCGTGATTATTCCAGTGCTGGCCATTGCCGGAAGCCTTGCCGCTAAGAAGAGTACTGCTGCTTCTGCTGGAACGTTTCCGACCGATGGTCCGCTCTTCGTCATCCTCCTTCTGGGCGTCGTCTTCATTGTCGGCGTCCTCACCTTCTTCCCAGTCCTTTCTCTAGGGCCGGTTGTTGAACATTTCCTGGCACAACAAGGCCGCACCTTTACTTCAAATTAATATGAACGCAAAAGCCAAGACCTTTTCCTGGATCGACAGCAAGTTGATGAACCAGGCCTTGATCGATTCCTTTGTTAAACTCGACCCCCGCCTCCTGTGGGAAAATCCGGTGATGTTTGTAACCGCGCTCGGAGCGTTGCTTTCGACAATCGTTGTTGTCATCGACGCTACGCACGGCAAATTCTCCCCGTTCACCATTCAAATCACGCTTTGGTTGTGGTTCACGGTTCTGTTCGCGAACTTCGCTGAAGCGATGGCCGAGGGCAGAGGCAAAGCGCAAGCGGCATCGCTGCGTGCAACTCGCTCCCAGACATTTGCCCGTCGACTTAAAAACGGCGTGGAGGACACGGTCGTTGCGCCCGACCTTAAAGTGGACGATCTCGTGGTTTGCGAGGCGGGCGACGTGATCCCCGGCGACGGCGAAGTAGTTGAGGGAATTGCCAGCGTCGATGAATCGGCGATTACAGGGGAATCGGCCCCGGTGGTTCGCGAAAGTGGCGGCGATAGAAGCGCGGTGACAGGCGGAACACGCGTGATCTCAGACCGAATCGTGATCCGAATTACGGCTGAATCGGGCAACTCCTTTCTAGATCGCATGATTTCATTGGTCGAAGGGGCGGAACGTCAAAAAACGCCGAATGAAATTGCGCTAGGCATTTTGCTTATCGCGCTAACTGCGATCTTCATCCTCGCGGTCTTCACGCTGCCCTTCTTTGCGTGGTACAGTGAAGCGGCGGCAAAGCAGCCGGACGTGGTGAACGTGTCATTACCTGTTCTTGTTTCGCTTCTGGTGTGCCTCATTCCCACGACCATCGGCGGTCTGCTCAGTGCGATCGGCATTAGCGGGATGGACCGTCTGATTCGCCGGAATGTCCTCGCAACGAGCGGTCGAGCGGTGGAAGCGGCTGGCGATATCGACGTGCTTTTGCTTGATAAAACCGGAACCATAACGCTCGGCAATCGCATGGCCTCGGACTTTGTTCCTGCGCCGAACGTGAGCCTGGAACGCCTTGCTTCCGCGGCTCAGCTCTCGTCACTTGCCGATGAGACTCCGGAGGGACGATCTATCGTTGTTTTTGCGAAGGAAAAGTTCGGTTTGCGCGGTCGGGAAATGGCGTTAGAAAATGCCACATTTGTTCCGTTTACGGCTCAGACTCGAATGAGCGGTGTTGATCTTGCACCTCAAGGCGGCAAAGCACCCACTTCTATACGCAAGGGTGCTGCGGCTAGCGTGCAGACGTGGATTGAAAGCCAGGGCGGCGTCTATCCGCCAGAAGTAGAAGAGTCCGTCTCAAAAGTTTCGCGTATGGGAGGTACCCCTTTGGTGGTTGCCGAAGGTAAGGAGGCGCTGGGCGTGATTCACCTAAAAGACGTCGTCAAAGGTGGGATCAAAGAACGATTCGCACAACTTCGCGCGATGGGTATTCGCACGGTGATGATCACCGGGGATAATCCGCAAACGGCTGCAGCGATTGCCGCCGAAGCCGGGGTGGACGATTTCCTTGCGCAAGCAACCCCAGAGATGAAACTCCAGCGCATTCGCGATGAACAAGCCGCGGGTCGACTCGTCGCGATGACCGGCGATGGGACGAACGATGCCCCGGCTCTCGCTCAAGCTGACGTGGGCGTTGCGATGAACACAGGCACCCAGGCTGCTCGCGAAGCCGGGAACATGGTCGATCTCGATAGCAATCCGACCAAGCTGATTGAGATCGTGGAGATCGGCAAGCAACTGCTTATGACACGCGGGGCCTTAACGACGTTCAGTGTTGCGAATGACGTTGCGAAATATTTCGCGATTATTCCGGCAATGTTCGCTGCACTCTACGCGTTGCCTACCGACAAGACCGGGCCTCTCGGTGCTCTCAATATTATGCAGCTCCATTCGCCCGAAAGCGCGATTTTGAGTGCCGTGATCTTTAACGCGATCATCATCATACTGTTGATTCCACTTGCGCTAAAAGGTGTACCGTACCGCGCTTTGCCCGCCGCACAGGTACTTCAACAAAACTTGATCCTCTACGGATTCGGCGGCCTGGTGGCTCCATTCATCGGCATTAAGATAATCGATGTGGCCATCGTACTGCTCCACTGCGTTAGCTAACGGATAAGCCAATTACTCGATGAAAAATATTCTCCCTGCTCTCAAACTGTTTGTCGTTCTTGCACTTCTCACGGGCCTGATTTACCCAACCATTCTGACGGTGGTCGCCGAAGTGGCCTTTCGATCGCAGGCAGAAGGCAGCCAGCACGTGATCGACGGTAAGCTCGTCGGATCGGATCTGCTGGCCCAAAAATTCGAAAGTCCGAAGTACTTCTGGCCGCGCCCTTCAGCAGATGATTTCGGAACGGTGGCATCTGGGGCGAGCAATCTGGGTCCAACCACCGATTCTCTGAAGTCCGCGATCAACGATCGAGTAAATAAAATTCGTGAGACGTATCACCTGGAGCCGGATGGGCCGATTCCTGATGATTTGCTCACCACCTCCGGTAGCGGTCTCGATCCGCACATCAGCCCGGAAGCGGCTCGCTTGCAGGTTAGTCGCATCGCCGCAGCTCGAAATTTCACGGATGCGCAGAAGGCTCAACTTACTTCACTGGTAAATAAATCGATTGAGCCGCCGCAGCTGGGTCTCTTGGGTCAGGCACGCGTGAATGTCCTATTGCTAAATCTTGCTGTCGATCAGCTCCGGTGAGTCGCATCACAAGCCCAGTCGTGAGATAGTTACTGCATGGATAATCGCCCCAATCCCGACGCTTTGCTGGCCGCGATCAACCGGGAATCGGGGGCGGGTCAGCGCGGACGGCTGAAGGTGTTTTTGGGCATGGCTCCCGGCGTTGGAAAAACCTACGCGATGCTTTCGGACGGAAGGGCTCGCGACGCAGAAGGGATCGACGTGGTGGTCGGTTACGTGGAAACCCATGGCCGCTCAGAGACCGAAGCGCTCTTGCCGGGGATGCTTATCGCACCGCGAAAGAAGGTGGAGCACCGCGGCATTATTCTGGAGGAGATGGACATCGATGCGATTTTGCTCCTACGTCCGCAGGTGGTCCTTGTTGATGAACTGGCGCATACAAATGCACCCGGCTCGCGTCATCCTAAGCGTTACCAAGATGTGTTAGAACTGCTCGATCAAGGAATCGACGTTTCCACCACCCTGAACGTTCAGCACGTGGAGAGTCGGGCGGATGCGGTACGACAAGTGACGGGGGCAACCGTTCAGGAGACGGTTCCTGATTCCGTTTTGGAGCGAGCGGATGAGGTGGAGTTGATTGATATTTCACCCGCCCGGCTTCGCGAGCGGCTCGCCAGCGGCAAAGTCTATTTAGGCGCGCGGGCCGACGCAGCAGCCAAGAACTTCTTTAAGGAAGATCATCTTACTGCGCTCCGTGAAATTGCGCTGCGATTGACCGCCGAACGAGTCGATCAACAATTGCGCGGAATTCGCCAAGGCCAGGCATCCGGCAAATCATTAGCCTCGGGGGATCGCGTGATGGTCGCGGTAGGGGCAAGCCCCTTCTCCCTTCGACTTGTGCGTCGGGCGAGACGGATCGCCTACTCGTTAGGCGCGCCTTGGATCGCCGTGAGTGTCGATTCAGGAATCGTCCTTTCGGCTGAAGCGCAACGTCAACTCGACAAAAACCTGTCGCTTGCGCGGGAGCTCGGCGCGGAGGTGATTTTCACACGGGATCGCAACGTTGCCCGAGCGCTCT